>CAZFQL010000005.1:0-214050 GCA_964520905.1 uncultured Chlorobiaceae bacterium | reverse complement strand
TAGAATGATAAAGTCTAATCACATATGAAAATAAACTTTTTACACAGTCTCCATCACTTTGTGACCTACGGGACTTTGTGTCGTGATCATAATCAGAAGAAAAATGAGTTATGCGTAACATCAATTAATAAAATTTTCTATCCCATAAGCTACCCACCTGATTCCCGCATGGCTTTTTGTTCCTCCCTCGTTTTCTTATACTGCTGGATGGCGCGCTTGTGCGATTCGAAATCTTTTGTAAAAATATGTCCACCTTCACCAGATGCAACGAAGTACAAATATTTGTGGCGTGAAGGATAGAGTGCGGCAAGTATCGATGCTTTCCCCGGATTGTTTATCGGACCCGGCGGCAAACCATAATTTTTATACGTGTTGTATGCCGACTCTACCCGCAGATCGCTGTAGTGCAATCGCCGCGGCTCACCTGAAAGTATGAACTGAATTGTGGGATCGGCTTGAAGGCGCATCCTGCGCTGTAACCGGTTGTAGTAAACTCCCGCAACCACTGCACGTTCTGTGTCGATAGCGGTTTCCAGTTCAATGATAGAAGCCATCGTCAATATCTGATTGATCGTCACCCCACGTCTTTTTGCCTGCGAAATCATCTTGTCATCGAACTCAGTCCAAAACTCTTTAACAAGCTCTTTTATGATCTCATCCTCGTCTGTCTGCCAGTAAAATTTATATGTATTCGGCATGAGATAACCCATAAGATTATCGCTCGGCACGCCAAGCCTGTGCGCGAAACCTGAATCGTTCACCAGATCCATGAAACGCGCGGAATCGATTCCCAATTCTTTTTCAAAAATTCTCGCTAGAGTCGTTGCCCTTAATCCTTCTCTGATAGTTACCGTAATGGTTTCAACAGTCTTACCGTATCGGATATTATCGATTATAGAAAGATTGGATACACCGCTTTTAAACCGGTACTTACCGATTTGTAATTTTGTGGTTGAGCCGAGAATCCTACCCGCTATCTCAAAAAGCAGCCGGCTCCGCAATACACCTGCTTGCTGAAGTGAATCGGTTACCTGCTGAAAGTTTTGTCCTTTCGACACGATGACGATTTTATCACCCGTGAAAGTATTAGGCATCCAAAAGATCAGAAAGATGATCGCAAATAATACAGCGAGTGCGGTTAATATTAAAATCAGCGGACGACGTTTCATAGAAATCTATTTTTTGAATTTACTATTCGGCTCTTTTCCTTTTATATACGTAAGAACCTACAAATAATCCAACAAAAATAAAAGCGCTAACAGTTGACAGCCAAAATCCTGCTGTGACGGTATCGGGTGAGAATTCAAATTTTACCAGATGACTTCCTGCCGGAACGACCACAGCTCGATAAGTAATATTCGCTTGATAGATTGTTGTTTCTTTCCCATCGATCTCCGCCCGCCAGCCGGGATAATAAGTATCTGAAAAGACGAGCATCGCGTTCTTGTTTGTCTCTACTTCAAAAACAGCGCGGTTAGTTTCATAATTTGTCAATTTCGCGGATCCGGTAACTGAATCGGACTGCCGGAAACCGGGAACATTTTCAAGTAAGATTACCTTCCGCTTCGGGTCGAATGCAGGTGAAAATATTTGCCTGATTCCTTCTTGAATATCTGCAACATGTTGGATCCCGCCGACTAAATACGCTCGCGGCAGATAGTCTGTATTCTCATAGAAAAACGCATCACCGAACATTCCGATATTTTTCAGATTCGGACTCGGGGCTATCTCCCACAACGATGATAAATATTTCACGTTGTGCATGTTCATCAATTTCCAGAAAACCGGCGACGGCATGAATGTATCCCCTTTGATTGTCGCTGTCTGCATAATAACACCTGCACGGTTCTGATCACCCCAAATATCGACAAGGTAATTCGGTGTCAGGTTAGCGTAGCCGTTCGGAGTCGAGATGTTATACAAAACATTACTGCTCGGCTGGATGAATTCTCTCTGGTTGATATACGGCTGGAGATCGCCCTCCCATCCTTTCGCAATCTGATATGTAAGTGTGTGTGATTGATTCCCTCCGACACAAAACAACCGATGAACTCCGGGATCTTTTTTCATAAACTCGACCGATTTCGGCGGCGTGATCCATTTATCCGCATCTACGATTGGATTCTGCCTAAGTTGAAAATAGAAAAGGTCTATTATCACCAATAAAAGTCCGATAACCTGTACAGGGTGAAAAGGTATTACTGTGTTTGTTTGGATATTTCCCTTCGATGATGATCCATCGTGTTGGAAACGTTTAACGATCTGCGTAAAACTTAATGAAGCAAGAAGAACCAATGAGAAATCCGTAATAAGAAGGAACCTCGTTGGAAAACGGAAATACTTCATACCGGGAAAGTAATTGAATGCTAACTCATATACCGGCGTATGAGAACCGAGAACAAGAATGTAAGAGAAAATTGCAGCGATGGAGAAAAACTTCACATACCAATTTTTCCACAGACGGACGCTTCCGTACAATGCGAGTAGAAACACAGTGACTCCGACATAACCATAATCTTCCCAGAAGATACTATTGCCTGTGTACGTTGCATTTCCGACATCACCGTTTATGTAAGGATAGAAGAACGTCCAAAAGTTTGCCGGGTCATATGCATACCGTGAAGCATACTCAAAAGTAACACCGCCTGATCGCTGAGAAAGAGAAACGAGTTCATATGTAGGAATAAGCTGGATTGCACCGAGGAGCGAACCTAACAACAGCATACCTGCAAAAGCTAAGCTGATTTTACTTTTCAAAATTCTCGTAATAGAATTAAGGAACTTGATCTTATGTTTATCATTATCATTCTGGTGGCGATGATATCTAAACAAAAAATAAAAAATATAAATCACGCCGGAATAATAAGCGACCTGTGTATGCCCGGAAAGATGCTGCATCCCGAAGAGAAGTCCGAACCAAAGTAAATATCGGAAGTCATTACGCTTGATCGATCGTTCAATCAAAAATAATCCAAGCGGCAGCCAGCATGCCGCATTAACGTTACTGAGATGCTTGAGGTGCGAGAGAAGATAACCACTGAAGCTGAACGCGATCCCCCCCATAATGCCAGAAATAAAATTCCCTCCAACTTCGCGAACATACAGATACATTCCTATACCGGCAGTTACAATAGTCAGTAGGATAACGATATTGAGCGCTGAGTATGGTGAGAGTAAACCGAATAATATTATATTCAGCGGATAGCAAATCCCTGCCTCAGCACGCGCGAGCAATGGGAAACCCCCATAGATTTCGCGCACCCACATCGGTAAATGGTTGGATTTCAGCGCGTCGCTCAATGAAAAACGGTACGGAAAACCTTCATTCATAATATCGCTGGCAAATATATCGTCCGTGATAATGAGTCCCTTCATCAGAGCCAATTTCCAGAATGCAGTAAGAACGACAGCCGCTATGAATAAGCTTGCGATTAAAGTCTCATTTTTCTTTATGTTGGATATCGTCATGATATTCCGGGCCCGTGGTGAGTATAAATTATGGATGTGAACTCAAACTTAGATTTGCGACAGCATTAAGCGCCGAATCGGATGTTATGCCGGCTTTTAATTTCATCCAGCCGAGTTGGGCAATCATTGCGCCGTTATCGGTGCAGTACTCAAACTCCGGAATGAACAACTTGAAGTTATGTTCTTCAGCAGATTGCTGCAATCTTCGGCGAAGTTCCGAGTTAGCCGACACACCTCCGGCTATAGCAACATTTTTGATATTATAGTTCTTCACAACTCGAACTGTTTTTCCCACCAATACGTCGATCACTGCTGCCTGGAAACTCGCGCAGATATCTTTGAGCAGTTTACATGTTGGAGATCCTTCCTGCGCTGAGAGAGGTGAGCGCTGGTCAGTCGCAAGTAATTCGTTTTTCCTCAACCAATACAGCACGGAAGTTTTGATTCCGCTGAAACTGAAATCATAACTCTCGGCATCGAGGTAAGTTCTGGGGAATTTGATAAAATTCGGGTTTCCTTCTTTCGCAAGTTTATCGATGATTGGTCCACCTGGAAATCCGAGTCCTAACATTTTTCCAACCTTGTCATACGCTTCGCCTGCGGCATCATCAAGCGTCTCGCCAAGAAGTTCATGATGCAATGGCTCCCGAACAATGACAAGCTGTGTATGCCCGCCGGAAACTATCAGGCAAAGAAAAGGATATTCAGGTTTGGGATCATGGATAAAATTTGAATACATGTGCGCCTCCATATGATTTATTCCTATCAGCGAAATATTCAATCCATAAGAAAGCGCTTTTGCAAAACTTAATCCTACCAGAAGAGCGCCCATTAATCCGGGTCCGTGCGTAACCGCTACACCGTTAATTTTTTGGGGATCGATTCCTGCGACATGAAATGCATGGCTCACCACAGGGACGATCAATCTCTGGTGAGCGCGGGAAGCCAGTTCAGGCACAATCCCGCCATATTGCTGATGCACCAATTGCGAAGAGATAATATTCGAGAGAATTTTACCATCATCGATCACTGCTGCCGAAGTTTCATCACAAGACGTTTCTATCCCGAGTACAATCATATGATTACAATAAGCAAAAACTATCGTTTACTTTCAAGCGGGATGGTTTTTGAATATTGATCTAAATATTTTATCTTGAAAACGAAATGATTGCACAGATTACAAATAAGACCGGCGGGATGAAAGTTATAATATTTTGGATATTATCTCTTTTAGCAATTCTAGTAGGAATCATTCATGCTTCATCGCTATCATTCGTGAATGATGACGCTTTCATCTCCTTTCGTTATGCAAAAAATCTTGTAAACGGATTCGGACTTGTTTACAACGCCGGCGAACGGGTAGAAGGATATACAAATTTCCTGTGGACGATAATAATGGCACTCGGTATGAAAATGAATATCGATCCCGTTACATTTTCAATCTCATTAGGAATATTTTTCTACACATGCAATCTCATTCTTTTTATTTTCTTAAGCTGGAGACATCAGACATCTGTGAAAGAGCGGTACATCTTTATGCCGCTTACAGCTTTGATACTTTGTGTACATAGAGATTTTAGCGGATACGCGACAAGCGGACTCGAAACATCGATGTTCACATTTTTAGTCTCAGCCGGATTTGCAACTTTACTTCTTGGTAAATCGATCCGCATGTTAATCGGCGCAGGAATTATTTTAGTCCTTGCAACACTCACTCGCCCCGATGGCGTACTATTTATCGCTGTATCTGTTTTATATCTCCTGATAACCCGAAAAAATCAGATCAAAGCAACCTTATATTTTCTTCTTCCCTTGGCAGCGATTCTTTTACCTTATTGGATATGGAGATATAATTACTACGGATATTTCTTCCCAAATACATTTTATGCAAAGTCGATTGATCTTCCTTATTACAGTCAAGGATTAAGTTATGTTTATCTCTATCTTCAGGTATATTATTCAATAATATTATTGTTTATTCTTGGTATTATATTAGTGTGGCGCGGTATTAAAAACTTGCTGCGGGATCAATCTATCACTTCAATCAGGAAACAAATACAAAATCTTTCTGGAAACCCACAACCGGTATTTCTTGCTATTCTTTTTGTTTTTATTTATACAGTATTTATTATCCGAATCGGTGGGGATTTCATGCACGCTCGTTTCTTCATACCGATTACCCCTTTGATATATTTCATATTGGAACAACTTATAAACAAATTGACAAGCAATCGTACTATACTTTTGCTTTCCGTTTTGACAATACTCACGACTATCTTTCGGAACGACATATATGAAAAAGAAATCAATGTCGGTTATGTGGTAGACGAGATTAGATTCTATTCAATTAAGGAACTCGATAAAATAAAAAAATTAGGAGCAACACTACATAAATGTTTTCATAACCTGCCAGTTAGAGTTGCATTTTGGGGCACTCAACTCCGGTTGATATATTATGCTGATCCCCCATATGCCATAGAATCTCAAGCAGGCTTAACCGATCCAGGTTTAGCACATCAATCGGTTTCAGTGCGCGGAAGACCGGGGCATGAAAAATCAGCAACTTTAACTTACTTACAGGAAAAAAGAGTTCATTTTTTCATCGGACCGGCAAGCAGACTTCCAATGAAAAAACCATTCCAGTTGGATATTATCTTATTCGATTCAATATTTGCAAGAATTATTATCTACGACGATGCTATTATGTCCGAACTTTCACAATATCCTGAGGTAAAATTTGTTCGTCTTACTTCATTCTTAGACAATTACATTAACAAGATTAACCAATCTACAACTGAACAAATCGAACAAGATTACAAATTTTTTAATGAGTTTTATTTTCGATTCAATAGCGATACCCTTCGCGAAAATAAACTGCTACGACATATTGGAAAACAAAATTTAAGGTAAAATAATCGGGCGTTTGTCGACAGAATGTTTATTAACCAGTTAGTATACCAAATTCGTCCGGATCTGATTTGGAAACCTACCGATATTTATTTATCTTTATCCAAATTATTCATCTTATCTTCTATTCATCGAAAATGTAATGTCAGATAATCAGCTTGATTTATCGAAATTAACAATTAATCGTCAGCATGGTTCACCCGAGCATCCGCCGTCCAAGCCGCATTTATCATATGTCCTTTACATTGCCGGTGCGATATTTATTGGCGTCGGATTATATTTTACCATTGCAAATCTCGTTACATCGGACGAGATCGTTGAAGTATCGAACGTCTCCCTCATTTCACCGGCTCAGGCAGATGCACTTTTAACGGCGAGTGGTTATGTTGTCGCCCAGCGGAAAGCATCGGTGGCATCCAAAGCAACAGGCAGGCTTGTATATCTGGGTTTTAAAGAAGGTGATCAAGTAAAGAAGGGACAAATAATAGCGCGTATTGAAAGCGCCGATATGGAGGCGACTCTTGCGCAAACGAAGGCAGATTTATTGGCAACAAAAGCCGACAAGTTCGACACAGAACAAACACTCGAGCGTGCGAAAAAAATGATCGAGCGACAACTTATTTCACAAGCAGAATTTGATGCCGCCAAAGCCCGATATGACAGAGTTGCCGCAACAATCGCATCGCGCGAGGCGTCAGTGCGAGCCGCAGAAGTTCAATTAGAAAACACACTCATCCGCGCACCGTTCGATGGAACCATTTTGACTAAGAACGCAGACATCGGTGAAGTCGTTACGCCATTTGCAGCCGGTGCGAGTTCTCGCGTGGCTGTTGTAACCATGGCTGATATGACCTCGCTGGAAGTTGAAGCGGATGTTTCTGAATCGAACATCGAACGAATTTCCGTCGATCTGCCGTGCGAAATCAGTTTGGATGCATATCCTGATAAACGCTATCGCGGTGTAGTCGACAAGATCGTTCCAACAGCCGATCGTGCAAAGGCAACCGTGATGACAAAGATTCGATTCCTTGAAATAGATAAACGTGTACTGCCTGAGATGAGCGCGAAGGTCCGTTTTCTCGCCAAAAAATCCTCCGACAGTATCGATATCCAACCAATACTCGCTGTCGATTCCTCAACAATTACGAAAAGGAAAAATGAACAGGTGGTCTTCGTATTGAAAGACCGGATCGTAATAGAGACATCTGTAATAATCGGCAGGTCACTGGGAAGATTGGTTGAAATTAAATCCGGTTTATCTACAGGCGACCGGGTAGTGTTGAGCCCATCTCATACATTACAATCCGGCTCAAGCGTGAAACTAAAACAATAAAGAGCGTGTTAGCACAATTACCAGCAACAAAATAATATTAGAAAAATAAATCATTGGAATCTTTATGTCTCTTGTATCAGTACAAAATATATCGAAATCATACTGGCGTGACTCGTTAGAAATTCCTGTCCTGAATAATATATCGTTTGATGTACCTGAAGGTGAGTTCGTTGGCTTGATGGGACCTTCTGGATCCGGTAAAACAACACTACTTAATCTGATTGCCGGTATAGATAGGCCCACACAGGGTGCGATAATGGTATCCGACACCGATGTCACACGACTGAATGAATCCCAGTTAGCTAAATGGCGCGCGCGCAATGTTGGATTCGTTTTCCAATTCTATAATCTTCTTCCTGTTTTGACTGCATTTGAAAATGTCGAGTTGCCGCTCCTCCTTTCCAAGCTTTCAAAAAAGGAACGCCGCGAACATGTTGAATTTGCTTTGAAGATTGTAGGACTTGAGGATAGAATGAGCCATTACCCGAAACAACTTTCCGGCGGTCAGGAACAGCGTGTCGCAATCGCACGAGCGATCGTCACCGATCCTACAATTTTGATAGCAGATGAACCGACCGGCGATCTCGATAAATCATCGGCGCTGGAAATTTTAAATCTCCTTGAACGGCTCAATAATGAATTCAAGAAAACGATTATTATGGTCACACATGATCCTCGAGCCGCTGAGAAAGCGCACTCGATCCGTCATCTGGATAAAGGTGAGCTAACTTAAGGAGACGTTATGCGAGTATTAAAGCTCATCTATAAAAATATGCTGCGGCATAAACTCCGCACGATGCTCACCATCATTGGAATCGCAATTGCCGTTGTCGCTTTCGGATTACTTCGGACTGTTGTCACCGCATGGTATGCCGGCGTGGAAGGATCCTCGGCAAACCGACTAATAACACGGCACTCCGTATCTTTTATTTTTCCTCTGCCGCTCGCATATCGCGATCGCATCGCAAATGTAGACGGCGTCGAGCGCGTGACTTATGCTAACTGGTTCGGCGGTGTTTACATCGACAAAAATCAATTCTTCGCACGATTAGCGGTTGACGCTGAAACATTTTTCGACGTCTATCCCGAATTGCTCGTTCCGAAAGATCAGCTTGATGCATTCAAGAAAGACCGAAGCGGATGTATCATCGGACAACAGCTTGCTGACCGTTTCAATCTGAAACTCGGTGATGTTATGCCGATTGAAGGCGACATTTATCCCGGTCAATGGAATTTTACAGTGAGAGGCATCTATAAACCCCGTGACAAAACTACTGATCCGTCCAACATGCTTATGCAATGGCAGTATCTCGATGAGAAAGTTCGAATCGATTTTCCAACACGCGCAGGCAATGTTGGTTGGTATATCGTTGAGATCAAAGACCCTGGTAAATCTGCGGCGATATCTGCTCAGGTGGATCAATTTTTCAAAAATTCACCCGCAGAAACCAAGTCCGAAACCGAGCGTGCATTCCAGCAGGATTTCATGGCTACAGTCAGTGCGATTATAACTGCAATGAACGTGATGTCATTTGTAATCATCGGTATCATCATGCTCGTTCTTGGAAACACGATGATCATGGCGGCAAGAGAAAGAATCCGTGAATATTCCGTTTTGAAAACACTCGGCTTCTCCTCCTTACATCTGATCGGTTTGATTGGCGGCGAATCGCTTGCTATCGCTGTCCTCGGTGGTGCAGTGGGTATCGCACTCTCATACCCGATGGTCGCCGGTTTTGAGGCGGCGCTTCCGAAAGGATGGTTCCCTATATTCAATCTTGAAACAATAACATTGGTACTCGCCAGCTCGTCGGCACTCTTAGTTGGAATTCTTGCTTCTATATTTCCGATTCAACGCGCGCTAAATACTACAATCGTCGATGGACTCAGGCAAATAGGATAATACCTGATATGAAAATTCCTCTGAAATATACGATTCGAAATCTCTGGACACGGCGTCTCACTACGGCGCTTACAATTACCGGCGTTGCGCTTGTTGTGTTCGTCTTCTCTGCCGTTCTAATGATGGCATATGGTATCCAGAAAACACTTGTAGAGACCGGATCGGATGATAACATCGTCATTCTGCGCAAATCGGCGACATCAGAAATTACAAGCATCATAGTCAACGATCAGGCGAACGTTATCAATACGTTGCCAAACATTGCGAAGACCGCGGTTGGTAAACCGCTTATCTCAAACGAAATAGTTGCGATCATCAATCTTCAGTATGATAAATCGAAAGTAGGATTCGGCAATATCACTGTACGTGGAATTACGCCTGAAGGAGTTGAGCTTCGACCGATTGTAAAATTGATGGAAGGAAGAATGTTCCAATGGGGTTCGCGCGAAATTATCGTCGGGACATCCATCCATAAACGATTTAAAGGAGCAGGCATCGGAGATAAAGTAAAATTCGGCGGAGATAACTGGACAATTGTAGGACGGTTCGATGCAGACGGCAGCGGCTTCGATTCAGAAATTTGGGGCGATGGAATCCAGCTTGGTCAAGCGTTTGGTTATACAGGCGCATACTCTTCTATCCTCGTTAGGCTTGAGCGGCAAAATGCTTTCAACGACTTCAAATCGGAATTTGATAAAGACCTACGTCTGCAAACTCTCGATGTAAAACGTGAAAAAGTTTTTTACGCGGAACAATCGGAAGTAATGGCAATGTTCATACGAATCCTCGGCATTGCAGTAACTATCATCTTCAGTCTTGGAGCGATGATCGGCGCTATGATAACGATGTTTGCAGCGGTCTCTAATCGCACAGTTGAGATTGGCACCTTGAGAGCGCTCGGATTCCGCCGACGAAATATCCTTGCGGCATTCCTTATTGAATCACTCTTACTGTCGCTCATCGGCGGATTGGTTGGACTCATCCTTGCATCTTTTTTGCAATTCTTCAAAATTTCAATGATGAATTTCGGATCGTTCGCAGAACTTGCTTTCAGTTTCTCTCTTTCACCATCGATTGTCATCAACTCGCTGATGTTCTCGGTGATCATGGGAATGATAGGTGGTTTTATACCCGCCATCCGCGCGTCCCGTTTAAATATTGTCAACGCACTTCGGGCATCGTAGTGATATGAAAGCACTCCGAATTCTTATATTTGCCATACTACTGACCGGATTGAACAGCACACAAACATTCAGCCAGAATCACGGATTTGGAATCGGTATACTCATCGGTGAACCGACAGGCATCAGCATGAAAGGATGGTTATCATCCAGGACTGCAATAGATGCCGGACTTGCCTGGTCGTTCGTGGAAGAAAGGTCTCTTCACTTTCATGCCGATTACCTCTGGCATTTTTTGCATCGAATAGATAATCACGATGAAATTCCTCTTTATTATGGAATCGGTGGACGCATCAAAATCAAAGGCGATCAAGACGCACGGATCGGTATGAGAATGGTTTTCGGGATTGGATATATGTTCGAAGATGCCCCGTTTGATTTATTTTTAGAAATCGCACCTATACTCGATCTTTTACCATCGACGAAGATGAGCGCTAATGCGGGTTTCGGCGCCAGATTCTTCTTCCATTGAAGAATTTTCTCATTGAATCATTGCTGAATTGAATTATTCAATGACTCAATGTAACAACGAATCAATACGACAATTTCCATTGAAGAATTGCTTACAATTCAACTTTTTATTATATTTGACATACTCAAATCTGAAAATTAAGAAACATAGAGGTCATCATGGCAAAAATTTGTGAAATCTGCGGAAAAAAACCTATTACCGGGCATAACATCAGCCACGCGCACAATAGAACCAAGCGACGCTGGCTGCCGAATCTTCAGAATGTTCGCGCCCAGGTGAACGGCCGTACACAGCGTATGCGTGTATGTACGAGTTGTATAAAGATCGGTAAGGTTTTAAAAGCGGCATAATCCATACCGGCTCTGTTTTTAAACCCATTCCATTTAGTTATGGAATGGGTTTTTTATTGCAATTAAATTTGCATATCACTCAATTTTTGGTAAATTACTTAAAACTTTGAGAGACGATGTCGATCCCAAATTCACTGACAATCTTCCGCATCCTGCTAACACCGGTATTCGTCATTCTATTGTTTGCCGAATCTCCGTTATTGAAACAAATATCATTGGTGGTGTATGTCGTTGCCGCACTTACCGATTGGTACGATGGATGGGTTGCGCGCAGATACGGATACGTGTCGCGCTGGGGACAATTCCTCGATCCGTTGGCTGATAAAATTCTCGTACTGGCGGCATTATTTTCTTTTGTTTACTTAAATCTTATCGACGGATGGATGGTGTGGATCATCGTTGTGCGCGATGTCCTTATTACCGGTTTAAGAAGCTACGCCGAGTGGTACAATAGACCGATAGTAACATCCAAATCTGCGCAGGCGAAAACATTCGGCGAATTCATCGTCATCTACTATATCCTGATACTCTATGTGGGAAGCAATGTTCAAATCATCCGCATCGATTTTAAAAATCTGATTGAAACTCTTATGCATCCACAAGTTTTATTCGGGATGATGCTGCTGGTAACGATATCCACAATCGGAACCGGTGCGATGTATCTTTTTGATAACAGAAAACTAATTAGTGAACTACATGACAGATACTTTGGATCAACAGAATCTGAACAAAAATAATTCAATTTCATTTCTCACAAAATTTATTGCCACAGGTTTTTATTCCGGATACTCCCCTGTCGCCCCCGGTACAGCGGGAAGTGTCGTTGGAATTCTGTTTTTATTGATCCCCGGTTTTGAAAGTCCACTCTTGTTGAGTGTAGCAATCGTTGCCATGTTTTTTATTGGTGTAATATCTTCAAACCGGATGGAGAAACGATTTGGTGATGATCCTTCAATAGTTGTTATCGACGAGATAGTAGGAATGTGGATATCTCTTCTTTTTCTTCCCAAAGGATTGTTCGTTGTTTTCACGGCTTTTATTTTTTTTAGAATCTTCGATATCGTCAAGCCGCAACCGGCTCGCTACATGGAAAAACTTAAACATGGCTGGGGCATCATGTTAGATGATGTAGCTGCTGGCATATATGCAAACCTGGCAACGCAATTAATAATCTGGTTTTTCCCCTCTCTAATGAGATAGTTCACAAATGAATCGGATTGAAAAACATTTTAGCATATCTTAATTTTCAATTGAATGAAAGCAATTATCATAAGCATCGGCGATGAAATCCTGATCGGACAGGTAGTTAATTCGAATGCCTCTTTCATTGCCGCAAAGCTGAATACAATCGGCATCCAGGTGATCAAGATTCTCACGGTAGGTGATGATGAAGAAGATATTCTCAACGCTTTCAACGAACACTACCACAAAGCGGACATCATTCTGGTTACCGGCGGATTGGGTCCGACGCACGACGACATAACCCGAACGGCAGTCAGTAAATTTTTCAAAACGAAACTTGTAAAGAGCTATGAAGCGCGGAAGTATGTAGAAGAGTTCTTAGAGAAAAGGAATCGCCCGTGGAATGATGCGGCTGAAAATCAAACGCTCGTACCTGAAGGGGCGAAGGTAATCCCGAACAAATACGGAACTGCCGCCGGTGAGTTCTTCGAACGCGACGATAGATACTTCATCGTCATGCCCGGTGTGCCGTACGAAATGGAAAGCATGATTGAAGATTTTATCATTCCTTTCTTCAAGCAGAAAAAAACCGACCGTTACATCGTGCACCGAACTCTTATGACAACCGGTATTCCCGAATCGGAACTTGCAAGCCGGTTAGGCAACATTGGTGATTTCCTTCGCGGCGCGAAGCTTGCCTTCCTTCCATCACCAACCGGAGTTAGATTGAGAATTTCTGCTTTGGGTTCGAAAAGAGAAGAATGCGAAGCAAGAATACAAGAAATCGAATCGCATATCCGGAATAAAGCGGAAAAATTTATCTACGGTGTCGATGATAATTCTCTTGAAGAAGTTCTCGGCAAGATTTTAGTCGAACATAATCTTAAAATCGCAGTCGCTGAATCTTGTACCGGCGGCATGATCTCTCATAAGTTAACGAATATTCCGGGAAGCTCACGATACTTCGAACGCGGACTGATTGCGTACAGCAATCAATCGAAAATTGACATCCTCCATATTCCAAAGGATATGATCGAAAAATCGGGCGCTGTTAGTAAAGATGTTGCTATGGCTATGGCGCAAGGTATCAGGCAAATAGCGGGAACCGATATAGGACTCTCAACTACCGGTATCGCCGGTCCCGCCGGTGGTTCACCGGAAAAACCTGTAGGTCTTGTTTGGGTAGGGTACTCCGATACAAACGAAACCACCGCGCACAAATTTAATTTCGGTGACGGACGACTTCGGGTAAAGGAGCGGGCGACTCAAGCCGCTATGGATTATGTTCGAAGAAAAATTTTGAAAATAGTTTAGCAAATGGCATCCATCCGAACATTTATCGCGTTCGACACTCCTGAGCATATCCGCAAAGAGATGAAAATCTTGCAAGATGAATTGAAAGATTCGCACGCAGATGTTAAATGGGAATCTATTGATAAATTTCATGCGACTATTAAATTCCTCGGTAATGTTGAAGAAACCCTCCTCCCCAAAGTATTATCAACTTGCGAGCAATCCCTTTCGACAGGTTCATCATTTGGAATTGCTTACCAATCGCTTGGCTGCTTCCCGAATAAAAAACATCCGAGGGTAATCTGGATCGGCAGTGATAATCCGGATGGAAAGCTTCTGCAAATAAAGAATACACTCGATAAAGCTCTGCTCTCACTCGGTTTTGGAATAGAAGATCGCCCCTTTCATCCTCATATTACGCTGGGACGGATAAGAACACCGAAGGGTTTCTCTGATTTGCTTCCGATGTTGGAAAATCTTACATTTCATCGCTACGAGGCTGTTATTGAAGAAATTTTAATATTTAAAAGTATTCTAAAACCCGAGGGATCGTCGTACTCGATCATCAAGACGATCCGGCTTTAATCATATTTCAGATAATAAAATGAAAGAACCAAAAGAAAAATTACAAACCGTACTCTTCATCGACGATGAACCAAGCTGGTTGGAAGTGATCCGACTATCATTGAAGGATGGACCGTTCAAGGTCATTACGGCAGAAGGCGGCGAAGTTGCCCTGAAGACGCTTCAGAAGAAAGCCCCTGATTTGATAATGAGTGATGTTCGCATGCCCAACATTAACGGATTTGATCTTTTTGAGCAGGTGAAAAAAGATCCTCGTCTTAAAGCCGTTCCATATGTATTCATGTCGTCAATCGACGACTTTGATGCGAAGAGAATTGCTAAAACACTTGGCGCCGATGGATATATCGAGAAACCGTTCGATTCAGAACAAATTAAAACGATCATTATCGATCTACTGACTCAATTTAGGGATAAGTAATGAGGGAGAATAATCAAGTCCCTTCCACATTGATAAATAAGAAGGAGTAATTCATGCCAGAAGAAAATAATAGAGAGTCGCGCTTACAAGCGTTAAATATTGCCGTTGAACAAATCGAGAAGCAGCATGGTAAAGGTGCGATCATGAAACTCGGTGAAGGACCAATTGCGAAAGTCGATTTCATTTCGACAGGATCGATTTCCCTCGATGCCGCAATTGGTATCGGTGGAATACCGCGCGGACGCGTCATAGAAATTTTTGGACCCGAAGCATCCGGAAAAACCACTGTATGCCTGCATGTTATCGCCGAAGCACAACGCAAACAAGGAATAGCGGCGTTCATCGATACTGAACACGCGCTCGATATCAATTATGCAAAAAAACTTGGTGTCGATGTCAACAATCTTATGTTCTCACAACCGGAATACGGCGAACAGGCGCTTGAGATTGTCGAGACACTCGTCCGTAGCGGCGCATTGGATGTTATTGTGATTGATTCAGTTGCAGCATTAACTCCACGATCTGAGATCGAAGGTGAGATGGGCGATCCGACGATGGGTGTGCAAGCACGGTTGATGTCGCAGGCGCTTCGCAAGCTCACTGCCGCTATAAGTAAATCGAAAACTTCCGTAATGTTTACAAATCAACTTCGCCAGAAAATTGGCGTGATGTTCGGTAATCCGGAAACCACAACGGGCGGTAATGCATTGAAATTCTACGCATCTCTTCGTCTCGACGTTCGGCGCATTGAGGCAATAAAAGATGGACAAGGCATTATCGGCAATCGAGTAAAGGTGAAGGTTGTAAAAAACAAAATAGCTCCACCCTTTAAGGAAGCTCAATTCGATATACTTTATAATGAAGGAATATCGAAATTAGGCGATCTGATAGACACAGCAGTTGATCGAAACATCATTAGTAAGAGCGGGTCTTGGTTTGCATACGGCAGTGAGCGTATAGGTCAGGGTCGGGATGCAGTCAAAAAGTATCTACAGGAAAATGATAAAATAGCAAAGCAGATCGATCTCGAAGTCAGGAAGAAATTAGGATTGATTGAAGATGATCCAGCAAAATCTGTAAAGCCGGAGGTGGTGAAGAAACCTCCCGCAAAACCGTAGGACGATCAAATAATTTTATGATCGTTACAAAAATCGAGCAACAAAAGCGCCATCCCGATAGAGTCAATCTTTATCTCGATGGCGATTTTGCTTTAGGTCTGCATAAGGAAGTCCTTATAAAATTCAGCCTGCGAAAAGGAGATACAATCTCCAAAGAAAGAATCGATGAACTAATTAATGCAGAAGAATATTCCCGCGCAAAACAGAAAGCTCTACTCTTGCTTAATCGTCGGATGCGGAGTGAAAAAGAAATTCGAATAAAACTGCGCGAAAAGGAATTCCATCCGAAAACAATCGATTCAGTTGTGAATTATCTTCACTCTATAAAATTCCTGAACGATGAGGAATTCGCACGGGCATTCATCCATGACAATCAACTGCGAAAACCCTCAGGCAGGAAACTGCTTCAACAGCAACTACGGCTCAAAGGTGTAACGACATCTGTTATCGAATCGGTCTTGAATGACAATATATCATCGAACCAAGAAAAGAAAGCCGCCCGGGATGCAGCCATTAAAATATTCCAGCGCTACAGTAATTCAAAAAAGAAAATCGATGATGAGGAGAAGCAGAAGCGAATCGCCCAATTTCTCTATCGCCGCGGATTTAGCTGGCAAATAATTTCAATAGTCATAAAAAATATTTTCAAAAATGAACCGTTAATCAATATGGAGGAATGAAATGTCATCTGTTGTGTTCGATATCGAGACTCTTGCCATACCGCTCGAATCGTTTGATGAAATTCAGCAAGAGTACCTTTTGAAATTTGCAGACTCAGAAGAGAAGCGTGAATTAGAATTACAAAAATTGAACCTGAGTGCGCTCACCGCTCAGATTATCGCTATAGGAATGATCAATCCAGATACAATGGGTGGAAAGGTTTTCTTTCAATCCGACAAGAAGGAGAAATTCTCCTCCGATGATAACAAAGTCGAATTTATTTCCGGAGATGAAAAAGAAATTCTGAAGCTGTTCTGGGATACGATCCAACATTACGACCGATATATTACATTCAACGGCAGGTCTTTCGATAATCCGTTCCTGATGATGCGTTCGGCTCTGGCGGGAGTCGTTCCAACAAAAAATCTTATGCCATACCGGTACGATGCGAAGGAACATTGTGACTTGCTTGAGCAACTTACTTTCTACGGGGTAACGAGAAAGTATAATCTCGATTTCTACTGCAAGGCGTTTGGAATAAAAAGTCCGAAGAGCGAAGGGATTACAGGATTAGATCTCGGTCCGCTTTATCGGGAAGGAAATTTCCATAAGATTGCCGAATACTGCATCGGCGACGTTATCGCAACTGCCAAGTTGTTCAAGCTATGGAACGAGTTTCTAAACATCAAGAGTTAACCGGCTGAATTTCATGAAACCTAATATATCAAAACCATTATCTTCCTCTATCCATATTGATGAAGCCGATTATGTTGTAATCGACGTCGAAACCACCGGACTATCAGTCGAGTCGGGTGACCGGGTTTGCGAAATCGGTGCGGTAAAACTCAGCGGTGGCGCTATTATTGAAACGTTCGGAAGTTTGATCGATCCACAGCGCCCTATTTCCGGCGGCGCTTACGTGGTCAACGGTATTTCTCCACAGATGCTATTAAATGCACCGATATTTTCAACTGTTGCGGAAAAGCTTTGGGGAATGATGGAAGATTCGATTATTGTTGCATACAATGCGCCGTTCGATCTCTCATTTATCGTCAATGAATTCAAGCTCATTGCATATCCACCCGTCAAGAACATCGTTGTCGATGCGCTTGTTATCGCCCGACAGCTTCTTCCCGGACTCCAAACATACAAGCAGGGAAATGTGGCAAGTGTTGCAGGGATTTCATTTCCGGTGATGCACCGTGCATTAGAAGATGCGATGGCAACAGCACAACTATTTACAATCTTCACATCAATTCTTAAAGCTCACGATTGTATTCAAGTAACCGATCTTCAGCGTCGGGATCTTGGAAACTCACTTCAAACGAAACGAATGGATATTGTGAACGATGCTCTGACATCAAATAAGAATCTATGGATAAAATATCTATCACCGACCAACGCAGAAATCACGGATAGAATTATCACACCGAAGGAATGTTTTACAGATCAGATTGGCAAGAATCGTGCAACCTATCTCGTTGCCCACTGTAAGACAGCGGGTGCTGAAAGAAATTTCAGAATCGATAGGATTTTGGATTTGAGAATTGTGTGAGCACTAAGGTACGACTCACCAC
This sequence comes from uncultured Chlorobiaceae bacterium, assembly GCA_964520905.1. GTDB lineage: Bacteria > Bacteroidota > Ignavibacteria > UBA10030 > SZUA-254 > JAGVIE01. The sequence continues at coordinate 195,603 of CAZFQL010000005.1, read as the reverse complement.
AAAGGTGAGCCGCACCTATTTCAACTTACTTGTGTTTATTCATCTGATTCGCTATTGCCGCGGCGGCGAACAATTTCACTCCATCCCACCATGAGAAGATCAGAAAACCACCTGCAATCGATTCAGACCAGTCGTGAAAGTAAACAAGATTCAGATGAAGTGTACCCAAACTAAAAATCACGAACAATCCGATAAACATCGAAACAAACGACCATACGATGTTACTCCGCTGTTGAAGTAGATAACCGACAACAAACGCCGCAATCGGGAAGCTCAACAGATAACCACCGGTGGGTCCGATGATCTTTGCAAATCCAAAACTCCATCCGGCAAATACCGGCAACCCTGCAATCCCTGCAAGCAGGTAAAGCGCCATACTGATTGCACCGTTTCGTTTTCCGAGGATCGCACCCGCAAGTAGGACGAAAAACGTCTGCATTGTATATGGTATTGGTTGATGAGGAATTTCAATCTGTGCACCAACCGCTGTCAATAGAGCGAACGTTGTTATCCAGAATGCCTGAACGATAACATTCTGATTTTCTATCGCAACCGATTTTACTTGAACTGAAACAGCTTTGATCATGATATCTCCTATTTGATTTTTGTTTGTAGCCAGTTTAAAGTTCTATCGAGAATAATATTTAACGTTTGATAATCATCTTCATATTGCGTCGAAGCGTTATATAGATGCCCGATTTTATCAAGTAAAACTAAATCAGTCGTCGCAGTATTCGATGCTTTAAATAAATTCTCCGCTTCATCGCACGGCACGGTGACGTCTGCTTTTCCGTGCAGGATCAGCCACGGTATTTTTATCCGGTTTGCGGCTTTCAGCAAATCTAACTTTTCATTATTTAACTCAACATCATACAGCAAATCGATTCCTAAACGAAGCGGGCTTGCCGTAGAATCCTTTGCAAGCGGAAGATAGCCGCGCTTCTTCCACTGTTCCTTCTGATGCGGTGTCCATCGATCGAATGACACTATCGGAGACCAAGATACTACTGACTTCACCCGATCATCTATCGAAGCGTGAAGAATTGCTATCGCGCCGCCGCGTGAATGACCGAGCAGTACAATCTTGGATCGGTCGATAATCCCGGCGCCTACAATTCCATCACTGACCGCATCAACTACAACACGTGTGTCTTCGACTTCTTTAGAGAATGTGTTCCTCTCAAATTTATCGAAGTCGGTTATCCGGTCATTATCTCCTTCCACTCCATCATGCGAGTAGTTGAACGTTAAAGCTATAAAACCTGATTTCGCAAACCACTCTCCTATAACGGGAAAGAAACCCCAATCCTTAAAAGCCATGAAACTATGGCATATAATAATAACCGGCTTTTCTCTTAGGGTCGGTTCATACCGAATATCCCCATGAATGCGATTCCCGCTCTGATTGTAGAGATCGATATGTTCGCGGCGGATGAGATATTCATTCATTTTGATTAAAATACGAAATGATTCATCACCAGTCAAGAAATGAATTACCGATTAACCAATATTTCTATTGAGCTTCTCCTTATTTTTTCTTATTATTCGAGAACAATTTTTCGAAAGATTTATCCTGCAAACTTATAAAAGGTGAATCATATATGTCATCGACAAAAGAAGGTTGGGGAACAAGAGTTGGACTTGTACTCGCTATGGCTGGGAATGCCGTAGGGCTTGGTAATTTCCTACGTTTCCCGGTACAAGCTGTAAATAATGGAGGTGGAGCTTTCATCATCCCCTACCTCGTTTCGTTTTTGGTGATGGGAATACCATTGTTATGGATTGAATGGTCGATAGGCAGATACGGTGGAAAAGCAGGCCATCATTCTCCTCCCTTCATGTTCGAACGGATGGGTAAGAAACATTATTGGAAATATTTCGCTGTATTTGGAATATGGACTAACCTTGCTATTGCAGCTTACTATTGTTACATCGAATCATGGACTATGTCGTATGTTATTCATTCGCTTGCCAGAACATTCGATGGAATGAACCAGTTAGAAGTTGCAAACTTTTTTAGGAATTATGTTGATATCACAACATCAACAACCGGAATACCGTTCGAAGCCGTTATTTTCTATGTCCTTTGTCTTGCGCTAAACACCTGGATTCTATCACGTGGATTAAGCGGCGGAATAGAACTAACTGCAAAAATCGGAATGCCCATTCTTATTCTGTTCGGCATCTTCTTAGCGATCCGTGGTCTGACGCTCGGAACATCAGGGGCAAGTTTAGCTCATCCCGATGCAAGCGCGTGGGCAGGCATCGATTTTCTTTGGAATCCTCAATTCGATTCTTTATCGAATCCGAAAGTATGGTTAGCCGCCGCCGGTCAGATTTTCTTCACGCTCTCAGTCGGCATGGGTACGATTCATTGTTATGCCGCTTACGTAAAATCGAGAGACGATATTGCATTGAACGCGATGTCTGCCGGATGGACAAACGAATTTGTTGAAGTAGTTCTTGGCAGTTCAATTGTAATCCCGATTGCCGCAGGATATTTAGGTTTGGATTGGGTGAAAGAAAACGCGGGCTTCGGTATGGCATTTCAAACGATGCCGTTTCTTTTCGAGAATTGGGGACCAATGCTTGCTGCCATCGCTGGTTTATTTTGGTTCGGACTTTTATTCTTTGCCGGGATAACTTCTTCCCTCGCCATGGGAACCCCCTGGATGGCATTTATGCAAGATGAATTTAGATGGTCGAGAAATAAATCAGCGTTGTCTTTCGGAACATTCGTGCTTATACTTGGTTTGCCGACTGTCTTTTTCTACAACTTCGGTGTCTTCGATGAATACGATTACTGGGCAGGAACGGTATCTCTGGTCATCTTTGCTTTAGTGGAATCTATTTTATTTTCTTGGATATTTGGGATTAAAAACGGCTGGAACGAATTAACCACCGGTGCAGATATTAAAGTTCCGAATATTTACAAATTCATAATTAAATATATTACGCCCGCGTTTCTGTTCTTTGTCTTCATCGGTTCAATATTTTCGCCAAAGAATGGGAACTGGTCTGCGGCGTTAAACAGCTTAATGAGTGGAAATGGCTGGGAGCTTGACAATGGCTCAATCATTAAACAATTTTTTAACGCAGGTTTGCATGAACAGATAGCTGCCGCCACCGATCCGGCAGTGATTTCACATCTTGAATTACAATTGCTGTACACGAACGGAGCACGTATCTTATTGATCGCTACATTTTTATTAATCGCTTACATGGTCTATAAAGCCAGTACCAATCGAATTATGAAGGAGAAATAAAATGTCAACTGCCGCAATTATCATGATGGTTATAACTATGTCAACCATAACCGCGATTACCTTATATCTTTTTATCAAAGTATTAAGAACACCTCCGAAACCTGAACCGGATTCATATTCAGAAAACGACAATAAAAAAATTGAGTGATTTAGTAATAGGTAAACGGTAAGTCTGCCACAAAACTCACACGAGAATTCAAGCACGAGCTTGGATTACTCAATTCGACGATGTCAGGTGTACCGATTTATTTCCTATGAAAATTATTTTCTCCTAAATAAATTATTAACCAATGAAACTGTTATTGAGTTACTTGATGCCAATTCGATTAAAATAATTAAGACGCTAAATGAAATTCATACTATCTTGGCTCTGGAATATTAAGTTACATAATAAAATCTTGCTCGGACTTTTACTCGGTGCACTGTTTGGCGCTTTGCTAAATGTGAGTAAATATGAGATAATTCTTCAATTCAAAGTTGATGGAAAAGAACAATCAGAAAAGATTAAAAAGTGGGATAAAATCGATGTTATAGATATACAAAATCGAAATGTAATAGCAACTTTCGGAAAAGATGATCAATTAAAACTCTTGAATTATTTCCAGAGTTTAAGTAAGACGGAAAAATCGAAACTTGTTTTTATTATCACACGAAAAACAACAGATGATCCAGCTAAAGAGTCGACCCAAGAATTTCACGATGTCACTAAAATTGAGAAAGTCAAAACACTCCCACTTTACATAAAGCCAATCGGCACACTATTCATCCGACTCTTAACATTTATCGCTATCCCGCTGGTGCTTGCTTCCCTAATAGTCGGTGCATCAAGCTTAGGAAACATCCGCACAGTTGGTAAAATTGGCGCCAAGATGATGCTGTTTTACTTCTGCCTCATAGCGATAGCAATCACAATTGGACTAACACTTGCAAATACTATTCGACCCGGAGATAAATTATCGGTGGAGGCGAGGGAGAAATTGTTGGTTGAATTCGCCCCCAACATTCAAGCTAAAATTGCTGAAAGTGTTGATCTGAATGTCATCAACACGATTGTGAACATAGTGCCAACTAATCCAATCGCCGCTATGGCAAATGCAGAAATGCTGCAAATCGTTTTTTTTGCCCTAATAGTCGGTGTTACGTTAACGATGATCAGGAAAGAAAAATCTGAACCGGTTATCCGTTTCTTCGATGGCTTCAGCGACATGATGATTCGCATGGTCGAGATAATCATGAAGCTTGCCCCGATCGGTGTGTTTGCATTGATCGCGGCAACAGTCAGCGAGTTTGGATTCGATATATTGCAAACATTATTCTGGTATGCTCTCACGCTTATTATCGGACTCACTATTCATCAATTCATCGTTCTCGGTTTAACGGTGAAGATTTTTGCCGGGATGAATCCGATAAAATTTTTCAGAGGGATTAGGGATGTCATGCTGATCGCATTTACATCAAGCTCAAGTGCAGCCACATTACCTGTGAATATGGAATGCTGTGAGGTGAACCTCGGTGTACCCAAAAAGATTACAAGCTTCGTACTTCCATTAGGTGCAACTATTAACATGGATGGTACATCCATGTACCAGGCAGTTGCGGCAGTATTTATCGCCCAAGTGTATGGTATTGAATTACACCTCTCAGAGCAATTAATTATTTTATTAACGGCTTTACTGGCATCTATCGGTACGGCGCCGGTGCCGGGTGTTGGAATTATTATGTTGATTATTGTTTTAAGGGCAGTGAACATCCCCGAAGAAGGAATTGCCCTCATATTAGGAGTCGATCGATTCCTCGATATGTGCCGAACTGTAGTTAACACTTCCGGTGATGCGGCTGTTGCAACATGTATCGCAAAATCAGAAGGAGTTTTGAATAAAGAAGTCGTACATACTGCGTAATGATTTGAGATAATGGATATGGGACGTGCTACATTTAATGTTGTTGGAAATTGTCTTGCCAGTGCAGTTATTGCACGATGGGAAGGCGAGTTCCAACCCACAACACCCCTAGAATTGAAAGTGTAAATAATGAATATTTTCTATGCAATTATATTAGGAATCATACAGGGACTTACCGAGTTTCTTCCCGTCAGCAGTACGGCTCATTTAACTCTGGCTGGTAAATATTTCGGGCTCATCGATCCTGCACGACCGGAAGATTGGACTGCCTTCATCGCCATCATGCAATTAGGAACCGTTGCGGCGGTGATTATCTATTTTTTCAAAGACCTCATAATAATGACGCGAAGTTTCTTTACCGATCTATTGAAGAATAAGAGTTCAAGTAGGTGGACGTATGAATCAAAACTTGCATGGAAGATAATTTTGGGCACAATACCGGTTGTGATAATCGGTCTTGCCTTCAAGGATATTATCGAGGGAACATTTACAAAAGAGATCAGCACCATTGCAACAAGTTTAATTGTTTTGGCTTTGTTGCTTTTACTGGCAGAGAAGGTTGGCAAAAAACTGCGCAGCGAGCGGCAAACCACATGGTTCGATGCGCTTATCGTCGGATTTGCGCAAGCACTGGCACTGATTCCCGGCTCGTCCCGATCAGGCACAACAATTACTGCAGGACTTTTCCTTGGTTTAACAAGGGAAACAGCCGCACGGTTTTCATTCTTGCTAAGCATTCCCGCCGTACTCGCAAGCGGTTTTTACGAAATGTATCAGGCACGCCATCACTTTGCCGATCTGGGAATTGCACCTCTCATCATATCCACAGTTGTTTCTGGAATTGTTGGCTACTGGGCAATCTCGTTCCTGCTGAAATTCCTACAGAAGCATACGACGTACGTGTTCATCTTCTACCGCATAATTCTTGGCGCGGTGTTGTGGGGATTACTTCTGACAAAATATTTCTAATGGACTAAACCTGTGAGTAACAACTTTAATCTCTATCTATCAGATCCCGCGTACTGTTGCCGTGTTAAGTGATGTTACGCCCATTTACGAAGCCATAAGAATAGACATCAATTCTTCGAGATCCTTGATTGAGCGTCCCACGTCCGCATTGGTGAACTTGTTCCAATCAGCATGGAAAGCAAAGTTGCGAAGCTGTTTTATAGTCCCTAATCTTGAAGATTGAATTGTATCAATGATTCCTTTTGACCTAAGAAGATCAATCTTGGCTTGTGCAGAATCAGGCGGAGTAAGCCCGCTAACGGTGCATAATCTACTTAGGAAATCTTCAAAGACACCGACAGTCAACACAGCAGCAGGTTTTTTCCCTTCCTCACCGCCTTTGTTCAGTTCCTTTGCTTGAATCAAGAAATCTTCAAATGTACCGAGTAACAAATGTTGCTCATACTTGGAGAGCGCCCCATTCTCTAAGTCGGTAATGGCACTTCTCAGTATGGCACGCACTTCGGTTAGGAAAGCTCCAGCATATCCAGACATTAGTTTCCCGAGTTGGCGTACATAAATAGATTGTTCACCAAAAAGGCTAGACAGAATTGAGTATGATGACGTTCGAAGAGATTCGCAAGCCTCATTGTTTCTCTCGGTCATGTTCTGTGATTGCTGATAAAGTTTCTTTAGATATTCAATCTGTCTGCTCATGGTAATTGATCAGGTTGATTTCCACATCTTTATCCCATTTTGTATGGGTAGGTAATATTAGTAAATGTATCTGATATTGTCAAATGCCAAGTTATTACTTACCCAGCACCTGCGAGAGTGCAGCGTATATTGCCGAGCCGCCGCAAATAATTCCTTCGTATCCGGCAACCGTCTTCAGCATTGCGTTACCGGTGATGTCGCCAAGCGCAAGAAAGAAAGTACGAACATGACATTTTGTTGGGCTTTAGGTAGTCCTAGTTCTTTCAGAATTGCTTGAGCTTCTTTGATTTTATTCATATACTGCGGATAATTCCTTTTCGATATTAAAGTACTGTTCGATGACCTCGTCTACAACGGATTGAGTGTAATTGTTCTTTAGAATGATTGCATCTCCAATTTGCTTGATTGTTTCAAGATGAGGCAAAGGCATTTCTCTCAACTCTGTCGCACTCACGTTTATATTACCATTAAACGTACGAAAATATGTATCGAAGAGAGCGCTATTCAGCAATGCAGCCAAGCCCAATATCTCATTGCGATCAAGGTGGCCGCTTGGTCGGTAGATATAGTTCAGATGGTTTTCTACTCCAATGAGATCAGCATCAACGCTGTCTGCAAAATATGGTGTGGCGATGAGTCTACTGCTATCATCCTTGGAACTAAAGCGGCGAAGGAAAATGTAGTTTTTGTTTGGTATCAACAAAGAAAGAGATTGGTCACAGACTTGGATGTACTCTCCCTTGCCGGTCTTATTTAGGGGCCATGTTAATTTCATCTTGGAGGCGTTGTGTAACCAATAGAGCGGTACTAACGAAAGTTCATCCTTTACCTGAGAGCGAATGAATCTCTTGGCTCTGAACGAGACAACCGGACCCGTAGAGATCTGAATATTATAGGCGTTCAAACTTCCTTGCCAGGATTTGAAAAGATGAACAGCTTTTGCTTCAGCGTCTGAGGCAGGTAAATGGAGAATCCTCTGATAGGAGTTAGTATCAAGCAACTCGTCAAGGTAGAACACTCTCGTTTGTCTCTGATTCAAGTCTTTAATCCCGTGCGATAGAGAGACTTTGATCTTCGTACGTTTGCCGTTGGACTTAATGCGCCGTGCAGAGATAATAACATTTTCCTGAAGAACTTCATCCCTCTGGAACGCCTCCTTCCGTGAATCAAATAGATGGACAGTGTCTAATTGAACTAATGAAAAGAACTTGTCTCGGAAAAGCCTGAAGTAATAACCGGATGCAAAGCTCCGGGGTGTTATAAAAATCAGTTGACCATCTTGCTCAAGAAGCGTAGTTGCCGTGAAAAGAAAAATTGCATAAATATTTGGCTGACCGTGCACAATAGAATTGGCTGCTTTCACCCTGCCATCTGTCTTTGGAAGTTTAAAGTATGGGGGGTTAGAGATAACCAGATCAAAATACTCCACATCCCGATCTTGGTTCTCCAATGTGTCCGAATTGGAGAGAATAAAGTCGGAAACTACAAGATTGAAATCAAGTTTTACACCTTGCTGTCCCAACCAACTCTTTAGGTAAGAAAATGACTTTTGAGATAGTGAAATTAGCTGCTCATCCGTCTCGTAGGCAACAAGTTCAATCTCCGACAAGTTGTTGGTTGTTACAAGCATCGCTTCCGCTAATGCGCAAGAAAGAACGCCTGTGCCGCACCCGGGATCCAGGACCCTGACCCTCGCTTTCCGGCAGTCGGCTAAGCTCGACATAAAGCGGGCAATTTCAACCGGCGTAAAGAACTGTCCATACCTTTTCCTGTGCATCTCTGATGCTTGAGAAGAATATAGAACTCCAAGCCGGTCCGCAAATGAGCTTGGCAGTTCATTAGGCAATGGCTCAATATCATAAATTCTGTTCATTCTGTTTTAATTTACAAAATTAACATACCAACTGAAAGTGGGCGCTATTTTCAAAATCACTGCATTTGGGAAAGAAGCGTGCGGTAAGCTCCCGTCTCCTATTTTTGCAAATCGCATTGCAATATTGTAAATTGTGTATAGAAATGAAAAATGGCATTCTAAATAAGTTCAGTAAACTGCAATCTTCGCTTAGTATTCTTTTGCTGGTACTCCTTTCCATCCTCGTGTTGGAAACGACAATTCAAACCGGTAATAATCCGATTCCAAAGTCACCCACTGAAGCACAGATCACCCAGTCGAATATATTCACATTCAATCCGAATTGGATAAAGACTAAACAAAGCGATCAGGATCCGGTCGTAAAAATCTCCTCTCCTAATCGAATAACTGTAAGTCCGGTTTGTGAATCGCATATTTCCTTGTTACTCACAGATTTTCCCTCTGAAAAAACACCCGTATACCAGAAACACCTTCTTTATACATTGCAAACTTCTTCCGACCTGTAACTTACTACTAATACTCTTCTTAATTAATACACAATTATCGTTCGATCAGATCGCTTTCGGATCGATATAACTATTTTATTTAAATGAGGAATATTATGTCAGAAGAAAAAATTCAATCCGGTAAACAAGTAGCTTGGGGAATAGTTGGCTTTGTTGTAGGGTTAATTGCTTTGTTAATCATCATTAAATTTGTACTGGGATTTTAACAGTCCGGGAACAACAATCCACAATTTATTGTAACAATAAATTGCCTAAGAAAAGAAAGAGGCGGTTTGTCACAACCGCCTCTGTCATATTGATATTGTACACAGAATACTTTCACTTACCCAGCACCTGTGAAAGCGCAGCGTAAATAGCCGAGCCACCGCAAATAATTCCTTCGTATCCGAGGAACTCTGCTCTGCGGATTAGTTCTCTTGAGCGATTACTGCCATGCAGGTTCAGGGTAAGGTTACTCGCTAATTCCAAAATCGTGTTTTAACTTCGACTGAAAAACGGCGATCTGGGAAAAAATCGATTTAAGTGTCTTTACTTCAATACTCGTTAAATCGGAGAGATCGACATGATGATCCATTTTTTTACCGGTATTGAATGCCCGCGATTGGCTACTGAACTGAATCACCATAAGAAAATCGAAAGCATATTTTAAGTCGCGATAAAATGAACGGCTGAGAATATTTTTCTCATACAAACAATCCATTCTCCGAATGGTGTTCGTTTCCGCGATTTGTTTGTGCATGGTATAGAGTCTGACGAGATTGACGATCACCCTTGCGGCATTTTTAACATTCACACTCTTTCCATGATCTTCCGAAGATTCCGTGTGAATCTTCCCGAATATCCCAAGCGGTATTTTATAATTCATGCAGACGCGCGCTAACGAACCGAAGAATGATGGGTGTTGCGATAGTACTTGATTGATATGAATATTCAAATCATCAACAATACTCTTATCGCCATACACAAGTCGTAGATCAAAGAAGATGCTCAGATCAAGCAGGTTCTTGGGTTCTGGAGTTACTATCCATTCGGTGAAGTATTTTTTCCAGGTAGATAGAGGTTGGTTCCATCGCGAATTTTGCGCCATAACATCACCCTTGCACAACGAGTATCCCACTTTATCAAGGAGCGAGTTCATCCTTTCCCCGAAACGGTGGAAATAGTTTTCAACAATGTTACTATCGATATCAATGTTATCGCTATAAATCAATGCATTATCCTGATCGGTCAAAAGCGTTTGTTCCGATCTCCCTTCACTCCCTAACGCAACGAATGCAAACGGAACGGGTGGCTTGCCTAATTCGGCGATGACCATGTCGGCGAGCTTTTCCGTAATTGCATCTGCAACTGCGGTAATTAATTTTGTTATGCTTGTTGTACGCGCGCCACCCTCCACCAGCGCGTTAACCAAGAGCATCATCCGTTGAAAATGATTGTTGAGTTCATCGATGTTAACCGCCGTATGAATGTTATTAACGAATGCCTCATGATCTAACTGGCGAAGGTCTTCAATTGTATTTCTGCTTAAGAATCCTGTTATTTGCTCTTTGGCGTTTTTGACGACTAAATGGCTGACTTTCGTATGCTTCATTTTGATGACTGCGTCTGAAAGGGTGGCAGTTTCATCAATGTAGTGAATGGGTGAACTCATAATTTCGTAAACGGGACGCCCGGGATCTAAGCCGCCTGCAACAACGCGTTCACGGATATCGTGATCGGTGAGAATTCCGACGAATTCATCTCCATGTGAGCGAAGCATAATTACGCTCGACTTATTACTTGTCATCAATGCTGCGGCTTCCATGATTGAATGATTCATTTCACACGATACAATTTTTTTCAAAACGTTCGTTACTTTTTGATTCATAAACATTGATGCCGTCTGCATCTCGATCAGAAGCTCATTCTGGATTCTATCACGATTTCTATGTTCGGTGATGTCTTCAATAATTCCCTCAGTGTATTTTGGAACTCCAAGTTCATCTTTCACAATCGTTGCAGAAACCGATAAGATTCGCTGGCTTATCGTACTGGTTTGAATCTGTAGAGGATATTCCTTAACAATACCTCGATCTTCGATCGTCTTGAAAAACCGTTCTTTCTCTTCTCCATCTTCAAAAAGATCGCTAAAATTTAGTTTCAAAACGTCTTCTTCTGAAGCTGCACCGAGCATTTGCACCGCAGCGTTATTTGCTTCAAGAATCCTCCCTTTTCTTCCCGGTAAAAACCGGATGAACCCGATGGAGAGCAATTCAGACAGACGCAATAATTCTTTTCCGCGTTCCGCCTGATTGATCTCATCTTCATTATCGACCGTGAGATCCTTAACGATAACAATGAGACCTTTTTTGTCGTAGAGCGTAATTTTTGAAATAGAGAGAAGCACTGTGGCAACAGCTTGAGATTTGGTGACCACTTGAGTTTCAATCTGCATAAATGAAGATTCACCCTTTTGGAATTCTCTAAGCTTCACCAGATCATCGGTTCTGTTCGGATGGATGATTTCATCCAGATCATCACTGATCATATTGTTCGGAGAACAATCAATCATCTCCTGAAGTTTTTTATTTGAATAGATCCATCTCCCCTCCATAATCATTCCGGTGCCTTCATTTGCTGCTTCCACCAGCACCTTATATTTCTCTCGCGATTCATGCAGTTCTCGCTCGACTTCTGAACGTTTAATTTCGACACGAAGATTTTGGCGAACGATGAATGTTAACAGCAACGCCATAAGCGCAGATATTCCAAGCGAAACGCCGATCAAACGCTTTTCGATAGCTAATATTTCTATCTTAACATCTTCGATGTAAATCCCAGTTCCAACAATCCATCCCCAGGGTTTGAATTCTTTTACATACGATATTTTGGGAACGATACGTGTCGGGTCATCCATCCATTGCCACATGTAGTTGACATATCCTTCGCCATCTTGCTTAACTACACTTACAATCTCTAAGAATAATTTTTTACCGTTCGGGTCGGTAAAATCGGACAGATCGGTTCCATTAAGATCACTCCGGTACGGATGCATGATCATCGTGGGATGTAAATCCGTGATCCAAAAATAATCTTTATTATCAACTCCATACCGCAGATGATTGATACGAACGAGAGATTTTTCTTTCGCTTCTTCGATAGAAATATTTCCCGCGGCAACTTCCTGTTCATACTTGGTTGCAATGCTGATTGCTGTAACCACAAGCTGGCGGATCATTTCTTTTTTACCATCGAGCATATTTTGCTCGAAATACGGAACGATAAAAACAAAGATGAGAAGTATGAATAACCCTATGGTTAGAATTGTGGGCAGAACTATGTTGAAGAAAAAATGCTTCCGGTTGATTTTTATGGCAGCGCGTTTCATTTAAATAAACCGATTTTATATTTTTTCGATTTTAGCGGCACAACATTCAGGGTTGATTGAATAGTGTCATAAATCAGGAAACCATTCTTGCTTGAACTGTTTGCCGTACACGGACAAATGTATTGTACAAAATCATTCTCAATTTTAAAAGTTCCAAACGATAAAAAAGAATAATTGTTTTGAGTCGCTTTCCCGATACCGTTAGGATGGAGGTGCCCTGAAAATCCAAGTAAACAACCTTGCTCCTTTAAAAATTGGAAATGCCTTCGAAAATCCCAGACATTATGAGGTCTCCAGACCAAAGTGCCGGATAAATCCGGATAAAGTGAATGCGAGAAAAGGATCCGTTTCTGATCAACCTCAAAGATAATATGATCGGGCAACGAATGAAGATACTCGCGTTCGTTTGTATTCAAGAGTGAAGGAAGTTCCTGCTGCTCAAACAGCCAAACTTTTTTATTGCTCAACCGTTCTCTCTCATCGTAATCGAGCGAGTACCAGTTGGCAGGAAATGTGAATGCCCCATTGCAGTTCGGTAATTTTCGTATTGCATAGAGGTCATGATTTCCTGCTACAACATATCGACAATTCTCACGGATGATGGCAAGAGCACGGGATGCACTTCTCGTGGAAAGATAACGATAGTAAAGTACATCGAAGCCGGTTATATCGCCGAGGCAAACCAATTCATCGCAATTGTTCTGTTCTAAAAGGCGAATCGCCTCCGATAACTGAACTACATCTTCATGTATGTCGCTAATGATACCGATTTTCATTTGTATAAAATATAATCGACCTCCGAGACCAACGACATCGGAGGTATTGCTGAATAATTTAGAATTTTAATATTACCGCAAGTAAAACCCTAAGATTTGAAAGATTCTTTGTTTCTAGGATGACTCCCTTTGCATCTCTCAAAAGATCACCACTGCTATTTTTTACTGCGTATGCCGCACTTGTGTATTCTGTTTCCAAAGCAAAATTAAATTTACCCGAGGTTAATATGACCCTTGGAGATATTCTCCAAATACTTTTAATATCATTTCCTCGAACGGTAACATCGGAACCGCCAACTTTATTGGAATAATAAGCGATAGAATTTTTAGCACCTAAATTTTGTGTGTATCCGCCCCATAGACCAAACTGGAGATCATCTAGTTGTGTCATTACTTCAGACCAAATAGAAAATGTTTTAAAGGGTGAATACGTTACTGTATTTTTATTCGTATCTATAACCTCTTGAACACCATAGCCACCTAACATCGTCATATCATATAAATTTTCACCGTATACCCCCTGTACTTTATAAGTGAAATCCTGGAACTTCAATTTCAGAAATCCTGTTGCTGATATGCTTGCGACCGTTTCATCTGTAATGTATTCTTTATTCCCTTTTTTCGTATTCAAGAGAGGCAGAAGAACTTTGTAACCGCCGCCTAAACCGGCAAGAAATTCTTCCTTTGTCTCAACATTTTTATTCTCATACTGAACTTGCGCATGTATTTCGGGTAATCCGGAATTTCTAAGTGAAGCAGAACCACCCGGACTTGTAAAATCGCGCTGTGCTGAAAGAACACCAATGAGTTTAAAGTTATCGAGTTTCTGAGTTATCCTCATCTGCGGATTGCGGGAGAATGGTTGAAATGGAGCGCCGGTGTTAAATGAAATAACATCCGAAAAACATCCCGGAATAAAGAGCGGATGCCAATATTGTCCAAACATCAACTCTGTATTTGTCCACGAAAGCTTTGCATAAGCATGGCGCAACCGAAATCCGTTCACGTCGGAGAAGCTGGTGTTTTCATTTCCGAAAAAATCTGCCTCAACCACTCCCAAAACGTTTGCACCAAATGCATCGGGCGCGCTGATAGTTCCGGTTAATCGTGTCTGAATAGATAAGAAGTTAAAGTTGTGTTTCGCATTGATATCGTTTCCATCGGCATCGAGATTTTCACCCGCGGGGTAAAGCAGGAAATGTCCTTCACGAATATTTGCCGTTTGCCGGGTGTCGTAAAAAAAATCACTCTTAACAAATCCTGAGAACTTGATGCCAAATTCTTTTTTCTCTTCTTGCGCTTGCAAACTGAACGGCAGAAGAAGTATAAACATAAGCCAAAATGTATGATTCATTTTCATATTAAGTATTATCCTTCTTTACGGTTTGAATGAATATTCCGTTTATGCAATTAGTTATGCTGTTTTCTTTTTTGTCATCAACGATACAATAACTAATGTAATAAATCCAAGGGGTATCGAAATGATGCCGGGATTCTGAAGCGGAATCCACGCTTGGTCCGGAGGCAAACCGTAGATTTCATAAAGCGTGGGTGAGAATAGAATTATCACCAGCGATGCAACCATACCCACAACAATTCCCCAGGAAATTCCTTTCGAGGTTGTTTTCTTCCAGAAGAGCAGCATCAGAATTGCGGGTAAATTCGCTGAGGCGGCAATCGCGAATGCCAACCCGACGAGAAAATTCACGTTTTGCTTTTCGAATATTATTCCCAGGATGATTGCAATAATGCCCACGCCAACAGCGGCGAATCTGCCTGCGGTTACTTTACCATGTTCAGTCATCTTCATCTTCATATATTTATCCATCAGGTCGTGTGCTACCGCTCCTGATGCAGCAACAATCAATCCGCTTACAGTACCCAAAATCGTTGCGAAAGCGATTGCAGAGATGATTGAAAACAATGTGATACCGAATGTTTTTGCAAGTAGCGGAGCAGCCATATTAGAGTTCTCCACATCGAGGCATCCATTAATCATCGCACCGGTTCCCATGTATAGAGTTAGGATATAAAAGAAACCGATCACAACGATTGCAACAATCGTCGATTTGCGGGCTGCACGCTGACTTGGTACAGTATAGTATCTGATTAAAATATGCGGCAAAGCTGAAGTCCCCAAAAAGAGAGCAAGCATCAAAGAAATAAAATCGAGCCGTGACCAGAAATTTGAACCTTTATCGAGTTTGTAATACAATCCCGGTTTCATAATATCTTCGCCGGAAGTAATGTTTTGATAATAGAGCGTAATTTTCTCTCCATCGTGAACAAAAGCTTTCTTTGTGAATCGAGTTATCTCAGATGATTCGATATTTTTTATGTATTCGAATGGACCCACCGGTCCGGTGCGCTCTACCTCTTTTCCATCAACCAATATTTTGTTGATGTGACCGACCTGATAAAACTTCTTCGAAGCTTTCGGCTCACCGTTATACAATTTTGTTCCGTCTTTCATTGTTACTACTGAAAGCGCTTCTTCCAAAATTGGTCCACTATCCTTTGAACTTATTTTCCACCACGAAAAGACACCGTTTTTTTCTAACTTTACAAATACGAGATCCTTATCATTGAACTGACCAAGTATTTTATATTCTTCATCGCTTACAGCCATTACTTTCCCATCTGTGACTGTTGCATCAAGAGTGATAAATTTATGATAATCGTCGGAGGGTGATTTGTCTAAACCTTTATACAAAACTAAAAATACCAGAATGGATGAAAAGACTATGAGCAATCCACCTTTGATAAACTGTACATAGGTTGTGGATGTCATGCCTGCTGTTGCAACAATGAGGATAACAACCGACCCGACCATAAGCACTCCGACATAATGCGGCAGACCGAGGAGTGTTGTAACTATTGCGCCAGCCCCAACCATTTGGGGAATCAAGTAAAAAATTGAAACTACAAGTGTACTGATTGCCGCAGTTAATTTAATCCCGCGCGAATCGAATTTTGAATCGAGTGCATCGGCAAATGTATATTTACCGAGCCGCTTCATTGGCTCTGCCACCAGAAAAAGCGCAACAACCCAACCGGCTAAATATCCGATTGAATAAAGAAAACCGTCATAACCGAAGAATGCGATCATTCCACAAATACCGAGAAACGACGCCGCCGATAAATAATCGCCTGCGAATGCAATCCCATTCACTGCCCAGTGAATTTGTCCGCCTGCGGCATAATATCCGCTCGCCGATTTTGTCTTCCTGGCAAAATAGAATGAAAGACCTAAGACAGTTAAGACAAAGAAAAGGAATATGGTAATCGCAGTTGGTGAAATTTCATAAATCATATTACGCTCCCTTATTCCATTTGTTCTCGAATTTTGTGCAGAAGTAATTATATACTAAGCCCATTACTGCCGCGAGGAGGATCAATCCCATTCCATATATGAAAGCGAGGTTCTGTGCGCCAATAACTTTAGCGCCTAATGCTTTCGGATAAATCGTTCCGATAAATACGAAACCGGCATAAATAATTAGATATACGAGAAACATTATGATCCCCAATCTTGTCTTTTGGGGAATCGAATGGTCTTTTCCCAGCTCTACGGCAGGTTCATGCAACATGGTATACTCCTATTGTGAATAAAATAAATGTCGTTGTGATGTTAGTGATTAAAATTTGGGCATGCTTATATCAATCTTCGACTTGTATTTCGAGGAGAGTGTTAAATAGCGCGCCAAAGAACAATAGTGATGATGATGGTGTGTTTGGAATCCGCACTCGACAAATTCAATATCTGTGCGTTTTCTTATGCAATTCAGAGCCAACAAGGGCTAATGATTATGCAAAATAAGCAAAAGTGGTTTTATTTGCAAAACCAGCTTAGGTTAAATTGATTTTCAATCGGTGGAAAGTTTCTTGTCTTTTTATATTGAAGGTGAATATTCGCTTCTACATCTTCCGTCTTACTATCGGCATGAAAACAAACTTATCCAGCAGTGCAACAATAATGAACAGAACTGCTATGAAAGCAGTAAGGGTGTAATTTTTGTTTGTATAAAGAAATGGAAAGGCATTTTTCATCCATCCGCTGAAAGCAGAAATTCCGGTCGAAATACCGTCAGTGACAGAATCGTACGCTGATTGTGTTGCAATAACAGATTCACCGACTCCTGAACTGTCCAATGAGCCGGTAAACTTCAATACGCCATATACAATGCTGACAATGAAGACAAGTCCGAGAAGCGGTGCAAGGTTTTTGAAAATCAACCAGATAATTGACGGAGATTCCCGAATCCCTAACTGTTTGATAACACGAATTGTAAAATTAGGAGTCGTTTTTTTGGGTTGGATATTTTTCAAAGATGAATCTATAAAGCGAAGCGATTTTATCTCATCACTGCAAGCAGCACACGCCTGAATATGCATTTCGATTTTATCGCGTGTTTCATCATCGGTCAATCCATCTAAATATTCTTGGAGCATTTCTAAGGTTAGGTGGTTCATACGGCTCTCTCTATTTGAAGTTCTTTCTGTAATCTTTCTAATATCAATGCACGGGCGCGGAAGAGGTGTGTTTTAATCGTCCCGATTGGCAGATCGGTAACAACTGCGATTTCTTCGTGAGATAATTCCTGCAGATAAAACAGTGAAAGTATTGTTTGATATTTCGATGGCAGCGTATTCAATGTCTTCTTCACAAAATCGATCATGTCTTTCGTTTCGAAATCCGGCATATAGTTAGGAGCGGCAGATTGCAGATTGCCGTGATAACCATTGCCGTCATCGTATTCCAACAATTCGTATTCATCTTTTCGCTTCCTGATTCGGGATATGCATACATTGTACAATATTCTATAAAACCAGGTGCTAAATCGCGCTTTCCCTTCGAAGCGGTTTAAACCGTTATATGCACGAATAAACGCATCCTGAGCCGCTTCTTCGGCGTCTTCGCGATTTCTAAGCATCTTCAGCGCCAGGGTGAATGCCCTATCTTTATAACGATCTACGAGCCGGGCATAGTGATGCCTTGTTCCACCTCGCACTAACTCGATGATTTCATTGTCCGATAGGTACATATATTCTTTGCTTCTTTAGACCACGATAACAGGAACAGGGTTTCACGATTCATGTTACAAAATAATTTTGAGAAAGTGAAACCTTGATCTAATCTTTAAGGTCAAAAGATATAGAATTAAGAAATACTATCATTTTTTGAAAGGAACAGACAATGGGTGCAGAAGAAGTTTTAATTCCTATAACAATGTTCATGTCGACAGCAGCTGTCCTTATAATCTGGCTAGTAACGCGCCACCGTGAACGTGTATCGATGATTGAAAAAGGATTAACAAGCGAGGAGATCAAAGCAATGTACCACAGAGAAATCAAACGCGATCCGCTGGCATCATTGAAATGGGGGCTGATGGCAGTGCTGGCAGGTGCCGCAATTTTATTGGGGAATTACCTTCATGTACAATTTAATGTGGATGAAGGCGCTATATTCGGATTGGTTCTTTTATTCGTAGGTATCGGACTGGTAATGTTTTATTCCATCGCTTCAAAGAAACTGAACCAAACACCATAGTAATAATTTTCCGGAGAGGATACGAAAAAGGGGTCCGAACTCAGACCCCTTTTAATGTTTTTTGATATTACCGCTTACTTCCGCTCCGCTAATCTTCTATCCATCATCATCAGACTTACGGGTGAATCACCGAGCATTTCTAATTGATTGATGATTTCGGTATCGTTCTTCTCTTCTTCGACTTGTTCGTTAATGAACCATTGAAGCAGAATTTGCGATGCGTAATCTTTTTCTTTAACCGCCATCTCGTACAATTTAGTAATCGACTTTGTGATCTTCAATTCATGCTCGAGCACTTGTTTGAAAACATCTATAGGCGATTTAAATTTTGCAGGCGGTTGGGCAATCCCTTTAAATACCACATTCCCACCCCGGTCATAGATATAGCTGTAAAACTTCATCGCATGTGAGCGCTCTTCTTCTGCTTGAACTTTCATCCAATGTGCAAAACCGGAAAGATTCTCCGCATCGAAATGCGCCGCCATGGCAAGGTATAGATACGATGAGTATAATTCTTCATTTATCTGTGTGTTGATTGCGTCTTGTATCGATTTAGATAGTGTCATAAATCCCCTTCATTATTACGTTTGACATGAAATTGTGTATGCGTATTTCAATTTACTACATTTTTACATCTGATGCTGGTTTTAGGATTAAGATTCAAAAATAATTTCTAAAGTGATCGATCTAATCCTACATCTGTCGGAGTTTGCTTTTTCTGAATCCATACATAAAATAAATAACCATGCCAATGCATAGCCAGATTACAAATCTCCACCAGGTCACCCATGGTAAACCTAACATTAGATAAATACACGAAGCAATGCCGAGAAGCGGAATGTATGGAACAAGCGGTGTCCGGAATGCTCTGGGACGATCAGGGTCTTTATACCGCAGAATGATGACGCCGGCACAGACGAGAATGAAGGCGAAGAGTGTTCCAATGTTCGTTAACTCAACAATTTCATTGATATTCGCGACGGCAGAAATTATAGCAACAACGACTCCCGTCCAGATTGTGGTAACGTGCGGAGTTTGGTACTTTGGGTGAACTTTGGCAAAGTATGCCGGTAACAGTCCATCCCTCGACATTGAGAAGAAAATACGCGGTTGACCATATTGAAAAACCAAAAGGACAGCAGTCAGTGCAACCACAGCACCCATCGCAACAACGCCGGCGGAGACATCGGCGCCAACGTAAGCGAATGCAGCGGCGAGCGGATCGGCAACACCAAGTTTATTCCACGGGACCATTCCGGTTAACACCCCGGCAACAACCACATAGATAATCGTACAAATCACGAGAGAACCGATTATCCCGATCGGCATGTCGCGTTCGGGACGTTTACATTCTTCTGCCGCAGTCGATATTGCATCAAAGCCGATATATGCAAAGAAAATTAAGCTCGCACCCACCCACACACCTGGAAATCCATTCGGCATGAACGGTGACCAGTTTTCAGGCTGTACGTATTTGATACCCGAGTAGATAAAGAAGAAAAGGATAACAAGTTTAATTGCCACCATGACGTTATTGGCGCGCACGGATTCTTTCACTCCAATAACCAGCAGCCAGGTAATTATCATAACGATAGCGGCAGCGAGAAAATTGAAAATAATGGGAATGCCGGCAATCGTCGGGTGATCGATCCATGCCTTATAGAAGAGCGAGATCGAGGGATCAACCTGTCCTCCCGCTTGTATAACTGTATTGCCTGCTTGAACGGCGCTCCGATAATCGACTGATATCCATGCGGGAATATCAAACCCGATACCGGCGCACAACTGATGAAAGTATGCCGCCCATGCTATCGCGACAGCAACATTCCCCACGGCGTACTCAATGATGAGATCCCATCCGATAATCCATGCGACTAATTCGCCGAGGGTGGCGTACGAATACGTGTAGGCGCTTCCGGAGATGGGAACCGAGGAAGCAAACTCTGCATAACACAATCCGCAAAATGCGCAAGCGACTGCGGTGAGTAAAAAAGAAAGGATGATTGCAGGTCCGGCGCCTGGGCGCATTGCATCACCCGCAACAGCAGTTCCCACTGTTGCGAAAATACCTGAACCGATGATGGCGCCGATGCCGAGCGCGATTAAATCTACGGGACCAAGTACCCGCTTCAGCTTAGTTGATGTGGTCTCAGTTTCATGAATAATTCGATCAAGACTTTTCGTTTTAAATAATTGCCTTAACATTCGCCATTAAATTGAATTCATTTTATGATTAGCAAACTTAGGGAAAGAATTTGATAGAATCAAGAGATAATTTTTATGGACCCGGCGCTTCAAAAGCCTGTGAGGATAGGATTGTTTTCGCTTCTTCAAGATTTTTGGGTTCAACGAGAACCTCCACACCCTCGCTTTGCTGGAGCGGCGGCATCATATGACCGGTATCCTCATATTTAAGATAAGATTCGATGCCTGCAGCGGCAAGTGTCGCTTGAGCGAGTTCAGCCTCTATTTCGTTTGAATATGTCGCAACTGCAATATACCCTTCCATAACGGCACCCTTCAAAATAATTCTAAGATTAATATCTTACATAGAACGTACTGAATCTTATCTTCAGATGCAAAACATCTCGAGATCAATCCTCGATGGTTGTACTGGCAACCTCTTCAAGGGTAGTGACGCCCTGCCTGAGCAATTCAATTCCCGACTGACGCAAAGTACGCATCCCTTGTTTGATTGCCAATTGGCGGAGCGCTTCTTCATTGATCGATGAACCCGATTCCATAATGAGCTGTCGAATTTCCTTTGTAAAGTAAAGAACTTCATGGATGGCTGTCCGCCCTTTATATCCTTTCAAACAGTGCAAGCATCCAACCGGACGATAAAATTTCATCCCGGCAGAATCTTCCTTGGTGATGCCGAGCCGCTCCAAGGTAATCGGTAATATTTCAGTATCTATAATTTTACATCTGCCGCAAAGCTTTCGCAGAAGTCGTTGGGCGACGATGATGTTGATCGAATATGCAAGAAGAAACGGCTCGATGCCCATTTTATACAAACGTGCGATAACACTCGGCGCATCGTTAGTATGAAGTGTTGAGAATGTCAGATGTCCTGTATTTGCAAGTTTGATTGCCAGGTCGGCTGTTTGCCTGTCACGAATTTCGCCCACCATAACTATATCCGGATCGTGACGAAGGATTGCGCGAAGAGCTTCTTCAAAACTCAGCTTTGGATTTAGTTTAACCTGGCGGGCGCCGTCGATGAAGTATTCTACCGGATCTTCAACGGTGATTATATTATAAGCCGGATTCATCACAGCCCGGATTGCAGCTAAAAGAGTTGTGCTCTTTCCACAGCCGGTCGGTCCAGTTAAAACGACTATCCCGTATGGTTTCGCGATGGCTTTTTTGAAAAGTTCAAGCGCTTCATTTTGGAGTCCGATGTTATCGATTGTAATGCTCGATTCAGGATCCCTAAGAACACGAAGTACGATAGATTCAAGCTTGACTTTAAGTTCTTTTCCGATCAAAGGAATAATCGAAACACGGAATCTGATAATTTTATTTTCAATAGTTATCTGAACAAAACCATCCTGAGCCATATTGCGTTCGAAACGATCCGTTCCCTTGGCGATATCTTTGATGACAGCGGCTACTGCATCAGCCCGTAAATCATCGATCGCCTGCCATAATGAGAGCCGTCCGTCAATACGAAAGTGAATTTCGGTTTTCCGTGCACCCTTAGGAACGATGTGGATGTCGCTCGCATTCAATCGCACGGCATCGGATAGAAAATTATCGACAATCTCATTTAGGTGCCCCTTGCGGATTTCTTCATCTAACTCATCGATTTGAACATCCTGGTCTTCATCTAAGTATTCTATTGAGGCGGTTGATGGTCTGCTTTGCGAATCTGCAATCACTTCTCTGAAAAGGGCATCATAATTATTCCAGGAGATATAACAAATCTCGTGTTTCGGATATTGGAACGCACGCGCAATCGTGGTAATTTCAGAATTAGACGGATCGGGCGTTACAACCTGCAGTTTGGAGGAATCGCCATCGGAAACCTGAAACGGCAAGACCTTATTCAGGATTGCTGTTTCATGAATCTTCTGTGGTAGTCCGGTAAGAATACGATTAATGAATTGAATGCGATCACGTTCGATTCCGGATGGATCCAGATCGATAGTCTTGAATGAATAATACCTTGCAAACTCAGCGTACACAGCTTCTCTATTAGCGCCAAATTCATCTATGAGAATTTGGAAGAGGAACCGCTTTTCATTTCCATCGTTAGATTTTTTGAATGCAACAGCGCCATTAACGTTTTCCCGTGTAACAATATTTTTTCTTATGAGCGATTCGATGAAACCGGTAACCCCATCGGCAATGAAAGGTTGTTTTTTCCCATTTGATGATTCATTTGCCGGCGGCAATTTATTGGAATCATCGGATGCAGAAGTCATATTTGTTTCGGTAGATACTGGCATGTTTTACTTTCCTAATAAATCAGAGCATCAAAATATAACATCTTAACAAAATATTCTATTGAGAATATAGCTCTTTTTTATCGAAAAAAAAATGGACGATGGCATAAAGCCAACCGTCCATTTCGGAGGGTACTGATTATTTATTCGTACCAATCTAGAATGTGATATGCCAAAAGCTTACCTATATTTTTTGAGGTATTTAGCGTTGACGTACTGTATTCGATTCTTGCCTTACCATTCATATAAAATGTACTACCTGAGGGTCCACCCATGAGAACAGCTCCAATAAAATGAGCATTACCGGATGAAGCATCAAATTCAAGGTTTGTATTCCCATATACAATAACTAAACCTTTCCAATCGAATGTACCATTGATGGTAGCCGAGCCATGAATTACAAGAATTCCCCAACCACTGATGAAGGTTCCTGTTATTTTAAGATCGTTGCTTGGGTCTGCTCCACCATTGATATAAACAATCGCAGGATTTACAGCAGAACCATATCTTCCTCCCGTGAGATTGCCATTCGTGCTGATAATTGTATCGGCTTGCGCAATATACTCATCAACAAAATCAGCAGGATTCACTAGTCCCGGATTATAGACGACGTCTCTTGTACCATCAATAACTTGTGAAGAGATAAGTACTTTGGTTGTATCAGTTGCCGTTGTGACAGCAACGCCGGGAACTCCCAATGTATCTGTAAGTAGATTACCTGATGTATCATGATTGAATCCATCAATTGCAAAACCAGAGCTTTTTTTATCATTCGGAATGGTGAAATTAACATTATCTACATCAAGACCAACCGCTGCACCGAAGGACCCGGGAAATGGTTTTGAGTACACAATCAGTTTTGAAATAATCCTATAAGTTGTATCGCTGAATCGTGCTCTGCTAACAATATTGAGAGTATCGTTGATTCTGGTTAGCGATACATTGTATGAACCTCCATCAAGTGAGCCGACTACATTCGTAACTGTACTGCTATCGGCAACTCTTTTCAATGCGACATTAATACCGCTTCTTGCAATCTCGCGAGCAGTTGTATACTTGATGTAGCCATAAGTATCATCTTCTGCACGTCGGTCACGCTCATTCAGGGAAGAATTGATCAAGCTGAAAAAGACCATCAATGCAAGTACACCAAAAATAGAATTGCTTCCCATATCATTACCTTATTGATTTAAATTTTTGGGATAAATTGTTTTTTCCCAGTACACATTTTGATACGCCGCAATATTCGACAGCGATGAATAGACAGGTTCACTGCTTTCCAATCGGATTTTTATCCTTATCGCTTTGATAGAATCAAGACGGGCCTTGGTATTAAGAGGATATTGCAACTCTCTGCCTAATGTATCGAAATAAGCAAATCGTAAGTACGTCATCCCGACATTAGCATTGATAGTCTGTTGTCCCGTAGCCTGCCTGATCAGCATCCTATCATTGGCATTCCTTGTGCTACTTACGGTGTCTCCCAATGAATATTGAACAGAGACAACAGTACCGGAATTCGTAAGATCTGATTTGAAAGCGATGTTTGTAGAATCGGCAGACTGAATGGCATCGGTTTTTGTATGGTAACCAATTTTCAATATATCCGATTCCATAATTCTTGCAAGCGTAATAATGTTGCCCTGTACATTGGTGGATAATGTTTTCTCAAAGTTCGCCTGATTTATATTACCCATCATGCTGAAAATTGAAATCAACATTATACCGCCAATTATTGTAGCCGCTATTATGTCGAGTATAATACTCATTATCCGATCAAACCTTTTTTCTAAAAATATTCACGATAAACTGATAGTGATTTTATCATAACAGAATCCAACATAAACGATACTTTTTTCGGGTAATTACGATCGATTGAACTAATGATAATTGAATCGAGCATGTTTGGATGTTTCACAACTACAATTATCTTTTTGTACCACGTCTGTGTTGAAGAATAAACATCTTGATTAGTGTTAGTAACGTAAATTATACTATCTCTTACAATAAAAGTTCCGAGATTTGATGAGTGATCGAGCCGTGTATAACGATGGTAATCATCTACATCGTTGAACATAGTACGAGACTTAAATGGTTCTTGATCATAAGTAGGAACGGTTAATTCGGTACCTTCAGGTCCGAAACGATTTTGCGGTGTCAACTCAGATGTAAAATGAGCTACTTTACCAACTGTGCAACTATCAAATGCTTTAGAATTTATCTCATCGACCATAGCTTGTGCAATAGAAATTGCATCGATCCTGGACTCGTTATCCATGGTTATTAATGACGCGCGCAGGAGCGATGAGTTGATTGTAAGCTGTAGTGTCGCCAACAACGCTAACGCTAAAACGATCAATAATACCTGTCCTAAATTCATTTATTTTTATTGAAAATTAAATCATCGATAGATATTCAAACCCACTATTTTCTCTCGATTAATTCTGCCGAGAATAATAAGCTGTAACAAGTGTTGGACTTGTTTTCGTAATATAAACTTTTGATAAATATTCGAGAGATGTATGTATTTAATTTATCTTATTCCGGTTTTAATGTCAATAAGACATTACTCATATTATACATTGTAGACATGAGAGAGGCATGGATAATCAAGTAAATCAGGTAACACACCGACTTTATGGGTGCATATCAAGTTCTATTTTTCTCTCTCGAAATAACTGACCTACAATAACACCCACAATAAACACAATTGATGAGTAATAAACCCATACTAAGAACACGAGGAAAAAAGCGTAGGTTCCATATAGATTGCTATATGTATGAAATGCCGTAAGGTACCAACCGAAACCTTTTCCTGCGATCCACCACAAGGAAGTTGTTGTCACTGCTGATACCAGTGCAATTCTATTCGTGATCATTTTATCTGGAATAAACCGGTTAATTACGAAAAACATGACTAATGCCGGAAGATAGGAAGCAACAGAGGAAATTGATTTAGCGAATTGGGAAAGATTGATGATATCCAATCCGGGGATTTGCTTTAAAAAAGTATCGATAAGAAGAAACATCCATGAAAACATGTTTGCTACTAGAAAGAGGATCCCAAGAACAATGACGAGAATGATATTCTCTATGATGGTAATAACGACAAGCTTGGTCGGTTTGAGCTTATATATCTGATTCAGTACATGGCGAATCGAACTGAACATCGAGGCAGATGCCCAAATCAAAATGGCAATACCGTACAAACCGAATGTTGAACGATATTTTATGATATCCTGTATAACATTTTTGAGAGTTGTGGTAATTTGCCGGGAGTATGGCTGAGACGGAATAGCGGTATTTAATAACTCATCGATTTTTTGAACAGGTATAATCGACGAATTTATTACAATACCAAGCAATGACGTAATAAGAAGCAAAAGCGGGATCAGACAGAGAATACCGTTAAATGCAATTCCCGACGAAAGGAAAAAGATATTCTCATCATTCATCTTCGTATACAATCCTCTGGTATAATAAACTCCTGATCGGTACACTGCAACCGTCATTTTCGTAAACCGATGTCTCATAATATCTTCAACCGGGCGTATTTCAACATCAAATTTTTCCTACCTACATCAGAAAATTCGACCACAGCTTTCCGAGAATCACCGTTTCCGGAAACACGAACGATTTTCCCCTTGCCGAATATTTCATGTTCAACAACAGCGCCTTCGTATAGCATTTCATCGGATTGTCCATCGTAATCAGGCTGCTCATCGGTAAAATAATGAGACTCCGATTTTTCTTTCTTCATTCGTCGCGCTTTAACGCTCGAATCGGCAATTTTTCTTTTCGCCGTTTCTGCCGCGTAATGTTTCGCAATGCTTCTTTTCGTTTCAATCAGGGATGAATCTATCTCATCTATGAAACGAGACGGCGATTGATAACTGATCTCCCCAAATCTAAAACGAATCCGAGCATGACTTAAAAATAATATTTTTTTAGCTCTCGTCAGACCAACATATAAAAGTCTGCGTTCTTCTTCAAGAGTTTTCCGATCAGGTTCTGAGGAATAGAATGGCAGCAATCCTTCTTCGAGACCAGCAATAAAAACAACAGGAAACTCCAGCCCTTTGGCGCTGTGGAGCGTCATCAACGTGACTGCATTAAATTTATCTTCCCATCTATCAACATCGGAAACCAGAGTTACATCCTGGAGAAAATTTTCCAGCGTTGCTTCTGCATTTTGTTCCGAGAATTCCGTGATTGCCGAAAGTAACTCCTGTACGTTTTCCCATCGTGCGATCGCTTCCGGCGTCCCTTCATCTTTGAAGATGTGAAGTATTCCGATTTCATCTACCAGAGCGCGCGACATTTCGCTTATCGACATCTCGCTTCGCAATCTTTGATATTTCGTAAACATCGCGGCAAGAGCGACGATAGCATTTTTCCCCTTAGCAGAGATTCCCGAAATCTCCGAGGCACGTGCAGCTGCTTCAAGAAAACCGAGAGAATTTGAGGCTGCGAATTTCTTCAGATGATCGACAGCTACCGCGCCTATTCCTCTACTCGGGTAATTCACTATCCGCCGGAAGCTCTCATTATCATCCGGGTTAACGAGTAAACGCAGATAAGCCAGAACATCTTTTACCTCTTTACGCAGATAGAACTCTACTCCACCGATGATGGAGTAAGGAATACTGTTCTTTCTGAGTGCATCCTCGAGCGATCGCGATTGTGCGTTCGTGCGGTACATGATTGCAAATTCTTTAAACTGTAGCTTGTGTTTACCGGACTCCTCAATGATGCTCTTGACAATCGATCCTCCTTCATCTGCATCGTCATCACAATGCAGGACTGTGATTTTAGCTCCATCGTCATTTTCGGTCCAGAGATCCTTGGGTATCTGATCAATATTATTTTTAATCAGTTCGTCGGCTGCCTTTAAGATATTTTTCGTTGATCGATAGTTTTGTTCGAGTCGAATGATTTTCAGATCGGGATAATTTCTTTCAAACTCAAGAATATTGCGAATATCGGCTCCGCGGAATGCATATATACTCTGGGCATCGTCGCCAACTACGCATATATTACGATTTTTCTGCGCCAGTAAATTCACGAGCACATACTGAGCATGGTTTGTATCCTGATACTCATCGATCAGAATAAACTTAAACCGATCCTGGTAGGATTCAAGAATTTTTTTATGCTGTGTAAATAAATCTATCGGTTTTAACAGTAGGTCGTCAAAATCCATACCGTTGTTCTGTTTGAGTCTTCTTCGATATTCATTCCAGATAATCCCGGTTTTTTCTTCGAAAATATCCGCAGCTTGTTCCTGAAATACTTCGGGAGTAATAAGCTGATTTTTTGCGCTGCTGATTCTTGATAACACTGACCGGGGATTATAATTTTGCGCAGGGATACCCAGATCATTCATAACATTTTTGATCAGGTTTATGCTGTCTTGAGTATCATAGATCGAAAAATTTTTCCCGTAACCAAGCTTCTCGCACTCCACACGCAATAACCGGGCGAAAATAGAATGGAAGGTTCCCATCCAGAGAGACTTACTTTTATCGCCGACGATCTTGGTTACGCGCTCCTTCATCTCGCTTGCCGCTTTGTTTGTGAATGTTAACGCCAATATCTGATACGCCGGCACGCCGATATTGATAAGATGGGCAATCCGAAAAGTAAGAACTCTCGTCTTCCCGCTCCCGGGTCCCGCAATAACCATCACAGGTCCCTGGACTGCTTTGATAGCTTCTAATTGTTTCGGATTAACTTGATCTATAAAAGACATTAACTTCAAAAATATTTAAAGAAAAGATAAGAATATTTTTCATACCCCCAAAAGATATTACTATGATTGCTATGAGTGATAAAAAAATAATCAATTCTCATTGATTATTCTGGCTGTAACGTTATCCGACTTTTGGGCAATTCATTTCATACCACAACGTCAAATCATTATGGCTCCCTCAAGACGAAGTAAAAATTCTTTTGTTTTAATTCCATAAGCGTAGCCAACGAGCGATCCGTCTGTTCCAATCACACGATGACACGGGATAATAATTGGTAGTGGATTTGCGCCGTTTGCTCTTCCAACAGCCTGGAATGCTTTGGGTGCATGCACACGCTTGGCGAGATGCTTATAAGTAATGGTCGAACCGTATTGTATTTTTGCCAATTCTTTCCAGACCCTAATTTGAAACGGCGTGCCTATTAAGTCGACTGCGCATGTAAATTTGGCAAGTCTGCCATTAAAATATCGTGTAAGCTGATCGATGATATCTTTGTTCTTCGAACGGTTGTCGGTAATCGCATCGATTTCAAAATGCTGTTTCAACCATGCAAAAAAGTCCTTCCGTGATTCACGGGGAACGCTTACTTTGCAAACGCCGTTGTCAGTGGAGGCAACGTATATTCTGCCAATGCGGGAATCGAACGATGTGCAGTATATTTTTGTGATTGTATCTGTACATTTCCCATCATCGCCCCGACTGTCATCAATCTCGATGCTTGGTTTTTTCTTTATAGAATATACAGTTCTAGGATATTCTAAAATTGCGGGCTGATCTGTCATAAAATTTTTATCAATTAATAATACACGTGTTCAGAAAAATTATTTAGTGTATTTCTCACGATTATCATTTCCAATTCTAAAATGAAAATCTCCCCATTGAGTGTTTGACTTAATTTTCCTTGATATACCTGAGGAGTGCGTTGAGAGCAGATTTAATTAACGAACCAACGTGGCATTATAATAAGCAGAAAGAATTTCAAAAGCAAGATAAAAAGTGAAATAAAAAATATATTTATTCTTCAGGTGAGGAATATTTTGTATGCCAAAAATAAATTAATATATTATTTTGTGAAACGGCGTGAAACAGAATTTCACAGAAAATATAATGAAGGCAAAAAATATTTCCCGACAGAAAGAAGCACGTTAGAAAAATGCTCTAACTTCTGCTTTCCCAACATGAACCGGAACACGCTTTCCTTCGCTTCGCCCATCATAGCTTAATGTGGCTTGGATAAATTTTGTCAGACGGTATTCCAGGCTAAGATGCCATAGCCAGCTTTTGCCATCAAACTTACCGTCTGTTAATTCGAACGGCAGGAACACACCGGCGTGCTGAATATTTACTTCCTCTCTTATTATCTCTGCCCGCGCTTGACCGTGGTCTTCAATCGAATAAACTAAACGAATCGATTCATCGTTCATATCGGCAGTTGTCGTATCAAAATTAGTCGCACGGGATACGCTGAACTTAAAACCAAGCTCGATCTGCTGTTCCGGGCGGTATGACCAATCTGTTGTTACTGCATTTGCGGCGAT
This sequence comes from uncultured Chlorobiaceae bacterium, assembly GCA_964520905.1. Lineage (GTDB taxonomy): Bacteria > Bacteroidota > Ignavibacteria > UBA10030 > SZUA-254 > JAGVIE01. Next base: position 164,956 of record CAZFQL010000005.1, on the reverse strand, counting down.
ATCTCTTGCCCGATTACTCACCTGATTTGCAAACAATATATCCTTTTTATTGATATAGTCTATTTGATTTGCGATTTCAGGTATGAATTGCCATCGGAGGCGGACCGATCTTTCACGAGCATAAGCCCTCTCATTTTGGGTTGCATATTGAGTTAATCCACGGCGCTGTGTGTACCTAAATCGTAATGACAACTCTGAATTATTTTCCAAAAAAAAGATATCTTGCGTGTAAAGATTATTCCCGCTAAGTGTAGTTCGATCGGAAAGGAACTTGCTGAGGTGCAAAAAATAAATCTGCTTCCGATCAGGTTCCGTGCTTTTTTCTTCAACCCGATAATATGACTCGGTCGACAATGTAGATACGGCTTTATTTAACCATCCATTTCCTGTAAATATTTTTGCAGGGCTGATGCGAATCCTCAAGCTTGCTTTAAGATCGATTACGGGTATAAGCTCGTCACTCGGAATGGTAAATGTAATGTAGTCACCATCAAAACGGCTCAATGTAAAATCGGGCTGGTCGATAAGATGATTCCCATTTTGATCCCCCATGTAAACGTAGTTCCCTGTGCCTTTAGGTACGCGCTGAAATACCCTTTCCAATCTGGCAGAGCGCTCGGTTGCTAATTCATAGAACCAATCCGATTCGATTCCCCTGTTAAACGGATTGACCTGAGATTGCCACCGTAGAAGTATTGTCTGAACATCATCGTTTTTGCGTTGCTTGAATTGATCTGTAAATTTTCTATTCTGGATTGTAAAGTCGAGACGGGAAGAAACCGAGTTCCATTCTCGCAACTGTGCGCTGTAAATCTGAGTAAATGTTCTCGAGGCTCGCTGCAATGTACCGGTATATATTGAATCATCCCACCACCATCCCATATCGGCATCCAATGAAACAAGTTGATCTTTACCGATTGAAACACCCGGAGTAATCTGGTTGAAGCGGTAACTTCCATCTAATAAATTATTTCGTGAGATGCTTCGGGTGGAGAGATTTTCACTCGTTAACTTTAAGCGCGGTATAATAATTCCGTATGGATATTCGATACTTCCGCCCTGCCGTATCCAGTTTCCGTCCTGATCAAAGGTAGTATTACGACTCTTAATATTCTCCATCATATAATCGATTTGCGGTAGCAATTCCTTTCTGATTCGGACGAAAGCATCATAACGGTTTGATGTAAACTTATCACCCCGCTTTATCCGCCCAACACTGCCGCCTATATCGACAGCTTGCACAGGTTGGTATTTCAGCGCTCCTTCCCGAATCTCTTCATCACCGCCCGAAGAATCCGCAATATTCCATTTCCGGCTGAACTCCACCTCGTTGATTCGGTCAAGCGAGACAAATCGTTCATCGATAAATCGTTCTTTTAATGTGAGATCGAATGACCCGATGTCGGTCTTACCGATTCGAACATTTTGCGGAAAGTATTGCAATGTAAATTTCACAGCCGACCCATTCAATGCGTTGTCATTCTTCGAGGAGAATTTATTAGGATCAAATTTCATAAAAGCATATTCGCCGCTAACCTTAAAATTATCTGTTATCATTCCATCCAGATCGAAATCGGTAAATGTACGACTTTGAGGCAATGGCAGATACCGAATCGGAGCGTAACTACCTTGTTTAACGCCTGCAAATTCAAAATGGCCGATAGAAACTTTTTTATAGTCTCCATTTCCTGCACCGACATTGCTGAAGTAAATACTATATATTGAGTTGATGGTATCTTCCGGTGCATATTTGTAAATCCGCATCATGCTGTCGGTAGCGGAAGGGATAGTAACGGTTGAATCCATCGCTCGATACTGTCCTTTACCAGAACCAACTAATTCCACGCCGGACTTCACAGCTTTTGATCGGTCAGATCCTGCCTGGCTAAGGATTACTTTATCGGTATCACTCAATGTAGCATCAATCGGAGATTTTTCGTTATCACTTTCCTGTACAAACATTGCATTGAAGTGCCACTTATCATTGAATAGATTTGTCCCCGATTTTGCGGCGAGTATATTCCGATTGAATTGGCGGTCATTGTATTCAAAATCCACTACAATCCGCGATCCACGAGTGATCAGTCGCTTAGGCGTGAAAGAAATTTCGGATATTGAATAATCAATAATATAATCGGCATTTTCACCACGAGACATTCGTTCACCATTAACGTAAACACGTTCAGTTCCCGCCACGATAATTATTGTGCGATTATTGTTCTCGCCTGCGAGCCGGTACGGACCCTGAACTCCATCCAATCCCTGGAATTGATTGGTGGTGAATTTACCGCGTGTAGCGGCGCCCAACAATAAAACATCTCCACCTATACCTCGTGTGCGATAACTTGCAGTGCCTTCTGCGCCCTGAAGTTTACGGTTTAGATTTCCGAACTCATTCCCGGAAAGATTCACATTGAAATCTCCCAGTGTCGCGCCAAAGCTTGGACTACGAATATCAACAAAGACCTTATCGACTTCCTGCAATGTCTGCGTTGTTCCTTCCGGTTGAATCGGAGTGTTTTCATCCGTAAGAGCTGCGATGATATCGATATCGTTGGTAAGATTACCTGACATCTGCATGCGGAAACCTGAGTTGAGTGTGAGATCACGATTGGAACCAAATGTAAAACCCCGAACGATGCTACCGCTTTTCTGGAGATTTGAGCTGAAGAGATCGTCAAACAAAAAAGGGCTGGTGGTTTTAGCGACCGATCTAGTTTCACCCGTTGCCGAATCGATTTTCAAAACTGCTTCACGATGCCGGTAACTTGGTTTGAAATTAAACGGCAGCGAGTTATACAAAATTGTTATTGTATGTATGGACGAATCGGAGATGAATCGACCGACGGCAAAACAGTTAACTGAAAGAATTCCAAACCGTACGTTGAGAGTATAGTCACTATTAGGTATCAAGCGAAAAGAATCTAACATTACTGTCTCAGAACCGGGGATGATAAACTGGTTCGGTAATGTATAAGATGAATCGGGACAATGATGAAATGGGAAGGCAGCCTGATTGATGGAACCGGATGGCAGCTTCTCACCATGCTGAGCGATCAGCCCAACAATGAAACTGAGAATCAATAAACCGATATTAACTAAACGAATCATTAAGAGATAGATGAATCGGATCACATAAAATTAAATTTCAAATTAGTAAAAAGCGTTCCATCGATCTCCAGCAGTTAATAAGTCTTTGAATGAAAATAACGAATCTACACTACATATCCAAAGAGGAACTGCCTGATCAGATATAACCCGTATGTGTTTGATTTTCAACACTTCGTTTGCTATCTTCCAAATCATAAACCATCAATATCAAATCAAAAGATAGATTATATGCCCCTTGTCCCTCCTTACATCGAATCGCTACAACCGTATAAAGCCGGAAAACCTATCGAAGAAGTTAAACGGGAATTCGGGCTGAAAGATATAATAAAATTAGCTTCAAACGAAAACCCGCTCGGTTCATCCCCGATGGCGATAAAAGAACTCCGCACTCGCATCGATGGATTGAATTACTACCCGGATGGAGGTTTCGATTTACGTACTGTCCTTGCCGAAAAATTTAAAGTTAAGGTCGATAACGTTATCATCGGGAACGGATCGGACGGTATCATGTCGTATATAATCAGAACGTTTCTGTGCGATAACGATGAAGTTTTGACGACTGAAGCGGCTTTCATCGGCTTTCAGGTTCTTGCACGTTCCCGCGGTGTGAAATATCAAACGGTTCCTTATAAAAATTGGAGATACGATCTCCCGGCACTCGCAAATAAGATCAACGAACACACGAAGATCATATATCTGGCTAATCCAAACAATCCGACCGGAACGATATTTACAAAACAAGAATTCGATGAATTCTACAAGAAGGTTCCCGAGCGTGCCCTAATAATTTTAGATGAAGCATATTTCGAATACGCTCAAGATAATCCGTCGTATCCCGACTCTATGCGATACCGGTACGATAATGTAATTACACTTCGAACCTTCTCTAAAATTTACGGACTCGCAGGTCTGCGGGTCGGTTATGGTTTCGCTCATGAAACGCTTATCGGGAATTTGCTGAAAGTTAAACTTCCATTCGAGCCGAATACTCTGGCACAATCGGCGGCAATCGGAGCATTAAAGGATACAGATTTCGTACATCGCGCACTTGAATTAAACTCGCGCGGGTTGCCATTTGTTACTGATTCACTCCGAACAATTGGAATGAATGTCGCACCTTCAGAAGCGAATTTTGTTATGATTGAAATGAAAACCGAAGATGAAGTCAACACAACCTACATGGAACTGCTTAAACGCGGAGTGATAATCAGACCTCTGAAAGCATTCGGTCTCCCCCACTGCATGCGAATCACAATAGGAACGGATGAACAGAATCAGATACTTATCGAGAAGATGAAGGAAGTTCTTAACAAGAAATAAATATGAATGGGAGTTACAATCAGAAATGACGACATTAATGAGTTACGGGGTTGTCTAAAAAAATATGTCTCACGCCAAGACGCTAAGCCCGCAAAGAAACGCAGAAAATACATTTTGAGACTACTTTGCGTCTTTGCGAGAGATTTTCTGGACAATCCCATAACTCAAGGAAATATTTTTTTATCAGTAGAGGAATGTCCCCAAGAATATTCCGCCATTAATCATAAAACCTCTTCCGCTAACTTTATCGGGCACACCGATAAGATCGTATTTATTGTCAAGCTTCCAATCGTTGACCGCCATACCGTTATAACTGACGCCAACACGAAGACCAACCCAACGCAATACAGCATACTCAATATTCAATGATGGCTGATAGATGAAGAATGAGCCGGATAGATTGCGTGTATATTCATCGATATTTGGATAGGTTATACTATATTCATCCCAGATTGTATCCCAGAGTTTGTTGGAATTAATATTACGTGTCATTCTAATGCTTGTACTACCGGCACCGAGCATTACGCCGAACGCAATGTCTAATCGTGGAACAACAGGAACCGCGTACTCGATTGTTACACCACCGAAACCGACCGAGAGTTCCACATCCCGCCGAATATTTGAAATCGGATCGTAAGATTTCGACACAATCGATCCACCTGCGCCTAAACCGCCGACTCGAAGATTCGGAATGAGCATAATGTATCCGTATCCTTGTCCGCCGAGTAATAACATCGGATTATTACTGAATGTTGCTGCATTAGATATCTTCAGCATATCATTTATCGGGTTAAGGTCAAGGAACAAGATGTTTTGTGTAAATCCACCCGCACCACCTATCTTCCCCTGGACACTGTGTTTCGGAGGCAAAGGTACTTGTTCTTCATCTTCCTGGGCAAAGAGCGGTATTTCCAATATGAAAAAAATACAAATGCCGGATAGTAACAATCTATACATGTTCGGTTCTCCTATATGGAACAACAGTCTGAATTTTTGGAAATGTAGGAAATTATTCTATCAGTTCCAAAAGAGTTCATAATCATATTGAAATTCCTTATATTGACTGAAATTCTTTCAGATTGAAATGAAACTATTAGTAAAACTTATTTTATTCTCGGCATTCTCACTTCAGCTTATCGCTCAAGAGCGTGAACAGCAACCGATGGAGTTTATTTTTCTCCCGAACGGAATCAACTTCGCTCCGTTGAAAGCGCACATCAGCGAGCCGAGGATCGGTGTCTTCAAGTTTCTCGATGACTCAAAAATGAAAGTCGATATCGGGAATACGATTGATGTTTTTGGATTAGAGATTCCGGATGACAGATTGCGATTTTCAGCAGGGATAGATTTTTTTGCCTATGCATTCACTACCGGCGCTCAAGGTCTTCGACTCCAAATCGATGCGATCGATGGTTTCTTCGGCGGGAATTTATCTTTCTCAAAATACTTCGATGAAGGAACCTTACAGGCGCGGCTCCGAATACTTCACCACAGCGCGCATCTTGTCGATGGGCATTACAATCTAAATACAAATTCATGGCTCGATAACCGAGAGCCGATACCCTTCACAAGAGATTTCGGCGAGTTGGTTATCGCTCACAGAATCGACCGACAGAACCGAGCCACACGATATTATGCGGGCTTATCATACGCAACGTTAGTGCGCCCTGCAATCGTAAAGCGATTTGCCTACCTTACAGGCATTGAGGTTTATTTTTACGACATCATCGGACGAATAGCCGGGCAGAAAACAAATCTATTCTGCGCATACAACGTCAGCTTAACGGGAATATCAGGATATTCTGCATCGCATCAGGTTCAGGTCGGAATAAAATTCGGTGAATGGTACAAAAAAGGTCCGACAATTTATCTCGCCTATTATTCTGGGAGGCACATGTTTGCCGAGTATTTTGATCAGCGGCTAAAAACAATCGGTGCCGGCTTCACGGTTGATTTTTTCTAAAGATTGATTTTCACCCTCATCCCTTAATCGGGGTTGACTAATAAGTGGGTTTTGGGTGGTAGCCGCAACCTTCATGGTTGCGTTTTTCGACAACGTTCGGAGACATAAAGTGGCGCAAAGCACCATCAAGCAAACAGCATGATCTGCGGCTACCAGATATTTTTCTTTTTGGACAACCCCGAATGGGAAGAGGGTCATTTACAATGATAAAGCACAATCCTCTTTTACAATCCAAGCTCAACCGAGACAGACTTCATTGCCTCAATAACAAACTGGATATGCTCATCCATCGGCACGCCAAGCTCTTCACATCCTTTAGTGATATCTTCACGGTTCACATTGGCGGCAAAACTTTTGTCCTTGAGTTTCTTTTTCACTGATGAGACCTGCAGGTCGGATATTTTATTCGGTCTTACTAAAGAGCAGGCGGTGATGAAACCACACAACTCATCGCACGCGTAAAGTACTTTTGCCATCTGAGTATCCCGCGGTACGCCGGAATATGTTGCATGACCGAGTATAGCAAGACGTATATCTTCGGGATACCCTTTCTCCCTCAGAATCTCTGATCCTTTCAATGGATGATCGGGCGCGGTTGGGAATTTCTCATAATCGAAGTCGTGCAGCAAGCCAACGACAGCCCACTTCTCCTCATCCTCGGAGAATTTTTTAGCGTAGGCGCACATTGCCGCTTCGACTGCGTACATGTGCTTTAACAATGCTTCATTTTTTGTGTACTCTTTTAAAAGTGTGAGTGCGTCCTGTCGGTTCATAGTAATTTATTGTAATGATTAAAATGAATGTAATGATTGAAAAGATTAAAAATTTTTGTGAGAATTGCAATTTAGGATGCTTGACATAGTCACTAATATTTACTATACTAAGCGGAATTAATGTGGGCGATAATGTCAAAGATTATGGTCCAAAGAGACAGGGTGAAAAAGCAACAACAATTCACAAGCATGTTAGCAACAGAACATTTGAAGAAATTATCAGTCTATTGGACTAAGCAATCCACCCGACAGGGCTGGGCTAAACGAAATTCGTTAATACAGAAGTTATCTGTAATTAAGTTGGAATTTGTAATCCCCAACTACCCACCCTTAATTTGTTGGAAAGATTATCGGATCAAAAATTTATCCATGAGTATATGAAAATAAAGACAATAGATACTATTGTTGGACTTCTCTTAGTGTTTGTAACTGTCTTTTTAGGGGGCATTGAATTCTCAACTTATAAAATTAATGAATTCAATAATAAAGTTTATGATACCCAATTGGCTCATATGAATTACTTTATGGAAGCTCTTCAAAATCAAAATGCTTTTCTAGATGCTCGATTATTAAATGGGCTACACGTTCCTATCTATGTAATAAACTTTGAAGGTATAAAATATCTCGATGAAGAGGAGAAAATCCTTGCTGAAAAATTTAAGCAAGGAACCATTACAATGGAATATTATCAATTTTTAAAACAGGAATTATTCGCAGATAAATATCTTAAGTCTGTCAATAATATTAATGATAGTAGACAAAAACTGAGAGATCTATACAGAGATGGAACCCCGTGGACTTTATACCGAAGTATTTTTCTAATATTAGAAGCAATCTCTATATTGTTTACGGTCTTTTTCTATGTAGTTTTAATTAAAAAAAGAACTTAAATCTTCCGATAATTACTATGAAACACTTTTCAATGAAAAGAATGTCTATGAAACAATCGCCTTCGAAGTTTGTCCTTTTCCTGCTCCTTGTGTGTACCTCGCCCCTGTTTCCCCAAAATACTCAACGTATCGACACATTATCGAACGAAGGGAAGAAGGCTTTGACATTTGCCTTCAATGGTCTCACTTTAGGTGGTGGGCTCGGAGGGATATATTGGTTCAGTGATAATTATGCTCTCCAAATTATCCTTTTTGGTTCATATGACTACTCCAAAGATTTGACTGACGAAACTAAATCTTACGGCGCTGATTTAGGTGTTATTGCCTATATCAAGCGACACTTCAACCTTAATCATGATCTTTCTCCCTACGCTGGTATCGGTAGTGGTTTTGAATACTCACAATATGATCGCTCTTATTATAAAGAAATATCCCGCCGTCTGTATAGTACAGTTCAGGTACTTATCGGAATAGAATATTGGTTAACAAATAACATTTCCTTGTCGGGAGAGCAAAATATTACTTTCAGATTCATCGTTAGTAATAATACTAGAGAATATAGAGTTTCGAACTTAACTTCGTCACTCTTACTATCGGTTTATTTTTGATTTGACATGCAAACTTTCGGGCACATAACAGACCTATATTGTTCCGAACGAACGCCTTCGGCGAAAGTAGTTAGCTGAAAAATGTTTCGCATGCCGTATGCATGGTGAGAGTTGTAGAAATCAGAAAGTTTGCTTATGTTTTATATAAAGTGAGAGTTATATCAGGATAAAATCAAAAACAGTTAACCGCATCCTCATTTTCATATTGCTCACGTTCGTGCTTCTACCTTGGATCATCTGGCGTTTACTTTCAAAGTTTCCTGATAACAGCCATCTCCCCTTCCTTAAAAAATTTCATCATATAACTTACAAGTATAAAGGCACGCTCGAAACGTTTTTCCACTGATTTGCATAGCTATCAAGCTTCACTTGACAGGTGTAACTGAGTTGCGATGCCTTAGGATATAGGTTCGAATAGAGATTTATGCCTAAAACTAACGAAAATATCGAAAACAAATGAAATAATCAATTTGTAGATTGATTTATGGAACATTATATCAATCCATAGCTTGATAATATTTTGGAATTATCAAGATATAGCTTTATATTTATCCATTCAAGATTGGAGTCTTTTATGAATACCGAAAAACAAAATTTGATGATTGATCACCTCGATAAAAAATATAATAAAATAAAAAATATCTCCTCAGATTTAATTGTTCCTCAAAGTGGTTGGATCAATACTATTCGGAAGGTTCTTAATATGTCGCTCAAACAGCTTAGCAGGCGGCTGAAAGTATCTCCACAAAATATCAACCAACTTGAGATTCGTGAAAGAGACGAAACAATATCAATCGGAAAACTGAGAGCTGCCGCCGAGGTTTTAAATATGAATTTTGTATATGCATTTATCCCAAAAGATGGTACAATCCAGAGTATGATTGAAAAGCGTGCACTTCAGGTTGCACGCGATATCGTACTCAGGACATCTCATTCCATGGGACTTGAAGAACAAAAGAACACGGAAGAGAGACTTGAGAAAGCCATCAGAGACAAAGCCGAAAAAATTAAGCGTGAAATGCCGAAACATCTATGGGATTAGATCTCGATTACACAGATGGTCAAACTCCAATTGATGAAGATGAGAAAGAAGGTTTACTCATACCGACGATTACGACGAGGGGCGAGCTTGACGAATTTGAACAGCTTGGAGTGGAGAAAGCCATAGAATGGACTAGGAAAAGAAAATTCGGTTTCCAGCAGATACTCACCGAGGAGTTTGTGAGGGAGCTGCATAAAAAGATGTTTGATGATATTTGGAAGTGGGCAGGACAATTCCGAACATCGAATAAGAACCTTGGAGTAGACAAAAATCAAATTCGCACCGAAATAAAAAAGCTCTTGGATGATTGCCGATACTGGATCGATCACAAAGTGTTTGATGAGGATAAGATCGCTGTGAGATTCAGCCACCGGATTGTTACGATTCATCCATTCTCAAACGGAAATGGAAGACATTCCCGCCTCATTGCAGATATTCTCGTAAGCCATGGATTTGGTCAGCTCCCCTTTTCATGGGGAAGCATCAATCTGACAGCACCAGGTGCTGCAAGGTCGGCGTATCTGAAAGCTCTTCGTGAAGCCGATGAAAATGAATATCAATCACTCATTAAATTCGCAAGGCAATGAAGATATAAATACAAATTGAAATGATTAAAATCTGATTAAGTAACCCAACCTTACTGATCAGTTCAAATCCCCCAACACAGGTCTCACAACAATTTCATCAACCACAACATCATCAGGCATTTGGTAAACGGATAGAATTGCCTCAGCAACACTTTTTGCTTTCATCATACGATAGGAATATTTCTCGCGCACTTTGGGATTCCAGATACCGGTCGAGGTTGCACCGGGGTAAACATTCACAACTTTAATATTGTACTGCTTTAGTTCTTCGCGCAATACTTTTCCAAATCCCTCCATTCCTGCTTTTGAGGCAGAGTATGCAGTTGAATTCACGAATGTCTTCTTCGCAGCCATCGAAATGATATTGTATATCCATCCACCCTTCCGCTTCACCATCGGAGAAAGTACTTCCTTTGTGCAGGCAACTTGTCCAATTAAGTTGGTCGATATAATTTTCTCAAAATCTTTTGATGTAGTATCGATGAATGGCTTGAACGATGTTATGCCAGCATTATTTACAAGAACATCCACATCACCGATCTTCTTTTGGATTTGACGGTGTACGGTTTGGATGGATTTAGTCTGAGTAATATCAAGCGGAAAAGAATATGCACTGCCGCCTAACTTTATAATCTCCTTCACGGCAGAGGCGAGGTCTTTTTTATTCCGGGCGGATAGACAAACTTCGCATCCAAGAAATGCAAATTGTTTTGCAATCTCCCGACCAATGCCGCGGGACGCGCCTGTTACCCAAACAACAGGACGATGGATAATGACCTCTTCCCTTTTCTTCTTCATGCTAGCTGGCTGTTGATAAGTTTGAGGAATTCATTCCGCGTTCGTTCATCATCGCGGAACGAGCCAAGCATAGCGCTTGTGGTAGCAACAGAATTTTGTTTCTCAACTCCGCGCATCATCATACATAAATGCCGCGCTTCGATCACTACTGCTACGCCGTCGGGTTCAAGCGTTTGGAAAAGTGTATCGGCAATTTGCTGTGTCATTCTTTCCTGCACCTGAAGCCGGCGGCTGAAGACTTCCACTAATCGAGGTATTTTACTTAAGCCGACTATCTTTCCGTTCGGGATATACGCTACATGCGCTTTACCGTAGAACGGCAGAAGGTGATGTTCACACATGCTGAAAAAATCTATGTCTTTCACAATCACCATCTCGTCGTACTTCTCTTTGAACACGGCGCCGTTCAGGACTTTCTTAATATCCTGCTCGTAACCGCTGGTGAAAAACTTCCATGCCTTTGCAACCCGCTCTGGTGTTCGGATTAATCCTTCGCGGTGTGGATTTTCACCTATCGATTCTAAAATATCTTTTACTGCGTTCTCGATTTTTTCAGGATTTCTTTTTTTCATTTTTCACCCCGATACTCGGCATAGTTGTTCGGCGTCTCATAGACTTTAATGGAATAGAGTTTACCCTCAGGAATTTTTGGAGCCAGAATATTCCAGAAAACCACGCAGAGATTTTCTGCCGTGGGAAGAACTCCCTGCAGGAAATCAACATCCATATTTAAATGTTTGTGATCAACTTTATCAAGAATCTCTTTCTCGATGATCTCGGAAAGCTTTTTCAGATCCAGAATCATTCCCGTGTCTTTATGCGGTTCACCGGCAACAGTTACTTCAAGTTCATAGTTATGACCGTGTCCGTGAGGGTATGCGCACTTGCCGTAAATCTCAAAGTTCTCCTTCTCGGAGAACTTCGGATTATACAGTTGATGCGACGATGAAAAATGTTCTTTTCGTGTAAGGTAGATCATTTATTTCTTCAATGCCTCGTAAACTTTTCCAACCAGCTTCGCTCCGGGTTTTAAAGTCTTATCGCCTTGTTCCCACTTGGCAGGACATGCTTCATTAGGATGCCCAGCCAAATAAATATTCGCCTTAACCTTGCGAAGCAATTCGTCGGCATTACGTCCGACATCATTATAATTAATCTCCGAACCCACAAGTGCTCCATCAGGATTTATAATGAAGGTACCGCGAAATGCCTGGCCCCTTTGCTCATCATAAACACCGAACATTCTTGAGACATTTCCGGTTGGATCCGCACCCATCTGATATTTCACACTCTTCAAAAGTTGTTCTGCCTGTATCCATCCGAAATGTGTATGTTTAGTATCCGTGCTTACAGCGATAACTTCTACACCGAGTTCTTTGAGTGTTTTATGAATATTCGCAAGGTCAGCCAATTCAGTTGGGCATACAAATGTAAAATCTGCCGGATAGAAAAACAGTACCGTCCACTTTTTCTTTTTCTTGATCGACTCCAAAGTTACTTCAGCAAAATCGTTTCTGTTTGGATCAAAAGTTTCTAATTTAAAATTTGGAACATTATCCCATATGTTTAATCGTGTACTATCCATTGATATTCCTTTGTGATTGTTATTGATTTATTACAAAACTTTTAGTATCTCATCAACATGTCCCTCAACTTTGACTTTCGGAAAGATATGAATAATCTTTCCCTGTTCGTCGATGATGAATGTCGTCCTCTCGATGCCCATGTAAGATTTCCCCATAAACGATTTTTTCTTCCATACTCCGTACGCTTTTAGTACTTCTTTGTTTTCATCGCTGAGCAGAGGAAAATTCAAATCGTACTTCTCGGTGAACTTCTGATGCGATTTTACAGCATCGGCACTGATGCCGAATACAACCGCACCCTTCTTTTTTACTTGCGCAAGATTGTCGCGAAACGAACATGCCTCTTTTGTGCAGCCGGGTGTGTCGTCCTTCGGATAGAAATAAAGAACAACTTTCTTCCCCTTGAAATCGGACAAAGAGAATTTATTTCCATCGATTGATGATAGTGTAAACTCCGGCGCTTGATCGCCGGATTTTAGATTAGCCATAGATTCTTCTATCCAATATTTTAAAATAATTCAAACGAACATCCAACATCGAACATCAGACTTCCCATCAAAATGAAGCCAATGCTTTGTTAATTTCCTCGTAGGGTGGTTCGACTCCGGCATTTTCGGTAACCCACAAGTACTTTACGATACCGGTTTTATCAAGCACAAACACTGCACGCTTAGAAGTTGTATAACCTTTCACGCCTGCAAAATCTTCATATAGACCACAGTACTTCTTGCTGACTTCCTTCGAAAGATCGCTAAGCAAAGGAAATGTCAGTTTATTAGCATCGGCGAATGCTTTGTTTGCAAACGGTCCATCGACACTAATACCGACAACCTGCGCGTTCATGTTGTTAAAGTTCGCCATCGCATCGCGAATAGCGCAAAACTCCTTTGTGCAAACTCCTGTGAATGCGCCCGGATAGAATGCAAGAATAGTTTTTCGATTCAAGAATTCAGATAAAGTCCGTTCTTTCCTATCTGCGTCCACCAACTTAAAATCAGGCGCCTTTGCTCCTAAAGTAATTGCCATAATATTCTCCTTTTTAGATATGTTCACTTGTTTCAAATTAATCTGACAGCCAATCCTCAGGTGTCAGGGCATTTATGCTGATTTGATGAATCATTTCGAGGAAAAGATTCAGTTTTCCTCCAAATTTTCTGATTTAAAAATATGAATTCCCTGATTGAAATGCAAAACCTACATACAATATTCGGAGATAGTACAATTTATTTTTTACTTTTTAATTTTGACTTTTGCATTGAATACTTTCTCGAATTTTTCCAGCTTGGGTCGAATTACTAACATGCAGTATGGCTTATTGGAATTTTCGTTGAAATAATTCTGGTGATAATTTTCCGCCTTGTAAAACTCCTTGAAGGGACTTATCTCCGTTATAACGGGATTATCGAATGCATGTTCATCGTTTAATTTCTTTTTATAAGCTTCGGCAAGCTCTTTCTGTTTTTCGTTATGATAGAAGATCGCAGAGCGATACTGCGTACCGACATCTGCACCCTGCTGATTCATCGTAGTCGGATCATGACTCATCCAGAATGCTTCCAACAATTCATCATACGATATTTTTTTTGGATCATATGCTATCTGGCATACTTCCGCATGACCGGTTTCACCGGAACAAACATCTTCGTAAGATGGATTCTTGGTATGACCCCCAGAATATCCGGAACTCACCGATACAACACCATCAAGTTTCTGAAATATAGCTTCAACACACCAAAAGCATCCCGCCCCGAAAGTAGCGGTATCGAGCGGAACATTAGAAGTTAAATTCGTCATTGTTGTTTTTTCCCCATTATTTTTTTGTTGCGATAACAAGACCATTAAAAATAGAGTTATGACTATAAAACTAAAAGCTGCCAATTTGATATATCTTTTCATTAATATTCTTGAAGAAATAAGTTATACTGTCATGAAAACAAGAATTTACGGCAGGAAGTTTCATCTAAACAGAGATCGGACATTAAATATAGAATCAGCGCCGATCCTGCTATAGCATCAAAGGAATCCTATATGCTCGAATAATATTTTCAATCCGATCCCGATAAGGATTATTCCGCCAATAATTTCAATCTTGCGGGAAAATAAATACCCTAAATGTTTTCCTAATCCTACAGCTAAAAACGATAGAAGAAATGTCACAAATCCAATTATGATAACCGGATAGATGATTGCTATATCAAGGAATGCGAAGCTTACACCGATAGCCAATGCGTCGATACTCGTTGCTATCGACAGCATCAGGAGTAAATAAATACTTAACTGCGGAATATCTTTTTCAGTAGATTTTATTTTCAGTGATTCATAAATCATTTTGGATCCGATAAGCACCAGCAACCCGAATACTATCCAATGATCAACCCCGACTATCAAATCCCTTAAGCTGCGCCCTGCAGCCCAACCGATAACCGGCATGATTGCCTGGAATGTACCGAAGAAAATCCCGATCACAAGACCGTTATGAATCTTTAAAGATCTGATAGTCAACCCGAGACTGATCGCAATAGCGACAGCATCCATCGATAAGCCGATAGCGATCAATAAAATTGTAATTAGATCCATTGGAATAAATTAAAAATACAAACCATACCAGATCGTTTTATTTGAAGAGAACTGAACCGCCGGCATAGGGAAATGAATAAAGTTGAGCGCTTCGCCCAAAGTTTTGAGAAACGAAGTATTACCGGGAATAATCTTCGTCATATCCAGATCGGGCGCAAGTAAGTATACCCGATGCGGATGCGCGCCGGCAACATCGCGGGCGCCATAACCGAGTGAAAGACAAAGAAATTGGGGCCAATATTTTTCCACACTCGCTGGAAGAAGATTTTTAACTTTAACGCTCATCCACATTGTTTGTCCCTCATAATCATCCATCATCAGATGCTTCTGTCCTCGAAATCCGATACCGCCCGGATTGCCGAGCAAATCCGACGGATGGTAACTCAACTTGAGATCGAAATTTTGGAGATATGGAAAATAATAACGCAAAGGCAGCCAAGCCGCACCACCCAAATCAGACAACCAATCGACACGATCGAATCCCCATTTAGAAAATCCATCTTCAATTTCAACATACGATTGAAACAGCAGACTCCCACCTGCCCCAAACCAGAGCGCACTCTTTTCAGGAACCTCTGCCCACTCAAGCGATTTACTCATCACAAATCCGAGAAGATATCCTCCGTAAAAATGCCCGATTTTATCGACACCCATTCCATAAACCAAGTCTTCTTGAAAATGAAATGGTGCACGATTATTCCTCCACCAGCCATTCTGCTGGTAAACATGAATTGCAACCATTGAAGTCAACAGGGTCCCACTAACCAAAGTCAGACGGGTATAATTAATCTGATGTTCTTGTGCGACTGTTGAAACAACGATGGAATCATCTGTACGACACATTTGATTGAAATGATCTGAAACAACATCCAAAGAGAACAATCTATCATCCGATAGTTTCTCAACTGTCTGAGCGTTTGAAAAGGAAAGAATAGAAACTGACAATAGTACAAGTTTAACTGCGATTCTTAACACTGTTTTGAAATTTTATGTAGAAGAATCGGAAGAGAGAATTTTCTTCCGGAAATACTCAAGCGTCATTTTTAATCCTTCCATTCGGTTGACCTTCGCTTCCCAACCAAGATATTTTCGAGCTTTTGAAATATCTGGTTGTCGGATTTTTGGATCGTCTTCCGGCAGATCTTTGAAAATAATTTTACTTTTACTTCCGGTTAACTGTAGAATTTCCTTTGCAAGCTGAAGCATCGGTATTTCATCCGGATTGCCGATATTGACCGGATCCGCGATATCCGACATCAGAAGCCGGTAAATACCATCGATCAGATCGCTGACATAACATACGCTTCTGGTCTGGCTGCCGTCACCGAAAACGGTAATATCTTCACCGCGAAGCGCCTGAGACATGAAGGCAGGGATTGCCCGACCGTCATTTATCCGCATCCGCGGTCCGTACGTGTTGAAGATGCGGACAATTCTTGTCTCAACACCGTGATAGCGTTGATAAGCCATTGTCATCGCCTCGGAGAAGCGTTTTGCTTCATCATAAACACCGCGCGAGCCGATCGGGTTTACATTCCCCCAGTAGGATTCGGGCTGTGGATGTACCAGCGGATCCCCGTATACTTCGGATGTAGATGCGATCAGAAACCGCGCTTTCTTTTCCATCGCAAGACCGAGAGCTTTATGTGTTCCAAGCGATCCGACTTTCAGAGTCTGGATTGGCAGTTTCAGGTAATCGATCGGGCTTGCAGGCGAAGCAAAATGAAGTACATTATGTACCGGTCCATCTATGAAGATATAGTTAGTGACATCGTGCTTCACGAACCGGAATCTTTCATTACCAAAAAGATGAGCGATATTTGCAGTATCACCTGTTATTAGATTATCTATGCAGACTACATGATGTCCTTCAGAGAGGAGACGGTCGCATAGGTGCGAACCAAGAAAGCCCGCACCACCTGTTACAACTGAGACTATTTTTTTATCGGATGTTTTCATTTTCAATTAACGAATAAGATTGCGTATTTATTTTCAATCATTTTATACTCTTCCAATGCCGAAATATTCAAATCCCAACGATCTCATTTCAGCAGGATCGTAAATATTTCTGCCATCGAATACAACATGTCCTGCCATCAATTTTTTCATTTTCTCGAAATCAGGACGACGGAACTCATGCCACTCAGTCACCACTACCAGAGCATCCGCGCCTTTAAGGGCTTCATAATCTGTTTTGGCGTATTTGATGGAATTCCCGAGATGACGCTTTGCCTCTTCTATCGCAACGGGGTCGTATGCACGGACTACAGCGCCGTGTTTCAATAATTCCTTAATGATCGTAATAGCCGGCGCTTCTCTCATATCGTCGGTGTTCGGCTTGAACGACAATCCCCAAACAGCGATCTGTTTTTTCCGGAGTTTATTTTTGAAGTAACCGAGAATCTTTTTCGTGAATAATAAACGCTGATTTTTATTGACATCAATAACCGAGTTCAGAATTTTAAAATTGTACTTGTATTCTTCGGATGTTTTAACGAGGGCACTCACATCCTTTGGGAAACATGAACCACCGTACCCAACCCCTGCAAAGAGGAATTGCGGTCCTACACGCGGATCGCTGCCGACGCCTTTCCTAACCATCTCAACATCAGCGCCCACACGTTCACAGAGATTTGCAACTTCGTTCATAAAAGATATCTTTGTTGCCAGCATCGAGTTTGCCGCATACTTCGTTAGTTCTGAACTCCGCTCATCCATCACGATAAACGGATTTCCGGTACGAATAAACGGCGCGTATAAATCCTCCATTACTTTTTTCGCCCGCGGACTTCTCGTACCGACAACAATTCTATCTGGCTTCAGGAAATCCATGACCGCCGCGCCTTCTTTTAGAAATTCAGGATTGGAAACGACATCAAACTCAATCTTCGTGTATTTTGAAATGGCTTCACGTACCTTATCAGTGGTCCCAACCGGCACTGTGCTTTTATTAACTACCACCTTGTACCCGTTTATCGATTGTCCGATTTGCTTCGCAACAGTGAGAACATGCTGGAGATCGGCAGAGCCGTCTTCCATAGGTGGAGTCGGAAGCGCTAAGAAAATTACTTCGGTGGATTTGATAGTTTGTTTGATATTAGTTGTAAAAGTCAAACGCTTCTCATGAATATTCTTCTTGATCAATTCCTCTAATCCGGGTTCATAGATGGGAGATTTTGATTTCCGAAGCATTTTAATTTTTCTCTCATCGATATCCGCGCAAATTACATCGTTGCCGGTTTCCGCAAAACATGTTCCCACCACTAATCCGACATAACCGGTTCCAATAACGCTTATTTTCATTGAATTTCCTTTTAGTGTGTTATTAATTGATTTCCAAAAAAACTTCAGTGTTAAGTATATAAATATTTCACCGAATTATCAATCGATGATATCAGGTAAACTGAAAAAACGATTTCACATTAGAGATAACATAATCGATTTGCTCAGCGGTAATTTCTGGATACAAGGGCAAAGAGATACATTCTTCTGCCATCGCTTCACTTACTGGAAAATCACCTTGCTTATATCCAAGATGCAGGTAAGCTTGCTGGAAATGAAGAGGGATCGGATAATGAAGTGCGGTGCCTATACCATGATCCGACAGGTATTGCTGGAGCTTCGATCTGTGTTTTGTTCGCAGGCCAAAGACATGAAACACATGATACGCTTTCTGAGATTCAAATGGAAGAACCAAATCACCAACCCCTAAAAGATGTTTCTTGTACACTTCAGCAATTGACCGCCGACGTTCTGTCCACTCTTGAAGATGCTTCAATTTGACTCCGAGCACAGCGCCCTGGATTCCATCCATCCGGTAGTTATGACCCCAAAATTCGTGTTTGTATTTTTCCGATTGTCCATGATCTCGAAGCTGACGTAATTTTTTTGCAAGAGCATCGTCATTAGTTAATATACCGCCCGCTTCGCCGTATGCACCTAAATTTTTCCCGGGATAAAAACTGAAACATGCCGCCTTACCAAAGTTTCCGACAAATTTACCACCGAACTTTGCCAAATGCGATTGTGCCGCATCTTCGATTATTGCGAAATTATATTCCTCGGATAACTTCCCGATCGCTTCCATATCGGCGGGTTGACCGTAAAGATGGACCGGAATTACCGCTTTGATCTTTTTTGAATTAGATGACTTTAATAGTTTTTCCAACCCTGCGGGATCAATCGTATATGTACGAGGATCGATATCAACGAAAAGCGGCTGGGCTCCGGTGAGTGAAATCGCTTCCACTGTTGCAATAAATGTGAAAGGAGAAGTAACAACCGCATCACCTTCACCGACACCAATCGCCCATAATGCGGCATGAAGGGCATCGGTACCGGAACCGACAGCGATGCAGTGTTTCACCTGGTGCGACAGAGCGAAACTTTGTTCAAAATCGCTGACAGCTTTACCAAGAATAAATTGTGTATTCTCGATGACGTTTTGAATCGCTGAATCGATTTCAGGTTTGATAGTTTGATACTGCACTTTTAAATCTGCGAGGGGTACTTTCATAATTAAATTTAATGATTGTGAAAAATTGATGATTAAACAAATTACTTTAGCGGTTTATGATATTTTTTTTCGTCTAACGGAGACCACACACCATAACTATCTTCGGATATCCTGCATTTACCTTCCGATGTCCATGTGAAACCGTAATTGTAACCGAACCACAAATATTTATCACCGCCGCCGTTCTCGGTCGTGATGATATATCTTGCATCTACATTCCCTAAACCCGTTACTTTTCCACCGGGTGTATCCTGATCGCCTTTATTCGCATCGAAGGGAATCCATTCGTATGGCGGTAAATACACTTCAGTCCAGCGGTGGAAGACATCATCGTAACTCGCATCATCACCGCGCAAACTTATTGCGCCGACGTACCGAACAGGTACGCCGAGTGCACGGCAAAGTGCGATCATCGAATAACTATATTCCGAACACGATGCTGTGCCGCGCTTCAGGACAGTCGGGGCGGGATTCCATCCGCCGACAGGCTTTAGGTTGTAGCTTAAATTGTTCGTAAGGTATTCATAAACTTTACGGGCAATCCAGTACGGATTTGTCTCACTACCTGCGATCTTCTGCGATAGCTCTTTGATATACGAATCGTGGATCAGATATTTGTCGCCATCCTTTAAATATTTTTCCTTAATGACAGCCGGAATGTCGGCAAGATTTCCCACTTTATCGGGATATATAAAATACTCGATTGCACAAATCTTCGCCTTGACTTCCCAAGCAGGTTTTACGATACGGTATCCTTCAAGATTATCGAAATGGAAATGGGATATCTTTTGTCCCCATTCATCTTCGATTACTTCGTTTGCTTTTGGATAAAACTCAACGTCGCTCAGTAACGTTTGATTATCCCGGTTCTCGGGAATTGGAAGATATATATCCAGCGTCTTTACAGTACCCGGTCCATAATTACGAAATTCTTTTGTAAATTGGAGCGATAATTCTTTCTCATCCCACTTTGTGAGAATATCTTTGCTTAGCACATCGATTTTGTATATCTCTTTATTTTCATAATCGACATTCCAAAGATATCCGTCAGCCCATGCTAACCCGTATGGAAATGGTCCGTAGGAACGAAGTGAAGAAAGACAAATACCATCGGCAGGATTCACAAGATAAATTCGGTCGGTACCGCGATCCGCTATCCATAAATATTTACCGTCGAATGTTATGCCTGTTGGTTCAGCGGAAGGAGACGCAAAAGATTGTACCATCATGCCGTCAACGGGAGAAATTTTTAATACAATGTCGGCTTTGAAATCTACAATCCAGATATACTGACCATCCCAGGCAATGTCGCGTGGATTCGGACTATTAGATTCCAAAACTCTCAATGCTTTGCCATTCGAAGGATCAATTTGATATATATACTTTTCCCCCGAATCTATATGCCAGAGATATTTTCCATCCCATGCCAATCCTTCAGGACGGAATCCCGGGGAATCGAAACTCGAGATGATTTCTCCGGTTTCAGGATTTATTTTATAAATTTTATCTGTGCCTGCATCAGCGATCCACAAATTCTTACCATCGAACGCTAAACCTGTCGGAAGTGAACCGGGGGTCTTGATAATTTTAAGAACATCTCCAACACGCGCACTGCAAGCTGAGATGACGAAAAAGGAAAGAAGAATAGCTCGAAATAAGTTTTTCATCGGCATCCTACTGATATGTTTGTATATTTATACATGATGACCGTAAGAATAATCTGCTTTTGATTACTCTCCGGCAAAATATTCCTCTACAATTATAGGAATGAAGAGATTTAAAGGAATTTTTAGTGTTTCAAATTACTGAAAGATACTAATTTCATGCTAAATTATCAATAAATAATTTTACTGCAATGTATTGCATCCCTGCTCAGCCGGATTTCTTAAACAAGCACACCGGCTCTACTCCTCGAAGCATTTTTGCCTTCCTCACGCCTTGCATGATACATCTGGAAACTTCTTTCGGATCGGTGACTTTTACTCCGGCAAGAACATCGGCGCCAAACTCAAACAGCACCGGTGAGAGCGGCGTCGAGGGTCCCAATACCACATTATATCCATTGCTTCCGATCTGTAGTAAGCGTTGGAGGGAATGATTGATTAGTGAAGTTCCGGTAATTAAGTTGATCTCGGATTGGGGCAGTATTTCTTCACATGCAAACACAGGTAATTCATCGCCGACCGGATCGATCTCAATCAGATATGCCTTCCGTGCGACCGAGGCAATCTCATCGAAGAATGGAAATCGACCGATCATCGTTACCACTTTGCCGCGTGCTTTCTTCAGGATAAATTTTTTAACGTTACCTCTTTTACCTTTCGGTTCTATCAGCGAATTGATTGCCGCAACACCAATAGACGCTTCGAGCGGTTTCCACGAGAGAATGCGTTTTGCTAATTCTGCGGCTGTACATAGAGTAAGCTCCCCGGCTTTCTCAATATCAATTCTTTCGGATGTTTGATATGTATGACTCATTCCCATGAATCTGGATTCAATCGCAGTCCAGGTGATGCCGATCCACGCTCCTTTGACGCACGCATCCGTTTTGAGAATGCTTGATAATAATTTATTCTCTAGTTCCATGCAATATCTTTTTGAATATCAATAGAGAAAAAAAGACGGTGCAATTCCGCAATTGATAACAGCAGAATGAGAGATTGGATATAAATTATAGGCGGATACTTCAACAGATGGATGCACCTTAGGTTTAAGACCTGAACTCACTTGCGGAGAGGGAGAGATTCGAACTCTCGATAGACATAAAGCCTACACCGGTTTTCGAGACCGGCTCTTTCAACCACTCAGACACCTCTCCGAACAATGCAAAATGCAAAAATAAAAAGTAAAAAATAACATTACCGCTTTAACCTTCTGAAGCGGATGAGCCATCAACTCAGAACTATCGATGGAGCAAACATCACACCGGTTTTCTGCGCCAGAGGCGCATCAGCCTCCGGCTGAGAGACCGGCTCAAACCTTTATCCGCCGTTTTTCTGGCGGAACTCAGACACCTCTCCGAACAATGCAAAATGCAAAAATAAAAAGTAAAAAATAATATTCCCACCTCAACTTACATCCGCCATTGGCGAATCCCCTCAGGACAACCACTCAGACGCCTATCCTGAAAAAATTGTATGACAATTTACCAATAAATGGAGTGAAAATCAATTGTCTGATGTCAGCGTTGCAGGTTGATAAAATAGGAAGGTTATGAACTGCAAAGATGCCTGCTGTTAAGAGTTGATCACGATTTCCTGACCGATAACGATCAGAGTCCCACGAAGTTTATTCCATGAACGCAACTGTGAAATCGATACGCCAAAGTTAGAAGCAATTTTTTCCAATGTATCTCCTCTTTTAACAGTGTAAGTGACTCCTTTGTTACCTTTCGTCGAATCCTTTTGTGTGATCGCTATTTGACGAGATTGCACAGACCCGTTACCGTCAATAGATATTTCTAATTCCTGTCCGACCTTGATAATGGTAGATGACAAGCCATTCCACTTGCGGATATCCTCTGAGGCAACACTATATCGCTTAGCTATCTTTCCAAGGTTATCTCCGGTTTTCACACGATACTTCAACCAATATGATCCGCTATGTTTTGATTGCGAATTTTCAGATTGCTCATTTGTCGAGGATGCCAATAATTGAGTATGTTCAGATTCCGGCATATCTATGAGCTTGGAATATTTTTCCACTTCATCATTTGGGATCCAAAGTGCAAGTTTAGCACCGGCTTTAATCGAGCTTCCGTACGGAATCTCATTCCACAACCGGATATCGCTGATACGAACACCGAACCATCCCGCCAATTTACCGAGTGTGTCACCTTTGCGTATGCGATAAAACAACTTCGTTTTCCCGCTCTTCGCTTCGGCTGAAAGCCGGGCTTTGCGCAACGAGTGTTTGGACGGCTTATCAATTGTCTCTTCTGCAATCTCTGATGCGTGATTCTTCGATGTCGCAGGGATAGGTATCACCAGCGATTTCCCGACCGATATCTTGTGCGAAGTAAGATGGTTCGCTTCTGCAATCATGGTCGATGTAACACCGTATCTCTTTGCAATCGATCCGAGTGTTTCCCTGCGCTTTACGTTATGAACGATCCAATCCCGTTTCAGGTCATCAGGAATGTTCGAATAATTCTGTCTGAAGATTTCACTCTTCCCTGCAGGAATTCTTATCTCATATCCCTTATATCCGGGAGGGGTACACGATCGCAATAACTCGGGATTCAAATCTTTCATTGTTTTAATGTCAGTTTCAGCGCATCTTGCCAATACCGACAAGTCTATAGACTCATTTACCACAGCATGATCGTATACGAGAGGATCTGCCGGAGTAATTTCAAATCCATAACTGCCGGGGTCTAATGCCATTGCGGTTACGGCAATGTACTGCGGGACGTAGTGACGAGTTTCTCTCGGTAGATTGGGTCTCAGCTTCCAGAAATCCTGTGAGTTGCTTTTTCTGATCGCGCGATAAACCCGACCGGCGCCGGAATTATACGCCGCAAGAGCGAGATACCAATCGCCGAACTCATTGTATAAATCTTTTAAATGACGGGCGGCGGCATAAGATGCTTTCTCAAAATCTCTTCTCTCATCATACCAGAAATTTCCGTCCAATCCATAAAGCTTACCTGTACCTTTAATGAACTGCCATAATCCGACCGCTTTTGCCCATGAACGCGCAACGGGATTCAAACCGCTTTCGATCATAGAAAGATAAATCAACTCTTCCGGCACATTTTCTTCATGGAAAGCTTTTTTCATGATTGGAAAATATTTTCCTCCTTCACGAAGCCAATGCTCGAAGTGTCTTCTCCCCCGTCCCTGGAAGAATGCGATATTCTGTTCAACATGCCCGTTGATAACTAACGGTACGGAAGTGGTCTTAATAATTTTTTTAGGAGTATCTTCATCGATGCTCACGAGCGATTCATCGATCTGATTCAATTTTTGCCTAAGGGCAAAGACAGAGGTTTGAGATCCTAAATTATCGATCTTCGAGATGTACTTTTCATAATCTTCAACCACGCTGTGGCTAAGGTCGTTGAAATCCTGATTGTTTTCGATACTCGGATAATACGCCAGTTCATTCAGGATGCCGATAGCAAATTCGAATTCATTCGATGTCTGCGTAGAATCTCCCGATTCACCTGCTTCAAGCGCATTCTGATAATGCCGGCGTGCCGCCTCCAGCATTTGCGCAGTAATATCATCATAATTGGAATCTGCGATCAGACTGTCGGATACAGCCAACTCCATTTCGTCTTTAGAGAGGGTATCAACAAATGTGGATGGGATTGAACTAATAACGTGGAGATCTGCCTGTTGTGATGGCTTTGTCGTTCTATCAGTGGAACATCCGAACAGAACGGTACAAAATGCTATTATAAATGATAATTTTTTCAATATACTCTCTAAATAAGTACAAGTTCAAAACCTACAATTGATGAAAATATAAAGGATTTAGGAAAGAATGTCAAGGACTTTCTTCTAAAGTTGTGACAAAACGCATTTATAAAGGGATGTTGCCGTGTTTCTTCTTGGGATTACCATCCACTTTCGTCTCGAGGATCTGGAGAGAGCGTATTAATTTTGGTCTGGTTTCACTCGGTTCGATGATATCATCGAGGTAACCTCTCGCAGCAGCAATATAGGGGTTGGCAAATTTTATACGATATTCCTCGATTTTTTCAGCCAATGCTTTTTGTTTGTCTTCTGCTTTTTCTATCTCTTTTTTAAATATTATTTCAACTGCACCCTGTGGACCCATAACTGCTATCTCAGCAGTGGGCCAGGCATAATTGAAATCGCCGCGAATGTGCTTCGAGTTCATAACATCATAAGCTCCGCCATATGCTTTGCGCGTAATGACGGTTACTTTAGGAACTGTTGCCTCGCAAAAAGCGTAGAGCAGTTTCGCACCATGTTTTATAATGCCTCTCCACTCTTGATCTGTCCCAGGCAAGAAACCCGGCACATCTTCGAACACAACTAATGGAATCTTGAATGCATCACAGAACCTTACGAAGCGAGCACCCTTTACAGATGAATCTATATCGAGCACGCCCGCTAAAGCTGACGGCTGATTAGCCACGATGCCAATCGATTTACCGTTGAGCCGTGCAAACCCGACTATTATATTCTGAGCGAATAATTCATGGACTTCAAAGAAATCTCCATCGTCAACTATCAACCGGATTGCATCCTTCATATCGTATGGTTTGTTCGGATTTTCCGGTATGATAGAGTTGAGTTTTTCTTCTCTTCGATTCGGATCATCTTTCGACTTCATCACTGGCGGTTCATCCATGTTGTTGGATGGAAGGAAACTTACAAGCTTCCGGATAGATTGGAGACACACGATCTCATCCTCACATGCAAAATGGGCAACACCCGATTTAGTTGCGTGCGTTATTGCACCTCCGAGGTCTTCAAATGAAACGTCCTCGTGTGTTACAGTCTTTACAACATTGGGACCTGTAACAAACATGTAGCTCGTGTTCTTTACCATGAAAGTAAAATCAGTAATCGCCGGTGAGTAAACCGCTCCGCCTGCACAGGGTCCCATCACCGCGGAGATTTGTGGGATAACTCCTGAAGCTAAAGTGTTTCTTAGAAATATATCGGCATATCCACCGAGACTTACAACGCCCTCTTGAATGCGCGCACCACCAGAATCATTCAGTCCGATAACAGGCGCGCCTACTTTCATTGCCATATCCATAATCTTGCAGATTTTCTCGGCATGTGTTTCTGAGAGCGATCCGCCAAAGACTGTAAAATCCTGACTGAAGACAAACACGAGACGTCCATCGATTGTACCCGTACCGGTAACGACGCCATCGCCGAGGATTTTCTGTTTCTCCAAACCGAAATCATAAGAGCGGTGTTCGACGAGGATATCGATCTCCTCAAAACTGTTGCGGTCGAGTAAAACCTCAAGTCGCTCACGAGCAGTAAGCTTGCCTTTCTTGTGCTGTTCCTCGATACGTTTCTCGCCGCCGCCAAGTTTCGCTTTCTCCTTCAGTTCATTTAGATGCTGAAGTTTATCTGTATGTTTTGGATTGGACATGTTTCACCTTTAAATTTAACTTCTGATGGATGGAAATATAGGCAATGGAGGGATGGATGTCAAGAAGTAAAAAACTTTGCTCTCCACAATCCTTTAATCCGATAAATCCTGGTTTAGACATTTTCCATTATCTTTCTATTTGAACATTCCTGTACAGCAAGAGATACTCTGCATTAAAATATTTATATTCCTCCAACACTCTCACGGTCGTATCCTGCAGCATCTTCTCCTTGGTAATTTCGGTTTGAAAAAAAATCGAGTTTGCAGAAAACGGATCCCATAGAATGATACATTCCGGATACTTCTTCAGCATATCCTTATTCAGTTGCGCATAATACTGTCCTCCCGCTGGCGAGACATCCATTACATACGCCGCAACACAGTCGTTACTGAGCAGAGTCAAATATGGATACTGAGTTCTCGCTGCTTTAGTCATATGCATCGTCACTCGATTATAATTTGTCCATCGTCGAGGTTCAGTCGTTAATGTACAATTAAATACAACAGCACTAAATACAAGGATAGAAAATGCAAGCTTTCCCCATGCTGTTTTAATTCTTTCAAGAATTTCCGTTAGACCATATACCGACACAATTCCAAAAAAAGGACCTACAACTGCAACATACCGCAACTCACCGATGCTGCCAGTCCAATGAAACACTTCCGCCCCGGTAAGAGTATTGATGATGATATTGATCGCTATAGTGCAATAAATAATTCCGTAGTCGGCGTTCCTCTTTGCACGAGTAATGAAGACGACACCTATGGCAAAGAGTATCACTTGTCCAAACCCGAAGATAGTTTGTAGGTTCTCCAGATAATGTGTTACTGATACGCCTAGCTTAAACTTATCCAAATGGGAAAAATGCAACCATTCCCTGAAGAACGTAAAAAAATCTCCTGAGATGATCGTAGAATATCCAATCCAAAGCAGCGGTCCCAACAATACCAATGGTAAAATCTTCCACTCGCGTTTCCACAGGTACACGAGGAACATCAGGAGAGCAAACAAATACATTTCAAAGCGGAACAGAAATACCACCGAGGCAATTGCCAAACTCCATCCAAACTTTTTTCTCAAGTGAAACCAGTATGAAAGCATGATGACAAGTGCAGTCGGAGCTTCATTCAGACACGCATACGAGATATCAAAAAGGATCGGTTGAAGTCCGGTGAGAAGGATAACCCATTCCGCATGTTTTATACCCTTCAATTTCGCTATTCGGTATGTAACAAAAAGAAGACAAAGGAAAAGCGCAAGACAAAAGAACATGGTGAACACATGTCCGAATTGTGCAGGTAAGGCAAAAAACCACAGCCGTCCCGGTCTGTGCCAGGTCTGAATTGTTATCGGCAGTGATTGCAGCACAAACCGGCTATAAAGAAAATGCGCACACTCATCCACGCGATAGAAACCATTTGAGGATAATATCCATACAGATTCTATTACGCCGACAACAACGAATGAAAAAATCAGAAATGGATTTTTCAATTGATTATTTAATGATTTTCGTATTAGCATGTACTTTCTAAGACCTCACCTGTAATCCTCTCCTAAAAGGAGAGGATGTTATGGCTTGACTTCCGATCTATAGATTTCCAGTCTCGAATGGTTCTCTTATGCCCAGTGTGCCGAGTGTCTCAATAAGTGATATGTTTATGGATAACTATTGTGTCTGCATCAATGATGATTGGTCTTGTAACATTCTTCTTGCGAAGAAGAAACATTACGGGAACGGTTAACTCGGACCTTACTGGTTTACCTTTGACGAATGCCGGTGTCCACGTCGTTGAATGAATGGCAGACTTAAGTGCAGAGACGAAGTAACTATCACCTCGATTGTTTACATGATTGTAGTTGAGCGGTTCTATGCGAGACGACAATATTTGGCCTCCTGAACCGATATCGAGAAACGCATTATAAGCACCAGTAACGCCAGCGCGGTTGCACAGGTCAGGATAAATGATTCTAAGCTTGAGTGAGTCCCAACCTATAGCGGGGTATGCTTGTTGGTATAGATTGTCTGGTTGACTTTCTTGCCCAACACATGGAAACAAAAAGAAACAAAAGAAAAAGCCAAAGAATAGTGCGTGACTGATCAACCTGTTCATACAATTCTCCTGAGCACGAGACACATTGCAACTAATTATTTATATACACATTGCCTAATTACTGACTTTGTAGCTGTAAAAAAACATCATCGTTTATCCTTTGATGGATCAAGAAAAATCATTGAAGTTGTACTCATTCATTTGGAATACTTTTCACCGCATCAGCTCCGTCTTTTCAAGTCAAAAATCAGTGTTGGGAATCTATAAATTATCATGGAAAAAGTCAAGATTCTTATCTAAAACGAGAGGCGTTATTTCATAGATTAAGAACTTTCTCAATCACTCCCCCACCAAGAAGTTTCTCTCCATCATACATCACCAGAGATTGCCCGGGAGTTATTGCACGCTTCGGCTCGTCAAAGACAACGCGAATCTTTCCATCAGCTTCCGCATACACAGTTGCCGGAGCGGGTGTATCCTTATAACGAACCATCGCCTGCACACGTATATCACCGGTTAGTTTTTCGACGATCATTAAATTAACACTGCCTGCAATCAAAACCTTTCGGTGCAACTCGGCATCCTTCCCAATCTTGACGATATTATTTGTATCATCTATCTCCGAGACATAAACTCTCTGTCCGTGCGCACCTATACCGCTCCTCTGTCCTATTGTGTAGAAAGGTATGCCTTCATGTTTACCAACAACTTTTCCATTGATCGTAAGATCACCGGATGGAATCGTTATATTCATTTTTGCAAGTCGTTCACGCATGAAACGGCGGTAATCATCATCGGCTACAAAACAAATCTCAAAACTTTCCGGCTTGGCAGCAGTTTTTAGTCCATGCTTCACCGCAATCTGACGAACTTCCGGTTTGTTAAGATCACCGAGCGGAAAGAGTGTCCGCCGCAAAGCTTCCTGCTTCAATCCCCATAGTGCGTACGTTTGGTCTTTGTCATTATCTTTCCCGCGCGTGATAACATAACGCCCACTTGGTTCATCCAAACCAACACGCGCATAATGGCCTGTGGCAATGTACTCTGCGCCTAACGCATCCGCCTTCTTGAGCAATTCACCCCATTTGATTTTCGTGTTGCAGATGACGCAGGGATTGGGTGTGCGACCGTGCATATATTCATCTACAAAATTATCTATAACATCTCTGCCGAATTGCTCGGAGAGATCCATAATGTAATGGGGGATGCCGAGTTTCACAGCAACCATTCGCGCATCGTTGAAGGCATCCAATCCACAGCAACTCGATTCACGGTTAACGTTTCCGCCCACCTCATCGAAGTTGTACATCTTCATCGTCACACCGATGACGTTGTATCCCTGTTCGAGCAATAATGCCGCAGCAACGGAGGAATCTACCCCGCCGCTCATCGCAACGACAACTGTTGACTTATTCTGTAAAGATTTCATATTTATAATTGACGAAACGCATTGGGTATTCCTTTAACCACTCGGTTGCAGGGATTACTACACATTTGGAACTCAACCCCCGCCCAAACCCTCCCCCTTCTCTAATTGTAAAGAAGGGGGAGGGCAGGGAGAGGGATGAGTAGTTATACGCAACATCAGTATATAAAATACTAAAATGATGGCAGAACAAAAAATAGTCGTTCCAGCTACGAGCATAGAGCCAAGAGCGTTGAGTTTAGAGCAAAAAATATGATCGTTCTTTACTTTTACATTGATTCTAAAATCCGAAATCCAACTGAGCACTTACACGATTGTCGTGGTTGCCGGGAAGTTCATCCAAACCGGTACCGATTTTTTTCACATCGTCCCGAATGTAATCGGAATATTTGAGGGATATTTTTACCCGGCGGATTGGTTCATACTTCATCAAACAATACCACCGTACTCCGCTTCCATAGAGGATGGGCTGTGTTAGAACTCCATCCAGATCGCGTTCATATTCGCTGATGCCTGTGTAATAACTATCAGTGCGGAAGTATGCGATTCGCAGATTGAT
The DNA here is from genome assembly GCA_964520905.1 of uncultured Chlorobiaceae bacterium. Taxonomy (GTDB): domain Bacteria; phylum Bacteroidota; class Ignavibacteria; order UBA10030; family SZUA-254; genus JAGVIE01. The sequence continues at coordinate 134,059 of CAZFQL010000005.1, read as the reverse complement.
TTGTAAGATGCGGTCAGGCTTGAATAGGACGTCCTGATATGTCATGAATCCCTTCTCTTGCTTGCCGGTAGAATTTATATCAAGATAGATTTGTTCAAAACGCCCCCGCAGAGAAATTCTTGAAGAGACCTTATAATCGACGCTCAATCGGATTTTCTGCTTTCGTTGTTGAGTGATTATATCACTACTGAAACCACTCTCATCGATAGTCGGCACAGCAACATCACCACACTTCCGCTGATACTTTAATGTTATATCGAAAACCGATGAAGGAGAGAATTCAATCTGGCTCAGGAAATCATATCCAACCGAAGGAAACGGCAAAGATGCTTTGTAGATACTTTGATACTGGTCGTAATAGGATGAAACTAAAATACGATCCGTAACTTTCAGACGAGTTCCTACATAAAAACCTTGTTCATTAGAAGTTTGCTCGCCGAAACCCAATCCATGAATATTCATGTAACGATACGGATAGTACCGCCCCGAAACAATTATACCTATATCATCCGAGGGCATTATAACTATACCGGTATTACCGGCGATCACTTCATTACCTCCGGCGATTTCTCCAAACAACGACAGTTTCTGCCATGTAAATTTATAATCGAATGAGGCAATCGCGAAACGATCTCCGGAAAATTTCTTTCCGTCATCGAGAAGGATTTTTTTAGAGTAGCGGGCAGTGTAAAAAGTCGCACCGACTGAATTCGATTGAGAAAAACGATACATACAATGTGTACCGTACAATTTTTCAGCTATAACATTTCTTTTCTTGATCTCGCCTACAGTCCGGAAATAACCGACATCATAAAAGTTTTTTAAATTGCCTGATGAATCCAACGAGCCGCTGCGTGTAATGTTGGAATAGAAGATAGCTTGAGAAAAACGACCAAGCTTAAATTCTGCCGCGGCTCCTCTGAAGAATCCGCTTTCCCCGGATGATAGATATGGATTTAGACCTGCGGCGTTTCTTCTGACTGGCAAAATAACATCCGCCCCTTTGGCGATGTCATAACTTCGCCAAAGCGCAAGCCCCTGTCCGGCTTCGACTAAATAATCTCCAGCAATGAATTTCCTAACTGCGCCTACATCTGAGATCATAAGGTTGCCGGAAGTAAAATCGTTGAATCGCTTCTCACCGGCATCTTTCTCGAACAGAATACCTCCCGCATAATGCGTCCCATGCGAGAACTTGATACGTTGATATGATTTCAATGACGAACCGATATACGTTCTGTTTTGGAACCCGTCGGACTTCTGAAGTCTTTCGATGTATCTTGAACGAACCTGAAGTGTTGCGGTTTCCCTCTTGGGGGCGGATTCATAAAACTCTATCAAAGGCGAATCCTCCGGATCATTGACTTGCGAGATAATGTCTTCGAGTTTTCGCTCACTGATAACCGAATCGACGACTGCAACCGAATCGGTTTGTGCAACCACTACAGTGTGCAATATGGGTAAGAGACATATGATCATAATATAATATCGAGTCATAATATTCTCCTATCGAATCGTTAAAGAGAACGAATGCGTCCAGCCCAATTCCTGATGAGTAGAGAAAGCATAATCAAACTGGAAGATAGAATATACGACACCTATTCCGCCTGCGAATTGCGAAGGTTCATCGGCAACACCGCCCCTTAGCGCAACGGCATTGATGATACGATATTCGAAACCGAACCGAGCCGTTGGATCAAAGGAAATATCTTTCTGAAAATCGAGAAGCAAAGTTAAGTTTTCCAGCGGCAGGTATGCCACACCGGTTGAGAAAGCTTGCGGCAGTTTTTCTTTTGAACTTCCGATGGTTGGGGAGTTTAAGTTTTTAATAAAGATACCCCAGCTCAAACGGTCGATGACAGGAACGAGCACACCGAAATCCAGACCGATGGCTGCCGCCGAACCATAGGATTTGATAACGACTGTATGATAATTAATATTCAAACCGAGGTTGACTCCGGAAATTGTGTTCGCGTAGGATAATGTTCCGGAGATTTCACGGTACAATTCGAATCCGTACTTCCTCACAGAGAATCCGAAATTACCGAACTTCGCAGGTACAACCACGGCGACGGCGGCAAGTGAAAGTTCGCTGAGTCCGTACGGCTGCGGTGAGTAGAATACAGATGCCTGCCATTTATTAAGACGCGCGATCCCTCCGACGTTATGATAAATCGCCCAGACATCATCCCCCAACCCGACGTAGCTGTTCCCGAATGCCATCGCCCTCGCTCCGATTTCCGTTCGCTCAAACCCACAAAATGATGTTTGGACGAACAGGAACATCACAAATAGAAATTTCCCCATAGTACCTCCTTTAGCTATGTTTTTTAGATTATTATAATCGACTTGACCAATTGAATTAGATTATCTATATTTCATATAACATTGGAGACTTTTATGAGACACATTTTTGCATTTATCATCTGTACTCTTTTATTAATTTCAGTAGCATTCGCACAGGAAATTGAATGCGATGTCAATCTCAATCTTGAATCTTTGACAACTACCGAGGCACAGGATAATCTATCCGACTTCGTCCAGCAGTTGAAGCAGTATATTAATTCGTATCGATGGTCGAATGACGAAAATGCAAACGAAAAAATTAAATGCTCATTCACGATATCGATTCATACTTCCATCGGCAATCACCATTACATCGCGCAGGCATTCATCGGCAGTCAGAGACCTATATCCCATTCCAACCGTAATACTGCCGTCATCAGAATACTTGACGATAAATGGGAATTCGATTATATCCGCAACCAGGCATTAGTTCACAGCGGTTCTCAATTCGATCCACTCTTAAGTTTTATCGATTATTATCTTTATCTTATCCTGGGATATAATGCCGACACTTATAAGCAATACGGCGGCACTCCTTATTTTCAAAGGGCAATGGAGACAGTCAATCTGGCGCGCGGCGCGACTACTGAGACGAAAGGATGGGAACCTTCCGGTCAGGGCACGTTCTCACGCGCACAACTCGTCGATGAACTTATTAATCCAAAGTTCCAGGATGTTAGGAAGGCGGTTCACACTTATCATAAGCGGGGGCTTGATTCTCTTTTCAGCAATCAAATAAGATCGTACAAAAGAATGCTCTCCGCACTGGACAAAATAGGAAAACTTCGAGAGAAAATCAACCAACCCAGTTTGATGATCCGGACATTTTTCGACACTAAATACCTCGAAATTGCAGAGACTTTCACAGGAAGCTCCGATCCATTTGTTTTCGACCGGCTCTCAAAGATTGATCCTGCACATCAAAAAACGTACGACGAATACAAAGAGAAGAAAAAATAAATTAATTATTGGATCAACTTAATATCAAATATGTGGTCATCCAGTTGAATCTTATTGACCACATCCATACCTGAGATAACTTTTCCGAAAATTGTGTATCTGCCGTCTAAGTGCGGTTGAGGTGATTGTGTAATAAAGAATTGAGAACCTTCCGTATCTTTGCCGGAGCTTGCAATCCCGAGCATTCCCGTTTCATATGTAAGAGGTGAGAACTCAGACCTGATTGAATAACCCGGTCCGCCCCATCCATCTCCGCGCGGATCCCCTCCCTGTATGACAAAATTCGGCACTATGCGATGAAACGGAAGCCCGCGATAAAATCCTCTCTGCGTTGCAAGTTTAATAAAACTCATCACTGTGAACGGCGCATAGTTTTTATACAATTCCATTACAACATCGCCGCGTATTGTTTCCATTTTTACTCTGAAAGTATCTGACAGCGAATGCAAGTATTTAAAATCGAAGTCGGTAAATATCGGCTCGAAGTATTTTGGAATGTCCGATGAATTATCTTTTCCGGTAATTGACTTCAATGCGGAAGCGGCGGCGTAAACAACCGAACGATCCCTCTGTTCCATCTGACTCCTGATGCCTTCGACTGCCTTGTCATCTTTGAGCTTGCCCAATGCAGATAGAATTCCCTGGATTGATTCGACGTCATCCGGAACGCGCAAGCGAGAAAGCGTTTCGAGTAGAGGACTGACGGAAGTTTTTCTTACAAAGAAAGAATCACCTAAAATTCCGGCGGCAGTTGCAACAACAGCGACATCATTGATCTTGAGAGCGTTAATACTTGTGTTATAGGTAGTCTCTACGATTATCGAATCGTCGGGATTCTTCTTGCTCAATTCGCTTAATCCTTCAAGCGCCGCACGGTAAAGGAGCGGCTTATCGCTATCAATGTAGCCGAGCAAAGTATGAACTGCTTCCGGTGAACCTGTCGAACCGAGAGCAATAAGCAACTGTGCTTGCAGAAGAGGCTTAGAATAATTTGCGGAATTAATTAAAGCAAGCGCATCTTTTCCTTCTAACTTAGCAAGTGAAGTTACTGCTTCAGCCTGAAGCTGCCATTCGTATTCGTTATCTCTATTGACTGCAATTTTCTCAAGCAGCGCGAATGTTTCTTTCGATGTCTTGTTCGCATCATCTTTCTTCAAACCGGTATTTCCAAAAGTCGATAAGGCAGTCACGGCTATATTTGTATTGCCCGCAAGGAATGAACGTTTGAATGTGCGAACAATTTCATCCTTACTATTCAAGTCATAATTGCTTAAGGCACGCAGAGAATTCACCCTGACACGCCAATCGGCATCGAAGTCGGCAAGCTTCTGAAGCGGTTCAAGGCAGATTCTCTCAACTTTCACCTTACCCAGCAACGTGGCAAGGTTCATTCGTACAAGCGGATCGCGGTGTTTATAAAGTTGGACTATCTCTTCGAGGTCAGCATGTATTTCAGATTGGTTCCCAATCCGCTGAAGCGCGTATACTGTCTGCCAGCGAGCAGCATCAATTGGTTTGATGGATTTCAAGAGATATTGGATCGATTCCCTTGTTGTAATATTTCGTACAGCGAATCGGGCAATGCTCATGGTAAGTCCGCGCATATACAGAGGCGGATAAATATTTCCGAACCGTGTAATTATATCGGTCAGAGCTTCTTCCGTACCGAATTTGCCGATCTCTTCAAGTAACCGTTCTTTTGGATTGAATCCTTGTTTGCTGCCTTCATCCGATAAATCCAACCGATTCCAGATAAGATCATGCTCGAGTGTCTCCCTGCTTTTTTTGCACAGCGATCCGGCAGTTTGTCCGATTGCAAATGCAGCCATAAACCTGACTTGCTGATCTTTGTCGTTCGCGAAACGATCGACTAATAAATTAAGAACAGATGTATCCTGAATACTCCCGAACGCCATTACGGCGCGCGACCGGATTACAGGATCGGCATCGGTTAATAAACTTATCAGTTTCCCGTCATAAATAGTTCTTGTATCCTGCATCCGCAAGATTATATCCATCTTATCCTGACGTAGTCCAAGATCATACTCATCGACCATTTGAGCAGAAAGTATATTAGGCACAGTTACAATAATCACCAGCAGAAACGATAATTTCATATCACCTCTAAAAATAAGGTCTGTTTTTGAATTTAGCACCGATTTCTTTATCGACAAAAGCGCGAGCTTTCGCCTCATCCACTTCATCAAGATCAACCATAGTCATAGTTACTTCGAACTTATTCCTTACACACTCTTTCGCGAACTCGACCATCGCCGGGAAGAATATCCTGCCATCGACACGCATCAACCTGCCGTACTGTTCAACATCCATCGAATTCAAGCTGATCGAAATCGAATCAACCAATCCCAGTAATTCAGGGACTATGTTGCGATGATTGATGATGTTACCGTGTCCATCCGTATTCAGACGAACTTTTCCACCTTGGTCTTTTACCCAAGCAGCAACATCCTTAAGTACGTCGAGACGGATAGTTGGTTCACCGAATCCGCAGAAGACAATTTCTTCATACCATTTTGGATTTCCAATTGTCCGGATAATTTCATCGACATTAGGTTCTTTTGTTATTCTTAAGTTATTGCCTTTAACTATCGCCTCACCCTTCCTGTCGCAAAAGACACAATCGGCATTACAGCGGATAGTGATGTTCAGGTAAAGTGAATTGCGTAACCGGTAAGCGATTGACGGCTCGGGATATTTGCCGATACCGAATAATTTATGGACGCCGAAACTGCTCGCCCTACCGATGTCTTCCACTGAAAGCCCCTGTAGTTCTGCAATCTTTGCCGCGATCAATTTCACGTAAGAAGGTTCGTTACGTTTTCCTCGATGCGGTGCCGGAGAAAGATACGGACTGTCGGTCTCAAGCAAGATATGTTCTGCTGAAACTTTCGCGGCAACTTCTTTCATCGAATTCGGTTTGTTAGGTTTACTGCCGTACGTAACCGGACCTGTGAGCGATACATAAAATCCCATATCAATCAGTTTCCATGCAAGCTTCGAGTCACCGGGGAAACAATGGAAGACACCTTTCGGCGGCGGATAGCGATCATACTCGTGAACCAAATTATTTCTCCACGATTTACCGTTATTCAATTTTCCTTCGATTACCCGAATAGTATCTTCCTCAGCTTCACGACTGTGAACTACGATCGGAAGATTCCGTCGCTGTGCGATATCGATTTGGTTGGAAAAGATTTCACGTTGTTTTTCAGGAGGTGAATAATTGTAATGATAATCCAATCCTATCTCACCAATGGCTACAACTTTGGGATGCCGACTAAGAATCTCGATTTCTTCTAACGCTTTCGCATCGGCTTTTGATGCATCGTGCGGATGAATACCAACGCAGGTATAGACCATATCATATTTATCGGCAAGCTCAACAGATTGTTTGCTTGTCGGCAGATCCGTTCCCGGACAGACGATATAATCAACACCGGCATCTTGCGCCCGTTTTATGACTTCAACTAGATCGTTCTGATAATCTTTAAAGAATAAATGCGCGTGAGAATCTATAAACATAAAACTAATGGAAAAATTTTAATGGCTAAGTTTAACCTAAGATAGAAAAGGAACGATATAAATGCAAACAAATATGCTTGAACTTTTCTATGGAATTTGTATATTGTACCAATTCGTTCAATCGATTATCCGGCACAAAAGAAAGTATTCCGCATGAATAAACTATTTTTGTATCTCGTTGTATTTGTTGGAGGCGCGGCAGTCCTGGCGCTTGAAATTCTCGGAACCCGCATACTCGGTCCGTTCTACGGCGTCAGCATTTTTCTCTGGTCGGCGCTGATCACGGTGACACTTGCGGCATTGAGCGCCGGCTATATGTTCGGCGGGAGAATGGCTGATAAAAATCCGACTTACTCCAGACTCTGCACATTGATGCTGATCGCCGGAATCTGGATCGTCTTCATACCGTGGATCAAGAATCCGTTTCTTACATTGACAGAACCGCTCGGTTTGAGATTCGCTCTTCTTACCGCGGCAACTATTCTATTCTTCCCGCCGCTAATGCTTCTCGGTATGATTAGTCCGTACGCGATAAAACTAAAAACTGCCGACCTCGGTCAGGTGGGAAGGACAGCAGGTAACCTTTACGCAATTTCTACACTTGCAAGTGTTATTTCCGCTCTACTTGTCGGATTCTTATTGATTCCAAACGTCGGTGTAACGCTTCTTACAATAATCATCGGATTGCTTTTGTTAGTTACTGCTGTTCTCGGTTTTCTAATAAATAAAAAATCTACTGCGGCGATTACATCAATCATTATTCTGATTATCACATCGGTAGTAGTAGGATGGAAAGCTCCTATCGAACACCCTGATCCGTCAACCGGTTTGCTGGCAATGGAACAAAGTCCATACGGTGAAATCCGGGTACTCAACCACGAAAATGAACGCTACCTCCTGATCGACGGCGGCATACACACTATGGCTGATACAGCTACATGGAATTCCTACACACATTATTGCGGTGTGATGGATTTACCGAAGTATTTTTTCGTACAGCCGGGCAAAATGCTTCTGCTCGGTTTGGGCGGCGGCTCTCTCATCAAACAATACCACCAGGACGGCTGGAAGGTTGATGCCGTAGAAATCGACCCCGTTGTCGTGAGTATGGCTTACCGGTACTTCGGACTCGACAAATCAGAAGGCAATGTAATCGAGATGGATGCCCGGCAATATTTATTGACAACGAATAATAAATACGACGTCATACTTCTAGATGCGTTCGGCAGTAGTTCGATTCCTTTTCATCTTGTAACGGAAGAAGTATTCGGTCTGATAAAAAATCATCTCGCAGACAATGGGATCGTTGCCGTCAATGTGGAGAGTCTCGGCTGGCATGATAAAATCGTGTCAACACTTGCCGTAACACTCAAACAAAAATTTATGAACATTGTTGCTCTGCCAATTGAGGAACCGCCCAACCAGTTCGGAAACATAGTCATCTTAGCATCCGATAGCAAGTTAGAACCATGGCGAGAACTTGAGACTAACATTGATTTCAATCCCGACTGGCGTTATGGTCCGGGTTATCAAAAAGTTCACGCATGGGATAACCGGTTTGTCCCCGATATGAAGAATGCCAAAATCCTCACCGACGATTTAAATCCTATCGATGTTTACTCTGAAGCGATTAACCTCGCTTCAAGGAAAAGTCTCCACAGCTATTTTGAACAGATTGGGATGAGGTAGTAAGGGGCGGTATCCTTATCTCATCATAGAGACTTCTGAAAAATCTCTCCAACTGTCACCCTGAATGAAGTGAAGGGTCTCGAATCCTTTAAAATCGAGATGTTTCTCCCGCTGAAGCGGGATCAACATGACAAAAAGAATAATTCAGAAATCTCTCATATCTTCTCAAACAATACTTCGATGGATGACACAATCAGGTTATCAAAGCTTGGCGTTTTGCTCTTGAAGCATGACGGGTACTCCATAATCAAATCCAAACCCGATGGGTCAATCTGCTCGTAATACTTCACCTTCTTTAAAATGTGAGAATAGCGATTCCAAAGCTCACGATAATCATCCAGTGACCAGCCGTTGAGTTGATCAAAATCGATTGGCTCCAAACCTTTCACCTGAGTAAAATTTCTCAAAACTTCTTTCTGGAAAAGAAATTGACAGTACGGCACAGTAACCGAGCGATACGCGTGCAAACCTTTAGGCGACATGTACAGTGGTCCAAACACTAAATAAATAAATCCGCCCTTCTTCGCCACACGGATTGCTTCCTGTAATACCAAATCCGGATGTGTGAAATGCTCGAACGAATCATACGAGAAAACAAAATCGAAGCTCTCATCCTTAAACTCCAGATGTGCGGCATCCATTTTTAAAAGCTTCACACCTTCACGGATTGCTCTCTCATCAAATCCCTCCGACCTGTTATCGACTGCGGTTGCTATTTTCCCATGGCGGTGTAAAATACAACTTACCATTCCATCCCAGCATCCAAGCTCAAAAAAGGTATTAATGTTTTTATTTTTGACTAACCTGAGAATCTCCCGCGCTCTTTCTTTTCCCCTTCGCTCAAGACTTTGCGGATCATAGCCATACTCCGGTGGAAACGAATATCTTTGCTGAAATTTCTCCAGCATCCCCGCTCCAAGCCAACCCGGTTCTCCTTCTGCTTGTTCGAAGGTTTTCCTCGCCTTTGTCAGTTTAGGTTGTGCCAGTGCCGCCCGAAGTTTGTATATAACCTTCGGTGGAATGATTTGTTTGATTATGGATTTGACTTGTTGGTTCATTATCATGTCGATATGTTCTAACGCCAATGGATACAACGTCCGCGGACGCTACGCCACTCTGCTTATTTTAGTTCTTTGCAATTGTACTCAATGTCTACAAGATCGAACTTTGCATATACATACTCTCCCTGTGGTGTATGCCAAATGGCTTCTGCGTACGCCGGAACTTGTCTTCCACCAAAATCTCGATACTCTCTTATCGGAGTTGACCATGGGTAACTTGTATAAATTTTCCCGTCAGTTGAGTAGTACCTGTCATGCGAGATGAAATCCGTCAACTGGTACTTGTCATTAAACGTAAGCAAGGCAGTAATGCTGTTTCCCTTGTTTGTGAACCTTGCTTTAACCTTTAGCGAATCAACAGTTTCCCATTGAATGGTCTTGTCTATCAAGGTTGCAGGCGCCATTAAACACATATCATTGAACATGGTCACAGTTTCACCATGGGTCATCTTTTCTCCTTTCGCATCGGCTACTTGAAACACGGAAGCCACCTTGATTTGCATTATTGCACTATCTCCAACATAAGCGTGCAAGCCATCAAACGGAATCCCAAACAACGTGGATTCTATGTAGAACAACCGTGCACGGTCACCAAAGAAATTATATTGTTGAGCAGTGATATCTAACCAATTGCCTTCTATCGACCTTTTCATGCTGCCGCGAAACACTGCCCTGAAATTTTGAACCTTTGGCTTGCCAACTGCACCCACATAATGCAGGTACTTCTGCATAATATTAGGAAGGTGTTGTATGTCCTCTTCGCCCACGATAGAAATATCGGAAATCGGGCTTAATCTTTTTTGCACTTCGATTTTGTAGCGGTTCTGAAAACTTGACGGCAGAGCATTCATAAATGAAACTATAACCGGTATCAGAATAATCACATTCGCAATCGATCCAAACTTAGCATCTGTCCAGCTTTGGATGATGAGGATTTGTGATAACAGCACGGCTGCTACTGCCACGATCCACCACGAGTGATTATTAAGCAAAAGAAAACAAAATGAAACCAAAAATAGGACTGCTGTTAAGAGCCACAATATCCCCGCAGGTTTGGAAACGGACTGTGTCAATTGGCTAACATCCGCCACTTGAAACGCCTTTACAAAACCTAAGAGGTGGATGAGCCCGTGAATGAGTATGAAAATTAAAAATACAACTTTCAATGTTCTATCTTTCGAGTTGTGTGTTTGTTTAGCGAGCCGCAAAGCGCATAACAGTTCGAGCATAGCCGAAGATTGGTCATTCTAAATAATACCTTGTTATGAGTTGGGCTTCTTTGTTTTTTTGATTTTAGATCGAATTGCTTCGTATCGCTGTATTTCCTCATTCAAATTTTCAGGATCAGGTTTTTTGTAAGCGTATTTATCGCTGTGAGTATGTCCCTCCATATATCTGCAACATTGGGAAAAACTATCCAATAATTCATTTACTAATGCTTCATCAAAATAAACACTAGATAATGCTTCAACACTTACTCTTTCATTGTAACGTTGAACAACACGCTTAAAAAGGTCATTGATAACTAAAACCTCATAGCAAGTTCTTAAAGCTGTAAATCCTGTTTTTACAAGAAACTCTCTTTGTGCAGGAGGACAATCGCCCTTCTTTGCATCTATGTAAAATTTCTTAGCAGGTTCTGCATTTCGATATTCCTTTTCATAGGAAGGGGAGTTTCGTAGCCAAACCTGTCCGGGTTTTCCGTCTCTGTTTTCAATCCAATGACAGAGAAAAGGAACGCTGTTATCTTCACAAAATATTATGAGGTTGGAAATAAAAATCAAGTCGTGTGTAAAAACAATTATCTGTTTCCTCGTTGATTCTTTTACAAGTCGTAAGGCAATATCTTTTTTCCTGGCTTCATCTAAAGAGTTGACAGGGTCGTCAATGATGATTCCTCTGTTTACTTCTGAAAGTTGCATTTCAGAAAGGAAGTCGGCTAATGCTATTACCTTTTGTTCGCCTTCGCTAAGAATGGCAGCAGGGCTTTTGCCCTTGAGAGATAGTTGTCTGTATGAAGTTCCTTCTGAACCTGTATGATTAACCTCAATACCAAAGTTTCCGTTTAGGTCAAGACATTCCTGATTAAATGTATCAATGTATTTTTGATTGAAATATTTTCCAGAAAGATATTTTTCCAAATCTGTTACATTTCTTTTCTTCGCCATCCAACTTATGCATTGTGCTTTAGTAATTTTTTGTTGGTTGCTAATGTAGGTCTCAAATTTTGAAAACTGGGTATTGAATTTTTCCTTATGTGAAAATTTTGTTTTTATTTTCAGTAATCTATTTAATTCGGTACTTTGCTCATTATCACGAAGTAGTTTTATTGCGTCATCAATATCGGAAATAATCGTGTCGTGTTCTGTAACACTTGTTTTCATTTCAGTTCGTTTGTTTGCGGTCTTTGTAGCAAGGTCTGAAACGATGTTTGTAGCAAGCACATTTTGCTGTGCAAGTTTTTGTTTTAATGAAGTTAAAACCGGGGGATATTTTTCATTTAACCAAACTGTCAAAGTATTTACGGCAGGGTATAAATCAAAAGGTAATTTTTCAAAACCTACTTTTATTTCCGTCAATGTGTCTTGTGCATATTTAGCGTTTTGTTCTGCAACACTTTTAATAAAAGCCCAGTAGTTGGAAATCAATTTTTGTGCATCGTTTGAAAGTGGCTGTTGGCAAAGCAAACAATTGTCATAATTTTCAGGATAAACAGCCCTTCCCATTTTTTGCTTCTTGGCAAACTGTTCAGCAGCCACAATAAAATTCTTCCACTCGGTTGTCCCGATGCTTTGAATTTTATCTGTCTTGAAATTTTCAATCCTTCTGCTTTTACCGTTGCTTCCTTATTTATACAATCAGTTATTGCTGTTTGAATTTGTGACAGATATTCTGCCGTGAAATATGTATTGATTGCTTCAATAGTATTTTTGTTGTCGCTTACAAGTACCTTTATGTTTTCAAGCCTCAGAATTTCTTTCTCTTTGTGTTTTGACGCTAATAAAAGTTCGTCATACTTTTTTTCAATTTCTTCTTTATCTATTTTGTCTTGCTTTGAAAACGGAGTGTACTTTTTCAAGTCGTCAATTTTGGTTTGTGCAGAAAGATTCTGAATTGCAGCTTTGATTTCAGATTCACCATCGAACAAACTAATAAAGTCATTTACTGTGTAGCCGGATTGTTTGTTTAATATTTCAGTATCCAGTTTTCCTTCAACTCTTTTTAACGCTTCTGTAAAATTAGAAAAGAAACTTAAGCCAGCTGGACGAAATTCAAATTCATTTCTTTGATCAAGGTGTCGCAAAACACTCTTAGCGTCAAACACTGCAAATTGTGCAAACTCTGAGTTTGTTGAGTTTAAAGGATAAATCAGTGGAATATCTGTGTTATTAGAATTAAAAGTAAATTTTGCATTAACGGGTTTGTGTCCGCCTGTTAAGTGAATGTTAGGAATAATTTCTTCAGGTGTTTTTGAATAGAATACCTTCTTCATTAATCTTACGTAGCCGGATTTTCCTGAACCGTTTGCACCGTACATAATTGTAAGATTGGGGCTGAATTCAATTACCTGATTTTCAGTTAAAGCGTTTACGCCTTCAACATTTTCAAGTTTAGTGAAAAGCAGATCAAGTTTGTAGCTATCTGAATTGTTACCATTATAGTTAATAACAATCTCAGGTTTTTCAGTTGCCACTTTGAGGGAAAGTTCTTCAAGTAAATAGGAGTAGGCAGTATCGATGTCGTTGTTAGCAATAGCATTACCCGATAAAATTTTTTCTGCAAGATATTTTTCCCAATAAGGTAGTTTCTTGGCAAATCCTTTGATTTCCGATTCAAGTGTTTCTACTTGCTCTGTGGTTCCCCCTAAATTTTCTGTCGCCATTTTACACAATAATATATCAAAGTAGTGTCTTTATAACCTTGCCCAAAACTAGTGTAATAAAGTACATATCAACCAGAGGCGGACAGGTATATGTTTATTTTCTTTCTCGCTTCAATCATATCTTACTACATCGGCTTTATCACAGCCGTTTCTTCAATCTTAACTATATAGCTATTCAGTCGTTTCATTGCAAATGCTCTGTCATCAACACACCCCTATATCCCCTCTGTAGAGGGGACTTTACGTTCCCTGAATCCACTTCTTCGACTCCGATCAGGACAGGTCTCAATTGGGGACTTTTAATTCCCCTCCTTGGAGGGGTTAGGGGTGGGTACATGAGCATCAATCCAATCTTCAATTGTCATAACTACACCTTGTAAATTTGTTTTTACTTCTCTATCCGTAAATCGCAAAAAATCTCACGCCAAGAGATTCTAACTTTTGCTGTCGGTCCTCATCCTGTACAATTTTATCATTATGACTCACACCATCTATTTCGATTGCTAACGAAAGATCGCAGCAATAAAAATCAACAATAAATTTATCAATTGGTTTCTGGCGGTGAAAATCACATCCGCGAATTTGTTTGCCCTTCAATTCTCGCCATAGCAACACTTCAGCGAGCGTACTGTTGTTGCGTAGATTACGTGCAAGTTGTTTTAAGTTGTGATCGTATGGAATTATTTTCCGTCTCATTTAATTATCGTATCAACATCAACACACCCCTTGTACCAGAGGCGCATCCGCCTCCGGCGGAAAATCCACTTCGCCATAAAGCTGGCGATCAAATCTCAAGAGGGGACTTTACGTTTTCCGCCTTCGTTATAAATTACTACATCGGCTTTATCACTCCCGTTTCTTCAACTCTCACGGGATGTCCCTCAAGCGTTTTGGGAATTTTCTTTTCTATCTCAGACGTCAGAGTATCGACCATTACACCAATACATTTTATGCCGTCATCATAGGCACCAATGTACACACCAACAACGCCGTGAATTGACATCAACTCGTCAGTGTGGTCGTCCTTTACTGCATTAATATCGCGGGCTTTAATTATCACCTTAACTTCACCATTGTGTCTTTCACCTGAACTGCATCCTAAAATCAATAATCCGAGAGACAAACATAATAATATCGTAAAAAAATATTTCAATAGTTACCTCGTCTTTCAATATAAATAAAAAAGCACCCGCTTCATTCTTTCCTCTGAAACGAGTGCTCATCTCTTCAATAGCTCCCTATAGTTAATTTTTATTTAGATTATTGACCAACCATAGTTGCGCCGCCCGCCCACACCAATACATCGTTGATTGGATTAGCAATGGCAGTTGAACTGCTTCCGGCATATAAAAGTCCGACTGCTTTTGGCAAGGTTGTAATATCCTGCACCATTAGCGATCCGGAATCACCGCTGTTCAAGAATTTGCTGGCGCGGTTTGTGATAATGATTTGCCCTGTGAATGTTTTTGTGAATGCAACAGTACCGGCACATTCAGTTGAATACTGAATGCTTACGGTTCCGTTCAATCCACTGACTGAGCTTCGCGTCAAACCGGTGGTTCGACCGCTCTTTTTCACCAATTGACCGACAAAGGCAGCAATTGTCTGATTCGAGAGAACACCGATTTCTAAAATTGCTCCATCGGTGCGAACCATACCGGAGATAACCTGGGCGTAGCCTGCGTCAACATTAGCACTTGGCAAGCTTCCGGCACCAGTTAAATTAGCGACATCCTGTGCGCTCGTTGCAACACAGCCAACATCGATTAAGCCCGGTTGAATAACCGGATCACCGGCTGTTGCAATTCTGCTGTTGCCACCAGCAACGATATCGCCCCACAGAACGTGATAGTTACTAAGAATATATTGCGTTCCGCCTTTTTGGATCAACGATCCGAGTGTACCGCCGCAGCAATAGCCGTTCGCCAAATCATAACGCCATCCGCCAGATGTACCAAGTTGAATCGGCGGAGTCTGTTTTGCGGTATGACTAACAGCAGTAGTCTTCATTGCCTTAAATGCGCCTGTTACTTCTACGACAACCGGCACACCATCGAGAACGGTTGGAATGGATGATATAGCTTTTACTCCTTTAGGAGTTGCATCACCTTTTTCCAGGAAAACCAATACTGCTATCTTGCCGTCGGCAGTTAAACCAGTTGCCGTACCGACAACATTCTTATCTGCCATAAGTCTTGCAGTGTGTTTATTCTGCACTTCCATGACAGCCTGAACTTCAGGATCGCTTGCACTTAATTTTGCGAAGGTTGGTGCTTGAGTTGGTGTTCCCATATTTGCAACATCTGTCTTCTCAGTCGAGCATGCAGATAAGAAGAGAGAGATAGCGATTGTAAATACAGCAACAAAAAACCAAGATGACTTAAGAAAAGGATTTCTCATAAAACCCCTCCTTTGTATTTGGTGATTGTGTTAGTGATTTAGGGATAACAAAATATTTCCTAATGTATTTATTATGATCAGAGACCATGTATTGTCTTTGGCGAGCATTGAGTTACTAAATACTAACAGCGAGAATATTACAAAATTCTTTTATTAGAGTCAATAGACAGCGCAAATTTTTCTCAATTTTCTCAATTATTTTACAAGACTGCCTTCCTCGATATCGTGCTCTGGAGTGACGATGAACAGCTTCCCGCCGCCATCCGAAGCAGCCAGCAGCATGCCTTGAGATTCCTGCCCCATAAGTTTAGCCGGGGCTAAATTCGCCACAACTATTATCTTTTTCCCTATTAAATCCTCAGGTTTATAATGCTCAGCTATACCGGCAACGATCTGTCTTTGCTCGCTTCCGACAGCTACCTCTAATCTGATTAATTTATCCGATTTAGGAACCCTCTCCGCATTGAGAACCTTTGCAACGCGTAACTCGATCTTCTTGAAATCATCGATAGTGATAATGGGTTTGGGCGGTATGATTCCAGGTGAGGCAGGAAGCCGGCTGGGCAGTTGTTGAATTTTTTTCTGGATGATCTCATCTTCGATCTTGTTAAATAGAATTTCGGGCTGACCAAGTATATGACCAGCGGGAATACCAAGTTCCCCCGCGCTTGACCATCCGGCTTCAGCGGGAGTATCGTGAAGGTTCAGCATCTTCCAAATTTTTTCAGATGCGAACGGAAGAACCGGCTGTAATAGAACAGCAAGCGAGCGTGCTACCTGCAGACAAAGATTTATAGTTGTCGCGCACCGGGTAGTATCCCCTTTCAAGGTTTTCCACGGCTCGCTATCGTTGAAATACTTATTCGCGAAACGCGCGAAATTCATTATCTCGAGCGTTCCATCGCGGAAGTGGTAGCGTTCGAACAAATCGCCGGCAGTTTTTGGTACAGATTTGAAATAACCGAGTAGCTCTTCATCAAGCTGGTTTAGAGAACTACGGTCGGGAATTTCCCCTTTAAAATTCTTATGCGCGAATGTCAGCGTGCGATTGATGAAGTTGCCGAGTATATCCGCAAGCTCGTTGTTATTCCGCGCCTGAAAATCTTTCCAGTAAAAATCCGCATCGCGGGATTCCGGCAGATTCATCGTCAATGTATAACGAAGCGCGTCGGCAGGAAATTCTTCGAGGAATTCATCCACATCGATTCCCCAGCCGCGGCTCTTCGAAAATTTCTGTCCTTCAAAATTCAGGAACTCATTCGCGGGAACATTTTCAGGAAGGATATATTTCTCCTGACTGTTTTCGTTCCACGCCATCAGCATCGATGGAAAAACAATACAATGAAACACCACGTTATCCTTGCCGATGAACGCGACATATTTCGTGTCTGAATCGAGCCAGTATTCTTTCCATTTATCGGGCGACCCGATTCTTGCCGCCCATTCTTTCGTCGATGAGATGTAACCGAGCACCGCATCGAACCAAACGTAAAGGACTTTACTCTCGAAGCCTTTGAGCGGGACTCTCACGCCCCATTGAAGGTCGCGTGTTACCGCCCGATCCTGCAAGCCCTCCTTGAACCATCCGCGGCAATACTGAAGAACGTTCTCTTTCCATGTATCGCGCTTATCAGCTTCCGTGATGTATGATTCTAATTTCTTCTGGTAATCGCCGAGAGGAAAATATAAGTGTGTTGTCTCGCGGACTGCCGGAGTCTCTCCGGTTATTTTACTTCTCGGATTCTTTAATTCAACCGGATTTAAAAACGTACCGCACTTTTCGCACTGATCGCCTCTGGCTTCCGGATTACTGCAAACCGGGCAGGTTCCTTCCACATACCGATCGGGCAGAAACATTCCGGCCTTTTCATCATACATCTGTTTTTCTTTTTTTTCTTTAAGGATTTTGGCTTCGTGCAATTTAAGAAAAAATTCTTTCGCGGTTTCATGGTGAAGCGGCAGTGATGTACGGGAATAATTGTCAAAACCCATCCCGAATTTCTCGAATGCAGATTTATTCAAAGCATGATATCTATCGACAATAGTTTGGGGCGTTGTTTTTTCCTGATCGGCGGTGATCGTAATCGGTACGCCGTGTTCATCCGATCCGCAGAGGAAAACGACATCGCGTTTCATGGAACGCTGATAACGGGTATAGATATCCGCAGGCAGGTATGCGCCGGCAAGATGCCCTAAATGCAGTTTACCATTTGCATACGGCAATGCGGCGGTAACAAGAATACGTTTAAATTCCTTCTTCACTCTTTTCCTTTCTTATAATAATATCATACGTAAGATTATTTCACACCGGTGCGGATCGGAGAAGAAGCTCCAAGATGTTTTTTTAGTCGAGCCGAAAGATCCAACACAATTAGCGGAATATAAACATTTTTATCGAGAAGTGAAACTGCCCTTTCAAGCGATTCACACGCCGATGGATAATCCCAGTCCGGGTAAACAGAGATAAACTTTTTGAGAGATTCAAAATCACTACTGTCGGGGTCCGAGCCGATACCTTGCTGCAGCATCATGGCATCATGAAGCCATTGTTCCATCAGGCGAAACATATCGCGGACATCCGATTTCTGATATTCAGACATAATATTTTCGATCTCACTCATTAAGCCTCTGCGCGATTTAAAGAGCATCGAACGAAGGAAATCTACCGCATACTCCTGCCGTTCATGAAAAGAAGCATCGATATACTGCAATGCGCGTGAATAATTACCGTTTACAAGACGCGCGATTGTTTTCGCCTGCGCCGGAGGAATTCCTTTGCGTTCCTGAAGCGTTTCGATGATAATATCGTCGGACAGCGAATCAAACCGGATGTGCTGACAACGGGAAACTAATGTAGGCAGAAGCGCATCTGGGTTGGAAGTTGTAAGTATAAGCAGTGTGTCCTCGTGAGGTTCTTCGAGAGTTTTCAGGAGGGCATTCGACGATTCATCATTCATCGTTTCGGCGTCGATGATAATAAAAACTTTCTTACCTTTACCGAAAGCGCTCAGGGAGGATTCCCTTCGAATTTCGCGGATGCTATTTACTTTGATCGTGTTCGCCTTGGGAATTGAAATCGGATGGTAGGGATTCAGGGCTTTCAATGTGATCTGTTCACGAATAATAGAAATTTCGTCGTCGGATAATTTAGCGATAGGATCCTCACCGGCTTTTTCACCCTTACCGACCGGCAACTGGAATATCAACTTTACATTTGGATGCTGCAACGAATCAAACTTCGAGCAGTCGGAACATTTACCGCATGTTTCCGAATCAGAATGTTCACAATTCACGACCTTTGCCAGCTCGATAGCGGCTGCGTATTTACCTGAACCCGCTGGACCGGAGAATAGATAAGCGTGCGCCAAACGCTTCCGTTTGATAGAAGCGGCTAAAAGATCTTTCACCCTGGATTGATTGACTATCGAAGTCCAGCTCATTAGAATAGAAAATTAAAATGCATGACCTATACCGAAATTAAATACCGCATTTTTTAAAGTTTCCCGGAAAAATATTTTTTGGAAAACGGTTTGCTTACCTGCCTCAGCCGCAGGATCATATACACGGAATCCATAATCGATGCGGAACGGTCCGAAAAATGTCTCATAGCGAAGCCCAATCCCCGCGGCGACTGCAATTTGCTTTGGCTTGAAATCGACTATATCACTCCACGTATTTCCAAAATCGAGGAAGTAAACGCCGCGAAAATTTTCCAGGCGAAGGAACCATAACTTGCCGAAACCCTGGAAGTGATTGACCCGCATCTCGACGCTTCCCTCAAAGATAAAATTTCCGCCGAATTGTATCAACTCTGCGGGCATCGCGCCAAGTTCTCTCGCTCTCCACCCTCGAACACTGCCGCTTCCGCCTGCAAAGTACCTGCGGTTCAATGGAATCTGAACCGAGCTGTATTTACTCTCGCCATATTTATTCTGGTAGCCCGATTTCAATTTCCATGCGAGAATATTGAAACGGCGGCGGGTCAAATCCTGATACCATCTTCCGAGAAGCGTGGCTTTATAATACTGTGTGAACGGAAGACCGGAGCGAATGCCCGGTAATATTTTCGGAAGTATACCTGACTCTTCAAGGGAGATGCTGTTAAAAAAACCCGCCGACGGAGAGAAAACATCATTTGTTTTATCACGCTGCAAGGTAAATGTAAAAATCGAATTGAATTGCCGCTGATCTTCCTGCCGAAGTGTACTCAGTATAGATTGAGCCCTCAACGTATCCTGAATAATTTCCGGACTAACCCTTTCTAAAGTCCAATCGAAAAATCCGTAAGTATAGGTAGCGAACTGTTTGCTCAAACCGATATTATTCCGGAGAATCGATAGAATGATTAGCTCTTGTTTTTCTGCGCTTATAGTGGAAGTCCAACTACCGCTCAAAGTCCTTGTGAAGAAATACGGCTGGAGGATATGAAATTGTAACTCAATAGTCCCTTTCACCGAAATATCCCGCAATCCTTTCCCATGAAAAACATTACCGAAGTTCCATCGGTGTATATCCTGCGTTCTGATTCTGGTGTGTGCAGTAAATATTCTCGCGTCACCGAAGAAATTACGATTAGTGTACCCGACGCCGGCGCCCAGGTTGAAGAACCCTCCTTCATCGGAGACCAGGAGTTCGGGAGACAGTTCATTCCGGTTTAACGGTCGAACGTATATATCTATCGGGATGATATTCGTAGTTGTTGTATCTGAAACGGCCGGATGATCTATCCGGGCAGATTCGAAAAGCCCGAGACGATTAAGACTTCCTTCACTGGAAATAACTTTTTCACGGCTGAAAACATCGCCCGGCTTAAAATCAAGCTGACGGATGGATAATTCGTCCGTTACATCTTTCCGTGGGGGATCGACATGAACGGAAATATCACCGAACTTATATCGTTTCCCGGGAATAAAAACAAATTTAATGTAAAAATTATCCGTCGATGTAAATTTGAACGCGCCCGATTTTTCACTATCGTACTTAGCAGCCGGGTAACCGCTGTTCCAGAGATAATCAAGCATGCGTGCAATTTCAGATGAAGCGTTTGAACTCAGATAAGGCGCTCCCTTGACAATCATCGGATCGAGTAAAATCTTAGAGCTTATATCAGGGGGAAGCGTATCTATGCCGACATACAGGATGCTGTCGATATACGATCTCTTTTTTTCCTCGATGTTAAAAAACAAATCGATGCGGTTGTCTGAAGAATCTATTATAGAATTAGTTGTAATCGAAGGATTGAAAAAACCATTACCCCTATAATATTCTATAAGTCGGAGTTGGTCTTCGGCGAAAATTGCTGCATCAAAATATTCCGGCTTCGAGCCGATTTTATCGCCAAGGGTGCGGTAAAAAAATTGTGAAACCGCGCCCGGGGTCTCCTTCGTGAGTATTATTTCGTTAAGAGCATCGTTATCGACTGCTCGGTTACCATTGAATTGAATCTTATTGATCTGATATTGCTTTTCTATGGGTGGCTGCATCTCCTGTGCGGCAAGGTTAGCAATCGTTCCATTTAAAATAAAAAATATTAAGATGGTACGATAAAGAGATGAGAATATTAAAAGACGTAGCATCCGATATCACAATAAGGCATTGACGAACTTATAATAAAAAACCCATCCACCGATCAGGTTGCTGGATGGGTTGAAATTTTGTATCTGTAACCGGTACCGTACGAATCAAGAGCAATTAATACTCGTTTTCATCTTCGAAAAAATAATCGCTATCGGTTGGATAGTCGGGCCAGATTTCTTCCATGTTTTCATACGGTTCTTCGGAATCATCTAACTCCTGTAGATTCTCAAGGACATCGTTAGGCGCCCCCGTGCGAAGGGCATAATCAATAAGTTCTTCCTTCGTTGCGGGCCAAGGCGCCTCATCGAGATAAGAAGCAAGTTCCATTGTCCAGATCATATCATATACTCCTGAGCTTTAATCTTTTCACATCTTCATTGGTTCTGGAATCTTATCGTGATGCGATTTGTTTACGATATTCCCCGATGCTAAGATCATCGAAGAAGAAATCCATTGGGTTCTGGCTGATTCCGTTGTGCCTGACCTCGTAATGCAGATGAGGTCCGCTTACAAGCCCCGATTTACCGCTCTTTGCGATCGGATCGCCACGCTTCACGCGTTGACCCTCGCGCACAATAATTTTCGAGAGGTGCGCATAAACAGTTTGATAACCATATCCATGATTGATAACAACTGCATAACCGAATCCACCCCCAGTGTGTCCGGCTAATTGAACAATGCCGTCTCCGGTTGCGTTCACAGGCGTGCCGACATCATTTACAATATCCAATCCTTCATGAATTTTCTTTATACCAAGAACCGGGTGAAGCCGCAGCCCGAATTCTTTTGTCGAATAGAAACCGTTCATCGGTTTTATGGCTGGAAGCGATGCGAAGTAACCCTTGTTATATTCGGTTCGATCCACAATTTGTTCGTAACTCTGTTCCTGAACCTTTATTTCTCCAGAAAGTGCGCGCAATAAATTTTTTGCTGTCGTTAAGAGATGAGCGGAACTATCCGAAGTAATGCTTAAATCCGTTTCAAATATCGTTCCACCAGTTCCACCCAATTGTGTTTCTTCATCCACTTTCGGTAAATCGATCAACAACCTCAACTGACTGCCCTGATCAGAAATTTTATTGACCGACCCTTCGATCTGTTCCAACTGATCGATCATCGATGATAACTGGTTTTGCAACGCTTTGTTTTCTTCCGTAAGTTTCTGTAATTGGCTGTTCCCTAACCCTAAAAAATTATTATAGAGAGAGTTCACCGTTAATAAAATACCTATGCAAAGGACCACGGTACCAAGCGTTAAGCCGGTAAGCTTTAGCCGTACCCATCGTATCCTGCGCATTTGCAGGAAGTTATCGGTATAATAGAAGGTCTTATTTTTAAGCTTTCCAAACATATTGGCTCAAAAGTAAAAAAAAAATATGTGTTTGTCAAGATAAATTTTTTTAACGTGTGATTTTTGTTACTCGAAATCGTGCTCAAAATAATCGATAGCTCGTTCTCCTATCTGCTTACTTTTCTCTAAAATCACTGATTCTAAGCGTTTTGAGAATTCTTTTGCAGGGTCGTACCCGTAGTGTTTCAACAGGTAATTAAGAGCTATAACTTCACAGATTACAGTAACATTTTTGCCTGGGAAAATGGGTAATTTCACCCTGGTTATTTGAACATCTAATATATTGATGTTTTCGTCGTCAAGACCCGTTCGTGTATATTCCCCGTCCTGTTCCCAATCCATCAATTCGACTACAATCTCGACTCTTTTTTGAAAACGAATAGCGCGTATCCCGAACATGCTTCTGACATCAATCAACCCTAATCCTCTTATTTCCATGAAGTGTCTGACTAAATCGGTACCCGCGCCCATTAGTATGCCCTCACCCTTCCGGGTTATCATGACAACGTCATCAGCGACCAAACGGTGTCCGCGTTCGACGAGATCAAGAGCGATTTCACTTTTCCCAATTCCGGAACGACCTGTGATCAATAAACCCATTCCATAAACGTCAACAAACGAGCCGTGGACTACTGTCTGCGGTGAGAACTGATCGTCAAGGAAATCACTTAGGATATAAACAAGTTTCGTTGTCTCGAACGGTGTTTGAAATATCGGTATCTGGTGTTCCTTAGCGACATCTAAAAATGGTTTGTCCACTTCATTATTGTTTGTCACTATAATGCATGGCACGGTCAGCTCACATATTTTTGTGACGGCTGCCTTTCTCTGTTCCGGATTCAATGTAGCAAGATAATGCATCTCAGTGTTACCGCAAACCTGAACCCGATCGTACCGAAAAAGTTGAAGATATCCCGCTAGAGCCAACCCGGGTCTGTGAATATTTTTATCTTTGATTTCACGGGAAAACCCGAGATCACCAGTTAGAGATGTGAGTTTTAACCGTTCTTTATTAGTATCGAATAGGAAACCGACGGTAATTTTCTCCTTCGTATTGCTCTTAGTCGGTGCGGATTTCATTCTTCTTCTCCGATGACAGTTTTTTCTTCTTTAACTTTACGCAATGTGACTTTATTTTTTGTTTGAAGCTTCGTCTTGTACTTCTCCAGCTGACGTTCAATCTTCGCGATTGCCAGATCAATAGATTTTCGATAATCTTCCGATTTTTCTTTTGCAATCAATGTTGTACCATGGACGTGGAGATTTATTTCCGCTGTTTTTAAACTATTCGTCGTTCGTTCATAACTTAAAATAACATCGCCACGAACTATACCGTCATAATATTTATCGAGCCGTTTTATCGATTCGATTGCATGACTTTTAACAGTATCGTGCGCTTTAAATTTTCGTGCGGTAAAATGTATATCCATAAGTATCTCCTTTCAATTATTATTATGCTTTTGGATGCGCTTGATCGTATATACGCTTTAACCGGCTTACAGTTACATGCGTATATAATTGTGTGGTCGATAAGCTTTCATGGCCTAATAACTCTTTCACAGCCCGAAGGTCTGCGCCGCGATTCAACATGTGAGTTGCAAAAGTGTGGCGTAAAACATGCGGGCTTTTTTTCTCCAACTCAGAAACGGCTCCGATATATTTATTGACGACCAGGTAAACCCCTTTCGGATACATTCGCTTACCTCTCGTGGATAGAAAAGCTGCCGGACCATTTTCGTTCAATACGGCGCCGGGTTGTTCTCTCTCCCTCACTGTAAGATACCCTCTTATTGCTTCTTTTGCTTTTCTTCCGAGAGGAACGACACGGTGCTTCCTCCCTTTACCGAATACTTTAACCGTATCGTTATTAAAATCTATATCCGTAATATCAAGTTGAATAAGTTCATTTAATCTGATTCCCGTTCCATACAGCAATTCCAGGATCGCTCGATCCCTTTGTCCGCGAACCGTTGAACAATCCGGAAGCGTCATCATCCTATCTACGGACGACTCGTCAAGAAATACAGGAAGTTTTTTGGGCAGTTTTGGCGTTACGATATTGATGCCGGGATTATATTTGACCACGCGATGCTTAACTAAATATTTCATAAAGGAACGAACCGCGGCAAGTTTGCGTGCAACGCTCCTTTTGCTTTTCCCCTGCTCAAGTAATTCACCTAAAAATAATCTGATTGTTACCTGATCGACTTCAGCGATATCAACAGAAGAAGCGGAGAAATGTTTTACGAGGAATTCATTAAACTGACTGAGATCATCATTATATGCGGCTACTGTGTTCGGAGATAAATTCCGTTCACTTCGCATATATTCCAGAAAAGATTTAATGTTTTCAAGCATGGATAATCTCATCAAACCGCCTCTGCGGCACTTAGTTTCTTTACTTCGCTTTTGCAGGATGGACACTTTAAATATTCTCCGCGTTTTTCAGAATATTTTATAACCATAAATGGTGCTCCGCATGTTTCGCATGGTTGATCAGAAGGTTTATCCCATGAGGCAAAATCGCATTTCGGGTATTGTGAGCATCCGTAAAATGTGCGTTTCCTTTTTGTCTTTCTTTCAATGATGTCGCCATCTTTGCACTTCGGACATTTAATTCCCATTGAAATCGGTTTCGTGTTACTGCACTTCGGATAATTTGAACATCCGAGAAAAGTACCAAACCGACTTGCGCGCACGAGCATATCGCCGCCGCAAAGTTCACACTTGATACCTACTAAGTGCTGGGTTTTCTCGCGATCTTCCGGCAACGGTTTTGTGGTTTTACAACCCGGATAACCGCTGCATGCCATAAATTTACCGTTCCGCCCCCATTTAATTATCATGGGCTTACCGCATACTTCGCATGGCTCGTCGGTTATTTTCTGCAACGATTTTTTTATGGACGTAGATTTCTTGGAAGCTTTCTCAAGAGAATCGCGGAAGGGTATATAAAAATCATCAAGAACTCTTTTATAGGTATTTTTTCCTGAGGCAATTGTATCCAATTCTTCTTCCATTTTTGCAGTGAAACGGACGTTGAAAATATGCGGGAAGTGAACAGTGAGCAGATTGTTAACTTCCATACCAAGCGGGAGAGCATACAATTTACGTTCACGCTGCTCAACATATTTCCTATCGCTAATTGTGCTGACTATTAATGCGTAAGTGCTCGGTCTGCCTATGCCGAGAGTTTCAAGCATTTTCACTAAGCTGCTCTCGGTAAAACGCGGGGGTGGAGAGGTTTCATGCCGATGTGGCACAATACTGAGCAATGACGCCGATTGACCTTCAGCTAAACTTGAAGGTAGTTTTTCATCCTTGACCTCACTATCCTCATCATCAGGCGGTTCACCATCGCCATTGAGCGAATCGTCATAGATTTGTAAGAATCCACGAAACTTATATATCGATGATGTCGCCTTGAATTGAAATTCGCCGCCTGCGAGAATTACCGTAGTCGTTTCAAGAATTGCCGCTTCCATCTGGCAAGCGACAAATCGGTTCCAGATTAATTCATACAGACGGAAGAGATCTTTATCGAGATATTTTTTTACTGCCGAGGGTGAATATTTACTCGAAGTCGGACGAATTGCCTCATGTGCATCCTGCGACGTTTTCTTCTTCTTATATACGACAGGATGCTTCGGCAGGTAATCCTTTCCATAATTATTATAGATATACTCGCGCACTTCAGCCACCGCATCGTCGCTC
The DNA here is from genome assembly GCA_964520905.1 of uncultured Chlorobiaceae bacterium. GTDB lineage: Bacteria > Bacteroidota > Ignavibacteria > UBA10030 > SZUA-254 > JAGVIE01. The sequence continues at coordinate 107,535 of CAZFQL010000005.1, read as the reverse complement.
AATCGTGTTGAATCAGTTCTCATATAAGTAATGAGACCTACAGAGCCTTCGGGTCCAAGTTCAATGCCTTCGTAAAGCTTCTGTGCAAGTTTCATCGTCCGTGAAGCCGACAGACGCAATTTGCGCGAGGCTTCTTGCTGTAGTGTGCTTGTGATGAATGGAGGCAATGGATTGCGCTTTGTTTCCCGCTTCTGCACACTTGCGATAGAGAAGGATTGTTTTGGAATTTCATCAACATACTTTTTTGCATCCTGTTCCGATGCTATGTATATATATCTATTATCTGTTCCTTTATGATGAATTTCTGTGAGAGTCTCTTTCGACGGAACAATAAGTTCCTTTCCGCCGATCTTGAACAATTTGGCATAAAATGGATCGCTGGTGTGTGTCTTGAATTCGCCTATAATCGACCAATATTCAGTAGGCGTAAATTTTCCAATTTCCTCTTCGCGTTCGCAGATCAATCTCAACGCTACCGATTGTACTCTGCCAGCAGAAAGACCATAATACATTGTCTTCCACACAAAAGGACTTACCATATACCCAACAATCCGATCCATAACGCGGCGGGCGCGCTGGCTCGAGACAAGATGCTCGTTGATCTTCTCCGGTTTTTTCATCGCCTCGTTTATTCCACGTTCTGTGATCTCGTGGAAAAGCACTCGATATATCGAGTTATTCTTTTCGCTTATTTCCTCGGCGATATCTGCGGCTATTGCTTCCCCTTCGCGGTCGGGATCGGTTGCGATGTATACTTTATTAGATTTCATTGCCGCATCGTGTAATTTTTGGACTACTTCTTCCTTACCGCTGATAATTTCAAAGGTCGGCGTATATCCAGATTCAATATCGACGCCAAGAGAGCTTTTTGGTAAATTCTTTATATGTCCAACTGATGCGTGAACTGTGAATTCTTTCCCAAGATATTTGTTGATAGTTTTAGCTTTTGCGGGAGATTCAACTATTAGTAATGATTTTTCCATTAGTATGTTTATTATTTTCTATTTGAAGAATAAATCGGTTGTTACTTTACGAAAGATAAATAAAGATTCTCTTTTTCTGTCATGCATCGTCTTTCATTTCGATTCTTGTCGTCATATCCAACAAGATGAAGCACACCGTGAATTACGAGACGGAGATACTCTTCCCGAAAAGGAACCTCGTATTCACGCGCCTGACGGTGCGCTTGATCAAGGTTGATGTAAATTTCACCTTCGATGACATCTTTCTTCTCACTAAGCGGAAAACTTACAACATCCGTCGTAAACAAATGGTGAAGAAATCTTCCGTTCAAAGAAATCATCTGTTTATCGTTGATAAAAATAATATGAATATCCGCTGAACCGCGGTGTTCATTCTTGACAACAGCGCGGGCGGTTCTGATAGTTCCTGTATGTCTGATTCTATGTTTTGGATGAGCATTAATGATTTGAATATGAATCATGAACGTTTGCGTTCCGATAGCGGTTTTTTTTCTGGCAATAGCGTTTCGGTCAACGATAGAGCTATGCCAGAGAGCATTACTTCAGGACCTAAGCGCGTGAAATCGCCGGAGAGAATTTCTCTGTCAACATTCGCATATAGCGAACAGCCGCCTTCTTTTTCAATAATTAGACCTGAAAGCTTACCGTTGTTTTCGCCGATGAATGTTACTTCATTCAACATCCCGCTGATTACGAAACCGGAACAGAAATGCAGCTGAAGATGCGAGTTAGAAGTGTACACTGAGACAAGATTTCCACGACGCTTGCCTATGAGAATGTTCGGATAAATTTCTAATGTAAGCTTTCGACCCGTTCCACGTCCTTCAAGCTCAAATCTATAATTATTTCCCTTGTGTTTAGCGCGAACGCCAAGCGTTTTGGTTAATTTTTTTATGTCGCTTTCTTTAAAAATAAATGACATCCGATTCAGTATCCTTTATATAACATTCGCAAATAAAAACCCCGATTGTTGGCTTGTATGGCGGGCCTTATATTCGGGGTAACATAATAATATGTATTTTAGTCGTTATGGCAACACCACAACATTGATAGCCTGCAAACCTTTTTTCCCTTCGGTAACGTCGTACTGTACAGACATACCTTCTTTTAACAACTTGAATTCATTATCCGTTTTGATAGTCGAGTAATGAACAAAAATATCGCCGTTGCCCTCGTCAGGGACTATAAATCCAAATCCCTTTTTACCATCGAACCACTTCACTTTACCAGTTGCCATAAGGTGTACTTGCTCCTATAATATTGTTGATTTTATTGTGCAATATAATACCTGCTTTGTATCAATGTCAAGTACCGACTCTATTATATTTCAAGTTCCATCCCTTCCGCTGCCGCTACACAATCGAATTTATATTGTCGATTTCGTATTTCCTTGCGGCATGTTTTTAAAATATCATCAACCTTAGCATCGTTATGGGCAGGATCATGATGGAAGAGAACCAGCCGCTTAACTTTTCCCTCTGCTGCTACTTTTAGTGTAAACAGATAATGCGAATGCCCCCAACCGACACGATCGACATATTCTTCAGGTGTATATGTTGAATCATGAATGAGTACATCGGCATTGCGTACAAAATCGAATACACACTGATTCGGGTCAGATTTAGAATGTGAGTAGCGGTCAATCACAACCTTTTCAATATTCCGCATTTCCTGAACAACCCGTCTATCGAACGGTTCATTGTCGCTGATATAAACCAATGATTTCCCAGCTTGTGTGATCCGGTATCCAATTGCGAAAGATGGATGATTGACGTACATCGTCTTGACAGTCGCACCCAGTACCGAAAATTCTTCTTCTCCAACACGTTTAAAATTTATTTTTGCTTTCAATTCATTCAATTGAATCGGAAAATATACTTTGTTCATCTGGTCGGAAATCATTTTTTTCAACGAAACCTTTTCCGATTCACCGCCGACTATGGTCAACTCGTTGCCTGAAATAAAAGCCGGTTTGAAAAATGGAAATCCCTGGATATGATCCCAATGCGGATGAGAAATCAGTATATAGGCATTGATCGATTCTCCGTTCTCAATCAAGGTTTCGCCGAGATTTCTGATTCCGGTACCCGCATCAAGGATAACCAGCTCTTCGTTCAGGAGGCGTAACTCGATACAAGGTGTATTACCACCGTACCGGACAGTTTCTTTTCCGGGAGTAGAGATTGAGCCTCGTGTTCCCCAAAATTTCAATCTCATATTATCTGCTCACATTGTATGATACTTACTGTTTCGAAAATCCTTACATGAATCATTATTTCATTGCATGATTATATAGATTTTATTCTATAATGTCAAATTTCGATTATTATAATTCACATTACCCGGAATATCGTTCTTATTAATTCGAGTAACGAGGCGGTGACCATCCTTCGCGCTTCCAGCTGACCAATTCAATATGAATGCTGCCGATTAGCACTTTCATCTTAGCTAAAATTGGGATATGGGCATTGTCGTTACTGAACCATCCCTCAAAGCCGCCGGTTAATCCGAATACGCCGATAAAATTTGCCTGACCATCGAAATAAATCACATCGACCGGATAATCGACCGCGTCAATTTTTTCTTTAGTCCTCTCACCGGTAAAGTTAATGTAGGCATTTCCTTTTTTCTCGTTAACGATAACGGGTATATTCACTGGATTTCGGTCGGCAGCATGTTTACGAGCATAGAAAAATAATGACAAACCATCCTGAGTGAGCGTATCGATCCGGAGTGTATCGCGTCTATCGATCTTTCCACTTTTCCATCTGCCTTCTTCTACATAAACAGATTGCCTTGAATAATCAAAATTATAGATATACGATATCCATTGTGTATCTTTTTTATCTCGCGCATGAAACCAGGTTGAATAAATAGCAGGATCAAAAATGCTTTCGTAAACGGCGTGAAGATCGACCAGCGGGACGCCCTTGTATGAATCAATATAAGCGATTGTCTTGTAGGTGGTACGATTATCTTTAGTAATCGTTTCAAGATTTTTGACTTTAACCTGCCCTAAATCTATACCAAGAAAGCTCACGTTGTAGGTTAACTCTTCGCCTGTTTGAAGAACAGAATCTACCGCTCCTGAGGCTGTAATTTTTTTTGTATTATATGCCGAGACATCCCAACTGACGATGATGCAAATAAAAATGAGAACAACCGATTTGTTCAACATTTTCCAAATCAATTCTTTGACAGTCAAGTATAAATTCCTGCTATTTCTGCATTATATCAGTTAAGACCGGAAATCTTCGCAGCTTCGGGAAACAGACCGAGCGCCTTCTGGAGTTGGTGATCGTTCGAACTATATACCGAAAACCAACCTTCGTTGCCCCAGTCTATACGAGCAATCTCAGCTTTGATTCGTGTTCTAAAGTCGATCTTGTCTTTCTCAAATTGCACACTGTCGATCACTACACCTTTTTTCTTTGCCAAAGTTTCAAAATCGCTCAGCATAGCATCTGTAGTTGTAAAGTCGTCTAAATATTTTTTCAGATCTTTTCCGTAATCATTTTGGATTTGTTTTCCGAACTTATCGATATAACCGAGCGCATATTCACGGAAAACGCCTTTGCTCAGAATTTGTACAAACAAAGTCGAAGCGCGTTCTGCCTTCACTATATAATCAGGTGTTATACCGCCGCCGCCGTACACCTTTCTCCCGGACGCTGTTTGAAAAACAGGTTTCGTTGAATCTTTCTCCTCTGCTTGAATCTTGTTGATTTCAATGTTATGTTCAACATTATCTCCCTCCTCTTCCTTACGCTCGAACGCCTCTTTGCGGTAAGCATCCAAATCCTTTCCGTATGGTCGCTGAATCAATCTGCCCGAAGGTGTATAGTATCTGGCAATTGTTAATCTGAAAGCCGACTTATCCGGTAATTCGAACTGTCGCTGGACCAATCCTTTGCCAAATGTCGTCTCTCCAACAATCAAACCACGATCCCAATCTTGAATTGCTCCCGAAACAATCTCGCTGGCAGAAGCAGACCCTGCGTTAACCAAGATGATGATCGGGATACTTGCATATTTACCTTGTCCCCTGCTTGTGTATTCCTCGTTAAATTCCGGTCTGCGCGCCTTGGTGTATACAATCTTTTTACCTGCATACGGTAATAATTCGTCGACCATCTTAACAGCCTGATCCATCAAACCGCCGCCGTTATTCCGCAGATCAACTATAAGCTTCTTCAAACCCTTACTTTGAAGTTTGGTTATCCCATCTACAAATTCATTGTAAGTCGTAGCGGAGAACCGATTGACACTTATGTAACCGACTTCGTGATCGATCATGTATGATACATCGACGCTATAAAGAGGAATTTTATCACGAGTAATATCGAAATCAATCAAATTCTTTTCACCGTGCCTATAGATAGCAACCTTAACATGAGTGCCTTTGGGTCCTCTTAGTTTTTTAGGAACATCTTCCTGTTTGATTCCTACTGCGGAGGAATCATTTATCTTAATAATTTTATCACCCGCAAGTATTCCGAGCATTTCACTGGGACCTCCTGTAATAGGAGTAACTACAATTAAAGTATCGTTAATAACTGCATATTCGACGCCAATTCCTTCGAAGCTTCCCTGGAAATCTTCGTTGACTCTGGGTAATTGAGAGACTGGAATATAAATAGAATGCGGGTCGAGGTTGGACAACATTCCGTTTATTGCCGATTCAACCAATTTGGGTGTATCGACATCATCTACATAATATTTTTCTGCGAGGCTTAGAACATCTTTAAATTTATTTAGCTGTTCGAATATGTTATCTCCGGATATCAGATTGTTTATCTGCATCCCGAGAAGAAGCGCTACAAAGAACAATATGCTTACGGTTGGAAGAGAAAAGCTTTTTTTCATCTATTAATCCTAATTCAAAAAATTATTGCTACTGATAAAATTATATCCAAAATCCGTATGAAAGTCAAATATTGCGATTTTTGAAGATTATCTGACAGGTTTCCATTCGTCAACCATTGAGCGATCAAAAAGAAAAACGCTGAGCGCATTTATAAACCACAGGATACTGATCCACAAGTACCCGTATTTCCTGAATCGGCGGGGCGACTCGAATACCGTCAATTGCCGAACGAATTTTATTTTCCCCAATCGATGTAATCTCAAGAATAATTCATAATCCTCACCGGCAGCCATCGTCTCATTATATCCGTTTACTTTTTTAAAGACTTCTTTTTTGATAACATGGCATTCCCCCCTGCCCATACCCATTCCTAAAAGATTCAAAAACCAAAAATATCCATTGAAAAAATTATGAAACATCCAATCGCTGATCCGTTCTTGCTCCGGATAGATATTGACATTGCATGTCGCCGCTACGATGCTGTCATCTATAATTGCGTTTATCATCAGTTTGAAAAATTTTTCAGGATCTTCTATGATGACGTCTGCATTTAAAAAAATAAGAGTATCGCCTTGCGCAATCCATGCCCCCTGATTTCGACCCATTGAAATATTCTGTTTCATCTTATCAGAGTGTACAATAACTTTATCGGCATATTCATTGCCAATTTTTACAGTCTCATCGGTGCTTCCGCCATCACTGACAATAATTTCCAGGTTGAATTGCCTGCGAAGCGATGATGTGAACTGACGTAATGTATCCCTTAGCGCTTTTTCTTCCTGGAGTGTAGGAATGACGATGCTGATCTGCGGATAATTTTTGGGCAATTGATTCCTTTCATTCAAAAATGAAAACCATACAGAATTACGCGTGGAGTTACTCGAATCGTCGGTGCAGGGAAATGAATATAGTTCATTATTTGTTTGACTGCGGTTAGAAATGAACCTCTGCCCGGCAAACGGGTGAAATCATAATCCAATCCTATGAAGAGTTCTCGATTACCGCCATCCGAACGATCAAGACCAGTGACTCCATATCCTACTGCGATACACAGGAATGACGGCAAGATTGATTCCATAAAAGAAGGAAAAACTTTCCTACCCAAGCTAAGCCAGAAGTACATGCTCTCATAATCATCGATGATTGTTTGATAATTTCCCGCTCTGAATCTCGCCGATGGATAACAGCTCCACTTGAATCGAACATCTTCAAACCAAGGGACATAATATTGGAGTGTCGGATAAAAAGCACCTGCAATATCGGCAAGTGCATCCCCTCCACTGAACCCAAGCGCTTTCGTGAAACCATCTTCTGTCTCGACATAAAGTTGGAATGAAAGACTAATTGCGGCTGCATAGAGCAACGACTTACTTCGTTCTACACCAGCCCAATCGAATGAACGGCTAAGGAGATCACTAGAAACATATGTAAAATAGAAATGTCCGGCTTTATCTGCACTAAGTGTGCGTATGCCACCATCGCCAAAATGAAATCGGCTTCGTTCACCCTTCCACCATGAATTATAATTCTGAATATGAGCAGCCGCTAATATCAACGCTGATCCGGATAAAACTATGGCTAATCTTTCAGGATGAACCTCAGATTGTGAAGAGTTTGTTAGAGTATCCTTCTGGTAGGCATTGCACTTCGTGAGTACAATGAAGCATAGCCATAAAAATATTAACCTTCTCATCTCCCCCCTCGTTTATAGTATATGTATTCGAATAGCGTAAAAGTACGGTGCGATATCGACACAAATTCTCATATACATGATTGTGGAAATCATATCACTGTTGCATATTAACATTCACCACCGCCGGATCCACAGGGCGGGTAGTTTGCACATCGGCAGACACGAGGATAAAATGTAAATTCCCTTGGTGGCGCTACGAGATAACCCAACCTGTTATAAACGTTTAATGAAACTTCGATTACAAAATCTTCCGGCGTTCCACAATAAACATTGTTATCGCATTGGCGTGATCTTGCGCGAGCAAAATCCATCTCCTTCGGAAGATAAACACCGTTATCGCTTCGTATATCCCAGTAAACATCCATGGAAAAAGTCTGACCCGGCAGTAGCATCATCCGGCCGTTGTGGATGAGTGAGCGATCTGTCAAGTTCTTTTCGGTTAGGTAAATTGTTCGATACCGTACCGGTTTGCGTTTCCACCAAATCCTAACCGAACCTTTGATGTCGACGCTATCCCAGAACACTTCATCGAAAATATTTTCGCCTAATATAATAAAATGCATCTTCTGCCTGCCCGGTGGCGCTTGATGATCGTTATATTGTTCGACGGTCGAGACTTTGATATCGACAACATGCTGCGGTTCTAAGTATGTTGGGAGCGATTCCTTACATGATAGTGAGATAAGCGACCATATTAAAACAGTCATCGCATAGAATGGCAATCTGTGTTGAATGTTATCTTTCATATCTTACCCCAATTGAAAATCTACGAGGATCATAATAAGCGGATGGATCGCTAAGCTGGCCCCCTATTCGACCGTTGGCATCCGCCCATTTGGCGTTTTTATTGTTAAATAGATTTCTAACATCACCATAAATTTGTAATGATGAAAAATCGCCAAAAGAAAATTTTTTGGAAAATTTCATGTTTACTACGCTGTTGCCCGGAAGACGCGCATTGTTAGGCAGGAATGCGCGTGTAGTATCTTCTGCTGTAAAGCCGTCTTTTGTAGGGAAATATGTATAGGGCCGTCCGGAATTATAAGTCCAGATAACGTTACAGATAATATCCCACGGCAGTTTCGCGTCGGCGGCGACTTTTAATGTGTGGAGTTGATCCCAGCTTAACGGGTACGGTTCATTCAAAACCGGGAATCCCCATTGAGACAAATTGAGACCCTGATTGACATAATCGCTCACGCCTTCGGTTCTCATCAGTGAATATGAAATAGAACCGGACAATTGTTCATCCCGATGTCTTGAGAGAACGAACTCCAATCCTTCCGCAGTAGCGAAAGCATTATTGATGTACTCGGCATACCCGTAATCACCTGCCGCACGCGCTTTCGAGGGAAGAAATGTTTTTGAATCGATCTGGTCGATAAATTCTTTTTTAAAATAAATTACGCTTAGCAGCGTCTTCGCATCGATGCCATACTTCACGCCGATCTCCCATGCATGAGTACGTTCCGGCTTCAGATCGGGATTTCCGACAAGAACATTTACTCCACTTCTTAATTGCTGGGGATTAATTCCCGAGTACAGGTAATCGAACAGCGGAAATTGAAAATAATGCCCGTAGTTCATCACCAACAACATATCCCACATGAGGGGAAACGATAATCCCATGCGCGGACTTATCTGCTGCTTTAAAGACGCTTTTGCAAAGTGCGTTACCTTGGACTGATATGTATCGGAGCCAGTATCAGGTTTGACATATTCAACTACGGGCCTCTCACTGCTCGGATCGAGGAAGTCCCAGCGGAAACCTATATTAACTACAGCGCCGTCTTTCTCTACCTCTAATTTTTCCTGAATATATGCGCCTCCGCTGCGGGGAAAATAGTGATATGCGGAACTGTAATTGAGCAACGGTTCGTCGGGCATAATTTTCCCGAAATAAGTTTTCTGCGGTTCGTACTTCACTACATCGGAAAAGATATCGTATTGGTTCAACTCTATTCCTGCTTTAAAAACATTGTTTACATTGGGTTGATAGACAACATCGAGTTTGCCCGTGTAAATATTTTGTTTTGTGTCCGACCACCATGCCCGATTACCTTTTACGACATACTGTAGGAAGATATCGTATTCGTAAGGAGTGAGATCGAGTGAAGATTTATCTTTTCCGATTGTCGATCGTAGATAATAATGACTTGCCGATAAATTATAATGTAAACTGTTTGTTAATGTATGAGATATCGTTGCAGTGGTCCGGTATGATGATCTGCTTCTCGGCGGCAATCCGCTAAGATTGAACCTCCAACTGAATTCATAATCTCTCCAGGTCCTAAGCGAGTAAACATTCTGCGCTGTTAGATGAACTCTCGGGGTTAAACTGTAATCGATTTTACTAATCCCGCTGATGTCTTTGTACACAGGTGACTTAAAAAATTTATCAAAATCCTGCCACCACCTTGTATCGTTAATCTGAAATGTATTCGCTGTAAAATAATGCAATTTATCCTTTATTATTGGTCCGGCAAGAGTAAACTCCGTCTCTGTAGATTTGTTATGCTGTGTATCCCAGCCGCCGGCAAGCCAGTTATCTTTCTCAACCCGTGCTACCAATGAATGCCTGTTTGATCCACGGCGCGTTATAATATTCACGACTCCGGATAGGGCATTGCCGTATTCCGCCTCAAATCCGCCGGATTGAATTGAAAACTCTGTGATAGAGCTTTTCGGTAATGTCGTCCCGACTCCTCCGCCGATGACATCCTGCATCGGCAAACCATCTACTAGAAAAACAACCTCGGTCGATTTCCCTCCGCGAATATTCCCTTCGGCGGTGACGCTCGGAAATAACGTGATGATATCCTGAACGCTCCTTACCGGTAGTCTATCGACTTGCGATGAGCCGATCGAATAACTGGTACTGGTATTATCTTTCTCGATGAGGGGTCTTTCGGCGGTAACTTCCACTTCCGCAAGCTCAACGGTAGTCGGCACCAACTCGACAGATAATCGTGTCCGCAATCCTATCCTCACAACAACAGCCTTATAGATCATCGGCTGGTAGCCTATATTGGAAATTCTCAGATCGTAAGTTCCGGCTTCTAAATTGTTAATATGAAAATTTCCTTCAAGGTCTGTTGCAGTCCCCTGCGTAGTACCAAGGATTGAAATTGATACGCCGATGAGAGGTTCTCTTGTCTCTTTATTGAGAACCTTTCCCTCCAGTATTCCGTCTGTGCCCGCAAAAGATAAAACGGAAATAAAAAATGTTAGAACAAAAAACAATAACCAAAATCGCATAATCAGTGTTCGGGTTTCATTTGAGGGAAGAATATAACATCGCGGATTGAATCCTGATTCGTGAGCAGCATAGTTAAACGGTCGATACCGATGCCGAGACCGGCAGTCGGAGGCATTCCATATTCCAGTGCGCGAAGGTAATCTTCATCCAGAACTTGCGCCTCTTCGTTTCCACGCGCGCGCAATTTCATCTGCTCCTCGAAACGCTGACGCTGATCGAGTGGATCGTTTAGCTCACTAAATGCATTGCATAACTCATGTCCGTTTACGATCACTTCAAACCGCTCGACGAAGCCCGGTTCACTGCGGTGTTTTTTTGCCAGCGGCGACATCTCTACCGGATAATCTGTTATGAAAGTTGGCTGTATCAGTTTCGGTTCTACAAACTCACCGAATATTTCATCGATGATCGTCGTACTATCTGCTCCAGGCTCGATTTCGATTTTGAGTTCTTTTGCAATCATTCGAAGTTCTTGTTCCGATTTCCCTTTCAACTGCTTGCCTGTATATTCCATGATTGCATCGAACATCGAAATACGTTTCCATGGAGAGGTAAAATCGATTTCATTGTCGCCGACTTTGAACTTGGTTGCGCCAACAATTTCTTTCGCTATCGTAGAGACCATCTCCTCGACGAGATTCATCATCCATACATAATCTTTATATGCGACGTACAGCTCGAGCATTGTGAATTCCGGATTATGCGAGCGATCCATTCCTTCATTACGAAAATCTTTAGCAAACTCGTACACACCGTCGAACCCGCCTACGATTAAGCGCTTCAGATATAACTCATCGGCAATTCTAAGGTAGAGATCGACATCAAGCGCATTATGATGCGTTATGAATGGACGCGCGAACGCACCGCCATAGATCGGTTGAAGAATTGGCGTTTCAACTTCGATGTAACCCCGCTCGTCAAAATATTTCCGGATCATTCGCAGTATCTTCGCGCGTTTTATGAAGACTTCTTTAACACCGGGGTTGACCACTAAATCGACATAGCGCTGGCGGTAACGAAGCTCTTTATCTGAAAATGGGTCGTAAACGATTTTGTTCCCTTTTTCATCAACCTTTTCTTTCACTATAGGCAGAGGTCGAAGAGATTTAGAAAGGACTTCGAACCTGCGAGCATGAATTGATACCTCCCCCATCTTCGTCCTGAAAATAAATCCTTCCACGCCAATTATATCGCCGATATCGAGCAATTTGAAAATATCATACATCTCGCCGATTTCGTCTTTTTTAAGATAGACTTGAATCTTGCCTTGTGAATCCTGAATGTGACAAAACGATGCCTTACCCATCCGGCGAATCGACATTATCCTGCCGGCAATTGAAACGTTGACCTGCTGTCCATCATCTTTAAAGCTACTGAGAATCTCTCCGGAATAATTCGTCTGAGAAAAAAGGTATGGGTACGGATTGATGCCATGCTTGATGAGTTCATCAAGTTCTTGCCTTCTTCGTATCATTAACTCATTCAGTTCTTCGAGATGAGTCTTTTCAGGTGCAGACTGAGGGTTATTATCCATCGTATGTTATATAGGTGGAATATGTTTGGTATCAAATGATAGCAAAAATGAGTGTAAAAATCAAGAAATTTGTGGGAAATTTCATTTACCTAACAAAGAGCATTTTCTTAACATCCTCCGAAGAACCTGCTCTTAGTTTATAATAATAAACACCACTTGCAAAACCGCTTGCATCCCAGATAACCTCATATAAACCCGGTTGTTTAATTTCCTCCAACAATGTTGCGACTTCTCTTCCAAGAATATCGTAGACTTTCAATGAAACAAATTCAAGACTTGCAATTTGTAATTTAAAATTCGTTGTCGGATTGAACGGATTGGGATAATTCTGCTCGAGCCGGGTTAATGCCGGCATTTCATCAGAAAGTAACTCTACCGTTGTTACAGGTTGTGTACTCATATAAATACCACCCTGATATAATCCGGCGAGTAGATTATGGCTGTTATCGAATGCGAGCGCTAAAACCGTTTGACCGGTAAAACCTATCTTCGTCCAGCTTTGTCCGTAGCGCATTCTGAACAAGCCGTTATAAGTCCCCGCATATACATCCTGCAAACCGTTGAAACCGATAGTGTAAACATAAGTATTGGTAAATACAGACTGTGTCCAGCTCGCACCATTATTTGTCGACCTGAGGACACCGCCGTAAACACCGACGAAAACATCGCCGACATCATTCACTGCGATTGTTTGGATATCATCTCTTATCAGTCCGAGTGTATGCCAGGTATTACCATTATCGGTAGAAGAAAGCATACCACTATTATCGGTTGCGGCATAAACGATGTCCGACTTGTTGTTGGCGAGGAACAGTACCTTAGATGAATTTAATCCCGATAGTGTCCAACTATTTCCATTATCTGTTGAGGTGTAAATACCGAAATTAGTTCCGATTATGATCCTGCCATCGTTTTGAACTGCAACGGAATAAGCCGAGCCGCTAAATGCACGGTCTGTCAGGTTTTTCCAGCTTACGCCATCATCTGTCGAAGAAAACAATCCTTCATCGGTAGCGGCATAGATCGTGGAGCCATCAAGCGCAAAAGAGTAAATGTAACCGGCAATACTTCCGGGCGGCAATTGCACCCACGATGCGCCCCCATTCATTGACATAATAATTCGATCGCCTAATGTACCTGCAAGGATATTCCCTGATGGCGAAGTTATAAGCGAAAAGATCGCAAATGCTTTAGCGCTTGAAGGCGACCAAAACCCGCCTTTATCAACTGAACGATATAAAACTCCCTGATCACTTGGATATCCGTAATTAAACGACACAGAGAAAACAGAGCCGGACCGCGCCGCGAGTATATCAACCAGTTCAGTTTCCGAAGGACCGAGATATTCCCACGACCGTGACGCCGACCGATAACCATAAATTCCAACGTTCGTTGCGGCAAAAATATTACCTGCACTATCAGCAGTGACTGAATTAATTCTTTTATCTTTCAAACCAATATCCACCCAAGAACTTCCATGATCGGTTGAAGTGTATACTCCTCCATCAAGATCCTCTTTAGACGATTGACTTATCCCTATAATTATAGCATTCCCCGGAGTGATACAAGCAGCATTTACAGTTTGTCCTTCAAACTTTGAAAGCCATGTTGCTCCAAAATCATTTGATGTCAGTATCCCTCCATATCCAAAACCACCATCAACCACAAAAGTGTTCGAATGATCGATCAGCGCCCAGTTGAAGCTTGTAGCAACGCGCGGGATTAAAACCCCGAGTGTATCCCATCTCGTAACTCCATATCGGACAAGTTTATATCCTTGATCGGCTATTTCAGCAAGTCCGTAAATAATTCCCTCGTCTGAAATCGTATAATTTCCGTATCCACCTCGGGCGGCGTATATCCTATTCCATGTTACCCCATTGTCAGTTGTTAGATAAGCTTGATTATAAAAATTTGCGCTGACGTACACTCGCAGTATACCTATTTCGTTGTGAGTAGCTAGTTCCCATGTTTGAGCTGCTGGACTGGAAGCTTTATACCAGCTTAATCCATTATTAGTGGAAGAATAGATAGAATAATCGTTTACGGCATACAATTTTCCATTGGCGCCTTCACGTAATAAATAGCATGCAGGCAAGCCATTGAGTTCCTTCCATTGGATGTCTTGTGAAAGACTGACGAATGGTAGTACTGCAATTAATAATAAAGTCTTAATAATTCTCATCTGATAAATCCTGAATAAATTTCTATGGGGAAAACAACAAATAGGGAAGAAAGATTAAATCATTCATCCCTTTCTGTAACAAATTTAATATCCTTCACTACTCTGGCTACCGGATAAAGATTGACATTCTGATCCCAGTACGGTGAATGTTGATAGAAGAAATTCAACCTCGCGAACGGACTTTTCGCGAAGGCTGTATCTGCTATAAGTCTGGATTCAAATTCTCGTTTTAACGATGAATCTTTCGCCAGCATCTCTGCGGCGAGTGGTTCCATGACGTAATCTTCGGTGTATTCCTTCTGCTCAAAAACTGTATCGAAGAAACCCCACGCAACAAAAGCATCCGGTGCTTCCGGCTCGAGCGCATTGATCGCAACGCGTGCAGTTCTTTGATTCAATCGAACCAGAGCCGTACCTGAAGGGAAAGTTCTTTCCATTTTTATTTTATCAACCGAGTAGGTAACGGAATGTCTTCCCTCGTACGGAGTCTGCTGCCACTTTGCGTTCGAGAAGCGATACATTTCAACCTCGATAGTAGCCGGTTCTTTGAGCCGCTCGATTTTTACTCCATGCAGTTTCAATCTTTTTATTACTTCCTGCCACGGGGGAGGAATAAGATATGCCGCAGGCAGTTCAATGAATTTTGAAACTATCACGCTATCGTACATCGGTATATCCGCTTCGAACGGTTCCTTCGTATAGATAACACGGGTGCCGCCTGAGATATCACTATGCTCGTTCTTTTGCTTGAATCCCAAGTAATGAAATGTTCCGCTTGGGTTTTCCGTTGTCTCAAACCGAATGGGAAATGGATTTTCGATATTCTTTATCGTCCGCTCATCCGTTTGTAATACTGCATTACGAAGTGATTTGTATTCTCTGTTCACCAATTCCATTACAGCCACGATAGTTTGATACGTTCCTTCTACGCGCGACTTATAATCTTTCATCATGTGTGTTTCGATGAGCAGTGCCGATCGATTTTGTATTGCGGCATAAGGAGTCGATAGTCTTGGTGGCGCAACGCCGCTCTGGTTTCCTTTTAATGGATCCTCGTGATCACGCAATGATATGTACGGGGCAACCGGTACACCGTTTGTTTTTAATGATGAAATCATTGGGACGAATTTATCCAGCACCCATGACCGGATCGGCTCCGAAATATTTTGGTGCTTCTCAATCCCGACCGTTACAATGTGTTGATAGTCTGCTCCATCGGTTACATGGGCATCGAGAAACATATCCGGCAACCATCTGTTGAACATTTGAAGCCATGCCTGGGTTTCGGGTGCATCGGCTTTCATGTAATCGCGATTAAGGTTGAGATTCTGCCCTGTGACCCGCCATCCCATTTCTTCCGGACCATTTTGGTTGATGCGGTTGTACGGTCCGAATCGTTCGTGCCCGTCAACATTATAGATTGGAATGACAAGTAGAATCGCATGATCGAGCAACGATTCTTTAGTTTTAGTGATTGCAATATCGCGTAACAACATCAGGCATGCATCCTTGCCGTCGATCTCGCCTGCATGAATTCCGTTCTGAACTAAAACAATTGCTTTCCCCGTATTATGCGCTTTCTTCGGATCGAAGATTCCATCATTTGAAGCTACAACAAGAATAATATCTCTCCCTTCTGGGCTTTTCCCGAAGGTTATTACTTTTATCCATCGAGATGCTTTCTCCAATCTACGGCAAAATTGGATAGTCTCATCATACCGGGGCGTTTTCTTGAATCCGCTCTGCTCATAATATGTGAGCCAATTCTCCGGAACCGATTGCGATTGAGCAACGGATAGAATAATTAGCGCTGAGATGATACTGAAAAATATTTTCATAAGGGCAGTTCTAAAAATTCAAAAACGTTTTGCGAACTCTGCGAATTCTTTGCGTTCTCTGCGTTTATATTTTTAAATAACATAAATTTAGGACTGCCCATAGTTATTTCGAATAAAAATCAATCACTCTATTTATCGCAGCAGAACATACCGGATCAAAACTAACTAAGCTTAGTGAGAACATCCTGCAATCTATTGAGGGTCGATAAATGCCTTCGGAAGAATAACCGGCTCCTTCGAACGCGCCGACCTTGCCCGCATATTTAGTTGTCTTCAAAATATTTTGTTCGGCATCGTATAATGGTTTTCGCTTTTCGTAGTAATCGGGGGCGAGGCGATCGAGTTTAGTGCGCAACCGACCGAGACTATCGTATTGCGATTTTTCCCACGGTGTGGGTAATGGGGTACCTTCTTCAATCAAATTTTTCCACTTCAGATTATTCTTATCCGTCAATGCTGTCAGATTCGGTTCCCACGGTTCAATACCTTTCTGGTACATGTCGTTATATGAGACCTGAGAATTATAATACTCATCGCCAAGTCCGCCGAAGCTATGGCCGAATTCATGCACATACACATAATCCATTTGCCAATCCTGACCAATTGCATCGCCGCGAGTGTACGTGGTCGTGTAAAGATTGTAAATGCCGCCGCCGCCGTATCGATTGTCGTTAACAAGAATTGTGATGAAATCATAAGGCGCGTTTCCGCAAATATCGCGCATGGTTTTGTTTTCATCCGTAAGAACGTAACGGGCAGAACCGAATGTGTTGTACATTGTCCCCAAGGCAGTATTCTTCCAGATATTTTTGTCGGGCTTATCGATCCCGGAATCTTGGGAGATCACTTCAATCATTCGGACATTGAAATCATTCTTCCGTTCTTTGAAGGGACTGGTAAAGAACATTACTTCATTGAAATGCTTTGCATCCTTCCTGAATTTCTCCATGTCTTCTTTCCGGTATCCGTCGCCTATAATCACGATATCGACTTTGTCGTGTGGTTTTCCGTTCTCCATTATTGGTGTAATCTTAAAACCCATCGGTTTTTTCTCGCGGTTAATTTGCGTCGGATCGTTAGGATCAATGAGGGTTGAAAACATCTCGTGGAATCCCATCTTCTTGTCACGCTTGCAAATAACAATCTGAATTTTATTTTTAGGGAAAGGTAATCTTACAGTTTCATGGAACGTACGATAAATTCCTGCCAGCGCTTCATCTGTTGTTTGCCACTCCTGGAACATCGATGAATAACCGCGCGAGAAAATCAATGTTGTCGACGACATATCATATACTCTAACCAGGTATTCCCCCATATTCAATATGTCGATAAGATTCGCTGTGCTACCAGACCATCTTCCCTCCTCGTACACTTTATCGAGACTTATAGTTTCCGAACCTTTCGTGCCGGTGTGATAATAATCGACGCGCATGGTATTATCTACAAAATACTCTTCGAAAGATTGAGAGTAAACAAGTTGTGTGCAATTGAGTAATATGTAGACGAGTAAAGAGTATATCGGTATGGAATATATTTTGAGTTTCACTTAGATCTCCTAAATATTATTTTAGATAGATTGAACACTGCCGATCAGAGAACTTGAATTAGAATATAAATTAGAATAGCAATAATTATGACGAGAAAAACGAAAGCCAGCATCTTTGAAATGAACCAAAGAATCTTGAATGGAAACCAGATCGGGAACGTGAGTAGCTTCAAGATGAACATCATGGGATGTTACGTCGCTCTCCGTGAATCGGAATGGTTTTGTATGCTTTCGGGAACGATCCACCATGCAATTAGATACCCGATGAAAAGCGGGAAAAATCCTGTCACTAATGCAAGAATTACAACGACAAGACGGACGATAGTCGGATCGGCATCCATCATCTCTCCGATGCCGCCGCAAACACCGGCAATTTTTTTATTAACTGTAGAACGATAAAGTTTCGTCATGATTATCCTGTAAGATTTGTCACAATAATATACGAACTCTATCAGTATATTCAAATCGCATACTTTCAAAAAATTTTGTATCTTACGCACGAGAAAATTATCGTTAATTTCAGATTAACAACTCTTATACTCCACTATTTTACTATTCGATTATGAACATACTGGTTTTAAATTGCGGCTCTTCATCTGTAAAATTCCAACTTATCGAAACGGATATTGCTACCATCGAAAGAAACGAAGATAAACGCTTGGCTGGCGGACTCATCGAGCGGGTAATCGGTCAGGCACTTATTACCTTGCAAGCAGAGGGACAGCCCAAGATCCGAAAAGCAGAACCCATTAAAGACCATAAGAATGCCATCGATTATATTTTGCGGTGGATTATTTCTCCTGAGTCAAAAATCGCAAATATTAATTCTTTGGCAGACATCCACGCAGTAGGACATCGGGTTGTGCACGGCGGTGAAAAATTTACTATGTCGGCTCTCATCACCGATGAAATAATTGCGCAGATAGAAGACAGCATCGAGCTTGCTCCGCTGCACAACCCGGCGAATCTAAAAGGCATAATGGCAGCTCGCGAGCTTTTAGGTCCCGGCGTTCCGCAGGTTGCAGTGTTTGATACATCATTTCACTCAACAATGCCAGAGACATCATACCTTTATGCAATCCCTTATCAGCTCTATCGCCGGCATCGCATCCGGCGTTACGGCTTTCATGGTACTTCACATCGTTATCTTGCATATCGTTATCGTCAGCTCGTTGGTATTAATCGTGAACAGGTGAATATAATTACACTCCATCTTGGTAACGGTTGTTCGGCTTGTGCGATTAAAAATGGTGAGTCATTGGATACATCGATGGGTTTCACTCCGCTTGAAGGTTTGGTTATGGGAACTCGCGGCGGCGATATGGACCCTTCGATTATCGAATTCATTCGTAATAAGGAAGGAATGAGTGTTCGAGAAATCGATACCATGTTCAACAAACAGTCAGGTTTGCTCGGCATCTCTGGTTTGACTAACGATATGCGTGAACTGCTCGCTGAGGAAAAAGAAAAGGATGACCGACGCGCCCGACTTGCCATCGACATCTTCTGCAACCGCGCCAAGAAGTATATCGGTGCATACATAGCCGAGATGGGCGGTGCAGAAGCGATCGTCTTCACCGGAGGTATCGGTGAAAACAGTCCGATCATCAGGGAACGTATTTGTAAAGGATTACAATGTATGGGACTGACAATCGACAAGAAACTGAATTCAAAGATAACGAGCGGCAAAGAAGGTGAAATCAGCACCGGTGATTCAAGTTTGAAGGCATTCGTAATCCCGACAAACGAAGAATTGTTGATTGCTCGCGATACTGTTCGCACAGTAAAGAATGTGCCGAGAAGATGGTGAGCTTCAGTTGAAAATATTAGTCGGATTTAATTAATACCGGATAGCGATAACCGTTTGATCCATTCCGGCAATATCATATAATTTTCTGACTTCAGTCTTTGTTAAATATCTCCATCGTCCACGCGGAAGTCCTTCATATGTAATATCCGCATAACCCACCCGATCGAGTTTATATACCTCGTACCCGAACGCTTCAAACATTCTGTGTACTTGCCGGTTGCGCCCTTCGTGGATAATAATACCGACAACTTGATTTTTTTCGCCCGGTAGAAAATGTATCTTAGCGGGTTTTGTCATACCATCCGAAAGACGAACACCATGAGATAATTTATCCGCATCTTCGCGTGTGAGCGCTTTATCGAGAGTTACTTTATAGGCTTTCTTAACTTCAAACTTCGGATGCATCAAGCGATTCGCAAACTCACCGTCGTTTGTAAGCAGAAGAACTCCGGTTGTATTCCTGTCGAGCCGTCCTACAGGATATACGCGTTGCTTGATACGGATGTAATCCATTACAGTCGACCGTCCGCGCTCATCGCTCGCAGTTGTTATCGCATCTTTAGGTTTGTTGAACACGATATACACGGGTTCATCAAGTATTACGATTTGCATCCCATCGACAAATACTTTATCCTTTCCCGGATCTATTTTAGTGCCCAGACTTGTAATAACTTTACCATTAACCCGCACTTTTCCTTCCTGCAACATTTCATCTACTTTCCGGCGCGATGCAACCCCGGCATTAGCTAAATATTTATTTATGCGGGTTAATGATTCTTCCGATTTCTGTTTTTTTATCATCATACACTTCCTACGGTACCTACCGTTTTTGTTTTATTATTATACAAGATAAACACTATCCACGATACAAACACAAAGACCGACCCCATCACAATCGGTAACCGGAAATCTATCGTCGAGATGAACCCGGCGATAATTGGAGGAACCGCGAACCCGACTGCTTGAACCGATTGGTTGATACCTAATATTTCACCCTGATCCTGAACTCCTGCAAAATTCGAGATAATAACCATTATATTCGGCGTGCTTACACCCTGTGTTAAAGAAACAAACGGCAGAATAAAATACAACGTCGACGAATCTTCGGGTAACAGCAAAAGAATAATTGATATACTTAAAGCAACAATACTGAACCTAAGTATTTTCTCTGGCACGTATTGTTTTGAAAGAAGTCTAACTATTCCTCCCTGCGTCAATGCAATCCACAAACCCAGGTAGGCATAAATCATTCCGATGTGCGCCTGATTGAAGTTAAACTTCTTTATGAGGTATACTTGAAAGAATTGTGTGAACGATGTAAAGCCGAATATTGTTAGAAACGAGACGATGAAGATAATCCGTAAGTCGGCATTTGAAAACGCTCGTTGTACATTCTTGAATCCAGTCGACCATTTGATAGGAGCGTTAATATTGGGTACTTTCAAAGTTTCTTTGAACAAGACTGAAATTAAAATAACATTTATCAGAGAGAGTATTCCCGCAACCCAGAACGGCGTGGCATAATTGAACCATGAAACCGTGTGTGAATCTGCAAGTTTACCGCCGAAGAAAGGACCAAGGATAAACCCAAGACCAAAGACCATTCCCATCAATCCAAAATTTTTCGCTTTTGATTGCAGATCGCTCATATCGGCTATTGCCGATTGAGCAGTTGAGACATTACCTCCCATCAAACCATTGAGAAGACGGCTTAAAAATAATAAAACCAGATTTCGCGACATAATTCCGATCCCGAACAGTATCAAACTAACAGAAGTAAAAAATATCGAGACAAGAAGAATTTTCTTCCTTCCATATTTATCGGATAAGGCGCCGAGGATCGGCGCACCGAAAAACTGGGCTATCGGGAAAGCTGCAATCAGGAAACCGAGAATTATTGTCCGCGCAGAATACGTGTAACCGCCATGAAGCACACCGTTGAGCGGATCAAGAAAGATCGGCGCGATGATCGGTATAACTATGCCGAAACCCAGAAAATCTAAAAATACCGTGAAGAGTAGAGTGAATAGGTTTTTATTTATTTGTTTCTGAGGCGCGTTCATAATAGATATGCATGGCGAGTTTTACTCGCACAAAATAAAAAGAGCATCCTACTCGGTTTGCCCACTCAAATCCGAATCGGTAGTTTCATTGTTTTGATTATCCTCCTTTGGGGGTAATTCATGAAGCTGTCCATTCTCACTGACGGCTATTGTTCCTAACTGTTCAGCTATTTCTTCATCTGTCTTCCCCATCCGTTTCAGGAGCTCACGTTCCATATCCATTCCCTGATCCGCCATGATCTCTTCTATTTCCCTGGGTTTCGGAAGTTCAGAAAGATCATTGATGCCGAAATGTTTTAGGAAGTCTTGCGTTGTCCCGTACAAAAGCGGACGACCGGCTGAAGCAGCACGCCCGACGATAGTGATAAGACCACGCTCCAATAATTTTTGAATTGCATAATCTGCATTTACACCGCGGATAGATTCAATTTCGGGTTTCGTGACAGGTTGTTTGTATGCGATGACGGACAGCGTTTCAATAGTAGCTTGAGTCAGTTTGCGCCTGGCTTTTTCTTTCACCATTCGCCCGAGCCATTCGGCGAACTCAGGCATCGTCGCATACTGGTACCCACCCGCAACCTGAATTATACGGTACGAGCGGCCTGCTTGAACATACTCTGCATTCAAATCACGAATAAGTCCGAGAACGTCATCCTCCTTCACTCTAAGACGAGGACCTGAATTATCTGAATGCCAGAGGATATCGATTATCTGCCGGGGTGTCAACGGCTCATCAGAACCGAAGATTAAGGCTTCAATAATTTGCCGCTTATTTTCCGAAACGTTTTCCATTATACCGCTGCTGTTCTCAACTTAAAAAGAATGAAATCATCATCGTGCTCTGCCGGTTTGAGAGCAATTATCTTATTTTTTACCATCTCCAACATAGCAATTATTGTTACAATAATACGAATTTTTTCAGACATGTGCGAAACGAGCTCAAAAAATGTTATCTCTTCCTTCGTGCGGAAAACATCCGCAATGTAACTCATCTGCTCATCGATCGAGACATTCATAAGCTCTATATCGTGATATATCTTCTTCGGTACATTATCCAGAACTTTTTTGAAAGCGGAAATCAAATTGAACATTGTAATATTTTTTAGGCTGACTTCCTGATCCTCCAGCGATACCGTCTTTGAATCGGAATGAAATCCCTGACGATAGAACAATTTGCTCGATTCATCTTCCAGAGAAGATAGAACGGCGCTCGCTTCTTTAAATCGCTTATACTCAAGCAGTCGCCTTACGAGATCGGCGCGAGGGTCTTCTTCCTCTTCCTCACCGGGAGCTTTAGGGAGCAACATTCTCACCTTTATCTGCATCAACTCCGCCGCCGTTACGATGAAATCCCCCGCTATTTCAAGGTCGAGTTCCTGTAAAACCTGGATATATTCCAAAAACTCTTTTGCTATCTTCGCAATGGGGATATCATAAATATCAAGCTCATCCCTCTTGATAAAGAAGAGTAAAAGGTCAAGCGGTCCTTCGAAAGTTTGCAGTTTGATTCTGTACGCCACTTTTAATCAATATTTAAGAATGTATCTTGAAGACAATTTGATTCTAATAACCAATATGGAAAAAATATTTTTGATATAAAACTCCCCTATCGAAGAAGCGTTATTTTCTTAGTTCCAATAAATGATCCGGACTGTAAACGGCAGAAATAAATCCCGCTGGGAAAACCAATAGCTTCCCACTCTACCGAATGTTCACCCGCAGTAAGGCTTTGGTTCACCAACGTCGCTACTTCCTGACCGAAGATGTTAAAAACTTTTAGACTTACCCAATTATTAACAGGTATCTGGAATCGGATATGTGTAGATGGATTGAAAGGATTGGGATAATTCTGCGCGAGAGCATACCGGGATGTAAGATTCGATTCATCGTCGACCGAGGTTGGCTCTGTACCAATCCCCATAATAGCGATAGTATCGGGTGAAGTTGGCGCATTGCTATAAACAAGAAGATGACCTGATACCGAACCTTCGATTGTTGGTATGAAACGAATAGTGTCTCGTCCTATTGCAGAAGGTGCGAGCGAATCAATAATTTTCGAAACGATGATGAATGACGGATTAGTCGAAATAATGTCTTTGATGATGAGCCTGGTATTACCTGTATTCGTAAAGGTATATGTTGTGTCACGTGCGGCGCCTATATTCACCGACCGGTAGTCTATTAATCTCGAGCTAAAACGGATGGTTCCCATTTGTGCATTAGCATTGAGCGATACTTCCTCGGGAAATATTGTAGAATCGGTAGATATGGAAACTTTCCCCTGATGTGCACCGGCTGTTTTTGGTGCGAATGTAACTTTCAACCATATGCTACCATTACTGTTTATGGATATAGTATTCGGGTATATCAGATATGAAGTATCTGTGAGGATATTAGTGGAAATCGTGATCGGGTAATTGGAAATATTCCGGACTAGAAAAGAATCTGTCAAGATGGTATCTACGGGGTAGACCAGCGTTCCAAGATTCAAAGTGCAAATACCAATAGCGATCTTCGGCGTACTCGATTTTAATGTACGATACACACCGTTATCGGTTCCCGCGAATATGTATCCTCCACTGTTTATAATTATTCCTCTAATATATTCATTCAATAAACTAACCCTCGACCAACAAGCGGCATCACTTGTTGACCGGAAAAAGCCCTCTCGGTCTGTTCCGGCAATGAGATGCCCTATCGAATTCAGCGCTAAACTTCTGCAGCTATTGAATGACTGACCATAACTGAACCAGTTGGCGCCGCTGTTCGATGATATGAATATGCCTTCCAGATATGTTCCGGCGAAAACCATACTATCCGGTTTCGAAGCGAGTGAGACGACAGATTTCCCAACCAAATCAAGTTGAATCCAGTTTATGCCATTATTCGTTGTACGATAAACGCCATTTCCATTTGTACCGGCGAAAATATATCCACTGTTGTTTATAGTTAAAGCATTAACGACGGAATTTATCGAAGTACCACCGACCGGATTCCAACTCAGACCGCTGTTTGTAGATTTATATACACCGCCTCCGCCCATATTAGGATTTCCATAACCGGCAAAAATTTCGTTGACGGATTTTACCGCGATTGAATATACTGTTTTACCGAATAGCCCGACTGACGACCAATTACTTCCGCCATCTGAAGACCTGAAAATTCCACCGCTATCACTTCCGGCAAAAATAATTCCTGTAGAGTTTATCGCTATGGAATGAATTTTTTTGTATGTCAAGCCGGAATTAATTTGAGACCAACTCACACCGTCGTCGGTAGAGCGGTACATGCCGCCGGTAAGGCTACCCGCAAAGATTCTTCCGCTTGAATCGATTGCAAGCACGTGGACATAAGAACCCGGGAATCCGGTTAATCGCCCCCAGTACTCCTGTGAATGTGCTTTGTTCCCTAAGAACAACAGTATCCCCAAAACACAAACTGCCCGGCTCAAAGCTCTATTCATTTTATTTCAATAGGATAAGATTATTGTTGTTATCCTAATTTCATTACATCGTGAACTTCAGTCATTGTACTATGCGCGATATTTTTCGCACGAATTTCACCATCATTGAGAATTTCTTTTACTTCTTCCTGATGCGATTCGTAATACTGCCGTCTGTCTCTGAAGGGAGACAGGTAATCGCACACCTTCTGCATCACTTTCATTTTACAATCCACGCAACCGAGTTTTCCGCTACGGCAGTCTTGCTCTATGGTTTGAGTTTCGTCGGGGTTAAACTTCTGATGATATGTATAGACCAAACAGATTTCAGGATGTCCAGGGTCTCCCTTACGAACTTTTTGCGGATCGGTAACAGCGGTTCGCATTTTCTTCTGAACAACATCGGGAGAATCCGAAAGTAATATGGTATTCCCGATAGATTTACTCATGCGTTTTCCATCGAGTCCGGGAAGCCGGGCAAACCGGGTTATTTTTCCTTCCGGTTCGGGAAAGACCGGTTGAGACGGTGAGTACTGTGTGTTAAATTTTCGGGCAATCTCTCGTGTAATTTCTATATGAGGCAGTTGATCCTCACCGACCGGGACAACTTCTCCTTTGTACAATAAAATATCGGCAGCCTGCAGAACAGGATAACCTAAATGTCCGATGGAAATATTTTCCATTTCCAGATCCCGAACCTGTTCTTTTAACGTAGGATTTCGTTCAAGACGCGCAGTCGTAACGAGCATAGAGAAGATCAACTGAAGTTCTGTATGTTCCTTGACCTGCGACTGCCGAAACATCGGGCTTGATTTCGGATCTATGCCTGCCGCCAACCAATCTATCAGCATATCGAATGAGTTCGCATAGATATTCGAGCTGTCGAGATTAGTGGTTAGTGCATGATAGTCGGCGATGAGATGATAATTTTCATACTCCGATTGGAGATTCACCCAATTTTCCAAAGCGCCGACAAGATGCCCCAGATGGAGTTTCCCAGTCGGGCGCATTCCACTTAAAATTCTTTTTTTACCTGGCAATAGGTTATGTTCCTATATATAATGATGGGTTGACTAATTCATGAATAGGTACGGCTTCCATCTTTCATCTAAGTTGCCGACAAAATGCCGTATGAAAGTGACATGATTTGGTTTCATCGGTCTGCGAAGCAATTTCATATGAGCTTCTTCCGGCGTTCGATTACTTTTATGATTATTGCACTTGACGCACGCTGTGACCAGGTTCTCCCATGTCTCTTCACCTGATTTCGCGCGCGGAATAATATGATCGACTGTCAATGAAATATCGCTTCGTCCACAGTATTGACATCTATGCCCATCCCGTCGAAGGATATTTTTTCGGGAAAGAATGATTTTTTTATAGGGAACATGGATATAGACACCGAGGCGAACGATGCTCGGGAAAGGCATGCTCATCGAGACTGCCCGAACTTTCTTCCCGTCGTATGATTCAATAAGCTCAGCTTTACCGAGATAAAGGAGAATAATTGCTTTTTTGACATTACATACGCTCATCGGCTCATAATTTTGATTGAGAATGAGCACCTTACTGCTTAATTTTCCGGACGTACCGGTTACGTAACGCGCACTGAAGACCCGACACCTCCTTCTGATGTCTGTTGATACCGTATTCGTGTAAGTTATTTAGTAATAAAAATATAAAAGAATTTTTGACCTTTGTCAAGATTTCAACTTGTGGGGGCACTGTCCTAATCTGTATCATGGACCGAACCCCTTTCGCAATATCAATAAAAAATTATGGCAGCGGTTTCCCGTCTGTATCACAAACTACTATATCGCCCAAATTCAGCAAGGAAATTGGCTCTTTAATTTTTCCAAGATCACCAACAACGACAATAGCCATCTTAGAAATATCGAGATATTTTTTCGATACTCTATCGATATCCTGCAATGTTACTTGTTCGGTATTTTGTAGAAATGTATTATAATAGTTCACTGGAAGACCGTATAGAATTATGTTCTGTAAGAGACCCGCAATTTGAGCAGATGTTTCAAATGTCAGTGCAAAACTTCCAACCATACCCTTCTTAACAAACTCAAGCTCATCTGCAGTCATTCCTTTTTCGCGCATTAAATTGATTTCATAAAGAAATTCATGTACAGAACTGTCGGATTTATCAGTGTGAACGCCTGCAGAAGCAGTAAACGGTCCGGCACCTTTCTGAAAGCTAAACCCGGAGCGTGCACCGTAAGTGAATCCACGCTTCTCACGAATGTTCAGGTTGATCCGGCTTGTAAATTGACCACCGAGCATCCTATTCATAAGTGTCACGGGAAAATAATCAGGTGTACTCCGTGCAAGAGCGGGATAACCGATTCTGATTTCCGATTGTGCCGCACCAGGTTTATCGACAAGATATACTTTCATCTTTTCGATTGAAGGTGCAGTTGGTATGTTGAATGCTGGAACATCAGCAGGTTTCCATTCAGCAAGACTTTTCTCCAAAAGAGAAATGATATCTTTCATCTTAATATCACCGACAACAATCAAAGTTGCATTGTTCGGACGATAATATGTCTGATAAAATTTTACCAGATCGCCTGTCGTCATTGATTTTATTGATGTCTCAGTCCCCGATGGATTAATTCCGTAAGGATGGTTTGCTCCATAGAGAATATACGAGAATGCATTATTTGCAATCATCGTTGCCTGATCCTTTTGCTGCATCAGAGATGTCAATCGTGTTTTTTGCAGACGATCAAATTCTTTTTGAGGAAAAGTAGGATTCGTTAAAACATCTGAAAATATATCTATACCCTTCTCGAGATACTTAGTCAATATATTTAGAGTCATGAAGGTTCCATCCAGATTCGCTCCAACGTTTAAGTTTGCTCCGATCGATTCAAGAGCATCTGAAACTTGAAGCGCATCGCGGGTTTTGGTTCCTTCGTCAATCACATCGGATGTCATCGAAGCGACACCGGGTTGGTTTATCGGATCGTGATCCGAGCCAGTTTGAATAACCAGATTGAAGGCAACCGTTGGCATTTGATGACGTTCGACAAGCCAAATTTTCAAACCGTTTTTTAAAGTCGCTTTTTGAATTTCCGGCAGTTCAACCTTCGGAGCTGGTTTGCTAACCGGGCGTTTTGTTCGGTCGATCTCTTGTGAGTTCATCGTAAAAGATATTATTGTTGTGAATATTATTCCGAGGAATAGAAATTTCATAGTGGTTTTCATTTAATTATTCCCCTTTCTTGGCTGCTAATTCAAGTTTGCCGAGAGGCACTACGCTTAACGCCATATTCGGTTGTATAAGATATTTTTTTGCAACTGTTAGAACTTCATCAGGTGTGATTCCTTTATACAAATCCATTTCTTTATTGATATTATTCGGATCACCAGTATAAGAATAATAAGCAGCGAGCGTGTTAGCTTTGCCCAATACTGTTGCCGCGCCGTTTACCATCTGAACTTCTCTCAATGTTAGTGCGTTTTCTATTTCCTGCCGGGTTACTCCTTTCTTAAAAACCTCAGCAAGGATCTCATTCACTGCAGCTTCCATTTCTGTCAGGTTATGCCCGGGTTTTGCAGTTACCTGAATGTCGAAGGTACCTGCAATCTCCGATCCGCCTTGCCTCGCCGACACAGATTGTGCTATTTGTTTTTCATAGACGAGTGATTTGTACAATCTGGATGATTTGCCCCGGCTTAGAATATTATCCAGAACACTTAGTACTGCATCTTCACGCGTGTAGTTCGCCGGACTATGCCATGTAAGAAACAAACGCGGTAGCTGTACTTTATCCTCAAAAGCCATACGCTCTTGTTTATCCAATGAGACAGGTACAGCTTTAGGACGTTCGAAATCTTTTCCTCGTGGAATTGAAGCAAAATATTTTTCAATTAGCGGTTTCAATTCAACCGGCTTAAAATCTCCGGCAACAACAAGACATGCGTTGTTGGGCGCATAATACGTCCTGAAGAAATCCTGTACATCTCCAAGTGCCGCCGCGGAAAGATCTTCCATATAACCTATAACGGGCCAGCTATAAGGATGAGTCGGTGGATAAATTGCCTTTGCAATCTTTTCATCGGCAGTTCCATAAGGACGATTGTCATAATTTTGCCGCCGCTCATTCTTCACAACATCGCGCTGATTGTCTAATTTCACCTGCGTCATTGCTGGAAGTAAGAAACCCATCCTGTCGGATTCAAGATATAAACCCAACTCGACAAAATTACTTGGAAGAATTTCGAAATATGTTGTGCCATCCGAGGTTGTGAAACCGTTGACATTGGCGCCAACTTCTTGGAGCAAACTAAAATGCTCGTGATTACCTACATTTTCCGATCCCTGGAACATCATATGTTCAAACAGATGAGCGAATCCTGTTCGCTTCGGTTTTTCATTCTTCGAGCCGACATGATACATCACTGCAACGGCAGTTACCGGTGCATCGTGATCTTCGTGCAGGATGACAGTTAAACCGTTATCCATCTTATACTGCTCGAACTTTATATCGATCTGGGCATTACTTGTAATACTCATACAGATCACCAAAAAGAAAATTGTGAGTAAGACCTTCATAGCGAAATACTCCGTTCATATTATTAATTGATTGAGGATTATGGGTTGAAAAATCTACGGATTATTAGAATGAGATGCAAAGAGGGCTTACATTCAGGTAAATGTTTATCTGAATATCTTGGAGGAAGGGCGAAAAAAAAAGCCCTACCAAACTATGGCAGGGCTTATTATTTGATCGATAATATTTAATCTTTAGGGATTTGAATTGCGAAAAACCCTATTCCGTCGCCTCTTTTTACCCGGAATAAAACAGCATCCCCCGGTTTACGTTTATCAATTATTTTCTTTAAATCCTTCGGAGAATTTAATATTTGTTTGTCGGCTTCTATAAGTATATTGCCGGTTGTGATACCGTTATTGAATGCCTCGCCATACGGTTTCGATTCACTGACGATAATACCATCATCTACAGAATTTTTCTTTTTATCCTGCGATGTCATCTGCTGTACTGTAATGCCGAGATTCTCGAAGGTCATCGATTGCGGCGATGTTTCATCCTGACTCTCGCTTCCGCTTTGACCACCCTGTCCTTCATCGTTGACGGCAACTGCGTCTTTTCTCTGTTGAAGAGTGACTTTTTTATCCAATGTTTTTCCATCGCGGAATACTTTAAACATTACTTCTTCACCGGGATGTTTACGAGCAATGAATGTTTGTACGTCGCTCGGGGTTTTCATTTCCTTCCCGTCGATTGCGAGTATAATATCTTTCTCTTTCAAACCTGCGGATTCTGCCGGACTCTCATCCTCAATTTTCTGAACCAACGCACCTTCAGGTTTATCCAAACCGAGAGCTTTCGCCATTGCCGGAGATACCTGATACATCTGAAGCCCGACATATGCCCGTCTGACCTTTCCGCTCTTAATGATATCCTCTGCTACTGCCTTTGCAAGATTAATGGGAATAGCGAAACCGTACCCCTGGTAACGAGCGTTGGTAGTTGCAATAGCAGAATTAATTCCTACAACTTCTCCTTTTAGATTAACTAATGGACCGCCGCTGTTGCCCGGATTAATCGCCGCATCTGTTTGAATGAAATTCTCTATTCCTAATCCGCCGCGTTCCTGAAGAATTCCTATATTCCTTCCGATTGCGCTTACGATGCCTGCTGTGACTGTTCCCTGCAAACCGAGCGGGTTTCCAATCGCTAACACCATTTCACCAATCTCAAGATCATCCGAATTTCCAAGAGCAGACGCCGGTAAATCTTTACCATCAACTTTTATTATAGCCAGATCGGTCGTAGGATCGGTGCCGATGATTTTTGCCTTCTCTTTACTTCCGTCACTGAATGTAACTTCAATTTTTTTCTCATCTGCGTCGGCAACCACGTGATTATTAGTCATGATATATCCGTCTACGCTGATTACAAAACCTGAACCGCCTTCTACCTGCGGCGTTTGCTCCGGCATCTGTCCTTCAGGTCCGAAGAAATGAAAGAAATCCCTCATATCTCCTGCGTTCTTCTTTTTTTCTTTAGTTGTAACAGTTATCGAAACTACGGTCGGTGAAACCGCTTTGCTGACTTCGATGTATGCTTTACTCAGGGCTTTATAATCAGGATTGTTTACCTGACTCGGCGCGCCGATCTTCACTTGCGGATCGCCGGCAAATCCCGGTGTTACTCCAAAATGAAAATTTGAAACGAGAACGACTCCGAATATTATCCCTATAAAAATAAGAAACATCGCTCCCAGAATTGATTTATTTGTCATTAATGAATCTCCTTTATTAAATACCTATTTATCCGATTATACTTCCATTAAAATATTTTGTTACGAGCAAGTGAATTAAAAATTTTTAAGCCGTCCAACCTTATGGCATCGTTTTGAGTTAATTACCCTCCGCGTTTTTCAACCCTGCGAACATTTTCGAGAATACTTGATCGGATTTCAGCGCTCGCAATCCGGAAATATGATACCGCAGATATGTCCAGATAAAACTTTCCACGATATTTCTCATTTTTTCATCAACTTCAAAATCGAAAACAGCTTCCATCTCATTAGATGTCAATATTTGACGGAAGATTTTAAGAATACCCGCTGGAAGCAGAGCAGTATGACCATAAACTGCCGAACATTTCGCGCAGATCAATCCACCCTTCTCAACATGAATCTTGTACGAACGGACCTCTGTTACTTCTTTCAGTTCCTTTCTGCAGGACACACAATGACCGAATATCGGCTCGAAACCCAAAACCTTCGCCAGTCTGATCTCAAAATAATATAACAAATTAGACGGGTTATGAGTTGCAGTATTCAGCGCATTTAACGTACGCTGAAGAAGTGTAAATAGTTCTATGTTCTGCTCCTGCTCATGCGCGACGATGTTCACCAATTCAATCATCGTCATACCGACTGCCATCTTATCTAGGTCTTCGTACAGTTTACGGAACGGCTTCATCAAATCGCAATGAGATACCGTTTGAATATCCCTGCCTTCCTTCTTATAGAAAACCAACAGAACATACGACATCGGCTCGAGCGATGAACCATACTTACTTTTCGCTTGACGCGCACCTTTCACCATACCGGCAACTTTCCCGAATTGCCGCGTGTAGAATGTAACGACCTTGCTCGATTCCCTAATGTTAACCGAGCGCAGTACAATCGCCTCTGTCTTGACAATCGTACTCATACTTTGAACGATGAAAATGGGATTCGTGAGAAATCGAATGGCGGATGATGCACCTTTTCATCGGTTATTATTGCAGTGATAAGCGTTGAGGGAGTAATATCGAACGCAGGCGAATATACTTTTACACCATCGGGCGCGGTGCGTTTGCCGAAGCCCTGAATAATTTCGCCGGCATGGCGTTCCTCTATTGGAATATTTTTGCCTGAAGCAATTGACGGATCGATTGTTGAAGTTGGCGCGGCGATATAGAAAGGCACATTATGATGTTTCGCATTGACGGCTAAACTATATGTACCAATTTTATTTGCGGCGTCGCCATTTACTGCAATCCGATCGGAACCGGTGATGACGAGATCGATTTTCTTTTGCTGCATAAGAAACGCCGCCATACTATCGGTAATCAAAGTAACATCGATCCCGGTTTTCATCAATTCCCATGTTGTGAGCCGCGCACCCTGAAGAAGCGGACGCGTTTCATCGGCAAATACTTTGATTGATTTCCCCAACCGGTGTGCAGTAGTTATAACACTTTGCGCAGTTCCCTCTCCACCTGTAGCAAGAGCGCCTGTATTGCAATGAGTGAGTATTACGGCAGATTGCGGAATGAGTTTCTGACCGTTCTCACCGATCTTGCGGCACATTTCTACATCCTCCCGATGAATCCGGACCGCTTCTTCGGTTAGTGATTTTATGACTGCATCAATATCTGCCGGGACAGAGAGAATATTTTCCATTCTCTTAAGCGCCCAAAACAGATTGACCGCAGTCGGGCGGGTTGACGCAAATTCTTTGATAACATTTTGTATTTCGTGAGAGAAAGATTGATAGTTTTTTTTGCCGGAATGAATTGCCGCTACCGCCACTCCATATGCGGAGGCAATCCCGATCAGCGGCGCGCCGCGGATTTTAAGCTTTCGGATTGCATCGGCGATGACACGGTAATCGTGCGACTGGATATAAGTTTCTTCCAACGGAAGTTTTGTTTGATCGATGAACCGGACGAAATCACCGCACCATTCGATTGATTTAAACATCTATCTTTATGCTGTTATCGTATCATCAAATTTTGACAGTTCTCTGAATTCGCTGAAGCGGTCAAGGATTTCGTAATAAGTTAAATCTTTGAACCGATCCAGACTAAACCTTTCGACACAGAAAGAGGCGAGTGTGCTTCCGTGAACGACTGCGCGTTTCAGGTTCTCATCGGACAGGTCATCGGTTTTAGCAATCCATCCGATAAAACCTCCCGCGAATGTATCACCCGCGCCGGTCGGATCGTATATGTTCTCAAGCGGGTAAGCTGGCGCGGAAAATATCGTGTTAGCGGTAATCAACAGCGCGCCATGTTCACCTTTCTTGATAACAACTATACTTGGACCCATACTCATCATCGCTTTGCCTGCACGGATCAGGTTCGGCTCGTTAGTTATTTCGCGCGCTTCCGATTCATTCAATATAATTACATCGAGCAGCTTCAAAGTCTTTTTCAGCTCGTCGTTCTTTCCTTTAATCCAAAAGTTCATAGTATCGCCGACAACGAGCCGGGGTTTCTCGATCTGTTCCAGCACACGCCGCTGAAGAACCGGATCGATATTGCCGAGGCATACATAAGTTGTTTTCTTAAATGAGTCGGGGATTACGGGATTGAAATGCTCAAAGACATTCAGATCGGTGTACAGAGTATCGCGAACGTTAAGGTCGTAATGGTAACGTCCACCCCACCGGAATGTTTTTCCTTCCTTGATTATTTGAAGCCCCTCAAGATCGATGTCGCGTTCTTCGAGGAACTTGATATACTCATTCGAGAAATCGCCGCCGACTACACCGACGAGCCTGATGGGAGAGATGAAATAACTCGCCGCTATCGAGATGTAGGTAGCAGAGCCGCCCAAAACATTTTCAACTTTGCCGAACGGCGTCTCAATGGAATCGATTGCGATAGAACCAACGACCAGTAAACTCATTGAATTTCCTTTAGTGAGAGGTTATAGAACGGGGGTAATTTACAAAAAGCGCAGGGAAAGTGCAACAAAGCCGGATACATATAAACTTAAAAGAGCGATGGTTTTGCGAAGCCAAAATTAATTTAAACAGAGTGAGTCAACTTTGGCGCAATTGCAATAGAAACAAAACAATGACGGAAGAAGATCAAGCAATGACAGATGGACAATCAGCATTGAGAGAAAATTTGAAACAATGTTAAGAAACCTTAGCACAATGAGAAACAAATACAGCGCAGAGCCGAAATGAATTGACACAATGGCATACGGGGAGGACACAATGGCAAAAGAACAAGCACGATGCGAGATATAAATTATTCAGAATGGATAAAAAGAAACGCAATGCTGAAAACAGGGTAAATACAGCAATAATGACAAAATACCGGCGGATAAAGTTGTACCGAAGAGGTTAGAAAATTAGATATAATCCGAAAAATATATTTATTGACATTCGGATAAATATTTGTTATAATCATGCTAATCAGATGGGAATGAAAAAGCCGCCTATGTAAGGTAAATGGTTTGGCGAATGATAAACATACTTTAGGATTCTATGAAACGGTGCGGAGGGAACTTCGCCTGCGAAATTATAGTCATAAGACAATTAAATCGTATTTGAGTTGTTTGCGTTCGTACGTTACTTATATCAAACCTAAACATCCTCGCGATGTTAGTGAAAGCATAATAAAAGATTATCTTCTCTATTTGATTGAAGAAAAGAAACTGGCGGCGGGAACAGTGAATCAAGTATTTAATGCTTTAAGATTTTTATACGTGGATTTATATTCTAAACCATTTGTGATTGGAAAATTACCTCGTCCACAAAAAGAAAAGAAATTACCTGATGTTTTGAATGAGGATGAGGTAGCGCGAATATTTAAGGCAGTTAATAATCTGAAACACCGGACAATGTTGATGCTTACATACGCCAGCGGATTGAGGGTAAGTGAAGTTGTGAGTTTGAAGATTGAAGATTTTGATGCGGAACGGAACATGATACACATCCGTTGTGCAAAAGGAAAGAAAGACCGTTATACATTACTGCCGGTATCGCTCAGAGAAACCCTTCACCGATATTGGAAGGAATACAATCTTGGGAAATCTGGTTGGTTTTTCTCCGGAGCAAAACAGAATTATCACTTAGCCGCGCGAAGTATTCAGCACGTATTTGAGCGGGCAGTTCAGCAAGCAGGAATTACAAAACATGTTTCGATGCACACGTTGAGACATTCATTTGCCACGCATCTGTTAGAGCATGGTACCGACTTGCGTTACATTCAGGAATTACTAGGACACCAGAGTTCAAAGACGACAGAAATTTATACACACGTAAGCAAGCAATATATTGGAACAATTAGAAGTCCTTTGGATTTTATTGCAAAAGAGCTTGATTCAGAGGACAATTTGCAAAAGAAGAAATTAATTGAATAATAAACTAAAAAGAGTAATAACGACATATGTCGTTATTACAGATGTTAGCCGTCATGCGGCACAACAATTAACTAGACTATCAATACTTGAAAGGAGCTTAGCCATATGAAGAGAATGCAGATAGTCACCCAAACATTATATGTTTTGATAGCAGTGCTTGTTCTAAACGCATTTGCCACCACCGTTTCTTATTCACAGCGATTAGCGGGCGATGTGCCCTTAACCGAGACAAGATCCGCAATCAGATCGGCCAAGTATCAAGCAGCCCTACAAAAAGTCGGTGATATCCTTGCCAAGAATTCCGCCAATGTCAATGCATTGTGTCTCAAAGGAGAAGCGCAAGCTCGTCTTAAGAATACATCTGCAGCTTTGGAGTCATTCAACAAAGCGATTCAGACTGACAAGTCC
This sequence comes from uncultured Chlorobiaceae bacterium, assembly GCA_964520905.1. GTDB lineage: Bacteria > Bacteroidota > Ignavibacteria > UBA10030 > SZUA-254 > JAGVIE01. The sequence goes on along the minus strand of CAZFQL010000005.1, from coordinate 71,266 downwards.
AGCATCAATGCAATTGTGGGCAAGGCAAACATATTGGCGGATTTGAAAAAAGAGACTGAATCCCGACAACTCTTACAAAAAGCCATCTTGATGATGCCCTCCTCTGCCGTCGAATATCTTGCACGTGGTGCGGCATTCAGAGGACTGAATCAATACGAGAAAGCACTTGCCGACTACGATCAAGCCCTGAAATCCGACCCCGACTTCCCCGAGGCTTATATGAACAAAGGCATGGTTTATTGGCATAAAGGAGACTACGTTAATGCGATTCCTTTTTTTACGGAAGCAATCAAACTCGACCCCAACTTTGTTGAGGCACTCACCAACCGAGGGGCAAGCTATAGAAAGAACGGAGACATTACTTTGGCGATCGCCGACTATTCAAAGTCGATAGAAGTTAACCCGAATGATGCAATGACATTTTATAACCGTGGGGTCGCATATCAGAAACAGCAACTTCATGATAAAGCTATTGCGGATTTCACATCAGCAATTAAACTACAACGCCATTATCCAGAAGCATACTTAAATCGTGCAGTGGCATACACTGGTATTAACAAAATAGCTGAGGCAAGGAGTGATTTTCAAAAGGCAGTAGCACAAGATCCATCTGGAGAAGTCGGTCGAAAGGCTAAAAGGGGGCTGGAGATGTTAAGCGGTTATTAAAGAGCCCAACAGGGCACTCCGGCTAGCCTCTAAATGTCCAGAGTTCCAAATGGGCAAGTAGGCTCGGTCGTTGTGCCTCACGAACGGCTAACAGCAGGCATTACGATGCTCACTCATTTAAAATATGAAATTAAAGTGTTCGCTCCATCCCGTTTGCTACACAAAAATGGATTTAGTAATAGTAGCAAACGGGACGGCGTAATGCCTGCAGACGTTATAGGCAATTGCGCACACAGTCCGCACTACTTACATTCCATAACAAGAAGGATAATTTTATGAAAATTAAACAATCACTCATTTGTATCTTTCAAATTCTATTCATCTGGCTTTTCATTAGTGGTTGTGTTCCACTTCCAGCAGGAAAACCTTGGGAACTACGATGCGATAACTCTTACAAAAATAGTATATCCCCATGGTTTCCAATTCATGGTGTAGCATACGGAGAAGGTGGCGATCGGGATGTGGCATTCGATCGGGCATCCGATGCTACAAGAAAATATTTGTTTGGGGGAGTTCGAGAATGTGTCGAAGAATGGGCAAAGGTACTTTTAGCAGATATCAACAGTTGCGATAATATTGATTTAGTTAAGCGATTTGAGGTATTTACACTTAAGATTTCAGAGGTCTCTAGTAGAAGAGTTACAGTACGAGAAACGAAATTTTCATATCAAGATTTCACCGCCTCAGGGGGACGGTTTATTGTTTATGTAACAGCAGAAGCATGGGTCTTTCCAGATATAGTTGCTGGGATGTTAGTACAAGAAATCAATAGTGACTATACATTGCAACCTATGTACGAAAACTCCAAAGCCTTTCAACAACTTATTGACTTGAACAGTGGTACCAATTAACAACAAAAGGAGAAAGTATATGGTAAAGTCACGGATATTAGTAATAGTGTTACTTGTCTCATTAATAATGCTCTCGTCTATCTCTTTTGCACAAGAACAATTACCCGAGATGACAGCCACAGGAGGTCAAGATCCTGTCGTGGTCGCTCAGAGTATTATTTCTAAGACACCTGCATGGTGGTCACCACTAGGGTATCTTGCAATCAAAGCCAAATATAAAGTCGGAGCGGGTGCTGCGATGTATGGAGGGAGTTACCTTCTTCTGGAATCTCCACAGTTAGTAACAGACCTTGTTACGGGGGGATTCTATAAGATAGGTTATACAATAACTAAGGATGCAATTCTAAATATGATAGAGACTTCTATCAAATCCCCGAAAGTTGTGTGTAAAGAACTCAGCTCGATGTTGATACGAGAGGGGCTATCGGATTATAAGATTGCATACGACATTGCCAGATCTTCTCAGAATATGAATCAAATGTCGAAAGAGGAGGCAATAAGATTTCTTCAAGCTCGATGGGGCATTTATAAACTGACAATCGCAGAACAACTCTACAGTGCCAGTGTAACAACAAATTATTCAATTAGTCAGAGTCTTGCTAAGAAAGAAACTAATCAAGTCCTTGAATATTTCAGTGACAATTATCAAAAGTCAATTGGTATTGATAATGCACTACCTATAATAAAGGCAGCTTCATTTATTAAGGACCTAACAGAAATATTGGAATCAAAGAAAACGGGTATAATGAATTATCCACCATATATTGATTTCATCAACGCAACTGAAAAGATCAACAAGCGTCGCCTTGCAGAAGCTGCAACAATTTCAGAAAGCGAACCATCCATAAAATCCAATGTAATTAATCAATCCAATGATCCCAACCATAATACATCAAAATCTGATAATGGTTTACCATCCGTTGGTCTAATTGCTTATTTTCCATTTAACGGAAATGCGAATGATCAAAGTGGAAAAGGAAATAATGGAAGGATCTCGGGAGCCAAGTTGAGCAGCGATAGATTCAACCATGAAAACGATGCGTTCTACTTTGATGGGCAGAGCTCCATTGTTGTTGATGACAATCAGACTTTCGACTTGTATGACTTTACGTTTTGTTGCTGGATTCGATCGACATCTAAAAATGGTCTAGTATTGACAAAGGATGTCTATGGGCAGGGAGATGATTTCAATTTTGGGGTAGTCGATGGGCTTTTGCGTATAGAACTTTTCAGCAACACACAGCATTTGGGGCTCACCCCAATTGACGACGGTCAGTGGCACTTCATCGTGGGAGAACGTTCCCAGGGTCTGTCGCGGTTGTTTGTCGATGGTAGGCGCGAAGGGCAGCGACAATGCAATAATGAGAAGATTCGAGCGGCGGGCGAGCCGTTGAAGATAGGGGCGGGATGGGAGCAGTCTGTGAATTTCACCGGATCCATTGACGATGTCCGCATCTATAACCGAGCTCTCACTGAAGATGAAGTGCAATCTCTATTCCATGAGAACGGGTGGTGATAAAATTTATGCGCAACTGCCTATAACAGCAACAAAAATGTAAAATGAACTATTGCTTCGCTCACAAGAAATTTGTCAACAAGAGTTCGCTGCGCAACGGCATTTTTGTTGCGGACGTTATGTGCAACGCAACCTAATTCATAGGACAATCGTATGCGTGCAGCTTTAATAATCATCACGATTCTCATGCCCTGTTTATTATCTTCACAAACAGTTTCGTCCAGAACGTCAACGAAGTGGTCAACAGATAAGAACAAAGAGTGCTCGTTTGGCCCGTCTTCGTTAGAACTCAAACCCAACAAAACCTTTATATGGACTTGGGATCTCAAGCCTGTTGATACTGCCAAGTATACTTTTCCTGTTATTGATTACGGCAAGTACACGGTTTCCAAAGACACACTGGTTCTTTCCCAGACTCACATCCGTGACTATTATGGGTTTTACATGTATGGAGAAGATAGTAGTAAACACCCTCATAGGTCAATCTGGTGCTTTATCGTGAAGGGTGATACTATGACTCCTTTCTTTTTCGGCGTTGCTAGAGAAAGTCGACTCGACACAATGATAGCGGAGATTGAACCATCCTGTTCGCTCATTTTAGATACAAGATGGGGGGCAAAATAGTGAATTACCCCTTTACATTTGCCGCGGAAAACCAATCGGTTGCGCTGCACATAACACGCAAAAACACGACGCTGGAAAAAATCAGGACATGAAAAGCACTCGCTCAATACTTTTGTTCGCTCGAATGAGATTTGTAGGATCACAAAAGTATTGCGTGTTTTTGCGACACGTTAGCCGAAATGCAATTACATTGAATATCACTGAAAGGAAGTGTAAATGAAACAAAGACTGATTTATCTTTTTATCTTCATTGTGCTACTCAACAGTGCTTGTAAAGAGAACACGGTTGGACCTCCCCCACTACATGACAACAGCTTTAGGTTTAAGGTGAGTGTTAAAGATGCCTCTAATCAACCTGTTCCCGGTCTCCAAATCAAAGTTAGATTCAGAAGCAGCATCAGTAGCTTAACCCAATGGGACGTGCCTTATCTTTGGAAAATCTATTGTGTAGCAAAAAGCATATCAGGCGATTCCACCTATTTACGAGATTCCACTTACATAATCCACGATACATTCGGTGAACTTGAGACTGATGTAGTAGGTTACACCGGTATCGATGGATCATTTGAGTGTAAAGATAGTTTGCTCTTTCCAATTGCAATTACTCAACTCGATCATGATACATTGACCTACAGAGATGAAAATAATACACTCCTTGGTCTGATGGTGATCAACAAAGCATGTAGTATTATGGTCATCACAAAAGACACGTTAACAAAAAAACAAAATACACATTATGAATTGCTTATGAGGGGTAATAATGAGTATAAATATACGTGGGCCCCAATGGAAAAAAATAACGCCTCTATAGAGCCTAGCAGACTTAAATTCCCCGATAAGGCAATTCATAGATTTGTGGATGGCGGCAGTGGAACTTTTTCGTGGGGAAATCTCTTGTCCAATGCCTCGGTTAGGAAAGACACGTCTATCCCAATACCTAGCGAATGGAACAGCCTTACGTTTACTGACCATTATGGTAATAGTCAAACCTTGTATTACGGCCCTCCAGATACGATAGATTTAAATCGATATGAGCTCCCGCCGTTGCCACCCGAAGCTTTATTTGATGTTCGTTTCGCATCTAATCGTATTATTGAACTTGCAAATGACACAGCGATATCAGAATTCTCAATAAATTTGAGATCATCGTCAAGTGGTTATCCGATTCAAGTCAGTTGGTCTATTCAACCTTCAAATATGATTTCGGCGTTTCTAAAGATTAACAGTACTGAACAACAATTGTTTCAACCTAGCGGCTCCACTAGAATTAGCAGTAGACCCTCTCAACTCAAACTTAAGTTGCTACCCCCTGGATGGGGACCGTACATACCATCCAGTTGGGAATTGGGTAACTGTTATCCTAATCCAACGAATGGTATGACAAAATTCGAGGTTTCTCTTTCCTCTCCTGCTCATGTGTCAATTACAGTTTTCAACTTGCGTCGAGAGCAAGCCGCAATCATTGTCAATGAAGTGTTGAATCCGGGATATCGTTCTGTTGCGTTAAGAACGGATGATCTAATTATTAAAAAATGCTATTAAATATTGCACTTCGCCTAACAGCAACAAAAATGTAAAATGAACCATTGCTTCGCTCACAAGAAATCTGTCTATAAGAGTTCGCTTCGCAACGGCATTTTTGTTGCACACGTTAACTGCAATTGCCATTTCTCACTATTAACAAAAGGAGTACTTTATGAAAAAACTATACCTATTCTTACTAATCGTTTTTGCTTTTGTCATATTGTTGTCACACAGTAAAGCACAGAGTCCATCTAAAACAACTGCCACGACGAAATCCCGATATGCTATCTCCAACGACAAAGCACAGAGCCCATCCAAAACAACTGTAACTGCATTATCAGAATATGTTAGTTCCAGCGATACAGTCACATTTAATGAATATTCGATCGGAACGCAAATTACTAATCAGTACCTAAGTATGGGAGTTTTTTTTAGCGGCGTTAGTGGCAACCCACCTCCTGGGGTTTATGATTACGGATCGTCATCGTACGGTCGAGTATTGATAAGTCACAATTGGTATGATGGAATCTTAATCAAATTTGTAGAACCTCTTGATTCGACTGTTTATCGGCCTGTAAGTTCAATATCATTTGATAATCCCATTACTGAAGAAGTGGATTATATTACTGTTAAAGTCTATAATACGAATGATAGTCTTTTGTTTACTTATACAAGTGCAAGTCCTGAGAGAGTAGAGATCAATCTGGGAAATCCTGTTGGTGCTTACATGATACTAGACGATTCGGCTGGGACAGCTTATGTCGTTGATAATCTTACATTCAATACAACGGCTCTGGGAGTAAAGGACAACCCTGATCAATTGACGAAAGACTTCATGCTCTACCCCAACTATCCTAATCCATTCAATCCATTAACAAAGATACGATACTCAATTCCATCATCTCAACATGTTACACTCAAGGTTTATGATATCGTCGGACGGGAGATTATGACTCTCGTGGACGGGAAAAAGCCAGCCGGTATCCATAACGAACAACTCGACGCTTCTCTGTTACCAAGCGGAGTTTACTTCTACCGGTTGCAAGCAGGTGTATTGTCAGAAACAAAGAAACTTGTTCTACTCAGGTGAAGGGTAACTGCAATTAATCCCGCAAGGCGGGATAAAAAAGGCGGTCGCTTTATTATATGAGAAATTATAATACTCATTACATCCCGTCTCGCTTGGAAAAAGAAATTTGTCATTTATAGCTCGTGGCGGCACTGCGTGGTTGCTCGAACGTACGTTCCGCAGACATTCGCTCCGCACTGCGTGCGTCGCTCATTAGCGTCTGCGATTTAGAAAGGAGCCATAAACTTGAACGATTTAATCAACCAGCTTTTTGCATAGAAATTAATATTAGGAGACTTCTGAATTATTCTTTTTGTCATGTTGATCCCGCTCGAAGAGCGAGAGAAACATCTCGATCTTAAAGGATTTGAGACCCTACACTTCATTCAGGGTGACAGTTGGAGAGATTTTTCAGAAGTCTCAATAGGTTAGTCTACTTTTTTAAAGATGTTCATACAATATAGTCGAATGAAAGTGAGGAAGGTTCCCGAAAAATTTCGAATTGTGGATTTGGGATTGCGGATTGAGGATTGTGATCCTTGCTGGGAGACAGTTCTGAGCTTGCATAGAAAGTCTAATTGTCACTCTGAAGGATTGACTGAAAAGAAAATTTTTCTGGTAGCTACTCTACGAGTCGAGTCATCGACAGACTTTTGAGCCATAGGCTCATGCGCATCTGGCGAAATGTCTGCGAATACCTTGAAATATCGCAACCTGAAGAGTTGCGACTACCACTCCAAACCTGCCTTTTAGACAAGTCCGGAGGGTCTCAATTTTGTTTCAGATTCTTCTCCTGCCTTCGGCGGGATCAGAATGACAATCCATTCTTTTTGGTCAACCCCACACAGCAAGGCATAAAGGAATAATTCAGAAATCTCTATCAGTGATAAACGTTTATTTACTCTTCTGATCCACACGTAAATAGGACGGATTTCCCTTAACCACTACGATTGTATAGTTATAATCGTTTGCAGCTTTAAACGCTACGGTGGGGGCGGCAGAATCTTTTTGAATCCCCGCGCTGGCAACGCAATTCCCTTCGACTATATCCAGATAACCGGTATATGTTCCCGGCACAACATCGTTGTGATTGATGGTATTTCCGTTTGAGGTTTTTATCTGAACGTTCGCCTTCTCGGTATGCTGGTTATGCACGCGCACGCTTGGCGGTTCGTCTGAACAACCTGAAATTATCAGGCCAAAGAGTGAAGCGACAAGAATATTGAATATCATCTTCATATTATTATCCTTTCAAAATTATCTTAGTGTTGTTTGAACAGGCATCAATGGTTTTCTCGGAATTTTTTCATCCCTCATTGCCGCGTTATACGCAAATGCAGCCATGATCGTCGCCGCCTGCTTCATATCTTCCGGCGGACATCTATCATAAACATCCATCGTTGCATGATGGACGCGTGAACCGTAATCGAGTTCATCCTGAATGAATTGGAACCCGGGTAATCCGTAACCATCGAATGCCTGATGATCGGTTCCGCCGGTGTTCGCTACAGTAACAGTCGAGGCACCTAAATCGTTGAATGGTTTGAGCCATGAACGGAAAATTGTCCGGCAAGCTTCATTCCCCTGCAAGTATATTCCTCGGAATTTACCGGCGCCGTTATCATCGTTGAAGTAAACCGAAAACTTTTCACCTTCAGGTTTATAAATTATTTTCCCGTTCTGGTCGGATGGATTTCCTTCCCGCTCAGCAAAATGTTTTGTAATATATCCGCGCGAACCAAGGAAACCATGCTCTTCTGCATCCCACAATCCGATACGAATAGTTCGGCGTGGTTTTAGGTTGAGCGTTTTGATTATCCTCATCGCTTCCATCGCGACCGAACATCCTGTAGCATTATCTGCCGCGCCCGTTCCGCCATGCCATGAATCGAAGTGACCTCCGATCATTACAATCTCATCCTTTAAATCCGTCCCCGGAATTTCTGCAATAATATTGTAACCGGAATCAGCTTTGTTGAACTCGGCTTCTATCTCTAATTCTAATTTGGGTTTCTCGCCTTTCTGAATCATGCGAACAAGACGGTTATAATGCTCAGCCCCTACCGAGACCTGTGGTATCAATTTCGGCGCCTTTAAATCGTACACTTTTACACCGCTCGACCAACCGGAATCGGGATGCTGTGGATAAGAAGCCGACCCGACAAAAACATTTCCACCATCACCCTGACTGATAGTGAGTATTGCTTTCGCGCCCTCATCAAAACAAAGCTGCATCTTATGGTATGAAATCATCTGGCGTTGTTTCATCTCAGGAGTCATCTCAAATCTTCGACCTCCGCGCCGCTGACCATCGGAATTTGCAAGCTTCAATAAGCTTGAATCGGCAGCGCGTTCGGCAAAAGGTTCAAATGGCGGTTCGATCAATCTCAAATCACTTAACAGTACAAACTTACCTTTTAGTTTACCGCGATAAGTTTCAACCGCGCTGTCGGTTTTCGCATCAAATAGAACAAGATCGGCAACAACCTCGCTAAGCGCTGTCGACCATGCCTTAGGATATGAAATTAGAGGAAAATTCTGCCTGCCAAAAACAGTTGCCGAGTAATTCTTCAACGACCATCCTTTTCCCCATGGACCCCATGCTTCGAGGTGAGCGTTTTCAAGACCAATCGACGTAAGTTTTTCTTTTGCCCACTTCGCGGCAGTCATGTAACCGGGCGAGCCGGTAAGCCGCGGACCATAGACATCCGTGAGATAACTTAAATAATCCATTACCTGTGAACGATTCATTCCTTCATCTCTGATTTGAGCGATGACCGACGAATCGATCTTCTCTGTCTGCATCTGTGCAGGCAAGAGCTGGAAGAAAATTAAAACAAGAACAAGAATGCAGTAATATTTTTTCATGCGGGACCTCTGTATATTATTAATTGATGTTACGCAAAATTATTTTATTTCCTGATTATGACTACGACACAAAGTCCCGTAGGTCACAAAGTGATGCCCTTGGCAGACGTAATGTTTGTAGAATTTAATATTCTCTTTAAAAAGCCCCAGTGGGGCGACATGTAAAAAGGAACATATCGCTCCTACGGAGCTTAAAATGTTTCCGTTTAAAACTCTATAGACATTTCGCACCTACGGTGCGTAACATCAGTTATTAAAATGAATTTGTTCCAAATAATTTCGATCCTATATTCCCTCCTGGGCGATGACATAACTAAAAATAGCAATAGCGATGGCGCCAAGTTCAAGCTCGCGCGGATGAACCTTATCGATTGTATCGTTATCAGAATGGTGATAATCAAAATACTTTTGACCATCTACCCTAAGACCGATAGTTATTACACCAAGTTTCGCCAATTCTGATATATCAGCGCCGCCGCCGCCACGGGTTATTCGCCCAGCGTCAATCGGGTCAAAGAGATAACTCCATCGCGCGAATTTGGGAAACGCAATTGAATCTGCCCCTACTCCGAAACCTCGCGGAGTAAATCCGCCGGCGTCAGTCTCAATTGCACAAATAGGTTTCTCGCCGGGACGATCTTTCTTTGCATAAGCGACTCCGCCGTTAAGACCGAACTCTTCATTCATGAACAATACGGCACGAATCGTACGCTTTGGTTTAAGTCCGAGTTCTTTCAACAACCTTAATGCTTCAATCACATGAACACTGCCTGCACCGTCATCGTGAGCGCCGTGTCCTTTATCCCAGCTATCCAGATGTCCTCCGATCACGATCACTTCTTCCGGTTTTTCAGTTCCGGTCAGTTCACCAACAACATTTGCCGATTCGACATCGGGCAGAGTTTGACATGTGAGACGGATTTTAATTTTCAGATTTTCGTCAACAGCCAATAAACTATCCAGCATATTTGAGCCAATGGTGCTGACAGCAGCGGCAGGAACTTTGGGAATCGTATCAATATAATGCATTGAACCGGTGTGAGGAACATTATCCAATTGCATTGTCATTGATCGAACCAGAGCCGCTACACCGCCAACCGCCGCCGCTTCAACCGCACCACTTCCGCGCTGGTTGACAGCGCCGCCATATGCTTCTCCCGGATTAATCTTACTCGGATCCATCGGGCGATTGAAGAAAATAATCTTGCCTTTAGCCTTTTCGCCGAGAGATTTTAATTCATCAAACGATTTTACCTGAACTACTTCTGCCGTAATTCCGCCTTCCGCGGTTCCGATACTTCCACCGAGCGCGCATATATTAATCGGAATGTTTCTACCGCCCGATGTAATGATCGATGCTTCTTCAATAGGTCCTCTCACCCAATGAGGAACCTTGCAGGGTTCAGTATGAACTTTCTCGAAGCCCAAATCTTCCATTGTTTTCCTGCCCCATTCTACTGCCTTAGCCGCTTCGGGTGAGCCGACCAATCGATGTCCGGTTTTTTTCACAAGATCTTCCAGAAGTGAATATGCCCCGGACGTCTTTAGACCTTCGGCAATAATTTGTCGTGCGACTGCTTCATAAGGCCGGCTCTTGGCAGTATCGCCTGGTTGTGTGTAGAGATTTGAGGATGTAAGAAATATCGAGAGTGAAACAAGAACGATGAAATGATGATTCATTGGAAAAATACCGATAGTTGCACAAAATCATAATCGATCCGTGCACCCCGCGGCGAACCGGTTAGATATCTGAATTATAGTAATTAGAATATAATAAAATTCGGAAAAAGTACAAGCTTACTCGACTACTGCCTGTCAAACGAGCGGGAATAAGCCTGTACTTTTCAGAAAATGGAAGGTACGATTTACTTAAGGAAAATTATACTCCTGGCATACAACACACGACTTTTCGCTCGATATTCCTGATATTATTGCGAATTTTTGAACCGAGGCGGCTCAATTTTTCTTTCAGAATATTCAGATGTATTTGCCCGCTAAAAATATATTCAGGCGTCATAAGACTATGATGACCCGGCGTTATAAGAATATTGCCCGATGAATCATCTTCATCTTCGCTATCTTCATCTTCTTCAATCTTCATATTCAATTTCATAGACTTTCCACCGCGGATAATTTCAAAAGGGGCTTCCTTCCCTTCCATATCAGAAAGTTCTTCGCGCAGTTCATCTATATCATCGATAGAATGAGCTGCAACTTTCGTTATCACATCTCCTGCTTTAAATCCTGCCTTATCCGCATCGCTTCCTTTTTCAACTTCAGTAACAAGAACACCTCTTCCGTTAGGCGCGCCGAAATACTCTCCAAGCTGTTTGGTGAGCGATTGAGTTTGGAGTCCATTCATTTCACTCTCTGAAAATATCCTCATATTCAATCTCTTGGTAATCTTAGGAGGGTCTGGCATATCGCCGAGTTCTCCATCATTAAAATTAAAAGCGAACGCCTTAGGGGCTTTTACTTTTCCAACAACGGCAGTCAGAGTTTTCTTTTCTCCCTTGCGATTAATTTCAACCTTCACTTCCGACTTCGGATTTGTACCACGAACAGCATCGGTCAACTCTTCGCCGTCATCGACTGTTTCATCAGCGAACTTCACGATGACATCGCCTTTTAAGATTCCGGCTTCTTCTGCTGGGCTATCTTCGACTACGCTTTGGACATAAGCTCCCCGGTCAACCGAGAGATTTTTCTTTTCTTTTAATTTCCGGGTAACGTCCTGAACTTCTACGCCGAGATATCCCCGCTTCCCCTTTTTCTCGACTTTAATTATTTGCTTGTGCGTTTGCCCACATCCATAGTTCGGCGCCGCGCCGATGAACAGCAACACAATCAACACTGAGATGATGTGCAATTTCATAACAGTCGCTCCTTAAAATTAATGAGAAATATAGATTTTAGTAATTAGACATCCGTATTGAAAAACGGTTGACAGGTTCCCGATGCAATTCAGAACAATTTGTGTGTTCCGGCAGTTTCATCATTTGCAAGAATGTACTGGTGGACGATACGAAGCCCTTCCTTCCAGTCGGGCCAGTGTAATTTTTCGATTGCCTCCTCGAAGGTATACCAGCCAAAATCGTCATGTTCATCGGATATTCTGACGGAATCATCGGCTTGAACTTCAGCGGCGAAGAATGGACACAGATTGATCGAATCCCAGCCGGCATCGTAGAATGAAATAACATACGGCACGACCCAAAGTGATTTTGCTTTCAGACCGGTTTCCTCAGCAAGCTCCCTGAGTGAAGCATCGACTGCATTCTCGTTACCCTCGATTGATCCTGTTATGAACTGCCAAATATTCGGATAAAGCTTTTCATCTTTGGTTCGATGGAGAAGAAGGAAGATCGGTATTCCTTTCTCTTTTTTAAAGACACAAAGTTCGATCAAATTTCCGACCACGCGCGACATAGTTTTGTTTAACGATTAGGGTGTTTATTAATTGCAAGCATTGAATAGATTTCCTTCTCGTTTATATATTTCCATTCGCCCGGGCGAAGGTTACCTATTTGCAAATCTCCGATACTTTTCCGCGACAAACTAACTACACGATAATTCAGCGACTCACACATGCGGCGAATCTGGCGGTTTTTACCTTCATGGATTGTGATTTCAAATTCATTCCCGACAACTGCCAGAACTTTTGCCGGCAGAAGTTTCTCGCCATCGAGGGTCATTCCGCTTCTGAAAATTTCAATATGTTCACGAGCCGGAGGTTTGTCCAGGTTCACACTATATGTCTTCGATACTTTCAATGATGGATTTGTTAATCGCTCACCAAGCTGATTATCATTGGTCAGCAGTAACAAACCCGAAGAATCCTTATCCAGCCGCCCGACAGGGAATATCCATCTCCCAACATCGCCGAGTATGTTATAGACAGTTTTTCTTCCACGCTCATCTGAACGGGTCGTTATGACACCGATAGGTTTGTTCATTATGATATAAATTAACCGTTTCTTTGTGAGCGGTTCACCATCAACCGAAATGATATCCGATTCAAGTGCGCAAAAGCAGGAAGGATCTGTGATGATTTTGCCGTTGAGACTAACATGACCATCCGAGATCAAGAGCGCTGCCTGTGAGCGCGATGCAAATCCCAGCTTAGATAACGCACGAGCCAAGCTGACATCTCTGCGTGTGAATTTTCTTTTCGTCTCCATCATCGGGCGGTTAATTTAATATTTTTTTCGATATTAATGGATGGAACATAATCCCGGATAAGAATTAATTCACACCCCGATACATTTTATCTATGAGTTCTTTGAACCTCTCCTCAACCACCTTGCGTTTAACCTTGAGTGTCGGAGTAAGCTCATTGTTCTCGATAGTTAATGGTTTACCAAGGATGGTGAACTTTCTAACGCGCTCATAATTGGCAAGGTCTTTTTGGAGCTTACTCATCACCTCTTCTAATAATTTATAGATTTCGGGATTACTCGATAATTCTTCAGTGTTATTATACTTGATGCCATGCCTATCGGCAAAATCTTTCAGTGAATCAAAATTCGGAACGATTAGCGCCGTCAGATACATCCTGCCATCACCGATAAGCACAAATTGATCGATGAATTCGCTTTGAAGAAAAATATTTTCGATATGCTGTGGCGCAATATTTTTGCCTCCGGAACTGACAAACAAATGTTTTTTCCGATCCGTGATTTTTAAATATCCTTCGGTATCAAACAAGCCGATATCCCCAGTATGCAGCCAGCCATCGGCGTCGATAATTTCTTCTGTGGCTTTTTTATCATTCCAATAGCCCTTCATGACATTGGGTCCGCGTACTAATATTTCCCCGTCTGCGGCAATCTTAACCTCGACGCCTGATAACGGTCTGCCGACAGTGCCGAATTTGTAATCATCCTTCCTGTTGGCGCTGATTACAGGCGATGATTCTGTCATACCATATCCCTCTATAATAGGTATGCCTACAGCGTCAAAAAATTCTCCAAGTTCGGGAGCGAGTGCGGCTCCTCCTGACACAAAAAATCTTATCTGTCCTCCTGTGCGCTCCCTGATTTTTTTGAATACCAATTTATTGGCAACTTTATACTGCAGCGATAAGAACGGAGACATGACTTTATTCTTTTTCGCGCACATATATGTTTTGCCGACGCCGATTGCCCATGAAAATATTTTCTGGCGCACTGCCGATTCTTCACCCACCTGTTTCATAATCCGATTATAGAAACGCTCGAACAACCGCGGCACGGTTGTAACAAAGGTCGGATGAACTTCGAGAAGGTTATCGCGTACGGTTTCGATCCCCTCGGCATAAGCGATCGTTGATCCGCACGACATCGCCGTGTAGTATCCTGCCATCCGTTCGTATGAATGACACAGAGGCAGAAATGAAAGTACGGTATCTTCATATGTGAACGGAATACACTCCGAAGCCGCCTTAATGTTACTCACAAGATTATTGTGCGTCAGCATCACACCCTTTGGATTTCCGGTTGTTCCCGAAGTATAAATAATCGTGATAATGTGTTCGGGACTAATTTTATTCACTTCGTTAAGAAGGTAATCAGGGTACAGTTTGCCGAATTCAATGCCAATTTCTTTCACTCGCGAGAATGGAATTACGCGAGGATCGCTTTCAATCTCATGTTCCGTCATGATAAGAATTCTTTGAAGCGTCGGTATATTCTGAATAATTTTCATCAGTTTTATCAACTGATGTTGATTCGAAACGATGACTATTTTGGCGCCCGAATCATTCAGTATGTACTCTATCTGAACAGGCGTAAGTGTCGGGTAGATGGAGACATTGACCGCGCCGAGTTTTATCATTCCCATATCGGCTACAACCCACTCCGGACGGTTCTCGGATATCAATGCAATATTATCACCGCGTTTAATTCCTAGAGCAGCAAGTCCGAGTGCGAAATTTTCTACATCCGCTTTTATTTTTGCAAATGATATATGCGTGTATTTGCCGTGCACCTTGTGCATGAACATTGGGCGCTTGTCACCGATGAAATGTTCGGTGATTTTATCGAACATCTCGGCAATATTATTGAATTCTATTATTCCGGACATTTTATTTGATAATTGATTGAACAAATATCAATCTAAGGTAACGCCGAAATACTTTAAAATCAAGAAAATTGTTTTCTCTTCATTGCGATGAATCGCAGTAGATCGATAAAACGCCATTTTTTAGTTCATGTCAAGGGAAAAATGCACTTCCGGAGAAAAAATATTTCGCTCATAATATTTTAATAATTTTTTACTTGACTTCTTATCTGCAAGTATCTATATTTCAAACCGATGTCGTTCTTGTCAGGTTATCGATATAACTGAAGAACGTGGGCTTTCTGAACTAAGTTAAAAAGAGGTAAGGTTCGGAAATTATGTAGCAATTCAAAATTAGAGAGGTCCGATAAATTTCATGGTTATTATGCATTTTTGCCGATTTGGGAAGAATGTTTTATTGAACAAGGAGAATGAATAGATGGCAAATTATGACACGACACTTTTTGGCAATACCGATGAAACGGAATCAAAAAAGATCAATCGATCAAATGCTCCCCAGAGACAACGCGGATTGACATTTAGAAGGTATTATACCAAACCCGATCTTCATCCTTATGATGAGATTGAGTGGGAACTGCGCACAGCGAGCATCACTAATGAAAAGGGTGAAATAATATTTGAGCAAAAAGATGTTGAAGTCCCTAAATCATGGTCTCTGACTGCGACTAATGTGGTTGTTTCGAAATATTTTCATGGAAGGATAAATACTCCGCAACGCGAGACAAGTGTACGTCAGTTGGTAGATCGTGTGGCTTACACGATCACCGAGTGGGGAAAGAAGGACGGGATATTTGCTACATCTGAGGATGCCGAAGTTTACAACGCAGAATTAACGTTTCTCCTCGTAAATCAGTATATGGCATTCAACAGTCCCGTTTGGTTCAATGTGGGGATAGAAGAAAAACCGCAATGCTCTGCCTGCTTTATCAACTCGGTAGAAGATACGATGGAATCCATACTCGAGCTGGCGAAAACTGAGGGCAAACTTTTTAAATGGGGTTCAGGAACAGGTTCGAATCTATCCACACTCCGGTCTTCGAGAGAAGTATTATCCGGCGGCGGAACAGCGTCTGGTCCGGTATCGTTCATGAAAGGATATGATGCATTTGCCGGCATTATCAAATCGGGAGGCAAAACCCGCCGTGCAGCAAAGATGGTCATTCTAAATACCGACCATCCGGATATTTTAGATTTTATCAGATGTAAAGTCGAAGAAGAGAAAAAAGCATGGGCATTGATCGATTCGGGTTATGACGGTGGTTTCAATATTCCTGGTGGAGCCTACGATTCCGTTTTTTATCAGAATGCGAACCACTCTATCCGTGCAAGCGATGATTTCATGCGTGCAGCTGTCGATGATAAACCATGGATAACAAAAGCTGTACATGGCGGTCAGCCGATGGAAACTTATAACGCGCGTGAAATCATGAAAGAGATGGCACAAGCCGCCTGGATATGCGGTGACCCGGGCATGCAATTCCATACGACAATTAATAAATGGCACACATGTTCGAATAGCGCACAAATCAATGCATCGAACCCTTGCAGTGAGTACATGTTCCTCGACGATTCAGCTTGTAATCTTGCATCTCTCAATCTAATGAAGTTTCGTTCGGAGGATGGTGAGTTCGACATCGAATCTTTCTGTCACGCGATCAATATTACAATGACAGCCCAAGAGATTGAAGTCGATAACGCCAGCTATCCGACACAAAAAATCGAGCACAACAGTCACGATTATCGTCCGTTAGGATTAGGGTATGCAAATCTCGGCGCTTTGTTAATGGCACGCGGTCTTGCCTACGATAGCGATGAAGGTCGCGCCTATGCATCTGCCATAACAGCTTTGATGAGCGGCCAGGCATATAAACAATCGGCTTTCATAGCAAAAGAAATTGGGACATTCAAAGGATACAAGAAAAATCGAGAGCCGATGTTGAAAGTAATGAAGATGCACGGTCTTGCGGCAGATCAGATTCCCGATCAACATGTACCGGGCGATCTCCTCACTGCCGCGCGAAAAGTGTGGGATGACGTTGTTGCCATTGGAAAAGATTACGGATTCAGAAACGCGCAGGCTACAGTTTTAGCGCCAACCGGCACAATCGGATTTATGATGGACTGCGACACTACAGGTGTCGAACCGGATATCGCTCTGGTAAAATATAAAAAACTCAGCGGCGGCGGAATGTTGAAGATCGTTAACCAGACCGTACCGCTTGCATTGAAGAAACTCGGCTATATCGATGAACAGATCGAACACATAATCGCATATATCAATAAGAACGATACTATTGAAGGAGCGCCGCACCTCAAAGAAGAACATTTGTCCGTCTTCGATTGTGCCTTTAAGCCCGCTAAAGGAGAACGATCGATTCATTTCATGGGACATGTGAAAATGATGGCATCAACCCAGCCGTTCATATCGGGCGCGATATCGAAGACAGTCAACATGCCGCATGAAATCACTGCCGAGGATATCAGCAATACCTACATCGAAGCATGGCGTCTGGGATTAAAAGCCGTTGCCATCTACCGCGATGGCTGTAAACGCACACAACCGCTCAACACGAGTCTCGACCAGCCGAACGGGCATGTGAAACCCAAGCCGATACGCCGCCGACTGCCCGACGAGCGACAAGCATTGACACATAAAATATCGATTGCTGGACATGAAGGATACATTACGGTCGGGCTATACGAAGACGGTTCTCCCGGCGAAATATTCATTACGATGTCGAAAGAAGGCTCAACAATCTCAGGACTGATGGATGCGTTCGCAACTTCAGTTTCAATGGCATTACAGTACGGCGTTCCGCTTCGGGTACTCGCAGAGAAATTCTCTCACATGCGCTTCGAACCAAGCGGATTCACCGGCAACAAAGATATCCCGATTGCAAAATCTATTCTCGATTACATCTTCAGGTGGCTTGGGAAAAAATTCCTGCCCGAAGATGAAGTATCGAAATATTTTGAAGCTAACCCCGATACCGAATCGGGCAATTCGTTGGGTGAGATAAAAATACTTACGGCGCCAAACAGAGAACGGAATGAACATGAAGTATTTCAGGCACAAGCCGATGCGCCCCCCTGCCACACATGCGGCAGTATCATGGTCCGCAGCGGTTCCTGTTATAAATGCAGGAATTGCGGAGAGACATCGGGTTGTTCATAACGTTGTCGTTACGATATATAATCTAACTTCATATCGGCACACTTGAGAAAAGGTGTGCCGATTGTATTTTATACTGATACGTTATATATTGCAGTTACTCTAAACCCATAATATTCATTATTCGATCATAAACTTCATCATTTATTATGCGAAACGTCAACTTTGCTGCAGTTTCCAAAATATTAATTATCATTCTCTTATTCAGTAATTCGGACTTATTCTCCGGCTTAAATCTGCCGCAGTCAAGCGCGAAAATATTAATCAAAGGTAAAAACCATCAACAATTAAAAAAATATTTCGAGCCGATCGAGGATGGGATCCCCTCAATCGACACTACCGTAGAGAAGCTTCTCATCAAACTTTTCCCAAAATCATTCGACGAAGGATGTAAAGAAATGATCGCAACATGGGGAAAAGAAGCCAAGGGAACAGCTTCGAATGTATTAAGGGTAGTCTTCATGAAAAATCATTCGAAGAACCTGCAGCAAGTTTTTCTCGCGTTGACTTGTTATTCCAGCGCATCTGCATACGGCGATAAATTTTACGACGAGCGTCTGGCTCTCCTCACAATCGACAGCACATCATCATCGCTTGTAACCTTACCGCACGGAAAACCTTGCGATACATGTTCCGATCTTTCGCGAATAGGTATGAACGAGGAATGGGAGATCGGCAGAAAACACGCGGTGAGCATTCTATTCTCGACATCAACAAGGAACCCATGCTGTGAAGGAGACTATTTAAAAGAAGAGGTAATCGAGAAGTATTTTTTATTTGACCCTCCGAACGTTAAGGATATTCTTACAATTGTGAAACGGCGATCCGAAAGATTTCACCGGGATAATGCTATCGATTCGGTCGTGGTTTACGAAACAAACAGTAATATCAACAAAGACGCTAACGGATCTATTCTCAAAATCGATGTGGATTATTCTCTAACCGTGAATAATGCGCCCGTAAATCAAGGCGTAATGTGGTACACCTGGGATAAGAAGCTGAAAAAATTCGAATCGAATAGACACTAAGATAGTTTTGATTAACATATATCAGCATAAATATTTCATATTGAGAAGTTGGTAACTCTTATCATTATATAAAGGGGTAAAACAATGAACAAATGGATTGGCATGATCCTCACAACCGTTTTCTGTTTAATCATCTTCAGTTCCTTCTTGAGTGCACAAGAGAGTGAAGTGAAATCGAAAGAAATTCAGATTGTCGATGCAAAACTTGGTAAAGATGTCAAGGATAGAGTTTTAGTCGATGAAGATTCAACTTTCGCACTGAACTCGAAAGTGTTCCTCTGGTTAAAGGTATCAGGTGCGACCTCAGAAACGCTTACGATAACCTGGAAACAGGGCGAGAAAAGTTATACAACCACACTCAACATCGGCGGCAGCCCCTGGAGAACATGGGCAAATAAAACTTTAGCCATAGCAGGTGATTGGACAGTGACTGTAACCGATGCGTCAGGAAATGTACTAAAAGAGATGACCTTCAAAGTTCAGTAGGAAAGAATTTATCCGAATACATCCCTCTCTCTTTCGGAAAGAAGGATTAAAGGATGAGATTCTTACTCCCACTCAATCGTTGACGGTGGCTTTGAACTGATATCGTACACAACTCGATTCACACCCCGAACTTCGTTTACGATTCGGCTTGAAATTTTGGAAAGAATCTCTTGCGGTATTTGTACCCAGTCTGCAGTCATGCCATCCAAACTGGTAACTGCACGCAATGCGATTACATTATCGTAAGTCCGCTGGTCACCCATTACTCCCACGGTTTGGACAGGAAGTAATACTGCGAAAGCCTGCCAGATTATTTCATACAAACGCGCTTTTCGGAGTTCACTGATAAAGATATCATCCGCTTCTCGGAGAATAATTAATTTATCTTTCGTAATATCACCAAGTATCCGAACAGCAAGTCCCGGACCCGGGAATGGATGACGCACGATAAATGCTTCCGGTAATCCGAGCGCTTTCCCGACAGCACGCACCTCATCCTTAAATAATTCCCGGAACGGTTCAATAAGTTTAAGCTTCATCTTCTCCGGCAGTCCGCCGACATTGTGATGCGTTTTTATTGTATGCGACGGACCTTTGAATGATGTAGATTCGATAACATCCGGATACAATGTTCCCTGTGCGAGGAAACTTACCCGACCGATTTTCTTTGCCTCGGCTTCAAATATTTCGATAAATGTTTCACCGATTATTTTCCGCTTCCGCTCAGGGTCGCTTATTCCGTTCAGCCGATCAAGAAAAACATCACTTGCATCCACATAATCGAGATTGAAGCGGTATGTATCACGATAAAGCTTGATAACATTCTCGCTCTCATTCTTCCTCATCAATCCATTGTTGATGTGAATGCAGTAAAGTTGCTCACCGATTGCTTTATGAAGTAACACTGCAAGCACAGATGAATCAACCCCGCCGCTAAGAGCGCAGATGACATTCTGCTTGCCGACAGTTGACCGGATTTCATTCGATTTCCTTTCGATGAAAGAGCCGGGATTCCAACCGCCCCGGCATCCTGCGATTTTAAAGAGAAAGTTGCCTATAATTTCTTTGCCTTTTGTTGTGTGTACAACTTCGGGATGAAACTGGACACCAAATATTCTTTTTTCTTTATTTCTAATTGCACAAATCGGAGAATTGGATGAATGCGCAATCCGCTCAAAATTGATCGGCAATTTTGTCAGCGCATCGCCGTGACTCATCCAGACGTTGGTCCTCCCTTTTTCGTTCAGGTTTGCAAATAAATCTGCATCATCATCGATGAAAAGTTCAGCCGGACCATACTCTCTTCTAACCGAAGTGTTGACCTCTCCGCCAAGCCGGTACGCGATAACCTGCAATCCATAACAGATACCAAGAACAGGTATTTCAAGATCAAATATTTCAGATTCCGGATGAGGAGATCCTTCCTCATAAACACTCGATGGACCTCCGGAGAGAATAATCCCTTTGGGTTTTCGTTCTTTTATAGCGTCGATCGATAAATTAAACGGATGCAACTCGGAATAAACACCCAACTCCCTCACGCGTCGTGCAATTAGTTGCGAGTACTGAGACCCGAAATCAAGAACAAGAATTAACTCCTGGCATTGCATAGAATTGATTGGCGATGGTTGATTCATAATTTCGCCTTGACACTCATAATCTTATCGTCCATCGTTTGGTCACGATCTGTCCGCGTGCCGACATGGATGGTCGTGAAGATGCGTGGCGCACCCATCATGTGTACTGCTTCGTGGCATTTTTTAATCGCATTGAATACTGCGTCCCATTCTCCTTCGATGTTTGTTCCGTTCGCGTGCAGTTGAGTTTTTAAGCCGGCTCCTGTGAGAATTTTTTCACATGCGGCAATGTATTTAGAGAGGGATATTCCGACCTCTAATGGTATGACTGTTAAATCGACAATAGCTTTCATACTTGCGAACCTCTAATCCAATTTTCCGAAATTAACTTAGGCGATTACGCCCAAGTTTTATTTTTGATCTGAAGAAATATAGAATCTCTTTAGTAATATTGCAAATTGGGTATGGGGTTCACGCAACTCTAACGACTCATTATCCGAATGTCGCCTTTTTCAGTTGATATTTGCAGGCGCGGACCACCCCCATTAACAGTGGCACGATAATAATCATCATTCCGCGATCTACGCTTGATATTCATTTCAAAATCGGAATCGAAATCGGCTCTTCGACCTAAATCTGCATCGAGTCTGAATCCGCTTTCATGAGGAATCGATAGATCGATTCTTCCTTTATAGGTCTCGAATCTGCTGTCATCAGAATATTTCGCATACTCGATTTTGATCTCACCTTTGTAAGTCTCAAGATCGACCGCGCCATCGATTCCTTTCACGGTCACCGTACCTTTATATGTTTCCATTTTCAAAGAAGAGTTTAAGTTTACGATGTTCGTCTCCGACTTATAGTCTTTTATCTTAAGGCGGGCAGTGGAAGGCATGAATATTTTATAATGTACAAAAGGAAGACTGCCGGAATTATCGTCACCGAACAATCCGAAAAATGAAAAACCATAATGTCGGATACGATCGTAGTCGGTCTCGATCTCTACTTTGTCCGATGTGCCATGTATATTTATTTTTGTATCGCGGACTTTCTCCTCTTCGTCGTCGCCCCAGCCATCGGCTTCAATTTTAGCGACTATGTCGACTTCCGATTTATCCCATGTTTCTATCGAGATGCTCCCTTTGTATGTATCGATATATACCGATCCGTCCTTATCTATCTCAAGAGTTTTTCTAATTTCCCTCGACTCCTGAGAAACGGCAGCGTGAACGGAAAATAACAGAGATACAAACAGGATAAAGCTGTTCACAGAGTATTTCATATGAGTTCTCCTTTAAAGTATGGATGCACATCTCTTTACGGGATAGAAATGAATATGTTGCGTCGGCTATATTTGTTTTTTTCAATCCGCTTTACGAAATTACGGTCTATCAATATTACTCTCAAACCTTCATAACCTATAGGCTGAAAAATGAAACTTCAAGTTGTATTCTGGATGCTCATCTTACTTGTGTTAATCGGGTGCCAACCTCAAGACGTCAAAGTTACCATCACTTATGATAAGAATGCTCAAAACGTCTATCCGTATTCAACTTACGGTGATATTGCAAAAATTTACTACACAATTGCGGGAAAAAATTATGAGCATTCGGTGGGTAACCACAGGAGCATAGAGATTGTAGTGCGGGAAAAAACACAGATGAGAGCGACTTACGACAAATACATCAGCGATGCTAACGGTGCTCGTGCAACTTTGGAAGATTCATATTATACAGTTGATAAGAATAATCCCATGTGGAAGTTTTAATCCCGGAACCGGAAGCGTTAAACTCCCCAGTCAAATATTTAAGAGGGCAGTCGATTTACGCTGCCCTCTATCTTTAATTATACTTACATATCCTTATTTCTTAGGTTCTCTCGCCGTTAATTCATCAACCAAACCGTTCGCATCGTACAGTTTGCGAATCGCTTCAATCATTGCCTGGCTGTGAACTGAGACCGTTCGATTCGTTTCTTCATCGTACACATAACTGCCCACAAGACTTTCAATGTTTCCATCGAATACAAGACCGACAAGTTCACCCTTTTTATTGATGACCGGTGAACCGGAGTTGCCGCCGACTACATCGAGCGTAGCGACAAAATTCATCGGTGTGGTAAGATCGAGTTTTTCTCTTCCATCTAAATATCTCTGCGGAAGATTGAATGGCGGTTTCGTATCGAAACTGTAATACCGATCATATAGACCGTAGAAGGTTGTCTTCGACGGCGCGATTGTTCCGTTCATTGCATAACCCTTCACAGTTCCGTAAGTCAGTCTGAGCGTGAAATTCGCGTCCGGGTAAGTCGATTTACCATAAGCGGCAAAACGTGCTTTGCCGATTTTCTCTCCGGCAGATGCTGTAATGCTCTGCACTTCATCTTCCATCTTCTTTCGCATTTCACGAACGAATGGATCGACTTTCTTTGCGGCTATAATCATCGGATCATCGCATGCATCGATTGCTTTTTGTCCGCCCTCTACTAATTTTTTACGGAATCCAGGATCTGCCATTTTAGTCCCGGTGATTAATTCCTTCGCAACCTCTTCAGGTGTTTTACCGTTTAGAATAGTCTTTACAAAAGGATCTTCGGCGCCAAGCTCTTCTATGGTTTCTTTGAAACCATCGGTCATCCGGAATTCTTCGAGCTGTGGATAAACAGGCGCGGGTGAGAACAGATTAAATTTGAAAGTTTCAAGCTGTGCATCGTGGAAACCTTCGAGGCGTTCGCCGTCAGGTTTCTTTATTTCAGCAATATACTGAACCGTCATCAATGCAAGCTGTGCCATACGCGAGCCGCGGAGATTCCGGAATATCATCGGTTTGAAATTCGCCGATTGTTTTTTACTCGCATCGGCAATCGCATCCCACGCGCCGCCGAATTCTTTCTGCCATTCAGGATTATTCGCAATCAAAGCAAGGAAATCTCTCTCTTCCTTCTGCTTCTTCTCGAAGATATTCTTATCGAGCAATCCTTTATACTCGCCCTGGTTCGCCTTCAAAGAGTTCTCCATCCCAAAGATGAGCGATGCCGCCTGGCGTGTTTCTTCTTTTCCGCGAAGTGAATACTGCTTCAGCATTTCGATTCGGCGATTCAACGATTTGAGAATGATCGGCAACTGATAATCGCGTAAGAATTCAAGCTGTGCTATGGTGCTGAGGCGTTCAGTCGATCCCGGATTGCCGGATACGAAAACCAACTCTCCATCATCGGCGCCTTTTTCGCTCCACTGAAGAAAATGTTTCGGGTGGATTGGTTTATCGTTTTCATAAACCCGGAAGATCGCCATGTCGAGATCGTATCGCGGATAAGTAAAATTATCGGGATCGCCACCGTAGAAAGCAATTCCGCCTTCGGGTGCAAAGACGAGCCGCACATCGGTGTATTTCTTGTACCGGTAAATCCAATACTCACCGCCGTTGTACAATGTAACTATATCTGAGCGGAAACCGGTTTTCTTCAAACTTTCTTTTTCTATCTTTGCGCTTTCTGCATTGCGAAGTTCGAGCGCATCTTTATCGTTCTTCGCTTTCTTAACGACTTTCATTATTCGATCCGTCACGTTATCCATCGATTGAAGAACATTAAGCTCAAGATCGGGGCATTTGATTTCTTCGGCAGACGTTTTCGCGTAGAAGCCGTCCTTCACATAATCTTTCTCAGGAGTCGACATCTTTTGCAGTTGCCCGCGTGCAACGTGATGGTTGGTGAGTGCGAGTCCATCCATACTGACGAACGAGCCGGAGCCGCCATCGTTGAAGCGGACACTTGAAAGACGAACATGATCCAACCATTCTTGGGTCGGCTCAAAACCGTATTTCTCTTTCAACAACTTGAGCGGCGGATTATCGAATGTCCACATCCCTTCATCAGGGCGTGGTGCGGCAGCATTGAGCAAGAATATGCTGATGATAACCATGGAAAGCATTATCCAGAATCTCTTGTAATTCATAATTTACCTTTTAATTTATTGAGGGAGATTGTTTGAATTGATATAAAATTGACTTCATGATGATTTTATGGTAAGGAATTTAGTGGAGGATTGCAAGAATACTGAAAATGACTTTGCGGTAGAGAAAGCAGAACTCACCCTGCGGTCTCCCGCTCTACGAGCGGGATAAACTCTCTCTAGAATTAGAGAGAGACGTACACTTCCCTCCCGCCGCTCTTTGGCGGGAGTGGTCAGGGGATGAGTCCAACACTGTTTGACTTTGACAAGAGCTTTTTGTAATATTTGTGAGATAATAATTCATGGTTACACTATCAGCACAAAATAAAAAGCAGAATTTTATTTAAGAATAATGGAAGACAAAATTTGTTTTCGAGCGACGCAAGCATACCTCGAACAAGCTCGTTCATGCTTACGATCTGAGGTTAGCCGTGGAATGAGTCCAAATCTTATGTATGCTCTGGCTGCTCAGACGTACATCTTTAGCTATTTGGCATTGCTTTCATTCATCAGTATGCAAGTTAGTGAATTGTGGAATGCACCTAGTTCACCATTGCAAAAAAGGTTTCCAAATGCAAAAGATCTTAAGCATCTTCTCAGTAGCGACCTTAAAGAGGTAAAAGATGCAATCAAGGTACTCTGCGAAGAATTGCAATTAGAGAAGCTACATGATGTTGACCAAACACTTTGGAACGACTTGACTAATGTTTTGAAACCTGTACGTGACTTCTTTTCACATCCCTACCCTGATTCAGAAACACTCAACAAAATCATGGATGAGGCACTTAAAAAACATTCATGGAACTTTCCATCCAGAGTTGCCGAGAACGTGATTAGTTATTTCTACAAAAAGACTAATCAACCCATCCCAGACTGGGTAAAACAAAATAAAGAATTCTCTGTACTGAAAATCCAAAATTTCATTTCGGGGAAAAACCCAGCCTGATTATAGGCTGTGATAGTAAATGTTTAATAGCTAATGAATTTGTTGTTTGTCAGTAAATCACTCCTTATAAATCCCCACCACCGGCTTCCCATTCTCATAAATACAAAAGCCCATCCTGAATATTCATCAGAATGGGCTTGGAAATTTTTGGGAGAAATTATTTAGTCGATGGGATCAAATCCTTCGTTTTTAATTTTGAAGGAGAAAAGATTCCTATTACTCCGTTCAATCCCACTGTCATAACGATGTTATAGAAAAACGCGATGAAGGCAATCAGCAGTAAAGAACCGGAAAGAGCCGCAAGAATCATATAGCTGTTGAACTCACCCTCGAAATACAAGGTACGTCTCAACATTCCCTGCAATCCTGCCATTCCCATGAAAGCGCCCATTCCAATTCCTCCAATCAGGTGCGCCCAGAAATGGAAACTTGCAAGTTTATCGCTGTACAACTTTGCGCCGTTCGTGAGAATCGGTAATAGTAGATAAATGGCGGAATATAATGTCATTGTCAAACCAACTAATATTGCGACATGCACGTGCGGACCAACGATCCATTGCGTGTTATGGAGAATTCTATTCAGCCCTAAATCTGCCTGCATTATTCCGGCTGGAACTGCTAAAGCAAATCCCAATAATCCGCCGAGCAAGAATTTTAACGGGTGAGTCATCTTGAGTGGTCTCGCACTCCAGAGAGTAACGAGCGTTATAAAGAATGCCAGACCTTGCGTAATAAGCTCGAACGCGGTTACCATCTCACCCGAAACAATTTTGAGAATTCCCGGCTGTGCCTGATCGGACATCAAATGATGCGACCAGACAGTCCATGAAACAATAAGCTCGACAAATAAGGCAGCTCGTGCAATGTTTTCCATGTAAAGTTTTTTCCCCGTAATCATCGTCGCTAATAAATACCAGGTTCCTGCAACGAATATCAAGACTAAGCCGTCTGCAATTAAATCGAGCCCCCACCAGAACCAGTTTTTATACAATAACGCATCAACTGCAGAGTGTTTTAAACTAACTCCAAATAACTCCGCTACCATATAAACAAGAATCAATACACCTGTAAAAATGATGATGCCCGCATTGAGGGCTGTGTCAACGGTGCCTCTTGCAATAGCGGCGACCGGTAAAGAAACTAAGTGTTCTTTTTTCTTTTTGGAAAACAGATTTTTCAATCCGGTCAAGCCAAGCGCTGATTTCAACAAAGCGCCGCCATTCTGCTTTTCCCATCCTTCCGGTGTATAGGTGATCGTCTTGAATATATTTATGACGAAAAATATGGTGCCCACCATTACTATGGCAATACCGAGGATGAAGAATGTCCCGCCAACAACGCTGAACTGAGTAAAGTCTGCCGGCAGGGGCCAGTACAGCGTGTAGAGAGGACTGTAATGCGAAACGAATCCGGAGAACCAGAAAATAAAAGTTCCTATAGCAATTAACCACAATGTCCAATTGCCGAGCTTGATACTCCATAATGGTTTTTTCATCAAGAACGGAACGAGAAATAAAAACGCTCCGAAAACTATAGAGTATGTCGAGCCAAAAATTCCGACTAATGGATGTGCGGTTAGGATGGCAAAGAATTGTTCGTTTGAAACGAGTGGAAAAGGAGCGACCTCGTACAAACGCATGATCATTCCTTCGACAACAGCCAAGCCGTAATAAAGCAAGCCCACAACGACGAATCGTAATGCAAGCTTCTGCATCGGCGTCAGGGTGTTTGGCTTAAATAAACCCTGCTCGCCGTGTGTAAGTGTTTGTATAAAGCTCATATTCATTCTCTCTTTCGTTTATGGAAATTTAATCGGTTACTTCGACGGCGTCACGGACGATCATGTTAATTCCTTTCCATCCGGAATATTCGGTCGAGCGAATTGAATAAACACCCGCACGGTCGAATTGCCAGAGGATATCGTTATTGTGTCCGGGAATTACCTGCATTTGAAATACCATCGAATTGTCTTTTCGAAACAATCCGAAACCGTAGGTTAGATCATTTGAAGTTACATTGAATCTCACCTTTTCATTTTTTTTAATCATCAGTTTTTCCGAAGGAAGCGAGAACTGGTGATTTGCAACCGTGATGTTGAATTCCCGATCCGCTTGAATCTCGGCGCGATTTAAATCCATCGGTTTCCACGGGATTGTTTCATGCGTGACGATGTGTAACGAAACCCCAATGACGACAAGTAATCCTACGAATGAATAAAAAAGAGCCGGTTTAATTTGATTGGTACCTCTGTCTCTTGTGACCTTATAGGCAAACCAGCCCATCGTTGCCATAATCGCAAGGACATAGAACGTGTAGGCAATTGTTTGCCCGGTAAGCACTGTGTTTGAATCTATCATAGTAGCGCCCTTTATATTAGTTGTACTTATATATACTACCACAAGGTAGCATTTAAAAATAAAAAAAACAATTATTTCATTTTCTTTTTCAAGTCGGTTAATTTTGTCGATGAGAGAACGTTTATCAGATTCATCTGCGAATCTGCCCAAATATCGTGCATCGCGCAGGGACTTTCTAAAACACATTCTCCGAATCCGAAAAAACATGTCGGTGCGCCCGGGAATCCTTCCACGGCTTTAATAATATCGGAAAGATATATTTTATTCGCTTTTTTCGCGAACGTATACCCGCCATACTTCCCTCGCTCACTTTTGATTAAGCCGTTCTTCGATAGAACGGTTAATAACCGTTGTAAATATTTTTTCGGAATTTTAAGCTGCTTATGAATATAGTCGGAAGAGTATTTTTCTTTTTCTTCCACTGCCATGAACGTTAATATCCGTAAAGCGTATTCCGTTGTTTTTGATAAAGTCATCTGCCGATAATAAATGTTTTTTTTAATATAACAAATATTATTATTGCATTTCGATCATTCTTTATAAATCTCCACAACCGGTTTCCCATTCTCATCCATATAGCCGCGGTACATACCGGATGTATTAAACGGCATCGCAATGTTGCCGTCTTTATCGAGAGCTATCACACCTCCCGTGCCGCCAAGTTTCGTCAGCTTATCGATAACTGTTTGTGATGCTTCCTTTACAGATATATTTTTGTATTCCATCAAGTCGGAAATATCTTTTGCAACACCGAGACGGATGAAATATTCACCGTCGCCCGTGCAGGAGACTCCGCATGTGTTGTTGTTAGCGTAAGTTCCTGCGCCAATAATCGGAGAATCGCCAACGCGGCCGAAGCGTTTGTTCGTCATCCCTCCTGTCGAAGTACCTGCGGCGATGTTGCCGTACTTATCGAGCGCTACACAACCAACCGTGCCGTGCTTTTCCGGGGCAACTCCTTGCTTGGCTGAATCGGCTCTTTCTTTTTCCAAAATATCCTGTATTTGTTTCCACCGTCGCTCTGTTTTGAAATACTCTTGAGGTACAAGCTCAATCCCCTGTCCCTGCGCGAACTTCTCCGCACCCTCACCGGTGAGCAACACATGCCAGGTTTTTTCCATCACAAGCCGGGCAAGATTAATCGGATTCTTGATATGTTTTACTCCTGCCACTGCGCCCGCTTTGAGCGTTTTGCCATCCATGATGGATGCATCAAGCTCGTTTGTTCCTTCGTGCGTGAAAACGGCGCCCTTACCTGCATTGAAGAGCGGTGAGTCTTCCATTATCTTGATCGTCGCTTCCACTGCGTCCATACTCGCGCCGCCATTCTTTAAAATATTATAACCGGTGCTCATCGCTTCGGTAAGTTTTTCACGGTATTGATCCTCAAGCTCGGGAGTCATGTTCGCTTTGGTGATGGTCCCTGCACCGCCGTGAATGACGATAGCGATTTTATTAGAATGATCGGCAGTCTGGGCGATAAGCTGTGGGTAAAAAAAACTACCAAGGAGAAGAAACATTGCAACTAAGAGGCGAATACTCTGTATCATAAAACACCTTGCATTTGAGTAAATAGAATAGTATTGTTTAAAAAAGTAGGAAATTTGCAAGTTGAATGCAAAAATTTCAGCAATTTAATATTCACAATTTATTTGGCTTGATAATACGGGATCATTTATGTCTCCAATGAATTTATAAAATCCTATCGGGTTTTTTCGAGCAAAAACCAACCATTGCATTTGAATTATTTACCCGGTATATTACAATTGAATTTTCGAAAGGACTATTTTTTATGGAAAATCTTCTTCGAACCTTCACCTTGAGTATTCTTCTGGTGTTTGTTAGCTGTGACCTTCACTTTGACTCATCTCCGGTGCTTGATATAACTCCAAGACCATCCAATAACTTGATATGGGTTGCAAAGTTTTTTTCTGGTGGAATTCAGTGCGATACCACGAGTCACTACACACCACCCGACACGAAAGCGCTTCTCAATGCAGAAAGGATTCCTGTTGTTGATGTTATGATTGAATATTGGGGCACTTGCGCCGCGTGTGGTTGTCCTACCTACGCAGCAAAACATTTCGCTCTGATTGAAGAACAGTATTTACGAGCAGCGGAACGTATCGGTTTCACATTACAACCTCTTCCATGGCTGTATATTCATACGGATAAAATTTTTTATAAATATTCCGACAACCTGAATTTTACAATCGACAACCCAACAAATAAGAATGCGTACATTACAGCGTGCAATAACAAGCTAACTTATTGGCTTGAAATCTTCGCCAATTTTCAATGGCGTAATTTTATGGAGATCAACACTGGTCCGTGCTTAGATTTGTATCCTCCGTACATCCGGTTTGCACCAAACCAGCGTCTTCGTGAACAATTGGCACTCC
Source organism: uncultured Chlorobiaceae bacterium (assembly GCA_964520905.1). GTDB lineage: Bacteria > Bacteroidota > Ignavibacteria > UBA10030 > SZUA-254 > JAGVIE01. Next base: position 40,168 of record CAZFQL010000005.1, on the reverse strand, counting down.
GGACAATCAATAATCTTGAGAGTGGTGCATACAGAATAAAAGTTGAATACAGACTGGAGAACGATCCGTATAGCTCCACTACATATTCAAACACATTCAACATCGATTGTTCGGAGGGACCTAGACCTTGTATTCCCGATACATTGTATGGTTCTTGGTACTGGTTGAAATCCGTCGGCGGGATTGCTGGGATGACCCACACACCCATGAGTGTTGGATATACACAGAAGATTGTTTTAAGCAGGGATAATGTCATCAGGTTCTACAAGAACGACTCACTTGTCATAATGTGTCCATTTGACGTGTATTATATTACCACCTCAGAGAATGATTCGACTCCTGCGATACATTACTTTGACACAAGAAAGGCGATTGATCAGACGATTAACTTTGCAACCGCCGATACTCTCATCCTTAACGATATGTGTATTGACTGCTTCAGTAATACGTATGTTAGGATAAGGTAGAGGGAAACGAATATTCAGTAGAAATATTTGTGCCCGAACTAAAAAAAATTTATTGAGGCGTCACGAACCATTTCGTAACGCAATGTTGTTTACAGTAAATCTTCTGTATCTACGTTTATAACCTCCCCAATAAGGGGCTGTCCAGAAAGAAAAATTTTCTGGTAGCCGCAGATACGAAGGATTCCTTTGGAACTTTATGTCTGCGAAATTGAGCCAAGTACGCAATCTGAAGATTGCTGCTACCACCCCAAACCTACTTTTTGGACGACCCCATGCATCGGGAAAAAATTTATTTCTTTACCGGCTTCGCAAACAATGAATCCGGTATCGGTTGATTGAAAACAATCTTCTCGAACTGAATCTTTTGCGGCATCGCTCCGCCAACTTCTTGGGCAAACGGCATCTTGAGCTTATCCACTCTCCGATAATCACTGAGAGAAGTAACGACTTCCATTTCCTTTCCCATCATTTTCATCTTCTCCGTTTCTTGAACGGGCAGATATGTTTTCGCATCGAGGTAAATATGGTGTTCGGTTGTATCCTGTCGGATTACCTTGATGTGGTAAACCGACTTCTCGTCGATCTTTTCTTTTCCCACAAGCTCAAGTTTATAATTTTTATCTTTCCAATCGACTAAAAATCCATCCAGGTCGGCTTGTTCTTTTATGCTCTGCAATTCTTGCTCTTTCATATCTATCGGGTCCAATGTTCCCGCCATCGGAATAATCTGCCAACCGATTTTACCATCGTACGCCTGAACGATATTTGCTTTACCCATCGCCATATCCGAGCGAAAACCGCCGGAGCGTTTCTGGTAGATGGTTGTGGGATATTCTTTTCCCATCATCGTAATCTTGCCTGTCGTTTGAATGGTTTGAACAGTTTTGATGTTCTTCAACCCGCCGCGAGCTTCATAATGTTTCTTGAGGATGTCTTCAAGCTTTTGAGCGGATGTCAGGGAAACGAGCAACAGGATAGGAACGAAATATTTACAGAAACGAATCAACATATATCTTCTCCTTGTAAATTATAAAATGGTTGATTATAAACTTAGGCAAATGTAAGAATATCTGAGGAAGGAAACAAAAAGAAAAGGCATCAAAATTATTTAATGCCTTTTAAGAATAGTTAACTGGTTTCATTTACTTTTTATATCTGATTCGATATAATCTTCAATCGGTGGGCAGGCGCAAATTAGATTGCGGTCACCTTGAACATTATTTACTCGTCCAACCGACACCCAGAATTTATGCTGCTTCACCCATGATATAGGGTAAACGGCTTTTTCACGCGGGTATGGGAATTTCCAGTCATTTGCAACAGCCATATCGGCAGTGTGCGGTGCGTTCTTCAAAACATTATTTGCTTTGTCGGCTTTTCCTTCTTCAATCTCCTCGACTTCCTTTCGAATTGCAATCAGAGCATCGCAATATCTATCCAGCTCTTCTTTCGACTCGCTCTCTGTCGGCTCGATCATCAACGTGCCTACAACAGGGAACGATGTAGTTGGCGCGTGGAAACCGTAATCCATCAAACGCTTTGCAACATCTTCCACTTCAATATCGGCGCTGGCTTTTATCGGACGTAGATCGATTATGAATTCATGAGCGACCCGCTCATTTTTACCGGTGTAAACAATAGGATAATATTTTTTCAACCTTGATGCCATATAGTTTGCATTCAGTATGGCAAGTTCAGTTGCTCGCTTCAATCCCGCGGCTCCCATCATTCTGATGTAAGCCCATGAGATCGCAAGAACTCCAGCGCTACCCCACGGCGCCGCCGCGACAGGACCGATTCCTTTACCGCCGTTGATTGAAACGACCGGATGAGTCGGAAGGAATGGTATAAGATGTTTTGCAACACCGATGGGACCGACACCCGGACCACCGCCGCCATGTGGAATGGAAAATGTCTTATGCAAATTCAGATGACATACATCCGCCCCGAGTTCGGCAGGATAACAAAAGCCGACCTGCGCGTTGAGATTAGCGCCATCCATATAAACCTGTCCGCCGTTTTCGTGAACAATGCGGCAGATATTTTTGATTCCTTCCTCGAACACACCGTGCGTGGATGGATATGTCACCATCAGCGCGGCAAGTTTATCTTTGTGCAATTTTGCCTTCTCTTCTAAATCCTTTATATCGATTGAGCCATCGCTCATGGCTTTCACAACAACGACTTCCATTCCAGCCATCACAGCGCTTGCGGGATTAGTGCCGTGCGCTGATGATGGAATCAAACAAACATTGCGGTAACTCTCCCCGCGGCTCTCTTGATATGCACGGATAACGAGCAATCCGGTATATTCACCCTGCGCTCCCGAATTCGGCTGAAAGGATATTGCATCGAAGCCGGTTATTTCTTTCAACATATCTTCAAGCTGTTTGAATAACTCGTGATATCCCTTTGTCTGTTCTGTTGGCGCGAAAGGATGTAACGAATTAAATTCCTGCCATGTAATCGGCAGAAGCTCTGTTGTCGCATTCAATTTCATCGTGCAAGAACCGAGCGGTATCATACTGAAAGTGAGCGAGAGGTCTTTCGATTCAAGCGAGCGGATATATCTGAGCATTTCCGTCTCTGAATGATGCGTATTGAAAACAGGATGCGTCAAGTATTCTGAAGTTCGCTTCATCCTACCTGTATAACCGGAAGATATTTTCGAACCGAGAATATCGGTCGATATATTTACCGGTTTTTTATTAGCGAAAATATTGAGCAAGGATTTCACTTCATCTAATCCGGATACTTCATCCAGAGAAATTCCGCACGAGCAATCATCGAACCAGCGGATGTTGAAATTGTAGGATTGAAGAATTGGCTCATTGATTGATTTAAAATTTTTATCCACTCTGAAACGGAGAGTATCGAAATAATCATCGTGAATAATTTTATACCCAAGCTGCTTCAATCCACCCGCTAACACTTTGGTGAGATTGTGGATTCGTTCTGCGATAGCTTTTATTCTTTTCGGACCATGATAGACTGCATACATACTTGCCATGATGGCAAGAAGAACTTGCGAGGTGCAGATATTCGATGTCGCCTTCTCACGACGGATGTGCTGTTCACGGGTTTGCAGCGCCATGCGCAGCGCACGCTGTCCTCTTGAATCGACCGACACACCGATAATCCGACCGGGAATATGCCGTTTAAATTCATCTTTCGTCGCAAAGTACGCCGCATGAGGTCCGCCATAACCGAGCGGAACGCCAAATCGCTGCGTGTTACCGACGGCTACATCAGCGCCGAATTCTCCCGGCGGCGTTAGCAATGTCAGACTTAATATGTCGGCGGCAACGACTACAGATGCGCCAGCTAAGTGTGCTTTATCGCAGAACGATTTGTAATCATAGATCGCTCCATCGGATGCCGGATATTGTAAGAACGCACCGAACACTTTGTCGATAAATTCGAACTCGTTCCACTTTCCCACAACCACACTGATCCCCAGCGGCTTAGCGCGCGTTCGGATAACTTCAATGTTCTGCGGATGGCAATCATTGGAAACGAAAAAGATACTGCCTTGAGGTCTTCCTTTTATCCCAAAGAACATCGTCATTGCTTCTGCAGCGGCAGTCGCTTCATCGAGCAGTGAAGCATTGGCGATTTCCATCGCGGTTAAATCCATAACCATCGTTTGGAAATTAAGAAGGGCTTCCATCCTGCCTTGAGCGATCTCTGCCTGATACGGAGTGTATTGTGTGTACCATCCGGGGTTTTCCAAAATGTTGCGCTGGATGATTGTCGGTGTGATAGTATCATAGAACCCCATACCGATAAGCGAGCGATTGACATGATTTTGTTTAGCTATTGCTTTTAGCTCGTTTAGCGCTTCGCGTTCACTAACAGGCGATTTAAGAGTGAGAGGATGATTGGAACGGATTTGCCGGGGAATAACGCTGTCGATAAATTCGTCGAGCGAACGAGCACCGACTTCTTTAAGCATTTGTTCAATTTCTTTTGGATCCGGACCGTTATGACGGTCTGAGAATAGTTCGGTTCGATCTATATGATTTGACATAAAAATTCAATGGCAGTAATTGTTAAGGGTAAGTTTTTAGATAATTGGATCGGAATATAGAATAAAAAGCAAAGAGAGAAGAGCTGTAGGATTGAGGAGAGAGACGACCCGATGCGAGCATCAAGTATTACTTCCCTCCTTGATCATATAAAGAAGGTTGTCTTCAACTTTATAATACAGCGGCGCAATAAGAATTTTCGGATAACGAAGACGAAGTCGATTTACCTCACTCAATAAGAAATCAATTTCATTCCCGATTTCAAACATCGGAGCAAATTGGTTAAAATGTTCCTCGGCTGAAACTCGATCCCACCCGGCTCTATTTACTAAACCCTTCACGAATTGATCTTTTCGCGCCATGATGTTTACCATTCCGCAATTACTGTGAGCGATAAGAGCGATTGATTTCACTCCGCCTACTGAAACTGCATAGGAAACTTTAAATTCGCTGTAACGTAGATTTGCGCCTCCGGTTCGGATGATGAAAGCAAAATTGTCGGGGATATGAAGATACTTGCGGTTATCCATGCACATCGCTATCAACATTTGTGCGCTGTCTACACTCGCGAATGGTAATCCAAGATTATGGTACTGCAGAAGTAAATCTATCGGACTATTTCTGTACTGTGGGAAGATATCTTCCTTTGAAAATATTTTAACCAGCCGATTCACAAAAACGTGGTTGTATATTTATTTACCTATTAATTCGCGGTATGCTTTTACATCGAGAAGAGCATTCAATTCGTTTTTGTCGCTAATTTTCAATTTCATGATCCATCCCTTGCCGTAAGGATCTTTGTTGACAAGTTCCGGTGTTTTTTCCAATTCGGCGTTAGCTTCGATGACTTCACCTGACAGGGGCGAATAAAGATCGGAAACTGCCTTCACTGCTTCGATGGTGCCGAAGCTCTCGCCTTGTTTCACCTGTTTGTGATTTTGCGGCAACTCAACAAAAACCACATCGCCGAGTTCACCCTGAGCATATTCGGTAATACCGACTACACCGTTATCTCCTTCGAGCCGAATCCATTCATGGTCTTTTGTATATTTCAGATTTTCTGGGAACGTCATGGGATCACCTTTAAAATTTTGTTAATCTTTGTTGTAATGTTTTTCTATGAAACTCGTATCATATAATCCGCTGCGGAAAACTTTACTCTGCATTACCTTCCGATGGAACGGAATGGTTGTATGCACGCCTTCGATAGTAAATTCTTCCAATGCGCCTGCCATTTTATCAATTGCCTCGTCACGGGTTGGCGCAAAGACGATTAATTTTGCAATCAGTGAATCGTAAAATGGAGGGATTTTATAACCAGCATAGCAATGTGTATCGACCCGAACGCCATACCCGCCTGGTAAATGAAACCCAGTAATCTCTCCGGGAGACGGACGAAAATCATGGCTGGGATCTTCCGCGTTGATCCGGCATTCGATAGCGTGTCCTCTCGGCTTGAACTCTTTTTTCCGCAATCGCTTGCCCATAGCAATTTCAATCTGAAGTTTAATCAAATCCAACCCGGTGACTTGTTCGGTCACGGGGTGCTCGACCTGTATGCGGGTGTTCATCTCCATGAAATAGAAATTTCTATCTTTATCAACTATGAATTCGATTGTTCCGGCTCCCTCATACTTTACACCTTTAGCGCCGTTAACGGCTGCGCTTCCCATAGCATCACGCATTTTAGGATCAACGATCGGAGAAGGCGATTCTTCCACCAGCTTTTGATGCCGGCGCTGGATTGTGCAGTCTCGCTCATTGAGATGAATCGCATTGCCATACTGATCTCCAAACACTTGAATTTCGATGTGCCGCGGTTGGTCTACAAATTTTTCTATATAAACATCCGGATTGTTGAATGCGGCGCCGGCTTCGTTACTTGCCATCTGGAATAATTTTTCAAAGTCGTTTTCATCAATAACTATCCGCATTCCTTTTCCGCCGCCTCCGGCAGTCGCTTTTATCATAACAGGAAAACCGAGAGACTTGGCAATATCGAATCCCTCTTTAACATCTTTTACTACACCATCACTTCCCGGGACAACAGGAACACCGGCTTTACTCATAGTATCTTTTGCAAGCGCCTTATCACCCATCGCAACAATGGCTTCGGGCGAGGGTCCGATGAATTTGATTCCCTGAGATTGACATATTTCCGAGAACTGGGCGTTTTCCGCGAGAAAACCATATCCGGGATGAATTGCATCGGCGTTTGTAATTTCAGCGGCAGAAATGATGCGCGGGATATGAAGATAACTTTCACGACCGGGCGGAGGACCTATGCAAACAGCCTCATCGGCAAATTTAACGTGCAAAGAATAGCGGTCAGCTTCAGAATAAACGGCAACTGTCTTGATTCCCAGTTCACGACAAACGCGCATAACGCGCAGTGCTATCTCTCCCCTATTCGCAATGAGAACTTTTTTAAACACAAATTTCTTTCATTTAGTTCATAATGAATCGGAAGGAATAATTGTATGCTTATTCATTTAGACGGGTTCTATCAAGAACAAGGTTTGATTATACTCAACCGGTTGAGCATTATCGACTAATATTTTCACAATCCTTCCGGAAACATCGCTTTCGATTTCATTCATGAGCTTCATCGCTTCGATGATACAGAGAACTTGTTTCGGCTGAACTATAGCGCCAACCTCGATATACGAATCGGCATCGGGCGCGGGCGCACGGTAGAATGTTCCAACAATCGGCGATTTAACTTCATGCACTTTTACTTCGGTTTTCGCCGCCGGTTCTTGTGAGGCAACAGGTTCCACCTTCGCACCGGCTATCGCCTGCTGAGCAGCAACCTGTGGCATCGTAACCGGAATCGAGCTCAGAGCCATGTTTTTCGAAACCCTGACTTTTAAGCCTTCCTCTTCAATCTCGATCTCATGTACAGTGCTCTCCTCAATAATCCGTACTAACTTTTTAAGATATCTTATATCCATAATCTCTCCTAAATTAAGTGAGCAAAGACGCTATCTTACATTTTGACTCGCTCAAGATAATCTCCTGAACGAGTATCGATTTTAATAGTATCGCCCTCATTGATAAAGAGAGGAACGTTAACAGTCGCGCCGGTTTCCATCTTGGCAGGTTTCTGTGCACCTGTTGCGGTATCGCCACGAACTCCGGGCGGCGTTTCGATAACTTTTAATTCAACTGATATCGGCATTTCGACTGAAATGATGTCGCTCCCATTGAACATTATCTTGATGGTTTCACTCTCTTTGAGAAAATGTGCACCATCACCGATCAATTTTTCTTCAACGTTGATCTGATCGTAAGTTTCTTTATCCATAAACACATAACTTGAACCGTCATGATACAGGTACTGATACTCTTTCGTATCGATTCTGACTATGTCGATAGCTTCACCGGCACGAAAACGTATTTCAATGACTTTGCCCGATTTCAAACTTTTTAATTTAGCCCTAACAAACGCACGCCAGTTTCCGGGATTCACATGCTGAAATTCCACAACAGTCCACAATTCTCCATCCATGCGGATTGTCAAGCCCGGTCTAAAATCTGATGTTGATGCCATAAAACTCCATTGGATTGAACAAATAAAGCAGAATTACCATTAATTGGAGTTTAAAAATACGAAGAACACAGTTGAAAGTCAAGGATTGCATTTCGTTCAGGATATTCTTACTATAAATGTGAAATTTTAGGACCAATATGCGTATCTCACCGACATTCTATTTTATATCCATCTTCTTGCTTTGCTCCTGTTCGAGTGAAAAGTCGAGCGAGAAAGTACTTCCCGATTCCACATTTGTCAAATTCTTCGCCGATTCATTGATAATTTCCGATGAGATCAAAATCGGCAGGATGGATTCGAGCCAGTTACGAATAAAAATTGATAGTTTATATAACAAATATCGATTTACCCGCGATGAGACAGCTATTACTCTCAAATACCATCAGGAAAATATTGAGAGATGGAAGACTTTTTATGAAAAAGTGATAAAACAGATGGAACTAATACAGCAGATAGAATCCCGTTGATACGCGGTTAGACTATTGGAATAGCGACACTATATAATATGATATCGCTCCGACTATTCCGGAAGCAGGAATCGTTAATATCCAAGCCCATACAATTTTTCCGGCAATACCCCACCTTACTGCCGAAATGCGTCGAGTTGAACCAACACCCATAATTGCACCGGCAATGGTATGAGTGGTACTAACCGGAATTCCTGCTATCGCAGTCCCGACTAACACCACAGCTCCTGCTGTTTCAGCAGCAAAGCCCCCTACAGGTTTCAGATGGGTTAATTTAATTCCCATTGTTCGAATTACCTTCCACCCGCCCATAAGTGTCCCAAGTCCGATGGCAGTATGTGCGATAAGAACAACCCAAAAAGGAACATAGAATTCAGAGCCGAGATAACCACCCGTGTATAATAAAATAGCGATGATCCCCATCGTCTTTTGTGCATCATTTGTTCCGTGCCCAAGACTAAACGCGGCTGATGATATTAGCTGACCGATTCGGAAAGATCGATCAACGCGCCTTAGATTCGACCGTCGAAAAATCCAGTTAACGGCTATCATTATCGATGCGCCCAAGATAAGTCCGATCAAAGGGGAAAGGAAAATAAAAATTGTAACTTTTATTAATCCGCTTGCGACAAGAGAACCAAAGCCTGCCTTCATAACAGCCGAGCCAGTTAAACCACCGATTAAGGCATGCGAGACGCTGATAGGTAAACCATAATGAGTACAGAGATGAGTCCAAATAATGGCACCGACTAATGCAGAAAGAATCATCCACTCGGAGATTACCTCTGTATGGACTATTCCTTTTCCAATAGTATTCGCAACGTGAACTCCAAAACCGAAGGCGGCAATAAAATTGAAAAAGGCTGCCCATGCAACCGCCATCCGAGGTGATAATACCCTTGTAGAAACCGCAGTAGCTATTGAGTTTGCGGCATCATTCATACCGTTCAAGAAATCGAAAAGGAGCGCTAAGAAGATAATGAAGATAGTCAGTGTCAACATGCAGAAATTCTAATTTTTATGCGTGTTTAATCAAAATAGATTCGAGAACATTTGCCGCATCCTCACATTTATCGGTTGCAGTTTCTAAACCAACGTATATTTCTTTCAGCTTAATAATTTTAATAGGGTCTTTTTCATTTTCAAATAAATCGGCAACGGCTTGTTCAAAAACATCATCAGCTTCATTCTCATATTCATTAATTTTTTTGAGAACTATGCGGAGTTGATCCGGCTGATTAAGATTTTTTATCAATCCGACCCCACGATGAAGTTCAGAAATCGAATTATGCAGGATATCAATAAGCTTTGCAGCATCAGGAGGACAATCTTTCAATTTGTATAATGCAAAACGGGTCGCACTACCATTAATATTATCAAGAACGTCGTCTAATGCCGAGGTTAGAATATGAATATCCTCCCGATCTATCGGAGTAATGAACGATTTATTCAATTCGAAAAAAATGTCATGTGTTATCACATCACCATGATGTTCTTTGTCTTGAATTTGTTTAACGAGTTGTTGTCTCTCATTTTCGGATGATTTAGGAATTTTCCGGAGAAGCTCAGAAGTTTCTACCAGGTTTTGGGTCGCCTTGGTAAAATAACTATAAAACTTATCATCATGGGGGAGTAGCATTTGTATTAAACGATCAAGTTTCATCGAAGATACCCTTTGGATTGATAATTAAATCTTTACGCGAATAAATTACCTATTTTTAATGAAATAATCAACTTTTATCTTTAAAAATCGGAGAAAAAAAAGGTATGATGATTTATACAGGATACCATCATACCTTTGAAAGATAAGAGAAGAAAATACAGGAATCTATTGAGCTTTGTTTAAAGTCAACTTCATAGTTGTCCCTTTTCCGGTTTCACTCTCTACCCAGATCGTTCCACCATGCGCTTCTACCACCTCTTTGCATATCCATAGTCCAAGTCCGGCACCCTTTATATCTTTAGCTTCACCGATATCAACCCTAGAAAATTTCTGAAAGAGTTTCCCGATTTGTTCTTGTGGAATCCCGATACCCTGATCGGATACGGCGATGATGAGTTTTTCAGCGGAGAGATCGTCGATAGTAATCGTGATCTTCCCCCCGCGCGGCGAATATTTTACCGCGTTACTCACAAGATTTTGCACGACTTGTCTAAGTTTCGTCTGATCGCCTTTAATGAAAGTAACATTAGGATCAATTTTATATTCGACCTGATGACGGCTTGAGTAGCGCACCATCGAAATTGCATCCTGTATGAGTCGCTCAATGTTGACTATTTTGAAAAAATAATTCAATTGACCGGATTCCATCTTAGTAATGGAAAGCGTGTCTTCTGCCAATTGGTTTAAGCGGTTTGCCTGGTCTACTATAATCTGGAGGTACTCTTTAATTCTTTGATGTCCTTGCACGGCTTCATTCTTCAGAAGCGCTTTGCCGGCAAGTATGATACTTGAAAGCGGGGATCTGAAATCATGCGAGACTATACCGAGGAACTCTGATTTCATCTTGTCAAGCTCGGTTAGTTTCATATTGGCTTTCTGTACCTCGTCATACAATTTTGCATTCTTGATAGCGATACCCAGCTGATCTGAGAGCGTACCGAGTACGACAGAATCTGTTTCATCGAATGCATGAAGCTTTGTATCTTCGACGTTCAGAATGCCGACGACTTCATTCTCGATTTTAATCGGTATGGCAAGTTCCGATCTCGTATTATGATATTCATAGGCAAGATATCGTGGATCCTGAAGAACATCGTTGCATAAAATTTTTTCATTATGCTGTGCGACCCATCCGATAATTCCCTTATTACTACTCTGGCGATAGCCGTGCGGAAGGAAATCTACAAAATTTCCGGCATGCGCAACAAGTTCAACTTCCAATTTATCGTCTGTAAGAAGAAAAACCGTTACATCAAAATAATTGAAAGTTTCTTGAATCAAGGAAGCAGAGACGCTCAGAAGCTTGTCTAATTGCAGCATCGAAGTCAACCGGCTTGATATTTTATTTATCAACTCAATCTGTGTAATTCGCTTCCTCGCATCTTCGAACATCGATGCATCTTTTAGGGATGTCGCCAGGTACAAACTCAACAATTGTCCGATAGCCGCATCTTCTTCTGTATAGAATCCTTCTTTGATTGCCCCGAAAGATAACGCTCCGATGACATCGTTTCCGGTTCGCATGGGCACAATCAGGAGTGAACGAACACCGAGTTCCTGGATCTTCCCTTCGATAGCATGACTGAAATGCGGTGTCGATTCGATGTCGCCGATAAACGATGCCTGGTTTTTTATGACCCATCCGGGAATTCCCTCGTCGACGCTGAAATGTTTATGATTAAGGTCGCTCGCATCGGCAATGGGTGATAATGTATTTATCACATAATGAGTTCCCGACCTATTCAGTATGCCGACGAAACATACATCGTAATTGAGAAGCCATTTAGCTTCTGATCTCAAGATATCAAGTATCTCGTCGCGCTTGCGGGTATTATCTATTTGAGCCGTAACATCGTGAAGTGTGTAAAGCTTTTTTAAGATTCCCGATCCTTCAACAACGCGACCCTGAACTTTTGCTTTAACTGTATCATTGCGTTTTACTCCCTCGTTTGTTTCATCTGTCTTTTTATTCAAGTGTTCCTCGTTTGGTTGTGAATTCTATCCTGATTAACGACAACCTCACCCATGATAAAAGGTACCTCGCCATCCGCAAGTAATATTTCCGTGATCTTATCTGCACCTCTTTGGGATGCTATAACCACGAGACCTACACCCAGATTGAATGCCTTTCGCATATCATCTTCCGGCACGTTGCCGGTTTTTTGAATTAAATTAAAAATTTCGGGCCGCTGCCATCGCATCCAATCGATTTTCAATGTGCAATCTTTCGGAATAACTCTTTTCGTGTTTCCGACTATACCTCCACCGGTTATGTGTGCAAACCCGTGTGTTTCGGATAATGATGATATCTTACTTATTGCTTTCAGGTACGAGCGATGTGTTGTAAGTAAAGCTTCACCTACGCTCTGTCCTAACTGGTCGACATAATCATCGATTTCATATCTCTCGAATAAAATTTCCCGTGCTAACGAATATCCATTTGTATGTAAACCGGTAGAGGGCAAGCCGATGAGAACATCGCCGGATTTTACTTTCTTTCCATCGAATATCTTTTTCTTTTCTACAACGCCTACTATCATCCCGGCTAAATCGTATTCGTCCTCCCGATAAAAACCCGGCATCTCAGCCGTTTCACCGCCGATCAATGCGCAACCATTCTCATTACACGCTTTCACCATTCCATCAAGTACCTTTTCAGCGATTTGAGGTTGCAGTTTTCCTGCGGCGAAATAATCCATGAAAAACAGCGGCTGTGCACCGCACACCGCTATATCGTTTACACAATGATTGACTAAATCCTTGCCTATGGTATCGTGTTTATCTGTAAGGAAAGCGATCTTTAGTTTTGTTCCAACGCCATCAACACTCGAAACAAGTACAGGTTCATGAAGATTTGAAAAAGTACCTTCATAAAATGCGCCGAATGCGCCGATATCGGCAAGAACTGATTTTGTGAATGTTGTTCTCACCTTCGATCGTATTCGGTTTACGAACTCATCGCCAGCTTCAATATTTACTCCCGCCTGTGCATATCGATCCAATTTTTTCTTTCGACGTTATGAACGAATTAAATTTGATTAATATAATGATTCTTTAATCAAATATGCAATATTTTTCAATTCTTTACCGACACATCCTTGCAAGAATCCTCAAAAATGAGTACATTTTAAGAAATTTTAATATCCTTTTATGCGAAAAATCAAGATTTCGGAATCTACTGAAGAAATTGTTGTGGGAAACATCTTTTGTATTGGCAGGAATTATGCCGAACACGCCAAGGAGATGCAATCCGATGTTCCGGTAAATCCAATGATTTTCCTGAAACCATCTTCTTCCATCATCAGCGACGGAGATAAAATTATTTTCCCGAAGATATCGAAACTACTCCATCACGAAGTAGAACTTGTAGTCGCTATCGGAAAGACTGCGAAACACATTCCAGCCAACCAGGCAAAAAATCATATTCTGGGATATGCGGTCGGCCTCGATATGACGTTACGAGATTTACAAAATGAAGCAAAAAAACATGGTACCCCTTGGACCATTGCAAAAGGATTCGATACTTCTGCGCCAATTTCTGAAATTATCCGTGCCGAAAAAATTAAAGACCCTCACAATTTAACAATCACATGCAAAATCAATGGAGTAATTCGGCAGAACGGTTCTACAAGTGAAATGATTTTTAAGATCGACAAATTAATCGAATACATATCCTCAATTTTTACGCTTGAAGCCGGCGACTTGATTTTCACCGGAACACCGTCGGGCGTCGGGGAAGTGAAGCCCGGCGATATCGTTGAAGCTGAACTTACCGGCTATACAAAAATAACTCATCCAGTTATTGCCGCTTAATTATTGATGCCTCTACCGCGCATATTCGTTGCACCGATTATTATTTTATTCGCACTGATTAATACCTCATTCATCGATCTTAATTCCGGTACGAAAGAAACGCCGTACCGTGAGACGGAAAAGATAAATACTTTTGATTCTGACATTGATGACATCCGTTCATCAATAGGAAAATATATCTGGCCCACTGATGCGAGCGATAGAATCACTTCTTCATTCGCTGAATACCGAACAAACCATTTTCACGGCGGTATTGATATCAGCACTAACGGGCAGGCAGGATATAAAGTATTCGCCGTCCAGGATGGATATGTCTCGCGAATTAAAATTACCCCGAATGGATACGGGAAGATGTTGTTCGTTCAGCATAATGACGGTTATGTAAGCACATATGCACACTTGAAATCTTTCAATGAGGCAATCACAAAAGTAACACGCACCGAACAATTCCGCAAAGAAACGTATGCTATCGATCTTCTTCAAGATTCCGTTCAGCTTCCTGTAAAGCAAGGAGACATAATCGCATATACAGGCGAGACTGGTGTCGGTCCGCCGCATCTCCATTTTGAATTACGCGATCATAATCTTAATCCTATTAATCCGCTTCTAAGTGGAAACTACACGATCCCGGATAACATCCCACCCTTCATCAGACGCGTTATGGTAACACCCGTAGGATACAGTTCTACTATTGATAACAGCGCCGAGACTAAGTATTTCAGTCGCTTCCCGCGAAGCAAGCGTCAGCTAATCATTCCACAATCGATAAGAGCGCACGGACTGGTAGGATTCGGAGTCGATGCAGTCGATCGCGCCGATGGGGTATGGGGTCGGACAGGTATCCATGGAATGGATTTTTATTTAGACGACAGTTTGATTTTTTCGATGGAGCTAAACAAAGTACCGGTAGATGAAACAAAACAAATCGATTTACATTATGATCTTGAATCAATATTAGAAGGCAAAGGAAAATTTCAAAAGCTCTATATCGATAAAGGAAATTCGCTTCCTTTCTACAACTCAAAACCCGAAGCTGCGGGAATAATAAATACCGATTTACTTACAGAGGGCAGCCACGAATACCGGATTGTATGTACCGATATTCAGGGTAATGCATCAACGCTGACAGGCACTATAATCGCCAACCACCGACCTGAAATAAATATCTCAAGTTATACAGATAATGAAATTGTGCTGAACGGAAATAAGTTGGAATCCATCGATAAATGTTTTGTATATGGAAAACGATCTTTCCAGACGACATGGTCCCAGCATACGCTCACCAAAGGAAGATTTGAAATTTCGGATAAAGAACTACGGCTTCCTATAAACACGAAACCTTATGATGTAGTAAAAGTGGTGGTAGCTACCAGATCGGGATCAATATCGTTGCCGATATTTCATTTCATTAAAAAACCGTATAGTGCTGTGCGCGATATTCACATCAAATCAGATATTTTAAAGGATTATATCCTATTCACACTGACCACCGAGGGTGTATTCACGGAAACTCCCGAACTCATCGTTCATGAAGGATCATCTAAGCGGTCACTATCGGCTAACGCCATTGAGATCAATAAATATCAAGCGACATTTTTACCCTCGGACTCTTATCATGGAGAACGAACTGTAGAAGTGAACGCTGAAGTCAATGGCAAAGCTACATCATCTTCAACCACGTTAACACTTTATCCAATCCCAACCGGCAAATCGGGCAGATTTTCAACACGCGATGGAAATCTTAGTTTTACCTACGACTCCGGAGCCGTTTATACACCTTTATTCCTTCAAGTTCAATATGATAATGATAATCGTCTACCTTCTTATAAACTCGAACCAACCGATGAACTTCTACACAAAGGCATAAAGGTAAGCGTACCTATCAACTCCTCAATAGACAAAAATAATTTGGGATTGTATTATCGATTGAACGGCGGGTGGATTTTCCAGACACAACAGGTTGATAGCGGATCGAACATTTTTTCTACCCTACTCACACATAAACTTGGTGAATTGGCAGTTATGCGGGACGAGGTTCAGCCGAGTTTTGGATATGTTAGATTGAGAACCGGAAGAGGTTTGGTTTACGTTTCATTCCGGTATCATGATAATCTTTCGGGGGTTGATACCGACGAAATAAAGATGTACATTGATGGTAAACTTGTTATTCCCGAAATCGACGGCGAACATAGCCGTGTATGGTACCAATCTGAAGAACAATTATCAAACGGAAAACATAATCTTGAAATTAAAATGAAGGACCGAGCCAAGAACGAAACAAAATTGATTCGCAACTTCACAATAAGATAATGCGGTATTTCTAAACCGCATTATAAATCTTTAATTTGAAATCCTCCATATGTCCGAATTACCAAAAGCATACAATCCGAAAGAAGCAGAAGAAAAGTGGTACCCATTCTGGGAACAGCACAAATTTTTTCATGCTGAAGTAAAACCGAACAAAGTTCCATATACGATTGTCATTCCGCCACCGAATATCACCGGAATACTTACTATGGGACATGTATTGAACAACACGATCCAGGATGTTTTCATCCGCTGGAAGCGTATGCAGGGTTTTGAAAGTTTATGGATGCCCGGAACCGATCATGCCGGCATCGCTACACAAAATGTCGTTGAAAAATCACTTGCAAAAGAAGGCAAGAACCGCCACACTCTCGGCAGAGAACAATTTCTTGAGCGCGTTTGGGATTGGAAAGAACAATATGGCGGAACGATCATCAAACAGTTGAAAAAGCTCGGCACCTCCTGCGATTGGGAACGAGAACGATTTACGATGGATGAGGGATTGTCAGATGCCGTTCAGGAAATTTTCATCCGCCTTTACAATAAAGGTCTGATATACCGCGGTAAGTATATTGTGAACTGGTGTCCGAAAGATCATACCGCCATCAGTGATGATGAGGTGAATTTTACCGAACAGAACGATCATTTGTGGTACATAAAATATCCTATCAAGGATCTGAATGAATACGCGGTCGTTGCCACTACACGTCCGGAAACAATGTTAGGCGACACTGCAGTAGCTGTAAACCCGAAAGACGAACGCTACAAAAATTTGGTCGGGCGTAGCGTACTCCTTCCGCTGACGGATCGAGAAATACCAATCATAACAGACGACATTATAGATATGTCGTTCGGTACCGGCATGGTGAAGGTAACCCCGGCACACGATCCGAATGATTACTGGATCGGTGAGAGGCATAATGCCGGTGTTGGTCAGCGCCACTTCATGTCACCGATAAACATATTCGATATCTCAGCGAAAACAAACGATAACGTTCCAAAAAAATACCGGGGATTAGATCGATTCGAAGTACGCAAGCAGGTAATCAAAGACCTTGATGAACTCGGACTTTTAGTCAAGATCGAACCGTATACTCATAATGTCGGCAGGTGCTATCGATGCGATACGATAATCGAACCGTATCTTTCCGATCAATGGTTCGTAAAAATGAAACCTCTTGCCGAACCTGCATTGAAAGTTGTACTCAACGGTGAAATTAAATTCCATCCCGAACGGTGGACCAAAGTATATGAACACTGGATGACAAACATCCGCGATTGGTGTATCTCCCGACAACTCTGGTGGGGACACAGGATTCCGGTGTGGTATTGCGAACAATTGAACAGGATAGATTGCAAACAACCGATCGTATCTAAGGATAAACCGGATAAATGTCCGCATTGTAATTCGACTAATCTCCGACAGGATGAAGATGTTTTAGATACTTGGTTCTCATCATGGCTCTGGCCCTTTTCAACTCTTGGTTGGCAAAAAGAAACACCCGAGCTTAAATATTTTTATCCGACAGACGCTTTAGTCACTGCGCCAGACATTATCTTCTTCTGGGTTGCGCGCATGATCATGGCAGGATTGGAAGTGATGGGCGATATTCCGAATCAAGACGGTTCGCCAAGGTTGAAAGACAATCAGAAAATTCCTTTTAAAGATGTTTACTTCACAAGTCTCATCCGCGATATGAAGGGCAGGAAGATGAGCAAATCACTCGGTAACTCTCCTGATCCGCTCGATGTTATAGCCGAGTACGGAGCCGACGCTCTGCGTTTTACAATTCTTTATCTTGCCCCGCTCGGTCAGGATGTTCTTTATTCGAACGAGAAATGTGAGCTTGGCAGGAATTTCGCCAATAAGATTTGGAACGCCGGCAGGTTCCTCTTAATGAACAAAGAACAGTTGGAAGCGACTAAACCCGACGATTCAAAACTTGAAACTCAAAACTCAAAACTCTCGGAGCTTCATCTTGACCTTGCCGACCGCTGGATTCTCTCGCGCCTCAATTCCACTATCGGTGATCTTAACGATTTACTTACTAAATTCGAAATTAACCAGGCGACGAAAATTCTCTACGACTTCATCTGGCATGACTTCTGCGACTGGTACGTTGAAATGATCAAAGGCAGACTATACAGTGATGAATCCCAGGAAACGAAAGAAATCGTTCTAAATCGATCGATAGCTATTTTCGATCGTTCGCTGAAACTCTTACACCCTTTCATGCCGTTTGTAACCGAGGAACTCTGGCAGTATCTTGAAATACGTAATGCTGATGAATCGATTATGGTTTCCGATTTTCCGGTTCCCGATATGAAACGGGTCGATCGTCTGACCGAATTAGAAATGACCTTTGTCCAGAATGTCATCAACAGTATTCGAAATGTCCGCGGTGAACTATCGGTGCCGCCTTCTAAAGAAATTGAGATGATTGTGAGTTTCGCCGATAAATCTAAAGAAGAAATTATCAGAAAATATCAGAGTTATTTCCAGCGGCTTGCTCGTGTCACCAGGATCGGCATATTGGGAAATTCCCCCAAACCTAAATTCTCTGCCAGCGCCGTTGTTGACGGCGGTGAGGTATTTATTCCGCTCGAAGGTCTGATAGATATTAATGCGGAGCGTGAACGCATCCAGAAAGAGATTGACCATGTTCGATCGATGGTTGAAATAACAGAAAAAAAATTAACCAATGATAATTTCCGCAGCAAAGCGCCGAAAGAAGTTGTAGATAAAGAGATAGAAAAATTAGATAATTTTAGGGTCAACTTAGCAAAATTGGAGATTAATCTAAAAGCATTGTAAAAGAAAGGAGATCATCATGGTAAAAAATAAATTCTCTTTTATTCTTTTTACAACAGTAGCGCTCATCGCCTGCAATTCCCGTTCTGGACAGCAATTAGATATTAAAGAAGTTCGAAAATTCGTAGAGGCACAAAATGCGAAATGGTTCGACGCCGTTAGGCAATACGATGTGCCTTCTCTCCTTTCCCTGTATACCGAAGACGCAACCTTAATGCCCCCCAATTTTCCGATGCTGAAAGGCAAGCGGCAAATAAAAGCATACTACGACAGAATGGCGATCAGGAAAATTAAAATATCAAAAGGAGTAATGAACATACTCGAACTTAGCGGCAAAGACAGCACAGTTTATGAGATTGGCCAGTATATAATGGATATTGAAAGACCCGAAATGCAAATGGTTTCAGATACCGGAAAGTATAATACTATCTGGAAATTACAATCAGACGGTTCGTGGAAAATATACGCCGACTGCTGGAACAGCAACAAACCATTGAAATTGATTCCACAAAAAAATTAAACGATTACATGACACTATCTGCCTGCTGATCTTATAAAATCTATCTACTATTAACTACTTGTGGAGATACAAATGAAAAAAATATTCTACATCTTTCTACTATTTCTTATTGCTCTCACCGCACTCAGCCAGAAACGGGCTTTTACACTGAATGACCTGTATCTGATCAAGAATCTTGCTGACCCACAGTATTCACCAGACGGCAAAAGAATTGCTTTTGTAGTTACCGAAAGTTTCCTCAAAGAAGGAAAATCAAACCAGGATGTGTACATCATAAATGCCGATGGCAGCGAGACGAAAAATCTTACAAACCATCCATCGGTTGACAATCATCCACGTTGGTTGCCTGACGGGAAATCGATTATGTTCTTATCGACACGCAACAATGGAACGCAATTGTGGCGTGTTCCCGCTGATGGCGGTGAAGCAGTTCAAATAACTAATTTTTCAATGGGTGTTAGCGATGCGGAAATTTCACCCGATGGTAATATGGTGATATTCTCCAGCGATGTCTTCCCCGATTGTCCTGTAAATAACGATTGCAACAAATATAACGACAGCACAATGAGTAACGGACCCATCCAGGCACATGTGGCTGATAAATTATTGTACCGTCATTGGACCGATTGGAAAAATGGTAAAGTCACACATCTTATATCATATTCGATCTCATCAGATAAATATTCCGATCTCACACCCGGTCAATTCGATTCACCCTCATGGGAACAAGGCAGTGTGGGTTTTGCATTTGCATCTGATGGAAAAGAGATATGTTATGTATCCAATTATGAAACGCAGGAGGCAGATAATACCAATAAAGATTTATGGATCAATAATTCATCAACCGGTATTATCCTTGATAAAAAAGCCGATAATCCAAATGCGGTATACCCTTCTACAGTCTATACGGAATACAGCAAAGAGCCTACAAATATTACCACAGAGAACAAAGGATATGATGGATATCCCCAATATTCACCGGATGGAAAATATATCGCATATAAGTTTCAGAAAACTCCGATGTATGAATCCGACCGGCTTTATATCGGTCTCCTCGATCGTGCAACAGGTTCCAAAATTGTTATGACTGAAAAATTCGACAATGACATAAACGATATAAGATGGTCACCGGATTCAAGAAGTATTTACTTTACTGCTGAAGTTGAGGGTCATTCCCCCATTTATAGAATTGATATTAAATCCAAAGAAATAACGAAGATCGTTGACGTTAAAACAATAGATGCATTCTCGGTTTCTCCCGATGGCAAGTCGCTGGTTTTCGTTCGCCGCTCTGTCGGTGAGCCTGCTGAAATATGGAGTTGTCTATCCGACGGAAAGAAGCTTAAACAACTTACTTTTTTCAATAAATCACTCGCAGATCAAATCGATATTCGTCCGGCAGATGAGATGTGGATTAATTCTCCTTCGGGGAAAAAAATCCACACATTTATCGTAAAGCCTCATAACTTCGACCCGGATAAAAAATATCCTCTAATACTAAATGTACATGGCGGTCCGCATTCGCAATGGAAAGATGCGTTCCGCGGTGATTGGCAAGTGTATCCCGGCGCAGGATACATAGTTGCTTTTCCGAACCCTCACGGATCGAACGGTTATGGACAAGAATTCTCCGACGGTATTTGCAAAGATTGGGGCGGAAAAGTTTATCAGGACGTGATGGCAGTTGCAGATTCGCTTGGAAATATTCCTTACGTCGATAAAGATCGCATGGGTGCAATGGGTTGGTCGTATGGCGGTTATATGATGATGTGGCTTGAAGGGCATACCGATCGCTTCAAGGCAATCGCCAGTATGATGGGAGTGTATAACCTCACGGCGATGCACGGAGCGACCGAAGAACTGTGGTTCCCAGAATGGGAGTTGAACGGCTCGCCCTGGAATTCAGACCTGTATCAAAAATTGTCGCCGAATAATTATGTGAAAAATTTCAAGACGCCGTGCCTCGTGATAACCGGTGAAAAAGATTACCGGGTTCCATATACACAGAGCCTGGAATTCTTTACAGATTTACAAAAGATGCAAGTGCCT
Organism: uncultured Chlorobiaceae bacterium; assembly: GCA_964520905.1. GTDB lineage: Bacteria > Bacteroidota > Ignavibacteria > UBA10030 > SZUA-254 > JAGVIE01. The sequence goes on along the minus strand of CAZFQL010000005.1, from coordinate 18,489 downwards.
TCTCGATTGATTGTATTCCCAAACGATGGGCATTGGCCCTCCGGGGTGAAATCGATGCCGTTGTATTACAATGCACACCTTGATTGGTTCCATAAATATTTAAAAGGCGATCCCGCGCCGTACGACATGACAAGGATGCTGAGAAACCAGGCATTCAGATAATTGAAGTAAAATCATATTTAAAAAAAGCCCGGATGTTTTTCCGGGCTTTTTCAATTAATGGGATGTGTCAATTCAAAGCATTAGATGCCGTTCAATAGTTGAGAGCAATTCTCCTAAGTCGTATGGCTTTTCAAGAAAATCTTCTGCACCCAATCTTTTCGCTGCCAGTGCATTCGCCACATCTGCATAAGCGGTTAACATAATAACTTTTGTTGAAGGTGAATTTTCTTTTATAAATTTCAAGACTTCCAGACCATCCTTCTTAGGCATTTTGATATCGAGTATGGCAAGATCAAATATTTTCTCCGTGCTAAGAGTGATGGCTTGTGCTCCATCATATGCAACAGAAACATTATATCCCTCATTCAAGAGCTCCCTCGATAACAAATTGACAAGAGCCTCATCATCATCCGCAGAAAGTATATTATATTTTTGCTCCATAGTTTGCTCCTTCTGGGCATTAATATACGATATTTTTCTGACTTTATACAAAAACTGTTGTATCAAATTAAAAAGGATAAAAAAACCCTGCTACAAAGTTGTAACAGGGTAATCGATAACCAAACATCCTCAATAGGTTGGTGATATTGAAGAAATATTAATCCTCCCATTTGTCTGTACGCAAATAACTCTCAATAAGTTGCAAAATGTTCCATCAATAAGTTTTCCTAAAAAATATTATGTTTTTTAACTGCTTTTCCACCATAATCCGAATTTTGGAGACAATGCACTTCACGCTAATCAGGAGAAGAAGTCCTCCAGATTAATCATTTGATTGATGAACTTTCCCCCGCCCGAGTGATGCAAATATCCCAATGAAACAGAGTGAGGCAAATATGACGAATGCTACTCTCATACTGCCGACAAATTCCGGGAAGTTTTCTGCTGTTATCTGGATTCTTCCTAAACTCAATGAAAATATCAGTATTACGATTCCCATACTCAGCATCTGTCCGGTGAGCCGCATGGTGCCAAGTGTCGCGGAGGCGATACTGTAAAATTCTTTTGTGACGGAACCCATGACCGCATTTGTATTAGGGGATGAAAATAATCCGAATCCAACGCCAAGGAATATTAAATTTATCGTGACAATTGTAAGCGATGTATCGCTCGTGATAAAAGCGAATAAAAGAAGACCGATTACTGTAAATGCCATTCCTATCGATGCGAGAATTCGCGGCTCTATTTTATCCGACAGTCGACCAGCGAGCGGAGAAATGATCGTCATGAAAATTGGTTGAGAAACCAAAACAATTCCCGTCGCTTGCGGACTAAGTCCTTTGACATACTGTAGATAAAGACTAAGGAGAAATGTAATTGCAGATGTTGCGCTATAATTGATGAGAGCAGCAGCGTTTGACAATGCAAACACCGGATTATGAGTGAACAACTTGATATCCAGGATGGGATTCGATATCCTCCTTTCCCAGATTACAAAAAGGATGAACGAGAGGCTTCCTGTAATTATCGTGTATGTTCCGATCGCTCCCGGTAATTTTGAGGAGCCATACATCAATAAAAATAGTGCAATACTGAAAAAGATCGATCCCATATAATCGAACTTGTCTCCTTTCGCTTCAGCCCATTCTCCTTTTAATTTCCATACAGCGAAAACAATGATGATTAAACCGAGGAGAGCATTGACTACAAAAATACTCATCCAGCCGAAGTGCTGAGTCAGCATTCCGCCCAGAAATGGTCCTGCCGATAAACCCAGATAGACAGCGGCGACATTTATCCCCAATACTCTTCCACGTTTTGTCGGAGTTGTCAGTGAGATAAGAATTGCTACACCCGTTCCGAATATCATTGCGCCGCCTATACCTTGCAATGCCCGCAATATAATTAACATAAGACCGGAGTTTGATGTAAGAATTAGGAGTGAAAATATTGTATAGATCGTAACACCGTAGATAAATATTTTCTTTCTGCCATGGATATCGGCTAATCTGCCGAATGGAATTAGAAAGATTGCCGCTGATAATAAGTATGATGTTGCGACCCAGCTTAATGTTATTGCATCCAATCCAAACTCGTTACCTATCGAAGGCAATGCTACGTTAAGTGAAGAAACCATAAAGGGCGTCATAAACGACGATAACGTCGATATGAGCAAGGCAGTTTTTTGATTGTTTGATTCTTTCATGAGATGTTAAAAATACAAAAATTGCTTCATTACTACAATGATAGTTTGCTTTTTCCACGCTTATCCCCTATTTTATCTTTGCGTCACTTTGCGATCTTGGCGGTTATATTAGCAACCGCTATGACGCAAAGAACGCTATGTTTGAATATTCCCCAAATCAAATAACGAGGTTAATATGAAATCATTAATGTATTATTTGTTCATCAGTATTTTTATTTTCTCTTTTAATTCATTTGCACAACAAAAACCTATGACGCTGAAAGAAAAAATCAAACGTTTCGCACCGACGGAAATTAAAGGAAATATCTTGAAACTCTCCGAAGGAGATAAGAAAGCACTCGCCAAGCTGATTGAAGCCGCCAAGATTATGGACTCATTATATCTCCGGCAAGTATGGAGCGGGAATACAGATCTACTCTATAAATTGCGCGCAGATAAGTCCCGCGGAAGTAATGAACGATTACGCTACTTTCTCATCAATATGAGTCCGTGGTCCGGTATCGACCATCAAGAACCATTTATCGAAGGAGTGCCAAATCCGCGACCAATGGGAGCAAACTATTATCCCGAAGATATGAAGAAGGAAGTATTCGAAAAATGGCTCACAACATTACCCGACGCCGAGAAAAGTAAAGCGACAGGTTTCTTCTACACAATACACACTGAAGAGGATGGAAAATTCAAAACTGTCCCTTACAACGAAGAGTACAAAGATTTACTCGCACCTGCCGCGAAGCTTTTACGGGATGCGGCTGAGCTAACTGATAACGCAACGTTGAAGAATTTCCTCACCAAGCGTGCAGATGCATTCATCAGCAATGATTATTATGACAGCGATGTAGCGTGGATGGAATTGGATAGCCCAATCGAACCAACAATCGGTCCATACGAAGTGTACATGGACGAATTATTCAATTACAAAGCTGCGTTCGAGGCGTTCATCACTCTCCGCAACGATGTTGAAACAAAGAAGCTTGCAAAGTTCTCTTCGTACCTGCAAGAGATCGAGAATAATCTCCCAATCGATCCAAAATTTCGCAATCCTAAGTTGGGCGAGTCGTCCCCTATCCGTGTTGTGGATCTGATTGTAACGGGCGGCGAGTGTCGTGCAGGAGTTCAAACAGCGGCGTTCAATCTTCCGAACGATGAAAAAGTCACTGCTGAAAAAGGAAGCAAACGCGTGATGCTGAAAAATGTCCAGGAAGCAAAGTTTAAGAAAGCATTGATACCCATTTCTAAAGTCGCAATGGATGAAGAACAGCAAAAGCTTATTTCATTCGAACAGTTCTTCACACACATCCTCGCTCATGAGCTGATGCACGGACTTGGTCCACAGAACATCACCGTTGACGGTAAACAAACTACAGTTCGTCAAATGTTGAAAGAACTGAATTCAGCTTTTGAAGAAGCCAAAGCCGACATTTCTGGTTTGTTCTTACTGCAATACCTCATTGATAATAATAAGATTGAAAAATCGTTCGAGAAAAAGATGTATGCAACATATCTTGCCGGAGCGTTTCGTTCGATACGGTTCGGAATCAGAGAAGCACACGGAAAAGGAATGGCATTGCAATTCAATTACCTTCTTGATGAAGGAGCGTTTAAGTACGATGAAAAAACAAACAGGTTCAGTGTGAACTTCGAGAAGATTAAGGATGGCATGGAAAAATTAACCGGAGATATAATGACGATTCAGGCGGAAGGAAGTTACGAAAAAGCCAAAGCAATGTTAGATAAATACGCCGTGATGAATCCGTCGATGCAGAAGATACTTGATAAGCTGACCGATGTACCGGTTGATATTGCACCGCACTATCCTCTGGCTGAAAAATGAACACATGGTACAAAGAATTGTTCGATAATTACGCCCGAACGTACGACAAAGAACCGTTCACTCAGGGCACAATGGGTGAAGTTGATTTTATAGAGAAAGAGCTAAATTTCGATAAATCGAAAACCATACTCGATATCGGTTGCGGCACAGGAAGACATGCCATTGAATTGACTAAGCGGGGATATAAAGTTAAAGGTGTAGATTTATCGGAATCTCAACTTCAAAGAGCAAGAGAGAAGGCGAAAGAAAATGGTGTTGAAGTTCAATTCTTTCAGCAAGATGCCAGGAATTTGAATTTCGAGAACGAATTCGATTTGGTGATTCTGATTTGCGAAGGTGCATTTCCACTCATGGAAACCGACGAGATGAATTTCAAAATATTAGAGAACGCATCCAAAGCTTTGAGAACGAACGGAAAACTGATTCTCACAACACTCTGCGCGCTTTATCCTCTTTACCATTCGGTGAAGGATTTCATCAATTCGGGTACGGGAGATGGAGTAAGTTTTGCTAATTCATTTGATCTAAAAACTTTTCGTGAGACTTCGACTTTTGATGTTACGGACGACGACGGCAAGAAAAAGACTCTCTCCTGCAACGAACGGTATTATACTCCATCTGAGATTTCATGGTATTTAAAATCGCTGCACTTTAAAACCATCGATATCTATGGATGCGAGCTTGGAGCATTCAGTCGTGCGAAACAATTGACGGCTGATGATTTTGAGATGTTGGTTGTTGCAGTAAAATAATATATTGCCCCGATCTTCAGATCGGGGATTCCATCAAACAAATAATATTGGACTTTAGTCCAAATTTATTGGGGTTAAAACCCAATATCGTTTGTACTCTTGAAACCCCGACATGAATGTTGGGCAATTTTTATCACAAACTAAAATGCTTGAATCTATCTGGTTTTTACCTCTTTTATTTGCTACTGGTCTCACGGCCGGTTTAGTCGACTCCATTGCAGGTGGCGGCGGTTTGCTCACGCTTCCCGTACTACTCGGCATCGGACTTCCACCCCACGCCGCGCTCGGTACAAATAAATTTCAATCGAGCTTTGGGAGTTTCACTTCAACGATGTATTATCGGAAGCACAATGTCGTCAGCATTCGAGAGGGATTGGCTGGTGTAGTTTTTACGGCAATCGGTACGGTTCTTGGCGCATGGCTTGTTCAACAGATTACTTCCGATATACTCGGACATCTCATCCCTTGGCTCCTCTTAGCTATTGCAATCTATACTTTTATTACACCAAAGTTCAGCGATAAAGACAACGAAGCTAAACTTCCAAAGAATGCTTTCTTCTTTTTTTTCGGACTGCTATTTGGTTTTTATGATGGATTTTTCGGACCGGGTGTCGGTTCGTTCTGGGCATTCGCATTCGTGATGCTTCTCGGATTCAATCTGAGAAAAGCAACAGGATTTACAAAGCTTATGAACTTCACAAGCAACATCGTGTCGGTCGTAATGTTTCTCATTGGCGGGAATGTCTGGTTCTTGATTGCACTCGTTATGGGGGCAGGACAAATTGTCGGTTCGGTGATAGGCGCACATCTCGTCATCCGCAAAGGTGCAAAACTTATTCGACCGGTTTTTATCACGATTGTTATACTGACGACGCTGAAGTTGCTTTATCAGAATTATTTTTAGGTAGTAACTCATTGAAAAGGATATGGAAATTGTTTTAACAGTGGATGTCGGGCATCCACCGCGTCATCCTGAAATAGTGGAGTCTGAACTTGAAGAGAAGTTATTAAAAGTACGCAACTCTTCCTCTCTTTGCATTATGAAAATCATCCATGGACAGAGTGGCAGTACGAAAAGTATCGTCCGAAACTGGGCATACGGCAAGCGCCGTCGGTTACGCGGAATAATTTATGGCGAGAATTACTCTATCTTCGATAAACAAACACAAGAAATGCGTGATGAAGCCGGACAATTTCCCGATTCGGATTTGGAAGCTTCGAATGGAGGGATTACAATTCTGTGGGTGAAGTGAGCTTCGACAGATTGACTTATTTTTTCCTTTTGCATTTTTATTTTGAATTTCTCTCACAGCCATCTATTCTTCTTAAACACCCATAACATAAACAAAGCGACAGTCAGCATGAAAAGTGCTGCGATCCCAATCCCCCACTCCATCTCCGCCAACGGAATCACTCTAAAGTTCATTCCAAAAAATCCGGTTATAAAACTTAACGGAAGAAATATCGTGGAGATGATAGTCAGAACTTTCATAACCTGACTAAGTCGATTGGAAGTAACGGAGAGATAAGCATCCAACAAACCCGCAACCATATCACGATACGAATCGGCGAGGTCGCTCATGCGCACTAAATGATCGTAAACGTTTCGATAGTAAAGCGTTTCTTCTTCGGTAATCAACGAGAATTCACCTCTTGAAAGCCTGTTCAGCATTTCGCGTTGGTAAACTGCGACACGACGAACGGTCATGATATTTTTTTTCATGTTAAGAATTTCAACCATAGATTGTTGAGTCGGAGAATGGAACACCTCATCTTCCATCGCATCGATTGATGAATCGAGCGTGTCGAGTATCGGCGAATAGCTGTCGACGATATCATCGATTATCAGATGAAAAAGAAAATCGGGTCCTTTCCCGAGCATCATCGGATTTTTCGATACCATCTGTGCCGCGTGATTGATAGAGCGCTGGGGTTTGTAATGATGCGTTACAAGTATTTTTTTCGAGAGGAAGGCGCTAACCTGTGAAGTTTTAATCTCCATCCGCTTTCTTCCTTCATCATCTAACATTACATATTCAACCGGATTGAATATAATGAAGAGGTAATCGTCAAAATCCTCAACCTTAGGAAGATGCCCTTCCTCCTCTTTCCCATTCTGGCAATCCTCGATAGCGAGCGGATGATAATCGAGAAGTGAAATCAATATAGTCTCTTCCTCCGCTTCCTGGGGATCTTCCATATCCACCCATATCAATCCCTCGGGCTGCTGGAGGAATTGATTGAGTTCTTTGATCGTTAGTTTTCTAACGGCATTGTTCAGATAATGATATATGTTTACCATGATTCAATCACGATCTATGGTGATAAGTTTATTGGATTATCAATGTGCCACAAATTAACAATCTTTTAAATCAATAACAATTAATTTTCAATTGTCCAATCTTCACATTTTCCAATCTTCCCCCCTCCTCCATATTTGATTAACACATTCTCTTTTATTAATATTCAGTAATAATTCAATAAGCAGGAAGGAATTTTTATGGTTTTAGCATCGGAAATCAAAGAAGGAACTGCAATTCAGCTTGATGGGAAATTATACAAGGTGCTCGAGGTCGTCCACCATGCAGGCAGCGGACAAATGCATGGTTTTATCGAGCTGAAAATGAAAGATTTACCGTTCGGTCATCTCACCGACCGCCGGTTTAAACAGATGGTCAAGCTTGAGAATGTCGAGCTTGCCAAACGGCAGATGGAATATATTTACTCGGATTCCGATTCACACTACTTCATGGACATCGAAACATTCAATCAAGTAGGCGTATCCAGATCGGCGGTCGGGCTAAGCGAGAAATTTTTAAAAGAAGGGACGAAAGCAACTGTTGAATTACTCGGTGAAGAAGCCGTAACCGTTTTATTTCCAAAAGCAATCGAGCTAAAAGTTGCATCAACGGGTCCAGGAATTCACGACGGACAGGATAACACGATGAAACCTGCGACACTTGAGAATGGCATCGTGATTCATGTTCCTCAGTTTATTGTTGCAGGAGATGTTGTACGAGTGGATACGGAAAAAATTAAGTATATTGACAGAGTAACTACAAAGAAGATTTAAAGTGAATATCAAAGAAAAACCTAACCATCGAATTTACATTCAGATACTCAGGAAACTTACTCCGGAGCATCGTCTTCGGAAAGCTATGGAGCTATCAGAATTGACGAAAGAGCTGTTTAAAATCGGATTACGTAAACGATTTTCAAATCTATCTGAGCAAGAATTCCATCAACTCTATTTAAAAAGAATTTCAAAATGCTACAATAGAAATTACTAACATTTTTCCAACCGACAAATTAATCTATATGAAAAACCATATAACCAGTAATCCAATAATCCATTACTCCGTTTTAATAATTTTATTCGCTTATCTATTTGGTAATATTCCATCCTTTGCCGATGAAGGCATGTACCCACTCAGCGAGATTCACAAATTGAATCTCAAGGCGAAAGGATTGAAAGTATCTCCAAAAGATATTTACAATCCCGGTAAAGTAGGTATTATTGATGCCATCGTGAACATCGGCGGTTGTACAGGTTCGTTTATCTCACCCGACGGATTGATCATTACAAATCATCATTGCGCATTCAGCGCAGTTCAGCAGATCAGCACAAAAGAGAACGATTATATCACGAACGGTTTTCTGGCAAAAACCAGGGAGGAGGAAATTCCCGCTAAAGGATTCTCTGTAAGGATCGTAGATTCCTATAAAGACGTTTCAAAGGAGATATTGGGCGCAGTAAACGATACTATGGATCTTGTTGCCCGAACGAAAGCTATCGACAAAAAGATCAAAGAGATCATTGCCGAAATCGAGAAACAAAATCCGGGAAAACGCGCAGAAGTTTCAGAAATGTTCACAGGCAGATCGTATATGCTGTTCATCTATACATTTCTCAAGGATGTTCGCGCAGTATACATACCGCCGCGTGCGATCGGAGAATTCGGCGGTGAAGACGATAATTGGGTTTGGCCCCGGCATACAGGCGACTTCTCTTTCATCCGCGCATATGCGGCGCCGGACGGCTCACCGGCGGAATATTCACCCGATAATGTTCCGTACCATCCGAAAAAATATCTCAAAGTAAATCCGAACGGAGTAAACGAGAACGATCCTGTTTTTATTTTAGGATATCCCGGAAGAACATACCGTCATCGCTCATCATATTATTTGAGCTATGAAGAGAAGATGAGGATGCCTTATGTCGCCGATCTTTTTGAGTGGGAAATTACTACGATGGAAAATACCGGAAAGAGCGACAGGGCTATCGCCATCAAGCTGGACGGAAAGATAAAGGGACTCGCCAACACGATGAAAAATTACAGGGGAAAACTTCAAGGTATGAATCGCTTGCATCTCGTCGATAATAAGCGGGAGGAAGAAAAAGCGCTTCAATCTTTCATCGAAGCAAACCCGAAACGGAAACAGCTCTATGGGACGGTTCTTGAAGAACTCGGAAAGATATACGATGAATTAAGCTCGCGTGCGAATTACGAGCTAACATTGGATTATCTACTGCAAAGTTCAGGCATGTTAAACTTTGGCTATACTGTTTATGAAGCAGCGCGTGAATTAAAGAAACCCGACATCGAGAGAATCGGCAGTTATATGAATAGAAATTTTACGCGAACGAAAGAATCCCTGCAAATGTCGGAAGACAATTACTACGAGCCGATAGATAAAATTTTCCTGCGGGAAATGCTCATGCGAGCAACGCGGTTACCTCAGGATATGAGAATTCCGGCAATAGACAGTATTATCAGAGTGGGTAATGTTGAAACAGCTGTGAACCAATTTCTTGAGAGCGCTTATAAATCTTCCAAACTGAACGACAAAATATTCCTGATGGACGCTTTGACAAAATCACCAGAAGAGATCGATCGGATGAATGATCCGTTTATTGAATTTGCCAAAGCGCTTTATCCTTCTTATCAACAGCTTAGAGAAACCCGCCAGCGTCGTGAAGGCGCACTCTCCAAACTTTCGGCATTATACGTTGATGTAAAAGAACAATTCCAGAAAAAAGATTTCATCCCCGACGCAAACAGCACTCTACGGTTAACTTTCGGTAAAATCGAAGGTTACTCCCCCGCCGATGCGCTGTATGCGTCTCCTATCACTACCGTCAAAGGAATCATAGAAAAGACAAGAAGTGAGGAACCGTACAACACCCCGCAGAAGTTGATCGATCTTTATAAAGCAAAAAACTTCGGGCGTTACATGCACAAGAAACTGAAGGATGTTCCCGTCGCTTTATTATATAATCTGGATACTACAGGCGGCAACTCAGGAAGTCCGCTTCTAAATGCAAATGGAGAAATCGTCGGCGTGAATTTCGATCGTGCATACGGCGCAACGATCAACGATTATGCATGGAGCGAAGATTACAGCCGCTCGATTGCGGTAGACATCAGATATGTTCTCTGGGTAACTGAGAAGTTTGCAGGCGCTGAACATTTGCTAAAGGAGATGGGAGTGAAGTAAGTAAGATGTGCTGAAGTGCGACTCACTTCCAGTAATGATTCTCCCTTGAAGGTGAGTCGCACGTCTCACTCGCGTTTCTTGGAAATCTCTTCGCATTTCAGTAGATTGAAAACAATTATATCAACATTTATCAAAATATTTTATGATGTTTTCAATTCTATTCTCTTTATTACTTACCCTCCAAACAAGTCAACAAATTGAACGTAATACATTATATTCAGTCACTGCTCTGAACGAGAACACTGCTATCGCAGTCGGAGCGAAAGGCAAGATAGCCCGCACCACAGACGGCGGCAAGAAATGGAACTACACATATTTAGTGGGTAAACAATTGAATTCTCTTTTCTCGGTTTGTTTCGTCGACAAAAAACATGGCTGGATAGTAGGCGGGAATGGCGTTATCCTAAAAACGTCAGACAGCGGTATCACGTGGAAAAATTTAGACAGCAGTTCAAACTACACCCTGACGTACATCAGGTTCGCAGACACATTAAACGGGTGGATCGTCGGTTCGAGAGGGCTTATCCTTAAAACATCGGACGGCGGGAGTACATGGAACCGGCAATACAGCAATATCACAGACGACTTGTGGTCGGTTTCGGTTTTCAATCCCTCCACCGCATGGATATCGGGTGCGAGCGGCACAATAATCAAGACTACCGATGGCGGTAAAACCTGGGAGAAATCAAAGAGCGGATTTACTAATTCATTTTTCTCGATCATCTTCACGGATTCACTTAATGGATGGTCATGCGGGGGATACGGTGCGATCCTCAATACAACCGATGGCGGAAATAAGTGGCAGCCCCAGAACACTCGCGAAGAATTCATCTTCTTTAAAACAAATAACTTCCATTATGGAATACATTTTCCGAATGCTCACACCGGGTGGGTTGTCGGCAATGGCGGAGTAATTATTAAAACGACCAACGGGGGGAATAATTGGGTCGATCAGAAAAGCAATACCGAAGAAGTGCTGCACTCTTGTTTTGCCCTGAATAATAAAGTCGCATGGATCGTCGGTGCTGATGGTGTGATTCTGAAAACTACCGATGGAGGAAACAAGTGGGAGACTCAGATTTCAAATTCAACTGATGAGAAAAATTGAAATATGAAAAGCCGACAATTATTTTTTCTTTCGTTGTTTATACTGGCTTGCTTCAGCGGCTGTACTAAGCATAAAAGCGCTCCTCTGATATTCTCGCAAACCGACAGTCTGCGTATAATCGATGAAGTACTCGCTCATCGCGCCGAGGCAGATTCTGCATTTCGGTTCGATCCATCCTCACCTTTCAAGCGGGATTCACTACACCGCTTCGAAGGCATTAAATGGTTCCCTCCGGATGTTCATTATTATTTTAAATCAAAACTTTACCGGTATGATAAGCCGGAAATTGTAACCATCTACGGAACAAAGGGCGAGGAGCGTAAACATTTGAAGTATGGTTATTTTATAATTCCATTCGATGGAGAAGACCATAAGCTCAATGTTTATAAATTTACACCCACCGATCCCGAACGGTACGAACGATATAAAAATTATCTCTCGGTGTGGTTCACAGACGAAACAACGGGGAAAGAAACCTACAACGTTGGGCGGTACGTCGAGGTTGGTGATGAAAATCCCGATCCTGATTTTTTATATGTAATCAATTTTAATAACGCTTACAACCCCTATTGTGCGTACAGCGCGACCTATTCTTGCGCCATCCCTCCTAAAGAAGATCATCTCAGTTACTCCGTGATAGCAGGTGAATTAAAATATCATCAATAATCTTTGCATTTTACTTTTTTTCATCTTACATTTGATTGAGTTTTTTCACAGATAAACTATAACTTAATGCAATTACGAAAACTATACAGAACAATCGAACGCATCGCCTCCCGCAGTTTTACAAACGAGGAGGAATTGTTACAGCAAGTAATTCTCGAGATAGTACAAAACGAAGAAATTAATCTCAAAGGCGGACGAATCTGGAAGTTCGATCCGGCAGCCGGCGGATATGAACTTCTTCATCAGGTCGGAGACATTGAACAGATCCGTCAGAATTACATAATAAAAATTAAAGACTATCCCCTGTTCCTTGATCTCCCAAAAGTTCGCACCTTCCTCGGTAATGAACAAGATTGGTACCTGAGAAAGCGGGGAATATTAAAATATTCAGCAACGGGTATAGGCGATAAAGTACAGTGGCACGGGCATACCCTCTACCGCTACGTCATGGCTTTCAATGCAGATCACCTCGACGAAACGCTTACATCCACTCTCAACATTATCAGCGCGGCTGTAAGTTCGGTTCTTCGGACATATAAGATTGAGCATGAAGCACAAGCGTTGGAGCGGGACCTTGATAAAGCGCGTGAACTACAGAAAAGCATTTTGCCACAGCACGAGATGCGATTTCATTCATTCGAAATGTACGGCGTCTCGGTTCCCGACAAAATGGTGGGTGGGGATTTCTTCGATTATCTGATCACCGATGGTGATACTGAACGCCTTGCTGTTGTAATTGGTGATGCGGCAAGTAAAGGATTTTCAGCCGCCGCACAGGCGCTTTACACTTCAGGCGCACTGCGGATGGGTTTCGATTATCAAACAAAAATTACTTCGTTGCTATCACGAGTAAATAATCTGTTGAACAGAACATTCTCGGAAGAACATTTTGTATCACTTTTCTATGCGGAATTGACCGACGACAAAAACGGTTTGGTCATCTATGCAAACTGCGGACATAATATCCCGATATTATTGAGACACGATTCCGACACGCCGGAGATAATTGAAACTACCGGACAATTGCTCGGTCCATTTCCGAACGAAACATTCAGAACAGAAAATTTCTTAATGAACCCGGACGATATATTGCTTCTATACACGGACGGCGTCTCGGAAGCAACCAACGAGCACGGCGATTTCTACGGCGAGGAACGTATTCTAACAAATCTGATTGCAACTCGAAAATTAAACGCGCGCGATATTACACGTTTAATCCTCGAGGACGTACAAAAATTTAACAGCAATGGAACACAGTCCGACGATAAAACCATTGTTACAGTCAAGCGTCTTGCGAAGTAACCAACAAGGAGAATAAATAATGGCAGAACAATCAAAGCAGATAGCAACGATCACCGCAGTTACAAACACCAGCTTAACGGCAGTACTCAACGATACAATAGATACCAAAGCGGGCGATCAGATCGGTAAGTTAGGATCTTATGTTACGATCAACGCAGGCGACCGAACCGTTATCGGAACGATATCATCCATCCGCAACCTCGATATCTCTGCCGTGGAGGAGAGAATTTCTATTCGACCAACAAAGAAAATTATGGATATCCAGCTTCTTGGAACATTGCAGGACGGCAAGTTTATCCGCGGCGTCTCGTCGTTCCCCGTGCTGGGAAGTTCCGTTTCTTCCGCAGGGTTAGAAGACCTCGATACAATTTTCAAAACTTACCGCGCCGGTAATTATTCTCTCGGCAAACTTTCGCTATTCGATCAGGAACGTTTATTTATTGAACCAAACAAATTCTTTGCAAAGCACATCGCGCTGTTCGGATCGACAGGGTCGGGAAAATCGTGCTCTACCGCATCCATACTTCAAAAAGTCGAACAGCTCGAAAACACACATGTGATCCTCCTCGATCTTCACGGCGAGTACGAGCCGGCATTCAAAGATCACGGGAACGTTATCAAGATTACCGAGCTTGAACTCCCCTACTGGCTGATGAACTTCGATGAGCTTGTCGAGACATTTGTAGATGAGAGCGAGCTGACAGCCCACAACCAGATAATGGTGATGAAGGAAGCGGTTCTCGATTCGAAGCGCGGCAAGAATACGACGCTCAAAGAATTCTTAACAATCGATACGCCGGTATATTTCGATTTTCTCGAAGTCAGTGCGCGCATGCGTTCTTTGGATACTGAGAGAACGCTGGGAGGTAAAGAAGGACCGTTCTACGGACAGTTTACACGCTTCCTCGTTCGGTTAGAAAGTAAAATACAGGACAAACGGTACGAGTTCCTCTTCAAACCGAAAAAATATAAATCGTCCGATACATTCAGCGATTTACTGACGAAGTTGTTCGGATTGGATACCGGTAAGCAGATCACCGTATTAGACCTGAGCCGCGTTCCATTCGATGTAATCAATGTCCTCGTCTCTTTGCTTGGAAGGATTATATTCGATTTCAATATGTGGAACAGCGCCCGGCAGAATTTCCCGGTGCTTATTGTATTTGAAGAAGCGCACACGTATCTCTCGACGACCGGAAAAAGCAATGCCGCACGGAAGACTGTTGAAAGGATCGCCAAGGAAGGAAGAAAATACGGCGTTAGCTGTATGATCGTCAGCCAAAGACCGTCTGAGATTTCAGAAACAATCACGGCGCAGTGCAACAACTTTATCGCGATGCGCCTGTTGAACCCGAACGATCAGAGTTACGTCCGCAAGCTTGTTCCCGATTCACTTGCGAACCTGATTGACATTTTGCCGACACTCCAGCAAGGTGAAGCTTTCGTCATAGGTGATGCGGTTGCGATACCTGCACGCGTAATTATTGATATGCCGAATCCCACACCCGCAAGCGGCGATATAAAGTTCTTCAACAAGTGGCAGAAGAAAGAGGCAGACACCAACGTTGCCGATGTTGTGAGCAATTGGTGGAAACAGATTAGAACATAATAACGGATAGAACCCTAACTTGTTCACTAATTAACGAAGTAGTATGCTCTTGTGGAGGGTATAACTTGGGAGGAAGGAAGCATTTTTATTCTCGTTTTAGATGACCCCTTTTGTGTTTTCCATCCCTGCTTTCAGCGGGATGTTCCATTTCACATGTGGTGCGATCCATACACAGTAGCGCATAACAGTCCCATTTGCCAGGGGAAACTAATTGTTAATCGTAGCAATGCTCTTACCGATCTCCTTAATGAGTGTGCCATCAGTATAGGCATAGTTGGCAACCTCTAACCGAGTGTGAAGAGCAAGTTTCTCCATGATGTTATGGACATGACTTTTGATAGTGTAGGTCGCTATGTGGAGCCGATGGCATATTTCCTTATGGCTTAAACCATCGCTGATCAATCCAATAACTTCCCGTTCGCGCTTGGTCATCCGCACAGCTTCTTTTAGCTTTGTTTTTCCTTGTTTAATCGCATGTTCGATAATCTGAGAGAAGAGTGTTCCTGTTAGGTGAGGTGGAAGGATTTTTGTTCCTTTTGCAACCGACCGGATTGTGATGAGAAAATCTTTAGGTGTAATGTCTTTCAGGATGAAGCCGGACGCTCCTGCTTTGACGTATTGTATAATATCTCCTTGTACAGGAGCCAAATCCATAACGATCACTTTGGCTTTGGGAAACTCCTTCTTAACAACTTCCACTATGCGTAAGCTATTTTGACTCCGTAAACCAATATCCAAAAGAATTACATTCGGTTTCAGTTGACGAATTTTGGAGACGGTATCCTCACTGTTCCCGGATGCTGCAACGATTTTAATATCCCGCTGAGATTTGAGCATAGCATTGATGCCCTCTCGGAGAAGGCAGTTATCCTCAATAAGTAGCAATCTGATCTTTTTCAATTTGATTTTTTTCATAAAATCACTTTAATGAAAAATAAAACCATAGCGAGAGATGATGACAATATTATTGACTGATGTTACGCAAAACGAGCATTTGCATAGCCCCGACATTTATGTCGGGGATTGATAATCCGAAATTGGTACGAGATTCAGCCCAAACGAGCGTAGAATTGAGGCTAAAGCCGAATGTTGTTTGATTCTTTGGTCCACGACCTGAAGGTCGTGGCAATGTATTCTTGTCTGTGCGTAACATCAGTTATTGAAAGAAATACCGTACCCCGAGACCTGCATCAATCGCAAAGCCAGTTGACGATGTAAGCTGGAGTGACGGAACAAGCTCGATAAATACGTCAATTGGTGTATTATGTGGCAGCCATGCAATACCGAACACACCTCGAATTGCTACAGAGGCATCATAACCAGCACCACTGTTAATACGTCCACCAATGCCATAGTACAATGGAAATCGTTCAGACGAGCGGATGGCTTCAAACGAATGCCACAGGTAATCCATGTGAAAATGAACACGGCTTCCACCATCATAATAGCCGTCATACTTGCCGATTCGATCCCCTCCGATCGACCAGCCGAGACCAAAATCGAACGCATTCACTGACGATGTCCATAACTTCGCGCTGATTCCTGTCGGTTCACCGATGATCACGCCAAGTCCAAAACCACGGTCTTGAGCGACGGACCCCTGAGCGGCGAGGAACAAACAAAGTGCGATAACTGCAAGATTAAAATGTTTCATATTAATACTCCTTCTGTTATATTGTTTAGCGTTGTGTTGATGTATTGCAATCCATTGTTTGGGTTGTTCAATTAGGTGAGCGGTCATGGCGAAGTACCGCTCAGGTCATTTTCTTCTCGGATTCGACACTATTCCCAGCCTCGTATGGCAAGGGGTGAAGAATGTTCGGATATCTAGTGCCTTGTCTCCGAAATATATTGACAAAGTCTTTGGACTTTTCCGAGTATGGAATCAGCCGTCGCAGTCCAAACAAACGGGGATGAATGCTTGTTGTAGTGCTGAACAAAATGATCGATCTTCTGGACAAGTTCTTTGACACTTTTGAATGTTCCTCTTCGGATGGCCCTCTGGGTAATGAGATCGAACCAGATTTCCACCTGGTTGAGCCAGGAACTGTACGTCGGGGTAAAATGCATATGATAGCGTGGTCTCGGCCGCAAGCCAGCGTTTTACTTTTTTATGTTTATGCGTGGCATAATTGTCAACCACTAAATGGATGTCTAGATTTTGGGGAACATTGTCATCGATTTGCTTCAAGAATTGTAGGTATTCTTGATGTCGGTGATGTTTTTTGCAAGAGGTAATGACATCACCGCTGGCAGTATCTAAGGCAACGAACAAAGTTGTCGTACCATGGCGCTTGTAGTCGTGAGTGACGCCTTCGACATAGCCAATGCCCATCGGCAACATGGGTTGAGTACGGTCTAACGCCTGAATCTGACTTTTTTCATCGACACATAAGACCATGGCGTTGGTTGGTGGACTAAGATAGAGACCAACGATGTCGCGCACTTTTTCAACGAAGAATGGATCGGTCGACAATTTGAAATACTTTTGTCGATGAGGTTGAAGTCCAAAGGCACCCCAGATACGATAGATGCTCTGGTGGGATAGATTCGTTGCTTCAGCCATTGAACGGAGTGTCCAATGGGTGGTTGCACCTTTTGGCTTAGTGTTCAGGGTTTTGCGCACTACCAGGGCAACCTTTTCATCGGCGATCGAACGGGGTCGGCCCGGGGCGAAGCTCATCATAGAGGCCACCAATGCCCTCTTGGAGATAGCGCTGACGCCATTTACATACAATTTGCGGGCTAAGGTCTAATTTTTCGGCTATGAACATGTTCGAAAGGCCATCAGCAGAAAGCAGGACAATTCAGGCTCTGCGGACAAGACCATGAGGGAGCGTCAACGAACGTGTAAGAGAAGTTAGTTGCTGGCGATGGTCTTTTGAGAGTACGAGGGATTGTTTTGGGCGACCTGTTTTCATGGGTATACTCCTTCAAATATAGTATACCCAAGATACAAAAAGAAATATACATATTCAATTTGTTTATGTTACAATACACTAGCTGATGGACCGAATATCTCTCACCCAATTGTTCGATACCGATTCAGATGTATCCGTTGGTAATTCTTTCGACCGATTTTTTCGCTTAAGAACAGGTAACGTTACCGATTCATCCGGTCTTCTTTCTGTTTCTTGAAGACTTGAGCTTCCTCTGAGATGTTTTTTATAAAAATTATTATTTTGCATGTCAATTAATCCTTTAACGGTACTACAAACCGAACAAGATGCTTGCCGTGAACAGAATCGAATGAATACTCCGTTCGTTAGAAATGAAATGTTTATCGTCCTCCGCAGCGTACTGGGGATCGTGATCGTCATTCAAAGAAAGATAGGAATCAATGCGTTGGTTTATTACCGGATTGACGTCGTTCCATTCTTTGCCGGAGACATTCATCAAGTTGTACGAGAT
>CAZFQL010000004.1:17315-222918 GCA_964520905.1 uncultured Chlorobiaceae bacterium | reverse complement strand
TCCTTTCTTTGATACTACCTTTTCTCCATGTCCTATTTTCTGGGAAAGATCAAATGGTGGAATTGTGAATGAAATACTTTTTCCCGATGATTCATAATTTCCAAAAACATTTTTTGTCTGGATTTGAAAATCATGATCGCCTGCTGAAACATTTCCGATGATAATATGCCGGTCTCGCTCCCATTTTGACCATTTACCATCATCGATTTTATGCCTTGTCTCGATATCATCGGAAATTTGCTCTCCCCACCATGAGAACACTCTCCAATGCAAAAGGGCGTTATTCCCCTCAATGATCGGAGTATACAAAATCAATTTAGGGTTGGTATCATAATAATCCCCGAAGTTTAGAATCATCACACCCCCGCCACTCGTTCCGATATAAGCTCTATCTTTTGTCGGGAGAACGGGCCATATTCGTGTGTTTTCTAAACCTTTGCCCATATCGAACGAAGAAAAGGTGCCCTTATTATAGACAGCAACACCCCCCCTGGTAGCAATCCATAGTTTTCCCTGTGTATCAACTCGGATATCCCATACGGCATTACTTACAAGACCATCTTCAATAGTAATATATCGAGGTGTTTCGCCATCCATGAATCCCAGACCGTTATTTTGATCGCCGAACCAAATTTCATTCTTATGACCGGAAGCTATTGTGAATACTTTATTCATCTTCAATCCACGATCGATAGTCCAGTGCGTCCATACCCCGCGGCTTCGATCTTCATCGTTTGGTTTCCATCGACTCATACCATTGTTGGTGCCGAACCAATACGCGCCATCAACATCCTCTGTAAAAGCATAAACTCTACCGTTGGCAAGCCCCTGTTTTGTTCCCCAGGGGATAAAGCGTCCATTTGAATACAGGTAGGCACCGGGTTCTCTCTCCACCTTCCGATTGTTATAATCGTTGCGTTCCAACCCAAGAAACCACGGTCTACCCTGACGATCTCTTACAATCTTATGGATATTACCGACATCAAGACCCTCGTTGATACCAAAATATTTCCAATGAGAACCATCCCATCTGTAAGCGCCATTGAATGAAGATCCGCTACCTATCCATACATTGTTATCGGCATCCTCGGCAATTCCAGTAACAACTCCCAATTCCCTACCGAATAGTTTTTGAACATCTTCTATTTTTCCATCGGGTCTATGAATCTGGATTCCTCTTGCGGTGCCAACCCAGATCGACCCATCTTTCGTTTGCAATAATTCATTAATATTATTTCTGTTATCCGGAGAAATATATTTCCAGGTGGTCCATCGCTTCGACGTTGTGTTATGCAGATAGAGGCCTGTCTCGGTCCCAGCCCAAATATCACCATTGTCTCTGAATTTGATAAACAAAATATTTCTTAACTGAGGGGGCGGATATTCCATTGATGACCATTTTGATCCATGACGCATTATTACTTCGTCAGATTCCTTGACTATGAGCGCCTGATCATCCGATGCAAGATCGAAAGCAAGAATGTTATCGGAGGACTGTTTCGGGTTGTGAACAAGTGATGTATGTTGGCGCCACTCCCAAAGTCCAAAATATTTTTCAGGATAAACAATGAACGCCAGTCCGTTTCCATACATATCTTCCGCGAATAAGCGTATCCCAAATGGAAGACCTGTATTTTTTAATTTCTGAGACCATGTACTGCCGTCCCAACGATACAATCCATCTGATGTGTTGAGCCAAAGAGTTCTGCCCTTTGTAAAGTATAACTCAATGATTTTCTGCCCCTGAAGTTCTGGAGGTAAAAGATACGGCTTAACTAGACCGTTCCGATATAATAAGTAGAGAGAGGAATCGCATACAAAGAGATATCCTTCATTACCGAATGGAGCAATTTGTGTAACCGGTTTCTTTTTCCCATTTTCAGTAATTCGCATCTGGTGGAAGCCATGCTTTCCTCCATAGTATACAAGGTCTTCCGAAAGCACGAGTAAACTATCATTATCGTCGAGAATAACCTGTCCCAACATTTTTTCGGGCAGCCCTTTATCTTTACCGACCGGTTCCCAATAATATCCGTTAAACCATGCCAGCCCGGATTGTGTCATAGCCCATGTGTCACCCGACCGTGTTTCAATAACATTAAAAACACGATCCGAGGGAAGCCCCGACTCTGTGGAAAACTTTACCCACCGCCATGTCTCGGATAAAGTGTTCGTCTGGGCAATCAGCAACCTTAATGAAAAAAATGTTGTGAGTACTATATTGAAAGTTAATATGGAAAGAAATCGTTTCATTCGAACTTGATACAATTTAAGGTAGGATTATTAATAAGCCGCGCTGGTAATAACATTAGGACTATTCTTTGATGGAAATGCTGCGATAACGATAGTACGCCGCACATGCACCTTCGGATGAAACCATCGGTGCACCAAGCGGATGTTCCGGGTTACACAGCGAACCATAAGCGGTACATTCATGTGGTTTATTGATTCCTTGCAGAATACGTCCGGCAATACATAGCGGTGATTCTTGCACATTTATATTTATACTATGATATATTTTTTCTGCATCATATACAATATAATCCTCCCTTAGCTTATAACCGCTGTGAGGAATCTCACCAATTCCACGCCATTTCCTATCAACAACCTCAAAAACATCTGTGATTAATTTTTTTGCGGCAACATTCCCTTCCTTCTTAACCGAACGGGTATACTGATTTTCCACTTCATAACGGTTTTCTTCGAGTTGTTTCACCGTCATATAAATGCCTTGAAGAATATCGACAGGCTCAAAACCCGTCACAACTATCGGGCATTTGTAACGGGATGCAATCGGAATATATTCCTCGTATCCCATCACAGTACAAACATGTCCTGCGGCAAGAAATCCCTGAATTGAATTTAACGGTGATTTGAGCAGAACTTCGATGGCTGGTGGAACAAGAACATGCGAACAAAGAACTGAGAAGTTTTTCAAGTCGAGCTTTTTTGCCTGCCATACAGCCATAGCGTTTGCCGGTGCGGTTGTTTCGAACCCGACCCCAAAGAACACAACATTTTTATCGGGATTCTGTACGGCAATTCTTACTGCGTCGAGCGGCGAATAAACAATTCTTACATCTCCACCGCTTGCTTTAACGGTAAGCAAATCTTTCTGTGAACCCGGTACACGCAGCATATCACCGAAAGAAGTAAAAATAACTTCAGGCCGTGCGGCGATAGCAATCGCTTTGTCTATCATCTCGATTGGGGTAACACAAACGGGACAGCCAGGTCCATGAAGAAGTGTTATTTTCTTTGGTAATAATTCTTCAAGCCCGGACTTCATTATATTATGCGTTTGCCCACCGCATACTTCCATAATTCTCCACGGGCGCGTCGTTATCCTCGATATCAATTCAAGATACTTGCCTGCGACTTCACCGTTTCTATATTCGTCGACGTATTTCATTGCTTTGTACCATTCATCTTATTTTTTTAATGGTGGTGGAGTATCGTTTCCGCCGTCAAAGACATACTTCCACTTGCCGTCTTTCTGTTTTTTCCAAATAGATACATACACGCCGTATGATGTAGTGTCTTTCCCTTCGGCTGTTTTCCCAATAAGCTTCCAGTTCCCGAATGTATATCCCAGATCGCCGGATGAAGATACATCTGCTTTGACCGGATACCATGTCAGTTTTGGTCTGGATTGAAAATTTTTATATCGCTCTTTCAGTGCATCTATCCCGATTATGGGCAATTGATTCTGCCGCATCAGAATCACTTCATCTGCCGCAAATTCGATGAACGCTTTTGCTAATCCATCTTTTTGGCAAAGATCATTAAATGCGATATCGGTCTTCGATATTTCATCTTTGTATTTTTCAGCAAGTTGGCTGTTTGATTGCTGCGACAAACCGTGCAGAGGTATAAGAAGAATGATTAGCGCAAGAAACGATTTCACAGTTTCACCTTTTACCTTTCCTGATTTGGAGGATCAAGTTTATCACCAAAATTTTCCATTTCTTCTATTAACTTCAATGTTTCTATCGCCTCAGTTTCGTCCATTTTACTGATTGCAAAACCTACATGCACTATTACATATTCACCAACGGTTGCGTCCGGTGTCAACTCGAGACAAATTTGTTTTTGGATTCCGCCAAAACTGACTTTACCCATTAAGGGTTGAGAGGTGCTATCGATTTCTAAAATTTTTCCTGGTATAGCGAGACACATAGTTGAACCTATATTTTCAAAATATGAATGATGTGTGTTATGTTCAATTTAATAAAAAATAATAACGCGTGATACAATCTATTTATCAATATTTCCCTGCGAATTAATAAATTTTGATGCAGCAACAATTTGACCGAGCGATATTCCACCATCGTTCGGCGGAACCCTTTGATGCCAGTAGGGATGAAATCCTTCCTCTTGAAGTCTTTGCACGGCGTGTTCGGTAAGATATTTATTCTGAAAACAGCCGCCCGAGATCACAACGCGTTTCTCACCGATACGTTTTGCAATACCAAGAATGATTTCCACTAATGTATTATGAAATTTTGCTGAGATCGTTCCAGAATTAATGTTTCGCTTGATATCCTCTAAAATCTCGAGTATTATTGTCGACCAATCGATAATGATGCCCGATGACGGGGGAGGGTTGATCGAATTGTTATCATTAGCATCATCAGTCAATGAATTACTCTTTAATAGTGACCAATTGTAATGTTGATCGGTTAATGTATTCCCTATGGCAAACTCAAGATCCATAGCAGATTGTCCCTCGAAAGAAACTTTCTGGTGCAAACCTATTAGTGAAGCCACTGCATCGAAGAGACGTCCGGCGCTCGATGTAATCGGTGAATTCAAATTTCTCTCCAGCATTTGGATAATTGTCCGCAGCTCGTCGTTACTGAAGGATTGGATGGGAGGTAAATCCAATAATTTATATAAATCCTTCCCGAAGATTTCGAATAAAATTCCAATCGCAGTTCGTCTCGGTTCTTTAATTGCCCGCTCGCCACCTGGAAGTTTAAAGTGGCGGAACGATGCAACACGCTCGAATGAGTTATCGTTTGTCAGGAGAAACTCTCCACCCCAGATCGTGCCGTCAGGTCCGTAACCCGTACCATCCCACGAGACACCGAGAACTCTGTCCTCAATCTGATTATCAGCCATACATGATGCAATATGTGCAAAATGGTGTTGAATTTGGATTACCGATGTCTCTTTGTCTTTTGCGTATTGCGTAGATAGATAATTGGGATGTAAATCCGAAACAAATTGCACTATTGGAGTTTGGTACAATGATTTGAAGCTTTCAATGACATTTTGAAAAGCATCGAAAGCTTCCTTCGTTTCAAGATCACCGATATGTTGACTTATGAAAACATTTTCTCCGGAAGTTAATGCGATTGTATTTTTTAGATGCGCACCGAGCGACATAACCGGTTCGCGAGATTTCGTCTGAAAACGTATTGGCAGCGGCGCATAACCTCTCGCACGCCTAAGGACAAGTTCTCTACCCATCATTACGCGAACAATGGAATCATCAACGTGTCGTTTAATTGGACGATTGTGAACAAGAAAAACATCTGCAATATCTTTTAATCTTTTCAATGCTTCATGTTCATCAATGCAGATTGGCTCGTCAGAAAGATTGCCGCTCGTAGCAACAATTGGAAATCCGAGTTCATGCATAAGAATATGATGAAGCGGAGTGTATGGAAGCATCACCCCAAGGTATGGATTATTTGGAGCAACCGAAAAAGACAAACCCGATGGAGAACATCCGGTATTTGATGTTCGCCTTAGAAGAACAATCGGAGATTCCGGCGAAAGCAACAGCCTTTCTTCGAGATCTGATACCTCACAGTCGGTTTTAACAGCACTTAAAGACTGATACATTGTTGCGAATGGTTTTTCTTCCCGATGCTTTCGCTCACGAAGACGAATGATAGCCTCGTTGTTACGTGCATCTGCCATAAACAAAAACCCGCCAAGACCTTTGATGGCGACTATTTTCCCGGAACGGATCGCCTCCGCGGTTTGCATAAAAGCTTGATGAGAATTGGATAACCGGTTGCCGGATGAATCCAATAACTCTATATGTGGTCCGCACTTAGGGCAGCAGTTAGGCTGTGCATGGAACCGTCGATCAAGCGGATTTTCATACTCTTGTTGACAATTTTCGCACATGTAAAAATTTTTCATCGTTGTGTTCAGCCGGTCGTACGGGAGCGATTCAATAATAGAAAATCGTGGGCCACAATTTGTGCAGTTGGTGAAAGGATAAAGATAGCGTCGATTTGCAGAATCGAAAATTTCTTTAAAACAATCTTTGCAGGTTGCAATATCTGGAAGAACTATCGTTGTAATATTACCATCGGTTTTGCTGTGCCGGATTTCGAATGTCGTGAATCCGACTGGATCGAGAAACGAAGCCTCAAGACTCTGGATAAAAGAACGGTTTGGCTTTTCATTCTCAATGCGAAGCAAAAATCTATCAAGTTTTAATTTGTCACCCTCAACCTCGATGAAAACACCCTGGGCAGAATTCAACACCCAGCCGCTCAGATTCATCTCCGCGGCAAGACGGTATATGAAGGGTCTAAAACCAACCCCTTGAACCGCTCCCTTAATCACAATGTGAAGTCTTTCAATCATTATTGGGGTGGAATCTGTTTAACTATCCAATCGCACCAATCAGTAATACCCGCCTTTGTTGTGCATGACGTTTCAAAAATTATCAGCCCTGGATTGATCCTAAGTGCATTATGCCTGAGCGTCTCGATATTACAATTTACGTATGGAAGCAAATCAATCTTATTAATAATTAGGACGGAAGCATTACGAAACATTTCAGGATATTTCAATGGTTTATCGTCTCCTTCGGTTGTGCTTGCTACAACGATTTTCACAGCCTCCCCCAAATCGTAGTTTGCGGGACATACAAGATTACCGACATTCTCGATAATAAGTAGCTGAATGTTTTTAAGATCGATATTCTGAAGAGCATCATAAATCAGCGGTGCATCCAGATGACAACCGCCTCTTGTAACAATTTGAACAGCGGGAACATTATGTTTAGCAATCCGCTGTGCATCGAAATCCGTTTGGACGTCACCCTCGATTACAGCAACTTTTACTTTTCCGTTAAAATATTCCAGCGTTCGCTCGAGTATACTCGTTTTGCCTGAACCCGGTGAGCTGACAAGGTTAAACGCAAATATATTATTTTTCCTGAACAACTCGCGGTTGAGTCCGGCAATCTCATCGTTTTTTGCTAAAACTTTTCGTTCGATAGTTATCATGCTCATCGTAAAATCCTTTTCAATCGTCAAGTTCAATTTCAACAATATTCAGTTCGTTCCCTGTAAGCAGCACAATATCGGCGCTGCTGCATGCCGGACAGAAAAACACGCCATAATCGAGCGGCGAAGTTTTATCGCAATGTTTGCATTGCGCCGTTATCGAAACATATTCTACCTCCAGCGATGCATTGTGCAAAGACGAACCATTCTTTACTGCGTCAAAACAGAATAGGAGAGAATCCGGAACAATACCGGCAAGCTCACCGATTTTCAAGCGAATCGTTTTTATCTTGCATTCCTCTTTAGCGGAAATATGTTCGCGGACGATTTCCAAAATATTTTGTGCCACAGACATCTCGTGCATACCTGAATATTACTGCAATAAGTAAGCCATCGATAATCAATATTATCCGGCTAATTCTTTCTATTATTGAACGGTTGTTGGATTGTTGATTTATCCAATTTAATAAAATGGGAGATGTTTCTCAATCGTGAGAGGAATTCAAACAGCACATGGCAGTCAGCAATTCAATACCGGAACAAATCCCGATAGTATTAATGTCAGCTGACTTTTCTTACTTTACAATTACTAATCTTTTTGTTATCAGAACTTTCGGTGTGGATAGCCGGAGAAAATACACACCAGTTGCAAATTTATCAGTCTCCAAAGTTGATGAGTAATTACCCGGAGCCATTTGCTTGTCGATTATATTTGCAACTTCCTGTCCGAGAACATTGAACATTTTTATCGAGATATTAAATGATGTCGGGACCGAATACAAAAGCATTACTGTCGGATTGGATGGATTTGGATACGAAACAACGAGATCATAACCTTTTGGAATATCCGCAACACCAACCTCTACGATATCTGGATAATAACAAGCGCTCTGGTGACTCTTCATTGAATTTGTAATTGTGGATGATTGATTAAGAATAAACGATGTACTGCCGACGTAGTACGTAGTATCATACACTGTATAGTAACGATAAACCTTGACAAAATAACTACCTGCCTGTAAACCGGTTATCGAGTTGCTGATATCAAAATAACAGAGGCACCTACAATAATTTTTCGATGTATCACGCTCGGTAATTGTAATTGTATCGTTGAAAATAGAAACTTCGGAAATGAACTTGGCACAGCAATTTGCATACACGAGAGTGTTCCAAACGGTGGCTGTATCCCCGTGTATTTTTACAAACAATGAATCCTCACCTGCAATCGCGCTTCCAAAGCCAACAATTAATAGGAATGATATAAAAAACGTTCTCATGTTATCCTCCTTTCATTCATCAAACAGAGAGTTTATACATGTGAAGTCCCTTGAATCTCCAGTTATCATTTACAATAATATAAATGAGATCTTTGAAAAAAACAACACGGCTAAAACTATCATGATGCTTTTTGACTTCACTGCTAAATCCAGCAATAGCAAATAGTTAGAGCTATGGCGATTGGCTGAAATTACTGTTATCGACGCATATTAACCGGACCATTGGGAAAGTACTTCCTTTCCTTTTGAAATTAATTCCGGCAATGCCTCCATGACATCTGCGCTTAATCCTTCTCTTACTTCATACGGTGGTTTTATCTCCATAGCCAATATGCGGATCTCTTTGGGAAAATCGATCTTCATTTCTTCAGCGAAAAGAAATATTTCGGGAAGCCCCATGTAGTGTGGTGAGATAGCAACGACATTCTTGAATTGTTCCTTCGAGAGTTCAAGTATTGTACCGGTAGGATGTTGATTGGTAACTACTGCATCGAGTAACAGGACTTTCTCATATCCTTCGAGAACATCCATAATTTCAAAACCCGAGATGACAGCTTCAACGACATCTGCATTGTCTTGAATTTCTTTTTGAAGTTCTCTGGCGGCATGAAGACCAACCGCATCATCGCCAAGAATATCGTTGCCGAGACCGAGAACCAGAATTTTATTTCGACGTGTAGACATATTTAGGATAATATTTCCTGCATAAAAAGATAGAGCGACGAAACTCGTCGCTCTACAAGTTTGAAAATTGGAAAAGCGCTCTTGCTATCGTCTCAATTCTTGTATAATTTCCCCATCTTTATTCCGGATGTTGACTACGAGCGGCATCTGACCCGGCAATGTATGTGTTGCACAACCAAAGCAGGGATCGTAAGCCCGAAATGCCATCTCGATCATGTTGAGGATGCCGTCAGAGACAACAGTTCCTTTCTTGATTAGTCCTCTCGCCGCTTTGTTGATCGACAGCGAAATTGGCGCATAGTTATTCGTTGTGCCGACGATGAGATTGACTTTCTTCAGAATTCCTTTTTCATCGGTGATGTAATGATGCGTGAGCGTGCCTCGGGGCGCCTCGACAATACCAACCCCTTCAGTTGGAATTGCTGTTGGAATCGTGCGAATGTTCGTGCCGGTGATTTCGGGATCGCGTGAAAGATCGAGCGCCATTTCTGCCGCGCTCAACAACTCGATGATACGCGCCCAGTGTGTTGCCAGTGTTGCGTGTACCGGTTTGCCGCCAAGCGTTTTATACATCCGGTCATATTCTTCCTGGGCGGCGGGTGTCGGCATCCCGTCTGAAGCATTCAAACGGGAGAGGGGTGTTGCACGATAGATGCCGCTATCCTTTCCCTCTACTAGACCCTTCCATCCAATTTTCTTAAGAAATGGAAACTTGAGATACGTCCAGGGTTCAACATGTTCTGCTACTACATCAAGATATTCGTGCGGCGCATATTTAACGAATTCTTTTCCATCCGGATCTGTCACTCTTACTTTTCCATCGTAAAAACTGACACGGTTCTTTTCGTCAACAAGTCCCATCGAGTAAATTTTCATCGAGTATGCATCGGAAAGAATTAAATCAACATATGCCTTGTTTTTTAAGACGATATCATTGAACACCTGGATAGTAAACTTACCGAAATCAACAAACCATTTACAATGTTCTTCGATTATTTTACGCTCTTCTTCATTAATGCCTCTGCTGACACCGCCGGGCATGGATGTCACCTGATGCGTTTGTTTTCCGCCGAGGGTTTTAATTACTTCCTGTGTTCGTTTTCGCATCTCGATAACTTTTCCGCCAACTTCCAAGCCAACCTTTGCAACAACACCTAAGATATTACGCTGGGCTTTAGGTGCGTCTGGTCCAACAACGAAATCGGGACCGCCCAAAGCATAGAAGTGAGTTGTGTGATCGCCTGCGAAGAACACGTTGTAGAGAAGTTCTCGGAGTTTTCTACCTGTGGGTGGCGGCTGTACATGGTATACGGCATCGCACGCTTTTGCCGATGCCATGTGATGCGCTTCTGGACAAACACCGCAAATGCGGGTAGTTATGCGCGGCATCTCCTCAACAGGTCTGCCGACACAAAACTGCTCGAAACCGCGAAGCTCCGGAATCTGGAAATATGTATTGGCAACCTCACCGTCGTCGTTCAAGAAAATATCAATTTTACCATGACCTTCAAGTCGTGTAATTGGATCAATTTTTATCTGTTTCATATTTTATCTACCCTCTTTAAAATAGAGTGAGCTAACGAGAATCTATAGAAAGTACCAATTGGATCTGCTATCTGACCGAGTATTTCTTCAATCTCTTTCGGATCCTGAGAATCGACAATCGAGCTTAATGCACTAATCATCTTTGCGCCTTGGTCGATAACATTTGGTGGCGGACCGTAGCAACCGCGGCACGGAACATTCGCCTGTGTACAGAGTGCGCCGCATCCGCTTCGCGTCGCAGGTCCAAGACAAACGATTCCCTGATCGAGCAAACATTCATTCGGATCCGAAAGAATCTCGAATGGACGGTGGAATTGTTTGATCTTCTTTTCTTTTCGTTCACGGGGACATTCGTCACAGCAGGTTTTTTCTCCTGCTCCAAGAACGGATCCCTTGGGCGGAAGCGGTTTCCCGCTAAGGATATATTCTATAACTCCCCAAATCTGGAACGGTTGAGGCGGACATCCCGGAATATAATAATCAACATCGATAACCTGATCGAGGGATTTTACCGTTTCCCACATTTCGGGAATCTCAATTACACCCTCGGGCATCTTCGTATGGGTCTGCGGATATACTGCACCGTTATTACTTATGGTCGACGGTGAATCCTTATAAACCCATTTAAAGATTTCATCTTTTGTGGTTAGATTTGCAAGTCCCGGAATGCATCCTTCATACGCACATGATCCAAACGCTACCAGTGTTTTTGATTTTGCACGCATGAGATGGGCAAGTTCTTCATTCTCCGAGTTACGAATCGCTCCATTGAAGAGACAGATATCGATACTTTTATCTTCCATTTTCCGCACATCATCGTATTTAAAATCCATTGCAACGGGCCAGAAGACGATGTCGAAAGCATTTGCGACATCAAGAATTTTTTCCTGAATGTCGAGCACAGCGATCTCACATCCACCGCAGCTTGCCGCCCAATACAATGCTAATTTTGGTTTTGCCATAACAAATTCCCTTATATTCTTGAGATAATCTTATTCATACTTTGTTGTGATATAATGGATTTGAATCACATTCCATCGTCTCATATTACACTGCAACTTCATGCTTCTTCGGCTTTTCTTTGCTGATTCTTTGTTTCCAGTTTAACGGTCCTAATGAACGAACGGTTTTTGTAAATTCGATTGCTACTTTCTGGTATACATCGCCTTCGGAAGCCGAGATCCATTCGAGGCGAAGCCGCCTGTCATCGATGCCGAATGATTTCAGAACCGACTTCAGCAGAAAAACGCGGCGAAGAGCTTTATAATTGCCTTCGGCGTAGTGACAATCCCCCGGATGACAGCCACCGATGAGTATGCCATCGGCGCCGAGTTCGAATGCTTTCATTATGAAAGTCGGATCAACGCGTCCGCTGCACATCGTTCGGACAACTCGAATGTTTGCCGGAGATTTCAATCGAGATACACCGGCGAGGTCTGCACCGGTGTATGTACACCAGTTACAAAAAAACGCTACGATTTTTGGTTCGAATGCCATGTTTAATACTCCATTTGAGTTTTCATGTTTCGTTTAAATATTATCTATACTTCCAATAACCCTTCAAGTTCAGCAAAGATTTGGTCGTCTGAAAAACCTTTGCCTGTGATTGCCGATGCCGGGCATGCCGCTACGCAGGTACCGCAGCCTTTACATAATACTTCATTGACCTGAGAGATTTTTTTCTCCTCGATAAAATCAATCGCAGTGTACGGACACAGGCTGTTGCAGATGCGACAACCGGCGCAATATTTCTCATCTATCCAGGCACGAACAGGATCGATTTCCACTTCACCTTTTGAAATATATGAGAGGATACGAGCCGCGGCAGAACTTGCCTGTGCGACTGTGTCGGGAATATCTTTCGGTCCTTGTGCACATCCTGCGATGTAGATTCCATCGGTCATAGTCGAAGTCGGATCGAGCTTAGGATGCCGCTCTAAGAAAAATCCATCGGGACTTTTGCTGATGGAGAAGATTCTTCTGACAGCATCCACATCTTTTTGTGGTTCCATTGCATTACAAAGAATTACCATATCGACCGGTACCTCGCGGAATTTTCCAATAAGTGTGTCTTCACACCTGATCAGCAAAGATCCATCTCCATTCTTACTCCATGTCGATTCAACTACTTCGGCGGCTTTACCGCGAATCATCGTTATGCCTTCATCAAGCAGGCGGCTGTAGAATTCTTCATATCCTTTACCAAACGCCCGCATATCGATGTAGAATTGGTAGATTGCCGCTTCGGTTCTATCGTGCACAAGGTGTGCAAATTTAAGGGCGTACATACAGCACACGCGCGAACAATACGGATGATGTTCATGATCTCTTGAGCCGATGCAATGTATTATACCCACTGCACGGGGCGCGTTTCCGTTCTTTAGCTGAACTTTACCGCCCGTTGGACCTGTTGAGTTGAGCATCAATTCAAATTCGAGCGAACTGTATACATTGTCCAGCATTCCGTAACCGAACTGTGCCATCTTCGAACCATCGAATATATCATAACCGGTCGTTAATAATATCTGACCTGCATCGATTTCGACAACTTCATCCTTCATATCATAATTGATGGCGTGAGGTTCACAAACTTTAGCACAGGTCTCACAGCCACCGGTTTTAAAGTGAATGCATGACTCGGCATCGATAACGGGCACACGCGGTATACCTTGCATTGTAGGAACATAAATCGATGTTTTTGGTCCAAGCGTAAACTCGGGCTTCTTACCTTTGTAATCTTCGATAACCATTTTGATGTGGCCAGTTGGGCAAACCAATGCACAGGCGCCGCAAACGATGCATTTATCTGACTGCTCACCAAATGGTAAAACCACTTCACGTTTAATTCCACGATACGCGAATGTGAGTATTTCGGCTTGTACTACTTCGCGGCAAACATTGACGCACCTGCCGCAAAGTATGCAAGCATCTTCTGCTTCATCGCGCTCGAGACTGGGAAATCTTGATTCTTTTATTCCCAGTTTTTCAGCAGTTTCTTTGACCACTTTGACATTGGGCCAGCGAGAAAGCATCAGCTCCATTATTATTTTTCGGATCCACTGGATCTTTGCAGAGTTAGTTTGAATGGTTAATCCTTCGCGCACAGGATAGTTACATGCTGTCACGATGCGACTTCGTTTGCCTCGGATAACTTCCACGCTGCAAAGACGGCAAACACCGTACGGCTCGAACAACTCTGAATGACACATTGTGGGTATCCAGATACCTGCCTTTTCTGCTGCCTTAAGTATTGGGGTGTCTTCCTGTACCTGAACTTCTATTCCATCTATTTTTACTGTGACCATGCTAACTCCTGATTCTTATTCAACAATGATTGCATTGAAATTGCAGACATCATAACATGCGCCGCATTTGCCACATTTCATTGGATCGATGTAATGGATTTTTTTACGCTCACCAATAATTGCGCCATCAGCACAATTTTTCTTGCAAACGTCACATCCATGTCCAATTTCTAAACAAATCTTTTCGTCCACTGTATATGATAGCAATTGCCGACATATGCGTGCCGGGCATTTTTTATTCTTTACATGAGCCTCGTATTCCTCTCGGAAGTACTTTAAAGTTGTTAGCACCGGATTGGGTGCTGAACCTCCAAGGGCACAAAGTGAAGACTCAACAATCATATTCGAAAGTTCTTCGAGTAATAATAGATCTTCTTCACTCCCTTTACCGATGGTGATCTTTTCAAGGATGTCTAACATTCTCTTTGTTCCCTCACGGCAGGGAATACATTTTCCGCAAGATTCTTCCTGAGTAAACTTCAAGAAGTATTTTGCCATATCGACCATACAGTTTTCTTCATCGCATACAACCATGCCACCAGAACCCATCATCGAACCGATTTTCGTTAGTTCTTCATAATCAACGGGGATATTGAGCATGCTTTCAGGGATGAATCCACCTGATGGTCCACCGGTTTGGACTGCTTTAAATTTCTTTCCTTCGCGAATTCCGCCACCAATTTTATAGACGACATCTCCAAGAGGGATTCCCATTGGAACTTCTACTAGCCCAGTGTTATTAACTTTACCAGCCAAGGAAAACACTTTTGTACCCTTGCTCCCACCCCAAGGATCAATTGAAACATCACCGGTCCCAATGCTTGAAAACCATTTCGCACCTTTTAGAATAATTTGTGGCACATTTACCCAGGTTTCCACGTTGTTCAAGCATGTTGGACAATCCCACAATCCTTTTTCAACTGTGTGAATATATTTTGCTCTTGGTTCACCGGGTTTGCCTTCGACTGAAGCCATCAGAGCAGTTGATTCACCGCAAACGAACGCACCCGCTCCACGCCTAACGTCAATATCGAAATCAAATCCTTTATCGAATATATTCTTTCCTAATAAACCATATTCCTGTGCTTGCTGGATGGCAATCAGGAAACGCTTGATAGCAAGTGGGTATTCCATGCGCACATAAATATACCCTTGATGAACATTCTCGATAGCGTACGCACCAATGATCATTCCTTCGATCACAGCCTGTGGATCACCCTCTATAATACTGCGGTCCATAAACGCGCCTGGGTCGCCTTCATCAGCGTTACAAATAACATATTTTGTATCACCGTGAGCTTTCTTACAAGTTTCCCATTTCACGCCCGTTGGAAATCCGCCGCCGCCCCGACCGCGTAACCCTGAGACTTTAATTTCCGACAAAACTTCATCCGGTTTCATCGAAGTAAGCACTTTTGCAAGCGCCTTGTATCCACCTCGGGCGATGTAGTCATCAATCTTTTCTGGATCAATCATACCTCTATTGCGTAACGCAATAAGTGTCTGATCGGAAAAGAACGGGATATCGGCCATTTTTGGTATCGGCGTTTTCTCCGTGGGCGGCGTGTAGAGATACTTCTTCACGGGCCTTCCTTTAAGAAGATGTTCTTCAACAAGGTGGGGGATATCCGCAACTTTTAGAAGTTGATAAAATATTCCATCCGGCTGTACAACCACAATTGGTCCTGCGCCACAAAATCCATTGCAGCCAGTGTACACAACTTCGGTCTCATTTTGAAGATTGTGTTTTTTTATCTCTTTATCGAGAGCTTCTTTTAATTCAAATGAATGGTTAGAGACACAACCTGTCCCTGCACAAACCATTATTTGTAATCTATATTGTTTCATTCTATTTCTCCTGCTTAGGATTTATTGTATTCGCTCGCTACCAATAGAGAGTGCATAATCCTGCACTAATTTCCCCTGGAGGACGTGACTTGCAAAAATCTTTTTCGCTTTTTCTTCTGTTAGGTCTACATATTTTACAGGTGCCTGTCCAGCAAGTTCAATAGTTGCCATAGGTTCGCGGCTGCATAAACCGGCACATGCAGAGGTAGTTAAAATTACTTCGAAAGCATTATGTACTTCGATTTCTCTCAAAAATGTATTCATGATATTCCGTGCACCTGCTGCAATACCGCAAGTTCCCATGTGAACTGTAATTTTTGCTTTACCCCCGCCTTCTCTGACGTTCATTTTTCTCCGCTGTTGATCTGCGATTTTGTCTAAATCATCAATTTTTAACCGTGGCATAGTAATGCTCCTTTAAATTATTTAGATTCGTATTTCTTGAGTAATCGCGGGACACCATCAACTTTTATCGGACCGAAGAGGTCGTCTCCGACAATTACGACGGGTGCAAGACCGCAAGTTCCAACACATCCACAGATGTCAAGACTGAATTTCATATCCGGAGTTGTGTCACCACATTTAATCCCGAGTTCCCGCTCTATCGCGCTAACAACGCGAGGAGCTCCAAGCGCATGACACGGCGTTCCCATACATACATGAACTCGATGTCTTCCTTTAGGTTTTAAACTGAAGGCGTTGTAGAATGTTGCAATATTGAATATTTTACTGATCGGAACGTTTGCCTTTTTCGAAACCTCATATAGCAGATCTTTTGGCAAATAATTTAACTCGTTTTGAATATCGTGCAGCATCTCGATGATATTCTCGGGTCGGGCGCCCCAACGATTGACAATCTCATCAGATTTTTGTTGAACATTATATTCCATAAACGTTCTCCTTAATTGCTTATGATAAACTCTCTGTGTTTTCGGTTATAAATTGTTTTACAAATGATAATATTTCGCTCGTATTAATATTCACGTCGGCTAATTTTTCTTTTATCTCTCTTGTATTAAAAACGAATTTGTTTCTATTTCTTTTGTATTCATATTTGACATCAAGATTGGGGTTACTTGCAATGAGTGCGGTTATTGTTTCAGCCATGTTTCCTAATGGTTGTAGGTCGATGTGGCTGAGCTGAAAAGTTGCACTCACATGTGTTCCTTTACCGGGCACTGAATCAATTTTCATAGAGCCATTTGCCATTTTTGCTGCCTGATTAAAAAACGGCAACCCTAAGCCCACTCTTCGAGTTGTCCGGCTTGTGAAAAATGGATCAAGGGCTCTATTCACCTCTTCGTCGCTCATTCCTTTTCCATCATCGATAATTTCAATCTTTAACAAATCTGTCTCTTTATTTTCCGTAATTATAATCTCGATATTTTTCGCACCGGCGGTTACCGAGTTTTCTGCTATATCTAAAATATGTAACGATAACTCTTCCATCAGATTGATTCATTTGTTCATTGATTCAATGATTCTCAGCCGTAGGCTGATGCGCCTTTGGCGCAAATGAAACAATATTTCATTTCATTACTTTCCGACCGTCATTATTTCTTAAAGCTTTCTTTATTTCATTGAACGAGGGCCTCTCCATCAAAAATTCTGTTGTGCATTTTCCGACATCATCAATAAAGTGTGCATCTGAATTTTGGATGAACTGGTATTTCTCAAGCTCGCTGAACCTTTTTTGTGCTTCTTCAATACTTATGCTGGGTGATATCTCCAACGCATCGAATCGCAATGTTTCTGGAATAAAACCTAATTGTCCAATAACGCTGTAACTTTCCCTGTCAATATGCGATGCAATTGCAAGTCCATTAAGTTTATGGATTCCATTGACAACTTCTTCTATCGACATATCAACAGCACCGATTAACAGTCTTTCATTGAAACCGAGTACTTCATCGAATTCATTTCCAATCACTTGCATCCCAAAAACTTCAGGGTTATTTTTACCTTGAAGTTTATCGTACACTTTTGCTTGCATCTCGAAAGCGGCTTCAATATTTTCAAAGAGCGCAAGCATATGAATTTCTTCTTGAGTGCAAATTTCCATTCCTGGTATTATTGTGATATTTTTTCCTACTGCAACTTTTGTTACCGCGGAAATATTCTCGACAGAATTATGGTCGCAGATTGCAATGATGTCGAGTTTCTTATTAACCGCTTGCTGAACAATCTTTTGCGGGGTCATTTTCAGATCGCCGCAGGGAGACAGGCACGTATGAATGTGCAAATCTGCCCTAAATGATTTTAACATTGATTCAATGAGGCAATGGTTAAATGTTACAATGAATCAATTTCTTCCAACACCTAACTCGTACATTTTACCGGCTACTTCATAAGCAGAAAGTTTGCTAACAAGTATTGGAACGTTTTCTTCTTTTGCCTTCTGGGTCGTATCATCAGCGGGTTCTCTGCCTTGTACAATTATTATTGCGGCTAATTCTTTTAACACTGCAACAGCGACGATGTTCGAATGAACTTGTATCGTTACCCACACATCGCCTTTTTTACTGTACGCTATCACATTGCTAAGCATATCACTGGCACAACCACCGGTTACATCTCTGTCTAAGTTGTTTTCGCCGCACCGCGCCGATAATTCTAACTTTTTAACGATTTCTTTTAATTTCATAATTCACATCTCCTCACGTTGTTCGAACTTTACGACTATGTTTTAAGACGGTATTGTATAAATTTCCGGTTAATGTTTCAAATTTTTTCATGGAAATAAAAATACACTCATCCATAGAGGTTCCATCTTTCACAGAATCTTCAGCGAATGCCTGACATGTGGGCGCACCACAAGCCCCACAATCGATTTTCGGCAGCAGGTCGTATACTTCCTGTTTCTGTCGCATTTTTTGGATTGCCTTGGAAATATCTTCGTCAAGCGGTGCCACAGGACTTGGAGAAATTTTCCCAAGCAATGAGAAGAAATTTTTCTGATATAGCTCACGAATTTTATCCCTGTCCTGACAAGGCACACTACCAAACTTCTTCACAACACGAAGCACCCGACCGCGAGCGATGTAAGGATTTTCAACAGTGAGCTGTCCGCCAACACATGCTGTTGGACAAGAATGGCATTCTATATATTGTATATCTTTGAGTTTGCCGTTTTCAATTTCTTCAAATATTCTTGTAACGTCGTTCAAACCGGCGATAGAGATACAGTCTTCGGCTTTTAGGCAAGCAACTTGACCACCAACGATGGGCCAACCAAGTCCTAAACCACGAATTTCTGTTTTTATCTCATCACCGTTAGATTGCGATAGAACTTGAATCAATGTTGGATATATTTCTGAAATCGAAATTGTTCCATCTAAGAATGAGTGCTTTTTCCGAGGTGGATATTTAATCGAGATGGTTTTTGCTGGACATGGTGTAATATAAATGCAGCCGATTTCTTTCTCCTTCAGTCCTAATTCTTGCATTTTGAGATGTTTTGCTTCACGCGCTGCAATTTCCATTGGCGATTCAATGGGAATCAGATTATCCAATAGATTCGGATAACGCACTTGAATAAGCCGAACAATCGCCGGGCAAAATGGTGCAATCAGCGGTCTTGGACTTTTGTTTGAATCGAGATACTCTTGAATTGCGATACTTACCGATTCTGAGGCACAAGCAACATCGTAGGCATCATCGAAACCGATTTTTTTCAGGGCATTAAGGATAACTGAGGGAGAAACATCTTTCCCGAACTGGGAGTAAAAAACGGGTGAGGGAAGTGCAATAGTATACTTGAATTTAGAAAAATCACTAAATGAACTTGTTTGCGGAATTATAGCATGATTTGGGCAAATGCGTACGCATTCACCGCAATCGATGCAGCGGTCGTTTAGGAGCGCTGCTTTACCATCACGGACACGGATTGCCTGTGTTGGGCATACACGCATACATGCCATGCGCCCATCGCACTTGTCTATATCAATCCTTATTGACCGAAAATCATTCCGCATGAGTTAATTAATATTAATCCTTATTTCTAATTTTGTACCTTTTCCAACAATAGATTCTATCTTAAAAGAATCTGAATTTCTCTTGATGTTCGGCAAACCCATGCCGGCGCCGAAGCCCATCTCTCGCATTTCAGATGTTGCAGTCGAATATCCTTCTTGCATTGCCAGTGAAACATCAGGAATTCCAGGTCCTTCATCCTCAACTATGATGTTGATTTGCTTTGGTGTTACTTCAAACGTCATAGTAGCGTGTTTCGCATACATGACCACATTCATTTCCGCTTCGTATGCAGCGATTGCAATTCGGCGGATTGTCGTCGAGTTAACACCGAGCTGCTTTAACATTGATTTTATCTCCGTCGATGCTTTTCCAGCATTGTACATATTGCCGCCCTGGATTTTGAACGTTTGTGAGAACGCTTTTTCCATCTTATCCTTTGCATGAAACACATGCCATCGTTGGAACGAGGCCTTTTTTATATAGCAATCCACACGCCTCATACATCGAGAACGGTGTTCCGAGGAGTGGGATTTTTTTCTCTTGTGCCAGAGAAATTACTTCCGTACCAGGCTTTTTTCCTCTTACAAATACAACAGCTTTTATTTCCGCTATATATGCAGTTTGAATTGTTTGATTATTCACTAATCCTGTCAGAAGAAGCGCTCCTGCTTGAGAAAATGCCAATACATCGCTCATCAAATCGGATGCACATCCAAACTCAACTTTCATCTGCAATTGGTCATTACCTGTAAACACATCACAAGAGAGAGCTTCTGCTACTTCGGACAGCGTCATAGTTATCTAAATTATATTATTCCTGCGGTTGTGTAGATATCTGATTTACAAGTTTATCATCTATATAGATTGCTCTGCCCGTAGGGATACGTGTTCCCGGGCAATTACTCCAACACTGACCGCAGCCCGT
The DNA here is from genome assembly GCA_964520905.1 of uncultured Chlorobiaceae bacterium. Taxonomy (GTDB): domain Bacteria; phylum Bacteroidota; class Ignavibacteria; order UBA10030; family SZUA-254; genus JAGVIE01. The sequence continues at coordinate 202,100 of CAZFQL010000004.1, read as the reverse complement.
GCATTTATCAGTATCAACGTAACGTGCTTTTTTACGGACCTTTATTTTAAAATTTCCCATATAGCCGCTAACGCTATCCACCTCAGAATAGGTCATCATCGTAATATCTTTTCGATGACCCACCGATACCATCTTCGGGGTTAAAATACATGCGGCGCAGTCGAGCGTTGGAAATGTTTTATCAAATTGTCCCATTCGTCCGCCGATCGTTGGCTCGCGCTCTACGAGATATACATGATGTCCGGCATTTGCGATCTCGAGCGCGGCTTGAATGCCGGCGATACCTCCACCGACAATAAGGGTGTTTTTATTTACCGGCGATTTTGTAATCTCTAACGGTTGGTGTAGTGCAACACGCTTGGCTGCGGCATTAACAAGAGCAGTGGCTTTTCCAGTAGCTTCGTCACGATTATCGTGTATCCACGAACAATGCTCGCGGATATTGGCAATCTGCACAAGGTAGCGGTTTAACCCGCCTGATTCCGCGGCTAACCGAAATGTAAGTTCGTGCATCAGCGGAGAGCATGCCGCAACAACAACCCGATTTACGCCAAGATTTTTTATGTCCTCCTTAATTAAATTCTGTCCCGGGTCGGAACACATGAATTTATAATCGCGAGCGATCACGACATTGGGTTGTTTCGCAATGAAGTCGCGCACCGATGCAATGTTCACAGTTGCGGAAATATTGACGCCGCAATGACATATGTAAACTCCGATACGAACCTGACCGTTTTTTTCCATGTTAGTTTTAACCTCAAGTTATATGAATGTTAGTCATCAACTTAATAACTTCCCCCCTCTTAAGAGGGAGGAAGCATTTATATATTTAGTTACCTGTGATCTTCTTCCAATCGGCTATACCTTCGGAAACATCGGCGGCTGATTTTCGCAATGCTTCTTTTTCATCTACAGTCAGTTCGATTTCGACGATTTTCTCGACACCATTCTTACCTATGATTACAGGCACGCCGGCAAAAACTTCCTTAAGCCCAAATTCACCTTCAAGGTATGCGGAAGCTGGAAGCAATCGCCTGGTATCGCGTACTATTGCTTCTACCATTTGAACCGCCGAAGCTGCGGGCGCGTAATAAGCGCTGCCGGTTTTCAGCAAATTCACGATCTCGGTTCCGCCTTTTCGCGTACGATCGACAAGCCGAGCAATAGTTTCCTGTGACAATAACTGTGTAAGCGGAATTCCCGATACCGTGGAATAACGCTGAAGCGGTACCATTGTGTCACCGTGTCCGCCAAGCACCATAGCATGGATATCTTCCATAGCGATTTTCAATTCGAGAGAAATGAAATGGCGGTAGCGCGTTGAATCCAGAACGCCTGCCATTCCAACAACTCTCTGTTTTGGAAATCCGCTAACTTTCCAAGCCACATAAGTCATTACATCGAGTGGATTTGTTACCATAACTATGATTGACTTCGGCGCAAGTTTTTTAATATGCTCTGCGGCGGGCGTTACAATTTCCGCATTCTTCTGAAGCAAGTCCATTCGAGTCATACCTGGTTTACGGGGCAGTCCGGCAGTCACAACGACAATATCCGATCCTGCTATATCTTCATATTTATTTGTCCCGAATATATGACTTTCATACCGATTTACCGGCGCCGCCTCAGCCATATCCAGCGCTTTGCCCTGAGGCATTCCTTCAACAATATCAACTAAAACAACATCGCCTAACTTTTGCTGAACAATCATAAGAGCGCAAGTAGCACCAACATTTCCACCGCCAATGACTGATATCTTCATTTATAAATTCCGCTCACACAAATTAATTCTCATAATCAGTAAGTTCTTACTTTACATTTGCCGCTATTATTGCTATTGAATGATTTACTTCGCCATGGACAGAACTTCATCGCTCGATTTCTTTACCGATGCAATGGACTTGGCGAAAGCTTCTTTTTCCTTCTCAGTCAAATCCATAACGATGATTTTTTCAATGCCCTTGGCGCCCAAAACGACCGGCACTCCGATAAATAAACCATCAACGCCGTACTCACCCTTTAGCTGTGTGCAAACCGGCATAATCTTTTTCTTATCATAAATAATCGCTTCAGCCATTTCCAACGCCGCCCATGCCGGAGAGACAAAAGCCGAGCCGCTGCCCAACAACTTAACCACCTCGCCGCCAGCCTGCCGCGTGCGAGCTTCGATAGCGTCCAACTTTTCAGCAGTAACGAATTTTTCCACCGGCATCCCGGCGATACGACAGGCAGAACGGATCGGCAGCATATCGTCGCCGTGGCCGCCAAGAACTATTGCTTCCACATTCTCAAGGCTTACGCCCGCCTCTTTAGCTACGAAATATTTGTAGCGCGAAGAATCCAGTACACCTGCCATACCCATCAGTCTTTCACGCGACGGTTTTAAATTCATATTCAGACGATAAACGATAGCGTCCAATGGATTGGCAATCGAGATGACAATCGCCTTCGGACAGAATTTAGAAATGCCCTCGCTTACCGCATCGGTGATCTTTAAATTTGTTGCCAATAATTCTTCCCGCGTAGGGATGGTGCCATCCGGTCGGGCGGCACGCGGCACGCCGGCAGTATTAATAACCAAATCCGCACCGGCGATAACGTCGTACTCTTTCGCTCCTTCAACCACCACATCCGATGAAATAATTGGTGCGCCTTCTGCGATGTCGAGACATTTACCTTTGGATAGATCAGGTCCTTTCACATCTACCAAGCTAACGTAACGCGCTAACCGACGTCGCACGATTTCTTGTACCAGAACGCCGCCAATATTACCACCGCCAATAACTGCAATTTTCATAATAATTTCCCTTTCTTTTTTTTCAGATTTAACTATGGATGCGGAGTAAGAGATTTTAATTCTTCAAACTCCGCATCGCAAAAATACTATTACTTAACAGCTTGCGCTTTTACCCATTTAGTCGTAACCGATTTCGGTCTTACAATCGGATACCCCATAGCGCGAGCAATGATGGCTTGCGCCGAGACGCCGAGCGCACGTGAAACGCTGAACAATACCGTGTAATAATCGAATTCAGTCATTCCGTAATGGTACAGCAATGCTCCTGAACCGGCATCAACGTTGGGCCACGGATCTTTTATCTTCTGTACCTGTTTTAAAACATCGGGCACAACATCGAATACGTTAGAAACGGTTTGGAAGACCGGATCGTTCGAGCAATACTTCTTACCGAATGCGAGGAATGCATCGAACCGCGGATCGGTTATTCTTAATACTGCGTGTCCGTATCCCGGGACAACTCTTCCGGCGCTCAATGTTTCCTGAGCATAACTTCTTAATTGTTCAGGTGTAGGTTTGCCACCGAATTTTTTATTCGTTTCCAAAACCCATCCAAGGCATTCCTGATTGGCAAGTCCATGCAATGGACCGGCAAGTCCGTTTAAACCTGCCGAGACTGCATAGTATAAATCAGACAGAGCGGAAGAAACCGTCGCTGTTGCTGCCGCGCTTACGTTTCCACTTTCATGGTCGCTGTGCAGAGTTAAATAGAGTTGCATCAACTTTGTAAATTCACCGTTCGGATCAGCAAGTCCGAGCATGTGGACATAATTAGCCGACCAGTCGATACCTTTCTTGGGCGCAATGCGTTCACCTTTGCCAAACCGCATCCGGTAAATTCCTGCCGCAATATTCGGAAGTGTTGCAATTAAATTGAGAGCGTCTTCCAACATTGGCTCCCAATAGACATCCTTTTTCATTCCCTCGTTGTACTTTTTCCGAAATACTGACTCCTTTTCCATCACGAGGATTGCAGTGTTAAACATTACCATAGGATGTGAATCTTTCGGCATCGCTTTCATTACGTCCCATACATATTGGGGAACTTCCTGTCTCGCCTCTAAATCTGCCTGAAGAGATTTCAATGCCGCCGCGTCGGGAAGCTCTCCCGTACAAAGAAGATAGAATATTTCTTCGGGTAATTTATCTCGCAATTCTCCGATAGGTCTTTCGCGTATGATTAATCCTTTATCGGGCGGAACTTCAGAGGTATCACAGACTAAACATTTTACTCCGCGTTGTCCTCCGTACAATTGTTCAATTGTTACTTCGGAAATTACTTTTGTACCCTGTTCTTTCACGAGGGTTTTTACTTCCTCGCGAAGCCCGGGAATTATTTGGGCTAATTTTTCTTTTAACGAAGCCATACTAACTCCTTTATTATTATTGGATAATATGTTTATTAATTATGTTATTTTATTTTTTTTATCTCTTCCAATGTTGCACCATCGAATAGCCCCATCATCATATCATGCCATTATGAGCGAGGAGATTTTTTTCCCCACCGGCACAAACACCGAATCTAATCCAATATTTTTTTCAGGGAGACCCAGAACGATCCCCAAGAGTTGTGTGAAATAAAGAATTGGTACGTTGAAATTAGTATTATAGATATTGTTAATTTTATTTTGATACGCTTCTAAATTGAAATGACAGAGCGGACACGTAGTAACGATAACGTCGGCGCCATGCGCTTCCGCACAAGCCAGTAATTCTTTGTTAAGCTTCAGCGCCGTTTCCTCGAATGTCGTCATCAACATGCCGCCGCAGCATCTGAGTTTCATTGGAAAATAAACCACCTCAGCGCCGCATTTTTTAAACATCTTATCCAGCAACACCGGGTTTTCACGATCGTCAAAGGTTTTGTCGGGACGCACTATCTGGCACCCGTAGTATGGCGCGATCTTCAAGCCGCCTAAGTTCTTTTTCATTTTCTTCTGAATCGTTTCGATGCCGACATCGTTCATTAATATATCGAGCGGGTGTCTTACCTTGGTATTACCGCTATAGCTTAGCCCAGCTTCCGATAACGCTTCGTTTACGTCTTGATGCATCTCGGGAATTTGATTCAATATGCGGTTTGTTTTCGAGAGCACCGTAAAGCATGAACTACATGGCGCTACGATATCGTACCCCATATTCTGTGCCAGTGCAAGATTACGGGAGGATACGGCAAGTGATACAGTCTCTTTCACAGACATATAGACCGTTGCTCCGCAGCAATTCCAATCATCTATTTCAATTAATTCCTGATCGAGCGCTTTGAATACTTCTCTGACCGATTCATCGTAGCCTCGTTGAGTTTTTTCAAGGCTGCATCCGGGATAGTATGCGTACTTCAAGGTTAATTCCCTTTCTTTGATTCGAGTTCTAATTCTCCTACTGCCTTATAACCGACATATTCAGGCGAATATTCAATCGGTTCGGGCAGATGCCGCATTTCAATTTCGTTTGCCTTTTTGATTATACGCGACAAAGCCTCGTGTGCTTTGATCTTCTTGGGGAAAAGCGCGATTCGCTTTGTTTTATACATCTTCTTGGCAAGGGGAATCATTCCAAATAATTTCTTTAAATCCACTTTCATATAATATTTTCTGATTAGCGTTCCCTCGTGGAGGCGTCCGTATGCCATCAGATTCTCAATGAACAAGTTTGCCAAAATCTGTACTTGCGGCGCCTTGGATTCATATTTCTTCTCCATTGCCGTCCGTTTCAAAGCATACATTATGTCTGTAATTTTAATTCCAGATGGACAACGCGTTGTGCAAACATAACAAGAGGCGCATATCCAGATAGTACGACTCTTCATAATTGTTTCCATTTCACCGGCGCGGAACAATGCTATTAACTCGCGGGGGGAAATATCCATTGCATAGCTTACAGGGCAAGAGCCTGTGCATGATCCGCATTGAATGCAACGCTTAATGCGTTCACCCGAGGGAATTTGTTTTACTTGCTCTAGAAATATTTGTCTGAGTTCAGCCTCGGTGCGCGACATGGAAAATGGAATGTGTGATGTTGCTGCCATAGTATGCCCTTTATACAGTAGATGTATGATATCCTATTTTCAAGTTTAAACGGAGTACTATCTCGGATTGAAAGCGAGAGATTCTTTTTCGTGAATGTAAAATAACCGGATTATTAGCGATTGTATGCAGATAGAAATTAAGAGGGATCTGATAGAAATGACGCAGAAAGGATTCGTGAGTTGCTAAGAAGGAAATTTTTTCCCAAATCGCATTATTTTTTCTTTCGGTATCAATTGTGGACATGCTTACAAACATACCCCACGGAGATGTATAGCGTTTTGTTATAGTAATATTATGAATACCGAGCATATTCACCCAAATAATCGTAAGCTACCAGATAAAACTACTACATAATTAGTATTGCACATTATATGCAAACTATTTGAATTAGTTAAGAACGACGAACTTGGTAGAAAGAGTGAATCGTATGCCCATATCGATTAAAACGTTCTAATGATTTTCAGACAAAACGGTCTGTTAAATCATCTTAACAGATTAAATATATTTTTATGGACACGAAGCGCTAAGTTTGGGACAACTATCGTGCCAGTGCATCGCAAATATATCTTCGCTTTTTTTATTAGAATTTGGCTGTATCAATTTAATTGATTTTCAGATATGCGAAATCTTTTTTTTCTTTTCTCATAATTAATAACAATAATATATATATACACGAACATAAAAAATAGGATAAAATGATCTTATTAAGAATTATTGCTGTACTTCCGCCTCAATATATTCACACGAATGTTTGTTAGTCTACAATTAGCTCGTGAGCAATTGTTATATAATAATTTTATTTTAACTTTCTTTTCTCCATTTTATTTATTAAAATTCGATTCAACACTACCTATCTATCCAGTATGAAAAAGCTATCGACAAAAAGTATACAATCACAATTAATTCTTTATTTCACCATCGCCATTCTCGTCCCTTCGATCATCACCGGTATGGTTGGAGTAAAAATAATTCAACATCAGATATTTACACGTGCTGAAACAAAAACAATCTCAGATCTAAATTCAGCGCGTGAAATTTATCGAAATAAAATTTCTCAGATCGAAAACATCGCGCGGCTTACCGCCGCGAGAAGTCTCATAGTCAAAGCAGTTGTTGAGAATAACTCAACATTTCTTCAGAAAGATTTGCAAAGAACACTGCAACGTGAAAAGCTTGATATATTAACCATCGTCGACAAAAATGGGAAAGTGATCAGTCGCGGACACAATGGTTCCGCATTTGGTGATGATCTGAAAGAGGACAAATTAATTTCCCGAACGATTACTACGAAAAGATTGACCAGCGGAACCGATATCGTTTCGCGAGAATATCTCATGCGTGAATCACCTGAACTTGCGGCTCAAGCACTGATGGATGTAATACCCACACCGAAAGCAAAACCACATAAAGATAAGCAAGAGTCTTCGGGTATGATGTTAAAAACTGCAGTACCAATCCTTGATGACCAGGGAAATTTTCTCGGTGTTCTGCTCGGCGGTATTTTAATTAACCGAAATTTTGAGATTGTCGATAAAATCAAAGAGGTCGTTCACGAAGGAGAAGTCTACAAGGGAAGAGAAATCGGTACAGCTACGATTTTTCAGGGTGATCTTCGTATTTCGACCAACGTAAAAAACGAAGACGGCACACGTGCTATCTCAACGCTCGTTTCCGAAGAAGTTTATGATTCGGTTTTATCTGGAGGAAGGCGATATGTTGGTGAAGCATTCGTCGTAAACGCCTTGTATATAAGCGCATATGAGCCCATCCGCGACATCGATAATAATATTATTGGCATATTATATGTAGGCGTACTTCAGCAACCCTTCGAGGACATACTCAAGAACACTTTAGCAATATTTCTCGGGATCGCACTTCTCGGAATCGTTCTTATCATAACAGTTGCCGTCAACCAAGCTAAAAGAATTTCCACACCGCTCAAGAAAATTGAAAATGCCGCCAATAATATTGCAGAAGGAAACTATAATCAAACGATAACCGTTCATGCACCGCGTGAAATTGAACATCTTGCCGCTTCACTCAATCAAATGGCAAAAGAGTTGGAACGTGAGAAGCTGGAGATCGAGGAATGGGGCAATACGCTTGAAAAAAAAGTTTTGGAACGTACTGAAGAAATTAAAAAGATACACTCTCAACTCTTCCGTTCTGAGAAACTGGCTTCACTTGGCAAGCTCGCGGCAGGAGTTGCTCATGAAATCAATAACCCGCTGACAGGAATTCTTACGAACAGCAGTTTACTGCTGGACGATCTTGAAAAGGCAGACCCGCGTCGTGAAGATGTGGAAGTTATCGTTAAGGAAACGATTCGCTGCCGTGAAATTGTAAAGCGACTGCTCGATTTTGCCAGGCAGACAAAGCCTCAGAAGCAGTTAATCAAGATCAACTCAATCATTGAAAACATAATTCTTTTAGTCAGGAACCAGACTTCATTCCGCAACATTGTTATCCAAAAAGAATTATCGGAAAACATCCCCGATGTTATGGCTGACAGAGACCAGATTCAACAGGTTTTTGTCAATATCATCATTAATGCATCCGAAGCTATGGCAAGGGGTGGCTCTCTCACCATAGAATCAAAACTTGCTGAGCAGAGCGATTCAATACTAATACGTTTTACCGACACTGGTCCCGGAATACCGGATGATATTAAAGAAAAAATATTCGATCCCTTTTTCACAACAAAAGAGCAGGGAACCGGTCTTGGGCTTTCCATAAGTTACGGTATAATAGAGCAGCATGGCGGCGATATCGGCATAGAAAGTAAACGCGGGGAAGGAACAAAATTCACGATTCGATTACCAATATATTCGCAAGAAAGTGAATAAACCATGGAAGCAAATTTATTAATAGTCGACAACGAACTTGTTATCTGTAAAAGCTGTGAGAAAATTTTCCTTCGTGCCGGGCACTCTGTGAAATATGCAACATCCGGTAAGGATGCGCTTAGAATATTGGAAGAAGAAAAATTCGACGTCATTTTTACAGATCTTAAAATGATGGATGTCGGCGGGATGGAAGTTTTACAAACCGTTAAACAAAAATATCCCGAAACGCTTGTAGTAATAATCACGGGATACGCGACCATCGCTTCCGCTATAGAGACGATGCGCAGCGGCGCCTTCGATTACCTTCCCAAACCGTTTACGCCAAGCGAACTGCTTGCGGTACTGGATCGTGCTCTTGAGAAGAGGAAAATTATCCAGCTTTCCTCCGAAGAGTACACTTATTCCCCCGAAGAAGGTTTCGAAGGAATCATAGGGAAAAGTTCGAAGATGCAGGAAATGTACCGGCTAATTCAAAAGGTTGCGCAGACCGACAGTACTGTTCTGATCATAGGCGAGAGCGGCACCGGCAAAGATTTAACAGCCAAAGCCATTCACAATCTGAGTAGGAGAAAAAATGAAAAATATTTTGCGCTGGACTTATCGACACTTTCAACTACATTATTAGAGAGCGAATTATTCGGACATATTAAAGGATCTTTTACCGGAGCTCACGCCGATAAGCGGGGAATTTTCGAGGCAGCCAATCGTGGAACGATTTTCCTGGATGAGATAGGCAACTTGCCCATCGAAACTCAGGCGCGTTTGCTGAGAATACTTCAAGAAAAAGAATTCATGCCCGTCGGAAGTACAGTTGTAAAACAAGCTGATGTACGCTTAATTTTTGCAACCAATCAAAACCTCACAAAACTTGTGGGAAGCGGTAAGTTCAGGGAAGATTTATACTATCGACTCAATGTATTTCCGATGAAACTACCATCGTTACGCGAACGGAAGGATGATATCCCCGAGCTTGCGATGTACTTTCTAAAAAAATATTGCACGAAAAACGATAAACCTATTCCTAAAATTCAACCAGAAACAATCGAATCATTAATGAATTATCATTGGCCCGGAAATGTTCGGGAACTTGAACATACGATCGAACGCTTGTTGATATTGGTAGAAGGTGATGAGATCGAGCCAGTTCATGTATCTGCCGCGCTTTTTAGAGCCGATGCATATGTCCGATCTCTAATTCCTAAAAACAGCGAAGAGTTAAAAACACTTAAAAAGCAGATTCGGGAAGCGTCTGTTCAAGAGATAGAAAAATTATTTATAGCCGAGGCTCTTATTCGGAACGATTGGAACGTCTCCAAGGCGGCGCGTGAAGCAAACATGCAGCGTTCAAATTTCCAGGCATTGATGAGAAAGTATGGCATTTCAAAACCAAGCCACCCTGCATAACAAAACATGCATATGTATATTTTCCTTATTCGGTTGTTGCGATAGATTTTTCGAGAAATCGATATGATTTTTTTTTGATTTGAACATATTGTTACAATAACTGTATTATTGTCAACGCCCGTAATCTGTCCGAATCTTCAGGCGTAATTCATTACATCATAACAAGTTACTTCCCGATCTATTATTATACATCCCTGTTGGCACAATCATTGTGTGTTTATGATCCAGTATTGAAAACGAAAATCATCACAATATACTTTATAAGGATAAAAACAATGATTACCGAGAAAATTTTAGTAGTGGACGACGAAGAAATTGTATGCCATAGCATAAAAAAAATATTGTCACGCAAAGGCTACACAGTCGAGAACGCGCTCGATGTTGAAAGCGCAGTACAGAAAATAAGCAATACATCATACGACCTTGTTATTACCGATTTGATGATGCCTAAAACCAACGGCATGGAATTGCTTCAAATCATTCGCGATCATTATCCCGAGCTTGAAGTTGTAATGATCACCGGTTACGCATCGATTGAATCGGCGGTGAAGGCAACAAAATTAGGCGCTTCGAGTTATCTGCCAAAACCGTTCACGCCCGATGAATTGACCGAGATAACGGAGAAAGCTCTTACTGACAGGAAAGTAAAAATTGAAGCGCGTGCAAAACAGCAAGTCCTGTAGCAAACAGAAGAAAAGACATCCGGTAATATCGATGTCGATATGCCGTTTAATGAAACCGAGGTCGAGCGCGCCACTTCGAAAGAATATGTAGAAGCTCTTACACACTCAGATGTACCGCTTGCGAAGAAAGTTGCCGATAAAGCATATTGCCACGCCGGAAAACGTGACTGCCGCAAGGTTGTGTTGGACGGCAGAGAATGTACGACTGAATGCCCGATCGAGAAAAAAGAAAAAGCCCGCGCAAAATCCGCAAAAGTTATTCACCCTACAACAAATCTAATTGATGTTGATATGCCGTTTAACATATCGGAAGTCGAAAGGTACACAAGCGCCGATTACATCAACTGTTTAGATCGATCCGACATTCCCCGCGCGGCTCTGTACGGCAGAGATGCGACTGCGAAACATAACGTACTCGTAGTCGATGATGAACCGATTGTTTGCCACAGCGTTCGCCGGATACTTTCAAAGCAAAGCTGTGCGGTTGAAGAAGCTTTCGATGTCGATTCTGCCATGCAGAAAATGAAGCTGAACAAATACGATCTCGTAATATTAGATTTAAAGATGCCGAAGAGAAGCGGTTTAGAAGTGCTGGATTCGATTAAGAGTAACTATCCCGAAGTTCCTGTAATCATGGTCACCGGTTTTGCTTCTATCGAAACGGCAATCGAGGCGACTAAAGCCGGCGCATTCAATTTCATACCAAAACCTTTTACTCCCTCCGAATTATCAAAGGTAGCCGAGGAAGCCCTAACTGCCTGAGATAATTCGCTATACACGAAGCAAAAGCCCGACAGGATTGTAAGACTTGCCGGGCTTTGTTGTTTTAAATTACACTCATGATAGACTGTTAGGTGAAGAACATCTTTAAAGTACGGTATACTTATATCTTTTACGAACTTCAAAGATCGAATCGTTAAAGTGAATCGCACATATTATAGAAATTAAAACGCAGTCATAAAACCGAACGTCAGCTTCGGTTGTTTGCGCTCTAAATCGTACCCACATTCGCCCATCAACTTCAAGTTCCGCGCCAGCATGTATGTGAAGTTTCCGGCAACTGCATGGTATTTTAAATCTTCCTGATCTGAATCTATTCGGTTGTACATCAGGAAGATATACCAATCGCTTTTATCTAGTTGCGGGGCGAACATCAACTGTAAAAATCCACCGCGCGTTATTATTTTTCCCTTGTTTTCAATGGGGTTTGGATTCGAATCTTCGCGGTACATAAATTGTCCGCACAACTCAACTTGATCATAAGATATAGTAGCATCTATCCCACCCATCCCGATATTACTCTTGCTTTTGATACTGTCTACTTCTTCTTTACCAAAATAACCGAGACTGCCGATTGAAAAATTTGAATCTATCGGCTGAGCGATGCGGAAGAAGAAATTTTTATAAGGATCGGTATCGAACATGAAATCTTCACCCGGCTCAATGCCGTTTCCGTTTGACACCGATGCTATGATATCCGTTTCTGTTGGCAGAGTGTAACTGAGCATTAACCCGCGGTCATATGTCAGATCTGCTTTCGAGTTGCCCGGTTTTGCTTTATAGATTTCGTAGTCTTCATACATCGGTCTAAGCTCTCGTTTGAATATCGGATCGCAAACCTGATACTGACCAGCCATTATGTCGAAATCAACATTTCCGACATTATTGAAATACAGAAACGCGTCTTCAACTCCAACAAGAGATCCTTTTTCGTTCATCAGGAAATAAAAAAAGTACGATACATCTTTTGCAACCTGACCGCTGGATAAGATTTTCATAACGAAGGGCCATTCGATATCGGTTTTTGCGTTAACGGAATCTTTACCGGGACGCATTCGAAAAGCTCCGTCAAACCGAACCGCTAAAGGCAGCTCACGCATTAACAAAAGCTTATCGTCACCCGTTTCACGGGCAAAGCGAGGCGGTTCTTTATCCTTCAGTTGGTATCCGTTTGCCGCAAATTCATCGCCGTAAGGTTTCAGTTTCGGGACTGGTGAATGACAGACGTTGCACGACATATCATACTTACGCGCATATGCAGGTATTGCCGATGCCTGATCTACGATGATTACAACAAACGCAAGAATAATAAAAATTGAAAAAATAATTTTTTTCATATTCTATCCTCCAAATTATTGAGTAATGTTTATGTTCGTTTCATGAAAATTGACTTCGATGATTTCTGCTTCGTCTTTCGGTACACCAAGGAATTCAGCAATCGGAGTTGGTAGTTTCTGATAGCTCAGAACCGCTTTTACTTTCATTGCGCCCGGTGCCGCAGTTACGGGAACTGTCCATGTAAATGTTTCAAGTTTCGTCTCGCGCGGACCGATCCGATAATCGGTCGATTGAGAAGCAGTGTTCCATTGTTGTATCGTCATTCTTCCTTGCGGATCGAGATACGGCAATCGGAAAATTCTATCTCCTTCGGGCACGCCATCACGTTGAACACCTTTGAAGTCGGGTAGATTCAAAGCAATTCCCATATCCTGATATGCAAGCGTGTTGGCAGCAATTGTATATTCTTCACCTGGGAATCCTTTCTTATCAACCGGAAGATGATAAACTATTCCCTTTGAGTCGGTTGCTTCTACATGCAGCCAAAGCATTCGTTCTTCAGCAGAACCTGTCGGAAATTTATGACCCGTCTTTTGATTGAAAAGAGCGACAGTGAATTTCACAGCTTCGCCCGGTTCAACATCCCGGATATCGGGATGAATGCGTAGCTCAACGACTCCTCGGACTTTTCCCGGATCGTGCGCACCATGAAAAAGATGTTGAGCAACATCGGGAAGCTCCGGTCCCATCGAGGCATTGTGTGCTTTCGCGAAAGTCATATGACACTTTTGACACGTAACTCCTTCCTTAGAGTACGGACCTTCTTTCCATTCAAGATGTGTAGATTTCACCCAAATGTCGTATGGATCTTTTTCGTTATGACACATCCCGCAGAATTCGGCAGTCTTGTGAAATGCCGAGTATTTTGTCTCATGTGCTGGCGAACTTGCCGCTTCACGCGGTCCATATTTTACATTACCCGGTTCTGAGATGTAATTAAAGTTGAATGGCGTGTCTCCGGCAAAACCAGTAATAGTATGGCATACATCGCAAGAAACCGATTCGTTAGCACGGCTGTTCTCTTCCGGTTTAGGCGGTGGAACATCGCCGGCAAGAAATGCTATCGGCGAATGGCATCCGTTGCAGCCGGCTTTCACGCCTGCAACCTTCGGATCTTTTTCGGCATGTGGAACAGCTAATTTGAAATACTCGATTTCATCCCAATGATGAGTGTACGCCTGCGACATCATCGCCTGCTTCCACTGCTGATAGAAATCTACGTGGCACGAGGCACCGCAAACTTCCGGTTTTTCAAAATCGTCATACTTCTTCGTACCGAGCGCATCATCTCCTGTTTTTTTAATTTGTGCAACTGCAGATGTCACGGTTATCGATATTAAGAGTAAGAGGATCAAGAATAATTTGGTATAGATTGTAAAATGTTTCATAGAATCATCCTCCATGAAAATTAATGATTGGTGAATTGTATATGCGGGCTGATTATGAAAATAATTCATATCGTGACTAAATTTATCACGAAAAAAATTAAATAGCAAATTCGAAATAATCACAATTCCTTTGGCTATGTTATCGACAACGAAAAAGATTGTATTCTAAACAATCTTATTGATCCTGGGGTAATTATTGCGTTTTATAGTCTTTAGTTCTTCGATGATCAAATCTACAACATGCCTGCCAGTTTCTTTTACAGCCGGCGTGATTCCCATACCTTGAGAAAAGTTCTTGCCTTCGATGCCGTAGATAATTAAATGCGGCGGAAGCCGGTTCAATGCCCGAGACAACTCGACCGCTTCTGCCACACTGAATTGATGTGTGGACGAATGGAAAAATGATTTAGGTATTGTCTGCCGCTGTACATCGATGCGGTGGATCGTGCCCGGAGGTGAATCCGAAGACACTGCATCGATGAGAACAACATATTCTGCGTCTTTCCACCGCTCCATAAGCGCCGTACCTTCGCCGCTTACTTCAATCACCTCTACCCCGGGAATGTTTTTTTCTTTGAGAAGTCGCGCCACTGCAAGCCCGGCTCTGTCATCGCATCTAAAGTCGCTGCCAATTCCAATCACAAGAATTCTACTTTTCATTCACCGTGCGGCTTTCAACGGATATTAATATTTAAAGAGATACTCTTTTTTACCATTCCCGGTCTTCGGCTGAATGCGACGGCTCGGCAATTTGCGCGATTCGGGGCTTCACCAAATTCTCAAAATCTTTATACTTTATTTTGATAGATTCGGTATGGGTACAGGCATTGAATACAATCTCTTCATCGTGAGTAATGGACTCATCGACAATTACCGGCATCGAGTAGATATTACCGAGCGGAGGCATAGCGCCAACTTCACAATCCGGAAAAAGCGTTGTAAGCTCTTCTTCTTGAATAAAGTGTACATGCTTGACGCCCAGGGCGCGCTTCAGCAAGCGATCATTTAGTCGGTAATCTGCGGGCAGAACAGCCATCCATTTGCTGTCATCCGCGCGGATGATAATTGTTTTTGCTGATTCGCTATCGGGAATGTGGGTTGCGGCGGCTACATCGTGCGCCGAAAATACCGGAACGTGGCTTAGTAATTCGAACGGAACTCCGGTTTTATTTAAATATTGCAAAAGATTTGTTGTTGCCATAACTATCCTCCATTATATGTGTGAGACATAAATGTTTATTTATTTACGGCAATAGTAAGTAACAAAAAAATCAATTAAAATCAAACAGCGGCTTTCACTCGCGCTCTATATGCAATTTCAGGAAATGCGTGGCACATGAGATGCACGGGTCATAGTTGCGGATTGCCTGCTCGCACTGCCAGGTGAGTTTATCCTCGGATAACTCGATATTTTTAGAGACGTAATTGAAGAGGTCTTTCTCTATAGTTTTTTGATTTTGCGATGTTGGCGGGACAATCTTCGCATCCAGAATCGAACCGTCGTCCGCCAGCTTGTATCGATGATATAATATCCCGCGAGGCGCTTCGGTACAACCGTAGCCAGTGCCGGCTTTCGGTTTAATATCGATGAATGGCTCCTCCGGTTTTTTGTATTCTTCGATCAGCCTGATCGACTCCTCGCAAGCAAACACAAGCTCGACACTCCGGGCAATGATGCTCTTAAAGGGGTTGAAACACGTTTTTCCAAGTCCGGCGTCTTTTGCTGATTTCTTTGCTTTAGGCGTAAGCTTATCATAATTCAGATTGTATCGCGCGAGAGGACCAACGTGGTAGGGTCCACTTCCGATGTGAACAGAATGAAGCGCGTTTGCATGCTCAACATGCTCTTCCTGAAAATGTTTCTCGTACTCCTTAATGGATATATCCAATCCCTTGTTGGAAACTAACCGTCCTTCGGTAATAGGATATTCATCGGGATGGCGAAGGGATACATATTCGTAATCCTGTTCGAAATCAGGAAAGGTTAGCGTCGATGTCAGCTTTACAGTTTCAATAGACGCTTCCAGCGCCCACTTCAGTTTATCAATCATCCTGCGGAGTTCATGTTCATAAGGAACACGGTAGAATCCGCCTACCTTAGGATTGATCGGATGGATTTCGCGCCCGCCTATAATTGTCATCAGTTCGTTGCCGATTTTTTTCAATTGAAGCGCTCGCTTAACAACATCCGGAAATTTTTGTGCAATCTGGATGACATCCTCGAATCCTAAAAAATCGGGTGCGTGCAGCATATATACATGAAGCGCGTGACTCTCAATCCACTCGCCACAGTATAATAATCGTCGAAGCGCTCGAATCTGTCTATCGACAGTTACTCCAAGAGCATCCTCCATCGCATGAGAGGAACTCATCTGGTAAGCAACCGGGCAGATGCCGCATATACGCGCGGTTATATCCGGCGCCTCACTGTAATCTCTGCCGCGCATGAACGCTTCGAAAAACCGCGGCGGTTCGAATATCTTAAACTTAACGTCGGTAACTTTATTGTCTTTTATTTTAACAATCAATCCGCCTTCGCCTTCGACGCGCGCCAAATAATCAACTTTTATGGTTCTCATTTTCGATGTTTTAGCCTTCATGTGCTTCACTCTCTAATCGGAATTCTTTCGCATATGCATTAATACCGCGGAATTTTCTAACCAACTCTCTCTCGGTCATTTCAAGTTTACTCCAATAATCTGCGAATGAAGTTGTGTTCGGTGTTTCTTTCGGACCGAAACAGCCAAAGCAACCGCGATCATATGACGGACAGAGCGCATTACATCCTGCGTGCGTTACAGGACCTAAGCAGATTTGGTTGAATGCAACTGTTCTGCAAATAATACCGCGTCGTTTGCATTCGATACACACGCTGTATGCGGGTGTGTTTGGTTTTCGTCCGTTGAGAAATGCATTTAACACTTCAAGCAGTTGATACTTATCGATCGGGCATCCGTGCAGTTGAAAATCTACATGAACATGATCGGAAATCGGAGTTGATTTGCTCAATGTTGAAATATATTCAGGCGTAGCATAAACGATCGAAGTAAACTCTTTCACATCTTTGAAATTTCTGAGCGCCTGTATGCCGCCGGCGGTAGCGCAGGCGCCGATCGTTATAAGCATTTTCGATTGCCTGCGAATTTTATGAATCCGTTCCGCATCGTGCGGTGTTGTTATCGATCCCTCGACAAGTGAGATGTCGTATGGACCTTTGCTTACGGCGCGGGACGCTTCCGGAAAATTTGCTATGTCAATAGCGCTTGCGACTGCGAGCAATTCATCTTCACAATCGAGTAGGCTCAACTGGCACCCGTCGCATGATGAAAATTTCCAAACTGCAAGTTTAGGTTTTTTCGTCTTCTTCATATTAGATTTCTCTTTTCACAAAGATATCTTTGATTGCAGTGTACGGATAAACCGGTCCATCTTTACAAATAAAAGTCGGTCCATACTGGCAGTGTCCGCAAAATCCGGTGCCGCATTTCATGTTACGCTCCATCGACATATAGATATTGTTGGGTTCCATGCCGCGTTTTTGTAATTCGAGAACGGTAAACCGCATCATTACTTCCGGTCCGACAAGCATAGCAACAGTATTCGAAGGATCGAAATGCGAGCGCGAAATTAAAGTTGTTACAACACCAACATCTCCATGCCAATCACCTGCCGCACGATCGACAGTGACATGAACTTCCATGTCGAATCGTGCACGCCATTGTTCAAGTTCTTTTCGGTAAAGAATGTCCTTAGGTGTACGGGTTCCGTACAGCAGAACGACTTTACCATATTTTCCACGGTTCGCAAGAATATGATATATTGAAGGGCGCAAAGGTGGAAGTCCGATGCCGCCAGCAATAATAACAATGTCGTTACCTACCGATTCTTCAGCGGGCCAGTGTGTTCCGAATGGACCCCTCACCCCTAACAGGTCACCCTTCTTAAGTTTTTGCATCGCTTTAGTAACAGTGCCCACGGCACGGATTGTATGAATCAATTTATTGTGCACTGATGGATCGCCGCAAATCGAGATCGGTACTTCGCCCACGCCATGGAGGTAGAGCATATTGAATTGCCCGGGTTCAAAATAGAAACCGCCCTTCGGGGGTTCTAAATCGAGAGTGAAAGTATCATGCGTGTCTTTCTGCATGCGGCTGATGCGGAATAATACGGGTTTCATATCCGCTGAAGCAGCCGTGATATTTTTTTTCTGTTCAAGGGTTGCTATCATATATATCGAGTAATCGTATGCGAGTTGATTCAAGACGTTGATCGACAATAGACGAGAAGCGCTTAAGCAGTTCGTAACCTAAATCATGGTCGGCTTCGCACTTATTTCGCAGACATTTCCCGTCCAGCGCGATAGCGCGCGTCAGTTCCGAAGCGACGGCGTCAAAACGCCACTGATAAGGCGGGATAAGCCACGACCATCCGAGCACTTCCCCCTCGGTGAGTGTGTCGATAATAATCGAGCCTCGACCCGGCGTGTAAATCTGAAGAGCAACTTTGCCCTGCCGGATAATATAAAATTGATTTGCTTCTTCACCCTCGCGAAAAATAATTTGCCCCGTATCGAAGCGCACATTCGAGGCGCAGCCGGTGATAATCTGGGTATACCGCGAATCAAGTCCCTTCAAAAAGGGATGCTCTGCTAATAAAGGTTCAAGTGATTCCATCATTGTTTCTCCTTTGTTGATTTGGTCGATGGATTAGTTTGTTCATTGGTTCTAATTGCGTTTAATTCTTCAGTGACATCGATGGCAACAGGACACCAAGTTACGCATCTTCCACATCCGACACACCCTGATGTTCCGAATTGATGATGCCATGAAGAAAACTTGTGTGTCAACCATTGGCGATATCGCGACATTGCCGACGGACGGATAGACCCTCCGTGTATATATGAAAATCCCAACGTGAAACACGAATCCCATTTTCTGATACGTGATGCATTATCGCCCGATAAATCTGTTACATCTTCTATCGTACTACAGAAACATGTCGGGCAAACCATTGTACAGTTTCCGCACGTAAGGCAGCGTTTTGCAACTTCCTGCCATCGCGCATGATCGGAATTATTATTCAGAAGTTCCGCGATATTCGTGGTGTCGACTTTCCGACCCATCTGTTCAGCGGTATTTTCAAGCAGACTTTCTGCCGCTTTCAGTTCATAAATATTTGCTTCTTTGTGTGGGACGCCTTTCAGGATAGTTTCACCTTGCTCTGTTCCCGGCTCCGCAACAAAATAATGACGGTCTTTCTCAATTATTTCGGTCAGCGCAATATCGAACCCTTTTGTTGCGCCTGGACCTGTTTGCATAGAAGTACAAAAGCAAGTACCGCCAGCCTGTCCGCAGTTGACGGCAACAATGAATATATCCGATCGTCGAGCCTGATAACCAGTATCAGTATACGGGCTGGAAATAAATACTTTATCCAGTACCGAGATAGCCGCAAGATCGCAGGACCGAACACCAACAAATGCATGTTTTTGCGACTCAGTTTTGGGCGTTGTAATCGTTATGCTGTTCCTGTCACGATGAGAATAGCATAATTCTAAAGTTGGGGGGTGAAGAAATTTCTTCCACGATTGCGGGGTGCTGTTAAAACCAAACACTGCTTGATCGCCGCGTTTCACAAGTTTATATTTCCCGGCGTCTTGTTCCTGTGTAAAACCAACCGGCAGATTATTACTTGCAGTTATCGAATCATAAACAATAGCGCCTTCTCGCACAGTAGGACCAATTACATTATAACCATTGTTTATTAACGTACTGAATACGACATCGAGGTTTATCCGCTCAATCGTAACCGTAGGTGTTGGTAAATGCTCTTTGGTTTTCACACTTATCCTTTGTTGTTTCGGCAGAACAATTTACTGTGTATCATCTATATCGTCTGTCAAAAGATACACAAAAATCATTCCATTTACTGAACTCAAAATATATGGATTAAACATTACTTTCAAATGCCATTCGATTGCCTTATCACTGTTGAAAGTGTAATCGTTTTTCTGCATTCAATATCAAGCCGGTTAAATCTATTAGCAATAGTAGATATTATTATTATTCGGTTTAGATTTTTTTTCACCTCTATATATAGTACTCTCATCAGTTTAAACAGTATATATTTATGCTCCTATGTTATCATGCATGAAAAAGGAGCGATGCTGTTTCTCAAGGATAATAAATATCCCTCCTGTTTTTCCGGAAAATTAAACGAAAATAATCGTTTTTTATGGCATAACGATTGAATCAAATCTGATCATCATTAATATTGTTCTATACATAAAATGAAGTTAAACAAAGTTACTATGAAACCCGATGACGATTTAATTGGTCCAAACCTCGCTGAATTAATGAAGAAATACGACCGCCCGGGTCCACGCTATACAAGCTATCCGACAGCGCCTCTTTTTTCAAAAGAGTTTGGTTACGAGAGATATAAAAGAGAAATCAGCAAGTTGAATCATCCGGATAACAAAACCGATTTATCGCTGTATCTCCATATCCCGTTCTGCGATACGCTCTGTTATTTCTGCGGATGCACTACCATCATTACTCAAAACCGGGAACGCGTGAAAGAATATCTTGATTACCTTAAAAGAGAAATCGATTTACTGTCGTCTTATATTCATCCAAACCGTAAAGTAATCCAGATGCATTGGGGAGGCGGAACACCCACATATTTAACGCCAATTGAAATTTCCGAAATCGCATCGTACATCAAAAAACGTTTCAATTTTACCGATGATGCCGAGTTAAGCGTTGAGATCGATCCTAGAGACCTCACATTAGAGCATCTGCAGTCATTACGACAAAACGGATTTAACCGAATAAGCATGGGGGTTCAAGATTATTCCGAAAAAGTACTCTCCGCAATCAACCGAAATCAGGGAGAAGAAATCACGCGGCAGGCAATCGAATGGTCGCGGTCGCTGGGCTTCGTCAGTCTGAACCTCGATCTCGTTTACGGTCTTCCGCTGCAAACGCTTGAATCGTTCGAGAAAACAGTTGATCACATCATCGAGGTTTCGCCTGAACGTATCGCCGTGTACAATTTCGCTTACGTCCCGTGGATAAAACCTCACCAGAAACTTATCAAACCGGAAGATTTGCCAACGCCGGAAAATAAGATGAAGATTCTTCTGATGACAATAAAAAAACTTATCGATGCAGGTTATGTATATATCGGAATGGATCACTTTGCTAAAGCTGATGACGAGCTGACAATATCGCAAATGAATAAATCATTGCATAGAAATTTTCAGGGATACTCAACAAAAGCCGGATGCGATCTTTTCGGACTTGGGATGTCTTCGATTAGTCATTTTGCTAATAATTATGCCCAGAACGCAAAAACCTTGACGGGATATTACAAGGCAATCGATGCGGGTCACTTTGCAACCGATGTTGGGTACCAAATGTCGTTCGATGATGAGCTTCGCAAGCACATTATTATGAGGTTAATGTGCGATCTCGCGCTTGAAATCTCCGATGTCGAGAAAAAGTTCAAGATTGTATTTGAAGAATATTTCAAGGACACCATTAATAGCCTTCAACCTTTTATCGAAGACAAGCTGCTGCAAAGATCGGGCGGTACACTAACGGTAACGTCGCAGGGAAGATTGTTCCTGCGAAATATTGCAATGTGCTTCGATGCTTATCTGACAAAAATACCGAAGGAAAAACCGGTTTTCTCCAGAACAGTTTAAATCATTTATTTATTTTAACAGATACACGGGTAAATTTAATGCCAGACAAAATATTAGTTGTAGACGATGAGCAGATTATTCGCGAATCAATTTCATATATTTTACGGAAAGAAGGTTACACGGTAGGCGAGGCAGACAATGGGCGCGCCGCATATGAAAAACTTAAAGTTGAATCTTACGACCTCGTAATTACCGACCTTGAGATGCCTGAAATGAAAGGAATCGAGTTACTCGATCGGATCGTTCAGTTGAATCCGGAAACATCTGTCATCATCATTACAGCCTACGGCTCGCTCGAAACCGCCATAGCCGCTTTACGTACAGGTGCAAACGATTATATTTTGAAACCGATTGAGTTTGACGAATTGCTTGTTAAAATTCGCCGACTCTTTGAGCATAAAAAACTTGCACTTGAGAATCAGTATTTGCGCCGTGAACTTCACCGCGAAGCAGGCGTTTCCAATCTGGTCGGTACAAGTGCGCCGATGCAAAGCGTATTTGATCTTATTAATCGTGTTTCTGCAACCGACAGTACGATTCTGATCACAGGAAGAAGCGGAACGGGCAAGGAGTTGGTTGCTAAGGCAATACATTTCAACAGCAAGAGAAAAGAACAACCATTTATTACCGTTAACTGCGGAGCGATACCCGAAACATTGATTGAGAGCGAACTGTTCGGGCATAAGAAAGGCTCTTTTACCGGCGCGGTAGCGGATAAAATGGGATACTTCAAAGCTGCCGACAGCGGAACGCTCTTTCTCGACGAGGTTAGCGAAATGCCGATGCAGCTACAAGTAAAATTACTGCGCGCAATCGAACAAAAAGAAATCACGCCGGTAGGAATGTCATCTTCCATATTAGTCGACGTCAGGTTTATCGCAGCCACAAATCGGGATCTTCAGAAGCAGGTTGCCTCCGGTTACTTCCGTGAGGATTTATTTTATCGGCTTAATGTTGTAGACATCAAGCTCCCATCGCTTGCCGAAAGGAAGGAAGACATTCCGCTTCTTGTTGATCATTTCGTGAACAAATTCAGACAAGAAATGCGGAAAGATATACAGGGCGTAGATAATACGGCGATGCAATTTCTTATCCAGCACGAGTGGAAAGGGGAAATACGGGAACTGGAGAACGTAATTGAACGTGCTGTTATCTTTTGTAACGAAAAATTTATTTCAATAAACGATCTGCCAGAATTTTTCCGCGCCGGAAGCAATATGGAACTATCATCTAACTTTTCGTCTCTAGAATCTGCAATGAATAATCTTGAGCGTCAGTATATCCACTCTGAATTACGCAAACATAATTTCAATAAAGAAATAACCGCCCAAACATTGAAGATCAGTCTTCCGACACTTTACAGACGGATAAAAGATTTAAATATACCACATGAGTAGTCATTATACACACTGTAATTCTCAATGTTGATATATAGTTACAATATTATTATAATAGAAGGCATATTTTAAATAATTTATATAGGCATATCTTTTGTGATGAATATTTCATATATTTCGCATATTATATATCGTAAGTGTCGCAAGGATCGGTTTTGAAAATGAAAAAAATCAAAAAGATACTTGTACCTACAGATTTTTCCAAGCTTTCACTGGTAGCCTTGGAGTATGCGTCGGTAGTATCTGAGCTTCAAGAAGCAGAAATATGCTTGCTTCATGTATTAGATAAAGGAACTTCCCGCAAATTAAGTAAAGGTTCGAAAAGTTCCGAGAATTTATTAAAGGATGCGGAAAAAAATGCGATGAAAAGTTTAGAAGCAATCGCATCCCAGCATCTAAGTGAATGTGACGATATCACTAAGAATATTCGCGTTGGGGACCCGAGCAGAGAAATTGTGAGGTTCGCTTTCGATGAAAACGTTGACCTGATCATCATATCAACACATGGACGCGCAGGAATAGCACACATCCTGATGGGAAGTGTAGCCGAGAAAGTAATTAGACATTCTCCTATTCCTGTTCTTGCTGTGAAGCCGACCAAAGTTCAGATGATTCTGGAAGAAGACATCGATGAACAATTGCACCTGAAGCTGAATAACGTAAAACGTAAAGATAATTAAACTAATATCCCACAATAATTTATTCTATTATTATATAGGAGCTATTATGAAACATGCAATTGTTGTAATCTTGCTGGTTGCCTTCGTTGTTTTACTTGTTGTGCCTGGGCTAGCAGGAGATAAAACGCCTAACAAATATGTTGGAGTAAAAGGTTGCTCGATGTGTCACAAAACAGACGCCAAGGGTAATCAATTAAAAGTATGGAGCGAATCGAAACACGCAAAAGCATTTGTTACTCTAACATCTGATGCATCCGCAAAAATCGCGAAAGAAAAAGGATTAAAAAAACCGGCATCTGAATCTCCAGAATGTCTATCATGTCATGTTATTACCGCCGATGCAAAATTGTTGGATAAAACATTCGATGTAAAAGAAGGTGTAACATGCGAATCATGCCACGGCGCTGGCTCAGCATACAAAAATATGGCAATCATGAAAGATAAGGCAAAAGCAATTGCAGCCGGCTTAACGGAATATAAAGACGAAGCTGCTATTGAGAAACAATGCAAAACTTGCCATAATGAAAAGAGCCCAACCTTTAAAGAATTTAAATTTAAAGATATGTGGGGAAAGATTAAACATCCTGTAAAGAAATCATAACTGCATAGTTCATCGTCTAATGTAGTGAATATTCATTTCCCTGCCAGCAGCGTTTCGTTACATCCCAATATTGCTGGCAGGGTTTTTATTGCATAAATCTCATGAAAAAAATCTTGTTTTTAATAATACTGTGTCTGAGTAGTTTACTCGCATTGAATTCTCTCCCATCTCTGGCACAATCCAGTGGAGATTGTCTCGCATGTCATAGCGACAAATCTATATCGATGGAAAAAGAAGGGAAGCAGATTTCCCTATTCGTCGATGAATCAGTTCTTGATAAATCGCCTCATTTGAAATTGGGATGTATTTCATGCCATAAAGATTTCAGCGCGGAAAATATTCCCCATAAGAAAAAAATTGAACCCGTCAATTGCTTGACGTGCCATAAAAACGCACCGGCTAAACATGGGTTCCATCCCCAATTAGTCAAGGCAATTTTGGCAAATAAACAGCCTGACGTTACCTGCAAAGATTGCCATGGAAGTCACAACATCGTATCATCAAAAGTGGATGGATCAAAATTCAGCGAAACAAATGTCGGCGAATCTTGCAATGAATGTCATAATGATGTGAGGGAAAGTTTTACTCAATCATCTCATGGAAAAGCATTGAACAGCGCTATAAAGGGCGCTCCAGATTGTTTAACGTGTCATCGTCATGAGATTTCGAACAGCGCCGGTATTCGCGATTCATTAAAATATAAAACTGAACAAGAAAAAGTTTGCTTATCATGTCACCTTGATAACCCGGACGTTCGCGCAGAAACGTCGCCCACTGCCGGCTTCATTGCGGCATATGAAAAAAGCGTCCACGGTTCCGCCCTTCTGAAGGGGAATGCAAAAGCGGCTAACTGCGTTGATTGTCATGGAAGTCATGAAATGAAAAAAGGGCAAGACCCGACGGCGCTCGTTAGCAAACTACACCTTGCTGAAACATGTTCAAAATGCCACGCCGATGTTGCTCATGAATACGAAGGAAGCATACACAGTGTTGCATTGAAAAAAGGAGTGAAAGATGCGCCTATTTGTACCGACTGCCATGGCGAGCACGACATTCTCCGCCACAGCGATCCAACATCCAGGGTTGCCGCGGCAAATGTTTCTTCCCGCGTTTGCTCACCCTGTCATAGCTCGATAAAGTTATCGCAAAAGTATGGACTTGACAGCGACCGTTTCAAAACATTTTCTGATAGCTATCATGGTTTAGCCAGCGAAGCCGGATCTGTTGAAGTTGCAAATTGTGCAAGTTGTCATGGCGTTCATAACATCAAACCATCAAGCGATCCGACTTCAACGATTAATAAAGCAAATCTGGCAACCACGTGCGGTAAATGTCATCCCGGAGCAAATGAAAGATTCACGATCGGCTCGGTCCATATAGCCACCGAAAACAAGGACGAGCCTCTGCTCTACTGGATCTCAACATCATATATCATGTTGATAGTAATTACAATCGGCGGGATGATGGCACACAATCTTTTTGATTTCGTGAGAAAGTCCAAACGAAAGTTAATGATTCGGCGAGGTTTAATCATCGAAGAGCATTATGGCCGCGGTTTATATCTCCGTATGTCGCTGAGTGAGCGGCTGCAACACGTCACTCTACTTGTAAGCTTCATTACGCTGGTTCTGACCGGTTTTGCTTTAAAATATCCAGATGCGTGGTGGGTAGTGCCGATACGCAACATCAGCCCGTTGATGTTCGATATACGTGGAATCGTCCATCGAATCGCAGGCGTTATACTTGTACTGGTAAGTTTATATCATCTTTATTATATTTTCTTCGTTACAAGGGGTAAACAATTAATCAGAGATTTACTTCCAACACTCAGAGACGCAGCCGACGCTGTGGGTGTGCTGAAATATAATCTGGGAATTTCAGAAGTTAAACCAAAATTCGGGAGATTTAGTTATATTGAAAAAAGTGAATACTGGGCTTTGATATGGGGAACTATTGTCATGGCGGCGACCGGTTTCGTACTTTGGTTTGATAATACTTTTCTCGGTTTGCTTACAAAATTAGGATGGGATGTTGCCCGAACGATCCATTATTATGAGGCATGGCTTGCAACACTATCGATCATAGCTTGGCATTTTTATTTTGTAATATTCAATCCGGACATCTACCCAATCAATCTTGCATTCTGGAAAGGCACTTTAACCGAGGAAGAAATGGCTGATGAACATCCCCTGGAACTTGAAAATATCAGGAATGCAGAATTCTTGAAAGAGATTGAAAAAGAATCCGCCAATGAAAATGAGAATCGGTAAGATAATGTCTTTTCGAAAAATATATCGCACAATCTTTTTCTGGATTCTCTTTTTTCTAACAATCACAGCCGCTTCGTTAGTTGCCCAAGAAAATAGTGACTGTTTTGGTTGCCACGGAGATAAATCGGCAACCGGCACGCGTAAAGGCAAAACTATTTCCATTTTCGTCAATGAGAAAAATTTTTCCGATGCTGTCCATGGCTCGTTGACCTGTATTTCCTGCCATGCCGATCTTGAGGGAAAAGAATTTCCCCATGAAGATGATTTGAAACCGGTCAATTGCGGAACCTGCCATTCAGCGGAACAAGAGCTTCATACTAAATCTCTTCATGGGCAGGCGATAGGCCGGGGCGACGCATTGGCTCCTCATTGTAACGACTGCCACGGAAATCACGACATTCTGCCGGCAAAAAATCCACGCTCGCCGATATCACCCCTGAAGATTCCGTTCCTTTGCGGAAAGTGCCACCAGGAAGGATCGCCCGTACAGAAACAGCGGACAATTCATCAAGATCATATACTGGAAAATTTTTCAGAGAGTATCCATGGACAGGGGCTTCTTAAAAAAGGCTTAATCGTTGCGCCCAATTGCGCGTCATGCCATACTGCGCATTCAATTTTACGCCACACCGATCCGGCTTCATCTATCGCGCGAAAAAACATTGCCACAACATGTACCCAGTGTCACGCTGAAATTGAGATGGTGCACCGGAAAGTAATCAAGGGTGAACTGTGGGAAAAAGAAGCAAACGTTCTCCCCGCCTGCATCGACTGTCATCAGCCGCACAAGGTAAGGAAAGTATTTTATGATCAGGGAATGGCAGATAAAGACTGTATGCGATGTCATGGTAAGAGTGAAATCAAATCTTCTAAAGACAGCCGATCATTATATGTAAATTATAACGAGGTAAAATTATCCCGGCATATAAACGTATCATGCAGTCAATGTCATTCCGAAGTCAACGCATCCCATATCCGTCCGTGTGAAACGATCACAAAAAAAGTCGACTGCGCTTCATGCCATGCTGAAATCGGAACTCAATACCTGAAGAGCACCCACGGTCAATTGATGACAAAGAATGACACGAATGCGCCGATATGTAAAGAATGCCACGGTACTCATGGAGTATTGGGAAAATCGGATCCGAAGTCTTCAACTTTCGCTACCAATGTCCCTATTCTTTGTGCCAGATGTCATCGCGAGGGACGAAAAGCGGCTGCGCGTTATACCGGCGATGAACATCAGATTATCGAACATTATAATGAGAGTATTCACGGTAAGGGTTTGATGAAAAGCGGTCTGACTGTAACTGCGATGTGCACAAATTGTCATACTGCTCATAGCGTCTTGCCTCATGCTGATACAGCATCAAGTATCAATCCCAAAAATATTCCCGCTACCTGCGGTAAATGTCATTATGGTATGCAGGAACAGTTTGAACAGAGCATCCATGCTAAATTAGTTGGGAAGACCGATAAGCCGTTGCCTGTTTGTGCGGATTGCCATAGCGCCCATACAATCCGTCGTGCAGATGAAACCGGATTTAAGCTCGACATCATGCAGAAGTGCGGGAGATGCCATGAAGATATTGCCAAGACGTATTTTGATACTTACCACGGAAAAGTTTCTCAGCTTGGATACACAAAAACTGCAAAGTGTTACGATTGCCATGGTTCCCATGATATTCTCGCTATTTCCGATCCGAAGTCACGTTTGAGCCACGATAATGTTGTTGGTACTTGCCAGAAGTGTCATAGCGGTGCGACGAGACGATTCGCCGGTTACCTGACTCATGCGACTCATCATGATCCGAAAAAATACCCGTTTCTATTCTGGACATTCTGGGGAATGACATCGCTTTTGATCGGGACATTTATTTTAGGCGGGATTCATACGCTGCTTTGGCTGCCGCGCGCATTAAAAATGCAACGAGAGATTAAAAAGGCACATCTGAAAAAAGAAGAGCCGCAAGAAAAACAAGAGAAAGATAAAGATGGAAATAGCAACAACTAGCGCCGGCGAAAAAGAATTTCTCCGTTTCTCACGTCTGAACCGCATTCTTCATATTCTGATGATCGTCAGTTTCATGAGCTTAGCGCTTACCGGAATGACGCTCAAATTCTCCTACACGGGATGGGCAGTATTTCTGTCACGCATACTCGGCGGATTTGAGTCGGCTGGAACAATTCATCGCTTCGCAGCCATAGTTATGTTCGGTATTTTTTTTACACATGTGTACGATCTTTTTCGGCGTAAGCGTACAGAATTCGGTTCTTGGAAAAATCTCTTCTTCGGTCCGAACACAATGCTATTCACAAAAAAAGATTTGCATGATTTCATCGGGAGTTTGAAGTGGTTTCTCAATTTAGGTCCGCGACCGCAATATGGCAGGTGGACTTATTGGGAAAAATTTGATTATTTTGCTGTTTTTTGGGGTGTATTCGTTATCGGCTCGACCGGATTGATGCTCTGGTTTCCAGAAATCTTTACGTTGGTATTACCAGGAGAATTGATTAATGTGGCAACAATTATCCACAGTGATGAAGCGTTACTTGCCGTCGGATTTATTTTTACCGTCCACTTCTTTAACACGCATCTGCGACCGGAGAAATTTCCTATGGACATTGTTATCTTCACCGGAAGAATGACGCTCGAGGAATTCAAACAGGATAAACCCGGAGAATATAAAGAACTCCTGGAAAAAGGCAAACTCGAAGAAAATCTTGTTGAACCATATCAACCGATAGTTATACGTTCCGTTAAAATTTTCGGGTGGATCGCGCTCTCAGTAGGTTTCAGCATAATCGTATGGATCGTTTATGCAATGATATTTGCATACCGTTAAATCAAAATTTTTCTTATATTTAGTACCATAAGGTCTGAATATGGCTTTGAATTAGCAAAATACAAGGCGATTTTTCGGAGATCAATAAATAAAGCGAGAAGATCGATTCCATGAAGAGAATATTTCCCCCATCTTTTTATAACCTGGTTACACTTTTAGGTGCGGCTGTTGCCGGCGTGAGCCTGGCATTGATTGTATTCCTGATTATTCTGGAAATGTTCGCTACACAATCGAAACCCTACATGGGAATCCTCACTTTTGTTATTCTTCCCATGGTTCTCTTTGTTGGAATACTCCTAATTGCTTTTGGAATTATTCGTGAACATCGAAGAGAACGCCTGGGGAAACCTCACGGTCTTCATCTTCCAAAGATCGATCTGAATAACCCCCATCATCGCGCCGCATTTACTCTTTTCTCAATCGGAGCCATCGTCTTATTGGCTTTCTCGGCATTCGGCAGTTTCAAAGCGTATGAGTACACAGATTCAGATCAATTTTGCGGCGAAATATGTCACAAGGTTATGGAGCCTGAGTACACCGCATATCAATACTCACCTCATGCTCGCGTTGGTTGTGTACAATGCCACATCGGGTCGGGCGCCGACTGGTTTGTGCGGGCAAAAATCTCCGGCAGTTATCAGGTGTATGCTGTGCTGTTCAATAAATATCCAAAACCCATTCCCACGCCTATCGAAAATCTACGTCCTGCGCAAGAAACATGTGAACAATGTCATTGGCCCAAACACTTCTTCAGTGAAAAACAGCACGTCAACACTTATTACACATCTGATGAACATAACACCAAGTGGACGCTTAATCTCTTAATGAAAATTGGCGGCGGCAATCTCGAAGCCGGACCAACGTCGGGTATTCATTGGCACATGAATATTGCACACGAGGTTTCATATGCCGCGCTTGATACGCAACGTCAGGTTATACCCTGGGTGCGCTCCAAAACTCCGGACGGTAAGGAAACAATTTATCGGAGTACCGATATTACAATAAGCGACGACTCTCTTAAGAAATCTATAGTTCGAAGGATGGATTGCATTGATTGCCATAACCGTCCGACACATATTTATCATCCACCGGCGCGCTCTGTTAATCACATCATGTCGCTTGGATGGATTGATCCAAAACTTCCCAACATTAAAAGTATCTCGGTGAATGCACTGGAAAATCCATATATCGGCAGGCAAAGCGCACTTGACAGCATTAAGCTCGTCATAAATGAATACTATCAGCAGAACTACCCGGATATTGCATCATCAAAGAAAGTAAAAATCGACAGCGCTATTGTCGAAGTGCAAAAAATTTACAACCGCAATTACTTTCCCGAGATGAAAGTTAACTGGAAAAACTTCAACAACAACATTGGACATCTGTATTATCTGGGATGTTTCCGATGTCACGACGGCAAACATGTCAGTGATGATGGGAAAGTTCTTTCAAAAGATTGTAATGTTTGTCATACAATATTAGCTCAGCAATTCGAACAGGATACACTTCGACTGTCGCTCAGCGGCATCGATTACAAACATCCCGTTGATGTAGGCGATGCCTGGAAAGAAACGAATTGTAGTGATTGTCATAATCCAAAATAACCGTAACGATTTCGGTGGGTGATAAATGAAAAAATTTCTGCTCAAAGTACTGGAACCCGCCCCGGTCAGTGACCTTGAAACTGTATCAGATTAGGAAACATTCATGATGAACAAAGAGATATTAACTCAACCGGAACAGAGCAAGCGAAATTTTCTTAAGATTATACTCTCTGGAGGTATCGTCGCTCTTGTTGGTTCGATTCTTTATCCGATCTTTGCTTTTCTGAAGCCACCCAAGCAAGGCGAGGTCGAAGTTTCAAGCGTAAAAGTTGGAAAGCTAAAGGATATCGAAAAGAACAGTGGTACGATAGTAAAGTTTGGAACTAAGCCTGTTTTGCTTCTCCGAACAGAAAGCGGCGACCTGCGCGCATTTTCTGCAACGTGCACTCATCTTGATTGTACGGTGCAATACCGCAAAGACTTCGGAATGATATGGTGTGCATGCCATAACGGCAAGTATGATTTGAATGGCCGTAATGTTTCCGGTCCCCCGCCCCGACCATTGAACGAGTATAAAGTAGTAGTTCAAGGTGACAATATCTTCGTCTCAAAAAATGTTTAAATCCAATTTTGTGGTGTCAATATGAAATCGGCTTGGAATAAATTCTACTCTTGGCTTGATGAACGCGTTCAGCTTCAGAACCTCATTCAATTCATGGGTAAAAAATACGTCCCGGTACACAGCCATTCGATTTGGTATTATTTTGGCGGCGTATCGCTTTTCCTTTTTATCATACAGGTAGTAACAGGCATTTTGCTGCTTCTCTATTATAAAAGCGGTGAGGAATTTGCTTTTGAAAGTATCCAGTACATCATGTCTAAAGTGAATTTTGGATGGCTGATACGTTCGATACATAGCTGGACAGCAAATCTGTTTATTCTGACTGCTATGATTCATATGTTCAGCGTTTTTTTTGAAAAGGCATATCGTAAACCGCGCGAGATGACGTGGATTACCGGCATGTTGATGTTTTTTCTGGCGCTGGGTTTCGGTTTCAGCGGGTATCTGCTTCCCTGGAATGAACTTGCATTCTTTGCAACCAAGGTGGGCACCGATATTGCCGGCGTTATTCCTTTCATCGGTAAGCCGCTAATGATATTTCTTCGCGGCAGTGAAGAAGTAAACGGAGCGACCCTTTCCCGGTTTTTTGGTTTTCATGTTGCTGTTCTACCGGGCATCTTCACCGTCGTCCTTGGAATCCATTTAGTTCTCGTACAACGTCAGGGAATGAGCGAGCCATTAGGACTGGAGGCAAATTCCAAGTCCGGGCTGAAAACAATGCCGTTCTTCCCGAACTTTCTATTGAGAGATTTACTTTTTTGGCTTGTCGTGTTAAATCTTCTTGCCATTCTTGCGGTATTTTTCCCATGGGAATTGGGTAAGAAAGCCGATCCGTTCGCCTCGGCGCCTGCCGGCATCAAACCGGAATGGTATTTTCTTTTCATGTTCCAGACATTGAAATATATACCCGCCAAATTGCTTGTTATCGACGGTGAAGTTTTTGGCGTCCTGCTTTTCAGTTTCGCCGGTCTATTGTGGATGCTTGTTCCTTTCTGGGACAAGAAAAGTAATCGCGGAGAACAAAATCGTTTTATTAACTATATCGGGTTATTTGCCGTTCTCTACATTATTTTCTTCACTATTATAGGGTGGTTGCTATGAAACGAGTAATGTTATTTTTGCTTTCATTTCTTCTCCCCGCACTTAGCAATGGAGTCTCCTATGCCGGTGATAAGTGTTTTTCTTGCCATAAAGGATTAGGCGATAAACCTTCATCTCTTTACTCACACGATATTCATTCATCAAAAGGAATATCCTGCGCAGGATGTCATGGCGGAAATCAAAACTCTGAGGATATGGAACAGGCAATGAGCAAAGAAGCGGGTTTCATCGGAGTGCCAAAAGGAGATGACATCTCGAAGGTGTGCGCCAATTGCCATGCGAACCCGGATAAAATGAAGGAACTTGGCTCCGCGCTCCCAACCAACCAATGGCAGTTGCTTCAAACGAGTGTTCATGGAAAATCTTCACTCGCCGGCAGCGAACACATCGTTCAGTGTATTACATGCCATAGCGTTCATAATATCGTATCCGTGAAAAATCCAGCATCGCCTGTTTATCCATTGAATGCAGTCAAGACCTGTACAAAATGTCACGCTGATCCGGCATACATGCGGACATATAATCCATCGATACGGGTTGATCAATTGGAGAAATACAAGACAAGCGTTCACGGAATGCGGAATTCCAAGGGGGATCCTAAAACTGCCGAGTGTGCAAGCTGTCATGGCGGTCATGATATACGCTCGGCGAATGACGTTAAATCATCCGTGTATGCTGTTAACATACCATCCACGTGCTCGCACTGCCACAGCAACTCAGACTATATGAAGGAATATAATATTCCTATAGATCAATATGAAAAATTTTCGAAAAGCGTCCACGGAATAGCGCTGCTTCAAAAGCGCGATGTTGCCGCCCCTGCGTGCAACGATTGTCATGGAAATCACGGCGCAACGCCGCCCGGCGTTGAATCGATATCGAAGGTCTGCGGAACGTGCCATGCATTAAATGCAGAATTATTTTCTTCCAGTCCGCATAAAAAAGTTTTCGACGAGAAGAAACTGCCCGAATGCGAAACCTGCCACAGCAATCACGAAATTATCGCAGCAACCGAAAAACTTCTTGGTGCAACACCCGAAGCAGTTTGCAGTCGGTGCCATAGCGAGAACCAAAATCCAAAAGGATATGTTATTGCAAAAGCGATGAGGCATCTGACGGATAGCTTGGAATCGTCGGAAAACTACGCGGGCGCTCTTGTAACCGATGCAGAACAAAAAGGAATGGAAATTTCAGAGGCGAAATATAAACTCCGCGATATTCATCAGGCACGATTGCAAACACGCACGATGGTGCACTCATTCAATGATGAAAAATTTACTAAAGCTGCGATGAATGGATTATCGACCGCATCTTTTGTTGCCGGTGAAGCTCAACATGCTATTGATGAATACTATTTTAGGCGGTGGGGCTTGGGCATAGCAACGTTGATTATATCAATTGTCGGTATTGCGCTATATTTGACTATAAGAAAAATCGAGATAAAACAACAAAGAAAGAAAATTAATTTATGAATCTTGGACATATCAGCATATTGATCGCGTTCTTCGCATCGCTCGGTGCGACGGCTGCGTTCATCAGAAATGAACAAACAAAGCTTCGGGCAGTACAAATCGGTCGGCAGAAAATTGCTTCTCGTTTATATTATGCTTCAGTAGCTGTAAGCTTGATTGCATCTGCAATATTGTGGTATGCTTTCTTCACACATCAGTTTCAATACTCATATGTAAACGGCTACAGCTCGAAAGACCTTCCGTTGATTTATTTAATTTCCGCCTTCTGGGGAGGTCAGGAAGGAACGTTTCTACTCTGGGCTTTATTTGTCGGTCTGATGGGATTATTCTTTCTAAAAAAATCAAACGGAGACGACAACTATGCAATGGCGGTTGTGAGCGCTTTTTCTGCTTTCCTTTATCTTCTATTGTTAATTAAAAGCCCGTTTGAATTGATAACACCTGTTCCACTCGACGGAAGAGGTTTGAATCCATTGCTGCAAGATCCATGGATGGCAATTCATCCGCCGATTCTTTTTGTGGGATATGCGGCGGCTACTTTTCCATTCGCTCTGGTTATCTCCGGATTAGCAAGAAGAAAATATGAGCATTGGAATAACTCTGGATTTCCATGGACGCTTTTTGCTTCTGTATCCTTAGGCACCGGCATCATCATCGGCGGCTTCTGGGCTTATGAAGTTCTTGGCTGGGGCGGTTATTGGGGATGGGACCCGGTTGAAAACTCATCGCTCGTTCCATGGATTGTTATGCTCGTATCTATTCATGGGCTTGTTGTGTTTAAAGCGAAAGGATCGCTTCAGCGCACAAATATGTTTTTAGCCATTCTCACGTTCATTCTTGTATTGTATGCAACGTTTCTTACACGCAGTGGTGTGCTTGCAGATTTTTCGGTCCACTCATTCGTAGATTTAGGAATCAACAATTATTTGATGGGTGTGATGGTGGTAAGTATTGCATTGGGATTTGGTTTGTTGGCAACACGGTTTAGTGAAATCAAATCTCCGAAAATAGATATGTCAAGTTTGAATAGAGAATTATTACTTCTATTGAGCATGTGCGTTTTGGGCGCGGCTGCGTTGTTCACGTTCGTTGGAATGTCGTCCCCAATCATCACAGGGTTATTTGGCAAAGCTTCACAGGTTGATATCTCATTCTATAACAAAGTCAACCTTCCGGTAGCTATTGCGATGGCTCTCCTTCTTGGAATTACACCTTTCATGAGTTGGGCAGAAGAAAAGAAATTCAATTTCTTAAAAAGATACTCGATGTCGTTGGTACTGACCGCGCTTTCGTGCGTTATTGCCTACGTTGCCGGTGTAACATCGTTCACATTGTTATTATTTGTTGGCGCTGCGGCATTTGGTCTTATTTCTAATGTAATAATAACATTCAGGCAGTATCGTTCCGGCTGGCTGAATATCGGTGGACCACTCTCACACATCGGCGTTGCGTTGATGCTTATTGGCATTGTCGGGTCGGGTAATTTTGACGAATCAACACAGTTGATTTTAAAACAGGGCGAGCCGCAAGCTGCGTTTGGATATAATTTTACATTTAAAGGTGTTCCCAATCCGGACGCACTGAAGCCAATAATGGATATAGAAGTTTCGGATGGAAAAAGTTCTTTTACCGCCCAACCTAAATTATACTTCAGTCAAATAAATCAAGCCGTTATGCGCGAGCCGGATATTAAAGTACTGCCGTTAAAGGATTTATATATTTCTCCGCTCGAGTTGAAAATAGATGAGCAACAACACCAGCACAACCCAATGCTTGAGATAGCTAAGGGTGAAACGAAAGAGATGTTGGGATATAAAATTACATTCACGAAGTTTGATGTTGGACAACACGCTGAAATGGGCGCTATGTCTGTTGGAGCAGTGCTTAATATAGAAGCAGGCGGAAAAATGCATGAGGTTATTCCAACATTGACATTTGATAAACAGAATGGCAGACAACCGATACCGGCAGAGTTACCGATGCTTATCGGATATTCAAATCCAGATATGAAACCTCATGTTACTTTAAATGCATTGAGTGTAGAAGAAAAGAAGATCATGCTCGAATTCCATGGTTTCACACAACCTCACGAAGAACCGCAGGCAGTTCAGGCGCTTGTTGTCGATATCAGCATCAAGCCGTTGATGATGGTTATATGGACGGGCGTTGTTTTGATTATCCTTGGAACACTGATCGCATGGCGGAGACGGATGCTTCAAAAAGCAGAGTGATAATTTTGTAGAGCGAACTTCAGTTCGCTGTGTAATAAGTAGAAGAAAAGCCCCATCGATTATCGGTGGGGTTTTTGATTTACAGACCGTTCTCAGCCTCCCTGCGGTGAGACATCTTAGCACAGAGACGTGGAGGAAACAGAGGGAAATTTATTCCTCACCGAAGTAATCATTATCAAGACGTTTTATCTCGTATGATTGTTGTGTTGTAACGTCGATATTACAGTCAATTATAGAATTGAAAAAAGCGAAAGCTAATATTGCAAAAATCGATAGTCTAGAAAATAAATATTGAAAGATTATTAATCAACCAGATTTTTTTTGAAGGTCTTTTTGTTGTTCTCTTTTCCCGAGGACAAAGACAGTAACCAAACCGACAACAGTTGTTCCTCCGAGGATTCCAGCAACATATTCATGACCAAGCAAAGAAAGAGCGACACTTGCACCAATACACAGCATCGCGACTGTGAATCCCAAAAATTGACCACGCTTACTCTCATTAAGTTGACTCGAGATGACTCTATTTTCAAGACTTTGACGATGAGATTGCTGGTCTTCAGCCATTTTAACAATTCTCTCAGCAAGTCCGGGAATTATTAAATCGTACTGCTTTAAAAAATCCGGTGATGGTAAAGGTCCACTGTGATGATATTGATGTAATTTAAAAAGCGCAATGATTTTCTTGCGCTTCTTTTCATCGTGTTCAATTGTCTCTAAGTCTTTTTGTAGATTGGATGGTACTGGAAGCTCTTTTGAGGGTAGTTCGTTATTCTGTTCAGTCATACGTCCGGACTGATTTTTTCCATTGCATTTCGGATATCTTGGCCAACCATTCTCCAGTCACATGCCAAAGCACGTCTATCAGCTTCTTCTGGTGTTTGGGAATAGTTGAAGGAAAAATAATTACCCCAGATATTAAGTACAGTTCCCATACCCTTCACAAGTGATGGGGTTGAGAATAAAATACCTGAACAATATTTATTCATAGATTCGCTCATTTATTATTACCTTGAAGGTATATTAAGTTATAAAAAAAAAATGAAAAGTCAAATATCCTACATTAGAAAACGCCAATAAATTCATTTAAGTTTCATGGTATGATGAAAAAAATCAATCTTGAAACTCCACACACTATTCTATTTTCTATTTTGAAAATCAAACCTTAAAATCTCTCCAATTTTCAGCTTTTTCAATCAAAATCCTACATTTGCCGCTGGCATAATAGTTGATATTTATAAATATCAACTTTAGCCTATGAGATCAGAAATCATTCAAAATCAGGATACACCCCTCTATTCGATCAGCACTGCTGCGAAGATGCTTGGCATTTCGGTGCATACGTTGAGGATGTACGAGCGTGCCGGATTAATCCTGCCGTTCCAAAAAGAATCGAGCCACCGGCTTTACTCGCAGTCGGATATTGAGCGGTTGAAATGTATCCGCCGCGCAATCAACGAAGATAAAATCGGCATTGCGGGGATACAGCGAATCCATGCTTTGATTCCTTGCTGGGAGATTGTTTCGTGCTCGCAAAAAGACCGCGAGCATTGCGAAGCGTACAGAAATCATACCAAAGCATGCTGGACATTCGATCATCCAAAGAATACATGTGTAACGCGTGAATGCAGAACTTGTCCGGTCTATAAAGAATCAATCGACTGCACAAAAATCAAAAACAGAATTATCGGGATAACGGAGAAATATGAATCCACTCTCTAGAAGAAAATTTTTAAAAATATCCGGCGCTACAATTGCCGCCGCCGCGGCGATTGGAACCGTATCAAAAGCCCTGGATAAATCTGAAACTGTGAAGCGGAAAGGAATCCATAAGATTCCAACTTTCTGCGATATATGTTTCTGGAAATGCGGGGCAATAGCTTATGTACGCGATGGTGAACTCTGGAAGGTCGAAGGCAATCCGCTTGACCCGTTAAGCAGGGGCAGGTTGTGTCCGCGCGGAACAGGCGGCGTTGGTGCGCATTACGATCCGGATAGATTACGCTCGCCACTGATTCGTACTCAAGAGCGCGGAAAAGAAATGTGGAAGGAAGTAACCTGGGATGAAGCCCTCGGTTACATAGCCGATAAAATGCAGAAGATAAAATCACAGTACGGACCTGAATCAGTAGCGGCGTTCAGTCACGGAATTGGCGGAAATTTTCTGAAGCATACATTAAAAGCATATGGTGCAATTAATTTTGCCGCGCCGTCGTTTGCGCAATGCCGAGGACCGAGAGATGTAGGATTCAGATTGACGTACGGTGAAGATGTAAGTTCGCCGGAGCGAACGGATATTAAAAACGCGCAATGTCTTGTACTCATCGGAAGTCATCTTGGCGAGAACATGCACAACACGCAGGCGCAGGAATTTGCCGATGCTGTCGGGAACGACGCGTCAATCATCGTCGTTGATCCGAGATTTTCTGTTGCCGCAAGTAAAGCAAAATATTATCTGCCCATAAAACCCGGAACCGATCTCGCATTGCTTCTAGCATGGATGAATGTTATCGTTTCTGAAAATCTCTATGATAAAGAATATGTTGAGAAATATGGATTCGGATTTGAGCAGTTCAAGGCAGAGCTTTCAGCTTACACTCCGGAATGGGCTTATCCTGAAACAGGTATCGAACCAAAAATAATTCGAGCAACTGCACGCGAAATGGCACGTTACAAACCGGCAACGCTAATTCATCCCGGCAGACACGTTACGTGGTACGGCGACGATGCACAGCGAAGCAGGGCAATTGCATTGCTGAACGCGCTTATGGGAAGCTGGGGAAGAAAAGGCGGATTCTATTATCCGGTAAATATGGATGTTCCCGGTTATCCGTATCCGGCGTATCCAACTCCGACGAAAGATAAAGTTGATAATCCCAATAAAAAATATCCTTTCGCGCATGAAGCGATTACTACAGGAATCCGTGAAGCAACGGTTACAGGAAAACCTTATCCGATTAAAGGATGGTTTGTCTATGCAACAAATCTGATACAAGCATTACCCAACGAAGAAATAACCAAGCAGGCAATTCAGAATTTAGATTTGATGGTTGTAGTTGATGTTATTCCAAACGAGATTGCCGGATGGGCGGATGTTGTTCTTCCCGAATCGGTTTATCTTGAGCGGCACGACGATATCAATGTCGAGTGGTTCCGCGATTCGTTTGTTGGATTGCGGCAGCCGGTAGTCGAGGCACCGCACGATCAAAAACCGAATTGGTGGATTGCGAAAAAGCTTGCGGAAAAATTAGGACTTGGAAATTATTACCCTTGGAAAGATGTCGAAGAGTATATCAATCACCGCATGACTGCCGCAGGATTAAGTTTCGATGAGTTGAAAAAGAACGGCATCATACTCGGCGCCAAACAACCGAATTATTTTGATGAAGGTGTTCCGGCTGAATTTCCAACTCCATCGGGGAAGATTGAATTTTATTCATTACAACTTCAACAAGCGGGCTTCGATCCTGTTCCGAAATATAAACGACCGGCAAGCGGACCCGCTGGATCATTCAGATTATTATACGGCAGGGCGCCGGTTCATTCATTCAGCAGAACGCAGACCAACAGAATTTTATCCGACATGATGCCGGAGAATGAAGTCTGGTTGAATGCGAATATCGCCGAGCGTTACGGATTGAAGAGCGGTGATTACATCAAATTAAAAAATCAGGATGGAGTGGTGAGTAATAAAATAAAAGTGAAAGCGACAGAAAGAATCAGGCAGGATTGTGTTTACATGGTGCACGGATTCGGTCATACTGCAAAAGGTTTGAAACACGCATTCGGTAAAGGTGCAAGCGATGCACAGCTTCTCACTCGATACGAAATCGATCCGCTGATGGGTGGAACCGGCACGAATGTGAATTTCGTAACAATCGAGATGGAGGGATAATCATGGCGCGGTTTGGAATGGTGATTGATACGAAAAAATGCGTCGGCTGTATGGATTGTGTTGTCGCATGTAAAACCGAAAACGATGTACCCGAAGCATTCAACCGCGATTGGATTGTGCAGGATGTGCGCGGCAAAAATCCCGATCTGCATATGGAAATCAGAACTGAACGGTGCAACCATTGCGATAATCCTCCGTGTGTTTATTGCTGCCCGACAGGCGCAAGTCATGTGCACGATCTTGGCGGGATCGTCCTTGTAACTCACGATTTATGTATAGGTTGCAAGGCATGTCTCGCTTCATGTCCGTATGATGCAAGATTCATTCATCCTGAAGGATACGCGGACAAATGTACTTTCTGCGTTCACCGGGTTGAGAAGGGTTTGGATCCTGCGTGTGTTTCTGTCTGTCCGACACACTGCATGTACTTTGGCGATCTCGATGATCCGAATAGTCAGGTGAGCAAACTCCTCGCTTCAAGGAAGAATCACTCTCTCATACCCGAGGCAGGAACAAAACCACAAATATTTTATTTAGTGTAGGCAGATTATGAACGAATATACAACAACGCGTCATAACGAATTAGTAGATCCATCGCTTCACATTTGGGGTTGGGAAATTCCGGTTTATCTTTTTATTGGCGGATTAGTTGCGGGGATGATGATTATTACTGGTTATTTTATCTTCAAAGGAAAATATAAAGATAAAGCATGTGTATGCAGAGTGCTTCCGCTGTTGGGAATGATAATTCTGAGCGCCGGTATGTTTGCGCTTTTTCTTGATCTTGAACATAAATTGTACACATGGCGGTTGTATCTGACATTCAAAGCTGCATCGCCAATGTCGTGGGGTGCGTGGATTCTTATTGTAGTTTACCCGGCAATGATTGCGAGTTTCCTTGTCAACGTGCCGGAATATTTCTCGAAAAAATTTCCATGGATGGATAAGATTTCGGAGAAACTTCAACAACATAAATATGCAGTCAAGAATATCGGCGTTGTCAATATGTTGTTGGGCGGGTTGCTTGGCATTTACACCGGAGTACTTTTAAGCGCGTTAGGCGCGAGGCCCTTGTGGAACAGCCCTATGCTCTGGCTTCTCTTTTTAGTTTCAGGATTATCCGCCGCATCAGCGTTCGTTCACATGGTTGCAAAAAGAGTTGACGAAAGAGAATTGCTTGCTAAAGCAGACAACGGTTTCCTGATTCTTGAATTGTTTGTAATCGGACTATTCATAATCGGAATGTTAACATCAACGAAAGTACATATCCAATCGGCGCTTGTACTTCTCACGGGAATATATGCACCTGCGTTTTGGGTTTTTGTTCTTGCGCTGGGAATTGTCATTCCGTTGATTATTCAATTATTGGCTGTTAATCACAAAATCAAACACACACCGGTTGCACCGATTATGGTAATCGTTGGTGGATTGATATTAAGGTTTGTAATCGTCTATGCCGGACAATATACACGGTGGGTAGATGCGGCATTTTAAAAAACTGTTGCGATCTTCGCGTTCTCTGTCGTTTAAAATATAACCGCTAAGGGCGCTAAGATACGCAAAGGGAAAGACTGAAAAAATAATAAAGGATATAATTATGTCATCAACATCAACTGAAGTTCAACATGTTCCGAAGCCGTACTGGAATCCGTATCTTTCCGGTATCGGGCTAGGACTTGTGCTTCTTTTATCGTACGTCATCATGGGTCGCGGACTTGGTGCATCAGGCGCCTTCTCATCGCTTGTAGCAACAGGTGTCAGCACAATTGCACCTGAACATGCGAAAGCAAATGAATTTTATGCCGAATATCTTGCAGATACAACAAAGAGTCCGCTCAAAGACTGGCTTGTCTTCGAAGTGCTCGGAGTATTAGTGGGCGGATTTATCTCCGGTGCGCTTGCAGGAAGAATTAAAAAGACAGTCGAGAAAGGTCCTCGCATTTCTGTCAGAGGCAGACTGTTTTTTGCATTTATCGGCGGAACAATTATGGGCATCGGCGCAAAACTTGCCCGCGGCTGTACAAGTGGTCAGGCGCTGACCGGCGGCGCAGTTCTTAATGTCGGCAGTTGGGCATTTATGCTTGCCGTCTTTGGCGGAGCTTACATGATTGCATACTTTTTTAGGAGACAATGGAAATGAACATACCATTTTTTAAATATGGATTATTCGGTGATGACGTCAGTTTAGTCATCGCATTTATCATCGGTATTGGATTTGGATTTTTCCTGGAGCGTGGCGGCTTCGGTAACGGTCGGAAACTTGCCGCACAATTTTATTTCAACGACTTAACCGTTTTCAAAGTAATGTTCACAGCAATCATTACGGCGATGGTCGGCATTTATTATTTATCTGTCATCGGTTGGATGGATTTATCGCTCGTATATGTGAGTCCAACATACATCGTTCCTCAAACAATCGGTGGATTGGTGCTCGGATTTGGATTTGTAATCGGTGGATATTGTCCCGGCACTTCATGTGTATCAGCCGTAACGGGCAAGATCGACGGAATGGTTTATCTGCTGGGAATTGTTGTTGGAATTTTCATCTTCGGTGAAATCTTCCCGCTTATAAGTAATTTCTACACCTCTACACCGATGGGACAGATTACACTTTCTGAATTATTCAACATTCCCTACGGAATATTAGTGTTTGCCGTTGTCATGATGGCAATCGGTGGATTTGCCGCCGCCGAATGGGCTGAGAAAAAACTTGGTAATAAAATAGTGGAGCCATGATTATGAAAAACATTTTATCAAAATTTTCGATGAATAAAAAACTTGCCCTGTTTGCATTTGTGCTTGGATCAATTGCCATCTTCGCAGGCAATCCATACCGCGGCAATTCTGTGACAATGGATGCAAAAGAACTTGCACTTATTATCGACAAACAAGCAGATCACGTATCATCCGAAGAACTTGCCGATTGGATTGTTCAGGGAAAGAGCGACTTCAAGCTTCTCGATCTTCGAACAGAAAAGGAGTTCAACGAGTACCATATTCCCTCAGCCGAACTTGTTCCGATGACAGAATTGAATGAATATCCGCTTCTGCGAAACGAGAAACTCGTATTGTATTCCGAAGGCGGAATTCATTCTGCTCAAGCATGGATGTTGCTGAGAGCTAAAGGATATAAAGCGGTGTACATGTTGTTGGGCGGATTGGAAGAATGGACAGATAAAATTCTTTTTCCGAAGCTTGCACAAAACGCAACTCCGGAACAGACTGCCGCATTTGAAAAGATGAAGGAAGTTAGTAAATTCTTTGGCGGCTCACCGCAAGTCGGCGGCACCGCGGAAGAAGTTTCTGCAAAGAAAACGATACCTAAACTTGAAATGCCAAGCGGAACAT
The DNA here is from genome assembly GCA_964520905.1 of uncultured Chlorobiaceae bacterium. Lineage (GTDB taxonomy): Bacteria > Bacteroidota > Ignavibacteria > UBA10030 > SZUA-254 > JAGVIE01. The sequence continues at coordinate 158,117 of CAZFQL010000004.1, read as the reverse complement.
CTGCGCCAACCGCAGGAAAGAAGAAAAAGAAAGAAGGTTGTTAGATTGTACCCTTTTGCTTGCTTCCCGTTTTTTTGTCTCATCCTTTTTAGCGGGGTGAGGTTTTTTATTATCTATCAAAATAACAATACCGATCGTAAATGAACGATAGTTAGTTTATGAAAAATATACTTAATGATATTACCGGAGCCATACTTGCCGGCGGACAAAGCACGCGTATGGGGCAAGATAAAGCCTTGCTTACGTTGAACGGTAAATCATTTATTCAGAGAATTGCCGAAGAGCTTCAGAAAATATTCACGGATGTAATCGTCATCTCTGATTTTGCCGGCTGCTATGACTTTTTACATTTACCGGTTTACGGGGATATCTATAAAAACTGCGGTCCTCTTTCGGGAATACATTCAGCGCTCGTTAATTCGAATTCAAAAAGTGTGTTCGTTGCATCGGTTGACCTTCCGCTCGCGAGCTGCGTCCTCATGAAATATATTATAGACCGTTCTCACGCGGAAGATACAACTCTCTTTTTCGTCGATGATAGAATTCAGCCTCTCTTCGGTTTGTATAATCGTACATGCTTACCCATTTTGATAAATCATCTTGAAGAAAAACAATATTCGGTTCAATATTTCATCAAGAATATTCACTCGAACATTCTCCCAGCATCTCCGGAATTTATAAAACTGCTTTTCAACATCAATACCCGGAATGATTATTCAAACCTCGCGCGCTTGCCGCACTGATGGATTTGAGAATTTATATCTTCTCCCAATACACGCTAAACTATTTTAATCTACGCATCATCCGCGGATAATATAAATATTTTATAGAAAGGCGTGATTTTTGCAGGAAATCTTACCGACTGTGTCATATAACCCAGCAAATGATTTAAGATTTTTGTATCTTAAATGAGATATTTGAATAATCCTCTAAAATAATGTTTAACAAAGTTTTCTCCTCGTTGGGGAATAAAATCGCTCTTGCGGTTGTCGTAACATTTCTAACGTTTGGCGGTGCCTTCGTATATTTTGCTCATCGTACCGGTTACTCAATGCTCGAGCACGGCGCGCAATCAAAAGCTCACGGCGTGGCAGAATTTGGAAAAGCGATACTTGAATACATCATGCTGCGCGGACAGAACGATCAGTTACAAGCCGCTCTTGAAAGAGTTATCGCTTCCGGGCAAGCCGATAATATTCTCATATTAAAAGAAGACGGCACTATCGTTCTCGGCGCAAAATCAGGTCAACTTTCCAAGAAGCTCCCGATCGATCGATTTACTGAATTACCTCAGTATCCAGGCGAGAAATTCCTTTTTATGAATGAAGGAGGTTCCTCGTTCGAATATGTAATCACCCCGATAGTAAAAAAGCCGGATTGTTATTCATGCCATAATGATACCAAAGACATAATAGGGTTATTGGCTGTAAAAATTAACATGGATGATATTCGAAGCGTGGCTCTGCAGCACCGTTCTGTCAATATCATGATGACTATTGCAACTTTCACGGGACTTGGAGGCGTTCTTTTTATCGCGCTTCTTTTCCTTGTGATCCGACCTGTCAGGAAATTACAGAAACAGATCATGCAGATAGACGATCAACTCGAGCAATTCGAACAGGGTCATGAAATAATATTTTCCGAATTAAAAGTTCCTCGTCAGCGCGATGAAATGACCGGCGTGATGGAATCTTTCAATAATCTCGTTCGGCGTCTTAATGTGACAAATTCCAAAGTGCATGAACTGCATCAATCACGTCTCGAGCACGCTGATCGTCTGGCAAGTGCCGGTGAAATGGCTGCCGGAATCGCACACGAAATAAAAAATCCAATAGCCGGAGTTCTGGGAGCGCTGCAAGTATTCGATTCGGAGACTAAGAAAGGCGACGACCGAAAAGAAATCATCGCTGAAATGATTACGCAGCTCGAAAGAGTGAACCACGCTGTCAACGATTTATTATCTTATGCACGGCCGACACTGCCGGTTTTCGATCTTCTGAATATAGGTGAGTTGATAAAGAAAACGATTTCACTCCTTTCCCAGCAAATTAAGCGAAAACAGATTGAGATATCTACCGATTTCGGGGACAGAGAATTATCTATTATGGGAGATCGAAAACAACTCCAACAGGTCTTATGGAATATAACTCTCAACGCCGTCCAGTCTATTGAGGACAAAGGATTCGTTACAATAGCTATGGTAGGTGATAATTCCACGGTGAAAATAATTATTAAAGATACAGGTAAAGGAATATCTCCGGAACAACTTACATGCGTTTTTCAACCATTCTTTACTACAAAACATAAAGGTACCGGTCTCGGCATGACAATCTCAAAGCGCATCATTGAACAACATCATGGCACGATTGGCATTGAAAGTAAAACCGGAAAAGGCACAATCGTTTCAATCACACTTCCAAAAGAACAAGATCGGAAATAGAGATTTATGCTTTGTAAAACAATTCTAATCGTAGATGATGAAAACCTGATAAGGTGGTCATTAAGGCAAGAATTAACCAAGCTCGGTTTTACAATCTTCGAAGCAGAAAACATTAAGCAGGCATTTTCCATATTTCAGGAAAAAAACCCGGATGTTATTATTCTCGATCAGGTACTTCCCGATGGAACAGGAATTGACCTGCTGACAGAGATTAAGCTACAGAATAGTTTTACACCGATCATTATGCTGACGGCGGTTGATCGTTCCCAAACGGCGGTACAGGCAATGAAATTAGGAGCATTCGATTATGTAACAAAACCTGTAAACATTGAGGAGCTAATTGTTGTTCTTGAGAAGGCATGTGAATCTACTCACCTAAAGCGACAGGTTGCGCATTTCATGAAAGACCAACAAAAGACATGCGGCTTCTATGGTCTTCTTGGATCGTCACCTCCTATGAAACGAGTTTGCGAACAAATCAGCAAGATTGCCCAAAGCAGTGGAACAACCGTACTCATAACCGGGGAAAGCGGTACGGGGAAAGAATTAGCAGCGAAGGCAATTCATTTCCTTAGTGAGCGTGGCGATAAACCTTGGATCCCGGTTAATTTTTCCGCCCTTACAGAGACACTTGTTGAAAGCGAACTCTTTGGTCACGAGCGTGGAGCATTTACAGACGCCCGGACACAGAAGAAAGGAATATTTGAACTCTCTGACGGCGGAACAATCCTCCTCGATGAAATCGGAGATATATCTCAGAAGATTCAGGTGAAGTTGCTGAGGGTATTGGAGCAAAAAACATTTCAGCGTGTCGGCGGCACTTCAGATATTTCAGTCGATGTAAGAATTCTCGCTGCAACAAATCAACCGTTGGAGCGATTAGTGAGAGAGGGGAAATTCCGTTCTGATCTTTACTACAGGCTGAACGTAGCGACAATTCAGCTTCCTCCACTTCGGGATCGTGGGGAGGATATACTATTATTGGCGGATTTTTTCCTTAATGAATTTAATATCTCCTTTCATAAAAATTTCAAGGGTTTATCGGAAGATACAAAAAAAATCTTTCTCAATTATGAGTGGCCCGGTAACGTTCGGGAGCTACGCAATGTCGTGGAGCGAGCCGTATTGATGGACGATGGCGAATATATCTTCTCCCATCACGTTGAACTGGGACATATACACTCTTTGCGCCGCGAAAAACCGGAGCTATCGTTTGATCTCGATTCAGGAGTACAATCACTTGACTCTATTGAGAAACAAATCATAATTAAAGCGCTGGAAAAAACAAATCAAAACCAATCTCAAGCTGCAAAGATCCTCAAGATCAGCCGTGACACTCTACGGTACAGAATGAAAAAGCACAAACTCCTATAATAGTCAGTCTTAAACTCGTGGTGGGTTTAATCCCTCATACAATGTCAAGATATTACGCACCCTGTAGGAATATCCCACTCCGTATTTGTGATTATTGAGATTTTAGAAAGAAAAAACTTTTATGTTAATTTGGCACACGCTTTGTCTTATTATCTATCGAATAATTTAAAACCCGGTAATATTAGGGAACAACTTTCCAAAAAAGTTTGAGACAACGATGAAAGAATCCGGTACGAAAATATTAATAGTTGAAGATGAAGCACTTATCGGCTGGTCGCTCGCAAATGCTCTAAAGAAAGCCGGTTTCACTGTAGTAATTGCTGAGACCGGTGAGAAAGCTTTAGAAAAATTGAGTTTATCGGGATACGATCTCGTAATTACAGATTTAAATCTTCCTCATATTGACGGATTCGAGGTTGCATCATCTGTTAAAAAGTATTCGTCTGAAATACCGGTGTTGATGATGACTACAAAAGATAAGCATTTTATGAACGACCTGGCACATCTGACTAATGTCGATAGCGTGATTGAAAAGCCGTTTAATCTCAGAGAAATTATTACGCTTGTGACTGAATATACTCATCGCAAAGCCGCCTGCCATTAATCCTGCTCTCGTCATTTATATCTTCCTGCGTTCGATTGGATGATTCCCATTTTACCCATTATCAAGGTTGAGCAAGTTTAACCATTTTCGGTGTGTTATCTAACTCACCCGACTTCAATTGAATTAAAAAATCCCTCCTAATTAGCCAGTATTACTGAATTTATTTGGCACCATTCATGCAAAATAGATCCCAGTGTCCCAGTAAAATCCATGAATAAAAAATCCTTTAAATTTATAGCATTGTGTATCGCCTTTTGCGTTCTGTTCTTGGGTGATACTCAAAAAAAAGATCTGGCGTTAATTCTTCCGACGCCAGGTGATACCGTTTCATATGATCAGGGAAAAACTATTTTAGTTTCGGTTTCAAAAGATGCGGGCGATCACCTGCTGATCTCAACTCAATGGGAAGCTGATAAGCTTGTAGATATTAATACTAAAACAACGAAAGATAATTTTGCTAAAGAATTTTATAAAATTTTTGAACCTCGTACATCTATCGAGCTCCTGTCATACTCATATAAATTCTACTCCGGGATGTCAAAACCCGATTCAATTATTTTCAGTTACTCTGACACTATGACGATCCGTTCGTTCTGGCAAACTACTAGATTTGCCGAGTTTCTAAAGGAAGTTCAATCGATAAATGCTTCTTCAATTTTTATCAAGATACGTGGATGGAAGGACAGCATTTATACTACCACACATGAGGACCCGACGAGCGAAGGCAGAGCGCTCTATACAATTCCCGTTCAACTGATACCTGACATGAATCGTATTTATTTTTCCATTCCCGGACAATCACAAAATACAGTTGAATATTTAACACGATTTATAGTTGATTCAAACCCAATCGATTCTAGGCCTGAACGATTTCATAATTCAAAACTGGAACAAAGCTGCACACCGTGTCATGAGGGTCTTCCAAGCAGTAATCCTAAACAAGAAACGAATACTGATTGCGGTGTTTGCCACAAAGCTTTGATCAGCGGTAAGCTTGTTCACGGTCCTGCAGCGGATTCAAAAGAATGCGGTACTTGCCACTCTTGGTCATCCGAGAAAAATGCTATGGTAGTCACTAAGGGCGTTCCCGATGTATGTTACGATTGTCACGACGAAAAGAAAAAAGAGATTGAAGATTCAAAAGTGCCTCACCCTGTAGCAAACGATTGTGTCTCGTGCCATTCACCGCATGGTTCAAATCAACCGGCTATTCTGAAGAAGGATGTTTATCGTCTGTGCCTTAGTTGCCACGATAATTACAAATCAAATCATCCCGTTGATAAACACCCTCTGCGGAGCGCAAAACTGAGCAGCCAAAATAACGAAGAAATCTCATGTGTAAGCTGTCATAAACCCCACGGCTCTGAAAACGCTGCGCTTCTTAAAGCCGGCGGAGGGTCGATGGCGATTTGTATGCAATGTCATCAAAAGTAAAAACATATTATCAGATAGTCCTTATTGTTTGTGCGACATATTCTGCCGCCGCACAGCATTTTAACGATCAGGGCATGATGAGTGGAACCGGCGTTGTTTTTGTCCCAACAACCGGCATTGCTCCCGTTGCACAATTTAGAGTTCAGTTGGGACGAGTAGAGTATCTCAGAAAAAATTTACGTGGATTAAATGTTTTCGAACTCAACGGTGGATTATCTACTAACCTCGAAGGATATATTAAACTGTACAGTGAACAAACCGGTACTATCGTATCGGCAACGTCATTCGGTATCGGAGGAAAGTTTCAGATGCCGTTCAAACTCCCGCTCGTAGAACATCTGGCATTGTGGACAGAATCTATATCAAGCCAAAAAATCGATAGTGCCGCAACATTTTCACAGAATATTCTCCGAGGCGGGATCTCGACCGGATTCAGGATTGGAAATTTTCAACCGACACTATTTGCAGGCATTGCTAACGTGAAAAATAACTTTAAACCTATCGGCGGCTTCGGGATTCTTCTGCCGCTTAATACGTCTGTTATGATAGGCGGAGAGTTATTTTACAATTATTTTTATCGCGACGATATCCATGAATCAATCACAGGCATCGTACGCTTATTGCCGAATATAAGTTTACAGGTAAGCTCGGGCTATACATCATCCGCAAAACTCAAAAGCTGGATAATCACCGCAGGAATATCTGTGTCGACTGCAGATCTCGACTTCACGCCAAAAGCTCCTCAGCAGCCCCAGATGCTGGTTCCTCCGATTGAAGAGATGGAAAAGCTCTCGTCACAGGAAAAGGGAATCGGTCAGATAATTATAGATCCAGCGAACGCTGGAATAGAGAAAAAAGATGAGAAGAATCAAGATTCAAAAGATGACAAGAAAGACGATAAACAAAATGAACCAAAGAAATAGATACCTATGAAAATGATATATCAGATACCGATAATTCTTGGAACGACATTAACTATGCTGTTCTTATTTGGATGCGGGTCGTCAAAAAACGCCCAGGCAGTAGAAGTCGTTTGGCCCAGCCCGCCGGATGAACCGCGAGTAAAGTACGTGAAAACATTTCAAAGTGAAGATGATTTCAGTTCGAAATTGGGGGCTTTGACAAGAGCGCTTGCCGGAAAATCGTCAAACATACGTTTTGATAGGCCATTCGATGTTTGCGCTGATGATAGTGGCAGAATATATGTTTCAGATGTTTCGCTTGGCATCATCATGATCGATCAAAACGAAAAGGAGATGGTGCCTTTAGGCGCCGAGGTTCCGGCGCCGTTAGGAAATACATTGGGAATTACCTGTGGCAATGGAAAGGTTTTTGTGGGTGTAGGTGAAATTGGCCAGGTTGTGGTATTGACTCCCGATGGAAAATACTTGGGCATCATCGGCAAACCCGGCGCTTTCCCAAACCCGGTCGATGTAGTTTATGATCACTTCGCCAAGAGGGTTATCGTTGTTGATAATCAAATGCACCAGGTATTTGTCTATTCGGAAAATGGCGATTCACTTCTTACAATCGGCAAACGAGGCGGAGAAGATGGTGAATTTAATTTTCCCCAGAGTGCGGCGGTCGATTCATCGGGGAATATATATGTAGTAGATGCATTCAATTTCCGCATTGAGGTTTTTAATTCGGAAGGAAAATTTGAAAGAAAGTTCGGACAACAAGGAAATATTTACGGAACATTTGCGCGCCCCAAGGGAATTGCCATTGATTCGTACCAGAACATTTATATTATCGATGCCATCCATCAGAATTTTCAGATTTTCAACAATAAGTTTGAATTCCTCATGTTCATCGGTCGATTTTCGAATAACGACAATTGGGGCTTTCAAAATCCGGTTGGCTTGTACGTCGATCAAAAAAATATGATTTATGTTGCCGATCAACTCAATCAACGGATTCAGATGTTTCAACTGATTAAAGGAGATTAATTCCACTTCCTCATGTTGCCTCACGAGGATAAGGATTTTATTAAACCAGAGGCAGACCTAATTCACAAAAATAATAATAAGGAGTTACAATATGAAACAGCTATTTTTCGTGGCAATCTTACTGCTGGTGATCGGTTCGTTCGCAGCAGCACAGACCCTGCCAGCAATGGCAAATGGCAAGCATGATTTCCGATATTCGAAGACACTTGGCTTCGGAATCAAAGGCGCATCAGAAGCGCTTTGCGGATATTGCCATACACCACACGTACCGGCAACCGGCGTTCCCACACCGCTCTGGTCACGTTCAATTATAAAGACCACAAACTATGGTCGCTATACAAGTACAACAATGAATGCAGCTACAGCTGATGTAATTGGAACACAGGACAATGTCAGCGCAATGTGTATGAGCTGTCATGATGGAAGTGCTTTATTCACTTCGACCGCATATGTAAAACGTCCATACGGCGGCACCAATAGTTGGACTGGTATCCAGGACAGTACAGTTAGAGACGCTTCGAACCTTCATAATGGAGTAAAATATAACAGTGGTATTACCGGTGGTAATTTATCACACACACATCCGGTAAATTTCGTATATGCCAACGCTACAGCCGATGCTGGCATTTACGCCACACCGCGTGCACTTAATGGCTACGATGCTCCACGTTTGTTCGATACAAGAATGCAGTGCGCAAGCTGTCACGAGCCACATCATGCTACAGATATGAGTGGTGCTACACCAAGTTCACACAAATTTATCGAGATTACAACGGATAATAGTACGCTGTGTATTTCATGTCATAACAAGTAATATAAATGTTTACAAATGCGGTGCACTTAGATTTTGTGCACCGCATTCAATATAATTGGCAAGGGGAATTGAAGCGAGTAATCAACATATCGTTTTTACTGCTCATAATGGGTGTTCCGTTGTTGAGCCAGATTTCATCTATTAATGGAGAAATCCGTTATCAACATCAGTTTCAGGATTCAAGGACCGCAGCGTCTTACTCCAAGCTTCTTCGAAAAAATCCACAAATAACGCTTGGTACGACCGGTTTTCTTTACGCTCCATCTATACTATCGTTTAATCTTCAGTCCACGCTTAACCTCTATTATAATACAGTTACCGCCGGCGGTTTTTCTACATCATATAAACAATCGCTGTTTAATTATTATAATTTAGGAATCGATGCGCTTCAAAATTCAAATGTTCGTGTTTCTTTCAATGCCCGTGATTTAGCAGTTGAATCATCATCCGGCAGGCGATTGACATCCGAGGGGTTATCAAATCTCAGACAGCAGGAACAGCGGCTGACGCTTTCAATGTCGAATATTAAGTTTTTACCGACAACCATATTATATTTCTCCCGGACTCACAATTATTCCGATCTTGCAACGCAGAATATAAATCAGCGTCAAAACGAATTCTCGATCAACCTATCGCAGGCTACGCAGGATGGAATTTATAACATGACCGGAATGATAAATGAGAACATAGATAATATTTCAGGCAGACGATTCAGTTATTCGCGGTTTCAGTTCAACGGCAGTAAAGAATTTTCAACCCTGCACCGTGTCGATATTAATACCGAATATTCAAACTACTCATCCGTCTCCTATCTGAGCGGGAACGGTATCTACAACGGGTCGGCTGGTGAAAAATTTCGTCTAAGCACTACGCTTCAGGGAAGGAATACATCGTCTTCTATGATGTCGTCTACGATCATCGGAGCCGGGCAGGTTGTACAATACCGCCAAAATGAAAATTTCCAATACTCGTGTAATTTTCAAAATCAATACGGCAACGACGTGTTTTTATCCGATTCGATCAGCAATAAGACGTTCACGAACATTTGGAATACATCGGCATCTGTCCAGCACACAAGACCGATCGGTAAATTCACTATAACCAACGACCTAAACTTCGGATATGGTCAACAGCGGTCAAACGTAGAACAGAATTCGGCTACAATAGGAATAAATAATTCATTACAAACGGCGATCTCAACTTTTCAACTTATCGGAAATCAAGGAATCACGTTTACCAGAGTTTCCCGATATACACCGCGGGACGAAATAAATAATTTTGTCAATGCCAATATTACCGGCATGTTACCGTACGGCATCACTACCCAGACAGGCATCGATTTCCGTAACGAGCGCCGCTTCCGAACGCTCGAATACCGGTACAGCCGCCAAACATTAACATTCAACGAGCTGATGAGCGCTTCTTTCTATTATCATATTCCCTTCACGATCTTGCTAGGAACTACCTTCAATTGGATGTGGAACGATATCAACGGCTATTCTTACGGTGTAAATGGAATGTTCAGCAGTAATCATTTCTTTTTGGACGGACTTGCAATGAATTATCGTTTCAACCGGATGTACGATATTTATTATCAAAGACCGAACTTTGAGCACACGGTTGAGCTTTCTTATCAATGGCGCTCATTATTTTTTCAAGTGCGGCTCCAGGAATTCCGATTTATCGATGTCCGGCACGATTTGTGGTTTATCGTTACACGACCTATTAACATCGGATTATGATAAGGAGCCTGAATTAGGTGAGATATCTTCGTGAACTGGTTATTTCTCAGGAAATAACAGACAATGAAAAAATAAATCTGGTATCAGATTCTTCCTCTCAGCAATCCCCCTTGCCAGAGGAAACGGATTGGAGTTGTTCACCCCATCTTGATGGGGTGGGCGCTCCAGTCCAATTTGTTAATTTAAGAAGAAAATGCGGATCGATTAAAATAAATCAATAGTGTGACGCAGGTAAACAACTATTCAAATAAAAATAACTATTTTTAAAGCACAAAAAAAGAATATCCGGGTGATTAGATCGTTCGTCATAGTATCCTTAATAATTATATCTCTGTTTCTTTGTGGTTGCGGTACAACACAAGAAACAGTCACGGATTATTTCTGGCCCTCTCCTCCCGAGAAGCCACGAATAAAATTTGTGGGTATTATTCACGGAAAAGATTATTTTGAAAAGACAGGTGTAGATAAATTATTGAGCGTGCTTGCCGGTGAAACTGCCGGCTCCGCCTTTGAGCGTCCCTACGCCGTGGCTGTCGATGCATTGGGAAGTATTTACGTTACCGATACCAGCCTGAGAAAAATCCTTATCTTCGATACAGAAAAAAAGAAATTCCGCAGCATAGGAGATCAAGGAACAGGGAAACTCAATACTCCGATTGGAATTGCAGTAACGCCATCGCGTAAGATATTTGTCGCAGATTCAAAATTAAAACGCGTCTTGGCTTTCGACCAAGATGGAACTCTTCTTTATGGAATCGGTGAAGAAAACGAATTCGCTTCCCCCACTGGTATTGCTTTCGATTCAGCATCTCAAAAACTTTACGTCGTGGATACAAATAACCATCTCGTGCGCGTTTATACAGAAGACGGCAAATTTCTTTTCTCTTTCGGAAAGCGCGGCGGCGGAGACGGTGAATTTAACTTTCCGACCAATATCGCTATTGCAGGGAACAGAGTTTATGTCGTAGATACAATTAATGGGCGTGTTCAAATTTTTGGCATCGATGGTAAGTTCATAACGAAATTTGGGGAACTTGGCAATGCTGCGGGACACTTTTCTCGTCCCAAGGGAATCGCAATCGACTCATTTGGTCATATCTATGTAGTCGATGCAGCATTCGATAATTTCCAAATCTTCAATGAAAATGGCCAGCCCTTAATGTTTGTCGGTCAAGCCGGCAGTGGTATAGCGGGGTTCCAATTACCGGCGGGTATATGCATCGATAAAAATAATTTTATCTATATTGTCGATCAGCTTAATTCGCGGGTTCAAGTATTCCAGTTCATCGGCAATGAATAACAATATTAAACGATAATTTATACAATCTCAACACAATAGAAGGAATAATAAATGAAACTCATTCTAAACATCGTTGCTATTCTAATGATTGTTGTGGTATCAGGTTCTGCACAAATTAGGAATAGTAAGCACGACTTGTCGTTCACTTCAACCGCAACAACAAAAACTACTTCGAGCAGTTATACTGAAGTCTGCGTGTTCTGCCATACGCCTCACTCATCAGGCAACACAAGTCTCTTGTGGAATAGAACCTACTCCAATGCAACTTATCAGGTTTATTCAAGCCCGACCATGGAACAAGCGATTCCCCAACCGGGCGGTGTTTCAAAGAACTGCCTGAGTTGTCATGACGGCACTGTAGCGCTGGCAAGCGTAGTCAACAACCCCGGTTCAAGCGGCGGTATACAACCGGTTTTTTCCGGAACGGGCATGATTGACACGACGGGATTTACCGGGCTGGGGATGAACCTGACGAACGATCATCCGATAAGCTTTGTGTATAATACAAGCCAGGCAACCGATCCCGATCTTCGCGCGGCAACCGTTACAGGAAACAAGGTAGCCGTTTCAAATGCCGGAACTTCATTAACGCTTTATGGTACTACAGCCGCAACTGCAACTTTGGAATGTGGAACATGTCATGATCCTCACGGTGTTAGCGGCGTTCCAACTTTTTTACGGGCATCGAACGACGCCAGCGCGCTTTGTTTTACTTGTCATATTAAATAGTGGTATGCATGGAAAACGTCTCTTTGATTCTAAAGAGAAAATTGCTTTCATTGTATCCGATCATATGAGATTATTCATACATATATTAATTTTTGCCTTTGGCTTTCATTTATTTATTTGCCGGGCTGAAAGCCAGACTCTTGTCTGGCCCCCGCCTCCCGAGAAGGCGCGGATAAAACATCTTCAGACAATTTCCGCATTGAAAGACGTTTCCAGCGAGCCTGGCTTTTTCTCGAAAGTTTTTAATTTTTTATTCGGCGGAACTACGGTTTCACAATGGCTGACCCAGCCTGTTGGTATCGCAATATCAAAAGATGGTCAACTGTATATTGCCGATCCCGGCATCAAGGGTATTCACATTCTTGATCTTAAAGAAAAAGAATACAGCTTCATCGGTGAAACGAAATTCGGGATATTCATCTCTCCGGTCGCTCTTGCATTTGCTGCAAACGGTAATTTGTATATATCTGATTCGGAGCGGCGGGAAATAATTGTGTTGAATGCTGATCGGACCCCGCTTTTTTCTATTAAAGATAGTCTTGTCAGGCCAACTGGCATTCGCATTATCAATAATAAACTGTACGTTACTGATGCGGGAAAGAATAAAATATTGGTATTTAATTTAGATGGTCACTTCTTATTCGAATTTGGACGAAGGGGCGGCGATCATGGTGAATTCAATTTCCCGGTACAGTTAACGGCAAACGATTCATTGTACGTTGTTGATGGGATGAATTTCCGGATTCAACAGTTCACCCAAGAAGGAAAATATGTTTCTTCCTTCGGGCAAATCGGAAATACTGCGGGATATTTTGCAAACCCTAAATCAATAGCTCTGGATTCAGAGGGACATCTATACGTCACTGATGCTTTGCTGGATAACTTCCAAATCTTCGATAGCGCTGGAAAACTGTTGTTGGTTGTCGGGTCAAAAGGAATCTCCGATGGCGAATTTCTAAGCCCCAGCGGTATTGCTATTGACGGCAACGATAATATTTATATCGTCGATTCTCTCAACAAGCGGATTCAAATATTTAAATATCTGAGATAGCAATGCATCCATTGAATTATATCATATTTATAACCCTTAGTATTCTTCTTCAGGTTTCAGTGTGGTCACAAAGTATAGTGAACACAAAACATAACCTGAGCACAACGGGACCCGGAACGATTAAAGCGTCGGGTGAGACTCAGGTCTGTATTTTCTGCCATACGCCCCACAGTAAACAGGCTACTGTTCAACTCTGGAATCACCAGGCGACCACCGCAAACTATTCGCTTTACAATAGCGATTATCTAACATCAAAAAGTTATCCATCTGGAAGTCAGCCGAATGAGAAATCTAAATTATGCCTTGCTTGCCATGATGGAACAATTGCGATTGGAGCTGTTTACAATACAACGACATCCGGTTCCATCGGAACAATAGCGTTATCGGGCGGTGTCACGACGATCCCCGCCGGTTCTGCATCCAATTTAGGAACAGCATTTATGAATGATCATCCGGTTGGATTTGGTTATGATCCCACAAAAGATGCCGAACTTGTTTCTCGTTCTTGGCCCTGGGCATCTGCGGTGAAATTAAGTCCCAATACTTCGGAAGGAAAGGTAGAATGTCCCACATGCCATGAACCTCACAATAATACTAATGGAAAGTTTTTGCAGGTATCTAACACAAACGCCGCGCTTTGCACATTTTGTCATAATAAAACTAACTGGGCGGCGTCGGTTCACAAAACTTCAACACAAAGTTATACACCAACAGGATCAGCTACAACAACCATTGGAGAGTGGTCATGCCGAAACTGTCATCAATCACATAACGGACAGGGCGTTCCGTATCTGCTTAAATTACCTGAAGAGAACACATGTTATCAAACAGGCTGTCACGGTACAACATCCACCGGCGTGAATACAAAAAATATTCAAACACAAGCAAATAAAACCTACAAACATCCGACAAACACTATCAGCGGCATACATAAAAATCCCGATAATTCTTCAAGTTTGAATATTCCTAATCGCCATTCGGAGTGTTACGATTGCCATAATCCACATCAGGCAAAAAAGGGGTTACATACAACCAGATCGAATGTTGTGTCCAATGTACTTACCGGGGTATGGGGTGTTACGCCTGGCACTGCAACAATTTGGACCCAGCCAACAATATTTACCGTAACAAATCCGGTTATACAGGAAAATCAAATTTGTTTCAAATGTCATTCATATTATGGGCTTGGCGTGGCAGTAACCGGCGTTACAATGATACTTGGTCCTTCCGGCATCAATCTTACGGATCAGGCGATGGAATATAATATTGCAAACAAATCTGTACATCCGGTGAGTGTCTCACTCAATAATCAAACAGGCGCAACCACTCCGAGAGCTCTTGCGACAGCTCAAATGTCGACAACCTGGAGTGGAGCTGGAACGCAAACGATGTATTGCTCTGATTGTCACGGGAACGACCAACCGACGTCAACAACAGTGCCTCAAGGACCACACGGCTCAGCCTATAAATTCATGCTCACCGGTAATGCGAAATACTGGCCCCTGAATGCTACCGGTACTCTTTGGTCTCTTGACGATATAAGAAATAACCGCAATAATTGGTCTACAAATCTTTTTTGTGTAAATTGTCACCCGATATACTCGGGGGGTACATGGAGAAACAATGTCCATTCCAGAAACCAACATCAAGGTGTCGGGGTCAAGTGCGTTGCATGTCATGTGACGGTACCGCACGGATCAAAACGTTCGCGTCTAATCGGGTATAGAACAGATATATCACCATATAATTACAACGGTACGGGCCAATATGAAAAATTGGTTATAAGTGGATTTCGAAAAGCATCCGGTCCCAACAACTACAGTAGAAGCAATTGCACTTTCCCAAGTGGCTGCCATGGAACTGAATCCGGAACATTTGAACCTTAATACCAGTAATCAAATTTTATTTATCGTATATAGGAAGCCATATTAAACGATCAGGATTATTATTCATTATCATATTCTTGCTTTGCAGTCTATCTTCGATATGCGCGCAAGAAAAGGAATCATGCGTGAGCGGCAAGTGCCACGCAACAATGGGGAAAGCGAAGTTTGTCCATGGTCCGGTTGCTGTAAGTGAATGTGTGTCGTGCCATCAACTGCTTCCCAAGGAAGATCGTAAATTTCAACCTATTAAAAATGTAGAAGAACAATGCAATAAATGTCACGAACCGATGGCAAGGAAAGGGAATGTACATTCGCCTGTGGCAAAGGGAGAATGCACAAAGTGTCATGATCCTCATCAATCGGACAGGCAATTTCAGTTAAAGAAATCTTCAACAAGCGACCTCTGTTTTTCGTGCCATCCCAAAAATTTAACTACTAAAAAGTTCACTCACGGTCCAGCCGCCGATGGTGAATGCTTGTCGTGCCATCTACCGCATATGAGCGAGAAACCAAAACTACTTTTAAAAGCTACCAACGATTTATGTTTTCAGTGTCATATAGATTTTCAGGAAACTTTCGCGGCGGCAAAAAATATTCATAAGCCGGCAGGTGAAAATTGCGCACAATGTCATAATCCACATAGCGCCGACGCAAAGTTTTTACTTGCAAGCGAAACACCCGACCAATGTTATACCTGTCATGCCGCTATTCAGACATCGGCAACGAAATCTACCGTAAAGCACATCGCTCTCGACAGTGAGAAAAAATGTTTAGCATGCCACTCGCCGCATACAGCTGATCATATCAAACAATTAACGGATGAGCCTATGGCGCTTTGTTTGCGGTGCCACGATAAATCATTATCGGATAAGGGTGGAAAACTTTCTGATATGAAAATATTGTTCGATAAAAATATCAACTGGCATGGACCGATACGGGAGCGCGATTGTTCAGGATGCCACGAAGTGCACGGCTCACAAAATTTCCGGCTATTGACTCAAACATATCCTGCGGAATTTTATTCACCTTATGCTCCTGAAAAATACGGGCTTTGTTTCAATTGCCATCAAAATACACTCGCGCAGGATCCGACAACCATCACTTTGACAGGTTTCCGAGATGGAAATAGCAATCTTCATTATCTCCATGTAAACAAAAAGGTTAAGGGACGTACATGCCATGCATGTCACGAGACGCATGCAAGTAATCATGACCGGCACATCCGAGATGCTGTTCCGTTTGGTCAGTGGATGCTGCCGATAAAATTTGAAAAAGAACCGGGCGGCGGAAAATGTTCTCCCGGGTGTCATGCGCCGGCAACATATAAAAGAAATAAAACCGAAACTCGGTTAGAAAAAACAAATCAAGAATAACCGTTAGTCGCTATCACCGAATAAATGATGAACATTATAAAAAGACAAACGATTTTTTTGGTGTTTATTTTACTTACCGTCACACACGGTTACTGTCAGTTATCTTTACAAGCGACAGCTCCGAAATTTGCTTTGAAGAACATCGCCGGCAACTCATGGTCAAGCGATGAACACCTTACCGGAAAATTCACAATCGTTTTATTCTGGGCAACTTGGGGGAATGATTCTATTGAGATGATTGATACGGTTGAAGAATTGTATAAGCGATATCATTCACAAGGGCTGGAAGCTGTTGGTGTATGCGTAGAACAGCAAACAATTTCAGATACGTTGAGACAGCGAATTATCAAAACAATAAAAAAGAAAGAGATATCGTTCCCGATTGTTTTCGATGACCAGCTTCGTATTTTCCGTCAATATAACGTGATTGCTGTTCCAACCACCTTTATCATTGATGAACAACGAAAAATTGTTTATCACCTTGCTGGGTTCACCATAGTAGGCAGAGAACAGATGTTTGAGTTTGTGCGCGAACGGTTTGAAGGAAAACGAGATACACAGTACACCATAAATTTTCGCGTCAACCTGATAAACATGCATTGCGCCTTTTTAATATGGCGAGTATGAAGTTTAACCGTGGAGAACTCGACACCGCGAAAAAATATGCTCAAGAAGCTGCCGCCATTGATACCGGTTTTGTTGAACTCTCGATCCTTCTGACCGAAGTTGCACTCGAGGAATTCAACCTCGTGTTAGCCGAAAAAAATATATCCCTGGCTCTTAAAACCATGCCAAATTCGATTGAAGGAAAATGCTTGGCAGGGTTGATTGCCACCAAGCAGGGAGACACGACACGCGCATTAGAAATTTTGAGAAAAGTATTGCAACAATCCGACACTATTGCAGTTGCGCATTGTTATTTAGGATATCTGTTTGGAATAACAGGAAATCTTCGTGGCTCAGAAGAGGAGATGAACCGCGCCGCCGAACTTTCTCCATCAGATTACAGGATTCCCATACTTCGTGCAGAGTTGTTAGAGAAAGTTGGGAAGATCGACGAAGCCAAAGCACTAAAGAAGAAAGCAAAACAATTACGCCGGAAGCGATAATACTTTCGGCGGTTTAATATTTGGGGCAACAGGAAAAGAGTGTTCTATTTTCTGTGGCAGTAGAGGCAGAGGTTACCTTGAAATGCGTTTTTTGTTCCTTCAATATCCACACTGCATTCAATACTTTCTGAATTTGTTTCCAACGACAACGAGGCAAGTAGTTGCGGCTTCGCAACATGGCAGTGTAAGCATCCAATTTTTCCATCAATGAGTTTAATATTCGGATTCAAGGCGCCTGCCGGCACATACCCGCATGGATTTTTATTTTCAGATTCTGCATATGGCATTCCGATAGAATGGTTTTTTGTTCTCATCCAAAGACCGCGGTCAAATTCCATGGGTGCGCTTACCGGTCGCAATTCAATCGTTGGTCCGTCTGAACCATTATGGCATTTCATGCAATGTTGCGACTCATAATCAAGTTGAGATGGCGGAATACGAATTGATCCGCGATTTTGACAAAACGCACTAAGGGCGATCAGATTGACCACGATAAGAATAAATCCATATTTTAATTTTAACCGCATACCGTTTTCCATTCTTGCGAGGGGAGAGTCTCAATTCTATACCAACCAATCTTTTTAAAAAATTTCATTACCCAACCTAAATACAATGATTTTCGAAAGACGATTTAACTGAAATGAAATTATTTCCTCAGAACGATCTGTAAATACTACAAATGGAAGATGTGTGGTAAAAACAGTAAGAAGGAAGAAACAGCTATGCAAATTGATGTAGTGGATTTTTTTAAAACAGGGTACGTCAATACCCTCACTCAATATTTTCACTGGTAAATCATCTCGAGAGTACTATTTTGAATAAAAATAAAAAATTGAGTGTTATTGCATAAATAACATCTGGCACATCGTTTCCACTGATTAATTTGGTGGGTCATGTGAATTAGGTAAGAAGTGTGGTTGATTTATTGATCACGCTCCTTTTTGTTCTATAATATGCCTTTCATCTATGATATAAACTGGGTTATATAACCCACACCTCACGTGAAATCATCATTCTAGAAATCTTCTTTTTAAAATAATCAGCGAAATTTCTAAAAATATCGTGATTCCAAATCGAACAAAAAACTCTGATTAGCGGCACGGCAGTTGCATTTTATCCATTTACCTTGTACATTATTCAAGTTCTATAAGAGGGTTAAGATGGTAACCAGGAATTGAACTTGAATAATTTCGAGAAGAAAATTCACAATTTATCAGATTAATTATAGAAGGGGTTAAATATGAAACTTGCCACAATTGTTTTAGTTGTAATGGTGATGATCTTATTCATCTCACCAACTGTGCTGGCACAAACCTATCAAGGAACACAATACTGCCAGGGATGCCATAGCGGATTTGGTGGTAATCAATATCCTCAATGGCAAAACACTCTTCACTCAAAAATTCATCTCATACCCGATACCATATCTGTACGACCATTAGCGTCGTTCACGAACGGCGATAGTATCAGCATGGGTTCTTCATATGCAAATGCAAAAGTATATCTCAGACGTTCAGGTTCCGACTACTATGCTACGGTTGGCGCGGGCGGGACAGAATATAAAATTGCATGGACTTACGGCTGGGGCTTCAAGCAAAGATATCTTGTGAAAATCGATACCGGTTACTACATGCTGCCGATTCAATATAATATAAACAAGTATCTCGACAATTCTTCAGGCACCTGGGTTACATACAATCCGGTTAATTGGTTTACTTCGGGTGGCGCAGTGAAACCATTCGATAATACTTTCAGGAAAAAATCATGGGACAGGAACTGCATGGGCTGCCATGTTACCGGTGGTAAAGTAGAAACAATAATTGCCGGCAGCGATACTTCATGGCATGCGACATGGGCAAACAACAGTTCGAGTGGCAATATGGTTACTGGCTGCGAAAGTTGCCATGGACCATCAACAGGTGGAATGGGAGTGGGTCATCAAATGAATCCTTCAAAGCTTACTACAAAGGATCGTAAATTAGAAGTTTGTGGACAATGTCATAACCGCGCTCAATCGGTTGGCGGTACACATGAGTTCCCGAAGAATGAAGCAGAGAATACATATTTCAATCCTGCCGATACGATGAAACCGTTATCGATGTTTTTAGATATGAGTAAGGCGCCGAACACAACCGGTGGACCCGGCATGTGGCCCGATCTTGTATCTTCACGTCAACACCATCAGCAGTATCAGGAATTTTTGGGATCTAAACATTATAGTAATCCTTACGTAGAAGTTACCTGCTTTACATGTCATACTGCGCACAGCAAATCTCCAAAAGATCATGACCTGATTGATTCGTTGCTGGTGGGTGGAACCAAATTTAAAGTTGAAAACGATAACAATACTTTATGTTTATCGTGTCATGCTACACACGGTCCTTTCGCGGGAATATCAAAATCCTGGGTCGTTGATCCGGTAACATATAACGATTCCATCGGCGCGATAGTAAACACTCATACGAAGCACAGTACTTATGATCCAAATAATCTTTCGAATACAGGTGGCACTGGGCGTTGCTCCAAGTGTCATATGACAAAAACAGCGATCACAGCAAAACCGTATGATATTCATGGTCATACATTTGCCGTCATTCCACCGATTAAAACACGACAGTTTCAGGGTGTATCCACACCAACATTAGGAATGCTCAACACTTGTGCCGCGAGCTGCCATCGAAATCCGTCAGGTTCAACAGCCGCAGTTCCGACATTTGGTATTGCTGCTGACCCGGCACTTACTGATTGGCGTGAAGCTACCGACCTAGCGCTTGCCGACACATTGTGGTATTATTGGCAGGCATGGGGCTTCACCGGCGTGAAGGAGTTGAAGACCACGACCCCCATCGCGTTTAATCTTTATCAAAATTATCCTAACCCGTTTAACCCTTCGACAAAAATTATTGTAGATATGTCTAATCGCAGTAATGCAAAACTTATAGTCTATAATATTCTTGGCGAGCAAGTCGCTACACTGATGGACGGAATGTTTGATGCAGGTAAGTATGAAATCACCTGGACGGGGCGCGATGATTATGGTTTACAAGCCGCAACCGGTATTTACTTCTACAAACTTGAAGCGGGTTCCTTCACGCAAACCAAGAAGATGTTGCTTATGAAGTAGCCGTTTAAACAGTAACTTTTTAGTTTACGAATTCCTCTGTGTGTTTTTATACCGGAGGAATTCTTTTTTTAGACTCCCGCCGAATGACGACAAGGGGGTCTGCCCCAATTCGTTATCTTTTCACTTAACAAACTTATATCCTGTTGTATTTACTGTAATGATGTGTTCAGGGTTATTCGGTTCGTCTTCAATTTTTTTTCTGATTGAAAGAATATAGTTATCGACTGTGGATTCAGTCGAAAAATTATCATGTCCCCATACGTCTTCAAGCAGCATCTCGTTTTAATAATTTCTCCCTCGTGTCGGATGAAATATCTTCATTTTCTTCCTGAGATTCAAAACGATATACCGAACTGAAATTGAAAAAATGTGCATGGTAGTTTCTGGCATCGAGATCACGGTACAACACTAACGCCTCGGTATAAGATAGATTAAGTGACGTTTTTTCGAAATCCCATCCCTTCGATGCATCAAGCTGAAACTGCGCGAGCCGGTCTAAAAGTGGAGTGTAAGTATTAAAAATATTTTCATCATAAATCGTTGAAACTCCAAGACTGATAGATTGAGCGTTCATCCGAACAGCGCAGGTCAAAACAATGGAAACAGCTATGATTATTTTCTTGAAGAATAAAATACCTTTTTTCACAGGATCACCTATCGGATATTTTAACAACCAATTAGCGTCATTGGAATAAATCATAATAACAATATTCTTCGAAAGACAAAAGCGCGGTAAAAAACACACAATCCAGCACCAAACAACATTTGACACAGTTATGACAATTCTTTAACAACTCAGCCATCCGTAAATAGTATTTTTATACAGAAGTTATAAATGAGCATGGAAAATGAAAACGAACGACGTAAAAAATAAAGTAATCATTATAACGGGCGGTACGGGCGGTATCGGAGCTGCAATATGCCAATTGCTGAAAAATCAGGGTGCAATCATCGTGAGTGCAAGCCGTGGAATCAATCCCACACAATCGCTGAACCGCAAGACGAACGAAATCGGCAATGAGAGTCTGTGGATTCAAGCCGACCTAAATTCCTTCAAATCATGGAATGATCTAATCAACAGTGTGCAGAGAAAATTCCATCGCATTGATATCCTAATCAATTGTGTTGGAATGCTCATTCCCGGTTCATTCGAATCATTGACTGAGCATGAAATTGAATACGTAACACAAACAAATATATTAAGCATTATGTACGGGGTAAAAGCAGTTCTTCCCTTGATGAGAAAACAGAAATATGGTCACATCATCAATATCGGCTCGTTAGGTGGAATGATTCCCATGCCGTATGAAGCGACTTACAGTGCGACAAAATTTGCTGTACGCGGGTTCAGTCTTTCACTATCTAAAGAGCTGCAGGAAACAGGAATTAGTGTTAGTCTCATTTCGCCCGGTCCCGTCCGAACAAAAATGCTTGAGCTTGAAGCAACAGATGAAAGATCGACTATCGCGTTCGTTAACAAACCGCTCGAACCGGTTCAAGTCGCTAAGGCGATAATCAATTTAATCAATCATCCAACTGTTGAAGTTGTATTACCGAAGTTAACCGGAAAGCTTACAGCGATTGCCTGCCATACACCAAAATTATTTTCCGCGGTTTTTCCAATACTTGATTTTATTGGAGGCAAGCGACTTCGGAAATTTAGAAATAAATCGTAGATGATAAAAGAAGATAAAATGAATACTTTAGCACATCAAACAGTATCGAAAATATGGAGCGGGGAGTTTGTAAAAGCCTACATCATCACCATGCGTCCTTATTTACTTTTTGTATCGGGTATTACCGGTATTGTTGGTTTAGCGTTTGCTCAGGATGTTTCACCTTCGAAAGCAATTCTTATATTCACAGCATCTTTTCTTTCGTACGGCTTCGGACAGGCACTTACCGATTGTTTCCAGGTAGATACGGATTCGCTCTCGGCACCATATCGACCGTTGACACAGGGAATTATTTCAAAGAAACAAGTGCTTGCAGTCAGCATTCTTGGACTAACCTTTTGCATATCAATTTTCACTTACTTCAATCCACTCAATCTCATACTCGGTATCATTGCCGGACTCGGTCTCGCAACCTATACACCGTTCAAGCGAAGATGGTGGGGTGGTCCATTTTACAATGCATGGATTGTTACAGTTCTTTGCCTCATGTCGTTCCTTTCTTGTATCCACGATTCGGCTAAAGTATTTTCGATAACCTATGTTTATGCAATGACGACCATTTTCTTCGGTTATGCAAATTTTGTTCTTACTGGATATTTCAAAGATATCACTGCAGATCGAGCAACGGGTTATCTTACACTTCCGGTTGTCTTTGGTAGGAATGTGGCGTCGATAGTTAGCGATTGCTTCGCCCTGGTGATGTGTGTGGCTTCTGTTTTAACGCTTTTTAATTTCGATTTCAGTTCATTTCAAATTATATCGCTTGTGCTCGGAATAGCATTTTTAGCAACAGGTATTTATTCGGCGGTACTTGGACAAATCCGGCTGCATAATATCACGACCGACAAAGATGCTCACGTTGCCATCTCGCCGATGCTTCACAGTTATTTACTTCTTCTTTCCGGTATCAGCTGTGGAATGAAACCGGAATGGTCGGTTTTCTTAATACTCTTTTACATTGGTTTTGTTCTTGTTCTAAACAAACGTCCGGTAAATCAACAGATATAGATATATCATGTTAATTATTTTAAATCCCAATGCAGCTGGGGGAACAGCAATGAAAAAATGGAATAAAATCAATCGTTTATTTCGACAATCTACACCGCCATTTATTGTTCATACAATGAACGGAAAAGCGAATAGTGAAAGATTCATATTAAGTGCAATCCGAAATGGTGAGACAGACTTCGTCGCAGGCGGCGGCGATGGAACTGTAAATTTGATTCTCAATTTTCTGCTGAAATCTTTAAGTGATGATCAAAAAAACACAATACGGTTCGGCGCAATCGGACTCGGTTCGAGTAATGATTTCCATAAACCTTTTAACAAACACCAATTTATTAACGACATACCATTTAAAATAGATTTTGATAACGCCAAACAACGCGACATCGGAATGATTACTTTTAATGAAGATGGCAAACAATCAACAAAATATTTCTTGACCAACTCGAGTGCCGGTGTTACAGCCGATGCAAATCGGTTCTTCAATCAGCCCGACGACATTCTGAAAAATCTCAAACGTTTCTCCGCTCCACTTGCAATTCTTTATGCAGCATTTAAAACGGTTCTTACTCATCGAAATATTGAAGTTACAATTACTTCGGATGAAACGGGGCATTTCAAAACCTCATTATCCAATATCGCTATCTTGAAAAACCCGTATTTCTCAGGAAGCTTACGGTTTAGCAGTGAAGTGAAATATGATGACGGACGATTTGATATACATCTGTCTCAGGGTATGGATAAACTCGAACTCGTATCTCTCCTTTGGAAACTAAGTACCGATATTTCAAATAATATTAATAAAATGAATTCCTGGTCTACAAGAGCACTAATCGTTAGCAGCAGAAAACCTTTCAATATCGAGTTCGATGGAGAGATCATAGAAACTACATCTGCCCAATTCCAGGTCCTGCCTCAGTATCTAAAGGTGTGTCAATGATAAACTCAATTGTAGAAAACAATTTCATCGAAAAACTGACGCGACATTTTCTTCGCTCGCCATTTCAGAAAAATTCCATCCAACAAACGGATGCGGAAATTATCCGAACAGAAAACAACGATTTCCTTGCAATCACTACAGATAGTATTGTTGAAGAGATCACTTGTGGATTGTACGACAACCCATACTTGGTCGGGTGGATGACAGTCATGGTAAATCTGAGTGATATTGCTGCAGTAGGCGCCCGACCACTGGGTATTATGCTGTCGGAAGTTATTCCGAGCAGTTGTCCCGACCATTTCCTCCATCGTTTGCAGAAGGGAATTCGCGATGCATGTACTGCATGTGAAACATATGTCCTTGGCGGGGATACGAACTCCGGCGAGAAACTTCTGATGACGGGAACTGCCATCGGAAGCTGCAAGAAAGGTCAATTTCTTACTAGAGTCGGATGTCAACCGGGTGAAATTTTATACTCAACAAATCAACTGGGAATTGGAAACGCTTTCGCTCTTGCACAACTTGGAAAACAGAAGAATTACCACATCAACTTTCAGCCGTACGCAAGAATAAAAGAAGGTCAACTGCTCAACGGCATTGCCACAGCCTGTATGGATACGAGTGATGGTGTAATCTCAACGCTCGATCAATTGATGCGTTTGAATAATGTCGGATTCGAATTGAATGTTGAATGGCAGTCGGCTCTTCATCCTGATGCAAAGTTACTTGCCGATGCGGTAGGACTTCCATCCTGGCTGCTTTTGGCAGGACAGCACGGTGAGTTCGAACTGATCTTCACAATCCCGAAAAATTCCGAGATCGATTTTCTATATCGCGCAAGTAAAAATGAATGGTATCCAATTCCACTTGGAAAAGTCATTGATGAAACAGCAATCAAACTACATCTCTACGGAGAAACAACTATAATCGACACCGGGAGGATTAGAAATCTTCCAATCCAAATGAATGGAAATGTTGAGAACTATGTAAACGAATTGTTAACGATCGATAAAGAAATTCAGAAAGGAGAACATCAATATGTTAGTCACTGAAATTTACAAAGGCGGAGAGAATTTTGATTTGCGTCAGATTCTGCTAAGAGGAAGGGCGCTTCGATTACAAGAGAAGACGGAACTTTTTGGTTCCTTCCTCAAAGAGTTAGAAAGCTCACAGGAGAATCTTTGTATGCGGGTGATTACTTCCCCTGCAAATCACACAGTCACAGTTGTCGACCCATACAATAGAAAAAGTAAGGAGATGATTATGTTCGGTTCAAACAACTATTTAGGTCTGGCAGATCATCCGTATGTTCTTGAAAAAGCACAGCAGGCAATTCGTGAATATGGAGTTGGGGTTGGGGTACCGCCGCTTCTAAACGGCTACACTGGTTTACACCGGGAGTTAGAGCAGCGGCTTGCAGCGTTTAAAGGCACTGAGGATGCGCTCATCTTCTCAAGCGGTTATGGCGCAAACGTCGGACTCGTCACCGGCTTGATGAATCCTGACGACAGTGTGTTTTACGATGATTACAGTCATGCTTCATTTTGTGACGGCATCAAGATGTCTGGCGTGCAATCTTATAGATTCTCTCACAACAACATTGAGCGTTTGAAAAAAATGTTGGAGAATAGATCGAACAAAACGGATACATTCGTCGGGGTGGAAGGAGTTTATTCGATGGATGGCGACCTTGCACCGCTTGATGTGCTTATTCCTCTGTGCAAATCTTACGGTGCACTGCTCATTGTTGATGATGCACACGGAACAGGTGTAATGGGGGAAACCGGCCGAGGAACAGCCGAGCATTTCGGGATTGAAGGAAAAGTCGATGTTACAATGGGAACATTTAGCAAAGTGTTTGCAGTAACTGGTGGATTCGTTGCTGCATCAAAACCAATTATAGATTATCTGAGATATTTTGCACGCTCGTACATGTTTTCCGCTTCACTGCCACCGGTTGTGATTGCATCTGTAATTGCTGGGTTGGATGTTATCGAGAAAGAGCCGCAGCTACTCACCGCTCTAAGAGAGAATGTCAGATATACAACAGATGGACTTCATAAAATTGGATTTGAGGTCCATCCCCAAGCGGCTATCATTCCATTGAGAGTGCCTGTTGGAATGAACATCCGTTCTATGGCAAGAAAATTTCATGAGCGAGGAATATTTATAAATTCTATCGAATACCCCGCAGTCCCGGTATCTCAGCAGCGATTCCGTATCAGCATGATGGCGACACATACTAAGGAAGATATTGATAAACTTCTAACTGCGGTCGAGGAAGTTTGGTCTGAAAGTACAAGCAAGTGAGATTAATATGAAAAAGCCGAAGCTTTTGATCATTGTTTTATTTCAGAATCTCAAAAACGAAGAGCCGTATTATGCACTGAATCCGGCGCCGCCGCTGCCCGGAATTTTACTCGCCGGAATGACACCGCCAATCGTCGAAGTTGAAGTGCTCCACGAAATGGTGCGTCCGATTGATTATGAAACGGATGCTGATTTCGTTGCGCTGAGTTTTATGGATTACATTGCACCTCATGCATATGAGGTTGCGGCACGATTTCACACGATGGGGAAAATAGTCATTGGCGGCGGGAAGTTTGCCTCAACTTTTCCCGATGAGGTACAGCCCCATTTTGATTCGATCCTTGTAGGCGAAGCTCAAGGTGTCTGGAATCAAATGGTTCATGATTTAGCAGCAGGAAAACTCAAACGTCGGTATGTTGCATATCCGACATCTTCATTAGATAATATTCCGTCGCCGCGATACGATCTTGTTGAATCGAAATTCACTACACCAATTGTCGTGGAGGCATCACGTGGGTGTCCGCACCCTTGCACTTATTGTGCTTTAAACATCAAACGAACACCTTACAGGACACGACCGATAAAAGATGTCATTCGCGATTTAACAAGTACAAAGAAACTTCCCTGGTACAAGCGGAAGATGGCAATGATTCTTGATAACAATCTTGGAGGAGATTTAGTGAATGCTAAAAACCTGCTCCGTGAAATCGCGAAACTCAAATTTTGGGCAATCGGGACGCAATTCAGTATTGAGTGTTTGAGAGATGATGAATTTGTGGAGTTACTTGCCAAAGCAAATTGCCGGATGGCATTTATTGGAATGGAATCACTGAACGATAAGAGTTTGGCTGGCGTTCAAAAAAGGCAGAATAAAGTTCAAGAATATAAAGAGGTGTTCGAGAAACTTCACCGGCGGGGAATTCTGACGTTTACCGGATTCATGTTTGCGCTAGAAGAAGATACACGCGAATACTATGAAACACTTCCACAACAGTTGGATGATGTGGGAACTTGTGTAATTCTTCCTTCGATTTCCATTCCAATTTATGGCACGCCCTGGTACCATCAAGTTGCTGCTGAAGGGAGGATAACAGATAACGATCTCTCACATTATGAAGGAGATCATCTTGTGTTCAAACATAAACATTTGACTGAAGATGAAATTTATGCAGCATACAAGCGGGTCAACAAAATATTTTTCTCGTGGAAGAACATCTTTAAACGGTGGCTAAGATTTTTTTTGATACAATCAGCGCATGAATCGTTACCGCAATTTGTTCTGAAGATACTTGTAACTACTTTTGTGTATTTCAAGCTCTCAATTTTCCAGAGACATCACGCGCAGAAGCGGGTTTTCGTATCGGGTACCAAGACAAAAAAAGAGTCGAATGTTACTAGCAATGTGAAGAAGATTACTTCGGAGGAAATAGAAAAAGCATTTGCGGCGTGAGTATCGTTTTTGTATTTAAAGTAATAAAAGACAATTAACCTTTAACAAATTTATATCCAGCCGTATGAATTGTAATTAAATACTTTGGATTATTTGGATTATCTTCAATTTTCTTTCTTAACGAGAGTATATAATTATCGACTGTACGTGTAGTAGGAAAGTTCTCATAACCCCAAACATCATCCAACAACATCTCACGTGTGACAACCTCCCCTTCATGTTGGATGAAATATTTTATAACTTCAAATTCTTTTGTCGATAGTTTAATTGCTTCCTTATTCTTTGATGCTATCTGCTTTTTAAAATCAACATGGACATTCCCAAAACTATATTCATCAATCTCTCGTTTGATTTGTGCTTTTCGTCGCAGCAATACTTTGACGCGCGCTAGAAGCTCCCGGATGCTGAAAGGTTTCGTAACGTAATCATCGGCACCAAGTTCCAGTCCAAGCACCTTATCTATTTCTTCCTTTTTGCTTGTCAGAATAAGAATGGGTGTATCGAATCCTTCCTTTCTTAAATCGCGGCAAACATCGAATCCGTGTTTCTTTGGCAGCATGATATCTAAAATTATCAAATCAAGCTTTTCACCCTTGACTATCTGATGGCATTTCTCGCCATCCATTGCTTTTAGCACTTCATAATGTTCTTCCTGTAATGCAGCCTCAAGGCCTTTAAGAATTGCTGGATCGTCTTCAACAACTAATATTCTTTTCATATCATTCCTCCAGACTTAATGGAAATAATAATGTAAAAGTACTCCCCTTTCCGGGAACGCTTTCCACTTCGACCTTTCCTTCGTGAGCATCCATCACGTGTTTGACTATCGCGAGCCCCAAACCGGCTCCGCCGGAACCATGAATTTTTCCTTCCAGCGCTCTGTAGAACGGTTCGAAAATATGCGGCATCTCTTCAGAGGCTATTCCTATTCCCTTATCAGCAACCCGCAGCGCTACGAATCCGTCACGTCTTGATAGTGCTATTGAAATCTCTTTTTCATCATGCGAATATTTTATTGCGTTCGAAATGAGGTTAATGAGAACTTCCGTCAGGGCATCTTTGTCGGCATTGATGATGCATTCTCTATCGCACAACTTTTCGTGAACCGTACACTTTTCGATTTTAAGCTGGTACCGAAGAATTCGCAGTACGTTTCTCACAAGTGCATTCAATTCAATTTCCGAGAAATGATACTCCTTAACACCTCGCTCAATTTTTGCAAAGTCGAGAACGTTGTTGATAAGACGTGTAAGGCGCTCACTTTCTCCTTCGATAATTTCGAGATATTCGTTCGTGTCCGACTTTGATATATTATTCCTCGTCCGTAAAAGTTCTGCGAACATCTTGATGGATGTAAGCGGTGTCTTCAGATCGTGAGAAACACTGGAGACAAAATAGGATTTCAGTTTGTTTAATTCTTCAAGCCTTTGTGTTTCGGCTTGCTCAATAAGAAGCTTTTGCTGCAGAACGATTCGCTCAACGGTTAAACCTGCCTGTGTGGTAATTGAGTGCAATAAATCGACATCCTCGGCACTAAACCTTGCACCTGATTTCTTTTCACCGAGTATCAAGAATCCCAAGATTTCTTTTTGTTCCGATATCATTGGAAACACAAGTGTGATGCCCCAGCGATTGAACATCTGTGGGTCTGCAAAGTCGTGATGAATTCCAGACTCAAGATGATCGTCGAGTGCGAGCGGTAATTCAAAACTCGCCTGTAATTTTTCTCTATCAATCCGGATGTTATGTCCGGCAAGAATATCATAATTTTTATGGGCAATAAGTTGAAGTCTTCTATCCTGATCTCGGGCTTTAGCAAATCCTATCCGCTCAACGGGAAGAATCTCGTCAATACGATTGACCAACAGCTCGGCAAGACTTTTTATGTCAATGCATTGTTTGATTTCTTCGATAAAACGATTCTGCGTTTGCCGGAAATTGTACTGTACACGAAAGAACAACCGGTCTACAATATGCTGTACCTGCCTACGCATAGGATCGAATAAAAGCGCTATAACTGCTGCAGTTAGAGTCGAGATAATTAAAGAAGTTTGAGGGGTGAGAGAAGTTATAATGTTCGCCGTAGCACCGACAACCGTTAGGTACAACGCTAAGCCCATTCCAACAACTATCATGTATACTGCACTGCGATTGATTAGTATATCTATATTCATCGCACGGTATTTTAGGATCGCAAAAGAAAATGTAATGGGAATCAACAGTAGAAAGCTTTTAATAACCTGTTCAGACACCCATGGGGCACGACCAATAGCGATAGGCAGCACCCAAAGAAATACAAATGGTGCCGGACCAAGGAAGATTCCGTATAGCATCCACCTGATTTTTTTCTTTTCCGCAAGCGATGGGGCTTTCTTGTATGAGTAAATAAAATTGATTATGCCCTGAATCAGCAAGAGAAATATAAAGCCATTCTGCAACATCGAAACTGTTTTTACGGCATGATACATCTCTAAAGAATGTCTTCCCGCTGCAGCGAGATACAGCCATACATGCCATATGGAAATAATTGCAGCTAAAGAATATAAGCAAAACATCAGCCGTAAATATTTCTTCCAGCGAACAAATGGAAAAACAAACGTGAAGTGAACGAATATAGCGGGACCAAAAGTGTATGCGAAAAAGAAAAGAACGCTTAACGCATAACCTAATACCGGCGGCTGAATGGCGTAAATTGTTTTCGTGCCAATGATTGCAATGGCAACTGTCGTAGCGGCGAGGTGAAAAATTAAAGCTGCCCGATCCTTAAGTTTTCTCCAATAGACAAACGCGCCTAACCCAAAAAAAAGAACGACAATGAGTACATCAAGGAGAATTCCAGCCGATGAGGAGAAATTAATTAAGGCGACTGATTTAGAACTGAAGCCCTGTGTATCTTCGATTGAGATCGTGTCGCCCGCCTGATGATTACTTACCAGAAACTCAATATCGTCTGCATTGCCGGCGACCACCCCATTAATTTTTAAATCAGTTATATCCGTCAGCTCGGCAGAAACGAAGGGTTTTTGAGTGTGATGGTATACTGCAAAACAAACATAGATTATAAATAATATGTCTATTACAATTATTGCGGGGCGGTATGTTTGTTTGTTTGTCATTCCAGTTGATATGAATTCATGCTTGGTTGAATGTTACTGAATTCGCTAACAAGAATCAACAATAACTTATTTAGCTTATTTGGGCTGAATTTCAATGAAAATCGCCGAAAGAGGAAAGTTTAGATTTAAAGACCATCTGGGATTTGACATTTATCAAAACATGCAATAAATTTCACTAAGATCATGGTCTATATTCTGACTAAGGGCGTCACCATGGGAATTCTTCATTAATAAAATTTTACGCCGTCACAATTTATATGAATCGCCGTGTGCTTAAATACTGTTACATTCTTTTTACAATTCCTTGACAACTCGTTGTTTGAATTGTATTAAATTAATTCCGAGTAATTGTTCTACGTAATTCATTCATCACCACATAATATCAAGGAGACATACTATGAATAATTCAATGAAGTTCTTTTGCATTGCTGTTTTGTCGATCCTGATGACAACTGTAGCTTTGAGTTGGGGGAACGCTACACACATGTACTTTGCAAAGCAGCTTAGCACCAAACCCGGACCAGCGAATTTTAACGAGATGTACGGTGCAGTGCTCCCGGACGCGTTCAATTTTATGTTCGATGCTAACGGACAGTATCTATACGAACAAACACACACAAACTTTCAACCAATCTACACGCTTGCATGGAATCATCATCTTAAACAAGTAGCATTCGGCGATGTGAGCCACAATCAATTATTCGGTGGTGATTGGACCGCGCACATCGATGGGTTCACAACCAGCGGCGGGTACGCCGTGGAAAAGGGGTTGGCTCTCGCTCCCTCGCTTGTTCCCACACTGACCAGAATCCTTACCGATGCCGGTCTCGATCCGTTAACTGCCGATGCGATTGCAAACGGAATCGCCCCAGCACTTGGACACGATCTATCTGAAACAGCCGTTGATCTTCTTGTGAAACGAAATCTTGATCGCGTTATTGGTTTTCAAATGTATCTCGCAGCGCAAACTCGACACAAGGATGTTCCTTCGCTTTTATCTGCGGCATACGCCGAGGGGCTTGCTGACTTTGCCGGCATATCAAAGAACGATGCCTCGATGATGATTATAGGATCAGAGAAAGAATTCCGGAAATATATTATGCAATATGGCCAAGCATTTGCGTTGCCGGAATCTCAAACAATCGGATTGCTTGCCGCACAGACCGCACCGATTGCAAAGATGTACATCGAAGCAGCAACAGGAAATACCGTAACAGTTACAGTTACTCCCGAACAAGTTGCCTATTTCATTTCTGCTGCGATTAATATCGTTAAACCCGATTATGCTGAGGAGCTTTCAAAGACACTTGCTCATCTTGAGAACGTAATGAAGCCGTATCGTGTTTCTCCATTTGCATCCTTACAGGGAAACACAACTTCTGATCGGGTATTAAGCGAAAACACACCGGTTGATTTTTCTCTCAGCCAGAATTATCCGAACCCCTTTAATCCAACAACCTCAATATCGTACTCACTTCCTGTGCCTTCGCGCGTAACACTGAAGATTTATAACATGCTGGGACGGGAAGTTGCAACGCTTGTCGACGGCGAACAATCTGCCGGTGAGCATATTGCAATCTGGAACGCCTCGGATTTACCAAGTGGTGCGTACTTCTGCCGATTAAGTGCCGATGGATTCATCGCAACGAAACAGTTGATGCTTGTGAAATAAAAATACTCGTTAAGTGGAGTCCATTTCCCAGATGGACTCCACTTGAATATTCTCCCCCTTTTTTAAGTTGACATTACTTCCCGCAAGTTTTATATTCCTTACGCACAATGTTTCTAACAAGCAATATATAATCGTGAACAACAAACAGATACAATATTTAGTTTGGTGTGTGTTCATCTTAGGCGCTTCCCTGCGTCTCGCAAATTTAGGCATCCCTCCTTTATGGACTGATGAAGCTTTATTCGCCGATTGGGCAAAAGGAATTCCGCGGCAGGAGTTTTTAACTGTATATCTTGCTAAATTTTTACCGGACAGCGAGTTCTTCCTTCGTTTGCCGATTGCGATTTGTGGATCGTTGACTGTTTTATTTTTCTATTGGATCACAGGCAAAGGATGGAAATCGTTTTATGGTTCTGCTTTTATTGCAGTCTTTCCAATTTTTGTTTTCTGGTCGAGAGTTGCCAGACCTTATGCTTTTGCCGGATTGTTTATCGTTCTCGGTTGGAGGTGGTGGGCATTTTACATCATAGCCATTTTAACGACCCCAATCTCGCTTATCGGATTGAATCTCTTCAAATTAAAAGAGAAGCGATACCGCATCATTTACGGTATTCTTGCGCTTCTCGCTTTCTCGGTGTATTATTTCCGACCGGATGTTAAAACGGTCGGCGATTTTGCGAATATCTCTTTTTTATTCAATGAAAAAAGGATTTGGTATGTACCGCTACTTACACTTTTGCTTTATTGTTGTTCTGCTGTCTCTGACAGGTATTTCGTTAGAAATTCCTCAGAAGATATACGGCGCGCCTGACTGGTACTCGGAGAATTGCTGGTTCTCCAATTGGAAGTCCCCTGTCCGTGAAGTTGACTGCGCCACCAATGTTCCTGCGGCAAATTACTATAACCGGAAAAGCGTTCTTGGAATGCGGCAGGCTGACGGCGATACATTATTGACGTTGATCAAACAGCGCGGGTTTATAATCGCGGGGGTGGATTACTACGCGTTGACTCCTTTGTCGCCGTTTATTTTTCCAAAGCTTTTTGAGAAATACAGCGACAAATTAATTGGGGGCGGCGTTATTTATATAAAGATATTTAAGAACGATAATATTTTTTCCTACGAAATACTCGGCACAAGCCGGGAGCTAACGGATAGATAACCGCATAGTTTGGCAAGAAAGTTATAATCCCCCTCTCAACTGGGACTGTCTAATAAGTCCGAGAGTGTGTCACATTGAGCGATCATGAGCAAAGTCGAATGACAAAATGTGAACTTAGCAAGACTAAGCATGATAGCTTTCCTCTGTACGTCCTTCGACAAGCTCGGGGCGACTGTAATTGATTCTTTTTAGACAGCCCCCATCCTCAATCTTTTCCAAAGGTCCGAAGGACTCCTTAGGAGAATCCTTCGGATATGTAAAAAAGAGGCACCGAAAAGCTTATGATGTTAAACATATTCTAAAGAATATTTTTATTGACATTAGGAAAAATAATTGTTACAATAATGCTGATAATATGGGAAGAATAGAGCCGGATATGGCAGGTAAATGGTTTGGCAAATGATAAACATACTTTAGGATTCTATGAAACGGTGCGGAGGGAACTTCGCCTGCGAAATTATAGTCATAAGACAATTAAATCGTATTTGAGTTGTTTGCGTTCGTTCGTTACTTATATTAAACCGAAACATCCTCGCGATGCTAATGAAAGCATAATAAAAGATTATCTTCTTCATTTGATTGAGGAAAAGAAATTTACAGCTTCAACAGTCAATCAGGTATTTAATGCTTTGCGGTTTTTGTACATCGAGTTGTACAAGATGCCGTTTACAATTGGAAATCTTCCCAGACCCAAAAAAGAGAAGCAGCTTCCAGTTGTTTTAAGTCAAGAAGAGGTTGTGAAGATTTTAGATACCGTTGATAATGTGAAGCATAAGACGCTTTTGATGCTGATTTACTCGGCCGGACTGCGGGTCTGAGAATCGATAAGACTAAGGGTTGAAGATATTGACAGTAAGCGAAAATTAATTTATCTTAAGGGGGCTAAAGGAAAAAAGGATAGATACACGATATTATCGGACGTGGCTTTAGAAAGTTTAAGGGAATATTATAAAAAATATAAGCCAAGAGAGTATTTATTCGAAGGTGCGGAAGGAAGAAAGCATTTAGCCGAGCGAAGTGTACAGAATGTATTTGAAAGAGCGGTCAAAATTGCTGGGATACGCAAAAGAGTAACCGTTCACAGTTTACGACACTCATTCGCAACGCACTTGTTAGAAGGTGGAACCGATTTGCGCTACATACAAGAATTGTTAGGACATTCAAGTTCAAAAACGACGGAGATATACACACATGTCAGTAAAAAGTCACTCGGAAAGATTATTAGTCCGCTGGACACAGTACTTAGTCCAAAAGCGAAATAAACGCCATATGGCGTTTAGCCATCCCGTACGGCTGGATATACGCCATAGTTCGTTAAGCCACTAGTTATACGCCATTTGCGGCGCACCATTTGAAGTTACATCAACAATAGAAAGGCGGATCGGATGAAAAAGTTCTTCGACTCAGGCTATGCTTTCTTTTTCGTTGCATTTGTGTTCCTCGTGGTAAGCGTGCTTAGCGAAAAAGCTGCTGCGTACTTGAGCATAGGAGTTGTGTTCTTCATTATCGGGCTTGCGGTCAGAAAGAAGAACGCTCAAAAGACAATTGAGCAAACTCCGAAAACGTAAATCGGTCATTGTTCCGAGCCCTCGTGCGCCGCAAACGGACGTATAACAGCCAAAATAACGACGCTTGGAACTTGATAGAAAAAAGGAACTCCTCAGAATTATTCATGAATTGCTCAAGATAGCAGAACCATAGTGGATTATTTTTATTTGTCATCATATTCTTTTCCTAAATAATTTTTATGGACATTTCACAAATACCAGCAATCATTGGTTATCCCCTATATATTACTCTTTGTGCACTCTTGGGGCACTGGAACAAAAGTAAGGGACATAATTTTTGGACGGGATTCTTCCTTTCATTTGCGCTTACACCTATTTTTGGCTTTATCCTTGTCCTTATGACACAAAAAAGAGAATCTTCAATCGGCGATTCTTAGTTAGAAACGTGCACCA
Organism: uncultured Chlorobiaceae bacterium; assembly: GCA_964520905.1. Classification (GTDB taxonomy): domain Bacteria; phylum Bacteroidota; class Ignavibacteria; order UBA10030; family SZUA-254; genus JAGVIE01. Next base: position 121,898 of record CAZFQL010000004.1, on the reverse strand, counting down.
CAAAACTTTTAATTATAGAACTGCAACTTCGTCTAACAACAAAAACAATGTCAGTCGCTTTATGATATTTTAAGAGCTAGACATACGAACATATTTTTATAAAATAACAGAACACTTATGATTATGCAGAACAAAAGACTTATCGGCATTGTGCTCACAGTAGCGCTTCTATTGCTCATACCGTTAATTGCGATGCAGTTCACAGATGATGTGAACTGGACTCTGTTCGATTTTATTGTCGCTGGTGTCCTACTGCTCGCCGCTGGTCTCATGTGTGAACTTGTAATGAGGAAGGTAAACAAAATCGAGCACCGAATCGTCATCTGTTTAGCTATTATAGCAACGCTCTTGCTCATTTGGGCGGAACTTGCGGTCGGCATCTTCGGGACACCGCTCGGTGGAACGTAGACAGTACAACCAAGAAAGACAACGTCAGGACATCACATATTATCAGTTGGATATTTGCCATTCCGACTTTAACTAAGGGCAAAGACTCTTTTATATACAACGGTCAGACGAAACCGCACTGCATAAACACAAACGTTAGGCGAAATGCTATAAAGACAACCATGAAAACATCAATGCCTATTTACAGACTCATTGGAGCAATACTTGTTGCCTGCGGCATCTTAGGATACTTTACCGTTGCCGATGAGCTTCGCCATACGGGTGAATTCATAGGCGTCTCCGGCATATTGCTTACCGGGATCATTCTACTGATGGTTGACTCTCGAATGAAAATCATGGGGAAATTAGCAATTCAATGGATTGCGTTTGGGCTTTTGGCTGGCATACCCATAGGCGGTATTGTTTTAGATAATATGTTTCTTGGCATCGGGCTTGGAATTGCAGCGGGAGTAATATTAGCATTCATGCTTGGGAAGAAAAAAGCCTCTGGGAAATAAATATCACTCTTCTGCACCGGAAGCAACTATACATCTCTGCATTCTCACAATTAAGTTTGATGTGAATCTAAAATAACAAAGGGCAGTATTTTACTACTGCCCTATTTAATAAACAGCACGATGTATTCTTACTTCACAAACAAATCCGTCACCGGCACAATCTTCACGTTCTCCGCTTTCACCTTCAACGGAAATATGATTATCTCCTTATCTTCTTCCAAAACAGATTCCGGTTTCGGAGTCTTGTAAGTGATCGGACTCGGTGAGTCGTTCACAAGCGCATCCTTAAACGACTGTGCGTCTTTCGTGATGACGGCAATCTGCATATTGCTCGTCTGCCAGTGTTTTTTAATCGCAGTATTCACATCTTTCAGCGTCAGCTCTCCCATCATCTTCCTGAACATCTTCAGATGACCTTCACCTTTTATGCCGTAGAATTTATCGTCGAGCGCATACGCGAGCTTCTCCATAGTGGTTGGGCCAAAATGGAGAACGTAGTTGCGCAGAAATTTTTTCGTCAGATCGAATTCCGATTGCGTCATTCCATTATCAACCAGTTTCTTGAACTCGCGCAGTGCGGCACGCATTGCAAAGTGGCGGGTCTCGTTCGGGACGGGGCGAATCCAGATTTCAAAAAGCTGGCTCCTGCGGCAAACATTCTGCGGCGGGAGCTGATATCTTCCGCCGTTCGGGAAGTTTTCGATATAAGCATAATCGCCGTAATTCAATCCGCGCGCTTCACGTATCACCTGATATAAATGACTGCTCGAGTTACGGTGCTCGCCAAGCCACGAGGTTGCTATCGCAAGAGCGTACCAATCTTTATTACCGCGAAGAATATCGATCGGGAAGCCCATACTGATTGCAGTTGCGGGCGCATCTTTATCTATAATAGTAACGTTAAGTCCATCTATTGACTTTGGCGCCGTCTTCTCAACTGCCTTGGGCGTTCCGGCTGGCAACATGCCGAGATCTTTTTTGAGGTTATCAAGAAGCTTCGCATTGTAACCGCCGCCCAAACCGATGACAAAGTTATCTTTCGTATAATACACAGTGTAAAATTGCCTGATGTCATCAAGTGTAATACTTTTTACCGCTTCGATGGTTCCATTGGTGATGTGACCGTAAGAAGTTCCGGCAAAAACATCGTTGTAAAGAACCGCTTTGCCAAGTTCTTCATCGCTCGCGTAACGCAGCATGTTTTCAAGCTGATTCAGTATCTGACTCTTTATCCGGTCCAAATCCTCCTGCTTGAATGCCGGACGCAGAATCGCATCGATGAACAGCGGGTAATAATCGCCGAGGTTATCTTTGTGCGTTCTGCCTGATATCACAGTCATCTCAACCGTACTCGATGCGTTATATCCTGCGGCAAGGGGATATAGTTTCTCAAGCACTTGTTCATAAGTATTCTTTTCTGTCGCCGCATCAGTCATCATTTGCGCTGTGATGCTTGCAAGACCTTCTTTTCCTGCTGGATCGTTCTGTGAACCGACTTTGAACCAAATGCGGAAGGAAACCGTAGGATCGTTCTTACTCGGCAAGAGAACAACATTTTTATCTGACACTTTTTGTTCTCCTAATGTTATGGATATAATCATGAATGATAGTATCAAGAGCAATAAAAATTTCGTCGTATTCATTGTTTGACTCCTTTCAAAACAACAACGGTCCGCCGTTCGGGCGTGAAGTATTTCTTTGCAGAGTTCACGATGTCCTGCGGTGTGATCGTTTCAAGATGTTTATACAACTGATCGATCACCTCGATGCTTCCGGTCAGCGCGATAAAACGTGCGAGTCCGCCAGCCACATGATCGGGTGTGTCGAGTCCCATCAGGAAGCCGTACTTGTTCCTCCGCTTCAGGTCGTTCAGTCTTTTTTCTTCCACGGGTTTATTCTTGAACTCGTCAAGAGTACGATAGATTTCGTCTCGCACATAGTTGATATCGTTTTCATCTTTCACCATGGAATAAATCTCGAAGAGCGGCATGTCCCTGTTCATCGGCGTACTGCCTGAAACGAACTGCACTTTCTGTTCCTGTATGATCAGCTTCTTGTATAAATCGCTGGTCTCGCCGAACGCGAGATCGGATAACAGAAGCGCTGAAACAAAATCCTTGTTGTTCGGATCGAGCGCATCGCCTTTGTATGCAATATCGATTATGGGAAGAGTTTTCCCTGTGTAGGCAACTTCTCCGGTTCGCTCGGCTGTCTGCGGCGGCTCCGGCGTAATTGCAGGCTGAACGTATCCCTTTTCCCACTCACTGTAATATTTCTTGACGAGAGCCAATGTTTTTTTCGGATCGATATCGCCTGTTATCAGAATAACAACATTATCGGGACGATAAAACCGTTTGAAGAAAGATTTGCTGTACTCATAACCTTCCGGCATAGCTTTAACATCGGCTTCAAATCCCATGGTCGTATGTTTGTACGTGTGAACATCGTATGCAAGGTCTTGCATTTTTTCGTTAAGCAGTGCGAAGGGTTGTGTGACGTTTTTCCGATATTCGCCGTACACTGCGCCCGCTTCCGTTTGAAATGCCTGCTCTTCGTAAGAAAGATTCTGGAAACGATCGCTCTCAATTTCAACAACTCTTTCCAAATCTTCTTTCGCAAAGTTCATATGGTAGCACGTGTAATCATCTGTGGTATAAGCGTTTGCATCGGCGCCCATGCTTGTTACGATGCTGTCGTAAACGCCGCCAGGGTATTTCTTCGTGCCGCGAAACATCATGTGCTCGAAGAAATGCGCGAAGCCCGATTTGCCTTGTTCTACTTCATCGCGGCTGCCTGTTCGCACGACCGAGTAATACGCTACCAATCCCGGACTTTCCATCGGTATCATGATAACGGTTAAACCGTTCGGCAAAGTCTCTTTCTGATATTTGTAGGGAAAGATAGAATCAGCCATCGCTACGCTCCCTAAACTGATAAAAAATATCAGGAGAAAGACTCCAATAATTATTCTTGTCATAATAGCTCTCCATATATTGAGGTGATTTGTTTGATAATAAGTTGACTGTCATTGTGTTCGCACAATGAAGATAAAAGTTGCGCTTTCAATCGAATATTTTCTCGAGCGCCTGATACTTCGTGTGCATTTCCTGGATGGCGTCTTTGATTGTCTTTGCATCGTCGATCGATTGGACAACCTTCACCAAGTACCGCACCGACCTGTTTAAGTCTTTACGTTTCATATAAAATGATTTACCTTTCGCCGCCAATCTATCAGGAAGCTTTGCCTCGTTTAACATTTTCATCTTCTCTTGAAGTTCCTTGACGGATGCGCGTATTTTCTCTCGATTATCTTCCGGCATATAATAATGATATAACGGATACAATGCTTGGTGGAATTCATCGATTTCTTTCAGAACCGGTCGAATGGTACGGACAAGTTTTTCGTACTGCGCGTGCAGCTTCTCGGCAGCATCAAGACTTTTCTGTGTATCGTTCGCAGTTACTGCCGTCTTGTATTCTGTTACTATCGTATCCAGCGATTTCACGTTTTCATCCCACTTCAGTTTTTTATCGCGTAGAATTCCCGGCAATTCCACTTTTTGAATTTTTCCCACATGAATTTCAATTTCCGGTATCAATTCATTCATCAAGGCGATATTTTTGTTGGGCCAGGCATCGTGCCACAGTTTGAAAATAACTTCGTGAAAAGCTCCAAGCTCCGGCACTTTCGCGTTTGTTTCATCATGAGTCTGAGCAACGAGTGCCAATGGGTTAATAAGTATGACGAGTACAAAAAGAAAGGCGGTGAGTTTTTTCATAGAGGATTTCCCCTTAAATATTTTTAGTTGATTAAAAAATTGGTGAGAACTGCGGTTGAAATAACCGTTTTTTATTAGAGTAAATATACGAGTCTTTGGTGTAACTATCAAAAGTGAATTTACGGCTCTGAATCTTTTTAATCCTATCTGCATCACATTATGTAGTGTAAAATCGGCATTTATTTCCATAATTCGAGAGTATTATAATGAGCAAACACATAGTAAACGCAACAGATGAAAATTTTCAGAGCGTCGTTTTAGAATCGGACGTACCCGTTCTGGTAGATTTCTGGGCGCCCTGGTGCGGTCCCTGCCGAATGATTGCGCCTATTATTGAAGAGATAGCAGATGAATATGCAGACAAACTGAAAGTTGTTAAACTCAACACAGATGAGAATATGGATTCGGCTATCAAGTACAGCATACGAAGTATTCCCACGCTCGGAATTTTTCGTGATGGGCAGATAGTAGATACCGTGATCGGTGCGGCGCCAAAGAAAATGCTGAAGGCGAAAATAGATCAACATCTGTCCCAGATTACGGTGAATTGAATTTGATTTCGCTTGATTATGTTTGAAGAACTGGTTTCGGAACGAGGAGATGTTAATCTATCGTCCTCAAAGCAGGAAGAGCTTATAAAAAAATATTGCGCCGGAATTGAAGATCGGATACGCACGGCGCCAGCTAATGCCGAAGCTAAGAAGATTATCGATGATGCATGTCGCGGATTGGAAAGCGAGTGTAAGAGTGGAGTCGTTAGATCTTTTCTTCAGCAATATGTACGCGATTTATTCGAAAATCATTGGAATAAAAAATGATCACGAAAGATATTTCGATTGAAGAGCTTGTGCGAAGTATGCCCGGCTCCGTAACCTATTTAATGGAGAACGGAATCAAGTGCCTCGCTTGTGGCGAGCCGATTTGGGGAACGCTTGAAAGTGCGGCGAGAGAAAAAGGATTTTCAGAAAACGATATTCAAAAATTTGTGGATGATTTAAATTCACTGAAATTATCTAACTAAATAACATATTTTTACTTTTTAATTTTGAATTGATATTATGCCAGTTTACGATTACAAATGTACCGACTGCCATAAGGCATACGATATGTTTCATAAAGTTCGTGAGATAACAGAAGATGTTATATGCCCTTCGTGCGGTTCCACCAATCACAAGAAATTAATGTCCGTAACACAGATGTCGATGGGATCCGATTCCGGTTGTTCAGACGGATCATGCAATCCTTATGGTGGCAGCGGCGGCGGCTGTGCTGGCGGAATGTGCGGATTGAATTAAGCCCACAGTTTTTAGCTCTTTACCTCAGTAAAAATCCCGCAATTAATCCCCGTAGGTTCGAAATTAATTGAACCGAAAGGGATTTTTATTTTCTTTGAGAAGATAAACATTTCGACAAGTACATAAACTTGAAACTTGCCGCCGAAATTGTTAAACTAAACAAGATGGTTTAGAAATTTCAATTTTATCGACAGGTATTCATGCGTTCTACAGTCTCATTCATTCTTGATGGAAAGATCATCGATCTTGATTTTAAGAATTCAAAACAATTTTCCCCGACTTCAACAATATTAAACTACCTCCGAAGTTTGCCAATCCACAAGGGTGCAAAGGAGGGATGTGCAGAGGGTGATTGCGGTGCATGTACGGTGGTGCTTGTCGAATTTATCGACAATAAAATTGCTTACAGGGCGGTTGATTCATGTTTGATTTTCTTGCCGATGATACACGGGAAACAATTGATTACCGTCGAGAATTTGAAATCTCCTGAAGGCGAACTTCATCCTGTACAGCAATCTATGGTCGATCTTTACGGCAGTCAGTGTGGTTTTTGTACGCCCGGAATTATCATGTCGATGTTTGCACTTTATAAAAATCATAACAAACCAACGCGAGAACAAATTGACGATGCCCTAACCGGAAACTTGTGCCGATGCACAGGATACAGACCTATTGTTGAAGCGACAGCCAAATCATGTGTTTACAATTGTGCGGATCATTTTACAAATGATGAATCGAATATTATCAAACTTTTAAAATCGATTTCTAAGGAATCGATTCATATTCAAACCGGCGAACAAAAATATTTCCGTCCTGCAAGTTTGGGTGAAGCAATTTCACTCAAGCATCAGCATCCGGGAGCGATCGTCATTAGCGGTGCGACTGATATTGCCTTACGCGTTACCAAGAATCATGAATTGCTGAAAGAAATTATCGACCTTTCGGGTGTCGAAGAGCTTAAAGCAATTACCAAAACAGATTCATCGATAGAAATAGGCGCTGGTGTATCGCTGAATGATATTCTCTCGCCGATTGAAAAAGATTTTCCAGCGTTACATGAGATGCTAAAAGTTTTCGGTTCACATCAAATCAGAAATCTTGCCACGCTCGGCGGCAATCTCGGAAGCGCTTCACCAATAGGAGACACACTTCCTGTTTTAATGGCATATGAGGCAAATGTTGTGCTTGAAAGTTTAAACGGCAGACGAGTGATTCCACTTAACGATTATATAATCGGATACAGAAAAACCGTTCGCAAACCTGACGAACTGATAACTTCTATTGTAGTACAAAAGTTAACAAACGGCTCAATCGTAAAATCTTACAAGGTGTCTAAACGTAAAGATTTAGATATATCGACGGTAAGTGCCGGTTTTAAGATTGATCTTAACGGAATAAATGTGAAGTCGATAATACTCGCTTATGGTGGAATGGCTGAGCGGACTAAACGAGCGTTCACAGTTGAACAATTTCTTCTTGGCAAACAGTGGGAAAGAAAAACTGTGGAGCAGGCGATGACTTTGATTGAAAAAGATTTCACACCGATCTCTGATGCAAGAGGAAGCGCTGAATTCAGAATTAAAGCTGCGCAAAACTTACTCATGAAATTTTGGCTCGAATCCAGCAAGGTGAAATAAATATGAGAATTTGTTATGTAAAATTCATAAGGTTATTGTTCTTACTAATCTGTCCAACGATTTCATTCTATTCGAATTCTATCTTCGGACAAAAACTATTATCATCTGTTCCCCAACAATCTGTAGTCTCGGATACAGTTGAACTTACATCTTTAAAACATTGGCCCCAGCCGATAAAACAAGTTCCACCGGAATATCCAACGCTTGCAAGACAAAGTAATGTTGAAGCTGAAATTATGCTTAGTGTTTTAATTGGTAAAGACGGCAAACCGAAAAACATTAAAGTTGTGAATGTAAAAGCATCTTTCATGAAAGATGCTTCAATAAAACCGAGCACATTGGTACCTGATTCGAAGTATACAAAATTATTTCACAAACCATCGATTGACGCCGTAATGAAATGGCGATTTACAAAACCACTAAAGCCCGATGGCACTACAGCCCTGGTTTGGGTTAATGTGCCTCTGAAGTATCAATTAACTGTACAAAAGTAGATAAATTAAAATGAACAATAAATTACCACACGAAAGTGCAGAGTTGCACGTTACCGGTGAAGCGATATACATTGACGACATTCCTGTAAACGATCAGCTTCTAATCGGCAAAGTTGTTTATAGTCGGTATGCACATGCAAAAATAAAATCGTTCGATTTGAGCGAAGCTAAAAAAGTACACGGTGTTCATGCCGTATTATGCTACAAAGACATTCCCGGACACAATCAAATGGGACCGGTTATTAAAGATGAGCCGGTTCTTGTGGAAAACGAAGTGACATTCATCGGACAGGCAATGTTTCTAATTGCTGCCGAGACCGATGAGCAATGCCATGAAGCGGAGAAAAATATTATAGTGGAATATCAACCACTTGATGCAATTCTTGAACTCGAAAAAGCGATAGAAAAAAATAATTTATTGGGTCCACCAAGAGAAATGAAACGCGGCGATGCCGACAGTGCTTTGAAATTATCTAAACATATAATTAGCGGAGAACTCCGCACCGGAGCGCAAGAGCATTGGTATCTTGAAACTCAGGCATGTTTGTCTGTTCCGGGTGAAGGAAAGGAAATAAATGTTTTTAGTTCTTCCCAGCATCCATCCGAAACTCAGGCGCTCGTTACAGAAGTTCTTGGTATAAAGAAACATGAAGTAGTTGTCGAAGTTAAACGTATGGGCGGCGGTTTCGGCGGCAAGGAAACGCAGGCGAACCATGTTGCATGCTGGTCGGCTTTGTTGTGCAATGCCACGAAACGTCCGGTGAAAATCCGTTTGTTCCGTGATGATGATATGATCATGACCGGCAAGCGCCATCGTTATCTCACAAAGTATGAAGCCGGTTTTGATGATGAGGGATTGATAAATGCGGTGAAGCTTGAATTCAACAGCGATGGTGGTGCGGCAACAGATCTGTCGTTTGCGATTATGGAACGTACAATGCTTCACGCCGATAATTCTTACTACATTCCGAATATGTCGGTTAAAGCGTTAGTGTGGAAAACGAATCTTCCTTCGAACACTGCTTTCCGTGGGTTCGGAGGTCCACAGGGAATGGCCGCAATAGAAACAATAATCGATAAGATTGGTCGCTTGCTTAAAAAAGACCCGCTAGAAATCCGACATAAAAATTTTTACGGACTGAACGATAGAAATATTACTCATTATGGACAAACCGTAGAGCATAATCGACTTTACCTTATTTATGATCAGATAATAAAATCTTCTGAATATGAAAAACGCCGCAAAGAGATTAATGACTTCAATACTAAAAATGAATTCTTCAAAAAAGGATTGGCGCTTACTCCGGTGAAGTTTGGAATTTCTTTCACCACAACTTTTCTCAACCAAGCAGGTGCTCTCGTAAACGTTTACACTGATGGGACAATTCTTGTCAATCACGGCGGTACGGAAATGGGACAGGGACTCAACACGAAAATGCAGCAGATCGCTGCGGCAGAATTCGGCGTGAGCATAGACCGTGTGAAAGTAAATGCCACCAACACATCTAAAGTTCCGAACACATCGGCAACCGCCGCTTCATCGGGTTCCGATATGAACGGTATGGCTGTGAAGAATGCAATCGATACGATAAAAGACCGCATCTCAAAAGAATTAGCACTTATATGGAACGAAAAAAATCTCAATCCTTCATCAGTTCCATCTTCAATAACTTTCAAGGATAATTTCATTTTCGACCCCGATCATCCTGAAAGAAAAATTTCTTTCACAGATGCAACTCTTCAAATGAATTTGCGTCAGGTGAGTTTGAGTGCGGCTGGTTTCTACAAAACACCGACAGTCGGCTGGGATAAAACTAAAGGACAGGGGAAACCGTTCTTTTATTATTCATTCGGAATGGCAGTTTCTGAAGTGATGATCGATATTCTTACCGGTCAGCATACGTTATTAAGAACAGATATTTTGCAGGATGTAGGAGATTCTATCAATCCCGGAATCGATATGGGACAGGTAGAAGGCGGATTCGTCCAGGGTGTCGGCTGGTGCACAACCGAAGAGATTAAGTGGGATGCAAAAGGAAACTTGATGACTCATTCTCCCGACACATACAAGATTCCGACTGTGCAGGATATACCGAAAGATTTTCGTGTTAAGTTGATGGAAGGAGTTCCGAACCCTGTTGGTACAATTCGCAGAAGCAAAGCAATCGGCGAGCCGCCGTTTATGCTTGCGCTTTCTGTTTGGCTGGCTATTAAAGATGCAATCTCAGCAGTTGGCAATCATAAGATTGAGCCGGAATTTTCGTTGCCTGCAACAAATGAAACAATATTGCTTTCGATTGAGAAATTGAAAACGAAGTTTCATTCACCCACCCCTAACCCCTCCAGCGGAGGGGAATCAAAAGTCCCCTCTCAAGAGGGGATTATAGGGGTGTGTGGTTGATACGAAAAATTATTCCATACGATCACAGCTTGAAACAACTTGCGCGTAATCTTAGGAACAACAGCACTCTCGCCGAGGTTTTGCTTTGGAGAGAGTTAAAAGGAAAACAAGTTCGCGGATATGATTTCCATCGTCAAAAACCTAAAGATAAATATATTGTAGATTTCTATTGTCCTAATCTTTTGTTGGCAATCGAAATTGATGGTGCAAGCCATGATGAAAAAATTCAACAAGATGCTGAGCGACAGCGAAAGTTAGAATCACTTGGTGTAAGATTTTTAAGATTTACAGATAGAGAAGTAAAAACAAATTTACATGGTGTGGTTATGGCAATTGAAGATTGGATCGATGCTCATGCACCCACCCCTCCAGAGGAGGGGAATAAAATAATTAACCACGGATTACACGGATATTCACAGATTTGAATTATCCGTACCAATCCGTTAAATCAGTGTCATCAGTGGTAAATAAAATATGAAATTCTCTCAACCTCCATTTGTAACCGATTTGAAGTGCCTCGTCTGTGGTTCATCGTATCCGCATGGCAACATCTTCACCTGTCCTCACTGCGGCATCGAAGGTATCCTCGATGTACAGTACGACTATAATGCAATTATCTCAAATCCGAAATCCGAAATTCGAAATTCGAAATCATTCGATATTTGGCGTTATAAAGAATTACTTCCCATCTCTTCTGACATTCCGTTCCCACATTTGCATGTTGGCTGGACACCGGTTTATGATGTGCCACGGCTTGCCCGTTATTTCGGACTCAGAAAATTATTCTTGAAAGATGATGGCCGCAATCCCACAAATTCGTTCAAAGACCGCGCAAGTGCAATCGGAGTTATGAAAGCAATGGAGTTCGGTTTCAATACAATCGCATGTGCGTCAACAGGTAATGCGGCGTCATCGCTTGCCGGATTATCTGCGGCAGTCGGGTTGAAGAGCTACATCTTTGTACCGGAGCGTGCACCAGAACCGAAAATTACGCAGCTACTTATTTTCGGCGCGACGGTGTTCAGGGTGAAAGGGACATACGAGCAGGCATTTAATTTATGTAAACAGTCGTGCGATCAGTTCGGATGGTACAACCGTAACAGCGGTACGAATCCCTTTCTTGTTGAAGGAAAAAAAACCGCCGGACTCGAAATTGCAGAACAGTTTGGCAAGAATATTCCTGATTGGGTTGTTGTCTCTGTTGGAGATGGCTGTACAATCGGCGGAATAGGAAAAGGTTTGCAGGAGATGAAACAACTTGGTCTCATCGATAGAGTACCACGGCTATTAGGAGTACAAGCTGAAGGTGCGAAACCAATTCTCGATGCGTTTGCTTCCGGGAAAGATTTAATTCCAACCGGTACGAACACAATAGCGGACAGCATTGCGGTCGGCACCCCGCGAAATTGGCGGCGCGCAATTCAGCAAGTCAGATTATCGCACGGTGAAATGATTGCCGTATCGGATGAGGAAATTTTAGAAGCAATGCGGGTTACAGCACGGCTTGGCGGCGTGTTCGGCGAACCGGCAGGTGTCGCAGGCGCAGCCGGTTTGAAAAAAGCTGTTGAACAGAAAATTGTAAAATCTAATGAAACCGCTGTGATAGTAATTACAGGTAACGGTTTAAAAGATATTAAATCTGCAAAACAAGCCGCAGGAAAAGAACATTTAGTCGAGCCAACTCTCGATGCTGTCGCAGATCTACTTGAAAAACAACTGAAACTATAAATCCCTTTGCGCTTTTTTCTCGGGAATTCCTTCGGGAAAAGTAACGCTAAGATAAAACATTGGAAAAATTATGCTACTCAAAAACACAACATCCATCGTACTTGATCCGCCTTCTATTGAATCTGTCGATATACGTCTTCTCAACTGTAATATCATAGAGAAGGGGAAAAATCTAACGCCAAAGAAAGGTGAAGAAGTGCACGACCTTTCCGGTAGAATCATCATGCCGGGACTCGTGAACTCGCATACGCATCTCTATTCGGCGCTTGCCAGGGGAATGGCATATCCTAAAGATTCACCGCAGAATTTTCTTGAAATCCTGCAAAAAATTTGGTGGAAGTTAGACCGTGCGCTCGATGAAGATGCAATCTATTATAGTGCGCTCGTCGGGGCGATAGATGCGGTGCGTTGCGGAACCACAACGCTTATCGATCATCATGCGTCGCCAAAATCGATCACCAGCTCACTCGATATAATCAAAGAGGCGATGTGGGAAGTCGGATTGCGGGGAGTTTTGTGTTATGAGGTGACTGACCGCGGCGGAAAGAAAGAGCGCGACAAAGGTTTGGAAGAGAACGAGCGGTTTATAAAAGACAATAAAAAGAATTCGCAATTCCGCGGAATGGTCGGCGCACACGCTGCTTTCACGATGAGCAATGAAACTATGCGTCTCTGCGGCGAGATGGCTTCGAAGTATAAAGTCGGTGCGCACATTCATGTTGCGGAAGATAAATCGGATGTTACCGATGCGGAAGAAAACTATCGTTGCAGTGTAATTGATCGTTTGAAAGAAAATGGAATTCTTCGGAAGGATTCAATCCTCGCTCATGGTGTTCATTTAAGCGAAAAAGAACTCAGTGAAGTTAGGAAGACAGGAAGTTGGATTATACACAATCCGCGTTCCAACATGAACAACCGTGTCGGATACGCGCCGCTGCATTTATTCGGTGAACGTGTCGGATTGGGGACAGACGGCTTCCCGGCGGATATGTTTGAAGAATCGAAAATAGGATTTTATAAAATGCAAGAAAATCCGAAATCTCAAATCCGAAATCCGAAATCAACGCCCGAATTACTTCAATCCAATCAGTTACTCCTCTCTCAAATATTTAATAAAAAGTTTGGAGCTCTTTCGAAAGGTTCTCCCGCCGATATAGTTGTACTCGATTATCAGCCGCCGACGCCGATGACAGTAGAAAATCTTGCGGGACATTTTCTCTTTGGCATGAACTCATCGATGGTCGAATCTGTCATGATCGACGGTAAATGGGTTGTGAAAAACCGTGTTTTGATTGGATTCGACGTGGAATCTGTTTACGAGAAATCAAAAAAGGTTGCAAAGAAGTTGTGGGAGAAGATTTGAGCCATGATTTATCGCTTTTATTAATTACAAGGTTTCGAGCAACCATGTTTACTATAATTAAGTTAATATTCAGAAAGATATGAGTAATTCAAATTCAGACCGTGAACGCGATGAACGGCTCCGTATTCAACTCAAGAAGATGGAACTTGCCGCAAAGTATGGTGCACATTTTAGTGAAAGCAATCCTGATCTTCCACCTGAAATAGAAAGACAATGGTTGAACAACATCGAAGAATTTGAGAAACAATTTGAAAAGTCAAAAAGAACCACCGTGCGAAAATTTGTAGGTGAGCCAAATTTTAAACCCTTGAATGAAATTCCAGATAACGAAGTGGAAAAAGAATTGAACGACGTCTTGGACTTTTTAGAATTACACAATATCATCATCGATTCTGTCGCAGGTGTTCCTGATCGGGAACTTTATCGCTTCATAACCGAGGAGTTGTTAGATGTTGAGACTGATGAAATTCGCATCGAAGGAATGATGCACCATTTTATCTACGAAGAGTTCCACCCAAATGATGAATACGATGTAAAGAGAGATGCAGAAGATTTTCTCTCAGGTCTCTTTTGGCTTGAAGCTGATCTTGCAAGTCATCGGGTTGCTAAAGAAGGTGTACTCGATGCCAGAGGGGAACCAATCACTCATCAACAAATGTTGAAAGCAATAAATGATTTCCGATCATCATTCAAATCATTTGAAAGACCAAAATTGGAGATTGTCTCATATTCTCTTGAAGGCGATAATGCCGAGGTATTTGTTCAAACCGAGTGGCTGGGGTTGGTGGACTATCAATCACCAGCAATACACAAATCAGGGGTGAGCCGTCTTAAATTGGTACGAAGTCCATACGGCGGATGGGATGTTGTACAGGCGATTATCCCGGGTTGGAATTATGAATAATCCAATCACTCGTGAACATTTGTGTGAAGTGCTTCGCATACGTCCATATCTTGAGCGGGAAGAAATTGATGCTATTTTTATAGAGAAAGAATTTTTCCAACCGTATTTACAAAATGCCCTTACACGTCGGGTTGTCCTCGGTGGTGTACCCGACGATGAGAAACCGGTTGAGAATACAGATTTTCACGCCATCTTTCTCTTGAGCCATCTGCGAGATACTTCCATTCTCCGTGACATATTGCAGTGTTTTCGCTTCAGCGAAGATGACTTGTGGACGCTGTATGGTGACGACCTAACTGAGGATATGTGGCTTCCTTTTGCGCTGATAGCCCAAGATGAAATTGAGAATTTGTGGGATTTCGTAGTTGAGGATTCTGCTGACCGATTTGCTCGTGATATGGTTGTAAAAGGATTAATCGCAATGGCTGTTTTATTTCCAGAGACACGCCAAAGGGTTATTCGTTTCGTTGAAAAGATATTGGCAGCACGGAATCTTTTTGAGGAACAGCGACTTGGAAGCATTCTTTGCGATTGCGGTGATTTTGGATTGAACGAATTAAAAGGACGAGCATTTGCATTTGCTGATGCGATGACAGAGTACGAGGATCATTTTCTCCTCGAATGTACTGCGGATGATGTTTGTGATGCCTTTCAAGGTGAGATTTACCATTGGACGAAGAAACGTTTGAGTGATGATGTGTTTACGTTGAATCAGAAATGGAAGCGATACGCTCAACGGCGGGAGGAAGAAGAAAGACTCAGCGAACGGAAAACACAGCTACTTGAGGAAGATAATAAAATTTTTATTCCTCAAGTCGAGCCGCTTAGCGTAAAGAAAATCCAGAGAAACGAACCATGTCCTTGTGGAAGTGGAAGTAAATACAAGAGATGTTGTGGCAAATAGATAATCAACCGTTAACTTCGATGACAGGGGAAAATCTCGCCGGACATTTTCTTTTCGGCATGAATTCATCGATGGTCGAATCTGTCATGATCGACGGTAAATGGGTTGTGAAGAACCATGTATTGGTCGGGTTCGACGTTGAATCGGTTTATGAGAAATCGAAGAAGGTGGCTAAGAAGTTCTGGAATAAAATGGAGTCGCTGGCGTAACCGTAAATCATGCCGCTTAATTATCTCTTCATCGATTTTAACTCGTACTTCGCTTCTGTAGAGCAGCAGTTGCGACCGGAATTAAGAAAGAAACCTGTCGGTGTAGTGCCGATGAAAGTCGATACGACTTGCTGCATTGCCGCAAGTTACGAGGCGAAGAGATGCGGTGTAAAAACAGGAACGCGAGTTCTTGATGCAAAAAAACTTTGTCCGGGCATAAACATAGTTGAAGCGCGGCCGGCTGTGTATGTAGAATATCATCATAAACTAATTGAGGCGGTTGAATCGTGTGCTCATGTGGATGAAGTTTTTTCAATCGATGAAATGGTTTGTAAACTCACGGGCAGATGGCGCGAACGGGAAAAAGCAATCGCGCTTGCCGGCGAAATTAAAGAAACAATCTACAAAAAAGTAGGGACAGAGCTTCGCAGTTCTATCGGCATTGCGCCGAATACATTTCTTGCAAAGACTGCATCCGATATGCAAAAACCCGATGGACTTGTCGTTATCGACCTGCCCGACCTGCCGCAATGTTTGTTCGGTCTAAAGATCGACGATCTGTGCGGCATCGGAAGAAACATGGTGAAACGACTTCAGCGATACGACATCACAACTATAGAACAGCTTTGGAATTCCGACAAAGCTAAACTGCATAAAGTGTGGGGCGGCATAGAAGGTGAGCGAATGTATGCCCGGCTGCGCGGCGAGGAAATTCCTATAGCTTCTTCACGCAGATCGAGTGTCGGACATTCCCACGTACTCCCGCCGAATGAACGAACTAATGAAGCCGCATGTGCCGTCTTGAATAAGCTCGTTCAAAAAGCTGCCGTGCGTTTACGAAGCTACGATTGTGTTGCCGGAGCAATGTATGTAGGCGTAAGATATATGAACCGCACAAAGTGGGTCGATAAGATTTCGTTCGATCCGTCTCAGGATACATTGAAGCTGCTTCAGGCATTCACAACTATGTGGAAAAGAAAACCGAAGACGCCTGCCGTTCCGCTGAAAGTGGGTGTAACGCTTTTTAAATTGAGCGATAAAAAAGATAGAACGCTTTCAATGTTCGGCGATAAGGAAGTTCACGATGCGCTGAACAAAGCCATCGACAAGCTCAACACACGCTTCGGCAAAAATACTATCTACCTCGCAGGCGCACACCACGCCTTAGGCTCAGCGCCTATGCGGATAGCTTTCACACATATTCCAGATTTGGATACGGAGGAGGATGAGTGAGGGTAAATGGATTGTGAAAGACCGGGTTCTTTTTGGTGTCAACGTGAAATCTATTTATTAGCAACCTAAAAGTTGGCAAAGAGGTTGTTGAAGATGATGCTTCTGTACATAGGAACATATCCGGCAATTATTAATAATCGTACCGTTTCGAGTAAATGAGTTGTATCCACCGTGCGAAAAACTCATTACCGTCATCTCGCCAAGTATTTTTAGGGTTGTTCGGGTCGAAATTTGCAGGATTGCTTTCCAATACTTTTTGCAAATCGCGGTAATGTTCAAAAACTATTCGGTCGGTATCGTATTCATGATGTCCGAGGTGACCTATAAACCTGTGATCGGATGATTCAAAAATGAAATGCCCACCTTCTTCGGAATAAGCAAGAGGATTTATTTTTCCGGAGTTTACCGCTGAGCGGAACTCATTTTCGTTAAGTCCGGCATATCTGCTTTGGGGACAATAAAATGTATCGCTGAACCCGCCGGTGATCGGATGATTACGGTTCAGATTTTTCGCGGCATACACGCCGAATATTTTTTTGGCATAATTGATTTTTTCCACGCCTAATATCTTGGCAATGGCAAGTCCGCCCCAGCATATACCAAGCGTGCTAAAAATATTCGTGCGCGCGTAACTAAAAATTTCTTTCAGTTCATCCCAGTATGTTACAGCTTCGAACGGGATTGTTTCAACCGGAGCGCCCGTTAGAATCAATCCGTCTAATGGTTCGTTTTTAATCGTTTCCTCAAACGTCAAATACCATTTTTTGATATGATCTTTATCGCTGCTTTTATAGTTATGATTGGTCGCTCTTATCCATACCGGAATAACGGAAATATCTGAACTTCCAATCGAACGTAAAATACTGAACTCATACTTTTCCGCTTCGGGCATGACGTTGAATATGCCGATGCGTAAAGTGTGAAAAGTTTGTGCTTCTAGATTCACTTCCTCAGTGCATGTAATTTCCTGCTCACGCAATAAAGCTGTTATAGGATAGTTATTTGGTATTATTAATGCCATAGAAATAATATACTATGTATTTTTGAAAATCCAATCCTTGGAAATCTCATCGAAAATAACGAAATTGGTACACTTATTCATAAAAATAGCAAATGAAACACAAAATTATAGGTAAGGGAGAACGCAGAGTAGATGCACTCGGTAAAGTAACCGGTGCGGCAAAGTTTGCCGAGGATTTTAACGTTATGCATCAATTGTATGGCAAAGTACTGCGCGCGAAATATCCTCACGCCAAAATTCTTCAGATCGATACATTGAAGGCGCAAAAATTAGATGGCGTTGAGGCAGTTCTTACCGCAAACGATATTTCGGGCGACAAAGTTTTCGGCGTCGTCGTTAGAAATCAGGCAATACTTGCTCACGATAAAGTCAGATATCTCGGTGATGGTGTTGCGTTGGTTGCGGCAAAAACAAAAGAGATAGCCGAGCAAGCTGTATTATTAATCGAGGTTGAATATGAGACACTACCGATAATTTCGGATTCCGAAGAGGCGTTCAAGCCTGAATCAATAAAAATTCATGGCGATGATAATCAGTTCGTTCATCATCATGTAACTAAAGGTGATATTGAGAGAGGTTTTGCCGAAGCAGATTTTATAATCGAGAAGAAATTCAAGACACAATTTATAGAACACTCTGCTATTGAACCGGAAGCTGTGCTTGCCGAACCGGCAGAACATGGCGGTGTTATAGTAACGGGGTCGGTTCAAAACCTTTTCTCAAGCCGGCGTTCTGTTGCGGCTGCACTCAAACAAGATCTCAACAAAGTTCAGATAATTCAGTCAACACTCGGCGGTTCATTCGGCGGGAAGGATGAAGTAATGACGGCAATGTGTTGTCGTGCCGCTTTGCTCTGTATGAAAACGGGAAAACCTGTGAAGATGGTCAATACCCGCGAAGAGTCAATGATAGAAAGTTATAAGCGGCATCCGTACGTTCTCTATTATAAGTGGGGCTGTAAGAAAAATGGTTCGATCACCGCAATGGAAATAAAATGTATTGCCGATGGCGGTGCGTATGCTTCGATGAGTCCGTTTGTTACATGGCGCTCGGTCGTTCAGGCGACGGGTCCGTACTATTGCGAGAATGTTAAGACAGATATTTATGCGGTTTATACGAACAATAATTACACGGGCGCGATGCGCGGCTTCGGTTCACCGCAGGTGAACTTCGCAATTGAATCGATGATGGATGAGCTTGCCGAGAAAGTTGGAAAAGATCCTTTCGAGATTCGTTTGCAAAATGGATTTGAAACAGGCGCTGTTACTGCAACAGGTCAGAAGCTCAATCATCGTGTAAGCTTGAAAGAAGTTTTAACTAAATCAGCAGAAGCGGCTGATTTTCTAAATAAATGGAATCAATATCGTACACCATCAACATCTCCGAAGCGCAAAGGCATCGGGCTAGCATGCAGCTACCGCGGTGTCTCTCTCGGTGCTGAAGGAACCGATGCCGCCGGTACAATTGTGTCGGTTCAAACAGATGGAAGCGTGATTGTGTCATCCGGTATTACCGATATGGGACAGGGAGCGCAAACACAGATGTCGCAGATTGCCGCTGAGGTTCTTGGCATCACGATGGATAGAATTCAATTTTTGAATACGAACACGAGCCGTGTTCCCGATTCAGGACCGACTGTCGCTTCGCGCGGTACAATCATGGGCGGTGCGGCGGCGAAGAAGGGTGCTGAAATTGTTCGTGCATTTCTGATGAAAACCGCATCCGAGATGACGGGGCTTGATGTTATGTCGTTGGATTTGAAAGACAATTATCTGATTGATGCCAACAACGGTGAACGACTTGCATCGTTCAATGAGATTGCTGCAGAATGTTTTAACAAAGGCAGACCAATGTATGGCTTCGGCTGGCATAAATCACCGCAGACTTCATGGGATGAACACCACGGTCATGGTGAAGCGTATTTCACATTTGTTTACGGAGCTAACATTGCCGAAGTGGAAGTGGATACCGAAACAGGTAAAGTTGATGTTCTGAATTTTGTTTCTTGCCATGATGTCGGCAAAGCAATCAACCGCAATTCGGTGCTCGGACAATTTTACGGCGGTGTTGCTATGGGGCTTGGTTACGGATTGATGGAGGAATTCGATTTTGAAGATTCGATTCCGAAACAATTGAACTTTGATGAATATTTAATTCCTACCTCGATGGATGTTCCGAATATCATACCAATTATTGTTGAGAATGAAGATGCGGCAGGACCTTTCGGAGCAAAGTCAATCGGTGAACCGTCGAATGAATTAGCCGCTCCTGCAATCATCAATGCAATTTACAATGCTACTGGCAAGCGTATTTATGAAATACCAGCGACGCTTGAAAGAGTTCTTCTCGGACACAAGCTCACGAGAAAAGGTGAACGTGGTTCATCGAAGAAGGAAGAAATTTTAGTTGATTCATGCAAGATTAGACCGGAGGGAAGATGAAACCCTTCGAATACAAACCTGTTCACTCAACCGAAGAAGCGTGTTCGGTTTTAGCTGAATACGGTTCAGATGCGCGCATTCTTGCCGGTGGCACAGACTTGCTGATCGAATTGCGCAAACAGAATGTCAAAACTCCAAAAGTTGTTGTCGATATTTCATTCATAAAAGAATTGAAAGGAATAGCTTCGGTCAACGGCTCAATTGTTATCAATCCGCTATCCTCACACACTGATTTACTTCAATCCTTAATCCTCCATCAGCACGCGTCATTGCTTTCTTCTGCCGCATCTGTGATTGGTTCTCCTCAAATTAGAAATCGAGGAACAATCGGCGGGAATATCATGAACGCTGCTACATGTGCAGATACGGTTCCGCCATTAATTGCTCTTGGAGCGAAGATAACATTGAGATCAAAAACCAATTCAAGGCAAATCGATCTTTCAGATTTATTCATCAAACCGTATCAGACAAAAGCAAAACCGGAAGAACTTTTGACCGAAATTAGTTTCCTGAAACTTTCTACAAGCGCAAAAAGCTCATTTATCAAACTCGGAAGAAGAAACGCACTTGCAATTTCACGATTGAGTGTTGCCGCAATTCTAACTCAAGATAAAAACGGAAAGATTACCGATGCTCGAATTGTCCCGGGTGCTGCCCTACCTGTCTGGAGAAGAGTCACAGAAGCGGAACAAATTCTCGTTGGTGAAAAACCATCGAAAGAATTGTTCGCTGCCGCCGGACAAAAAGTATCTGAGGTGATGATCTCTTACACTGGAAGGCGTTGGTCGACTGAATACAAAGAACCGGTAATCGCAGTATTGGTCAGACGGGCGTTGGAGATGTGTGTCTGATTGGAAAGATTGAAATGATTGGAAAGATTGAAAGATTGGAAGAATTGGAAAGATTTGAATGATTATAAAATATTTTTAGGAGATAACGTATGTGTAAAAAGATTGAGAGGTTTGAGGATTTAGAGGTTTGGCAAAAAGCAATAGAGATAGCGGTTGATATTTAGAGGTTAAGTGAAATTGGGAAACTTAGTAAAGGTTATGATTCAAAGAGCCAGATTAGGCGAGCGGCAAATTCTATTTCGAATAATATCGCCGAAGGATTCGAATACAATAACAATAGTGAGTTTATCAGGTTTTTAAGATATGCAAAAGGATCGGCAGGCGAAGTAAGGAATCAACTCCATTTGCTGAAAAAGATAGGATATATAGATGAACCGATTTTTGATTCCATGTATCATAAAATTATTGATCTATCACAACAAATAGCAAACTTCATAAAGTATTTAAGAAAATTTGAAACAAAAAAAAATCAAAGTAATAAAATTTTTCTCTTAATTTTTTCAATTATTGAATCATTTCAATTTTTACAATTATCACAATGTCCACAGTTACTATAAATACAAAAATAAACAACCGCAAATTCTCACTCGCAGTTGCTCCAAATACAACACTTCTTCATTTCCTTCGCGAAGAATTGGGCTTGACCGGAACAAAATGTGGCTGCGAAATCGGCGAATGCGGCGCTTGCACAGTTTTGCTGAATGGTGAAGCGGTGAATTCGTGCCTTGTGCTTGTTCCGCAAATTGATGGAAAAGAAATTCTCACCGTAGAAGGATTGGCAAAGGATGGTAAACTTCACCCATTACAAGAATCTTTCATGAATCATGACGCGGTCCACTGCGGTTTCTGCACACCGGGAATGTTGATGAGTGCGAAAGCGTTGCTCGATAAAAATCCCGATCCTGATGAGAAAGAAATTCGAACTGCAATTTCCGGCAATCTCTGTCGGTGCACCGGTTATGTGCAAATTGTTGAGGCGATAAAAGAAGTAGTTAAGTAATTAAGTATCTGAGTAAATAAGTAGATAAGAACAATAAATCAAGTACAAATAACGAATCACAAATGACAACTGACCGTTTACAAATGACCAAATCAACGAACACGAACCACACAACAGAATTTCTCACCGACGCACAGCTTCGCGCCGAGATCGAGAAATGCGAATATTGCGAAGAGAAACCTTGTAAAGAAGCGTGCCCTGTAGATTGCTCACCTGCGGATTTTATAATGGCTGTGAAAGTTGGCAGCCGCGCTGATTACCGGCGATCTGCCGCACTCATCATGGGGAGTAATCCTCTCGGCGGAGTTTGCGGTGCAGTCTGTCCTGACACTCATTGCATGAAAGCATGCGTCCACCGTAAGTTTGATTCATCCGTAAACATACCGGCGGTTCAAGCAACGATTATCGAAAAAGCAAAAGAACAAAAAGCAATGCCGGAGTTTAAAAAATTTCCGCTGAATGGTAAAAAGGTCGCAATACTCGGCGCAGGTCCGGCTGGAATCGGTGCAGCAGCCGTCCTTGCTCAAAAGGGATATACTATCGATATATTTGATAAGTCTAAGACACCGGGCGGCATGTGTAATCTTATTCCGGACTCAAGACTATCGCCAGATGTTTTGAAGACCGATATAGATTTCTTTTTGACTTTAGGAAAGATTTCTTTCAAGGATATTAAAAAATTACCCGCAGGTATGAAAGGATATGATGCCGTTCTCAATGCAACAGGTTTAGATGAAGTATTTATTCCTCCGATGATCGGGAGCGAATCAGCAATCGACTGGATGAAATATCTCAATAACGCTAACCGATATTCGGTGAAGGGAAAGCGTGTTGCAATAATTGGCGGTGGAGCGGTTGCGCTTGATTGCGCTGAGGAAGCTCTCGCACATGGCGCTTCAAACGTCGAGATGTTTGCACTCGAAACATGGTCGGAGATGCCGCTGACTGCAAAAGAACGAAAAGCAACACAGGAATTGAATATTGCGATAACAGGCAGAGTGAGAGTTACAGAAATTCTTAAAAAAGGAAAACTTATTGTCGGATTAAAAACTATTAAAATTGTGTTGCCGCGCGGGAAGAAGTTCCATCCGAAAAACATAAATGATTTGAAGGGAACAGAACAAGTTCTTCCGAACGTGGATTTTGTAATTATCGCTACCGGATCGCGCTCTTCTATTAAAAAAACCAATGATGCTCGAATGTTTTATACAGGCGACATGGTAACTGGTCCGACGACAGTCGTTGAAGCAGTAGCGGCGGGAAAAAATTCCGCAATGGAAATTGATGCGTTTATTTCCGGAAGCCGCTATAAACCGAGAGTAACTAAATTCGATGGAAAAACCAAGAGCCGTGTAATAATGCCGGGGCGTGTTATGCTGCCGGTTCCGATAAAAGCTGAATTCTTTGGACGTGAAATTTTATCTCCGTTTCTACTTTCGGCTGCTCCACCTTCCGACGGTTATGAACAAATGAAAAAAGCTTACGAAGCGGGCTGGGCTGGCGGCGTGATGAAGACCGCATTCGATAATATTCCGATTCACATCCCTTCGGAGTACATGTTTGCATTTTCGAAATCGACTTATGCTAATTGCGACAATGTTTCGGGGCATCAACTGGAACGTATTTGCCGCGAAGTAAAGAAGTTGGTCAAGGAATTTCCTGACCGGTTAACAATCGCTTCAACAGGCGGTCCGGTAACGGGAAACGATGAACTTGATAAAGCAGTCTGGCAATCTAACACTAAAAAGTTAGAGGCAGCAGGCGCTATGGGAATCGAATACAGTCTTTCTTGTCCGCAAGGTGGAGATGGAACAAAAGGCGACATCGTTTCTCAGGATGCCGAGTTAACTGCAAAGATAATAGATTGGATAATGGAAGTCGGCAATGCTGATGTTCCGAAGCTGTTCAAATTGACAGCGGCTGTTACTTCGATTTATCCTATAATCACTGCCATCAAAGAAGTTTTTTCTAAATATCCTAATAAAAAAGCCGGTGTTACTCTTGCGAATACTTTCCCCACGCTTGCATTCAGACAGGGTGAGAAAAAAACATGGGAGGAAGGTGTCGTTGTCGGAATGAGCGGCGAAGGTGTTATTCCAATCTCAAACCTGACGCTTGCGAACGTTTCACGATCGGGTGTAACTGTCTCCGGAAACGGTGGTCCGATGGACTACAAGTCGGCAGCCAACTTTTTAGCACTCGGTGCAAAGACAGTACAGTTCTGCACCATCGTAATGAAATACGGTTATGGTATTGTTGATGAACTCCACTCCGGCTTAAGTTACCTTATGCAGGAAAGGGGGATAAAATCAGTCAATGAACTTATTAATCGTGCGCTGCCTGATCCTGTTACAGGTTTCATGGAATTAACCCCGGTTAAAAAAATCTCTGCTGTAAATGCTGAGTTATGTGAACATTGCGGTAACTGTACGCGATGTCCTTACTTCGCTATCGAACTCGATTCGAAGAAAATACCTGTAACCGATCCTACACTTTGTATCGGTTGCTCAATCTGCGTCCAAAAGTGCTTCTCAGGTGCGTTGTATATGCGTAAACGTACGAAGCATGAACTTCAAATACTAAACGAGGCATAACATGACACTACTAATTAAAAATGGAATAATAATTACTCTCGGCGAAAAAAACCGCGTACTCTACGATTATGCTGTGCTGTGTGAGAATGGATTAATTAAATCAATCGCTCCTGTAAAATCTTTTACAGGTACTTATGATAAAGTCATCGATGTGGCTGGCAAGGTTGTAATGCCGGGATTCATAAATTCGCATATGCACTTTTATTCTACTATGGTGCGTGGATATGGAAAGGCGGCTCCGTCGAAGGATTTTAATGAAGTTCTCCATAATCTTTGGTGGCGGTTAGATAAGCAATTAATTTTAGACGATTGCTATTACAGCACATTGATACCGGCAATAGATGCCGTCAGGCACGGAACAACCACACTGATTGATCACCACGCAAGCCCATTTGCAGTGCTCGGGTCATTGGGAAGGATTGCTGATGCCGTAAAAGAGGTGGGACTCCGCGCATCTTTGTGCTATGAAGTGTCGGATCGTGATGGACAAAAAATTGCCGATGAGGGAATCAAAGAAAACACCGATTTCATAGTTCGTTGTAATAATGATGAACAGAACCAATTTAAAGCTTTGTTCGGACTTCATGCATCATTCACTGTCGGAGACGCGACTCTTGAAAAAGCCGCATCTCTTGGAAAAGATTTGGGCGTTGGTTTTCATGTTCACACGGCAGAAGCAATCTCAGACCAGATACAATCCGAATCTCAGCACAAGATGTGTGTTGTTGAAAGGTTTAAAAAATTCGGAATTCTTGGACCTAAGACTATTGCTGCTCATTGTGTTCATGTAAACGAAAACGAGATGGAGATATTAGCCGAAACAGGTACAGCGGTTGCACATAATCCTCAATCAAACATGAACAACGCGGTCGGTGTTGCTGATATTATTAAGATGAATGAAAAAGGCATTATGGTCGGACTTGGGACAGATGCCATGACGGTCAATATGCTTGAGGAAGTCCGCTCTGCTCTGTGGGTGCAACATTTGTCGCAGAAGAATCCAAGCGTCGGTTTTATGGAAGCTTTGTCAACACTTCTTGTTAATAATGCGCAAATTGCAAATCGGTACTGGAAACCATTTGTCGGAGAATTGAAGGAAGGATACGCGGCTGATATCGTTCTAATAAATTACTATCCTCCAACATTGTTCGATGAGACAACGTTTCTTGGACATTTAGCTTTCGGCATCTCTCAATCTACAGTGGACACAACCATAGCCGCAGGAAAAGTACTTATGGAGAACCGACAATTAAAAATAGATATAGATGAAGAACGTATTAATGCCCGTGCGCGTGAGTGTGCGGCGAAGCTGTGGGAAAGAATGTGATTATTAACCACTGATTTGCACGGATCATCAGTATAAAACCAGTGTAAATCTATAGAAAATAAATGGCTGCTAAGAAAAAATCCATATTGAAGAAAAGTGCAGTTGTGCAGCAAGCCGCTGCACGATTGAAAAATATTCCGTCCGGTTATCCCCGATTTTTTGCAAACATCAAAGAGCGTATTGCTCAGGCAAGAGTACGTGCTTCGCTATCTGTCAACCGAGAGCTTATTGAGCTTTACTGGTACATCGGTAAAATGATTGTAGAACGTCAGGAGCGTGAAGGTTGGGGTAAAGCTATCGTGGAGAAACTTGCCATTGATCTTAATAGCGAGTATCCAGATATGCAAGGGTTTTCGTCAGGTAACATTTGGAGGATGCGAGCGTTTTATATCGCATATACCGAACAAGTACCAATTCTCGCGCAACCTGCGCGAGAATTAGACGGTAAAAATCTGCCACAAGCCGTGGCAGAAATCCCATGGTTTCATAATGTTATTTTGATCGAAAAGGTCAAAGATTCCGTTGAACGTCTCTGGTACGCTGAGCAAACCCTTCAAAACGGTTGGAGCCGCAATGTTCTAGTTCATCAAATCGAAGGCGGATTATATAAACGACAAGGGAAAGCAGTTACAAATTTCCCAAAGACATTGCCGCTACCGCAATCCGATCTTGCTCAACAACTATTAAAGGATCCGTACACATTTGACTTTCTCAGCATCAGTGAAAAAGCAAACGAGCGTGATCTCGAAAAGTCTCTTGTTGAGCATCTCAAGGAGTTTTTAATTGAGTTGGGGGTGGGATTTGCATTTGTTGGTCAGCAATATCATCTGGAAGTTGGCGGTCAAGATTACTATCTTGATTTGCTTTTCTACCACACGCGGCTTCATTGTTATATAGTGATCGAGCTAAAAGTCTCCGAGTTCCAGCCGGAGTTTGCGGGAAAAATGAACTTCTACCTTTCGGCTGTCGATGATATACTCTGCCAATCTAATGATCAACCAAGCATCGGGATTATTCTATGCAAATCGAAAAATAAATTGGTTGTTGAATATGCGTTGCGAAATACTAGTAAGCCCATCGGGGTTGCAGCTTATCGATTGACAGCATCGCTACCGAAAAATCTAAAAGGGAAGCTCCCAACAATTGAAGAACTTAAAACTGAACTAACCAAATCTTCTCCGAAGAATAAAAAAGATACTAAACGAAAATAGGATAAATAAATGTCAAAGATAATCAAACAAATAAACTCTGAAGTAGTAAAAAAGACCGCAACTCGTTGTCGTGAAAAAGGAATAGTTGTTCCAACATTTAAGCAGATGAGAAATCCCGAAACGATTCCAGGTAAAATCAAATTAAAACTTCCAAAAATTGGTTTATGGGATGTAAATCCGCTCAATCTCTTCCGAATTACATGGAAGAATGACATAAAAACTGGTTTGTACGGTGGAGTAAACTATCTTGAAATCCCCAAAGAAATTACCGGAATCAAAGCGCGTATTATTGGTCTTGTCGGAAAATATTTTCCAACCGGTGCTCACAAAGTCGGAGCTGCTTTCGGTTGTTTGGTGCCAAGATTAGTGAGCGGTGAATTTAATCCTGAAATTCATAAAGCTGTTTGGCCCTCCACGGGTAATTACTGTCGTGGTGGAGCATTCAACTCCGCTCTACTTGGTTGCACTGCGGTTGCGATATTACCGGAAGAAATGTCGAAAGAAAGATTTGACTGGCTCAGAGAAATTGGTGCGGAAGTGATTGCAACTCCCGGCTGTGAATCGAACGTGAAAGAAATTTATGACAAATGTTGGGAATTAAAGAAAGACCCGAACAATATTATCTTCAACCAGTTCGAAGAGTTCGGAAATCCAATCTGGCATTATAATGTTACCGGTCCGGCAATAGAGGAAGTGTTTCAATCACTCAAAATGAAAACCGGTCGTGCGTCTGCTTTTATCTCTGCAACTGGTTCAGCCGGCACGATTGCTGCTGGCGATTATCTCAAGAAACAATATCCGCATTTGAAAGTTGTTGCAACCGAAGCTCTTCAGTGTCCGACACTTCTCATGAACGGATTTGGCGGTCATCGAATAGAAGGTATTGGAGATAAACATGTTCCGTGGGTGCACAACATCCGAAACACCGACGCAGTTGCGGCAATCGATGATGAAGATTGCATGAGAGTGCTTAGATTATTCAACGAAGATGAAGGAAAGAAATATTTAGAAAGTATTGGAGTACAAAGTACAAAGTACAAAGAACTGTCATTGCTTGGAATATCAAGTATTGCTAATCTACTTGCGGCGATAAAGACGGCAAAATATTTCGAGCTGAATGAGGATGATGTTATCTTCACAATGTTTACAGATTCTGCGGATATGTATGGCTCGCGAGTAAAAGAATTAGAGCAAGAGCGCGGTAAATATTCCCTTATCGAAGCCGCAAAGGATCATGCCGCTCCCGTACTCCATCAATCCATCGACTATTTCAAAGAACTCACTTACTTTGATCGTAAAGCAATACACAACCTCAAATATTATACTTGGGTAGAACAGCAAGGGAAAACTTACGAAGAGATTCTTGCTCAATGGAATCCTGAATACTGGACAAGTTTATTTGAAGATGAAGTCGTATATTTCGATAAGTTGATTGATGAGTTTAATAAACAAGTAGGTGTGTAACCCTCACCCTATAATCCCTCTCCCAACCATGTCCTGAACGAAGGCGAAGGATTGGAAGAGGGATCTTTACCAGCACCAATTAATTATTCAGCGCTCCTTGGTTTATCCAATCACGGATTAAATTAATTTCAGTTGTAGATAAACCTCCACCCTGCGGCATTCGGCTGCCACATGTCGATCCAACCACCTTAAGGTAAAGTACACTATTATTCGCATCGTTAGGGAAAACTCGGTGAAGCGATGTGCAGCTTGATGATGCGGGTACTTGCACAAGCTGACTATAACTCACACCTGCTGTAAGCGTCAAATCCCCATTTGTACCATGGCAATTTGTACAATTGGCATTAAAAATCGGTTGAATTTGAATTGCAAAAGAAACAACCGGCAACGATGGCTGATCTACAACAATAATCTGAATTTCTACCGTATCGGGATTAGGTGATTTGCTGTCGCTTACAACAATGGATGTCTGGCCTGTGTCAACCCCTGTGATTGTAAGCGTAGAAGAGTTTAATGCCGCCGTTGCGATCAGAGTGTTCGGTTGTCTCGTGATTGCATACGGGGTTGTGCCGTCCGACAGTGAGACCGGGACTGTAGAAGCTTTTACAACGGTTACATTGGTGCGACTCGATCTGAATCCTGTCGGCGGCGCTACGGTCCCAAGATCTTTGCAGTTAAAGAGGATAACAACAAGAGCGATACTGAAACCCAACAATGCGTATCTTGTAAGAATAGACATTCGTTTTCTCCCTTATAGATAAAAATGAATGAGACAATCAAACCCGTTGTTTCTGTCGTTCACCGGTTCTTCTTTTAGAATTCTATATACCGGACGGATCTCAAGGCCATTAATCGGGAAAAGTTCTAACCCTAAGCTATATCGTGATTGACTTCCTGTTTGATATTTTGTGTCAGGATCGTGAAAGTCATAGATAAACTTCAGATCAATACCATCTATCAGCAGATAGTTGAGTTCGAGATACGATATCAATTCGTTCGTTCCGTATCCGGCTTTATCTTTTTTAAAATCAATTTCTGAGTTAAGCGTAAATCCTTCATAACTAACTCCTCCGAAACCGCCAAACATTGTGAACGTTCCTGCCGGAGCGTTATTATACCATGCAGAAGCTCCCAGTGAAAATTTAATATCCTCGACTCGTATCTTTGCGTCAGCTCTTGTTGAAATCAGTCTGACCTTCCCACTCGAAAAATCGTTTCCTTTCACTCCGTTGAATACTCCGATATTCCACGTGAATATAGAGGGCGAAATTCCTGCTTCGATACCGGTATCTTCTCTGCGGTTATTTTGGAAGTCTGTGCGATCTCTAACGAATACAGTATGATCATCTATCTTTGTGCCATATGCGGGCGTGAATCTCCCAACCTTAATGTATCCATTTGCCGGAAGAACGTTTGCCAATCCAAAAACTTCGAATCCACTATAGAGTCCTTTGTTGAAATACACCATCAGCTTGCTTGCAAGACGTGCGCTCAAATAAATGCTCCCTTGCATTTGATAAAACGAACTGTAATCGTTTTTTTGCTGGTAATAAAATAACGTTCTGAGATCGGTCCCGAAGCTGATGAAATCATTCAGCTGAGTCGTGAAATTGCTTAGCGTAGAATCATCCGACCAAAGATGCATCGGCAAAGTTGTTTTCGCATACATAGCCGCACCATAGTAATTTCGCATACCACCGCCGTTAGGATCGATGTGGCAATTCTGGCATTTAGCGTTCATTCTGAGCGCAAATCTGGGAAGCGCGAGAGTTAACAAGGGCAGAAAAATTAACATGAATATTGGCAGGTAATATCGAAGTGTTTTCATATCTTTCCTATCCTAATAATGGTGTTGACTTAACATAATGATTACTGATACGTGATTATAATGAGTTATCAAATGAAATGCAACATAGAAAAATCAATTTTTCAAAGTATTTGAATATTAGAAATGTTATCGGCATATTAGATAAATGAAACTAACACTCGTGTACAGAGTATGGCCGTGATGGATACGAACGTTAAAGATGTTCGGCTATGGTTTTCTCCGTGTGGTTATATTTTATTAACAACTTTATGTTTTACTTTTGTATTTACCGCATTACCGCAGACCAGCACAAATTTCAATGTAGAGTTACAATTAGACTATTCAGCGGCAGAGCAAAGCATAGCTTTATACGAAGACGGGTTTGTTGACACCCGGCATATAGCTGAAATGCGCGGCAATCGTATCGCCGCTTCAACTACCGGTATGATTGAGAACCGCGAGTCCGTCGCTACACAATTACAATATTATCTTGACTCGCTTAAATACCATCAAATAATTCGGACCGATATCTACAATTTGGAGACGGCTCGGAAAAATGTATCCGTCATCAAAACACTGCTTGAAGAATTGAAAAGGCGCAACTTCAGCAGGCGGGTTGCAGCAACCGTTGAGCAAATATTTCCTTCCGATGCGCAAGTTTCCATAACAATTCCTGTTTATGTTGTTGCTTTCGGACATGAGAATGTCGATGCCTACGTTCGCCGAATAATTTGGCGCGGCGATCACCCCCGGTTCGTCGGTGAAAACGAGGGTGAGCTTACGATAGTCATCAACCTTGCACACGCTGTCGATTATGGACTCAACACCGAGGAACGTTTTATCTCATTGCTCGGCGTTGTAGCGCATGAAGTATTTCATGCTGCGTTCAGTGCATATAAAGAAAATTCAGATTCCTGGAAAAAATTCTACGCTGAACACCGGAAACCCGTCGATGCTCTTTTAGACCTTACACAGAACGAAGGTATCGCTTATTACTTATCGCTCGAACAACAGGGTCACGGATATGTGCCGAGAGATTGGAATACAAAAAGCAGGGATCTATTTTCGACGTTCAATGCAAATGCTGATCAACTTTCATCCGCAACAATATCAAATCGTCGAGCCGCTGAAATTATTCGCAAAGCAAACTTGAGCGGTTATCAGGATAACTACGGTTCGGTAGTAGGAATGTTTATCGCTCGTGAAATCGATATCCGCCTTGGCAGGGCTTCATTGATTGAAACCATAGCCTCCTCTCCGCACGAATTCTTCAGAAAATATATTGCCCTCACAAAAACAGATAGTAATTTACCCAAAATACGTATTCCAGTCATTGAATTAAATCGGTGAAATTTGATGGATTTTGGGCATTTTTGATTAATCCGGAGATTAACAATAAACTTCTACACAGGTAAATTTGGACTTCCAAAAAAAATATTTGTATATTCATTTCCAAGCTAACTATTGTGTATAGTTAGAGATCAAGCGAAGGTTTTAAAGTAATCTAATAACTGCCGAACCCAATACCAAGGAATATCAATTTTGGCAAAGATTCAATTATTCCAAACGCGACAAGAACGATTGAAATTAGGAATTCTTGGCTCATATCCTGAATTCCTGATAGAGCAATCAAAAGACAAGTCCGACAATAAACATACTATAAATGAAACGCTCACGCGTCCGTGGGTGCGTCATTATTTTATTATGTCGGTTCTTCGTGAATCGAATAATCATGATGAGATAATAACGAGGAACAGCAATATTCTGGAAATTTTTAGAACTACAATTCCTCTCGCTGAAAACTCATTTACTGAAAGTACGTTGAGTTCATGGCGAATGTTCATCGAAAGTTCGTTCCGTGATTCCGATACACCCTGGTACTCCGGAATAAAGAAGATGCTGATCCCGGACCGTTTGCATACCGCTATCGAACAACTCGAGTTGGAAATTCCGTCTTCAAATCCGCAGCGATCATATCAGTTCCACGATCATAATAAAACATTAAAGAAAATTCCGCGCGTACCAATTAAATTGTTCTTCTCCCTCCCCGGAAATGAGAAGGAAAAACTTCTGGAAATGCTCAGGCTGGCATTTAACAATAATCCTCACAATGTCGATGTGGCGCTATTAACCTACAGCTTCTTCAAAGCATGGGATCGCCCTATGGATTTTCTTGAACTTGTTCGCACCGAGAACCGAAACGACTTGGAGGAATGGTATTTCTGGGTTGAGAACGATCTGCACAGCATCGGGGCATTAAAGCGCGATACGCGCGATTATCTGACTTCTTTTTATATATACGACCGCGCCCAGCTCTCGGCTACTGAATATAGAGAAATTGCCGATTGGTTCTTGAAAGAAAGTGAATTCAAAGCGGCATACCATTTCTATTACAGAGCAAAAGATTTCGAAACCGCATTAGAGTTACTGCAAAACATCAGCGTTAAAGAATTTGGAGAACTTACAAATCAGCGGCGAATCTCAAGGGGAGAAAAAACGTTTGATCTTCTCGGCGATACTTCCCGAATCGCTTCACTTTATCAAGAAGAAATTGAAACCCTAAAGGGATTTGCACGGATTCGCGCCGCCGAAACGTACAAACAGGTTGCCGTAAAAGCCCGTCAACATTTTGACCGCGAAACGATCGAAACAAAATACGCTTTCGGTGAACTTTCGGAAGAAGAATACCATCGCTTAATCAAGCAATTAGTCGAGAGAAAGCAATGAGCGACGCGATGTCGGCAAAGCTTGGAATGGAGCGATGCACCGATTGCGGTCACCGATGGATAGACTATGAAGGCGCCCGAGGAAAATGTTATCTCTGCAACGGCACAAACATATCCGAATGTGTGTCGTTGCGTGAAATCCGCGACGCAATAAACGCTCTGCGGAAAGAGGATAAAAAGTACTTAGATAAACACGCAAAGAGATCGGTTATCCTTAAGCAGCGATATCGCGAAATCGCCGAGTTGTACTTACAGCGCGCCCAGGATATTTTCTCTAAAGTAAACGAGCATTATACAAAAGGAAATCTATCGGATAAAGTTATTGATCAATTAATCGTTGCCTTCCGACTTTTTTCTGAGTTAGGAATACATAAATCCGCTATTTCCACCGCTTACATGACCGGTATGGGGTACGCGCAACGCGGTGTCGATAAAGAAATTCACACTATGGATGATCTTAACGATCTCGTTGCGGCTCGGCAGTGGTTTATGCGGCTCGGCGCGAAAGAATGGGAAGCGGCGGTTAATCTTCATATCGGCGAGAAGGCGATGGCAACTATCAGCACCGATTCCGGTATGCTCCAGTTGATGATGCAAATAGCCGTGTGGCATTTCTATAAAGCGCGCGATTATTATTTTGAAAATCGTAATACAAAAATGTTCGAACGAATCCAATTCGACATCGAACGAACCACACAACTTCTTACTTCGTACACACAGGGAAATTATCAAATCGAAGCCGCGAAGATTACGGCACAGTCTACCGTACAACACGGAGAGAACGTCCGCAAGGGGTTGGAATCATTCGGCAACTCTATCCAGTACGGTTTGACCGCTCTTGGCGAACATATTGAAAATTGCGGCGGGAGTCTTAGCCGCGCACTGCAGTCTTCTTCGGTGGCGTTAAGCTCAAATGTTAGAAACGCGATGTTTACAATTGCGGGTTCATCAAAACTCAGGGGCAGATCTCTCGACAAACGGATGTCGGAAGTCGGACAACTTATTTCATCAAGCGCCCGCGAAGTCCCAGAAGATTATTTTCAACCAGTGAAAGAGCTTGGGGTCAAATTCGCTCTTGGTGGTTCTAATTCTGCTGCAGGGAAAGATATCACCAACGAGCAGTCGGTCATCAGTCTAACGGAATCCGTTAAACCGGAATTAAGAAAATCCGAGGAGAGCATGAAGCATCTCGATGAACCGGCAATAAAACTCACCGGCACTTTGCTTGATACATTAGTTTCTAAGGGACTCGGAAAAGTATTGGAGCAGATGGAAAGTGCAGAAGCAACAAAAAAAAGATTTTAGTTTGAAAATTCTTGTCCGACCCATCAGGAAAGGCGATGAAGAAACATTCCTTTCACTCATCAATGCACTAGCAGATTACGAGAAACTAAAACGCCCGACAAAAGCGGCGCGCGCAAGACTTATTCATGATGGATTCGGTAAGCGGAAACGTTACAGCGCCTTCCTCGCAATTGCAGGGAAAAAAGCTGTTGGGTACGCGATTATTTTCGAGACATATTCCTCCTTCCTCGCACTGCCCACGCTTTATCTCGAAGATATTTTTATCCTTCCCGAGTATCGGTCTTATGGAATCGGTAAGAAATTGTTACGCCGTTGTCTAAGAGAAGCTAAAAGCCGCGGCTGCGGGAGAATGG
This sequence comes from uncultured Chlorobiaceae bacterium, assembly GCA_964520905.1. Classification (GTDB taxonomy): domain Bacteria; phylum Bacteroidota; class Ignavibacteria; order UBA10030; family SZUA-254; genus JAGVIE01. The sequence goes on along the minus strand of CAZFQL010000004.1, from coordinate 86,946 downwards.
AATGGGTTGTATTAGATTGGAATAAAAACGCCATCCGTTTCTACGAGAAACTTGGCGCACAGCATTTAAAAGAGTGGTTTACCTTCCGTCTTGATAAAAAACAATTTAAGGGATTGCTGTCGACATAAGGTTGTGTTTTTTGCAAAAGGCAAAGAGGCGCTTAACGTTCTGCATAAAAATGACGTACCGTTGCGAACTATAAAAAATAGATTTCTTGTGAGCAACGGTATGTTCTACTAAGCAGGACGCCGTATTTAACTTTGAAAATTTCTGATTCATTTTTATGCTTGTTAGTTGCAGCTGCAATATCTGAGAACTACGGAAAAAATCTATGCAAAGTCCATCCTAAGAATCAAAATGAATAGATAAAACCGAACCGAATACATTGGTTGCTATCAGTTCCAATTTGGAGGCTGAAGGAGTTACGATTTATGCGTGCTGTTTCATATTCTTTTAAAGCATTTTCCGCAGGAGTTGTTTCAAAAAATAAATATACTGCACATGCTGCAAACACAACTCCAAATACGTCATTCAAAGCATGATCCTTTTCAACCAATGCACTTGAATTCTTTTCAGATTCTAATGTCTTAAGTGGTCTCCCGATAAACATACCTAATGAACTTATTACCGAAAGACCTCCTTGCAGTTTTCTACTATTGCCAGCTTTTTTTGCAAATAATTTCAGAGCCTTGTAACCAACACTATCTTTGTCATGTACATTGTGTATTCTTTTGACTTTTAAGTACTCATCTTCTTCTCGCGATGAAGTGCTAAGGTGCCAAATGCCAAAACCGTCTATTATAAGACCACCGACGATTAGGATAGTTCCTACAGTACTCGATCCTTCTGTCTTTGTGTCACCCGAAATTATTATTCCTCCCACAGTTGTGGGAATCCCTATGGCAAGTTCGATAACACCACCTACCGTTCGCCATGTATTTGCTGTCTGAGCAAGAGAACCGAGGCAATCTTCAGCAAGTGAGGTTGTATCATGAGGAATCGACACAGAATCTGCTTCTTGCGAGATGCAATAGCTGCTCAGTGAAAGCAACAGTAAAAAGACAATAATTTCTTTATTCATTTGATTGTCCTTATGTAAATTTTATGATATTGCAGTTGCAGCTAACGCTGCTCGGGAAAAACGAACGTGCGAGCGAACGAATCTCCTTCTTTTGGAGATTTGTTAGAGCGAGCATGGAGTTTTTCCCGACCTGTCCCGACATGCTTTTAATCGGGATGTTCCACGATCCCGCAAGGCAGGACGGAGCGAACAGCTCTTCGCGGAACGAGGGCAAAGCCCGCGCAGCGCAGTATCTCATTTGTAGTTCTCAACAGCCCATTTGTGCGCCAGATTGACTTGCCAGTCCTTGGGTCCGCCAAACGCGTCACGTTTCGGATTCCAGATTGAATAGAAATGTTCTGTCTTAGGTCTTTTCATCAGAACATCTTGATAGTGAATCTCTAAGTGAATGATGGCAAATATTGCCTTTGCTTTCACCTCTGCATAATCATAGACTCCATGGCTATAGTAGCACAACCTCATTTGTTCAATGTCGTTTGGTTCCAGAATGCCCTTGTTGCTATTTCCGGGAATGGCTACGTGGAAAAAGGGCTTCTTATCGCTGTCAAAGAAAACAACGTAACCGTGTCCACTGGTTATTAGTGCGTTTCTGTGGCCGAAATTTCTGATACATGCTTCAACGGCATACGATGTTGAATCACTACCCAACCACTTTAGATCGTAGTCCATAAGGGCAACAACGGCCGATTTCTCCTCAAGGTTCTTTATGTCTAGCTCAATCTGTCTTGACAGTTTCGCATTAACTTTCTCGTACTGCGTGACAAGGGAATCCGATACCGCTAGTACTCCTACAAGTCGCTTATCCACAGAATCAATCCTGCCAACCGATGACGAGATGCCTTGTATTAATCCGTTCACCTTGTCGGCCTCCCGTTCCTGAATTACAATTACAGCAACGCCGACAATGAAACCGCTAATGTATACGGCCGAAAATATTTTTCTTAAACTCCACTTTGACTTGCTCGCATCATCCTTTCTAAGATCCAAAAGAGATTGAACCAGACCAAAAACCAACAAGATGATAAGTAAGTATATCATGGTTTACCAAACTTGCGCGCAGATATTGCGCCTAACGCTGCGCGGGAAAAACGAACGTGCGAGCGAACGAATCTCCTTCTTTTGGAGATTTGTTTGAGCGAGCATGGAGTTTTTCCCGACCTGTCCCGACATGCTTTTAATCGGGATGTTCCGCGATCCCGCAAGGCGGGACGGAGCGAACGGCTCTTCGCGGAACGAGGGTTTACCCGCGCAGCGTTCCGCAGACAGTTTTGAGCGACGCACGAAGTGCGGAGCGAATGTCTGCGGAACGTGTGCAGCCTTACGCAGTGCCGTTTGCGACCTATAACAACTCATTACCAAAACGGAGCAAACGGCATTGAACGAGCTCAATAGTTCCATTTCAATAAAGCGAGTGTCGTAAGGCTGTTTGTTATGTGGCGTTTGCACAGCGATCTTTATAAGAAATAGCCAGTGACTATTTTGAAGACATCCATTATCAGACCAATTTGTTGAAGACAATTGGCTTGGGGAGTGTAATCTCTTTCATGCACTCTAATGCGAAACCGTCAGTCATGCCGGATATGTAGTCTGTCACAATTCGGCTAGGCTTATAACCTTCCATTTTGTACAACACGTCCATCCTTTCTAGGTATCGACCAAAGAGCCTATCAAATTTACGCTTACTCTTTTGGTATGCACCAAACTCTTGCCCATTAGAGGAATACAATTCTTTCAAATAGGCAAAGAGCGAACTGATTATGCTTTCGCAATACTCGACATAATCTTTCAATTCGTCATGCGAGTAGATATACTTGTAATTGAAGTCCTTGAGTTCCTTCACAACTGCAAACATCTCGTCAGAAAAAGAGATAGTATCTGTTTTTTGTGATGTCTCTATGATATCAACGACAAGTTTGTTAATGATATCACCATTTCTTTCACCGAGATGCTTCTTAACATTTTTCGGGATCTGCCTATCGTCAATAAGGTTTGCAATCAAAGCGTCTTCAATATCACGACCAAAGTAAGCGATCTTGTCGGAAAAGCGTACAATACAACCTTCAAATGAGCACGAGACAAATTTCCTTTCTTTGATCTTTTCGAGGTTGTTTTCTGAATTTGAAGGCATAAGGCTTTGCTCGAAACTCTCGCCATTATGGCAAATTATCCCATCTTTTACTGCATAAGTAAGATTCAGTCCCTTGCCTTCATTTGCCAAATGCTCGACAACTCTATAGCTGTTTACTTCGTGGATGAAGTTGCTTCGCTTTCCTATTAACTCGTTTAACTTTTTTTCACCTGCATGTCCGAATGGTGCATGCCCAATGTCATGTCCAAGTCCAATTGCATATGCCAGTTCTATGTCAAGCTCCCAACCTCTCTGATTAAGCCCTTTGCAAATGGTCGCTGCTATCGTGGCCACGTGTAGAACATGCTCAATGCGAGTGCAGACGTGATCGTTTTCAGGATCGAAAAACACCTGCGTCTTGTGTTTAAGTCGGCGAAAGGGCATTGAATGGATAATTGCCGTTTGGTCACGAAAGTAATCCCCTCTTGGACTGTAATCTTTTGGGTCCCTACGTTTCTTATATGTTGACTCAGGGAGTGGATTCTTAGCCATTAGAATGTTCTCCTATGTTTCATACCTTATGAGTTGAACAATAAACATCTCAAATGAGTGCAAATGCCACATAACGTGCTTTGTAAAAAAGACGTGCCGTTGCGAACTCTTATAGAGTAATTCTCTGTGAAGCAACGGCATGTAATGAGCACTATAATTTTTCATATAATAAAGCGAATGACTTTTTTACAATTGTTAGCTGGCGTTTGGTGGTTGGTCATTTTTGTTTTCCTGATGCTGGTATTCCATCAACTTGAAACTTGGTTAGATTAATGACCAGCCTTATTGCGCCCTTATCATCCTTGATTGTTACATCCCTAAGTTCAGCAAGGTCAGGAGCATTTCCTGCGGCAATGTACGGTCTCTGCAAATTTCCCTCAACGCCAAACATGTCCTTGTATGTTGCACTTTTGATGTACGTCGGCGTGATTATCAGAAGCGTGGTTGTTGTTGAAGCTACTATTGCACCACTTGGAGCGACAAAAAGCGCACCGGCATATGCAAAAATTCTGCTGTTATCAGCCGCTCTGGACGCTTTCATGTATGTTCCATTAGCGTTTTTGAATATCCCAGCCACCGTATTTTCATATACAAGGTAAATGCCATCTCCCAGACCATTCATTCGCAGTCCAATAACGGCGATTGGTTTCTGGTTCTCAGGAATCAGTACAGTCTGTTCCCCATATTTTCGTTTATTATCATTATTTATGCGTTTAATATCATATCTCATACTTAAAAACTCGTCATCAGCATTGACAATTTTTGCATTAGTAACCTCAACGAAGCCGTCTCTTAATTGAACCGCTGTATCCCTTTTTTTCGACTCGCTCCTGCTCTTTTTCTCCACCGTGGAGTCTTCTATAACCAATGCACGCAATTCACCCTGACCCTGTGATAAGGATGTGAACTTTCCGGTTAGCAAAAGCATCACTAGAAAGCTACCTCTGACTACGTACCTCTCAATGTCTGTTCTGATGAGTCTCAAACTATGCTTCATAAGTTTGTCGATAGTAACTGGGCTTCCACCAAATGCCAGCTAACATCTGTAATAACGACATATGTCGTTATTACTCTTTTTAGTTTTGGCTTATTTAAGCAATTTCTGTGTTTCATCTTGTATTTTATATTCGTCTTTCCACCATACGATTTTATATCGTAAGTTCTTCCTCGGCTTACCCTCATCCATCGCGTCTTTTCATTGCCAAGAATTTACGCAATCTAAAGCGAAGTGTCAAGTTTTGCCGTTACGGCAAGAACAAGTTGTTGCGCTGAACAAAAAGAAAAACCTGTCGTCCCGAGTCCCGTCCAGAGAAGGACGGAATAGACTCCGTCGAGGGATAGGCACAGTCTGGCTCAGTCTATGGTTCGACTTCGCTCACCATGACGGGGGTTTTTCTCGTCGTCCTGAGTCCCGTCCAGAAAATGACGGGATAAACTCAGTCGAAGGACGTACAGAGGAAAGCTATCATGCTTAGTCTTGCTAAGTTCACATTTCATCATTCAGCTTTGCTCATGATCGTTCAATGTGACCGGTGTTTTTTTGTAGCCGCGCTGTATAAACTCTTGCCCGCTATCTTCGTCAACCCAATTGAAAAAGGTAAACTTTTTCAGTATCTTTGATAACATTAATATCGTTATCCCTCAAAATCGGCAATTAAATTGAATCTCGCGCTTATCAATATTAAACAATTAATCACGGTTGCGTCTCAAAATCGTCCCGTCAAACTCGGCAAGGAGATGCAAAACCTCGGCATCATCGAGAACGCGGCTGTACTTATCGAGGGCAATAAGATACAGTGGATAGGCAAGATGGAAGAGCTTTCAATGTCGAGTATCAAGGAAGCCGATGTCCTGGACTGCATGAACAAAGTCGTCATGCCCGGCTTCGTCGACGCGCATACACATTTAGTATTCGCGGGCAGCCGTGAGAATGAATTCGCTATGCGAAGCGCAGGCGCGACCTATCAGGAAATCGCATCTCGTGGGGGTGGGATTCTAAGCACAGTTCAGCATGTTCGCACCACTCCGAAAAAAGATTTAAAGAAATTTGCCCGAAAATATTTAAACTCCCTTCTGCGCAGCGGCACCACGACTGTTGAAATTAAAAGCGGGTACGGCTTAGACGCTGACAACGAAATCAAAATGCTTGAAGCTATCACCGAGCTGAATGAAGAGGAGGTAATTTCAATTATCCCGACATTTCTCGGTGCCCACGCCGTGCCTCTTGAATTTGGATCCCGGAAAAAAGAATATGTCGATTTAATAACCTCGAAGATGATTCCCTACATCGGTAAAAAACATCTGGCAAAGTTTTGCGATGTCTTCTGCGAGAAATCTTATTTCGAGCCGGAAGATTGCCGCATTATTTTTTCCGCCGCTAAGAACGCGGGGCTTCTGCCCAAACTTCATGCCGATGAGCTTACTTCCTGCGGCGGTTCAGAGCTTGCCGCTGAAATAAAAGCTGTCTCGGCTGACCATCTTGAGAATATCAGCGATGCAGGCATTAAAGCGCTCGCTGAAGCAAAGGTTGTCGGTGTTTTGTTGCCTGGCGTATCATTCTTCCTGAATCATCCGCACGCGCCGGCAAGAAAGATGATCGATGCAGGCGTTCCGGTTGCAATTGCCACGGATTTTAATCCCGGTTCCTGCATGTCGTACAGTATGCCGATGATGATGACTATCGCATGCGCACAAATGAAGATGTCGCCGGAAGAAGTTATCACTGCATCAACGCTAAACGCTGCGGCGGCATTAAATCTGTCAAACGAGATCGGCAGTATAGATGTCGGCAAGAAAGCCGACATGATAGTACTGGATATACCAAATTATAAATTCCTCCCGTACCATTTCGGCGAGAACCATATGGAAAAAGTTGTGAAAGACGGAGTTGTGTTGGAATTCTGATAATGTTTTTAATTCTGCATTTTAAATTTTTAATTGAAAGAATATGACTAAACTGGTAGAATGTGTTCCGAACTTCAGCGAAGGAAGAGACCAAAAAGTTATCGACGCTATCGCCGAGAGCATCAAACAAGTCAATAACGTTAAGCTCCTAAGTGTTGAACCCGACAAAGATTACAATCGGTGTGTGGTGACATTTGTAGGCGACCCGGACTCAGTCAGGGAAGCAGCTTTCCAATCGACTAAAACAGCCGCCGAATTAATCGATATGACCAAGCACAAAGGCGAACATCCGCGGCTCGGCGCAACCGACGTGGTACCGTTCATTCCAATTTCAGGCGTAACAATGGAAGACTGTGTGCGCCTTTCAAATGAATTTGGCAAGCGAGCCGCAGAAGAGCTGCACATCCCTATCTATCTGTATGAAGAAGCCGCCCGGATCCCGGAGCGGCAGAATCTTTCCAATATCAGGAAAGGTGAGTATGAAGGACTGGCTGAGAAACTCAAAGACCCGGCTTGGCGTCCCGATTACGGAGCCCCCGATTTCAATTCAAAATCGGGCGCAACTGTAACGGGTGCGCGCGTATTCCTCATCGCGTACAACGTAAACCTAACGACCAACAACAAAGATCTTGCTCATGAAATCGCGCTCCGAATTCGTGAAAGCGGACGAAGCATGAAAGACTCATCCGGTAAGAGCGTGAAGGTTCCCGGCTCACTGAAATCGGTTAAGGCGATGGGAGTAATGCTCGAGCGCTTCGATATCGCACAGGTCTCAATTAATCTCACCAACTTTAACGTAACGCCTCCCCACATAGCATTTGAAGAAGTAAAAAGAGAAGCCCAGAAGCTTGGGCTTAATGTTACGGGCAGTGAGGTCGTTGGGCTTATTCCTAAAGAGGCGCTTGTAATTGCCGGAAAATTTTATGTCGGCAACGTCCCGAACGTCAAAGAGGAACAGTATATCGCGCGCGCTGTTGAGGTATTGGGTTTGAGCCAGCTTGAACGATTTGATCCAAAAAAGAAAATAATTGAATACATGCTTTGACCCTCACCCTATAATCCCTCTCTCAAGATGGAGAGGGATGCAATATCATTCTTAGAAAAACAGGAGATATATTTATGTTGACAGAAAAAACGGTAACAAAATTTATTGATGAGCTTGCATCTAATTCTCCGGCGCCGGGCGGCGGCAGTGTTGCCGCTCTTGCCGGATCGCTGGGCGCGGCATTAACATCTATGGTTTGTAATCTGACTATAGGCAAGAAAAAATACATCGATGTCGAACACGAGATGAAAAGCATCGTTCTTAAATCCGAAGAACTGAGAAGAACATTTACAACCCTTATTGATCAAGACACAGACGCATTTAATAAAGTTATGGAAGCGTTCGGACTTCCAAAAGAGTCGGAAAATCAAAAAGCATTACGAACTGCGGCAATCCAGGCGGCGACAAAGGAAGCCGCGCTCGTTCCGCTTAGAGTTATGAAGCATGTCGTTGACGGATTAGCTCTTGCAAAAATTGTCGCAGAAAAGGGCAACGCAAATTCTATCAGCGATGCCGGTGTAAGCGCGCTTATGCTTCACGCCTCGGCAGAAGGCGCGGCGCTCAACGTTCAAATCAATCTTAACAGTATTACCGATCAGGAATTCGTCGGATGGCGAACGGATGAAGTAGTATCTCTACAGCGAACTTGCAGAATACAAGCGGAAGAAATCATGCAGATTGTGAGAGCTAAGATCAATCCCTCATAACAGATATTTTTACATTAAAAATAAATGGCAGGTATTTTATACCTGCTTTTGTATTTGGTTGAATATTTTATAAACTCTATAACGCAGGAAGAACGAACATCGCTGCGGTAGCAATTGCGGCTGTCTCAGTTCTTAAACGTCGCTCGCCTAAGTAAAGTGATCTGCATCCGGCATTAACGCAACTTTCAACTTCCTCGTCGCTGAATCCCCCCTCGGGTCCAATGATAACGGCAATCGAATGTGAATTTGTCGTTAGCTCCCTATTTCCTATTAGGGAATTGCGATACGGCTTTTCGTGTGCAACTACACTGAGATCGAACGAATTTATGCTATTAAGGAATTCATCTAAGGTTGTCATCTCTCTCACAGCCGGAAGATGCGACCTCCCTGCTTGCTTCATTGCTGCCAGCGCCAACTTTTGCCATCTGTCTATTTTAACTCGCTCCGATATAGTTCGTTCGCTCTGAAGCGGTACTATTTCTTTAACGCCAAGCTCGGTAACCTTTTCAACCAAAAAATCGAATCTGGATGGATTTTTTAAGATTCCTACTGCCAAAGTTAAAGCTACGGCGTGTTCATTGTGGTTCTTATAGGTTTTAAGAATTGCGGCAGTTGCTGTTTTTTTTGTTATTTCTTTTATCACGGCATCATGCGCAGTTCCCAAGCCATCTACTATGCGAATGGTATCGCCTACTCTTTTACGCATGACGTGCGTTAGATGAGTAAACTCGTCACCATCTATTATGAGAGAAGCAGTTGCGATTTTTTCCGGTTGTGTGTAGAAATAATCCATATGCCCATGATAAATAAAAAACGCAAAAGTAAAAAATAAGTTTTATTGCGTCACTCTAATATGAAGCAATATAATGCTTAGTAAGGTTAACTCAAAACGATGATCCTAAGTCGATGATAAATTCACCGCGCCGGACTTCATTCCAGGCATAATCAGCTCGAAGGATCCAGCTATAAGGAAGGATAAAGTGAACGCCAAAGCCGTACCCCTTGGCAAACAAATTAATCGCAACCGGTTGATGGCGAAACCATGCTGTTCCGGCGTCGGCAAAAGCAGCCGCACCAACTCCAAATTTTAGAATGCTGAACTCTGCCGGCAAAAAATCAAATTTAAAATAAATCGGTTTGATCAGCGGATAATGTAATTCAGTAGAAACGCCTAAAAGATTTTCTCCTTCTATCACTTCTCTGAAGTGCCCTCGTACTCTTTCGTTGTAACCGAAGAACACATGGTGATAACTCGCCGTTGGTCCGGCGGCGACTATGTCGGCAAATGTTCTGGCTGTCAGAACAAAATCTAATCCGAGCGGTATATAACGACGAAAATCGGCGCCGTAACGAATAATATCTACATTACCGGAGGGGATGCCATATTTGTAGATAGACGCTTTTACAAGCGTGCCGTAGGATGGATACTCGTATAGATCGCGCGTATCGTACGCATAACTCAAACCGAGTATAGGATATTTATCCCTACCGGTAGATGAGTTTGTTCTTCCCTGTTTATATTCAGAAACGTCAATAACTTCATACCCTGTTGTTACCCAGAATGTATGTTTAATGCCGATGCGTTTGCCAATGCTGAATGAAAATGAAAAATGCTTTTCATTAAAATTATCAGATCCGCTTGATGTCTGAATGCTCTTGTTCCGAACCTTATTATAAGCTATGCGTGTATCGAGAATGTATGAGCCATCTATGCTAAGAAAAGGATTTCGGTATGAAAGGGATGCGGATGGATCGTAGCCAAGCACGACCGTGCCGAATAGTTTTTCGTTTCGCCCCCGAAAATTTGCATGTAGCAATCCAATCCCGTAATATAATTTATCCCAGTCTCTGTCCTTAACGCCGACTATCGGAAAGGGGAATATGAACCAACGCTCACTCACCTCGACAATAATGTCCGCATATCCGTTTGAAGTTACTGCGACGTGGAGTTGAACGCGGTTAAACAAGCCGAGACTGTAGATACGTTCCTGATCGTACTGAAGAAGTTCTTTCGTGATTTGCGTACCGCGCTGCAGCGACATCTCACGAATGATTACAAAACCTTTGGTATGTTTATTTCCTACGATTACAATGGTATCAACCACGAGGATAGTATCGGAAGCAGTAACGGTAGAATCTTGTAAAATTTGTGAATCCTGGCTGAAGCCCGGAGAATAACAAAACAAGAAAATAATAACTGGGAGTACAATGATGGTCTTCATTCACATCAGCGGGAGATAAGCCTGATAAAATCGATTTTTATACAACGATTCATTATAACATTTATGCCTGCCATGGATGCTGCCTGCGCCGCATCTTCATTTACAACTCCCAACTGCATCCAAACAGTCTTGGCGTTTACAGCAATCGCGTCATTGACTATTGGTAAAACATCTTCCGATTTTCTAAATATATCTACTATATCTATTTTCTCCGGAATATCACGCAAACCTGAGTAGCATTTTAGACCTGCAATTTCTTTATATACCGGATTAACAGGAACAACATTATAACCGTGCTGTTGTAGAAATTGCATGATCATGTAGCTATCTCTATCGGGTTTAGCGGAAGCTCCGACTATAGCTATTGTCTTTGATTCTTCAAGGATACATCTAATATCATTATCGCTTAACGACTTCATTCTACACCTTCGTTATTATGGAATTGTTTTAATGCTTTCTCAGCCGCCGCCTGCTCGGCATCTTTTTTATTCTTACCTGTACCCGTGCCGTAAGAGTTTTTACCTATTAAAACTTCGACTGTAAATGTGCGATCATGATCGGGACCAGCTTCATTTATGGTGACATAGCGTGGAACACCAAGACTGCTCGCCTGAGACTGCTCCAGCAGTTGGCTTTTAAAATTTTCATCGTCCAATTTCAATGCCCTACTTTCTATGGCAGAAGCAACGCAGCGTTCTATGAATAGCTTCGCCTGTTCATATCCGCCGTCAAGATAAATAGCGCCGACGATTGCCTCAAATGCGTCTGAAAGTATTGTTTCCATACCCCTTCCGAGAATTTGCATCGTAGGGGGGCTTACGAGAATGAACTCCATAAGCTGTAAGTTGTGAGCATAGATGCTTGCCGCCTTACGGTTAACAAAACGAGATCGCACTTTTGTTAATTCTCCTTCTTCTGCGTTTGGTTCGCGATGATAAAGATACTCGCCGACCACAAGATTCAAAACGGAATCGCCAAGGAACTCAAGACGTTCATTGGAAATCGCGGTTTTGTCATCGCTGACTTGAAGATAGGAACGGTGGAATAACGCCTCCCGGAAAAATTGTTTGTTGCGAATGGAGTAGTGGAGAGTATTTTCGAGTTTGTTAAAATCTATTTCTCCGAAAAATTCTTCCGGATGCGCGCCAATTAGTTTACTTAACCTTAATAAGAAATGGCGCAGGATTTTCATATCTTAACAACATCAATTCTCTTTGAATTTCTTGAACAATATCGATGCGTTGTGTCCGCCAAACCCAAACGTGTTGCTGATTGCAGCATTTACAGTTTTGGAAATCGGTTTATTCGGAACATAATTCAGGTCGCACTCCGGATCCGGGAATTCATAATTGATCGTCGGAGGCAGCATATTATTCTTTATCGCAAGGATTGTAAAGATAGATTCGATGGCTCCGGCAGCGCCAAGCAAATGACCTGTCATCGATTTCGTCGAGCTTATATGAAGTTTAAACGCATGCTCGCCAAATACGGTTTTAATCGCCTGAGTTTCTGTTTTGTCGTTGTATTGTGTTGAAGTACCGTGGGCATTTATGTAATCTATTTCTGAAGGAAGCAACCCTGCGTCCTTCATGCACAAGCCCATGGAGCGCACGGCGCCTTCGCCTCCCGGTGCGGGTGCGGTTATATGGTGAGCGTCGGCAGTAAGTCCAATACCGCCTAATTCTGCATAAATTATCGCGCCGCGATTTAAAGCGTGCTGTAGTTCTTCAAGAATCAACACCCCGCCGCCTTCTCCCATAACAAAACCATCCCTCTGGGCATCAAATGGTCTGCTTGCTTTTTCGGGTTCGTCGTTGCGTGTTGAGAGCGCTTTCATCGCATTAAAACCACCGATACCCATCGGTGTTATTGCCGCCTCAGAACCACCTGTCACCATTATATCGGCATCTCCACGCTGGATTAACATGAATGCATCGGCAACTGCGTGAGAGGATGTTGCACAAGCCGATGTTGTAGCGTAGTTCGGACCTTTCAATTTGTATTTCATTGAAATGTACCCTGCGGCTATATCGGCGATCATCATGGGTACGAAAAACGGACTGATGCGGTCTGGGCCACTCACATAATACTCCTGCATCTGGTTGTGCCACGTTAGCATCCCTCCGATTCCCGAGCCAAAGATAACGCCCGCCCGATCCCTGTCAACCTTTTCCAGGTTAAGCCCGGAATCTTTCATCGCCATTGCTGCCGACGCCATTCCATACTGTGTAAAAGGATCCATCCTGTTGACTTCCTTTTTCTCAATAAAATTCAACGGATTAAATCCTTTCAATTCTGCGGCAATTTTCGTAGCGTACCTGCTTGAATCGAAATAGGTAATTTTTCCCACACCACTTTTTCCGGATAGAGAATTATTCCAGCATTCATTCACACTCAATCCGATGGGCGTAACAACACCCATCCCCGTAACAACAACACGGCGCCGATTATTATGGTTTGTGTTCATTTTTTCTCCACATCAACGTTATCTCAAAAAAGTCCGAAAAACCAAGTTGAGTTCTGGAAATATTAAATTATTTGGCTTTCGCAGACAGATAATTTATCGCATCACCGACTGTCGATATTTTTTCTGCGTCTTCATCGGGTATCTGGAGATTAAATGCTTTCTCAAACTCCATCACCAATTCTACCGTATCAAGTGAATCGGCGCCGAGATCGTTTGTGAACGACGCAGCCGGGGTTACTTGCGCGGCTTCTACGCCAAGCTTATTCATTATGATCTCTTTTACTTTTGCTTCTACATCTGCCATAAGGTTTTCTCCTTATATTATTGATTTTAATTTGATGAATTGCTATTTTTTAAAAAATTCTGACTATTACCTCATAAACATACCGCCGTCCACACCGATTATTTGTCCTGTAATATAGCTCGCGTCATCAGATGCCAAGAACAAAATTGCATTGGCAACATCGTCTGCAGTGCCGAATCGGTTTAGAGGGATTGCTTTGATATAATTTTCTTTTACTTTATCCTGTAATTTCTCCGTCATCCGTGTTTCGATAAATCCGGGCGCAACAGCATTGCAAGTTATATTGCGCGAGGCAAATTCCTTGGCAACAGATTTTGTGAATGCAACCAATCCGCCCTTTGAAGCTGCATAATTCGCCTGCCCGGCATTGCCCATCAGACCAACGACAGAAGCGACATTGACAATACGCCCCCGCCTTTGTCTCATCATAACCTGGCTGATTGCTTTAGTCATGAGGAATGGACCCTTCAAGTTTACAGATAAAACGAGATCCCAATCCTTCTCGTCCATTCTCATTAGAAGATTGTCTCGCGTAATTCCGGCGTTATTAACAAGGATATCGATTGTTGGAAATGTTTCCTGTATTTTTGAAACAAGATTTGCAACATCGCTTGCATCGGCAACATTGCATTTCACGCCGAGCGTCTTTACGCCTGATGATTCGATTTCTTTCGAAGTTTGCTGAACACCTTCTACGTCCATGTCGACCACGATTACATCCGCGCCAGCATTAGCAAGCTTGATAGCTATAGCTTTCCCGATGCCCTGTGCGCTTCCTGTTACAACTGCAACTTTGTTTGTCAGAGTTCCCATCAATATTAAACCTGCTCTATTTTTTGAATATCATCAAATTTATCAACACCCTTCACATCAACATTATTGTTGATGCGTTTCACCAAACCTTGAAGAACTTTGCCGGGACCAAATTCGATGAATGTCGTAGCGCCATCGGCAATCATCTGAACAATCGATTCTTCCCAGCGCACAGGTTTGGTGAGTTGTTCGTTTAGCAATGTACGAATTTCTTCTGCTTTTTGCACGCCCTTTCCGGTTACGTTCGCATATACCGGAATTTGAGCATCCCTGATAACCGCAGAACCAAGCCCCGCGTTCAAACCTTCCCGCGCACTCTTCATTAATGGAGAATGGAAGGCGCCGCTGACCACAAGCTCTTTGACAAGCTTTGCGCCGCGCGCTTTAGCAATTTCCATTGCCTTATGAATGCCCTCAACGGAACCGCTGATAACAATCTGTCCGGGGGAATTAAAGTTTGCACATTGTATGATACCTGCACTACTTGCTTCCCGACAAATTTCCTCAACAACTTCCGTGTTCAGCCCAACGACCGCCGCCATCGTCCCCTTTTCTTTTTCACCGGCATATTGCATCAACTCACCGCGGAGGCGAACCAATCTAAGTCCATCTTCGAATGTCAACGCGCCAGCAGCAACGAGCGCAGAATATTCTCCGAGCGAATGACCCGCAACCATCGAGGCATTGTTTCGGTTAATCATACTTACTAAAACCATGCTATGTAAAAATAGTGCGGGCTGAGTGTTCTTCGTTTGTCTAAGTGCATCCTCCGGTCCGTCAAAACATATGCGGCTGAGATTGATGCCCAACAAAGCATCGGCTTTATCGAATAACTCGCGCGCTTTATCACTGCGTTCATACAAATCTTTTCCCATTCCAACATACTGGGAACCTTGACCGGGAAATATGTAGGCAACCTTCGGCATTCTTTATTCAATTCTTAGGATTATTCATCGACCATTTAACATAAATTGCACCCCATGTATACCCGGCGCCGAAACTTGAGAGGACAATATTATGCCCCTTCTTTAATTTGCCCGCTTGCCACCACTCCGAAAGACACAGGGGAATAGTTGCGGCGGTCGTGTTACCGTATTTTTCAATATTGATCATCACTTTTGATGGATCGAGACCCATCCGCGCTCTGCATGCATCAATGATACGGAGATTTGCTTGATGCGGTACAAGGTAAGCGATATCTTCACTTTTAAGATTGTTACGCTCCATAATTTCTGCCGACACATCAGCCATGCCAATGACGGCTACCTTAAATACAGCTTTTCCATCCTGATAAATATAATGCCATTTCTTATCGACAGTTTCGTGTGTGGGCGGGTTGAGACTGCCGCCACCTTTCATATGAAGGTGCTCGCGGCCCGAACCATCACAATAAAGTCTAAAATCTAGAACTCCCAGAGAATTATCCTCGCTCGGCTCGAGAAGAACAGCGGCGCCGGCGTCACCGAAGAGAATACATGTGTTGCGATCTGTGTAATCGGTAATAGAACTCATTTTATCTGCCCCAACTACGATAACCTTTTTGTGTATGCCTGCTTCAATCAATTGAGATCCTACAACCAGGGCATAAACAAATCCAGAACAGGCGGCAGATAGATCGAATCCCCACGCATTTTTCGCGCCTATTTTTTCCTGAATTATACATGCTGTCGGCGGAAAAAGCATGTCCGGTGTAACAGTAGCAACTATGATTACATCGATTTCTTCCGGACCGATCCCTCTATTCTTCAATGTCGCCTGGATGGCTTTTGCCCCAAGATCAGATGTAGCCCCATTTTCCAGTATGCGGCGCTCGCGGATGCCGGTTCGTGTTAGAATCCACTCGTTGGTAGTATTGACCATCTTTTCCAACTCAGCATTTGATAAAATTTTATCCGGGACGTAATGGCCTACAGCAGTTATGGCGGCGCGTCTACGAGTTAAATTTTGATCTTTCATTTTTCAATTGTTAATGTTTCTTGAATGCGGCCATTGATATTTTTCCGAACCATTTCCTCGGCTCGCAGTAACATATTTTTTATTGCTTTGGGTGTCGATTTTCCATGGCCGATTATCACAACGCCATTCACACCAAGGACGGGTACGCCGCCATACTCCTCATAATCCATGCTTTTTAACGCTTCCCGCAGTGTGTTTCGCACCAGACCGCTAAATACTTTCATAAATAAGCTTTTACTTGCAATTCTTTTTATTCTTCCCTTAAAAAACGATGGAATACTTTCGCCAAATTTTAAAATTACATTACCGATAAATCCATCACACACTACTACGTCGGATTTTCCGGGAAGAATGTCCCTTCCTTCCACGTTACCGATGAAATTTAATTTACTTTGCCGAAGAAGTTTATGCGCTTCTTTTACAACATCATTTCCCTTAGATTCCTCTTCACCGATATTTAACAATCCAATAGAAGGATTTTTAATTTGAAACATTTCACTCGAATATATACTTCCCATAAGCGCAAATTCATACAAATGCTGAGGTTTGCAGTCAACATTTGCGCCGGCATCCAGCAGTAAACAGACTCCGCGCTCTGTAGGAAGAAATGTTCCAATGGTCGGTCTTCCAATGCCTTCGATGCGCCCTAAGATCAAAGTAGCTGTAGACAAAACTGCACCCGAATGACCCGCGCTAACGAAAGCATCGGCATTACCTTCCTTGTGCATGGTTATACCGACACTTATTGAAGAATCGCGTTTCTGTTTTATTCCGGCTGTTGCCGGGTCATGCATATCGATTACCTGCGAAGCTTCCTGAATGTGATACTTAAGTTCTTCTCCTTTATATTTCTGCATCTCTTTCATCAACTTATCTCCGGCACCAACAAGGACAACCTCAAAGCGATTGCTTGTTTCACGCAACGCATCAATTGTTCCAGCAACAACATTTACCGGAGCAAAATCACCTCCCATGGCGTCAATAGCAATCAGTATGTGTGATCGTTTGGTTTCCAAAGATGTTTTATAATACACATGGAAAAATATAACCGATTAGCGGTCTATCCATATCATCATTCTGTGGTGTGATAAGTGATGATCCCGTCAGGAATGCTTATTACTCTTTGGGTATCATGACTGAACGCCCATTGTAGTAACCGCAATTAGGGCAAGCGCGATGCTGAAGCTTATGTTCGTGACAATTTGGGCACTCAGCAGTCGATGGTTTGGTTGCTTTATAATGTGTACGCCGTTTGGCTCCGCGTGATTTTGAATGGCGTCTTTTGGGATTAGGCATTTGAATTTTTCCTTTTTACTGTTCAATTGTTTAACAAATCTTTCAAACCTTGCAAGCGTGGATCACCAACATCTTCTTTGCAATTGCACAACCGGAGATTCCAGTTGGCGCCACAGCGCGGACAAAGCCCCTTACAATCTTCGGAACATAAGAGTTTCAATGGCACCGACAGCAGTATCGTCTGGCGTATATCTTCTGTCAGGTTAATTTCAACCGTATCGGGACCGATGATCTGGAGTTCGTCTTGTACAATCCTCGCAGTTTCTGTACCATGATACAGATACAATATCTGGTAGGATGTTAAAATTGGTTGCTCGAACTCATCAAGGCATCGGTCACACTGAAATCGCCCGGATGTTCTTAGATTAACTTTTAATAAAATCTGATGCGCTGTCTTGTCAAGTATAGCATCGACTTCAACCTGCTTTGGAAAATTTCCATCCAAGCCAAGTACCGATGAATCATAAACGAAGTGAAACTCGTGGATCCCGATGGAGAGTCCTGAAACCCGAATTTTCGCTGCATCGTTGACCTTTTTTACCTGTCCCATCGAGTTTTTTACACCTTCAATACTCAAAAAACGCGCTTTTTTGATAAAAAACTTAAATAATATAGAAAATTATCAGTCGATAGTCAAGGTATGCTTCTGGCATAAATTAGTAGCGACAAATTAGACAACAATATCCGAAATTTTAACCCTGCCTGATAAATGCATCGGCACATTAAAAAATGATCGCTGGGTTATGACGGGGAAGAGATGAGTTTATTTGCGGATAACGGCTATCTTCCCGGTGGCGGTCTGCTCAACTCCATCGGAATATACAACGACAAAATAGATGCCGGTAGAAACAAAATCACCTTTTTCATTTCGTCCATCCCAAAATCCAATTCGTCCTCCGGGAGTTGCGATTTCTCTGACAAGCTTTCCATCCACACTCAATATTTTTAATGATGAAGAGCGAATCAGTCCGTCAACCGTAAGGTCTACGGCTGATGGAAGGTAGAATGGGTTGGGCGCAACCGTTATCGTGCCCAAGGTTTGGACAGGAGTAACGGCCGAAGTAGTGAGGCTCGATAATCCTTTCTCAGTGCCGAAATATATAGTACCCGTGGTGTGATTTATTGCAATCGAGTTGATATCATCATCGAGGAGTTGCCCGTTGGTGTTTTCAACTGTATACTTTTCAAGAATGGATGTACCATCGGGGGAGAGAACAAAAACTCCGTTTTGTTGAGTCGCAACCCATTTATTATCAAGCGCGTCGACAACTATCGATTGTATCACCTGATCGCGAAGAGGGTGGTATGATGAAGTATTGTTTTTCGGATCGGCAGGATTAAAAATAATAGTTATACCCTGACCGGTACCAACCCATACATCGCCTTCGTGCCCAACCGCGAGGCAGTAAATTTTATCGAGCGTTTCGTCGTCGGATGAAGTTATTTTACCCCAACCATTAACCGTTCCGGGCAGCGCTATATCTTCATTATAGTAAAAGAATCCGATTGTTGGCAGCGGTTCAAACCGAAAGTAATTTGCAAACCACTTTGTATTGTTATTATCTATCACTACATCTGTAAAATAATTAAGAGGATTTCGCACCTGGCAATTAGAGATTATGCACCCGGTCAAATAATTAAGGGAAGAATCGGTTTTAAATCGCGTAAGAATTGTATCGCCCGGTGGTGTACGGCTTGTTATCCATGTATTCCCATTTCGGTCTAAAGCGGCTCCAGTTACAACCGCATAGTTGGGATCGTCTATGATACACGGAGGGATACCATTGGCTGTGTTGAGGACTTTTCTAACATTTCCCGTATCATCGACAAGCACCATGCCGCCGCCCCAGTTACTTATCCACTTCGAGTTATTCAATCCGATATTGACTTTGAAAAATTCATCATATCGGAATTCCGGGTACTGCTGTCGATTATATGTTCTCCACTGCTTGCCATCGAAACTTATGAAACCCTCGCCGTCGCTTTTCCCCGTGCCCGACCATACCACGCCTCTTTGATCGACCGCAATCCCAATAAATTTATTGGATGGCGGACCCTGAGGAATGTGTGCCGCCCAAATACTATCTTGCAAGATTAGCAAGCCAACTGATTCTGTTCCAATCACCGTTGGAGAAAAAATTGTACTTGGTAAATAACTGAACAGAGTTATAAGTTCAATGTCACTGTTATTATTAATTGTCCAGAGAGCGTTCGGATTATTTGATATAAAATATAACGACGTATCGCTGCTGCCGGCATTGTACACGTCAAGCCCAATGATATTTTTATTTGATGTGCCTGTATATAAGATCCAAGATGTATCACTGAAAAAAGCCATTCCATTCGACGTCCCAGCGATAAGTTTTCCATTATAAATATCGAGTTGTGAGACGGCATTCGATGGCAAACCTTCAGTTGAAGTATATACCTGCCATCCATCTGGCGCCGCCGGATTTGGATTTGATTCCGGTGTACATGCAATTCCGTTATCCGTTCCGATCCAAATTCGTCCGCTAAAGAATACCAGCGATTTTGCCTTTGTAGCAAATGAATGTAAATAACTTTCTTTGAACATAAGGGTTGACACAGAAAAGATACTTACGCCGATATCGGAAAGAATGTACAGGCTATCGCCTGTAGCGAGCAATGAATTGATCCGCTTGTTCGATCCGTGATCTTTATCGTCGGCGATCTGAGTAATATAATGCCATTCCCCTGTAGTAGGATTATATCGATGAATCATCCCGTTGGATGCGCCGATCCAGATGGCTCCCCGATTATCGGCAGCAATTGCGGTTAAATCAATGCTTCGCAGACCTTCGGAGGTAGTATATTCCTTATAAGTGTCATTAGTTGGGTTATATGAGAACATTCCTCCGCTTGTAGCAACCCATAGTATACGTGGGTCTCGGTAATCGGCGGCGATGGCTCGCACTTGCCGTTTAGCCGTATATGTTTTCCATTGCCCAACACTGCCTAAGGCAATTGATCCGGCAAATCCAATCAGCACAAACAACCAGCACGCTCGCACCGGGTTTTATCCTATCGTTAGTGTATATTATTTCTTTTTATTTGTTATTTTTTTCTGAAGATCTGCCAGTTCGATCGCAGTCATAGCGGCGTCCCACCCTTTATTACCAGCTTTTGTTCCCGCACGCTCGATTGCCTGCTCGAGTGAATCGGTTGTGAGCACGCCAAAAATTACCGGCACCTTTGTCTCAAGTGCAACACGGTTAATGCCTACGCTAACTGTGTTGGCAATATACTCGAAGTGCGGAGTATCGCCCTGAATGACACAGCCCAAACAGATCACCGCATTGTAATTGGTTGAGAGTGCAAGTTTTTGAGCGACCTGTGGAATCTCAAATGCGCCGGGGCAATATACTACATCGATAGCTTTCTCGGATGCGCCGTGCCTGATTAAGCAATCAATTGCAGAATCGAGCAGGCGCTTTGTGATAAATTCGTTGAACCGGCTAACAACAATGCCGAATTTGTATGGGGTCGCAGACAGGGTACCTTCTATAATGTTTGTCATAAATTGTTATTTCTCATGAAAAAATAGTAATGATAACAGTTAATTAGATATTAATCTTCGCCGCATGATATCTACCGTCGAAGCTGATATTCCAAATCGTCCCAATGTCTGGTCGTCTCTTTTTTCACCCCCATGATAATCAGAGCCGCCGCTTTCCAACAAGCAATACTCATTGACGATACCGCGATAATAATAGACCAGCTCCGGCGAGTGGCTCGGGTGAATAACTTCTATGCCGTCGAGACCGGCTTTGATAAGACGAAATAATAAATCTTCATTCATTGATCGCCCCGGGTGCGCAAGAAACGAAAGGCCGCCCGCTTTGTTAATAAGGCGGATTGTCTCTTCGGGAGAGAAGTTCCACTTTCGTTCATATGCGGGGCGCCCGTCACCGATATATTTCATAAATGCTTGTTCGTAAGATGCAGCATGTCCATCGGTTACCAATGCGTTCGCAATATGCGGTCTACCCACAGAATCACCGGTCACATGCTCCATTACGGAATCGATGTCAATCGGAACATTCATTTTGTTTAGTTTTCCAACAATCCGTTTGGCGCGGTTCATCCGCTCCACCTGAAAACCCGATAAAGAATCAATTAAATTTTTATTGGTATGATCTACAAAGTAACCAAGAATGTGTATTTCTGTGCCATTCAAGCTTGCGCTTAATTCAATGCCGGTTATTACTTCTACACCCTTTTCTTTGCCCGCTACAATGGCTTCTTCAATTCCACCGATGCTGTCATGATCGGTTATGCTGATGATGCTCAGCCCGGCATCCTTTGCCTTCGCAACCAATTCAGCCGGCGCCAGCGCTCCATCTGAATAGATGGTATGTATGTGAAGATCCGCTTTTTCGTACACTCAACTCTCCCGCATCAATTTGTTGCATTGAAAAAAATTAAATTAACTTCAGCTTAAATAAATAGACTCTTGAATTTATCATAATCGCTTATAATGAGCTTGTTGCCTCTGAGTTCTACCAGTCCTTTTTTTATAAAACTATGAACAACGCGGGAAATCGTTTCACGCGACGTACCCGCCATATTTGCAAGATCTTGCTGAAGCGGAAGTTCATCGATTTCAACTCTGCCTTTTCTGATTGTGCCGATATCATCGGCAAGCTGCAGAATAACATTGGCAACTCTGCCAGTTGCGTCTTTAAGCGACAGGCTTTTAATCTGTGAATCGGCTTTGCGGAGGCGCATAGTCATCTCTTTCAACAACGAAATAGCGACCGACGGAACATCCTGCATAAGTTTTAGGAAATCCCTGCGATGGATCATGAACAATTCTGTCTTTGTAATGGCAACCACGCTTGCCGAGCGGGATAGTCCATCGAGGATCGACATTTCTCCGAAGAAATCATTCTCACCGAGTATCGACAATATAACTTCACGCCCTTCTTCATCGGTCCGAACAATTTTCACTTTTCCTGAAGCGATCACAAAAAGCGCCGCGCCCGTTTCTTCTTCAAGCAGTATAATGCTTCCTTTTTTATATTTTTTACGCACGCCGACACGCACGATTTTTATAAGTTCGGCGGCTTCGATGTCGGCAAATACCGGCACACTGCGGATGAATTCCATTGCTTCACCGAGTTCTGAGGTTAAGGGCTGTTGTTGAGAAGTGGTGGGAAAGTCCATAGTCGATTCCATTATATTGGCAGATGTTGAGATTTAATCCTAAAATTTATACGAATTTCAAACTAATATACTGTTGATGCCGTTGAAAGTCAAGTTTTTTTCCAGTTAAGATGGTATTATTGCGAAAGAAGATAATAACTGAGGATAAATAAGCTGATTTCAGTAGCCGCTAATGATATTCCGGAGATAGTGTCTAATCTCCGAACTTTATCAAGTGTGGCGCCCGAGTTGGTTCTCCGATAATCTTCATAGAACCGGTCAGCTCTTATCTTAAAATATGCCGCCGTCGCGCCGCTCAAAACTGCCGCTCCAGTAGCTATGTATGCCGATGATGAAAATTCTAATTGTTTCTTAGTTGTAAGGAATGACATTTGAGATACCTCCGATCCTTCAACCGGTTCTAATTTTACGCTAATCTCTCCGCCGCTAATCGAAAGATGGATTATCTCGTCTTTGAACTCCCTCTTTGATAACTTGATCAAATATTTTTCCGATGTCACCGATAAGATGAGTGGTGTTGTGCCGAGGATTGAATCACGATATTGTACGCAGGCGCCATACGGCTCGGAGCGTACAACACAGCGATGGGAAAAATCAACCATCTTGTCGATATGTTCCCGGGAATTTATTATTACCGTTTCGACGACTGCAGGATACAACCAGTTCATATTGTCGGGATGAATATATCGAACAAGATGGGTTCCATTGGTCACGATAAAATTTTCTATTGGCGTCGTTCCGATATATATCGTATCTACGAATACTTTCACTCCTTCGGTTATACTTCGGAAAGATACTGTTCCGAAAGTTGAATCTTCCTTGAAGGATTCTAACTGCGTCGCAGTTGAATCTGCGGACAGCGCTTGAACTCTACCGTGATAGAATAAACAGAAAATGACGACGATATTAAAAAGGATTTTGATCATTTTCGGTTATTATCTTCAAATGAAATCACCGATCTATCTTCAGTAAATAAGAAGAGATGATTTTTGAATACAATTGGCATCGATTTAATGCGCCCTTTTGTTTTGTACTGCCAGAGAATACTGCCAGTGTGAACATCAATCGCATATAGTATTTTATTCAGCGTTCCTATGTACAGTACATCTCCCGAAAGTATCGGTGAAGAATTGATGACGCCGTCGATATTGGTTTTCCAGATAATTTGTCCGTCGTCTGAATTCAAACAGTAAATTTCTCCCCCAACAACGGAAGTATAAACATGATTTTGATCAACTGCCTGGGAGTTGTGTATTTTACCTGCGAGATGTTTCACCCATAATTGCTTGCCGGTTGAAACGTCTAACGCATAAAATGTGCTGTCGGTGGAACCCAAATAAACCCTTCCGTCGCGAATTGATGGTGACGAAAAAACGGCTGAACGTGTTTTCGCGCTCCATTGCAATTGTCCTGTGTTTACATTCACGCCGTAAACCGCGCCATTGTCACACCCGAACACAACCGTATTTCCATTGCTGGCTGGTGATGAATGAATAAGATTTGTTTTGCTTCCGGGTGCAATTTGGTATGTCCAGAGAATATCTCCGCTTTCTTTATCGACGCAGACAAGTTTCCCATCCAGCACCGTGGCAAGTAATTTATTCCCAATAATCAGCGGTGAGGTTTCAATATCCCCGACAGCCATTTGCCACTTGATCCGAGCTTCGCTCAAATTATAAGCTTTTAACCCTTCATTATCGTTTGCAAGGGCAACGTACATCATGTCGCTCTCAATAACAGGAGTTCCAACAATTGCAGAACCAAAATCGTATACTCCGATTTTTTCGCCGGCATCGATGGTTACAACATGAATTTCTCCGATTAAATTGCCGATGTATAATAAATTTCCGGCGGCTACTGCCGTAGAAGGGCTGAACCCCGCTTCTGCATTGTATTCCCATGTTGAATCCAATGGCGGTGCAACTGCATGGTGAGCTACATTATTTCTTCCAATGCCTCCGCCATACATTCGCCAGTCGCTGTCGTTTGGAAGCGCCGCCGGTATTCTGAGCCGATAATGAGCGCATCCAAAAAACATGAACAGTAAGAGTAAAAAAACTGTTTGCAATTTTCTGTTCATCATTAAAAATCCCATCCGAAGAAAAATTGATAGAATAAACCATCCTGGATTTTGCTGAAATTATTTTCCAATCGCTTGCCGATATCGTAACGAAGCACAATGATGTTTCCCAGGTTCAGACGAACGCCGGAGCCAACGGAAGCGAGCGTTTCCGAATAATCATTGTCCCAGGCATTGCCTGCATCGAAAAATAATGCGCCGCGTATTCCGAAAAGCGCGATCCCGACAAACGGAAACTTTACGGTGAACTGATCGATAAATGGATACCTAAGCTCCTGACTTATCAGCCACAATTTTTTACCACGAATAGACCATCGGGGATATCCGCGTAAATCCCAACTACCGCCCATGAAGAAACGCCGGGCTTCCTGACCATCATTATAAAACAACCACGCCCGCACGGCGTAAGCGGAACGCAATGATAAACGTAAATAATATCGGTAGTCTAAGATAATCGAATAATAATTAGCGTTGGAATATTGAATATCGCTCGTATAGGCGAGCGTAACGTTGAATCGGTTTCCGTCGAGCGGTCCGCTCGGTCCCCACAGGGAATTATCGTGTGTGAATGAAATCGCATTCGATAGAAACAAAGCCCGCCGTGAAAAATCTATACCGCCTGAACCGGAAACAAATCCACCCTCACCGGTAACATCTTTCTCGGAATGACTGAGACTTGTTGTAAGAGATATCCGCCTAAACTTCGAGAGCGGATAACTCAATGCAAAATAACCGCCAAAGACCCTCTCGTAAAAAAATTCGTCGGGATCGGTAAGATCGTATCGCCTTCCGCTGAAACGATATATTCCGACAGAATAATTAGTGCGCTTCTGCAACGAAACCCTGGAGATTGCAATATTGAAACTCGAAAGCAGTTCATCGGTGCTTTGCGCCGTGTTGTATAAGAGAAAATTATACTGCTCGTTGCCGAGTATATCGCTCATTGCCAGAAATGCGCCGCCCGATGTGCCGAATACAGGATCGGTCGCAATCTGACTTTGCGCAAGATCTAAGCTGTACTCTCCTGTGTATTTCAGCGATTGAACTTCCGAGGTGCCGGCTACCGATTGCGGCGACCATCGAGGTTCCGCTACAAGGAAACTAAGCGGTCGAATTTCCGTTGAAGAATCGTACACGACATACACATCCTTGATGAATCGAATCTGGAAGCCAAAGTTCTCAAAAGCAACGAAAACCAAATTACTGTCAGCCCAAGCCGGATCGAATGCTGCCGTTGTGAAACGGGTAATCTTTCGCATCTCCTTAGACTGCATCAGCGAATCAAGTTTCATCATCCACACATTCCGTGTCCCGCCGACATCGGATGTAAGTATAAGCGCCCGACCATCGGGAGAAAACCGCGGAGCGTAATAACTCTCATTACCGTACGTTATATAGCTGATGGTACTCGATGCTGTGTTGTAACCAAACAAATTATATTTCCCATGCTTGCCGTAAGGAGTACGGTCGGATATGAATACTATATTATCCCCGAATGGCTGCCATTCCGGATCGCGCTCGTCATATATATCGTTGGTCAGGCGCGATAGTTTTTCGTTTTCGATGTCCCATATATACAAATCGTTCGTCCCGGATTTATCGATAGAGGTAAATACAATCCGTTTTCCATCCGGCGACCATGACGGCGAACCGATTACAACAAGGTCTTTGAAGTTATATGTCTTTGCAAGCCGATTATTCTTTAAATCAAAAAAATGAAGCGCATCGTTTTCGCCGCTCTTGGTAATGAAAGCAAGCACGCCGTTTTTTGAAATATCCAACTTGCTCTGGAAAAGATGAAACGCCTCAAACTCATCGGTTTTTTCTCCTTGAATTAAAAGTGACGGCTTGAATTCCTTTCTGCCCATAATGCTGTCAAGATTTATCCGATATATGCTTGTATAGCCGGTGCGGTTGCCGATGAACAATATTTCTTTTTTGCCGTCCTCCTTGTAAAAAACGGGCTTGGAGTTGAATCCATCCGTCACAATCGGCGCGGTGATCCCGCTCGGCTGATCGGCGCCGGCAAGAAGAGGATAATATTTTTTCTTCAGTGCATAGATCCACTCTTCATCAAATTCTTTGTAATTCCCGCCTATTGTTATCTTGAAAACATCCTCGAATGAATTCGACTTCCAAAAATTTTCCATTAACAGGAGTATCTTTTCCTCGCCGTAATGTTCGGCAATAAACTGAAGAAGATTCTGACCCTCTTTATACATCAGATATGTTCCGTAAATATCGTCCATGTTATCCAGCGGAACAACATAATTACTCACAACTGCGTCTCGCATAACCATCTCTGCCTGCGTGTCCCACTCGCTCGACCAGTATTCAGCCAATCCTTCGATAAACCAGAGCGGCGGCAGGTGATCCTGAATTATCCGGTGGTCGAGCAGTACACGGTTTATTTTGCTGTTCATGAAGACGTGCACAAGCTCGTGCCTTATAACATGCCTGAATTCCCACATCGAACCGGAGTATGGAATTACAACGCGTCCCTTGATGAATTCAAAAAAACCTCCTACCCCTTCCGGAACCATGCCGGATGTTACGTTCGTCTGCTGAAAGTGAAGATGCGAGCTGTAAAATATAAGAGGTATGCGGTTAGATACATTGTGGAGAAACTTCTCCTCAAGAATTTTGTAACTCTCCTCGGCAAAATAAGCTCCTCGCTCTGCAAGGTCTTTCATTTCCTGATAATAATAGATATCGAAGTGCTCGGTCTTCAGAACATGCCAATCGAAACTGGTGTACTGGACTTTATTCCTACCAAAGTAAAAGAATTGGGGAGATGCAGAAGTTGTGAGAATCGGGAAGATTAGAAGATATTTTATTAGCCGATTAAACATACTGAAAGAGTTGTTTCTGATTTGAATATTTCAGGAGGTAAATAATCTTCTGTGCTTTTTGCGCCTCTGCGGTTAGAATGTTTGCCGTTGAGGCACAGAGATGTAAACCAACTGATATTCGCAATTTAAAAGTTATGATCCGGATTTTTATTTCCGGTTGCCGCTATACCTTACTCAATATCTCCTATTGGATTATCTTCATACTTTTCCCAGCTCGTTCTTCAAATAATCTATCACTTTCACCGGAGTCGGGTCAACGCCGTTTAAGATAGCAAGGTAATAGCTCACCCAGTCGCCTAAGTATATCAGCGAGAACATGCGGGTAAGGAGCGATTTTCCTTCACTGTGAACTTCAATCACCTTCGAAGCGTATTGGTTAACTATATCCTTCGTGATATTCATCCTCAATTGCACGCGCTCGTGATCGAACTTATCGCGCAGGAAAAGAACAACCATATCTTCTTCCATCATCCGGCGTAAAACTTTCCACCCGACAAGTTCGTTGTGGTTCATCTCCGGCAGTACATGCCCGAATGCAAGCTGTTTGGCGTTCTCCGCAATCTGTCCGCGCCAGCGCAGGTTTACAACATCGAATCTCTCGGCGGCAGTGTAAATAATCGGAAGCTTCATGAACAACTGTTTCGCAAGCCGGAATGCCGGATTCTTGTCGCTAAGCGCGCCGTATTCTTTTGATTTCTTCTTCAGCATCGAGATGGTCTCTTTTATATCCGCTTCTCTCGGTTTGATCAGCTTCATTTTAGTGAATGCCATGAGCATCGGGAAGAAAGAATATCCAAGCGCCGCGCGCGGAGGATAACCTTTTGGAATTGTTATAAGCGGTTGCTTGAATTTCTTAGCCATTTGCGCCGTCTCACCATTTGAGCTAATACAAAGAACTCTCGCCTTGCGTTTCTTTGCATCGGCGTGTGCGGCAATCGTTTCTTCTGTGTTACCTGAGTAGCTTGAGATGACTACAAGCGTTCGCCCATCGACGAACTCCGGCAAACAATAATGCCGGTTAACAACGAACGGGATAGTGATTTCTCCGGCGAGATACGAACGTAGAAGATCTCCGCCAATCGCCGAGCCGCCTAAACCGCTAACAACAATATTGTTAATGTGTAATCGTTTGTTTGGTGGAGAGAATTTCTTCCCGATTCGTACTGCATCTTCAACTTGTTTTGGAAAATCGATGAGTAGTTGCCGGAATTCCGATCTATCGTACCGCTGAATGCTAATTTGTTTCATATGTGTCCGTTAATTGTTATTGGGCAATAAAAATTTTTAATCGTCGTTAATCGGTATATCCGGGAAATGCTTCCGGAAGAACTTGAGCGCGAGTTTTTCAATCTCATCGCTGGTGGAGAGGGTGAGAGCTTTCGTCGCCATCTCCTGTGCATCACTGTAATTTAGCGAGCGTATAATCTTTTTGACCTCGGGTAGAATTGCAGGTACCACGCTCAGCTCATTCATACCAAGCCCAACAAGAAGCGGCACGGCAAGCGGATGTCCCGCCATTTCACCGCAAATACCGACCCAGATTCCCTGTTTATGTCCGCCATTGATGATATGTTTCAGCGTAATGATAACGCTCGGATCAAACTCACGATAAAGTTTGGAAACGAGTGTGTTGCCTCTGTCGACTGCAAGAAGATATTGCGTTAAATCATTAGACCCGACGCTTAGGAAATCAACTTCGGCGGCTATCTGTGAAACTACAAGCGCTGCCGATGGAACTTCAATCATAACGCCGATGGGAATTTTATCGTGGAACTTTATGCCCTGGGCGCGCAGCTCTGCTTTTGCTTTCTTGATATATTCCTTTGCTTTCAGTACCTCGGCAAGAGTGCTAATCATCGGGAACATGATTGCTACATTCTTCTTTGCGCTTGCCCGGAGTATAGCGCGGATCTGGTCCATAAGTAATTCGGGGCGGTCTAAGCCGACACGAATGCCGCGCCAGCCAAGAAATGGATTTGACTCCTCGGCAACAGCCGCAGATATTTTATCGCCGCCTACATCGAACGTCCGCATTATAACGCGATGCGGGTAGATGCGCTCGGCAAACTTTTTATATTCAATGTACTGCTCTTCTTCGGAGGGGAAATCATCGCGATCAATAAGAAGGCTTTCGGTGCGGTACAAACCCACTCCTTGCGATCCTTGCACAACAACATAATCAAGCTCATCTATTAATTCGATGTTCGCCGAGAGTTCAATACGGTGGCCATCCTTTGTTTCGGCAGAAAGGTCTTTCAGTGGCTCAAGCTCCTTTTCGAACTTGAGCATTCTTTCTTGCTTTTTTTTGAATTCTTCGATGTGTGCTTCGGTCGGGCGAACAATAAGAGTGCCGCTGTAACCATCTAGTATAAGCGTGTCACCTGTTGTGATTTGCCGACTTACATCGCCAAGCCCTACAATTGCCGGAATTTTTAAAGCGCGGGAGAACAACGCCGCATGCGAGGTGATGCCTCCGCGATCTGTAGCGTAACCGAGAACATGATTTCGACTGAGAATCATAGTGTCCACCGGTGTGAGGGTGTGCGCAACAATAATAACAGAGCCTTCGAGCCGCGATACAAGCCGTTCCTGCCGCAGGTTACGAATGATGCGGTTTTTCAAATCTTCCATGTCGTGCGCGCGCTCATGCATGTACTCATCCTGCGCTTTGAGCATAAGAGCGCAATACTTCCCGATCTCGTCGCTTACAATGAATTCAACGTTTTTCTTTTCCGAGTGAATACGTTTTCGAATTGAGTTCATCAGCACCTGATCTTCGAGCACCATCATCTGCGCTTCAAGAATTTTTGCTTTCGCTTCGCCGATCTTCTCCTGAGCAAAAACAAGAATCTTATTCAGTTCCTTAAATGATTTTTCGATAGCCCGATTGAGACGATCAATCTCGGACAGGATATCTGCCTCTCCGACAGTCCGTTCTTCAACAATCGGATTATCTTTTATGAAAATATACGCTGAGCCGATGGCAATGCCGTGAGATGCCGGGATCCCCTTCAGAATAATTTCTTTTTTATTCGCTGAGCCGTCTATCATTGTTCACTCATCAAAACCACGTTCGAACAAATCCACTACCGCTGTAGCCGCACTTTCTTCATCGGGACCTTCGAACTTTAGAAGAAGCGCTGCTCCTTGCTCTGCGGCGAGCGTCATTACGCCAATAATGCTTTTTCCGTTAATTTCCATGCCATCTTTATATATTAAAAAATCCGATTTGAATCCAGCCGCAGTTTTCACCAGGGTTGCAGCGGGCCTGGTGTGCAAACCACTGCGGTTTTTTATCGTGATCTCACGCTCAACCATATCGTTATGCGCTTCGTTCTAACAGTTGATTAGAAAGCCAAAACAGCGTCGACGAAGCGCGTCCAGCCGGCAATTTTGCAAGTTCATGCTGGGCTTGCTTTGTACTCCGGGTGATTTCGGCGTGTGCCATATCTATTGCGCCGGTTCTTTGATAAATTGCTCTCACCTGCTTGATCCGCGCTTGTGTATAACTGTTCCCCGGAACTATAGATTGTAAAATTCTCTGTTCATTTCCTCTTGCCATCGCTCTTGCTTTCAATAACAAATAAGTTTTTTTACCTTCGCGTACATCGCCCCCGATTTTTTTGCCAAACTCCCCGGCGTTTCCAACAATATCCAAAAGATCGTCCATAACCTGAAATGCTTTTCCTACGTGTTCTCCAAATTTTCGAAGTATTGTAATTTGACGTATTGTACCGCCGCCGATCAGTGCGCCGATCTGAGCCGATGCGGCAATAACTCTGCCGGTTTTCTTCGCGATCATATCAAAATAATCTTCCATGGTAACATTTTTTCTGGTTTCAAACTCCTTGTCGAATCCCTGTCCTTCGCATACTTGAATAAGAGCGTCGGTATAGACAGAAAGAATTTTTTTTATCTGCCGTGAATCAGTTTTTAACAATGTGTGGTACGCCTGCGCGATCATTTCGTCGCCTGAAAGTATAGCGATATTTTCATCCCATTTATTGTGAACGGTCGGTTTACCGCGCCGAAGATCGGCATGATCCATTACATCGTCATGGACAAGCGTAAAGTTATGCAGAATTTCAATCGCAGTCGCGGCATCAAGAGCGGCAGACGCACTGCCCCCTACCGCTTCGCACGAAAGAAGCGTAAGCACAGCGCGGAATCGTTTACCTCCCGAGTTAAGAATGTACCGGATGGGATCGTATACCGATACGGGCGAATGCCTGCGAAAAAGAAATTTGATTCTTCGCTCAATACGTTCTTTGTGCTTATTATATACGTTGTCGAAATCGATTAACGGCTGTTTGTCACTCTTCATGTTTTATAATAAGAAAACATGGTGTGAGAATCAAGGAAGTATATAAAAAGCAGGTAATTTTAGTGCTATTCGCTTCAGGTTACGGTTTATTTTTGCGCTACCTGCAAGCGAAATCAAAAGATGATTATAATTTAGATGAGAAATTCGTTTTCTCTCCAAATCAATTCTTAGCAGATGTTATGATTTGTCTTATAGCGTGCCCGATTTATGAGTTTTTATTTCTTCCCTTTTTTAATATTATGTTCGTAAATCAGCCGGGCTCCCTCGAGAACAAGATTCGGTTCCATATATTTTATTTCGCTTGTCATCTCGGAAATTAGAGACGCATAACCGCCTGTAGCAACTACTGTCGCGTATTTGCCGGCAGTCCGCCTAAGACGACGCACCATCCCCTCAAAAGCATCTACCGCGGCGAACATAACCCCCGATTGAATTGCGTTTTTGGTATTTGTGGCAATGATCGATGCCGGAAATAGAAGTTCCGTTCTGGGAAGTTTGGCGGTTCTCTTGAAGAGTTCTGCCGCGGAGGTTTCAATCCCGGGCGCAATCACGCCGCCAAGATATTCGCCTTTACTAGAAAGAACGTCATACGTGGTCGCCGTTCCGAAGTCAACAATAATGGCAGGACCGCCGAACTTCTGTAGCGCGGCTACCACACCGCATATTCTATCTGCGCCTAATTTTGCCGGATCATCGTACGGAATTTTGATGCCGACATCAATCGTTCCGGATATTATCACCGGCAATAGCTTAAGATACTTTTTAAACATCTTACTGAACAAAAGAGTCGCATCCGGAACTACCGACGCAATCACAACCCCCTGTAACCCCTCAGGTGATATTTTCGACTGCTCACAGAAATGCTTCAGCAGGATGAATAATTCGTCTTCTGTTCTTGCGGCTTTGCTTGATATTCTCCGGTCTAGTATGAATTTACCTTTTAAAAAAAATCCAAACACAGCATTTGTATTGCCGATATCTATTACTAAGAGCATAATGCGACATCTCCTGCGAGAAATTTTTCCTCGCCTTTATTCGTGAGCAAAATTAATCCGCCGTCATTGTCAAGTCGTTTTGCGATTCCCCTGACGGGATGTTTGTCTATATTGATGGTTATTTCCTTACCGAACATGGTAGAGTATTTTTTCCATCCTTTAATTATTCCTGTCGAGTTGCCGGTTTTGATCGATGTATAATTATATTCCATGCGATCAAGAACGGCGGCTAGAATACTAAATCGATCTAACTCTTTGCCGGTTACTTGTAACAACGATGTTGCAGTCGACTCAAGTTCCCTCGGAAAAGTCGATTGGTTTATATTAATTCCGATTCCAACAATAACCCCCGCCAACATTTCTCCTTTAAAGACCGCTTCAGATAAAATTCCGCAAAACTTTTTTCCGTTTAACATAACATCGTTGGGCCACTTACAAACGGGTCGTAATTTTGCAACACTCTCTATTGCCTCTGCGACAGAGAGTCCCGCGTATAATGATAGAACGCCAAATAGCTCCGGCGCAATTTCAGGTTTTATGATCACCGAAAAAGTTAAATTCTTTTTCGGCTCTGATAACCATTCTCGTTTCAATCGCCCCCTGCCGGCAGTTTGAGCGTCAGCGATCACTATCGTTCCATCTGTACTATCTTGAATTAATGACTTTGCCGTAGTGTTTGTTGACTCAACGACTTCGTATGCAAAAATTTTTTTCCCGAAGATCTGGGATATAACGTAGCTCTGGATTTCTTTGGCTTTCATTGCGTTCTGATGGTAGTAAAATTGCCTTTGAAAGTCAAGGATAGATTTCTGCCAGATCAGCAGTTCTTGTATTATGAAATATCTGCCACTGCCATCATGGCAGACGACTGGGGATCTCTATCTAAAATATCTATCTACTGTCCTTGATTATTCTTCATTATTTAAATAAAATGCGCGATATTTCAAAACATCCTTCCTGGCATACCTATTGTGACATAGTAAGGAAAAGATATTTAAACCCGGAGAGAATTATCTCTGTCGGTGAATTTTTGTTCAATCAAAGGAGTTAGTTATGGCTGGAAAAATAATTGGAATTGATTTAGGAACTACCAACTCGGTAGTTGCGGTGATGGAGGGAAAAGACCCTGTCGTCATTGCAAACTCGGAAGGTGCGCGCACTACACCTTCGGTCGTTGGATTTACAAAAGGCGGCGAGCGGCTTGTCGGTCAGGCGGCGAAGAGACAGGCGGTAACGAATTCACAAAACACCGTTTTCTCGATCAAGCGTTTTATGGGGCGATTCCAAAATGAAGTAACGGAAGAAATGAAACTCATCCCGTACAAAGTTGTGCAGGGAGAAAACAACACCGCGCGTGTTCAGATAAGTGACCGGATATATTCACCGCCGGAAATCAGCGCGATGATTCTGCAAAAGATGAAACAGACCGCAGAAGATTATCTCGGAACGAAGATAACCGACGCAGTTATCACGGTGCCCGCCTACTTCAACGATGCTCAGCGGCAGGCAACAAAAGAAGCAGGCGAGATTGCCGGGCTTAATGTTCGCAGAATTATCAACGAGCCGACCGCAGCGGCGCTTGCTTATGGTATGGACAAAAAACACAAAGATATTAAAGTAGCCGTGTTCGATCTCGGCGGCGGCACTTTCGATATTTCGATTCTTGAACTCGGTGAAGGAGTGTTTGAAGTAAAATCCACTAACGGTGACACACACCTTGGCGGAGATAATTTCGATCAGCGTTTGGTGGATTACGTTGCTGATGAATTCAAGAAACAGGAAGGAATCGATTTGCGGAAAGACCCGATGGCTCTTCAGCGTTTGCGTGAAGCATCGGAGAAAGCAAAAATGGAACTATCACAGTTGGGGCAAACGGAAGTTAATCTTCCATTTATCACAGCAACCGCAGAAGGTCCAAAGCATCTCAATATGACAATCACGCGGGCTATGTTCGAACAGTTGGTAGAGGACCTGATTCAACGCTGTGTGCCGCCTGTTGAAAAAGCATTGAAAGATGCCGGATTGAATCCAAACCAGATTGAGGAAATTATTCTCGTCGGCGGTATGACACGCGTACCTCGCGTTCAACAGTTGGTAAAAGATATCTTCGGAAGAGAAGGGCACAAGGGTGTGAATCCCGATGAAGTCGTTGCAGTTGGCGCGGCAATTCAGGGCGGCGTGCTTTCGGGCGACGTTACCGATGTTCTACTTCTCGATGTAACTCCGCTTACTCTCGGAATCGAAACACTCGGCGGTGTAACGACCCAAATGATACAGTCAAACACGACTATTCCAACAAAGAAGAGCGAAATATTTTCTACAGCTTCCGAAAGTCAACCTTCGGTAGAGATTCACATTCTGCAGGGTGAACGGCAGATGGCGGTTGATAACCGTACGCTTGGTCGGTTTCATCTCGATGGAATTCCACCCGCACCGCGCGGCGTACCACAAATCGAGGTGACGTTCGATATAGATGCAAACGGTATGCTTCATGTGTTGGCAAAGGATAAAGCGACGAGTAAAGAGCAAAGCATCCGCATTACTTCTTCGAGCGGTTTGAGCAAGGAAGAGGTTGAGAAAATGAAGAATGATGCTCAGGCTCATTCGGCTGAAGATAAAAAACGCAGAGAGGAAGTCGATACTAAAAATCAGGCAGATAATCTTGTTTTCCAAACACGAAAGCAGATGAAGGATTTGGGTGATAAGATACCTGCAAACTTAAAGCCAAAGGTTGAATCTGCGGCAGATGCGCTCGATGCGGCAGTAAAGAGCGGCAACATCGCAGACATCAAGGCGAAGATGGAAACGTTAAACAATGCCTGGAATGAAGCTTCTCAGGAAATGTATAAATCGGCAACGGCGGGGCAACCCGGCGCAGAGCAAGCCGGACAGCAGCCACCGCAGGGCGGACAAGAAGGTCCAACTGACAGCGGCGGAAAGAAGAAAGATGATAAAGCCGTCGAGGATGCCTCGTTCGAAGTTGTTGACGATAAGGATAAGTAACCCTCACCCCCGTCCCCTCTCCCAAAGTGGGAGAGGGGTGGCTCTGACGAAGTCAGAGACGAGGAGAGGGTAACAAGAATATAAAAATGACAAACAGTATCTGGCTTATAATTTTACTCGTTGCTGTTGCAGCATTCTTAATCTACGCCACCAAGAAACGGTGGGTCTCGTGGCGCGGCGGACATGGCATTGCAACATTGACTGCATTCCACGACTTCCAACCAAAGGATAAACAAGAAGCGATTGAATACGTGATGGAAGAAAAAGCCGGAAAGAAAATGGAAGAGCAAGAGAGCGGTAGAGAAAAAAATTGTCCTGATAGTAAAATCACAACTAAATAATTGATATTGAACTTAATTAATTCACAAGTAACTGAACTTAGAAAATCCTTCTATTATGTCCAAGCGGCCATCCAATTATAATCCGAATAACAAGCAAGACACTGAAAAGTTACTGAACGAATTGACCGGAAACGATCAACGGTCCCAATGCATTGTTGGTGCTGCTTGGCTTGAGGCTAAATTATCTGAGCTTATAGCTTCCTTTATGGTTGATAAGGGTGAAACTAAGAATTTACTCGAAAATGGGGCATTACAAAATTTTGGAGTTAAGATTAATGCTGCATATTGTTTAGGTTTACTCACAGACACACAATACAAAAATTTAAAGCTAATACAAGATATTCGGAACGCATTTGCTCATCAGATCGATCTTCGAACGTTTAAGGATCCTTGGGTTGCAGCGAAATGTAATGAATTAGTCTGTTATGGTTTATTGGATCCCAACGGCATTCGTCAACCTATACAACCCGGTGATATTTACGTGCGCACAATCTTAGAGATCGCAATGCATCTAATGGTTAATGTTTTCGACGATGTGGATCCTGAGAAACGAACAATCCCACCGGATACTGTTAGAATCAACTATGAGTTAGATTAGAAACATTAATATGAACTTCCAAAAATTTACAATTAAATCACAAGAGGCAGTCCAGAACGCGCAGGAGATTGCGGCAAGTTACGGCAATCAATCCATCGAGCCGGAACATTTACTTGCCGCGCTTGTGCAGGACAGCGAGGGCGTTATTGCGTCAATCCTCCAAAAAATTGGAGCGAACCTCAACTACGTAAAAATCAAAGTCAACGAAGCGGTCGAGAAACTGCCGAAGGTATCGGGCGCCGGCGTCGGCAATCAGTTCATCGGGCAAAATCTCGCACAGCTTTTCGATGTCGCACTCAAAGAAGCGCAATCGTTGAAGGACGAATACGTCAGCACAGAGCATTTGCTCCTTGCGCTTGTCTCAGGCAAATCGACTGCGGCGCAATTGCTGAACAGACAGGGCGTTACAAAAGATCAAATCTACAAAGCGCTTAAAGACATCCGCGGCACACAGCGCGTGACGGATCAAACTCCTGAAGAAAAATATCAATCGCTCCAGCGTTTCGGTCGTGACCTGAACGAGCTTGCCCGCAAAGGAAAACTCGATCCTGTCATCGGTCGCGATGAAGAAATCCGCAGGGTGCTTCAGGTTCTTTCGCGCCGCACCAAAAATAATCCCGTTCTCATAGGCGAGCCGGGTGTTGGTAAAACTGCTATCGCCGAAGGAATCGCGCAGCGTATTGCGCATGGCGATGTTCCGGAAAATCTAAAGACTAAACGCATCATCGCTCTCGACATGGGCACGCTTGTAGCGGGCACGAGTTTCCGCGGACAGTTTGAAGAAAGATTGAAGGCGGTCTTAAAAGAAGTAACCGAATCGGAAGGTGAAATTATTCTCTTCATCGATGAGCTGCATACGCTCGTCGGTGCGGGCGCAGCGCAAGGTGCGGTCGATGCCGCAAACATGCTGAAGCCGGCGCTGGCAAAAGGCGAGCTTCGTGCTATCGGCGCAACGACTATCGATGAATACCGCAAGCACATCGAGAAGGACCCTGCGCTCGAACGCCGTTTCCAACCCGTTCTTATCGATGAGCCGACAGTCGAAGACACAATTTCGATACTGCGAGGTTTGAAAGAGCGTTATGAAGTTCATCACGGTGTTCGCATCACCGATGGCGCAATTGTCGCGGCAGCGCAATTAAGTCATCGCTACATCAGCGACCGATTCCTTCCCGATAAAGCAATCGATCTTGTCGATGAAGCGGCATCTAAGCTTCGCATTGAAATTGATTCGCTGCCCGAAGAATTGGATGAAATCGAGAGAAGGATAAAACAACTTGAAATCGAGCGTGAGGCGGTCAAACGTGAAACGGACGAAGCGACACAAGCGCGTCTCGAGACAATTAACAAAGAACTTGCCGATTTGAACCAGCAGCGTTCCGGGCTTAGAGCACATTGGCAAAACGAAAAAGACCTGATTCAATCTATCCGTAAAATGAAAGGCGATATCGAGCAGGCAAAAACTGAATCAGATCAGAACGAGCGGCAAGGCAATCTTGCTAAAGTTGCCGAGCTTCGCTACGGGGTTATTGCGTCACTTGAGAAAGAGTTGAAAACTGCAAGTAAAAAACTTGCCGATGTCCAAAAGAACAAGAAGATGCTGAAGGAAGAAGTCGATGCCGAGGATATTGCAGAGATTGTTTCTCGTTGGACGGGTGTCCCTGTAAATCGAATGCTCGAAGGCGAGCGGACAAAATTACTACACCTTGAAGACCGTCTCCATGAGCGGCTTGCCGATCAGGATGAAGCGGTTCATGCCGTTGCCGATGCAATCAGAAGAAGTCGCGCCGGTTTGCAGGACGAGAAGAAACCGATTGGCTCGTTTATTTTCTTGGGATCAACAGGCGTAGGTAAAACCGAGTTGGCGCGCGCGCTTGCAGAATTTCTCTTCAACGATGAGAATTCACTCATTCGTATCGATATGAGCGAGTATATGGAAAAATTTTCCGTTTCACGTCTTATCGGAGCGCCACCCGGCTATGTTGGTTACGAAGAAGGCGGGCAATTAACCGAGGCAGTCAGGCGCAAACCGTATTCTGTAGTTTTGCTCGACGAAATCGAGAAAGCACATCCGGAAGTTTTCAATCTCCTGCTTCAGGTTCTCGATGAAGGCAGGCTTACGGATAGTAAGGGTCGAACCGTCAACTTCAAAAACACTATCATCATCATGACCTCGAACCTTGGCTCGCAGATGATTCAAGAGCAATTGAGTGGTGAAATAATTTCTAACGATGAATTGGAAAAAATCTATGGCGAACTGCGAATCGCTCTCTTCGAGATGCTGCACCGATCAATACGTCCGGAATTCCTCAACCGCATCGATGAGATTATTCTGTTCAAGCTTCTAAACAAAGAGGATTTAAAAAAGATAGTCGAGCTTCAGCTTAAGAGGGTACGCTCGATGCTCAATCAGAAAAATATCGAGATCGATTTCACTGATGAAGCGAAAGAATGGCTCATCAAACTTGGGTACGAGCCGACGCTCGGC
Source organism: uncultured Chlorobiaceae bacterium (assembly GCA_964520905.1). Classification (GTDB taxonomy): domain Bacteria; phylum Bacteroidota; class Ignavibacteria; order UBA10030; family SZUA-254; genus JAGVIE01. The sequence continues at coordinate 47,663 of CAZFQL010000004.1, read as the reverse complement.
GCAAGACCGTTAAAGCGGGTCATCCAAAAATATGTCGTCAACAAATTATCGGAAGAGATGCTCTCCGGTTCCATTAATGAAGGCGATGTAATTGAGCTGTCCCTCGATAAGCGCGGACTCATCCAGATCGTGAAGAAAACAATTGCCGGGGTTATCACATAAAATTTTTTCGAGAGGGTGGGATTGACTCAATCCAGCCATTGAGTTCTGTCCTGCCCTCCCGTCTGTCTGCGGATTGCGAATCCTTCCCAATTTTTGTAACTTGCATAAAAGATTTTTCACTGAATTTCATTTCTTATGATTTCTCTCATAGTACACGGCGGCGCGTGGGATATTCCCGACGCCGAGATTGATGCTCACCGCAAAGGGTGCCTGCACGCTCTAAAAACCGGATGGAATACTTTACGCTCCGGCGGCACAGCTATAGATGCTGTCGAGCAAGCGATACGCACAATGGAAAACGATCCGACGTTCGATGCGGGTTATGGATCGCACCTTAATCTGATCGGGCGCGTTGAATTAGACGCGAGCATAATGAGCGGCAAAACGCTCCGCTGTGGAGCTGTTGCCGCCGTACAACGCATACGAAATCCGATTTCACTCGCACGAAAAATTTTAGCGGAAAGCGAACACATCCTATTCGTTGGCGAGGGCGCCGAAAGATTTGCCAAAGAGCACGGCTGTGAATTGTGCAAGCCCGAAGAACTCATTACAAAGCGGGAATTTGATCGTTGGGAATCCTTGAAGCTGCGAAAAAATTTTAAAACGAAGGAAGCATTCAGCAAACCGAAGCGGCCCTCCGACACAGTTGGCGCCGTTGCGCTCGATAAGGATGGAAATGTTTGTGCCGGAACATCGACAGGCGGAACGATGAATAAATATCCCGGACGCATCGGCGATTCACCCCTCATCGGCTGCGGCACGTATGCAGATAACGAGACCGGCGGCGTATCGACCACCGGCTGGGGAGAAGCGATGATCAAAGTAGTAATGGCAAAAACTGTGATCGATTTGATGGAGATAAACGGAGGTCATCCGCAAGAAGCCGCAATGAAAGGAATTGAAATATTGCACCGCAAGGTGGATGGATTCGGCGGTGTTATCGTGATGAATAAACACGGGAAGTGCGGGGTTTCCTACAACACGCCGCGCATGGCTCGCGCATACATCAACGCGAAGATGGCAGAACCTTTCGTCGCTATATGAACACTTCGTCACTCGTCGGTCACGTCCTTCAGCTTTTCGAGCATATTGACGTACAAAACCAGCCGGCGGATCGTCTTGCGGGAGATTTTTTCAGACAAAAAAAATATTTGGGTTCACACGACAGGCGATTTATTGCCGATGCAGTGTACGGGATGATTCGTCATCGCCGGCTCATCAAGACATTGGTCAAACAATTCGTTGCCGATAATCCGGGAACAACAGAGCTTGGGGGTCCGCATATTCGTCATCTCCCAATGTATGTTGTTTATCTCCTGACAATTGAAAATAAATCAAATCTTTCCCCCGCGTTTTGGAAAACTTATTTCCCTAAAATAGATCTCGAACAATTTACGAGGTGGATTGTCGATCATAAAAATCTTGACTTCCTTGCCGCGGAACCGATCGCTCAACTGGGGGTGAAATATTCTTTCCCCGATTGGATGGTGAGCGAATGGCAGGAACAGATCGGCAGTGAGACAGAAAACTTATTGCAAGCGCTCAATTCCAATCCGGGCGTTTCACTGCGTGTCAACTTATTGAAAACAACGCGTGAAGATTGTCAATCGCGATTGCTAAAAGAAGGAATCGAAACGGAATTGTCAAATATCTCTCCTGCCGGACTTGTCTTGCAAAAGAGATTTCACAATTTATCGTCAAATTCTTTTTTAGATGGCTGGTATGAAATTCAGGACGAGGGAAGTCAGCTTGTTTCCCGGATTGCCGACCCGCACCACGGAGGAATCGTGATCGATGCATGTGCCGGGGCGGGCGGTAAATCTCTGCATATAGCTCAACTGATGAAGAATGATGGTGAAATTATAGCGATAGATGTGGACAAATACAGATTGACAGAGCTTGAGAAGCGGGCAAGGCGTGCCGGTGTGAGTATTATAAAAACAAGACTTAACAAGAACCTGGGAGCCGAAGAATTTTACCACAAAGCCGATCTTGTTCTTGTAGATGCGCCTTGCAGTGGTGCTGGAACAATCCGCCGCAGTCCGTGGATGAAGTGGGGCATAACAGAACCTCTTGTTGAGCAGTATGCCGGGAAACAAAAAAATATTCTCAGCTTCAATTCTCAATTCGTGAAGCCGGGCGGAAAACTCGTCTATGCAACATGCTCGCTTTTCAGAAAGGAAAATGATGAGATTGTAAATCATTTTTTAAATTCCTCACCTGATTTTCAACTTGTTCATCCGGGTGAAGACTTCGCAAAACTCGGCCATTCTCTGAACAATTCAACCATCACGATGTATCCTCATCGTTCTAACACGGATGGATTTTTTGTTGCGGTGATGAGGAGGGTATGACCACGTAACGCATTCCCTCGCGGTGGATTTAGTGAACACGCTACTTGTTATCTTCCATTTTTTCGTTCGTTTCTCACCTTTAAACACATGGTTCATAGATCTTAAAATTGCATCCAAAAATTTTCGTTAATACTCCGCATTAAAATGCCTCCCACCATTTCTATAACTCATTGTATACCAAAGAGTTATAAGGTGTACAATTTTAAGGTTGGATTGCTTTTTTTTATAAAAGGATTTATATTGCTCTTGTTCATTCCTTAATACCGATACCAGACATTAGGATAGTAAAAGCAAATAGATAACTAATTTGATAATTCTCGACAACTCGTTGAGAAGAAAAATATAGAATAATTATTATCACACAAAGAGGTGTCTTAAAATGACAGAGGAACGTGTAAGGATAAAAAATATAAAGCAACCCACTTGCATTCCGTGAATAAAGGAATGATATGGGTTTTTGTGTTTTTAACAGTAATGTGGAATTACATTTTAAAATGCTAAAAGGAAATCTTAAATGATAATCAATAATATGAAGTATTTTATGTATAAGAATATATTTAGGAAATTACTGATAACAATTTTATTGTTTGGGGTTACTTCAGGTTTACAATCACAACAACTTATTTGGGTAAAAACTTTCAGTACTGGTAAACCAGCGGGGGCACAATGTGTATCTACTGATAGGGATGGGAATATAGTAGTTGTTGGTTCAACCTATGTTGGGGGAAATGATGATGGTGACTGGATTATAATAAAATACAATGATGATGGTGATACCATTTGGACAAGACAAGTAAATGTATCTAACCAAGATTTTGCATACGCCGTCAAAACTGATAAGTTGGGAAATATCATAGTGACTGGAGAAACAATACAAGATTCATCGGAGGATTTTTGTACAATTAAGTATGATCCAGACGGGAATATAAAATGGATTCGGACATTTCATCACAGCAGTGAAGTTAAAGAAGAAGCTCGAGGTGTCGCAGTTGACTCAAAAGGAAATATCATCGTTGCAGGTACAAGCTCATACTCAGCAATTGGTTTTCCCGATTATGTTGTAATAAAGTATGATTCAAGTGGAAACCTTCTCTGGGTGAGATCATATGATGGAGGTTGGTCGGATAAAGTACAAGATGTTATTGTAGATAATGAAGATAATATAATTGTTACTGGATATTCTGATAGTAATATCAATTGGGATTGGTGTACGGTTAAATACAGCCCCAATGGCGATTCACTATGGGCACAAAGATACGACGTTAGTCTTAGTGATTTTGCTTACAGATTGACGACAGATAAAAATTGCAATGTAATTGTAGCTGGTGGATATCCAGCAACAGTTTTAAAGTATGATGCTGATGGAAAACTTCTTTGGGAAAAAATATTTCCCGGATTAGTTCCTGAAATAGCAGAATTTCATGCTGTTGCAGTGGATTCAAACAATGACATTTTTCTTGGAACATCCTATCATCTACCAGAATCGGAATTTTATGATTTCTTTCTTATGAAATGTAATTCACTTGGTGATACTCTGTGGACAGTAAAATATGATGGGGGATATCATGAAGTTCTTGCAAGCATTACAGTCGATAAGTTTAGTGATATAATCACCACTGGTGTTTATAGTTCTGATCCAATCACCCCAATCACGTCTGATATATTAACGATAAAATATAGTAGTACAACTGATGTTAAAAATTATTTTGTTAATAACATTCCTAAAGTTTTTTCATTGAGTCAGAACTTTCCAAATCCATTTAATAGTACAACAAGGATTGAATTTAACATTTCAAGAAGAGAATATATAAGCTTAAAAGTTTATAATATTCTTGGACAAGAAATTATATCACTTTTCGAAGGAATACGAGAACCAGGCACATATAATGTTGATTTTGATGTCTCAGGATTATCAAGCGGTGTGTATCTGTACAGACTCACTGCGGGTAAATTCATAGATGTGAAGAAAATGGTTTTGATGAAATAGTATCAACTGGCACCCTCATAACTAAAACACTTTTAAAACTTCCGGTATCTATGCATATTAAGCTTTAAAAGATATCGGAAGTTTTCATTTATCGATCTCGATACGGGATCACTTCCCGCTCATATGCTTCGGCAAAAGTGAGCCTCACTTTTTACTTGACCAGCAATATCCTATTTACTACTTTATACAACAGCAACTTATCATTTACATCAATAAAAGAAGGTTTTAGCCAGTATGCGATTTACATTAACTTTGATGATTTTATTCTCGCTCGTTTCCTGTTCACGCAAAAGCGATACCGAGCTTTATACGGACGCAAAAGCCGCAGAAGCCATAAAGGATTTTCAAAAAGCAGTTGAACTGTATGAGCAGGTAGTCGATCGATTTCCAACAGTTGCAACCGCCGAAAGTTCTCTGGTACGTCTCTCGGTTATCTATAATAACGATATTAAAGATCCCCGGAAAGCTATCGATACTTACCGCAGATGTTATTCCATGTTCCCGTCGAGTAAGCAAGCGCCGACGATGCTGTTTCTAACGGGGTTCGTTTTCAATAATGAGCTGCATATGCTGGACAGCGCGCGAATTGTTTATGAAATATTTCTACAAAAATATCCCGATAACGACCTTGCTGCATCGGCGAAGTTCGAATTAGAGACGCTCGGAAAGGATCCAAGCATGGCAATTACTCAGCAAGACTTGGTCGTCAATAATTCAAAAACTGACAAGCCAAAGAAAGCAATTAAGAAGTGACGGGCACACTCCAAGACTACCGCAAGTATCTTCAACCGGATGTCGTTGCAAAACTTACCAACATGGAATTGGTTGCTCGATTGGTTGTCGAGGGTTTTATCACCGGTTTGCATAAAAGTCCTTACCACGGTTTCAGCGTTGAGTTTGCTGAACACCGTCAGTATATGCCGGGAGACGAAATCAAGCACATCGACTGGAAAATTTACGGAAAGACAGACCGCTACTACATCAAACAATTTGAAGAAGAGACAAATCTAAAAGCGTACATCATACTCGATGCAAGTAAATCGATGTCATTCTCGTCGGGCGGACGAATGACGAAGATCGTGTACGCTTCATACATCACCGCGGCGCTTGCACAGTTGATGGTACAGCAGCGCGACGCCGTTGGATTTATTCTGTACGATGAAAAAGTCCGCCTGTATATGCCTCCACATGCAACGAAAAGTTATTTAAAAGAAATTCTCCGGCAGTTAGAGACGCTAACCGCAAGCAATAAGACTGCTACCGCAGATTCCCTCCATACGATTGCGGAGCGCATCAAGCGGCGCGGACTTGTGATCATTTTAAGCGACCTCTTTGATAAACCAAACGAAGTGATGGCTGCACTCCGGCATTTCCGCCACAAGAAGAATGAAGTAATCGTTATGCAGATACTCGATCCGCTGGAACGCAGTTTTGCTTTCGGGCGCGATGCAGTGTTTAAAGACCTTGAAACCTCGGAAGAATTAACGACACAGCCATGGCACATTCAGAAAGCTTACCGGCAGGAAATGAAAAAGTTTATCGATACTTATAAGAAGGAATGCCGGGAACATAACATCGATTATATTCTTCTCGACACTTCCACGCCATTCGATGTCGCTTTGATTGAATATCTTCACAAGCGGCAAAGAATGGGATAATTTTTTCACCGCATATCTTTGCATTTCTCTCCACCATTTGATACTTTATTTCAGTTGCTGATTCACCTCTTCATCATTTTAGCATAAGTGGAACAAGATAAGCTCATAGTAAAAGGCGCGCGCGTCCATAATCTGAAGAATATCGATGTGGAAATACCGCGCGATCAACTGATTGTCATTACCGGACTTTCCGGTTCAGGCAAATCGTCGCTTGCGTTCGATACAATTTATGCTGAGGGACAGCGGCGGTACGTGGAATCGCTCTCTGCATATGCACGACAATTTCTCGGATTGATGGAACGTCCTGATGTCGATTACATCGAAGGTTTAAGTCCTGCGATTTCTATCGAGCAGAAAAGCATTTCACACAACCCGCGCTCGACTGTCGGGACGGTGACGGAGATTTACGATTATCTTCGGTTACTTTTCGCACGCATAGGAGTTCAACACTGCTGCAATTGCGGCAAGATAGTACAGAAACAGTCTGTCGATCAAATCATCGATGCGGTAATGGAATATCCGGTCGATTCTAAAATTCAGATACTTGCACCGATAATCCGCGGACGAAAAGGACATTACCGAGAACTGTTCGAAGAGATCGTGAAAGATGGTTTTCTTCGGGTTCGCGTCGATGGCGAAGTCAAAGAAATCCGAAAAGGAATGCAGGTCAGCAGATATAAAGTTCACAACATTGAGGTTGTAGTAGATCGGCTCATCGTGAAGCCCGATATGCGATCAAGAATTGCCGACTCGATTGAAGCCGCGCTGCAAATGGGATCAGGAATTGTTATCATCAATTCCTCGGGCAACAGCCCTGCCGTAGAAGACCATCTCTACAGCCAGCACCTTGCATGTCTTGATTGCGGCATCAGTTATGATGAACCAGCGCCAAACTCATTTTCATTCAACACGCCGTATGGTGCGTGCCCAACCTGCGGCGGGCTTGGCGAAATCCGCGCGTTCGATGTCAACCTCATCCTTCCCGATGAGAATCTCACAATCAATACGGAAGGTATCGCGCCGCTGGGAAAACAGCGGGAGACATGGTTGTGGAGTCAGGTGCGGGCTGTTACAAAGAAGTATGAAATAGATCTTGATGAACCAATAAAAAAACTTCCAAAGAATACTATTGATCTTCTTCTTAACGGTTCGGGCGATGAAAAATTTGAGGTCACCTATACACATCCATCCGGACGCACGGTCACATACAAACAGCGATTCAGCGGCATCATAAAAACGTTACAACATTATTACGATGAGTCTTCGTCGGAAGGCGTTCGGCGGTGGATTGAATCATACATGAACACGACGCCGTGTTCGGACTGCGGCGGCGGTCGTCTTAGAAAAGAAAGTCTCGCGGTGAAATTATCCGATGCGAAGACAAAAAAATCGGTAAATATAAAAGATGTGGTTACGCTTTCGATCCTCGAAGCACAATCGTTTTTTGCTTCATTAAAACTTACCGTGCGCCAACTTGAAATCGCACATCAAATTCTGAAAGAGATAAATCAGCGATTGCAATTTCTTCTAGATGTTGGATTGGATTATCTTACGCTTGACCGTTCCGCGCGAACTCTTGCAGGCGGCGAAGCACAGCGCACCCGGCTTGCAACTCAAATCGGCTCACAGCTTGTCGGCGTTTTGTACATACTCGACGAGCCAAGCATCGGGCTTCACCAGCGCGACAATATCAAACTCATCAACAGCTTGAAAGAACTGCGCGATCTTGGAAACACCGTCATCGTTGTTGAACACGATAAGGAAATGATTCAGAATGCCGATTTTGTGGTGGATTTGGGTCCGGGCGCCGGCGAACATGGCGGGCACGTGGTAACAATGGGAAGACCTGCTGACTTCAAAATTAAAAACGCGAAAGTTAAAAAAGGCGTTGATCTAAAATCGCCGGATTCGTTAACGGTTCTTTATCTGTTAGGTGAAAGAAAAATCAGCACGCCCGCAACACGAAGAACCGGAAGCGGAAAACATCTTCGACTGAAAGAGTGTTCGGGTAATAATTTAAAATCTATCTCTGTCGATATCCCGCTCGGAAAGTTTGTTTGCGTTACAGGTGTCAGCGGTTCCGGGAAATCAACTCTTATTACCGATACGCTTTATCCGATACTCGCGCGGAAGTTTTATAAATCGAAAGAAGTCCCCCTCCGGCATAAATCAATTGAAGGATTGGAACACATCGATAAAGTAATCGATATCGATCAATCTCCTATCGGAAGGACGCCTCGTTCCAATCCGGCAACCTACACGGGCTTATTCACATTCATCCGTGATCTGTACACACAACTTCCCGAAGCAAAAATCCGGGGTTATAAAGTGGGCAGATTCAGTTTCAACGTGAGCGGCGGAAGGTGCGATGAGTGCGAAGGCGATGGTGTACGGAAAATCGAAATGAATTTTCTCCCGAACGTGTACGTGCTCTGCGAAGTCTGCAAGGGAAAACGCTACAACCGCGAAACTCTTGAAATATTTTATAAAGGAAAATCAATTGCCGATGTTCTTGGAATGAGCGTTGAGGATGCGCTTGAATTCTTCAAAGATATTCCAAAGATACAACGAAAACTACAAACCCTGTATGATGTCGGACTCGGATACATACGGTTAGGACAGCAAGCAACCACCCTCTCCGGCGGTGAGGCACAGCGCGTGAAACTTTCGACCGAACTATCGAAGATTGGAACCGGAAAAACTTTTTACATCCTTGACGAACCAACAACCGGACTACACTTTGAAGATATACGCATGCTTCTTTCCGTTCTCAACAAACTGGTGGAAATGGGAAACACCGTGCTCGTTATCGAACACAACCTCGATGTAATAAAAACTGCAGACTGGATTATCGATTTAGGACCTGAGGGCGGGAACGACGGGGGGAGAATTGTAGCCGAAGGAACGCCGGAAGAAATAGTAAAGAATAAAATTTCTTACACCGGACAATATCTTAAAAGAGAACTGCGATAGGATTTTTACAATGAAAAGATCGAATTTTAAAGAAACAACAAAGTATTTCGGATAAAAAGAACTTGAATGCTAATTTGTAATTCACTACCTTTTAAATATTCTGATTGAAGAAAGTTTATTCAATAAAAAGATTCCTATATAATTCTCGTTCGGCTATCCCTCTACTGATAAAGATTATTCTTGAAGCGTATACCACCTCCATATATTTTCTTAACAGCCGTTGCAACACTTAAGTGCTTCTTTTATATTTACAACCATCAATGCTTGGCAACAGATCTAGCGGCTTTGCAAGCGGGATATAAGATTTTATCTGTCGATAGGCGACCGTTTGTATTAATTCGTTGTAGCATCATGACGTTAACAATTTCGTTGATCGGGATTCTGCAAATCGGGCAAGTGTGGGTAGTGGACTTACTGATTGTTGGTATGGGTACTATTACTTTTGTACGCAAGCCACATTTAATTATTTTCATATTGGTACTCACTAATACATCCTTTGCGCTTGGTGGAACAAGAGGATCTATCTATCTTCTCCCGATGGAAAATTACACGATGAAAGAAGGATTAATTTCAAATAGATTATTTAGTATTATTTCCATTCTCGTATGAATATAAGATGGACACATATAAAACACTGGAGAAAATATTGTTATTATGTATTTCTTTGCTTTTGTTCATATTATTTATATTCAGGGCAGGTACAAAATGCATCTTATCTTCTTCACCCCAAAATATATACAATTGATGATGGTTTAATAACAAATGCAATCCTTGCTATCCATGGGGATTCCCGCGGTTATCTCTGGCTTGGTACCGACGAGGGAATCAGTGTGTTTGATGGTTTTGAATTCACAAATTATCAAGCAGGAAAAGATTTTCCTACATGTTGGGTTAATTGTTTCGTAGAAGAAAAAAATAGTTCCGGAACGATTCTCGTTGGGACAAACAACGGGCTACTTCGATATTCAAACGGTAAATTTGAAAAAATAAATATACAAGGAATATCATTCATCAGTAGTTTGACTCAGGATACGCTCGGCAATATCTGGTGCGTTTCTGGTGGCGGAATATACAGATTAGATGGAGAACGAGCTTTTCATGTTTCAGGAACAGACAAATTTGATTTTATCGCAAACGTATTATGGACAAAAAGTAATCGCTTATGGTTTGGCGGCAATACGGGCTTATTTTTTGTTTCCTTAGAGGATGGTATTATACATAAGATCAGTTCGAAAGCAAGACCCGGTCATCCTTTCAGAGCAATAAATGTTGCACATAATGGCGATGTCTGGGCAGGTCAAGATGATGGATACATTATACGTATCCGTGATACTATTATTATTGAAGATAAAATAGTACCTGCTCAAGAATCATATTTTTTCTTAGATGATGGTGTTAATACGATGTATGTGGGATTTCGTATTGGAGGGGTGTTGCAAATACATTATACCAACAACAAGATTGAAAGTATAATGCGTTTGGATATAAAAAATGGACTTCAAGAAGATGCTATTCGTTCTGCCTTAATTGATAAAGAAGGATCTCTCTGGTTTGGATCATTTTCAAACGGGTTAGCCAAAATAAATGTTCGGTCATACATCTCATTTCCCGCAAAAATTGTTAATAGCTGGAATAGTTTAATACGCAATCCTTACAATCATTGGTGGACGCACACACAAACGAGTTTAGGAGAATATTGGATTGATGCGAATAACCTGTGGCAGTATTCATTTCACCGGATCAACACTGAAAATTCCAAAGTCAGGATTCGATCAATAGCTATTGATCACCGTGGTAATGTATGGACTATTTCCTCCGATAATGTTATCAGAAAGTATCAAATACTCAGTAGAAACAACCAACCCTCAGTACTTCAACTTGATCAAGACCTCAGTGCCGGTTTTAAATTACCGAATGGGGATCCGTTAGTTTTTATGATTGATTATCAAGACAGGATTTGGTGTGGGATTTTTCCACTAGGTATGTTTTTAATTGATCCAAAGAAGAAGGAACATCCTCTGATCCATCATTATACTGATTCGGATGGTTTACCCAACCACTCTATCTTTGCCATCTATGAAGATTCAAAACATAATATTTGGTTTGGAGGCGGTGACGGAGGTATCGCCGTACTTGCTGAGAAGGATATTGGTACAAATGCATTTCGTAGGTATACTTCCACTCAAGGTCTTCCCGATGGGCGTGTTCGTGGATTTTATGAAGACAAATCCGGCCGTATGTGGATCGGAACTCGTGAAGGAGGAATTGTTCTCCTAGAGAATGACCGGATGAAAATTCTTACCATTAATGATGGGCTTCCGAGTAACGGCGTTACAGCAATCCATGAAGACAGCAAAGGAACACTCTGGGTTGCAACACACAGAGGGTTGGCGTATCTGGATAATAGGGAAAGCATCTTCCGATTTATTTCATGTAGAGAATTTATCGGGCAGTGGATATGGAATATAGGCAAGTGTGAAAATGGCTTGATGTGGTTGATAGATGCACGGGGATTATCAATTGTAGATCCATCAGAACTAGACAGAAGACTTTTGCCACCCCCCGTGTATATTCGTAGTGTTGAGGTGAATCATAACCCTATCTCTATGATTTCGAAGCTCGAACTCATGAGTAATGAAAACCATATTCACATTAATTATCAAGGGGTTAATCTCGCCTACGGGAAAGATCTTCAATATCAGACTCTGTTACAACCCACAAATAAGGAATGGAGTCATATGTCTAACAATAGATCTATTGTACTTGGGGACTTGCAATCGGGAGACTATACTTTTCTTGTAAAAGCAATAGCTGTCGATGGAACAGAAAGCACACAGCCTGCCTCTTTTTCGTTTTCCATAGCACAATCCTATTGGAAAACATGGTGGTTTTATGGACTGATTATTATCATAGTAATCTTCATAACTACATTTTTGAATCGATTATATACACGTCGCCAGCTCGATATGGAGCGATTGCGCACACGCATCGCTGGTGATCTTCACGATGATATCGGCTCCAGTCTTACACGCATCACTATGTTCAGTGAAGTGGCAAATTTAGAGCTAAACAAAGTTAAAACCTTAGACGATTCATCACTTGAGCATGTAAAAAAACTTTCCTCGTTACTCGAAGACATATCACAGAACTCTCGAGAAATAATAGAAGCGATGGGAGATGTGGTTTGGTCTCTCGATCCGAGAAACGATACACTTGACAATCTGACGCTACGGATGAAGAACTATATCACTCGATTATTAGACGCGAAGGATATCTCCCACGAAATATCTGTTCCGCCGGAGCTGCTCGAGTTGCATTTACCAATTGCATTCAAACGAAATATATATTTGATTTTCAAAGAGATTCTGAATAATATCCTCCGCCACTCACAAGCAACCAAAGTTTCTCTTTTAATAAAGTGCAATACGAATATACTCTCGATTTCCATTACTGATAACGGTCGGGGATTTAATCCAGAACAGGCCTTCGAAGGAAACGGCCTCAGGAATATTCGTCAGCGTGCCGAGTTGCTTGGAGGTGAAATTCGGATAAATTCCAAGCCAATTAGTGGAACATCGATTGTTCTAGAGCTAAAAATACCTTAAACAAGGGATTGTATATTAATCAATAATATATTAAATAGATGTATCTAACTTTGTAATAACAAAAGCAATATTGATAAATCGATGAGAGTCATAATTATAGAAGACGATCAGGAGCTAAGAGAAACCTACGTACAGATAATTAGGGAAGTAAGTAATTTCTCTTGCGTTGGAGCATTCAGCGATTGCGAATCTGCTATCGAATCATTCGGTGAGTTGGTGCCAGATATTATTCTCATGGATATTGGACTGCCCGGCATGTCGGGAATCGAAGGAGCAAAAGTCATCAAATCGATGCATCCGCCGGTCGAGATTATAATGCTTACGATTTATGAGGATGAGGAGAAAATATTTCAATCGATTTGCGCGGGTGCTTCCGGATATATATTGAAGAATTCGCGCCCGGCGGAAATTATACGCGCAATGAAAGAAATCCACAGCGGGGCACCAATGAGTGCTACAATTGCACGTCGTATTATGAGCTTCGTCCGACAATCTGCACCATCTACAGATAACGAATTCAATCTCACCTCACGTGAAATAGATATTCTCCAGTCGATCGTGGAAGGGAATAGCGATAGGATGATCGCTGAGAAATTATTCATAAGCACACATACTGTTAACTCTCACCTGAAAAGCATCTACACCAAGCTCCACGTTCATTCCAAACCTCAGGCGGTCTCGGCAGCTCTAAAGCACCGGTTAGTCTGAACCGCCCCCATTCTACCCTCTAACCCTCGATTCTGAACAAAAAATACCTTGTTTAAGTGATTGATTCTTTCTTTTAGCCTGGCTATAATATAAAGTGCTTTTTGGTTGTGAAGCACGCCACCGTAAGAGATATACGATATTGGTGGGTTGGTGGTGGGTCAATGGAGGGTGTTGCATAAGGCACCCTCTATATTTTATCTCAGAGGTAACGATAATATTTCAAGTAGAATTTTCTTTTACCAAATCATAATCATTTACGGGGTACCTATGAAAAACATTCGCTTACTTTTTTTCTTTGCCATCCTTGCGGTAATTTATAGTATTACAGTCTCGGCACAAATTCCCCGAATAGTCTCATTCCAAGGTCGTATCGTTGGTTCAAGTGGTGAAGAGGTGAACGATACACTTGCAATGACGTTTCGATGGTATACAGATTTAACGGCAGGAACACTCGAACATGAAATCATTATTCCGGACCCTCCGGGTGTACCCGTTATTATCAGTGTGTATAATGTCTATTTAGATGTTAGTTCGCTTAGCTTTAACAAACCATATTACCTCGAGGTAGAAATAAGTGGTGTAATACAAACTCCGCGACTTCCAATAACGAGTGCGCCGTATGCTCTTAACGCGCTCACACTAATGGGTTCCCATAGCAGCATTAATGATTCAACTTGTGTCGCGGGTGGTGTGAACAACCATGCACGGGGTGCATACTCGGTTGTTGCTGGAGGTGGTGGTTCAAGTCTGGCCGACTCAAATTCTGCTACAGGAGCTAATTCCACAGTCAGTGGTGGGTCGGGTAACAAAGCAAACAACGATTTTGCGGCGATCTCAGGTGGTGGTAGTAATATTGCAGGTGGAATATATTCAAATATTAGTGGTGGCTCACAAAACATGACGATTGGATCTTATAGTGCTATAAACGGTGGTCAATACAATCGGGCATATGGGTTAGCTGCAGTTGTGGGTGGCGGAGGAGGTTTAGCACTTGAGGATTCCAACTCAGCCAGTGGTGACTATTCAACAATCGCAGGTGGGCGAAGAAACAAAGCAGATTTTCAAGATGGAACTGTTAGTGGTGGTACCGGGAATTCAGCGAACGCGTTGGGTGCCACTGTTGGTGGAGGGCAGCGCAATCTTGCGAGCGATTACGTTGCAACAGTCGCCGGAGGATACAACAACCAGGCATTGGGCTTCAGGTCGGCAATTGGAGGAGGAGCTGACAATATTGCAAGTAATTTAAACGCAAGTGTTGGTGGTGGAAAGTATAACCGTGCGCGTGGTGTCAATTCAGTTGTAAGTGGAGGAGGAGGAGTAAGTGTGGCAGATTCAAATTCTGCGTTGGGGGATTATTCTTCTATCAGCGGTGGTAGGAGAAATATTGCTGGAAACACAGGCGCAACTGTTGGAGGTGGAATATATAACAATGCACGAGGATTGTTTTCTGTTGTGAGTGGGGGTGGAGGAACAACACTTACAGATTCTAACTCTGCTCTTGGCGACTATTCATCTATCGGAGGAGGAAAAATGAATTTCGCAATGGGAACATTCTCGACGATTGGTGGAGGTACTGGTAACTCGACTACTTGGGGCAGCACAACGATTAGTGGCGGCTGGATGAATAAGGCAAATTCGTATGGGTCAGCGATAGGAGGTGGTTCTTACAACAATGCAGACGGAACAACGGCAGTTGTCGCTGGCGGACAGTGGAATTTTGCTGGAGAGCTTGCATCTGTCATCGGCGGAGTATCGAACCAGGCGATTGGTGAAGGTTCTTCTATAGGCGGGGGACACTCGAACAAAGCACAAGGCCTTTACTCCGTGATCAGTGGCGGAGGTGGTAGTTCAGCCACAGACACGAATTATGCTCTTGGAGACTATTCAGCAATTTCAGGAGGTAAAGGAAATGTTGCTGAAAAAACTGGTGGTACAATTGGTGGTGGACAATACAATAAGGCTCGAGGTTTATTATCTGTCGTGCATGGAGGAGGTGGGATAACGGCACTGGATTCCAATTCTGCAATAGGTGATTACTCTACAATTGGAGGTGGCAGCGGTAACAGAGTCCACGATCTCGTAGTTTATGCTACAATCTCCGGTGGGCAATACAACGAAATTCAGTCAAACGCAAATTACACCACTATAGCTGGTGGAACGGCAAACTATGCATCTGATTCTTACGGAAGTATTGGTGGTGGTGAATCAAATCAAGTGTTTAACTCTTATTCGACTATATCCGGCGGATACGGTAACAGTGCGTTCGGTTATGCTTCAGCTGTAATAGGAGGGGAAAGCAATCAAGCGGGTGGAGCATATTCTACTGTTGCTGGAGGACAATTCAACCAGGCAAATGGAGATGGATCAATGGTATCCGGTAATAACAATAGTGCTCATGGTCTTAACTCAAATATTGGAGGGGGCATTAATAACGCAACAGGCAGTACCTTCAATTCTTTGATCGGAAGCTATGCAACAGTACCTGGCGGTCGGAATAATGTTGCAGGGGGTAATTATTCGTTTGCGGCAGGCAGAAGAGCCAAGGCAAACCATACCGGCACTTTTGTCTGGGCAGATTCGACAGATGTGGATTTTGCTTCTTCTAAGGTTAATACATTTCTTGTTCGTGCAGGCGGTGGTGTCGGCATCGGAACTGCAAGCCCGCAAGGTGCGTTGGATGTTAGCTCTACTACGGGAGCGTTTATCGTTCCAAGAATGACTACTACGCAAAGAGATGCTTTAACCCCGGTAAACGGAATGATCATTTACAATACGACTACCAATCAATTCAACTTCCGCGAGAATGGTTTTTGGGTGTTGAAATAGATATCCCAACATGGCAAACGAGAAACACATCAAAAATATTTATGAAAATCTAAGGAGACCATTATGTATAAACTATATTTTTTTATAATTCTCTGTGCATTCCTACTCAGCGTAACAGCGATAGCGCAAGTACCACAGATCATCACCTACCAGGGGTTTCTGACACAGGACGGTGTTCCTGTAAATGAAACACTACCGATGATCTTTGTTATTTATGATGCACCTGTCGGGGGCACAATTATAAAGCAAAATTCTTTCCCCAATCCACTGGGTGTTTCTATAGTTAATGGCGTCTATAGTGTTAAACTCGATGTTTCGGGTGTCGTTTTCGATAAGCCATATTATCTTCAAATAGTAGTCAATGGTCAGGGGCAGAGCCCAAGGCTCGCACTGACCAGTGCACCATATTCATTGGGACCATGGTCAACCAGCGTAACTAGTGGTGAAAGGAAGCTTGAGAATATTACTACGGGTGAAGTGATCTACTACAATAACGGCAACGTCGGTATTGGCACATCCACGCCAACCGAGCAACTTGAAATCACTGGTAATTTTAGATTGCCACCTTCAACTTCCACTGTGGGTGTCATTAAATCTGGTAATGATAGATTTATCCATAATTACGGTGGTGCCAGTAATTTCTTTGGAGGTGTAAATTCCGGAAATTTTTCAACAACCGGTTTGCGTAACATAGGCATTGGTTTCTCGAATCTTTCTAACAATACTTCTGGCAATTCCAATACCGCAGTAGGTTATTCTACTCTGGTACAGAACACAGAAGGCATGCAAAATACCGCCATCGGAATGGAAGCGCTTTATTTTAACACCACAGGAGGCAACAATACCGCAAGCGGAGAGCGGGCGCTTAGAGGTAACACCACGGGAAACTTCAATACCGCCAACGGAGTGCAGGCGCTTGTTTCCAACACCGAAGGAGACTTCAATACTGCCAACGGATTTGGTGCTCTTAGTAATAACATCACGGGAAACGATAATGTCGCTAACGGAGCCGGTGCGCTTGGTGGCAACGCCACGGGGAGCTACAATACCGCCAACGGAAATACTGCGCTTGCTGCCAACACCACAGGAAGCCTCAATACCGCTAACGGATTCGGTGCGCTTGGGGGCCATATTACAGGGTCAAGCAACACCGCTGTTGGCACTAATGCCGGACATAACAATGTCACCGGTTCTGGAAATGTTTTTTTGGGGAACAATGCTGGTTCTAACGAGACAGGGGACAACAAACTTTACATAGCGAACAGTTCGGTTGATCCGCCTCTGATTTATGGTGATTTCACATCTACACGAATAGGTCTTGGGACAACAACTCCAGCCGAGAAATTGGATGTAGCAGGGACCATTCAGATGACCGGATTCAAAATGCCGACGGGTGTAACGAGCGGGTACGTGTTGACTGCAAATGCAAGTGGCGGTGGAACGTGGCAGCCAGCGTCAAGCGCATGGAATCTCACAGGAAACGCAGGCACTACCGCAGGAACGAATTTCATTGGCACCACCGATAATCAGGGATTGGATATTCGTACCAATAATGTATTAAGAGCCCGCATTACCACCAAAGGACAAATAGAAACCTATAACACGGGATCATCGGTGTTTGTGGGAGAAGGAGCTGGGGCGAATGATGATTTAACCTATAATGGAAATGTGTTTGTCGGTCATTCCGCAGGTTTTTCCAACACCACAGGAGGCAGCAATATCGCCATCGGAATGTTGACACTTAGAAGCAATACCACAGGATGGAACAATACAGCCAGCGGTACGGAGGCACTTTATTCCAACACTACAGGAATCCGAAATACCGCCACCGGATGGAATGCGCTTCATAGTAACACAACAGGAGGCAGCAATATCGCTATGGGAGACCTTGCGCTTTATTCCAACACCACAGCAAGCAATAATACCGCTATTGGAGAGCAGGCGCTTTATTCTAACACTACGGGCAACAACAATACCGCCATCGGAACGTTGGCGCTTTATTCCAACACGATAGGAGGAGAGAATACTGCCAGCGGACATAGGGCACTTTATTCCAATACAACTGGAGCGATGAATACCGCCAGTGGTCGTTATGCGCTTCATTCCAACACTATAGGAAATGACAATACTGCTTACGGATCAGGGGCGCTTCAAACCAACATCGATGGGAACTACAATACCGCCTGTGGAAAGAGTACCCTTTCTTCGAACGCAAACGGAAGCGAAAACACTGCTATCGGATACGAAGCCCTTCGCAATAACACTGGAGCATCCTACAATACCGCAACCGGAAAAGCTGCGCTTTTATCCAACACCGATGGAGAATATAATACGGCTAACGGATGGCAGGCACTTTATTCTAACACTGAAGGGGAGGCAAATACCGCCAACGGAGTTAACGCACTTAATTCTAACACTACCGGAAGTTTCAATACGGCCAACGGACTCGATGCACTTAATAATAACTCCACAGGTGGCAGTAATACAGCCATCGGAGCAAGTGCGCTTTTAACCAACACCAGTGGAGAGAACAACACTGCTGTTGGCTCAGGAGCTGGATGGAATAACGTCACCGGTTCTCGAAATGTTTTTTTAGGTTTCTACGCTGGTTATAACGAAACAGGAAGCGACAATCTTTACATTGCGAACAGTTCAGCTAATCCACCCCTCATTTATGGTGATTTCGCAATTAAACGCATTGGAATTGATTTAAAAGATCCCACGGAAAAACTCGACGTCAATGGCACGGCAAGATTGCGGTCAATGCCCACGGGGACAGGAACAACCGTAGTAGTCGATACATCTGGTGTGTTGAGAAAACAAAGCTCAAGCAAGCGATATAAGACTAAGATCAGACCGCTTGAGGTTGAGCGAAACAAAGTGTTGCAGTTAGAGCCAGTGCGATTTCAGTGGAAAACAACACAGCAGGAAGATGTTGGCCTCATTGCCGAAGATGTTGATCGGGTGATAAAGGATTTGGTAATCTATGACAACGAGAATCGACCGGATGGTGTCAAGTACGATCGTGTTGCAATCTATTTGCTTGAGGTAGTTAAGGAACAACAGAAGAAGATTGAGGAACAACAGAAGCAAAATGAACACCTTTCTGAACGTTTGGCCAAAATGGAAGCAACAGTTAAATCACTTGTAGAAAATGCCAACTCAAGTATTGGCAATAAATCACTCGGCGAACTTCAACAAACCGATGTTAATCACTAAGACAGAAAGTTTATTTAAAATCATTGAAAGAAAAATAATTATTAATTATTCACTATCACATAAATCTAAGGAGTTACTTATGTACAAGTTATACTTTTTTCTAATCTTTGCTATGCTCTTACTCAGCGTAACAGCTACTGCACAACTACCCACTACGATATCTTATCAAGGATTCTTGTCCGATAGTCTTGGACAACCTCTTAATGGAACGATGCCAATGACGTTTCGTTTCTTTAATGATTCAACTGGTGGTGCTTCTCTCAATACACAAAGTTATTCTGGTGTACCTGTTAATAACGGTGTATACAGTGTAGTTATCCCGGGTCGTCCCGATACAATTGGACCAATCGGACCTCGCCCACTTGGACAGTTCATTGAAGTTGAGGTTAACGGACAGGTAATGAGTCCTCGAATGAAATTGACGAGTGTTCCATACGCCATGACAGCAAACACAGTATTAGGACCCGGGAGTTCGGCTAATGATAGTGGTGCAATTGCTATGGGAACAAAAAACAGTGCAAATGGAAGATATTCCATAATTAGCGGTGGCTCGGATAATAAAACCGGATCGGGCATTATTGCCAAATCAACTCAGATGAAAAAACCGAGTGAGAACCTGAAAAAGAAATCAAGCGAGAAATTGACGAAAAAAACGGAGACTGTCCGATATCCTGGGAATGGGGATTATTCAGAAATTGGCGGTGGTAGCAACAATATTGCAAATGGCGATTATTCAACCATAGGTGGCGGTGAATGGAATACAATTGCAAACTCAGGTTACGGTTCGGTCATTGCTGGCGGAAGCGGCGGTTTTATCAAAGCAGTAAGTTCCTTTATAGGAGGAGGAGAAGGCAATGAAATCGGAGATGATGTCTCTGGAGACCAATCAGTAATAGGCGGTGGAGGTTCCAACAGGGTATTTGCATACACATCGGTGATCAGTGGAGGGAACGGTAATTTAATTGACAACCCTTCTGTTAGCGGAACGATTGGAGGTGGCGAGGGTAATACTGTTGAGGGTCTCATAGGGACTATTGGTGGTGGTACCTCAAATTTTGTTAAAGGTGAAGCTGGAACAGTTGCTGGAGGAATCTATAACGAAGTAATTTCCAATTTCTCCATAATAGCAGGAGGAAGTGATAATTTAACCTCTGGGAATGCATCTGTCATTACTGGGGGTACCTACAACCGTGCACGCGGTGACCACTCTTTCATTGGTGGTGGCGGTGGTACTTTTGATCCTGATCTGTACGAAGTTCTTGATTCCAATTCAGCGATTGGTGATTATACAGTAATTTGCGGTGGTTTGGGTAATCTTGCAATTGGATTATCATCGACCATCGGTGGAGGAAGCGGAAATCAGACACTTAATTCAATATTGTTAAATGCTGAAATTTCGGGCAATGGTATTTCCGAAATGAGGGGATCAAAAAATAATGATATCAAAAGTAGTAAAAAAATATCCTTTAATCCGAATGCAGGTGGAAATGGAGCAACCATTGGGGGTGGCTATGGCAATATTACAAGAGATCAGGCTACTACGATTTCTGGAGGCGGTTACAATCATGCTGAAGGTCCTTTTTCAACGGTTTCTGGCGGAGGCAATAATAGAGCTACCGGTACAGGAGCATCGATAGGAGGTGGGGATGATAATATAGCAACCGGATATGAAGCGCGAGTTTCTGGTGGCGGACCCAATAGAGCGCGTGGTGATTGGTCAGTTGTAGGTGGCGGTGGGGGTCTTCCCTTAGCTGATTCGAATTCCGCAAACGGTCACTATTCAACCGTACCTGGTGGTCGTGCCAATAAAGCATTGGGTGGTTATTCATTTGCTGCCGGGTTTAATGCAAAAGCAGTTCATGGCGGTACATTTGTTTGGGCTGATGCCTACGGGACTGAGTTTGTTTCGACTGCAGGAAATCAATTCTCGGTCCGAGCTTCTGGCGGAACTAGGATTTACTCAAATGTCTCATTAACTGCTGGTGTTACATTAGCTGCTGGAGGTAGCTCCTGGTCAGCAGTGAGTGATCGGAATATGAAAGAGAACTTTCAAACCATTGACGGAGAGAAATTACTCAAGAACCTTGGATCAATTCCCATCCTAACGTGGAATTACAAAGCTCAGGATCAATCCATCCGTCACATCGGTCCGATGGCGCAAGACTTCTATGCGGCGTTCAATGTAGGTGAAGATGATAAGCATATCACTACCATCGATGCTGATGGGGTTGCGCTCGCTGCGATACAGGAGTTAATCAAACAAAATGAACAGCTTTCTATGCGTTTAATTAAAATGGAAGCAACAATCAAATCATTAGTAGAAAATGCCAACTCAAATCCTGCTAACAAATCACTCGGCGAACTTCAACAAACCAATGTCAACCGTTAAATAGGAGCCTATATGAAAAAGCAAATTTTATTACTTGTTGCGCTTGCGATTCTTTGTTGCTGGTCATCGGCAGAAAGTCAATCGTACAAGCTTCTTCAATCCGTCATCGGATCCGGTGGAGGGCAGACGACATCTGCTTCTTACACGAGTATTAACACAATCGGACAACCAGTAGTCGGTAGTAGTTCGTCCTCCTCTTACAGCCAAAGTGTCGGATTTGAATATCAGATTGGTCCATTGAAAGATTATTCACTGATGAACTTTCCAGTCGCTGGCGGATGGAATTTGATCTCTCTACCGATGATTGTAACGGACAAGCGGGTGACGACAATTTTTCCTCAGGCAATATCGAAGGGATTTAGCTATGATAATTCATATTTGGAGCAAGATACATTGATTCATGGGATCGGATATTGGTTAAAATTTGGCTCTGCGCAGACAATTTCCATGCTCAACGGTATGCTTATTAAAATGGATTCAATCCCCGTTAGAAGAGGCTGGAACATAATCGGTTCAATTGCTGATCCCATGCCTGTAAACCTGGTTGTGCAGAGTCCTCCGGATAATATTGCGTCAGATTTCTTCGGTTTCGATAATAGCTATTTTTCTATAGATACAATATTCCCCGGCGATGCTTGTTGGGTGAAATGCGATAGCCCGGGCATTCTCATCATGAACACAATAGCAAAATCAGTAAAAAACATCTCGCGTGATTCGATCAACATCATTACACAACAACTTAATGTTTTTAAATTAGAGCGTCAATCTGCTACTAAGGGATTAACGGCTCGGACGCTAGATTTGTTTTTTGGCAAGATTTCGGATGCTAAAATTGGTTTAGGGAAATTTAATTTGCCCCCGGTTCCGCCGGCAGGGTCAACCGATGTCCGATTTAAATCAAATAAGTTCGTTGAGTTGATTCCTGATAATATAAAAGAACCAATAGAGATTCCACTTGTCGTTCAGTCGAATGAGGAACCGCTCAAATTTTCATGGGAAATGAAAGAGCGGAACGGCTTGAAGTATACGCTCCTTGAGAAAAAGAATGGGAAAGTAATTTCCCAGCACAGACTCTTGGAAAAAGGCTCGGTAGTCATTGAAGATAAAAACGAGACGAGTTATTCTATAAAAGTCGAGTCGGTTCCACTGAAGTATTCATTGTATCAGAATTATCCAAACCCATTCAACCCTACAACGACCATCCGGTTTGATCTACCTGAGCCAGCGACTGTAACGATGAAGGTTTATGATATTCTCGGGCGAGAGGTTGCTACACCTATAACTAATCAGGAAATGAGTGAGGGTCAGCAATCGATGGAAATGGATGCGCATGGTTGGGCGAGCGGTGTTTATTTATATCGCATTACGGCACAAAGCGGATTGAAAAAATTTGTGGATGTGAAGAAGATGATGCTGTTGAAATAACATCAAAAGACCATAGAGGCAAAAACCCCGGCAAGCTATAAATGTGCTGGGGTTTTTTATTTCCTTTTTATCGACAGACACTGGATTATTGTACATTCCAATGAAATTTGTATATTTGTTGAAATATATTTAATCATCGTTTTATCTATGATTGGTACAACTGTTGGACATTATAAAATTTTGGAGAAGCTCGGCGAGGGGGGCATGGGAGTGGTGTACAAAGCCGAGGACCAGAAACTTCGTCGAACCGTAGCATTAAAATTTCTTCCTTCTTATATCACAAAAGAATCCATAGACAATATCCGCTTTCTGCAAGAGGCCCAGGCGATCTCGGCATTGAACCATCCCAATATTTCAACAATCCATTATTTGGAGGAAGTTAATGGTCAGAGTTTTATTGTTCTCGAATATATCGATGGCGGAACACTTAAAGAAAAAGTTCGGGGAAAACAACTGCCGATCGATGAACTGATTGATTATGCTATCCAAATATCCGAAGGTCTCTCTCACGCACATCAGAAGAATATAATCCATCGGGACCTCAAAACAGATAACATCATGCTCACAAGTGATAGGCGGTTGAAGATTACCGATTTTGGTTTGGCAAAATTACTTGGAGCAGTAAAAGTCACCCGAACGGGCAGTACGGTTGGAACCGCCGCGTACATGTCGCCTGAACAGGCACAGGGGAATGAAGTTGATTATCGCTCGGATATTTTTTCACTCGGTATTGTTCTTTATGAAATGACTTCCGGCGCGCTTCCGTTCAATGGGATGCACGAAGCCGCGCTCTTGTACGAGATCGTCAACCAAAAACAGAAACCATTATCGACGGTTCGTTCTGACATCCCAGCTGAACTTGAACGCATTGTCGATAAAGCAATGGAGAAAAAAGTCGAAGATCGTTATCAGAGCATGGAAGAAATGCTAAATGATCTAATCGACATGAAAACCGCAATAACAAGCGGAGAAGTGATCAAAAGAAAACGATCGGGCATGACTCGCTATAAATGGTTTGGAGTGGGTGCTTTATTGATGGTCTTATTAAGTGTGTTGTTTTTTCTCATTTATCCATTAACAATTGAAATTACCTCAAAGGAAGTGCCTTCGATTGCAATTCTTTATTTGAAGAATCTTGGACAAGAAAATGATGAGGCATATGTTTATGGTATCACTCAGGATCTTATTATCGATGTTGCAAAAGCGGGAATAATTCGCGTATCGCCGATGAAAGATGTTTTAAGTTTACAGGGAACCAACCTTACCATAGATAAAATTGCACAACAGCTTCGTGTCAAATACATATTTGACGGCACCTTCAAGAAAGAGGCCGACCGATTTCAATTTAGCGCTCAAATTATAGAGGCAGCCTCAGGTAAAACTATCTGGGCTGATCGGATCCAAACACGATTTTCAGAATCACCTCAACTGCAAGGTCGGTTGGCTCAAGCGATTTTCAGCGCACTGAATATCTCCACATCGACTATGGGTGGAAAAAGTCTCACCGCCCCGCGTACTACAAATCCTGAAGCATACGAATATTACTTGCGGGCTAAGTACATTTATGAGAAGAAAAAAAATAAAGATGATATTGATATAGCTCGTGGAATGTACGAAAAATCAATCAATCTTGATTCCACGTTCATTTTTCCCAGAATCGGATTAGGATTGATTTACGAAGCGCGGGGAGAATTTATATCTGCCCAGCAATTTTATCAACATGCTCTTAAGATTGCGCGTTCAATAGATAACAAATTAGATGAGGCAGATTGTTTAATCAGGTTGGGTGTCGTTTATTTGGATTTATCAAATTTCCAACTTGCCTTAGATTGTTTTCAGCAAAGCGTTGTTATATACCGTCAATTTGATGATCGTTACGGCGAAAGCATTACCCTGAATAATATTGGAGCGGTATATTCCTATCGGGGAAATACTGTCAAGGCTATAGAATCCTATAAACAATCTCTTGATATCATTCAGATTCTTGGCGATAAGCAAGAGGAGAGCCGGTTATTGAATAATTTGGGGGTGGCTTATCAAGATCAAGGAGATTACACTGCCTCGCTCGAGGTTCTTAACAAATGCTTGAAAATTAAGAAGGAGGTTGAAGATCGCCGGGGAGAGGGCAATGCGCTCTCGAACATAGGAAGTGTTTATCTTGAATTGGGAGAATACAAGAAAGCCTTTGACTTTGACACGCTTGGACTTGCCATCCACCGAAGTTTGGGTAACCGACCTTTTGAGGCGCAAACCCTAGGAGATATTGGAGATATTTGTTTAAATAAGGGTGAGATTGATAGAGCTCTTTCTTACTACCGGCAGAGCGTTGACTTATATAGAATGTTAGGAGATCGATTATCAGAAGGTATTATGTTGACAAGAATCGGGAAAATATTTTTCCAAAATCAAAAATATCCTCAGGGGATCGATTCACTAAAGATGGCGGTTGAACTCTTTGAGCAAATAAAAGATACACAAAATTTGATCTCTTCGCTTTCACTGCTGGCGTTTGCAACAATGAAATCTAACAATCAAATAGAAGCGAAAAATATTACTCGTAAGATCGAAGAGTTGCTTAAAACAAACAATAAGGGCAGCATATATATTAAAACAACATGGTACTTATACAAAACTTACGCTATGCTTGGAGAACGATCAGCCGCAGATAATATCCTTAATGACGGTTATAATGAGTTGAATAATCGAGCGACAAAAATCCATGACACTGAAACGCGGCTTAGTTATTTGAATAATGTTAAGGAAAATTTTGATATTAAAAATACATGGGAGAAAATGCATCAGAAAAAATAACGATCCTTAAAAAGGCACCGCTTTATCATCGGTGTTTGTACTCTTGCCTCTTTATTCTATTAACAACTACAATCAATCGATTCCCTCAGAACACCTTTCTGCCAATAATATGTTGCTGAGATGTTGGGTGTACATTAACTCTGGTCCGCGGGAAATATTGTACGCCTGAGGTTTGTGTTCTGCATGAGAGCTGATTGCGAAACAACAAGTTGAATTTCCACCGAGAGCCGTTAAAATCATTCAATCCCACCTATATTAAGCGACTTTATTAATCCTTAGCTTATGCTAGTTCTTTGTTGTTTCTTGCAATTAGTTTTACTAACTTTTTATCATAACGCAAACCAATAAAAACCCATGACTTGTAGCTTGAATATTGTTTATAAATGTATGTTATGTTTCAGAGATACGTTTAATGCGCGGAAACGGAGCGTGAGGGTTGCTCTGATTGGTTTTATGTGGTTGTTAATTATTCTCTCGATTACAAAGCTCGGATCGGTTTACATCGTTAATGCGAAGCCCGATCTTAGTGAAATGATTTCACTAATCAATGGTTTTGCTCCTCTAATAGGTTTATTGCTAATTCCTTTCATTCTCAGTTTTTTATATACACTTCTTCTTTGCTCAGTCGAGCGAATATTAGAGTGCGGCGATAACAATGCTGTCCCGGAAAGGTCCGGAAAAGATAAATGGCGCATTGTAAGAAACTACCTCATATTCACGAGCACTACTTATATATCTCTTAAAGAGCATAGCCCACCCTGCCTCTTTTGTTTATAACCAATAGATCTTAATCAACAAAATATTCTCCGACGGTTCGGTTGATAATAATCCGCGTCTTGACTATTTGTCTGGACCGCTTCATTCTGATTTTTTAAGGGATACAGTATCCGTCCGAGCATTTAAACCGTTGGATATTGAGCTTCTATTGATAACGATTTTGTTTTTTCAATCTGTAATATTAAACAGAAGGAGTAAAGATCATGAATAAATTTGTTGCTGTTTTCTTAATACTATTTGTACAGTCAATTTTGGGTGAGTATGCTATTGCACAATTTAGTTTGGTGAAGCCGTTGGTTGCTCTGAAAATCTATAATATCCTTGGACAGGAAGTTGCGGCACTGATAAATGAGAACCGCGACGCCGGACAACACTCGGTACAATGGAATGCACGCAGTCTTTCCAGCGGCGTGTACTTCTATCGTTTGTACGCTCACCCGACAGATGCTAAACAGACGGGTGACTTTATGCAAACGAAAAAATTATTGCTGCTCAAATAATAGAGCAACTACAATTAATATATAATCAAACAATAAGAGGTCATCATGAAAAATTATCTTCTTGTTTTTTCAATTTGCTTGATTGTTTCAAATATTTTTCCAATCAACTCTCAAGCGCAGTGGATTCAAACCAACGGACCGTACAACAAGACTATTACCTCATTCGCTGAAAGTGGTACGTACCTTTTTGCAGGTACTGATGGCGATGGAGTTTATCGTTCAACAAATAACGGTGCAAGTTGGGACTCTTCTAATGACGGTTTGGGCAGCAATTATGTAACTGCGCTCGCGGTCGGAGGCTCTTATATTTTCGCAGGGGGTACTGCGGGCGTTTACCGTT
Organism: uncultured Chlorobiaceae bacterium; assembly: GCA_964520905.1. Classification (GTDB taxonomy): domain Bacteria; phylum Bacteroidota; class Ignavibacteria; order UBA10030; family SZUA-254; genus JAGVIE01. The sequence continues at coordinate 19,929 of CAZFQL010000004.1, read as the reverse complement.
CAACCGACAATGGGGACACCTGGAATCCTTTCAAAACTGGTTTATCCAATGGTGTTGGAGCTCTTATCGTCATTGGCGGAAACACCATTCTAGCGGGCACTGATAACTACAACAATACGAATCGCGGAATATACATGTCGCCTACAGATACAGCGGGCTGGGTGCGTGTCTCTACTCTCGGTAATAGTTCAACATACAACACGTTTGCTACAAATGGACCCTTCATATTTGCGAGTTCCGGTTCAATCGTGCTCCGCTCATCAGATGGTGGATTGACCTGGTCAGTTGCTAATTCCGGTATTACTCTTGCCAGTGGAATACCAGCACTTGCAGTTAATGGAAATGCGGTTTTTGCAGGAGGGCCCGGAGGCGTCTGTCGAACAACAGACGATGGATCAAGTTGGACATTGGTAAATAACGGTTTAGTTGGCGCAGCAACTTGGGTGCAGGCGCTTGCTGTTAGCGGCGGAAATCTTTGCGCGGGGACTCGCGAGGCAGGTGTTTATATTTCTACAGACAATGGAGATAGCTGGACTGGCGGCAGCGGTCTATTCGAAATCGATACGCGTGTACTTACGGTAACTGGAACAAACATTTTTGCGGGGACCGGAGGCAGCGGTATTTTTCGTTCAACAAACAATGGAGCAAATTGGTTTGCAACCAACTATGGTTTGATAAATACCACTGTTAGTGTGCTAATATATTCCGGCAAGTTAATAGCGGGAACATCGAATAACGGCATTTACGTTTCTCAAAATGAAGGACGCACCTGGGTATCGAATAGCGGCAATTATCTTGATAAGCACGTCCTGAGTCTTGCAGCCAATGGTGCAGATATTTATGCAGGAACGCAAAGGGGAGTTTACTATTCAATAAATTCAAACCTAAACTGGGCTAGCGCAAGTGCTGGTTTAACTGACAGCGTAGTTAAGGCATTAGTGGCCGGCGGTTTTCAACCAAACACAATTGTCTTTGCGGGAACAGCAAGCGGTGTTTTTGTTTCCACTAATAAGGGATCGAGCTGGGCTATGGCCAGTGCAGGTCTTATCAACACAAACGTTCAGGCGCTTGCGCGAAGAAATGGTACAACTCTCTTTGCAGGTACATCCGGCGGAATCTATTTTTCCGCAGATTCAGGAGTGAGCTGGACTGCTGTTAACTCTGGTTTGGGAAATCTTAATGTTCTTGCACTAGCGTTCAGCGGTACGAATTTATTTGCAGGAACCGCTGGAGGCATTTTCCTTTCAACCGACAATGGCTCGAACTGGACAGACGCAAGTTCAGGTTTAACGAACACTGATGTTCGGTCCTTTGCAATAAAAGGTACGAATATTTTTGCCGGAACTATGGGGGGAATTTTTCAATCCACAGATAATGGAACAAATTGGACTGCTGTTAACGATGGTCTAACCAACGTTAGTGTGTTAACATTAGCATCCAGTACTTATAATTTATTTGCCGGAACATCGGGTGCTGCAGCCTGGCGGCGTCCGTTGTCTGAAATAATTTCTTCTGTAGAGCTAAATAATTCAACCGTTCCACAAAAATATTCATTAGAACAGAACTATCCTAATCCGTTCAACCCGAGTACAACAATTCATTTTGAGCTTCCAAAGGAATCATATGTAACGCTCAAAGTTTTCAATACGCTAGGGCAAGAAGTGTTGACGGTTGTGGATGAGAACAAAGTTGCAGGTAGATATGATGTTAGTATAGATGGTTCTAAGTTTGCAAGCGGGGTATACTTTTATAGTTTGCATGTTGGCGCGTTTACAGAAACGAAGAAACTTTTACTTATGAAATAATTCAGTATAAAATTTATTTAATTTAAATCATTCACAAAGGAGATGCTATGAAAATAAATACTAACAAAAACAGACTGACAGAAAGTAATACTACAATGTATAAGGCACTCAGTGTAATATCAATGTTAGTCTTAACTCTACTGTTTTTTCCACAGCTCAAGGCACAGGTTGCTGAAGAGTGGGTGCAAAGATATAATGGACCGGGGAATAGTATTGATGGAGCAAATTCAATCGCAGTGGACGGCTCGGGGAATGTTTATGTAACGGGATATTCATGGAGCGGATCAACTAACGTATTTTCTGACTATGCCACAATTAAATACTCCGCCACAGGCGGACAGCAGTGGGCTGCAAGATATGACAGGGGAGATAGTATTGATATGGCATATTCAATCGCAGTGGACGGCTCGGGTAATGTGTATGTGACAGGTTGGAGTTGGGGAAGCGGAACAGGTTCTGACTGTGCCACAATAAAATACAATTCATCAGGCGCCGAGGAGTGGGTTGCAATATATAACGGACCGGGAAATAACAATGATGTTGGAAGTGCAATCGCAGTGGACGACTCAGGCAATGTGTACGTGACAGGTTATAGTTATGTTGGAAGCGTAACAAGTGTGGACTATGCAACAATAAAATACAATTCCGCAGGTGTTCAGCAGTGGGTAGCAAGATATAACGGACCGGGAAATGGACAAGATTGGGCACGTTCAATCGCAGTGGATGGCTCAGGTAATGTGTATGTGACTGGTTCTAGTGGCGGAACAATAACAACAAGTACTGACTATGCCACAATAAAATACTCCGCC
>CAZFQL010000004.1:0-17215 GCA_964520905.1 uncultured Chlorobiaceae bacterium | reverse complement strand
TAGTGGCGGAACAATAACAACAAGTACTGACTATGCCACAATAAAATACTCCGCCACAGGCGGACAGCAGTGGGTTAAAAGATATAACGGACCGGGAAATGCCGGGGATGGAGCAACTTCACTCGCAGTGGACGGCTCGGGTAATGTGTATGTGACAGGTTGGAGTCACGGAAGCGGAACAAATACTGACTATGCTACAATAAAATACTCCGCCACAGGCGTACAGCAGTGGGTTGCAAGATATAACGGACCGGGAAATAACGGGGATGATGCAGCTTCACTCGCAGTTGACAGCTCAGGCAATGTGTATGTGACAGGTGGGAGTATTGGAAGCGGAACAAGTATTGACTATGCCACAATCAAATACTCCACCACAGGCGGACAGCAGTGGGTTATAAGATATAACGGACCGGAAAATGGCATTGATAGAGCAGCTTCAATCGCATTGGACGACTCAGGCAATGTGTATGTGACAGGTTCTAGTGCGGACAATTTAGCAAATTATGGTGACTATGCCACTATAAAATACACGAAAGGTGGCTATGTCTATCAACCCTCAGCTTATGAAAAATGGATTTCGGGCGAAACCAACACAATCAAATGGTCCGACTATGGCTGGAGTTCGGTCAACATAAAATGTATTCTTAACTATCAGACTCCGTTGGAAAATGAATTTCTCATTGAACGGGGCATTCCGATTTCAACACCGGAATATATCTGGAAAATACCTGATACCATTCTTTCTTACCAATCAAAAATAATTGTTGAAAATGCGGCTGACACTACTCAGACAATGGAGAGCGGTGTATTCAGGTTAAAGCCGTATGTTCTTACAAAAGTAAACAACGATTCGACGTATCGCCCATACAAAAAAAATGAAGATGCTTGGGGGTTTCAAAATATGCCGGGAGATGTATGGCCGATGACATGGTGGACACAATTTAATTATCAGGGGATTGATCCGTTTACAGGAATTTCATATCCTCAAATTCAGGTAGACAGTGCCTTTGCAAAATCAAGATCTCATTACCACCCTGACTGGATTTCATGGGTAAATACATTTACAGTTGATGCTTGTTATTATGATACAACACATGGAATATACAAACCTACCGCTGTTCTAAAATGGTACGCAGTATCTGATAGGTGGCAAGGTTCTTGTTTTGGAATTGCAGCATCGAATGCTCTTGCATTCGGATTCAAACAGCCGTTCATGAATAAGTATCCGAATTTCCCTGTGTTTGCTAATCCATCTTCTGTGTTCTCAGATGATAATGTGGTAAAGGTCGTTAACGAAATCTTTACATATCAATTTGGAAACCCCAGGGCTTCAAATGCTATTGCTAAATATGGAGTAATAAAACCCACCAGCACACTCCACGAATTAAAGCAGATGTTAGGAGAGGATAATTCCCGGTTAAAAACTTTATCTATCTTCGATAATAGCGACGGCGTAGGCGGTCACAATATTCTTGCTTATGGTTTGACGCAGGACTCAATTCAACGAAACCTTTATTATGTTCATGTCTATGATAATGCGTATCCCTATTCAAGCAATCCTATCGTTATTGATACTACCGTCGACGGTGGAAATGGATGGTGGTCTTCAGATGACTGGGACAATTGGGGAGGACTTCAAAACATTTTTCTGGAAAATCTTGCAGCAGACTATTTAGGTGGAACAACATTCCCCAAAGCGGGGCATTATAAACCATCGCTAACACAAGCGACAAATATATTGGAGATCTGTAATTCTTCTAATTCATCAATCCGTATATCCGATGGTCTTGGCAATGTTACTGGATATTTTAATGACACTGTTTCCCATGGAATACCCGGCTCATTCCCGAAAATAGTACTGAACGGCAGTAAAACACCACCGTATGGTTACGATCTTTCGATCAATCCATATTCTGTTGTTATGAATAATTTTACATCCGATACCGTTGAAACTTATTTCTTCACAGACGAAGAATCATTTACTTATGAAAGAACCGGCGCTCTTCAAGCTCAAACAGACCGGCTGTTCTATGGTGACGGACTTTCTGTCTCAAATCCGGACTCTCAAACAAAATCAATCAAGCTTTTGAACATAAAAAATGCTTTTGGTTCTCGGGAAAAAGTTTTTATTCTGCAGTCAATTGATCTTGCGCAAAATGATTCTGTACGAATTGTAAATTCTTCACCCGCAAGTTTTGAACTTATCTCATACGGATCAGCAAAAAATTATAATGTTGAATTATACGTGGTATCAAAAACAAAGTATGAGAGGTTTATTGGTTCTAATATTTCATTGCCGGAAAATACAGCACACATTTTTGTGGCGGATTGGAATAATCTGGCAACCACTATGCTCAAAGTGTTAGTTGATACCGGCTACGATGAAGAGATTGACGATACACTGTACTTACAGAACCAACTAACAGGGGTTGGCGACGATCATGGCTCACTGCTTACACCGGATAGCTACAACTTAGCGCAGAACTATCCTAATCCATTTAATCCGGTAACAGTTATCCGTTATCAGTTGCCAGTTAATAGCCATGTAACACTGAAGGTTTTTGATGTACTTGGTAGAGAAGTAACTACTCTGGTGAATGAAAATAAGGAATCTGGAAGTTACGAAGTTAAGTTTGATGGTTCGAAGCTTCCAAGCGGTGTGTACTTCTATCGCTTGTATGCCCATCCGACAGATAATAAACAAACTGGCGATCCTTCGACAAGCTCAGGACGAAGTTTTGTACAAACGAAAAAACTCTTACTCCTCAAATAGTAGAGCAAATACAATTATAATTTAATAAAAAAATAAAAGGTCATTATGAAATACTATCTTTTCGTTCTTTCGATATGCTTGATTGGTTCGAACATTTTTCCAATCAACGTTCATACACAATGGTCAACTGACCCAAAGGTCAACAATGCCATATGCATCACAGCCACACGACAACAGTTGCCACGGGTAGTAAGCGATGGAAGCGGTGGAGCCATTATCACCTGGTGGGATTATGACTACCTGATTACAAATGATTATAATATTTATGCCCAGCGAATAGATTCAGCCGGGATAGTTCGATGGGACACCAATGGTGTTCCAATCTGTACAAACCCTTTACTACAAATGAACCCTATGATAACAAGTGATGGAAATGGTGGGGCAATCATTGCATGGCAAGACAACCGAAGCGGACGAGCCGATATTTATGCGCAACGAATAAATGCAAGCGGTATTGTCCAATGGACAGCGGATGGTATTGAAGTATGTGCCGACACACTGGATCAAACGGTCCCTCAATTGATTAGTGACGGCAGTGGCGGTGCAATCATAACCTGGAGGGATTTACGGGATGGCATTAGCTATATACCTTATGCCCAAAAACTAAATGCCGATGGTGTAGCTCAATGGACAGCGGGTGGTGTGCTATTGTCCCAACTCAACGGAGAATCGCTTCAAATAGTAAGTGATGGAAACGGAGGTGCTATCATAGCATGGCACCAATATACTGGTGTTTATCCCAATGGAAATTTTGACATTATTGTGCAACAGATAAATACAAACGGAATTGTTGGTTGGGGTAACGATGGTGTTGCCATTTGTTCGTTAACCAGTGAACAATTCCGTCCTCAACTAATACGCGATACCGGAAGTGGAACAACCATTGTATGGGAAGATCAAAGGAATGGATCTTCGTACAATAATCTGTATGCACAAAAAGTTGATTCAGGTGGTGTTGCACAATGGGCATTGAACGGTGTTGCCATAGCTCCTAATACATTAAGCCAGAGAGAACACAAATTATTAAGTGATGGAAGTGGTGGGATTTTTATTATCTGGCAATATGCTAGTGGGGGGCTTATTAATACTATTTATGCACAACGTATGAACTCAAGTGGTGTAAGCCAGTGGGCAAGTGACGGTGTAAGTATAGGTGCTGCAGGTGAATCAAGGCTTCCTGAAATAACCACAGATGGCGGAACCGGAGCCATCATAACCTGGTATGATTACCGAGGCTACGGTAACGGTGATATTTTTGCACAACGTATAAATTCAGCGGGCGCAGTTCAGTGGATTGTTAATGGGGTAGGTGTTTGCAGGGATCCCTCAGGTCAGGTATTTCCCCAGTTAGTAGAAGATGGCAGCGGAGGCGCCATCATAACCTGGGATGATAGTCGAAATAGTGCTACCAATTCGACTGATATTTATGCCCAGCGGGTCAACGCTAACGGAACGCTGGGAGGCACAACAAGTGTAAATGAGAACGACCACTCTCTACCGACAACATTCGCACTCGAACAGAACTATCCGAATCCATTCAATCCCACTACAACAATTCGGTTTGGATTACTTAACGCAGCTTTTGTCACGCTGAAAATCTTTAATCTTCTTGGACAGGAAGTTGCGACACTGGTAAACGAGAAGCGTGAGGCAGGACAACACTCGGTACAATGGAATGCTCGCGATCTTGCCAGCGGTGTATATTTCTATCGATTACTGGCGGGTTCGTTCTTGGAAACGAAGAAATTGATTCTCATAAAATAATTAACCAGACATTTTTTAAGAAGTTATCATCAAATAGAAAGGACGAATAATGTTAAAAATTTACCATACAAAGTTAAGCTTAGTACTTATTATGTTTTTAGTTATTCAATTTCTAAACATAAATATATTTGCGCAGCAACCAACTCTTAAGTGGTTGGGTACTTTGGGGGGATCTAATAGTGCAGCTTTTTGTGTTTCAGATGATGGTTTAGTCGTTGTCGGAAGGTCAAATAAAGAGAATGGTTCATATCGTGCGTTTATGTGGACAGCTGCAAATGGAATGCAAGATTTGCGCACTTTGGGAGGAAATCAGAGTGAGGCAACCGGAGTTTCTTCTGATGGTTCTATAATTGTTGGATGGTCGTACGACAGCAGCTCAATTTTTCGGGCATTTAAATGGACTGTTGCTGATAGTATGAAAGATTTTGGTGCAGGTGAATGGAGCAAAGCTTCAGGAGTATCGGCAGATGGTTCAGTAATCACGGTTAACAGTAACGGGGTGGCTTATCGTTGGACACTTTCCGGAGGATTAGTGAACCTGGGTAATCTTGGAGGAACTTCAACTGGAGCTAGCGTTGTATCAGCAAATGGTTCTGTGATTGTCGGGTTCTCTAATAACAATGCCGGTGATCCCTATGCATTTCGCTGGATTGAAGGCACCGGGATGGAACAGATTGGTACCTTCTACAGTTTTGCTGATGGGGTATCCGGAGATGGATTGACGGTGACGGGATTTGAAACAGGTAGTGCTGGATTATATCGTGCCTTTAGATGGAAACTAGTCGGTGGATTTGAGTTTAATATTGCCGGGAACTTCAGCCGGGGCTATGCTGTCTCTGGCGATGGAAGTATACTTATAGGATATGATGGTGGTGGTGCTTTCCGCTTATCCTCTGCGGGAGGATTAGAGCAACTAAACCAGGTTTATTCCACCCTGCTCTCACCTGGTTCAGATTTATACACTGCTTCGGACATATCCGCTGATGGTAAGTATATTGTTGGCTCCGGTCTCAATGGCGCAACGGGCAATCAGGAGGGATTTCTCTTAGCTGTTGCCGGTACAACTTCCGTTGATGAATCGCCAAACATTCCAGATAATTTTGTGTTAGATCAAAATTACCCAAACCCATTTAATCCGAATACTACTATTAAGTACCAATTACCAGTCGAAAGCAAGGTTACGATCAAAGTTTATAACGTGCTTGGTCAGGTTGTAAAAGTCCTTGCTGATGAGATACAAACCGCAGGGTATAAATCAGTCGAGTGGGATGCGAGCAACATCTCAAGCGGTATGTACTTCTATCGAATCTCTGTGCAGGGTGAGGGAAAGAAGTTTGTTGATGTAAAGAAGATGCTGCTCCTAAAATAACAATCAGCGTCAGCATTGTACTAATAAATCCCATCTCGATGTTTTAACTGTGTCCGAGATGGAGTTTGTTTCTTCATAAGCAGGTAAGAATGTATATTACGTCTCCATAATATTCATGATTATTGATGTCCCATAATTATGTTGATCATTGTTCAGATATTCACTTCATCATCGGTACTTTCACATCAAACTTTTTAGCGTTTTCTATCGCACGCTCATAACCGGCCTCGGCATGGCGTATGATTCCCATGCCGGGGTCGTATGTCAGAACGCGTTCAAGCCGCCGATCCGCTTCCTTTGTCCCATCGGCAACCACAACCATTCCTGCGTGAATCGACATACCAATACCTACTCCACCACCATGATGAACACTCACCCAGCTTGCACCGCCTACAGCATTAAGCAGTGCGTTAAGTATGGGCCAATCGGCAATTGCATCGCTGCCGTCTTTCATTTTTTCGGTCTCACGGTTTGGCGAAGCAACAGAGCCACAATCAAGATGATCACGACCGATAACGATCGGTGCTTTCACTTCACCTTTCGCAACAAGTTCGTTGAATATCCTTCCCATTTTCGCCCGCTCACCATAACCGAGCCAGCATATACGAGCAGGAAGTCCTTGAAATTTCACTTCCTTCTGTGCTTTTTCAATCCAACGACAAAGAGGTTTGTTCTCGGGAAATGTTTCGATCACTGCGCGGTCAGTTCGGTAAATATCTTCCGGGTCACCGGAGAGTACCGCCCAGCGGAACGGTCCCTTACCATCGCAGAAAAGCGGCCGTATATATTCCGGCACGAACCCGGGAATATCGAATGCGTTCTTCAATCCGTTCGCCAGCGCCTCACCGCGAATATTGTTACCATAGTCGAATGTAACTGCACCTCGATTCTTCAACTCAATCATTGCTTTCACATGTTTAACAATAGAAGTGCGTGACATTGCGATATATTTTTCAGGATTAGATTTGCGAAGAGCAAGCGCGTCTTCGTAAGATAATCCGTGCGGGACGTAACCATTTAAAGTATCATGCGCAGAAGTTTGGTCGGTAAGAATGTCGGGTGTGATTCCTCTACGAACAAGCTCAGGCAGAACATCACCAGCGTTTCCGAGTAATGCAACTGAAACTGCTTGTCGCTTGAGTCGTGAATCTTGAATCCACGATAGCGCTTCATCAAGATTCTCCGTCATTTTATCTACGTACTTTGTATTCAATCTTTTTTCAATCCTCTGACGATCTACTTCGATGGCAAGACAAGCCGCGCCGTTCATTGTTGCGGCAAGCGGTTGTGCGCCGCCCATCCCACCAAGTCCGGCGGTGACAAGAAACTTACCCGCAAGACTTCCGCCAAAATATTTATCGGCGCAAGCGGCAAATGTTTCATAAGTTCCTTGGAGAATTCCTTGCGAGCCAATATAAATCCAACTGCCTGCTGTCATTTGTCCGTACATTGTAAGTCCGAGACCTTCGAGTCTTCTAAACTCATCCCATGTTGCCCAATGCGGAACCAACATCGAATTTGATATAAGCACACGCGGTGCGTCAAGGTGTGTTTTATAAATTCCAACGGGCTTGCCCGATTGCACGAGTAAAGTCTCATCATTCTCTAAATTTTTTAAACTGTTGATGATCGCTTCGTAACATTCCCAGTTGCGTGCGGCTTTTCCGGTTCCGCCGTAAACAATAAGTTCTTCCGGCTTCTCGGCAACTTCTGCGTCGAGGTTATTCATCAGCATCCGCATCGCCGCTTCTTGTATCCATCCTTTGCACGTAAGTTGAGTTCCGTGTGGGGCTTTGATTGATTTTTTATCTGCTAAATTCATTTATCAAGTACTCCAATTAATTTTTAATTTTGTCAGAACTATCGATGGTCAATTGAAAATTTATTCAATACTCCACCACTCCATTATTCCACTTTCTACTCCGCCGTCATCGTTACGTCTCTGATGCTCGGCATCAGCAGAACGCTGTTCAAAAATACTTTGTTAAGATTTTCCCAGAAGAGGCGGAAGTTGGGATCGTCGGTGAAAAGTACGATGTTTCCCGATCCTAGCTGTTCATGGACTAGGAATGGGGTTTCTTCCAACATTTTCTCATTCTCTTTCGAAATGTATCCGCTGAGGCGCGGTGATTTAGTATAAATGCCGGCATTATATCCTTTTTCGCTCAGCTCGAAAATTGTGTTTGTAGTTTTCAAAACTGTTATTATTGAATCGTACCCGAAACCGAGCGGATGCGAATTGTCTAACTTTACGCGCATCATGGTCCCCGGAATATATTCGAGGCGCTGTTTTCGCTCACGTTCTTCAACCGTCATGCGCTTCTCAAGTTCTTCGTCCGAAAGTATTTCATCTTTCTTCACGTCTTTTTTATCATCCTTCTTGTCATCTTTCTTCTCATCCTTCTTTTTCTTCTCCTTGATTTTTAGGCTCGAAATTTTTCCTACAGACGCAGAAGCGAATGCCGCCCCGCCTTCGATACCGATAAACGTTCCGCCGCCGGCTATCCATGTTTTAATTTTCTGCACCGCGTTGGAATCAAGCTGGCTCTTGTAACCATAGCCGTTACCCCAGTCATCGGGAAAAACTATAGCGGTGTAATCGTGAAGATCAATTGAGCGAAGTCGATCTAATTTCATCGGTACAAAATCTACTCCATAATCGTTATCGAACATCGACCAGATAGCACCGAACGATTCCGAAGAAACCGGCGAATTGGTAGCAACAATAATTTTGGGCTTTTTCAATCGTACAGCTCGGTCTGAGCCAAGATTGATTCCTTTTTCCGTATAACCGCTTTTCGCCGAATAGATGGTAATGTGATATTGCTTCGCTATTTTCTGCATTTGCTCATGTATATATTTCGGGTTGGCGAGGATGGGAATTATTATCGAACCCCGTTCAAATTTCTCACCGTTGCTCGTAAACTGCCTGAGTGCAACGTGCGCTTTATAATCGTGCTGCAGCAACTGGACAAGGGCTTTGATTGCATTGTTTGAATTCCATCTGAATACGTACGCATAGGTTGCGTTTTCGCTGTTGATATAACCTACGGGCGGTGTAATTGTTTCAATCTTTTCTGTCGGAACCGGAATCGGTTTGTTTGTCCAATATGTTTCAACTCCGTATGCTACCGGCAACGCCCACGTTGAGATATCATAAAAAAATGTATCGCTGATTGCAGGATCTTCTTCCATGAGCGACATGATGAGCCGATGAGCCGGCTGTTCAAGTGATATTATATAACTTTCTTTCGGGAATTTCTTCTTAATCCCTGCCTTTTGAAAATACGTTTTTATACCATCGAGCGAAAATTCTTTTTGTGCGCGAGTAAGTTCAATACCCTGTTGCTGGAGAAGTAATGCCATCTTTGCGGCTTTTGCTGGATCTTTTGTTGGATCTATGATGTAAGCTTTGAGCTGGCCGTTGCGACCTTCGTCAATTGCATCTTTAAAAAACTGGTGAAAATCCTTCAACCGCTTTTCGCGGTTGCCTGCCGTGGTTTTCAGTGTTGCAAGTGATGTTGCAACATGATGGTCGAGGCGATCTTTGAGTGTAAGAATTGTTTCGTCGCTTCGTTTAACCCTGACACCTACCTGCCCGCCCTGCTCATAAGTCATGCCGATGGCACCGTTCAGTGAGGGCCACGAGTCGCCAAAACCGGGATAGAACAGATCAAAAATCTCGCCGCTCCAATAACTCCATCCTTTTGCATCGAATGCCTCCGCGTTTCCTTTGCCGTATAGCTCTCCCCATTCGATTGTATTCTTTGGAATGTGTTTGTTGACCGGCTTGAACGACGGGAAGAAAAAGTAAGAGCTATTATATCCCATCTCGTGAAAGTCGGCATGAACCTGCGGTTTCCATTCCTGATATATTTTAATACGTGCTTGTGTTTCTTTCTGAGTAAGCCACGCCCAATCGCGATTAAGATCGAAGAAGTAATGATTGGAGCGACCTCCGGGCCAGTCTTCGCTGTGTTCGGCGGCGGCGCGGTCGTCAACCGGCGTTTTTCCGGCTCGAGTTATCTGAAAATTCACGTACCGCTCATGACCATCGGGGTTAAGAAGCGGATCGATGACTACCACAATTTTTTCGAGCATCGATCGCGCTTCAGAATCGGTGCGCGAGGCAAGCTCATACATAACATTAAGCGCGGCTTCCGTGCTTGAAGCTTCGTTGCCGTGAACTCCGTAAGAAAACCATGCAACAGCCGGCGAAGATTTAATTATTCGATTTGCTTCCGCTTCGCTTGTCATTCCCGGATCGGATAGTTTTTGGATGTTATTCTTTATTGCATCGAGATGGTCGAGATTATCGGCAGAGCTGAACACGGCAAGATACAGCATTCTGCCTTCGTAAGTTTCACCATACGTAAATACACGAACCCGATTGGGAGCCGCGTCTTTTAGCGTGTAGATGTATTTCTCGATTTTCCAATGCGGCGTAAATTTTTCCCCCGGCTCGTAGCCGATAATTTGTTTGGGTGTCGGGATATTCCCATCATATGCCGGTTGAGCGATTAGCGTGAAAGTAAAAATTAAGAGAAGAAAAATGTATTTCATGCGGTTTCCTTTTATTTAGATTTATATGCAATAGCCGAAATTTCTACGTTCGCGTTGCGGGGAAGCGCTGCAACCTGAACAGTTGCGCGCGCCGGATAGTTGCCGTCGGCGAAATATCCTCCGTATATATTGTTCATCTTCGGATAATTCTTCATATCGGTCATGTAAACGGTCGACGAAACGACATCGGAAGAATCGTAGCCGGCTTTTCTAAGAATGTTCATGAGATTGGTCAGAACCTGCCGGGTTTCGATCTCGATGTTATCTTGTTTAAGCTCCCCGGTAACGGGGTCTATCGCAATTTGCCCCGAAACGAAAAGAAAATTCCCTGCTTTCTGCGCCGGACTATATGGACCTATCACGTTTGCATCGGTGATTATTGTACGTTTCATCGCCGATGAAAGTTCCTCTTTTACGATTTCACGAATTTGCTGTTCATTTGTCTGGCAGCCGGGGAATATGATTCCCAAATAAATTATAATTGGCAACAACAATGTCATCTTACCCATAATATTTCCTTTCAATAGATATTTTTCCAAGCTCTAATAACTCACAACTCATAACCCATAACTCTTATCTTAAAGCTTATATCCAATCTTCCTTAAAAATTCTTTTCGATGCTTAATGTCAGCATCGGTTTCAATTCCTTTCGATTTCATTCCGTCAATCACGCCAAGAATTCCTCTGCCCTGCGGTGTTTCGGCTACAATCACCTCTACCGGATTTGCGGTCGCACAAAAGATGTTGCAAACTTCGGGGACGTTTTTAACAACATTCAGTATGTTCAACGGGAAGCCGTTCTCCATAAAGATAATAAATGAATGCCCGCATCCAAGCTTCATGGCATTCTTTCTTGCGATCTCTATTAGGTTTTGATCGTTGCCGATATACCGAACGAGCGCCGGACCGGACGATTCGCAGAATGCTAACCCAAACTTCATGCCCGGGTTTGTGGATACTATCGCTTCATATATGTCTTCAACGGTTTTAATAAAATGCGACTGACCCAGAATCAAGTTCATGTCCATGGGTTTCTCAATAGCAATTACCTGCAGATTCATAATTAACTCCTTTGAAATGTTAAAAATGCTTATTCCGTTTCGATCAAAAGTGGTTCGGTTTCTTCCTAAATATTCGTCGGTATGAATTTGCAAGAACCAGATAAATTCATTACTGCCGGGTGACGGATCGCGCGTCGCGTTCTCTTCTCAGATAAAGAGCTGTCATACAAAATCACCGAAGAAAAGATCGATCCTGAAAACCTTAACTTAATGTTCCAATCAAATTTCGAATTTTTTCATCCAAAAATCAAATAATTTCTATACCTTAAAAAATTCTCCTTGCCTCCGCACGAATATTTCACTATCTTGAACTGTAAGTAACAGTACACCGTTTTTGTCCCGCTCGCACAAAAATTCGCGGGCAGGTGGCGTAACCACGCTTTTACACCGTAGTTGAAGATGTAATCCACGTGTCCCGTTCAGCCTCTTTTTGAACATTCCACGAGGTTGGTTATCGCAGGCACATCATCACTGTTCGATGATATTGGTGTGAAACGAGTGTTTGTGCGATAGAGTCGCGCATCCACCGTAGGTTTTAAGCGCTAAAAGCAAAAAAGTTCTGACGGCTGGGGGTGCTTATCCTGTGGTGGGCAGAGCCTCGGGTACATTTTTTAGTAACGTTTTATTGAAAGGATGTTCCATGGAAGAGGGTACCGTAAAATGGTTTAGTGGACCCAAGGGATTCGGGTTTCTTTCACGTCAGAATGGTGAAGATGTATTTGTTCACTTCAAAGCAATTACGGGCGATGGATATCGCGCACTCAACAAAGGCGATAATGTCCAGTTTGACGTTGAGCAAGGGCCAAAGGGGTTACAAGCTACCAACGTTAAGAAGATTTAGGGCATAACTCCCAATATTGAACCCCAGACGGCTCAATAACCGTCTGGGGTTTTTTCTACATCATTATTATTAAAGAGGAGATAGACAATTATGACACAAGGTACGGTGAAATTTTTTAATCCGACAAAAGGATTTGGTTTTATTACAACAGACAACGGGGAAGAAATTTTCTTTCATAAGAGCAACGTAAAAAATACTGGTTTCCGTGATGTGCTTGTACAGGGCGATAAAGTTCAGTTTGAGGAAAAGGCGGAACAAAAAGGAAAGCGCGCTTATAATATCATCCGAATCTAACCCGCCAACGATAGGATTATAATCAAAGTCCCGTCAACAGACGGGATTTTTTTATTCCAAAACTATTTCACATCTCGTAGAAGCCAGTGAAACGCCGGGCACTCACCAGACAGGCTGTAGGGTTACATCATTCCCACAGGATCGACATCAATGATTATTCTCACTGATTTATTTTTTCCCGCCGGAGAATTTCGATAAAGCGCTATGGATTGTTCCAGTATATAATGAATCCTCTTCCCTGCAGGATCTTTTATCTTAACGCTTTTTATTAAAATATGCCACCGATACAATCCCTTTAACCGGGCAAATGCCGCGGCAGAAGGTCCTAAGATGATAACTTGCGATCCCTGTTTTTTTAATATACCTGCAAATTTCTTCGCACATTCCAGAACCTCGCGCTCATTAGCTCCCTTGAATTCTACCAAAATCAATCTGGAAAATGGCGGGTAATTTAGTTCTTTCCGAAATACAATCTCTTCCTCATAAAACCCGTTAAAGTCGTGAATAAGAACATGCACCAAGCTCGGATGGTTCACTTGATATGTTTGAATTACTACTTCACCTTCGAGGGTACTGCGGCCCGCACGACCTGCAACTTGTGTCAGCAATTGAAATGTTCGTTCTCCGGATCGAAAATCAGGCAAAAGCATTTGCGTGTCTGCCGAAATTACCCCGACAAGTGTAACGCGAGAGAAATCCAGACCCTTTGCTACCATTTGAGTGCCGAGAAGTATATCAGCCTCGCCTTCGGAAAATTGTTTCAGAATTCTATCGTGTGCGCCGCGCGCGGATGTTGTATCTAAATCCATGCGCAATAGTCTAGCGTCCGGAAAAAGTTTTTTCAATTCATCCTCTACCCGCTGCGTTCCGAATCCGCGATATTGAATATCAACCGACTGACATTTCGGGCAAAAGATAGGTATCTGTTTAATTAACCCACAGTAATGACATCTCAAATGATCGTGAGTGGCGTGATATGTGAGCGATATATTACAGTTGTCACACATCTCAACGTAGCCGCAATCCGGGCATTCGATGAATGGAGCGAACCCGCGACGATTTTGAAGAAGTATAATTCCTTCCTTTTTCACCAAGCGGTCTGCTATTTGATTTTTAAGAAGGTCAGAGATAGAGCCAAACTCAAACTTCTGCTTTGATAACCTTGCCAACGCTTTGTCTTTTTTGAATGCCTCTTTCCGAGCAGACCGATGGGCATCTAATTTCTTTGCTCTTTCTTGTGTCATATCAACAATTTGTATATTCGGCATTTTTGAATTATCGACGCGCACGGGCAATTGAAGCAGTTTATACTTCCCGTTTACAGCGTTCGAATATGATTCTACCGAGGGTGTTGCCGAGCCAAGAACAACGGTCGCCTTGCAGTATAATGCCCGCATAATCGCAACGTCTCGGGCATGATAACGCGGCGACTGATCGAATTGCTTATAAGATGTTTCGTGTTCTTCGTCCACTATAATAAGTCCGATATTTTTTAACGGCGCGAAGACCGCCGATCTCGGACCTATTACAACGGAACATTTTCCTTCCCATGCCATACGCCATGCATCATAGCGTTCGCCGCCAGACATGCGGCTGTGCATAACGACAATATTTTCCCCGAGGAAATACTTGAACCTTCGAACAATTTGCGGTGTCAATGAAATTTCCGGAACAAGAACTATTGCCGACTTTCCCCGCTTCTGCGCTTCCCTAATCGCTTCGATGTAGACATGCGTTTTGCCGCTCCCGGTAACACCATGGAGAAGAAAGACGCCGAAGGTTTCTTTCTCTGCATGTTCGTTTATTTCACTTAATGCTTTTTCCTGATCTGAATTTAAATGAAAATCTATCGCGCCCAATGCCGATTTGTAGAAATCATACTCCTGCGCCCGTGTAATCTCCCGCTTCGACAGAACAATGATTCTGTTTCTCTCAAGAGATTTAACAGTCGAGATGTTGGCGCCCGCGCGTTTCAAAAGCTCGGTAACAGATATAGATTCGGCATCTGCGCCGACCTGAAGCAGCGACTGTATAAGAGATACCTGCTTCGCGTAGCGATTCGCCGACCGTGAATACAATTCCTTCAGCCATGTTTGCCATGTATTCTGAGCTTGAGAATTTATCTTGATAACGGTTTCATATTTGGGTTTGAGAAACGGTTTGAATTTTTCCTCTTCAATTTTAAGAACTCCTTGCCTGGAGAGATCATACAATTGAGCGTGAATGGTCCCAATCTTCAGGCGTTTTTCAAGCCGGGATATACCGATTGTGCCGAGAGATTGTAATGCCCGCATGATTGTTATTTGTTTTAACGGGGGCTTGTTAACGGCAAGCCACCGATCAACATCGCTAATAAGAAGGGAAGCGGTTTTCTTTCCGGATTTCAACGCACCGTGGAGGAGAGCCGATTTAAATACCTCGCCGTGTGATACAAAATAATACTCCGCCATCCACCGAGTTAGTTGAAAGAGATCGTCGGGCACTAGGGGCGCAGGGTCTATAACATCTTTGATAGATTTGAGATTTTTAATTTCAGTTTTATATTTGATGTCGGTAACCAAACCAATAATCGTACGGTTACCGAAAGGAACCGTAACACGTACGCCTCGCTTAACCGCGGCATGCAATTCTTGCGGAACAGTGTATGTAAACGACTTATCCACTGCAAGAGGAATGACAATATCCACGAATAATTCAGACATCTACGAGAAATATCAACAAAGTTTTTATCATAACTTAAAAAAGTTCGTGAAAAAAGAACGGAGAAGCAAGTAAATACTTCTAAACAATATGTTGTACGCTCCTTCTTGCTTATCTCAATTCCTTTTTGTATTCTCTTATTGTTACGGATACGATAGAAATAACTCTCCGAACTAAAATTACGGTTGAACAAGTTGATGAAACCTATAAGTATTAAAAAGACAAACCCGTCAGATTTGACAATTACCTGGGACAATGGACATGAAAGTAAATTTACTTTAGACCATTTACGGAAGATTTGTCCGTGCGCGGGCTGTCAGGGTGAAGATATTTTATTACATCATCATCCTGCTCAACCTATCCTTGGGGGACCGGAGTGTTATCTACTTATTGGCATTCAGCCGGTTGGGGCATACGCTATTCAACTTCAATGGGCTGATGGTCACAATTCCGGAGTCTACACGTGGGACCACCTGTTGACGAATTGTCAATGTAAAGATTGTGTAGGTAAAACTAATTGAGAAAGAATCACGATCTCTTTTTGATAAAAGGAATTAAAAATGAAAGAACTGTTTAATAAAATTTGGCTGAAAATTCATGTAATTGTGGAAAAATATCCAATTCTTATTGCGGCTATTGTAATTTATTTGTATTACCTTCTGGCTTCCATCAATTTATTCCGGCACGCCGGCGAAAAGCAAACATTCATGGATTATGTTATGAAGTTTGACTCTCTATTCTTTTTGTGGCTTGCCGCAGCGGCGTTATTGCAAGTTCAAAAAATGAGAAAGGCGTATAAGCGGGAAGAAGAGACTCGCCGGAATATCGAGCGTGCGCTAGATAGGCAACAAATTTACAGTACCCTTGTCAACGACATTACCATGTTGCTTCAAGATAATGTAAATAATCCGCTTGCAATTATTTCTGTTACGACACAAGAGATACGCCGACGGTTTGAAACAGATCCGGAAATCATGCGCTATCTTGACCGTATCGAGGGTGCGATGAAACGCATTCATAACACGATACGCGACATACAATCGTATGAAGCCCAGAAGCTGATAGAGGGAACGGCAGAAACATTAAAAATGGAAAAGAAGTAATTCTTTCATACATGCGTAATCGAGTAGGAGGAGGGCGTAAGCCCTCCGTCCTCTCACACCACCGTACGTACCGGTCTGGTATACAGTCCCGCTTTGCGGGATTAAACATTTCATCGTAGATATACGCTTGTAAAACTTACGTATCCATGTTGCATAAAATAGTCGTTTGTCAGTGTGCTTTGTAAAATTGGACTATGGGCAACTCTACAGTATCCTCTACTCGTTAATCCCCACTGAATCGCTTTCCCGTGATTCACCTTGAGGTTCAGGAGTTCTCGGATTCTCGTTCGTATTCGTTTCCATTGTTTCCAAACACACATTCGCAATCGTACCCGTATCCATTCGTCCATTTCCTGCATGTGTCGCATAGCTTTGGCTATCTTAAAGTAGTTGACCCATCCTGTTATAACCGCTCTGAGAACTTGCAACCTCTGTTTCAATCCTTGCGGTTTTCGCCGGCTTGTCATCAGGCGCAGCTTCTCTTTGATGCGGTACAACGATTTGGGTGCTATCCGTATTTGATAACCATGCTTATCTCTGTAAAAGGAGAAACCCAGTAGAGTGCTTTCGTGCGGGAGACTGATATGTGTCTTCTCCTTGTTCACTCGCAGTAAAAGTTTTGTCTCGATATGCTTCATAAGACTTTCCTTTACTCTCTCTGCGGATTTCCTACTCTTTACATAGATGCTGTGCCAAAGGGATGGAGACTGTGTAAAAAGTTTATTTTCATATGTGATTAGACTTTAT
>CAZFQL010000003.1:220228-261948 GCA_964520905.1 uncultured Chlorobiaceae bacterium | reverse complement strand
ATCCCGTAAGATCGCCAGTCCAATCGACAAAATGATAACCGGTAGATGGCACCGCTGTTAGTTGTACCGATGTTCCATGATTGTAGGTTGGCTGATCGGGATTCTTGGTTACCGTTCCGTTTACTGCATTGACTGTAAGTGTATAGGTATTGATTGCAAAGTTAGCAGTTATAGTCATATTACTGTCTACACTCACCGTTACAGGATTAGTAGATCCCGTAAGATCGCCAGTCCAATCGACAAAATGATAACCGGTAGATGGCACCGCTGTTAGTTGTACCGATGTTCCATGATTGTAGGTTGGCTGATCGGGATTCTTGGTTACCGTTCCGTTTACTGCATTGACTGTAAGTGTATAGGTATTGATTGCAAAGTTAGCAGTTATAGTCATATTACTGTCTACACTCACCGTTACAGGATTAGTAGATCCCGTAAGATCGCCAGTCCAATCGACAAAATGATAACCGGTAGATGGCACCGCCGTTAGTTGAACCGATGTGCCATGATTGTAGGCAGTTTGATCCGGACTCTTGGTTACCGTTCCGTTTACTGCGTTGACTGTTAGCGTGTAAGTATTGATAGCAAAGTTAGCAGTGATGGTCATATTACTGTCTACACTCACCGTTACAGGATTAGTAGAGCCGGTGATAGCTCCAGTCCAATTCACGAAGTGATAACCTGTAGATGGTACTGCCGTCAGTTGAACACTTGTTCCATGATTGTAGGCAGTTTGATCCGGACTCTTGGTTACCGTTCCGTTTACTGCGTTGACTGTTAGCGTGTAAGTATTGATAGCAAAGTTAGCAGTGATGGTCATATTACTGTCTACACTCACCGTTACAGGATTAGTAGAGCTGGTGATAGCTCCAGTCCAATTCACGAAGTGATAACCGGTAGATGGCACCGCTGTTAGTTGTACCGATGTTCCATGATTGTAGGTTGGCTGATCGGGATTCTTGGTTACCGTTCCGTTTACTGCATTGACTGTAAGTGTATAGGTATTGATTGCAAAGTTAGCAGTTATAGTCATATTACTGTCTACACTCACCATTACAGGATTAGTAGAGCCGGTGATAGCACCCGTCCAATCCACGAAGCGATAACCCGTAGATGGCACCGCCGTCAGTTGAACACTCGTACCGTGATTGTAGGTTGACTGATCCGGACTCTTGGTTACCGTTCCGTTTACTGCGTTGACTGTTAGCGTGTAAGTATTGATAGCAAAGTTAGCAGTGATGGTCATATTACTGTCTACACTCACCGTTACAGGATTAGTAGAGCCGGTAATAGCACCCGTCCAATCCACGAAGTGATAACCCGTAGATGGTACCGCCGTCAGTTGAACACTTGTTCCATGATTGTAGGTTGGCTGATCAGGATTCTTGGTAACCGTTCCATTTACTGCGTTAACTGTCAATGTGTATGTATTGATAGCGAAGTTAGCAGTAACTGTCTTATTACCATCCATTGTAATGTTTGCAGGATTAGTCGATCCCGTAAGATCACCTGTCCAATCCACGAAGTGATAACCCGTAGATGGTACCGCCGTCAGTTGAACACTTGTTCCATGATTGTAGGTTGGCTGATCAGGATTCTTGGTAACCGTTCCGTTTACTGCATTCACCGTAAGTGTGTAAGTGTTGATAGCAAAGCTTGCCTCGATCGTGTGATTCTGAGTAATATTATAAAACGTATAACTACTTGTTGAGTCTTGATGAAGCCCGTCGACTAACAAATTACTGAAATGGTAACCGGGATCTGCCGACCATGTGTATGATTGATTACTTCCATGATTGACCGATGTTACACCTGATGGTGTAATCGTTCCATTCCCGACTACTGAGGATGTAATTGTATAGGTGTTGATGGCAAAGTTAACTTCAATGGTATGGTTCTGAGTAATATTATTAAATGTATAAGTACTTGTTGAATCTTGATGAAGCCCATCGACCAACAAATTACTGAAATGGTAACCGGGATCTGCCGACCATGTGTATGATTGATTACTTCCATGATCAATCGATGTTATACCTGATGGTGTAATCGTTCCATTTCCGACTACTGATGATGTAATTGTATAGGTGTTGATAGCGAAGTTAGCTTCGATCGTGTGGTTCTCTGTTACATGATTGAACGTATAACTTAATATTGAATCAACATGAATACCATCAACAAACAAACTATCCACGTGATATCCTGCATCCGGAAGAATCGTAAATGATTGGTTATCTCCGTATTCAACCATCACTGCACCCGATGGCGCAATATTTCCATGCAACCCCGTAGTCGCTGTTATTGAGTATGTTCTGATCTCACCAATAGCATAATCACTGAAATTATTCAACCCTGTTATCTGTGTACTTGTTGAAGTTCTTGTCCCAACAGTTACATTAGACCAACTCGGTGCATCGTACTTCTCCGCTATCACATTATTTGTGTTTGTTCCGATATCGATATCCGGACTTACAAAGTGAAAGACCGCATCATAAGAAGAATAAACAGTCCCTGCATTTGTCAGTGTCCAATAACGGTTAACGCTTTTATTCGAATCAATCGTCGATGATACAATTTGAGGATGCTCAGTCGGTATTGTTGTTGCCGTTACATCCCCCGAAGTGGTTACACTATGAAATGATAAATCTACCGGTGTATAGTTTGCCGCATCTCCAATCTCATAGGTAACGACCGGCGATCCAATTCCAATCGATTTATTTAAATTGCCATTTACATGTCCCGCTGTTCTCGCTACCGTACCCGTGCTGCTCAATGCCAATGTATTAGCACCTGTATTGATATTCCCATCGGTGAGATCAAGCTGACCTGTTAGTATTCTCGTTGCATGAAGGGCTATACCATTTGGATTGTTTATTCTCAGATTTGCCGCAGCGCCTGAAGATGGAAATTCAGCATTGGTGGTTGTTTGAATACTTGAACCTGCGTACTCAAGTGTTGATGAATTGCCATAGGTCAGCGTGTAGGCATCAAGTGATAAACCGGCTGTACCTGCCAGCGTTAATATCCCATTAACCGTTGTATTCAAACCGAGCGTCTTTGTACCCGATCCACTCAACTTTAAATTTGTGTATATGTTTGGATTGGCGCCATAGCTATTGGCACCACGTGTAACTAATGTCTGGGCGCCGTTGGCGGCATACTCAACTATGCCGTTAAAATTGATTGTTGTCGCTCCTATAGTACCAACTACCGTACTGTCATAGACAAGTCTACCGTTTACCTCCAATTTTCCGAAGTGTGAATTTATATTTGCAAAATCCCACCTTTGAAGTACGCCTGCTTTGAGTCGTAAGGTGGCGCCCGGATTGATAGTCAAAGTTCCTATTCCCCGCCCACTATCGGGCCGAAATGAATTAGCAAGCGTGAAGGCAACTGTACCGGAGGCAATCGTGATATGTGCGGCTTTGAGACTCGTATTGAAGATACCCGTCTCACCCGGATTCAATGCAACCTCTAATCTCCACCCGGGTGGATCATCGCCCCATTCACCGGGCATCGTAATCACACGGCTTGTTCCAACTAATGATATTTTTCCTCCGCCGCTCGTGTTGATCCAGTAAGAAGTGAAAGGTAAAACTCCTATCGGACGACCCGGAGCCGGATCAATGTACGCTGATAGTTTGCCGTTCACACCAAGGGTGTATGATTCAGTGACTATTCGGTTCTGAAAATTATTTGCATAAAGATAAAGGTTATTACACCTTTCATCACGGGTTAGCGTGACAGTCATTGTATTTTCAATGTAAACCGTGTTCTCAATTCCCGGTGTGACAGTCGAATCAACCCATGTCATCGATGTCAAATCGTACACCTGCCATGTTCCGGGATCGTTCCAATTACCGGACTGCTTCGTCCTAAAGTCTCCCGGATTGGGTTCCGCTGCTTCGAGAATATTGATAACAGCGATGAATAATCCAAAGATAATAATGGATTTATGAATAATTGATTTTTTATTCATCATGATAAGTCCTCTGTTCCAAAAAATATTATTTCCTAGTTAAATTCAGTGTAAAATTTGAATTGAATGCCAACCGATTGTCTCGGCGGTTAAATTTGAGTGTTATATTATGAATCAACACCAATTTTCAGACAATGCTATGATTATTACTTTTTTGAGGTGTTTATTTTAACATACCGCTTTTATGAAGATTACCCAAATTCTTCGATATTTTGGGTGATTTGAATCACTCTAAATCTTGCTTAATCTTTCCCAGATTGTCAAATACACGAGATATTAAATATCGGTAACAAAATCGGAACTCTCAAATATTTCTAACCGGGAGCATAATATTAGCCAAAGCCGTAATAAATACTGGATGGATTCTCCTGAAAATTAGAATGTTCTCTATTAAGAAAAGAAAAAAACTTCCAATTGATAATTACTCGGAATTGACTATAATATAATCAATAAATTTGAATTACTATTTGCTTATTCCGTATCCGAGCGCGATAAAAATATCAGCTAATGCTTTGTTCTCATCTGGAATCTGTACCGTCACGTTATGGAATTCCCGTCTGTTGCGGTACACGGAACGCAGTTTTCTGAAATAACCGGGCTGTTCTTTTTCCGGCAATATCGACAGCCGCTTCAGGTTAGTATCGTCAATTGATATATCGTAGCATCGTTCGACAACACGGTGAACAATTCTCTCAATCGTCTCCGACTGCGGAATCAATTTTATATCTGTAATTTCGGGTGGCGGAAGTTCCTTCGTGTGATCCCAATCTGGTTTTATGCCGAAGAAATCACAAAATTTTTTACGTACCATCAGCATCCCGTTTATTCTACCTTCGAGAGAATATCCTGCTATGTGCGCAGTTCCGATTGTAACCATTGAGAGAATATCGGTATCAATTTTCGGTTCGTTTTCCCAGACGTCTACGATTGCAGCGCCTAATCGTTTTTGTGCAACTGCCTCCTTCAGGGCTTCGGTTTCAACAATCGCGCCGCGGGATGTGTTGATGAAAATCGCCCCTTGCTTTATTTTATGAAGTCTGTCTCTATCGAACAGGTGATAAGTTGGATCGTCACCGGTACGCGTCAGCGGCACATGCACAGTGACAATATCGGCTGAGTTCAATTCATTCAGTGAAACAAATCGCGTATTACCGGTTTTGCGCGCGAGCGGCGGATCGTTTTGGAGTACATTCATACCAAGCGCTTCTGCGACCTTCACTACCTTACTGCCTATATTACCTACGCCCACCACTCCGATTGTCTTTCCTTTGAATGAATAACCCATCGACTGTGAAAGATAGAGAAGCGCGGAGACGACATATTCTTTCACCGAGTTTGAGTTACATCCCGCCGCATCGGCAATAGCAATCCTTCTCGACGCAAGATAATCTAAATCGATGTGATCTGTTCCGATAGTTGCTGTTCCAACAAATTTTACATTACTGCCATCAAGAAGAATACGATCGACTTTCGTCTCCGACCGAATAATAAGCGCATCGGCATCATGTACGGATTCAGCACAAAAAGAATCTGAATTAATCGCTGTGACTTCACCAAGCGAACCGAATGCTTTCTCAACCAATGGAATATTTCGATCTACTACAATTTTCATGAAAGGTGATATTTCTTATTTTGTTTTCAATAACTTGCATAACAAGTTTATATACTCCGGCGACGTCCCGCAGCATCCACCGATGAAACTCGCTCCAAGTGAGACAAGGACTTTCATATATTGGGCGAAAATTTGGGGGGAAGTCGAATAGACGATATTACCCTGAACGATTCCGGGAATGCCGGCGCTCGGCTTTATCCAGATCGGTTTATTTGTTGAAGAGCGCAAGCGCCTCAGGATCGGGATGTATTCTTCTATGCCCAAGCCGCAGTTCGCACCAATAATATCGGCGCCTGCCATTGTTAATTCTGCCGCGGCTTGTTCGGGCGTATCACCCATCATCGTCAGGTCTTTTTCTCTGCCTGCATCGAATACCATAGAAACACCTACAGGGATTCCTGTTTCTTTAATTGCCTTCAACGCTATCTTGGCTTCGGTAAGATCGATCATCGATTCTACCATTACTGCATCTACACCGGCATCAACAAGCAATTGCGCTTGCTCGCTATAGACATCGAACAATTCATCGTCACTAATGTACCGAGATGTAAACATTTTGCCGGTCGGACCTATCGAGCCGAAAACGAGTGCACGTTTGTGAACGGCGCTCACCGCGATTTTAACCCCGGCTTGATTTATTTCTTTTGTTCTTTCTCCGAGTCCATAACTTCCCAAAGAAATACGGTTAGCGCGGAATGTGTTTGTTAAAATTATTTTGCTTCCCGCTTCAATGTACGTCCGTGCAATTTTTTCCACAATCCGCGGGTTAGAGAGGTTCCATCCATCAGGGCATTCACCGGGTCCGATGCCGAACTCACGAAATTGTGTTCCCCATGCGCCATCGGTTATCGCAAAACCATCTGTTAGAATTATTTCTATATTTTCATTCATGGTATATACTGATAGGTAAGTTCAATAATTTTTTTAAAATTATCAAACTTCAATTGACAACGATCAGTTCCACCGATTTGAATTTGAGCGGCAGGATTAGTAAATTGATGACGCACCTTGAGGAAAAAGGTCTTTTTCCTCTATTTTTTTCGATAAGTAATCCTTTTGGCGCTATCGTCTAACGGTTTAGGACGCTGCCCTCTCAAGGCGGTAATACGGGTTCGATTCCCGTTAGCGCTACTGATAAAAAAACAACCATATCTCTTCGATGGGTTTGATAAAAACCCAGGAAGTTACAACTTACTTTAATAATAATATTTTCCCAACCTCGGTGAAGGTTTTGCTTGGATCTGAAATTCTCTTCGCCTTTAAGCGATAGAAATAGACACTGCTGACAACTAAGCGCAAATTTCGAAATCTGACGTAAATCTGTAGTAATAATATTGTGAAAATATTTAGTTGGAAATAAGATAATAAAAAATATCAAGCTTGGGAAAGCGACAAACGGAGAGTCTTATATTTTTTAATTTTCTGCCATGCCTATTTGATAATGATCATCTTCCTTATTTGTGTAAACGTTTTTTCGGTACCACTAACACCAGTCGCTTCAAGATTATAGAAGTAGACTCCACTCGCTATATCAGAAGCATTCCACTCAACCGACTGATAACCGGCATGAATAACTTGGTCAACGAGTGTTACTATTCTTTGTCCGAGGGTGTTGTAGATAACCAGTTTGACTTTTGCATCAGTCGGGAGTGCATATTGTATCCTTGTGATTGGATTGAATGGATTAGGATAATTTTGATGAAGTACAAAATTATTCGGTAAAGCGGTTCCACCTCTAATGATCAGACTCAGACGGGTTAAGGGTTTCTTTATCTCGATAGTGCTATTTATATTCAATCCCACTTCATTTTCGTCAACTCTTAACGATGCTGCACAATCACCTGAAGTTAAATCCCAGCTTATCTTTATCGGATATACTGCCGATGATATCAAAATCGGATATTCATTCTCTGCGCCATTTTCAATAATTTCCATCATCCGGTTTGAACTGAACCTAACATCAAATATTCCATCAGGCGGTAAGGGCGGTAATTCGAGTGATTGAATATCAACATCCCCGATTCTGTTGTAACCGGAGAAATATAGCCGTGCTTCATTACAATGACCATCCTGTATTATTAAACAACTGCTTTGTGCGAATCTATCTGTAATATCTTTTTTCCAAAAAGCCGTGGATTCAGAAGATTTCATTATCAACTTTCCATCCCGGCTTGCTTTCACCCAGTAAGCGTTGAACGGCTCGATTACGTCGCTGACAGAATAAGAAGTTTTATATCCGAAGAATTCCCCTAAAACCATTTCAGATGGAATCTTCTCGATCGAATCCACAAAAGTCGGGGAACTGAGAGCACCGATGAAATTCCACCCTTGATATAGATTTAACGTATCCAACAATCTTGACGGTCCCGACAGAACACTTGAATCTATCATACCGGTACATTTTATCCAGTATCCCATTCCCGGCTGCAAGCTATCAGCCCACGAGTAACCTGCTATTGGTATGAATGAGAATCCGGTTTGTTCTGATGGGCGGAAGATTGACCATACTCGTGGATTGATTGCTTGCACAGGAATAGAAAGCATTTTCCACGTTCTAAGATAGGCGGGTGGAATTTGTGGGCTTTGCGTCACAATCAATAAAGAAGTAATAGCGGGATCAGTCACTACAAGATAATTATTCCACCTCATATCAATCCACTCCCCGAGTTTATCTACAAGGAAGGATGAGATGAAAGAATTTCTGACATCCGCACTCGACCATTGTAGCACCATCGGATAATCTCCACCCCATATATATCCCGGTAAGAAGCTCAATTTGAATGTATCAATTTGCGATGTGGAAATAAAATCCCTCATATCGGTATACGCGCCACAACCGAAATGTGCACTTGTTCGTTGAGGGTCGACGAATCTTGCATCAAATAAGCCATATACTTGAGGAGGAATTTCAGTCTCCCCCTCGGAATAATCATAATCTGTACAAGAAGGGTCAACGCGCCAAATTCCATATGATGCTCCCGGACGAATGCCCCATTCGAGTTCTTTTTGTAATCTTGTGTTTTCCATGACAGATATCTTCAGTTTGATTCTGGTAGGAATCGATCGAATGGCAAAGCGATTATTTGATGAATGCATATCATAGGCGGTAAAATTATAATCGTACCCACATTGAAATCGAGGCAGCACCTGTTCAAATCCGGAAGGAGAATGAAGAGATAGGGAGTATGTTCCCGGTTCAAGATGAGGAAAAATATAATATCCAGTGGAATCGGTCTGGACTGAAGAACTCACGGGACCATTTATTTCCACAGTACAATTCGATACACCCGACTCATAACTTTCCTGTGCACCATTCTCATTATGATCGTAAAATACAACCCCATCTATTGAACACCACTGGTAGTATGCACCATAATCTATACCTGCTGCAGTATCATTTAAACTGAGATAAAAAGAATATTGGTCAACCCCGGGCTTCGTTCTAACCCAACCTGAATTGGGAGAAAGGGTTACCAAATACCACCCTGAATCAAGACCACTAATTGAGTATTCACCACTTTCATTTGTTGTAAATAATGCGCCAACTTTCCCGGTAACAATTATCCGCCAATTTGCAAGCCCTTGTTCACCTGCATTTTTAATACTATCGCGATTCTCATCGTTGTATATAGTACCCGTAATAACACCGCGGCGCTGTTCTCCAAAAACAATATCGCCGGGATCGATTGGTGCAATTCTATAACGATACCCGGCAATACCACTCTCCGCACCGTAAGCTGTCGATAATACTCCACGGATCGTGTCTATATGCGAACCTAACGGGGGTATTGAATACGTTGATAATGGATCCCGATGACTGCGCAGCGTGAACCATCGAGATACATCCGATGTTGCAATAATATTGCCTGCCCCATCACTGAGGTTGAACATACCATCTGCTTGACTCAGAATAGAGTGAACAGTGAGATTACGGAATTCTACAACAGATCCTTCATACTGTTCCCCCGTGCTGAATTTTGATTTACCCTGAGGTAGAACTCCTTCAAAAAAATCAGTAACATTAACCGGTAGAGGAGAGATTAAAGAGGAATCCATAGCAATAACTTCGAATGCAATAGATTTGAATACAGTGTTGCTGTTCATATTATTAGTTGGTTCCTCCCGGACTCTGCCGCCGATCCCAAGGATTTGCCCCCTTTGGATATCCATAAAAGAGAGAGAATCCCCTTTATACCAATGAACCGTAATTCCGCACCACGGAGATATTTCATGAGCAGTATCAGTGACAACCATGCGAGCGGGTTGACAAGTGAAAAGTGAGGGGGGATAAATGCATCGCGCAATAATATACAATACGCTGTCACGGAACGGTGAATGCTGCAAAACGGAACGGGATGCAATTGAATTTTGTAACGAATCTGCGATAAGAAGAGAGTCGTGCGATATTTCTTGAATCTGTCGGATCGTTGCTCGTGGGTAATCACCGGTCGTGAAACTCCATGAGGCAGACCATTTACTCCATACATCCTGATATCGTCCATAATCAATTACACAAACCCGCCAAAAATATTTCGTCAAAGGTCGAAACGACGACACGATAAGAGCAGTATCTCTAATATTATAACTATATCGATCTGGCGTGTAGTCAACTAATATATTAGATTGAAATGTTGAATCGGTACCGATTTGAACTCTATAATGCGCTGAGGTGCTCACTGTATATAAGTAATGACGCCATTTCAATTGCACTGAAGCTAATGCCGACTCAATAAATGTGAGCGGAACATCAGAAGAATTATCTGCCGGATACTGTAATTCGATATCGGGAGGGATCCATCGTTCATCATAAGTACGGACGATGGCACCGTTATTTCCCACTGCTGTTTGTGCTGTCAGTCCCGTTGACGATACGGCTTTAAGCTGGAATCTTACACCAATTGCAGACCAACCTTCGCCTCCCAACTCAGTTTGACATATAAACCCAGACCCAACAACTGTTCCTTTATCACGATCAATGAATGAAATCCCTCTGAGATTACCATTAAGATTATATAGCCCATCAAAGTTCGTCCATGTTAAACCACTGTCCATCGTTTTATACCAACTTGCATAATCACTTATGACATATCCGACATCACTAAGACACGAAACCCCCATTAAAGAGTGCCATGTCAGACTCGGATGATTCAACCAGACCGCTCCACCATTTGTGGTTCGTAAGATCGTACCAGCACTACCTACAGCAATTCCAAAACTTGAATTAGTGAATGAAACTCCGGTGAGCCATTTATCAGTTCCACTTAACTGTGGTGTCCAAGTGATCCCTCTATCAGTTGATTGCAACACAGCCCCGCTATCTCCCACCACAACTGCTTTGTTCACATGCGGGTATGAAACACTCGTGAATGTAAGTGAGCGACCACTCGATTGACTTGTCCAGTTACTTCCTCCATCTGTTGTACGAAGAATTACCCCACTGTCTCCGACTGCAATACCATTGCTCGAATCTCCAAAGGCAACAGATTGAATATTCTGTGTAACTCCACTATATTGGATGCCCCAGAACAAACCGCCGTTTGTTGTTCTGAGAATTGTTCCACCATCTCCAACAACGATGCCATGGTATGCATCTGTAAAAAAAACACCCCGAAGATTTTTTGTTGTACCGCTCGGCTGCCAAACCCATCCTTGAGCAAGCATTTGACTTGCAAGGAAAAGAAGAGCAAGAAGAAATGTTATTATTCTGGATATCGGAAACTTCACTTAGGTACCTGACAATTATTCAATTTCTCACCCCTTTGAAGATTGCCACACTCGCTTCGATTAGATTGTACACGATAAGGTAGGAATAAATAAATACTTAGTCAAGAGAAACCGCGGGATTGCTGATTTCTACAAAAAACCCCCTAATACATTGTTTGTTTAGTACTCTTTATCTACTTTTACCGGGTCATTTTCGTAGGTACTCTTACGCTGTTTTGGATATAGGTTCCTCTTGCGTTCGGTGATGCCAAGACCGGCACGATACAATAAAGGTACTTTGAATTTTCTGCTGGAGTCAACATTGTTGCCAAGCGGCATTAATAAACCTACATCAAATACCGCACGAACAGCTTCGTCGCCCTTTGGTGATAATGGCTCAAAGAGCATATACAACTCTTCACGATGGAACATTGCACTGTCGCTGCCGCGGAAAACATTGAAATGTTTTGCAAGATGCGGAAACTCAGAATAGAGGTATGTATCGCATCTATATTGAGAGATGGATTGGAATGCTTCCTTTAATGCTTTCATGCTAATTAAGCGTGTCGAATTATGATTCCCCTCTATCCGGTCATACTCACGCTGTTTTTCAACGGCACGATTTCCAAGATGGATCAGTTCTCGAGGAAAGCTGTTTCCCATTCCATCAACAAGCCGCTTCAATATCCATTGATGTGTAGACAAAGCAGATCGGTCCTCGGCTCCCTGCTGGTTTATAGTCGGCTCAAAAATGGTATAGAAAACGCGAAGAACATACTCGTCCGATCCGAGGATAACAGTCGTGACATCGACCGGTTCTCCGAGCATTTCCTGACAGTATGCTTGAACCTGAGGATCAACGACAGCGCGTGCGACTAACAGCTTCAAAAGAAGAGAGCCGCGCCATTTCATATCGGTAGTATAGCTGATGAGGTGCGATTTATTCACGATGTGCAGTTGTCTATATATATCATTGCGTAGAAATATCTTGAAGTGAATATTTTTGAATTGATTTCCATACTGAACCAGTAATTGCACCAAGCCAGTTATTGATGCGCGCAATTTATTTATGTCATCGACATACAATAAGTCCAACTTATCCAGCATGATCCATACCAGGGATTTAGTTTCTCTTAGTATCGTATCAATAGCCTCTAACATCGCGATAATGCTTACACCGGTTCTTTGCTTGAAATTTGCTGCAATATGTTGATCGTATGATTTAACTTGAGATTTGGAAGATCGGGATTGCTTTAGTTTATGATACTTATGAAGTAATATAGCGACGACGCCTTTTTGTTCAGACAGCCCAACATCGACAAGTAAATGCTTTAATGTGGAATGAGCATTTTTAACATTTTCATTTGTACTTTTCAATATCAATGCTTCCATTTTCTTATTGCGAAGGAGTGTAGAAGCAACTTTTAATCCAAGATATGATAACCAATAGTACCGAAATTCGTCAACCGTCTGTGGATTAAGCTCTCGAAGCTCGATGGTTGGTATTTCTTCCTCACTCTGAAGTCCATAAGCAGGAACGCAAATAATTTCTTCGTATTGTTTAGGAAGAAGTGGTTTTACTTTCTGAAGGTCGTCAACAAGGAGACGGCACATGGCGCTTTTACCCGATCCTTTGTTCCCGACAACGAGCGAATGCTGGGGTAATAGTACCTGTCTAAGCATTTCAGTCCCGATGAAACACTGCTCGAAACGGTTATCGGTCTCACCATCTACCCTTCCGAAATTTAATTTCGATAAAACCTGCTGTATATCCACCATAAACTAAACTCCTAATGTTTCTTGATCTTCTGTTGCCACAAATTACATTAACAGACACACTTATGCTGTTAAAACTTATCTAATCTATCCCAAATCTTCAACAGGTATTGTGGCTTTCCTCACAGGTTTAGATTGCCATCAAATAGCACTTTTTGCCGGAAAATCGATAGAATCTCAGAATGAGTGGAAAAATTACATTATCTTCGTTTTGCTTCCGACCATTATCGGATGGTAGAGATATACTTCAGGTAAGATTATTGTATGAAACTAGTTACATAATTTGACAACTCCCGGAATCACAGCAATAAAATTCTATAACTATTTTATTCTCCGGAACGCCCTATCATGCCCCCGCATGAAACTTGCTTCACATCATTATTCACTTCTTCAGGCAGATTTCATTGTAAAATTCTTCCGCAGGTTTAAAATGCAAATCTTTCGCCGCACGATACAAATCCAAACAGGCGCCAACGGTATCGCTTAATTGAAGTTTCATTAATCCTCTATTGACATATGCCTCACCATAATCATACTTCAAATCAATCGCTCTTGAATATGATTGGATCGCCTCTCCGAAACGTCCAAGATTAGACAGGGTGAATCCTTTATTGAAATATGCCGGTGCATTCTGCGGATCAAATATTATGGCATTTGAAAAATCTTTTAGTGCATCGTCAAAATAATTCTGTGTTACAAAGGCAATTCCCCGCCCGATTAGTGCGTCCGGATAATTGGGTCTCAAATTCAATGCCCTGTCAAAATCAATCTTAGCTTCATAATATTTTCCTGCGGTGAGGTATGCGGTCCCCCGATTTTTATATGAACCAGAATCGTTCGGATAAAACCTGATTACATCCGACCACAACGTAACTCCATCCATCCAGACTTTTGTTCTGCCATAAGTCAAACTTGCAAGCCAAATGATGTATAAGCTGAGAATTGCACCTAAAACAAAACGAGGCGCGCGGGAATTCATCCTCACAGACAACATACTTCCGAATTTTTGATTGCCCACGGCAAGAAGGAAAAACAAACCGAGCGAAGGAAGATAACTGTACCGGTCAGCCATGATCGGAAGCGGTAAATTAAAGAATGGGAGAACCGAGGCTATCGTAAGGAAGAAAAACATCAATCCAAAAAATATCTTCTTAGAATATCTCCACGAATAAACGGTAACAAAAAGGATGAGAATAAATAGCAGAAGATAAAACCAGACTTCTATATGGAGCGAGCCATTTATTTTTTCAGGATAGTTATAAATTGCGCATAGTTTTGCCGGAAATAAAATTTTCCACAAATAGCCGATTGTACTATAGCTACCGAGTAACACTCTATCTATAAATGAATATGTATCGGCTGTGCCGGGAATATTCACCGCCGTCCTGCCGAGGAAAGCAACCATCCCGCCTGCAGCAGCAATGATTAGAAACGGAATCTTTTCCAATAACATTTTCCTGTCAAATTTTCTGCCTCCGTAGTAATCGAGCAACAATAGTATAAGGGGCAGGGATACAGCAAGCGCCTTCGAGAGAATTGCTAATATAAATAATGCAAGTGAAAATAAATAATATCTCTTCTGCTCATCACTACGATGATAGGCAAGATAGAAGATGATCGAAGTTAAATAGAAGAAAGCGAAAAGAAGATCGGACCTTGCCGAGAGCCACGCTACCGACTCCACATGCATCGGATGTATGCCAAAAAATAGTGCGACGATTGTCGATATTTTTAGTTCTTCTGTAAGGCTGTAGAATATTATTAAAACAAAAATCGTATTGCATAGGTGGATTATAAGATTCGTTAGGTGGTAGCTATAGGCATTCAGTTGGCTATAGTGATAATCAACCGCATAAGAGACCAAAACAAGTGGCTGGTAATTACGCAGATATTGAGGTGTTGTAAAAATTCGAACAACCGATTCTACCGATAACTCTTTAATGTGTGGATTATTGAGTATATAAGCCGGATCATCCCATGTAGTAAATTGATTATCGAGCGATTCCCAATAAACTATAAGGGTTACAATTATTGTAACAAGGAATGAAAAAAATATTTTGGCTGATCTATAAGCCACAAAAACAATTCAATGGTATAGTTATTCTTCTGCAAATTTCTTTATCGCATCATAGAACTTCACAATTGCTTTGGCTTTGGTTTTACCGAATGTAAACCAGTGCCATGCCGTATCGGGAGATGGATCGTCCACGATTGGTATGCGTAGGGTCGGTTTGCCTTTGTATTCACTAATTACCGGCTGTGCGTTTTGTTTTGATTCTTCCATGATTTTTCCTTTTGATGGTTATTTAATTAATAATCTATAGAATTCACTTCTTCTATCTCTTGCAGTTAGAATTATGTGGCTGAAGCCAAATGTTTTTTTATTTCTTTTTCAGTTCACTTGGCAAAGCCATCCTCCAAAGGAGTCCTTCGGACCTTTAGGAGAAGTGAACTGCAATGGACTATCTTTCTTATTTATTACAGTTGCTCTTTGTATTTATTGCAGTTGCTCTTTATATCCATAGCAGTTGACTTTAGTCAACTGATAAATTAGCAGACTGATAATATTTTTTAAAAATAATGGCTTTAGCCGCATTACTTTTTGCTTACTATCATTTCCCTTCCATATTGCTTCTCTTTTCCTACTCCGTTATTTTATACTTCTCAAACTCTTCCTCGCTCGCTACTACAAACCCCACCACTCTCCTCACCACCGCCTCCGCCAACTCTGCAGCTTTCTTCATATCCAGATATCGTCTTCTTAAATTCTCAATCCATGCAATTTCTTCCGTTGGGCAATGATCGCGAACTGCTTGGGCAAAATCTTCCAATGAGATCTTTTCTATCTTTGACTGAAATTCAGGGCGAAGAACATTCTTCAATTTCTGTATTTCGGTGCCGGACTCCTTGTCTTCGTTCAATGCGAGCATAATTGAATGTGAAATGCTGAATGAGTGATTTAATCGATATTTCTCCGTTAAGAGAAAGTTGCGGACGATCTGTGGACAATTTGCTGTGATTAAGTTTAACCCGTCTGGGGTGAAGCAGCCCACTTCTTGAGCTACCTCTAGTTTTCGTTTCATATTCTTTGGGTTATTCTTCCCCAACGAGTCAACATATTTTGTTTCGATAGCTATACAACCCTTTTCCCAACTCTTGGTGCGGTATTCAACAAATGCATCAAAGGCAGTTTTGTCATCGATATATTCTTCAATCGGAATTGGGATATATTCAATTTCAATGTTGATTATCTTTGATATTTTGAGTTGAGGTAATACACTCTGAAACACTCTTGTAACAAACTCTTTACCTTCTCTCACAGCGGATCGTAGGGGAACAAACAGATTAAAGCACATAGGCTGACTGGAGAGCATGTTGTTGAAAAGCCGAAACTCTTCTATCGTTTCAATATTCCGTTTGTCTCGGCATCGGAACTTGGCGTACTCAAAGATTTCTTGAGTTAGAAAATTTCTGCCGTGTTTCTCTCCGTCAACCAGCATATTGCAATAATTTTGGCCGTCCTGTTCGGTTGGACCTGTTCCCATTGGTGACTGCAAAATTTCCTGACGATAATATCCTTGTAACAGTCGTGCTTTTTTCTGTAAAGCTCCTTCGTACTTTGGTATCGGGCCAAATGGTGTGACTACAACGTTCGGAGACTTGTTCACTGAGCCACCACCCCTCCCACTACCGCCTCCACAAACTCCTTGCTCACTCTCTTGGCGTGCGTGAGATTCGTTTTCAACTCTTCACAGACCGCCATTACTTTAACATAACCAGCGGGCTCAAAAGAACTCTTTTGTTTGATAGAAACTCCATATCCCAGAATCATTATCATGACTCAAAACATACCAAATATTCCAGACTCAAGCAAGGATTCACTTTGTAGTATTAGTATATATCAGAATTATTGATATGAAATTGACTTGCCCCTGGTTAGATGATTTGGATGCCATTTCCAATACCCATTCTTTGGTAAAAAACCTCCTTTCAACTCGGGATTATTATGCGATCAATGCACAAGGGTTTATTTCATATTCTCCTTCCAAACGATTTAAAAAAGATCATTAATTAGTGTGAATTGTTTCAGGTTGGTAGAAATAAAAAACCCTAAGCCCATTGGGTTTAGGATTCATCTCATTATTATCGGTAAGATCAAAGGGGGCTTACTCAAGTCACTAAAAGTACGCACGGACGAATCATACTTCCACCGCACGATTAAAGACTTGATGAACCTACTTTCGCATAACGGCACTTTTTAGGAGGAGCAACATAGCCCCTCTGCCCGGCATTCCCGATACACTCCTTCCGTGATTGAAAACTATCAAAAGAAACAGCTACGACTTTATTGGCGATAAACTTCCGCCATTGCCATTGACCATTGTTGTCTTGATAAAATTTCCATTCATTGGCTAGTTGAATCATTCATTAACCTCGAATTTCTGAATTAGTGAACACTTGGTGAAACATTTTTAAAGGAGAGTTTGACAAGAAATATCTTAGATTTAATATACATGGTATTCAGGTCTTATCCTAATACACTCATGAGGACCAAAACAACCTTTATACATATTGCGAAGTGTATGTGAACCCCAAAACACCAATAATTCAAAACCCCAACCATTTCTGATAAGGTTAGTATTTTTAATCTAAAATTAGATTAGGTTATTATTTACCATTACACGTCATTAGAATGACTACGAATAAATTGGAAGTATACCTATAGACAATCGAGCGATTTAATTTTACTATTACATATACGATATTCGAATCGTATCTTGGGGACCCTGCCATGTTAACTTAGCGTGACAGGGTTTATTATTTCTAGTATTCCTATGTTGCTGGTGACCTGCACAAAAAAAGAAAAAGCGCTCCATTATTTTCATGATAACCTCTATAATATCCTTGTTTCTACAACTTAAAATCCCTGATAGGCTGATCCTATTATTGAATGCTCGATACTAAGAAAATATATTCAAACGCCGCCCCCTCACTCATTTCTGTCCAGCTATCTTTTAGTATATTCCCAAAAGGAACGCATACTCACACACTTATGTTCTAAAGTAGAAGTCTCACCTAGAAGACCCTCCTTGCACGTGTGCCCTCCCCACATGTGCATAACTTCGGATGGGACTTCTTATTTTATATCGATTGACAGTTAATTGAAAGAATTGAGTAATCTTTCCACCAGTAATAAATAAAAAGTCCCAACCGTTTCCGGTCGAGACTTTGCCCTATCCACCACAACAACCTTCTAAATGAAATACAAGAACACTAGAAGAAAGTTGGAATATGTTTCAATTCAAACGTAAAAAAAGATTATTTCACTTGAGATAGAATTGAAATTTTTGTATCTTTGTTCTGTCAATCAACCATCATAAACAACCGTCTGCGAGTCTATTTACATCGGTTGAGAATTGAATTGTTGACAAAATTGTTGACGAACTCGTCACAAATCGATGATGTTTGTAGAAAAAAGTGCCCAATTTTAACGCGCCAGTAGCTCAACTGGATAGAGCATCAGCCTACGGAGCTGAGGGTTAGGGGTTCGACTCCCTTCTGGCGCACTCATTTTTGTTTTTTAACTGCGTTTTATATACCTTGCCAGTGTTGCTATATTAGTATTCTTGATAATTGTTACACAGGAGAAATACATTGAATATAAAAGATAAAACCCGGATACTCGTCGTCGACGATGAACCAGAATTGAGGATGTTGCTTTCCCATGTCCTCGAGAATGCCGGTTACGAAATCAAAGAAGCATCGGATGGTGAGGAAGCTATCAACTTACTCAAAAAAGAAAAATTTGATCTAACACTTCTTGATATTCAAATGCCTATCGCCAACGGTATAAAAGTTCTAAAGTATATTAAGGAACATGCTCTACCAACCAAAGCGATTATGTTGACAGGTTATGCCGACCTCAAACATGCGATGGAAGCGAAGGAATTCGGTGCCAAGGATTTCATCGGCAAACCGTATAAAATGGACGATGTTCTTTCTACTATCGATAGAGTGCTTAAAGAATGAATGAAGAACTAAAAAATATACCGAGTAAAGTAAATCTCGAGATCTTCGATGTAAATAATTTTTCGAAAGACAAGATCAGGGATTTATTTCGAACGGGCAAAGTGCCTACCGCCGAGGTAATGATCGATGAAATATTATTACGTTCTATCAAGGCTGAAGCAACGGACTTGCATTTCGAGCCGACCGATAATGAGTTGCGCATTCGTTACGGTTCGGAGGGTGTATTGAAAAGACTGGTTTCATTTCCCAAGGACATCGCAGATAATTTAAGCAGTGTCATTAAAACCAAAGCTGGCTTGAATGCTTTCGAAAAGAAAAAGCCACAGGAAGGTCGCTTTTCACTGACTTTAGGCAATCACCAGTTCGATATTCGCGTTAGCACTATACCTGTGATGGCAGGTGAACGATTTGCACTTAGAATTTTATCAAAGAACAACCGCGTTGCGAACCTGGAAGAACTTGGTTTCTCGATGGAGAATCTTGAGAGGATTCGTAAGATAATAAACAAACCGATCGGCTTATTTCTTGTAACCGGTCCTTCGAACTCCGGAAAGAGTACCACAATCTACGCATCGGTTAACGATATACAATCACCCGAGAAAAATATTATCACTGTTGAAAACCCCATCGAGTATAAACTTGATTATGCATCACAAGTTCAACCATCTGCAGATAAAAGCTTCACTTATGTTGATGCGCTGCGGGCAATTCTGCGGCAAAATCCGAACGTTATTATGCTCGGTGAAATTCGCGATGCAGAAACCGGAATCGTAGCGGCAGAAGCGGCGCTTTACGGAAATCTCGTTTTAAGTACGATCCTTTCTAACGACGCCGTGGGAGCGATATTGCGCCTTCTCAGTCTTGGAGTTCCAACTTATTGGGTTGCGACATCGTTAATCGGCGTAGTATACCAGCAGCTCGTCAGAAAAATATGCCCTGATTGCAAAGAAGAATATAAACCGACCGATCAAGAACTTGCAAGATTGAATGCATCATTTCCAGAACCAGCAAAATTCTATCATGGTAAAGGATGCGACCAGTGTAAAGGAACCGGTTATAAAGGCAGAACGGCAATTCATGAGATACTCGTCATCAATGACCAAATCAGAGATCTCATCTACCTAAACTCTTCGATGTTGACCATCAAAGAAACTGCACGATCTCTCGGATTCGAAAATATATTCGAAGATGCCGTCAAGAAACTTCGCAACGGCATCACTACAATCCAGGAAATTCAGAGAGCATTCGGATAGCCACGCCCTCAAACAAATCCAACTTAATTTACCCGTATTAGTATAATTCTTTAAGCGGGTTTCGATTTCTTCAACATCTGACGCCTGAGTATCAATATTACAAGCATTGCTACAACAGGACCGTAACTGATTGCCTGCGCAAAATTAGGTTTCCGAAAAAACAACTGAACCTTCGCAGATATACCGATGGGCCATGTTATTTCCTCAAAAATCGGTAATGCCCGAAGTTCATCCCCAGTCATCAGCGGCACACGATTGAGGAGATAAGGGATCGTATCGACACGATCATTAATTCTCGACTGAGCATCGAGAACAAAATTATCATACCAATAGACGGAAATTAAAATTATTATTAACGCCAATAAAGCCAATCGCGATATATCGGTGTGTGAACTTTTTGCTTTTATATATATTAACATAATCGAACCAATCACGATCATAAGGAGAAGTATCCTCAGAGTGATGAATAAGTTTTCCTGATTCTGCATATTCTCATGTCTCAGAGAAAATTCAATCATCATTAGATTTGACTTATACTGACGCAATTCGCGCAATGAATCTGCCGCGTTCGGTTGTCCGGTCTGAGGAATTGACTCAGATATTTGGTGCTGATTTACACCTCCCCCTGATAGGTTCATCGCTATCATGGCAGGATGAAAGAACAAATCCCCAAAAAGAAATATTACGGCAACACAGAGCAACACTAAGATGTTTTTCATAAACTCTCCGGTTTATTTGATTGTTGTATTAATCTGGGCGACATGATAAAATGTTAACTACACTATTCGTATCATACTGCCCGATGAATTATTTTTATTAATGATCTCAATCGTTTGTATTTCGCGTTTACCAATAACATTGTCTCTTTATTTATTCGCTGCGGTAAATTTCTTATTTCATCAATAACATTTTCTTCAGTTGAGTGAGTCCGGTAGTTTGTATCTTACAAAAATATATTCCGCTTGGTAAATCGTCGGCGTCAAACGAAACTGAATGATCACCGGCTGTTTGATATCTATCGATAAGTAATTTCATTTCCTGACCCAGTAAGTTGAGAACCGCAATTTTAACGTGTGTCGGGATAGAAAGATAATATTTAATCGCCGTTTTGGGATTGAACGGATTCGGATGATTTGAAAGACGAAAAACATTTTCATCTGCAGTGATTGAATTACTTCCTGATTCAGGGGCAGGCGGCGGATACTCATTGGTTAACTGAATGTTAATATGTCCCGCCGGATTCATTATCGGAGTTGTGGTAAAGTACAATTTTCCATCTCTATCAACTTTAATCCAATATCCTCCACCGGGTGAAATCGTATCGGTAATGTCATAATTGCCGTCATATTTAAAGAATGAGGAAGTGATCATTTCTCCGGGTTCTGAAATAATGGATGATACCAAGATTGGAATCCCCACTGACCCGATCAAATTCCAACCTTCGATTACATCGATCGTGTCGTTCATAATCGGGATTCCTTTAATTGGAATGGTTTCCTCTTGATCAAATTTTATCCAGAAACCTGTTCCGCATTTTATTGTATCGACCGATTGGTAATTCCCCCTATATTCGAATACTGCCGAAGAAGCTGAGGGATATAAAAAACTGGTTCTAAAATCAGATACATTAATCGGCAACGAGGATAAATTCCACCCTTGACTGGTGTAATAATGCCAGGTAAAGGAAGTTGATGTAAAATTCCATCGCTCCGACCATTCGCTTGTACCCAGGTTATTCTTCGCTCGCACATGCCAGTAGAATTTTGTCAAATTAGCAAGTGGTCCTACCATCTTTGATGTATCGACAAGAACCGAATCGTCCAAGATTATGCTGTTAAAACCTGAATCGATAGAAAGCTGCAAATGATAACTAATTGCATTAAAATCTTTCGTCCATTTTAATGTTGGCTGATCTACGAGATCAACAGATCCATTTTCAGGCATTATCAAGAAAGGAATGGATGGAATGGTTGCCGATCCCTCATAAGCAATTGATGCATCGAATATCTCCTGAACGAATTGAGGAGCCACCAGAGCGGTAGCTAAACTGTTCGGGTGTGAATCGTCTGGAGCCGTGGCATAATATAGCGGGAGCTTGCCGCTGCTATCAGCCAATTTATGAAAGAAATCGAATACATAAACATTGGCGGGGAAAGCGCCAAAAATCGGATCATTACTCTTGAACAAAGTATCTTTTGCCCATTTGC
The DNA here is from genome assembly GCA_964520905.1 of uncultured Chlorobiaceae bacterium. Taxonomy (GTDB): domain Bacteria; phylum Bacteroidota; class Ignavibacteria; order UBA10030; family SZUA-254; genus JAGVIE01. The sequence goes on along the minus strand of CAZFQL010000003.1, from coordinate 239,394 downwards.
AAAATTGGTCGGATAGCCGGGCAGCCTCATTCGAAGTAGTTGCCGAAGTACGCGGCGCGTTTGTCCAGACTACAAAATAATTTTCCGGATTTTGTTTCATCACAGAGATGAAATTACGCCAATGCCATTTGTAATTGTAGATAGTCTTCAAAACGGGTGTCAGTGTGTCAACCGCTCCTCCGATTCCCGCTAACTCCGATGACGGGAAACAGGATTTAATAATGATGATTTTATTATTTGCAAGAAATGGTCGTATATCGGCAAGAGTGTCTGCGTTGTCGAATATCCTGTGCCACCGTTCCCACTCATTAATCCACGGAACTTCGGGCCAATCCCTTCTGGAGAGCTTTACTGAATCGGAATCGAAAAGCCCGTGCGCTCGGTTGTACGCTACAATCTCCTGAGGAACACTCGTGGCGCTTCCATTGGGTCCCCATATTTTTGAGCCCGTCGAATGACTTAAAAATATCCCGCTCCGATATTTTCCGACCTGGGGTATCACGTCGATCGGAGTGAATATGATGCCGCAAATGATAATGAGAATGAATTTTGTCATATAACGATCCTTTAACGTTTCTTATGAAAGAATCATTGAGAGAAAATTTAAGCATTTATTAATAGAAAATCAACGACAACCGGCTTAACCACTCTAAGCAATTTATCGTTGAAAATTACATAGATATGGAGAAATCAAGGTTAAATGCCGTGTCTGAACTGAATCTGCCGAATTATGATTGAAGAATCAATCGTAGTATTTGCTACACTCGGTGAAGTTGATGCTTTATTGAAATAACTCATTAAGTAGGAGATGGAACCCCGGTAAATTTACCTGATTATTTGCTCCCAGAGCGCCGGTTACAATTCGGTGATTTAATATTGTCTTTAACACATACTTTGGTTATATTTCAAACATAATCGTCCGAATTTGATAAATATATAACAAAAAGTAAATTAACAACATTTCTAAATTAGACAGATATGCTGAATGATGATCTGAAAAGATATTACAAAATCATTCCAACAAGTAAATTCCGAAAAATACTACTTTGCGCTCTCGATCAGGGATTGCACGGAGTTATTATTTTCAGATTCGGTCACTGGTTAAATAATCAGAAAAAAATAATTCGCATATTCCTCAAACCATTCTATTTATTTCTGAACTGGAGATTAAAATCGAAATGGGGAATTGAAATCGATCCTCTGGCTACTATAGGGAAAGGATTTATGATTTTTCACTATGGTGGAATATTCATTAGCGGAGAGGCAATTATCGGTGATAATTTTTCTATCGGTCATAATGTTACAATCGGAGTTGCCGGGAAAGGATTGCTTAGAGGTGTTCCTATAATCGGAGATAACGTCATAGTATCTCCTGGAGCGACCATTCATGGGAAAATAAAAATTGGGAATAACGTAAAAATAGGCGCAAATGCCGTTGTCAATAAAAACATTCCCGATTTTGCGCTAGTTCAGGTTCCTCCCATGCAAGTTGTCACATTCCCTTCTTATTACGGAAATAACCAAAACCAAAATATTTAGCTTAGAGGTAAAAATACATGTTACACGTTAAGTTTTTGATTTTATTTCTGGTCGCAAATTTGATCTCTTGCACCAATAATCACAAGGAAGGTAACAAGTCCATGAGCGCCGACGAAACGATTCATAGAGAATTACTCCAAATCCAAAATAAAAAGATATTTTTCGGACACCAATCTGTGGGCACAAACATCATCAATTCGATGAAAGAGATTGCGTCTGACTACCGGGATGTTAAAATTAACTGGGCCACAATAGATAATAAAAGCCCGGAAGCAGAATATTATTTTTCAGACGCTTTTATAGGCCAGAATACCCAGCCTGATTCAAAGTGTGATGCGTTCGCAGAAAAGATTGACAAGACATTCTCTGGCAAGATCGATATTGCTCTGATGAAGTTCTGTTACGTTGATATTGATGCAGGAACAAATGTAGATATAGTATTCAAAAAATATCAAACAACCATCGAAACATTGAGAAATAAATTCCCGCAGATTATGTTTATTCATACGACCGTTCCGTTGAATGCTAAGCCGACGGGAATCAAACAGTTTATCAAATCACTGATAGGATATTCTTCTAATTATGAGTTAGAAAATATTAAGAGAAATATATTTAATTCCCTCCTAATAGAACATTATAAAACCGAACCGATATTCGATTTAGCCGGCATTGAATCGACATACTCTGATGGGACAAGGGAAACATTTTCGAATAACGGAAAATTATATTATTCCCTGATAAGTGAATACACCGACGACGGCGGACATCTTAATGCAAAAGGCGGAAGGATAGCGGCTGAAAATCTTATTCATATTTTAGCAAGCGCCAAAGCAGACCCCGTAGACAAATAGTTTACACCCCATGGATTAATCTTCGTGAGAGCAATTTGGGAAGCCCCGAATTTTCGATTGCATTAATCATCGTATTGACATCATACTCAATTCTCTTGAGTTCGTAATGCCATTTTTCAGTATCGAAAATCCCGAATGCCGCGCCAGGATTACCATCGCGTGGCTGACCTACACTGCCGGTATTGATGAGAAATCTTTTCCCCCTAACAACTTTATGAAGTGAAAAATCTTCGCTAATTACCGAAGGGATATGTGTATGTCCGATGAAGCAAAAAGAAGTAGAAAATGCCTGAAAAGCTTCACGAGCATCGCCGAGTGAGGTAACATAATTCCATTTATCCGGATTCGATGGATTTGAATGAACAAATGTTATATCCTCCTGCTCAATCATTAAAGGAAGACCGCTCAGATAGGTCAAATTCTTTTCTTTAATTTTTTTCATTGTCCACTCCAATGCTTTTCTGCCGGGCTTATTAAATGCCTTAAGCTCTGCCTTTCCGATCAAACCTGCATCATGATTACCCAATACAACACCATGACAATGATCCTTTATTAGTTCGATGCATTCGTTCGGAAATGGACCATATCCGACAATATCACCGGTACAATAAATTCGATCGACATGAATTGATTTGATATGGGAGAGAATTTTTTCGAGAGCCGGGAGATTGGAATGAACATCCGATAAAACAGCTATACGCATACGAGAAATAAATGATCAAAAATACTTTGAGGGAGTTACTAAGAGCAATCTAATATAAAAATGCAGACGGAATACTATAGAAAATAATATTCTAATAGCCTCCCTTTCCGAAAACGATTACCGGGACGGTTTCAAACATGATTTCCAAATCGAATAATATCGACTTATTTTCAATGTAATATAAATCAAGCAATACCATCTCTTTGAAACCGACTTCTCGTCTGCCGGAAATTTGCCACAAACCCGTGATACCCGGTTTTGTCATCGAGCGAAGCTGATAAAAACCGCCCATTGCATTATCGCTTGTAATATTGCTTAGATCGGCGATTGATAGCGGTCTTGGTCCGACTAAACTCATGTTTCCTTTGAGAACATTGAAAAACTGGGGAATTTCGTCTAAGCTGAATTTCCTAATGAATTTACCGACTTTTGTCACACGCGGATCGTGATCGATTAGAAATAATCCGCCGGAGGTTTGATTGAGTTTATAAAGCTCTTTTTGTTTTTCCTCGGCGTTTTTAACCATACTGCGAAACTTATAAAAATAAAATTCATCCATCCCCTTCACAAGAGCGCGTTTCTGTTTGAAGAAAAGCGGCCATCCGTCCTCGATCAGGATTGCCAAAGATATTATCAGAAAAATTGGTGATAACAATATTATCGCAATCAGACTACCCAGAATATCAAAAATTCTTTTAGTGCTGATCTTTAAGAGATTAATTTTATATCGAGGCGGAGAGTACAATGGAATACCGGCGATATCTTTAACATATGAAAATTTCAATAAGTTCTCATATTCCGGAGAGATAATTTTAAATTTAATATTGTTTTCTTTACATCTGTTCAACAAGGTGTAAAATTCATATTCATCGATTTTTAAATCGGGCGTGAGAACACATTCGATGTTTTCTTTCTTAATAATATACTCTAAATTGGATAAAGAATATTCTGGTAATGTATCCCGTAAAATATCGGTATTCTTCGACCTACCGCTGTCGTCTTTGTTCAGAATAAATCCTTTAATATTATAACCGAGCTCGGGATACAATATTATTCTCTCAAAAATTTTCGTTACGTTAAGGGTGTTGCCGTAAATAATTGTGTTTCTTACGCCCAATCCCTTTTCTTGAATGTAATATTTCAGTTTATGTAAAATATCCCTTCCGACAACAAAAAACAGAGGCAGGATAACCGCGAACAGTATCATGTACGTACGCGGAAGATCCATAAGTTTTAATAAATAGACCAATGAAAAAATTGCAGGCAGCGTATACAGATATACTTTTGCGGCAGTCCGGTATTGCTGGCGTTGATTACACTGATACATACTCCGGTACAATCCTAATATCATACCGTACGCCATCAACAGTATCCACCAATAGAATGTTATTAGCGCATACTTTGAAATATCAATTAGGGGAGGATTGGGAAAAATAGCACGGATTAAAAAGCTCACCAAACTCGCACAAGCGATAGAAACCGTATCTATAAGGCCTATCAATAAAATAAATATCGATCGCCAATTTCTCCGGATAAACTTATAGAATAAATATTTTGTGCTCTCGTGACTCTTGTCGGGTCCAATTCTGTAAGGACGCTTCCGGGATTTCAGCGCGATGCTAAGACTATTACTGTTGTTCGTTTTTAGGATGTTATCCCTCAAATTGTTGCGGTTAAGGTATATTCTATTCTCGCTTTTAATCATATTCTTATCCTCCTCAATAATATATTTTTATATCTAAACAAAATTAGATCACTTCTTGAAATAATTGAATGTGTTGTTTCGCAACCTGATCCCAAGAAAATTCTTTTTGTATTCTCGCTTGGGCAAACTTAGCTCTTGTTTGTAGAGAATCATAATCAGATAACGACATTTCAATCTTATTTTTTAAATTATTTATGTCGCTTTTGCGAAAAGTTAAAGCATCACCTTGAACAATAAAGAGGTTTTCCTCAATATCACTGCATATCACCGGTGTACCTAAATACATCACCGACAACAATACCGGTGATAGTCCTTCAATGTCAGACGGCTGGATATAAACATATGCGTTTTGCATCAGGGAAACCACATCATCTCCGTAATGATACCCCGGGAAAATAATACGGTTATCTTTTGTGTTGAGAAGCATTAATTCATACTTAGATGGATTCGGAGACCCGCCTATCAGAATCAATTTCTTCGATGTGGCAACCTTCTCAAATGCAGAGATTAAATAATGGATTCCTTTGTCCGGTATAAATCTGCCAACAAATAAAAAATATTCTTGCGGCAATAAACCTAATTTATTTAATATTTCATTCCCCTTGTTGTTTGGCTGGACATCGCTGCCAAACGGAATAAAATCAAATTGTCTATTAAATTTTCTCTCGAATGAATTTTTAGAAAATATATTGTCGAATATTACTTTATTCGGCAGATAAGCAGTTAGATACCTTGACATACTCAAAAATATTTTACCGTACCATGGCCATTTATCTCTTTTCCAATCGACACCATCCTGACTGATGAAAACTTTCTTTCCAAACAAGCGTAATAATAAAGCCCAAATACTATTACCGCCATTTTGTATATGTACGATCTCGCCCGTGTTAAATATAATTATATGAAGGGATGCCTTCATTGAATGAATAACAGTATCAAAACCGGTCTTGTTTATTGTTTTAAAATAAAGTAAGTCTACACCAGAATATTTCGCCGGACCTTTTGATTGACCGCGATAGAGTCTGTTATAAGCCACAACTTTATGTCCGTTATTAGTCAACCGCGGAAAAAGCTCAAGAGCAAATTTATCAGCACCCGCACAACCATCTTGCGGCGGTATAGAACGAAATCCAAATGCTGCAATTCTTAGAGGTCTATTTTTTTTATTTTCACTTCTCATTTATTTACTAACAATAAAGTAACTTAAACTACTCCCGACTCGAACAATATTTAAATAAATTTTTGAATAAGAATAACAGGATGGCAAATCACCGAGATTTTAATAATCCTTATGTGATTCTATCAAAATTAAGATACTTCTGAGCCCATTATGATTATTTGCTGCACATCACACTTAATATCATTCTCTATATTCTATTAGAAAATGAGAGTTTATGATACCCATTTTACCCATTTATTATTTTATTTCTCTACTATCTGGAAAAATTTTCTCATTTCACCAGCATCATCTTCTTTACAGTTTGGTAAGTGTTCGTTGTAGCGCCGTCTTCATCCATTCCTTCGGCTACGATGCGATAGAAGTATACACCCGAGGAGAATTCATTCGCATTGAACTGCACCTCTTGCGTTCCTTCATTCATATCCTGTCGATCCAGTATTGTCGCCATCTCCTGGCCAAGCACGTTGTATATCTTCAACGTTACCAGAGCTTCCATTGGCAAATCAAACTGTATCGTTGTCGTCGGGTTGAACGGATTCGGATAGTTCTGATACAACGCGAACTCTACCGGCTCCTGTGATGTATAATTGTTATCCAAGGCAATCATCTTCGACGGTATTACACCGGGATTAGCTTTCAGGTACGATACGTCCATCAGCTTACGGAACCCTGTGTACTTCAAACCACTCACAAAGCTGACCGTATCTATTTTCCCTTCAAATGCACTGTCTATCTTCGCTACTACATTACCTAATACTGCAAATGTATCGGCTCCAACAAACTTGTGCACTTTTACTGTAACTGGTCTGCCTGACTTGATGTATGTCGAATCTACTAACCAGCCCATCATTAACGAATCACCGTAGGACGCTATCTCTTTCAACATCATACCGTTCAACGGATTCGTCGTGCCGTCGTCATACTTCAACTCGCCATACCCTATCGGTGTATATTCCCATGCACTCGATACGATGTTCAACTTCAACGCTATCATATCTGCCAATAACTTGTTGTTGAACTTCGTCGGCGGCAATGTCTTCTGCTGTTTCGTGAGTCCCTTTGTAGCGCCATCAAGTCTATCAAAGCCTCGTGCTGCTCCGGTATGCATCTGGGTGGTTCTCGATACATAAAGTGTCTTCAACACATCACCGTATTTCAGCGTCTGGAACCATCCATAGTACTTCGAACTGTCTACAGGTGACTTCCAATTCTTACCCACAACCATTCCATCGGCTCCGTATTGAGTATTGTAGAACGTCTCATACAACGCGTTAACACGGTTCGGCATCGGTAAGCACAGCAAGTTGCTTGTGAATAGCGGATCTTTCTTCGCTTTCCTGGTGAACATCGTTGTACTGCGTCCCCAGTAATACTTCGTTACCTTCTGGACTTTACCCTGATTACCGAAACCATGGACTTCTACTGAATCTCCGGTATTCATCGCTGTTCCAAACGATAACTCCCACTTCTTCAACTTCGTATCGCCCACTGTCGGTGTTATTGTCGATGGCGGTACTGTGTAGAATGGGAATGTAGTATCTATGCCTGAGCCAAACTCCATATGCAGACTATTTACATTCATCGAATCTGCACCCAATTTTGCGATGAAGTTCGATCTTACCGGCTTCAATGGATTTACATATTTGTTTATCTTTCCTTTGTTGTCTCTATCCAACGCAAGACTCTCTGCACGGAAGCTCCGGTACATCACCTGATATGCCGGGTCTTCTATGAATGTCGCACTGACTGTCTTATCGCCGTTCATCGTTACCGTCACCGAGTCATTTGTTCCGCCAGCATCGCCGCCCCATGTCGAGAATATCCAGCTATGACTTCCTGCAACCGCCTTGAGTCCTACAAGCGTTCCGCAGGTATATGTCAACTGATTCGGATTCTTCGTTACACTACCGTTTCCTGTGACATTGATCGTGAGAGTGTACTGGGTCATCGCGAACATTGCATGAATCGTATGATTCGCCTGTACATTCGTGAACGTGTAGTTTGCAGGCGCACCGATACTGCCGCCGTCAACGAGGACATCAGCGACTTGATAGCATGGCGCCGGGTTAAAGTTGAATGTTTGATCAGAACCCACATTCACCGATACTAAACCGCTCGGATCGATTGTTCCATTCGAACCCGAAGTCGCTTCGATTGTGTAAGATGTGATTGCAAAGCTTGCTGATATTGTATGGCTCGCTGTAATATTATTAAATGTATAACCGGGGACCGCACCAACAGAGATGCCATCGACCAGAACATCCGCCACATGATAATTGGATGAAGCGCTTATGGTAAACGATTGATCGGTACCTGAATTCACTATAACTAATCCAGACGGTGTTATATCTCCGTTCGATCCGGCACTTGATGTGATAGTAAAAGTTGTTATTGCAAAGATTGCTGATATTGTATGGTTCGCTGTAATATTATTAAATGTATAACCGGGGACTGCACCAACAGAAACACCATCAACCAAAACATCCGATATATGATAATTGGATGAAGCGCTAATGATGAACGATTGATCGGTACCCGAATTCACTATAATTAATCCGGACGGAGTTATATTTCCGTTCGATCCGGCACTTGCTGTGACAGTATATGTTGTTATAGCAAAATTTGCCGTGACAGTCTTATTTCCATCCATCATGATCACTTCGGGATTATCCGTACCGCTCAAATCGTCACTCCAATTCACGAAGTGATAACCGGTAGATGGCACCGCCGTTAGTTGTACCGATGTTCCATGATTGTAGGTTGGCTGATCGGGATTCTTGGTAACCGTTCCGTTTACTGCATTCACGGTTAGTGTATAGGTGTTGATTGCAAAGCTTGCTTCAATGGTATGATTCTGGTCGATATTATTAAATGTATAACTACTTGTTGAGTCTTGATGAAGCCCATCGACTAACAGATTACTGAAATGGTAACCGGGGTCTGCCGACCATGCATATGATTGATTACTTCCATGATTGACCGATGTTACGCCTGATGGTGTAATCGTTCCATTTCCGACGACCGATGATGTAATTGTATAGGTGTTGATAGAGAAGTTAGCATGTATCGTGTGGTTCTCTGTTACATAATTGAACGTATAACTTGATATTGAATCGACATGAATACCATCGACAAACAAACTATCCACATGATATCCTGCATCCGGAAGAATCATAAATGATTGGTTATCTCCGTATTCAACCATCACTGCACCCGATGGCGCAATATTTCCATGCAACCCCGTAGTCGCTGTTATTGAGTATGTTCTGATCTCACCAATAGCATAATCACTGAAATTATTCAACCCTGTTATCTGTGTACTTGTTGAAGTTCTTGTCCCAACAGTTACATTAGACCAACTCGGTGCATCGTACTTCTCCGCTATCACATTATTTGTGTTTGTTCCGATATCGATATCCGGACTTACAAAGTGAAAGACCGCATCATAAGAAGAATAAACAGTCCCTGCATTTGTCAGTGTCCAATAACGGTTAACGCTTTTATTCGAATCAATCGTCGATGATACAATTTGAGGATGCTCAGTCGGTATTGTTGTTGCCGTTACATCCCCCGAAGTGGTTACACTATGAAATGATAAATCTACCGGTGTATAGTTTGCCGCATCTCCAATCTCATAGGTAACGACCGGCGATCCAATTCCAATCGATTTATTTAAATTGCCATTTACATGTCCCGCTGTTCTCGCTACCGTACCCGTGCTGCTCAATGCCAATGTATTAGCACCTGTATTGATATTCCCATCGGTGAGATCAAGCTGACCTGTTAGTATTCTCGTTGCATGAAGGGCTATACCATTTGGATTGTTTATTCTCAGATTTGCCGCAGCGCCTGAAGATGGAAATTCAGCATTGGTGGTTGTTTGAATACTTGAACCTGCGTACTCAAGTGTTGATGAATTGCCATAGGTCAGCGTGTAGGCATCAAGTGATAAACCGGCTGTACCTGCCAGCGTTAATATCCCATTAACCGTTGTATTCAAACCGAGCGTCTTTGTACCCGATCCACTCAACTTTAAATTTGTGTATATGTTTGGATTGGCGCCATAGCTATTGGCACCACGTGTAACTAATGTCTGGGCGCCGTTGGCGGCATACTCAACTATGCCGTTAAAATTGATTGTTGTCGCTCCTATAGTACCAACTACCGTACTGTCATAGACAAGTCTACCGTTTACCTCCAATTTTCCGAAGTGTGAATTTATATTTGCAAAATCCCACCTTTGAAGTACGCCTGCTTTGAGTCGTAAGGTGGCGCCCGGATTGATAGTCAAAGTTCCTATTCCCCGCCCACTATCGGGCCGAAATGAATTAGCAAGCGTGAAGGCAACTGTACCGGAGGCAATCGTGATATGTGCGGCTTTGAGACTCGTATTGAAGATACCCGTCTCACCCGGATTCAATGCAACCTCTAATCTCCACCCGGGTGGATCATCGCCCCATTCACCGGGCATCGTAATCACACGGCTTGTTCCAACTAATGATATTTTTCCTCCGCCGCTCGTGTTGATCCAGTAAGAAGTGAAAGGTAAAACTCCTATCGGACGACCCGGAGCCGGATCAATGTACGCTGATAGTTTGCCGTTCACACCAAGGGTGTATGATTCAGTGACTATTCGGTTCTGAAAATTATTTGCATAAAGATAAAGGTTATTACACCTTTCATCACGGGTTAGCGTGACAGTCATTGTATTTTCAATGTAAACCGTGTTCTCAATTCCCGGTGTGACAGTCGAATCAACCCATGTCATCGATGTCAAATCGTACACCTGCCATGTTCCGGGATCGTTCCAATTACCGGATTGCTTCGTCCTAAAATCTCCCGGATTGGGTTCCGCTGCTTCGAGAATATTGATAACAGCGATGAATAGAAATATAATTCCTATGAATCGTTTCATGAAAACATTAACAAAACTCATAAATTGCCCATTTACTGGATAGTGGAGAATAAAGACTAAAACAATTGATTATCAAAAATAGTTCAATTTCTTAATTCTTAAATTTATGGATTCTGACCTCCCTTATCGTGAAATAAACAAGGAAGACTTCTGATGTTAGAATATATTAATAGATCTCCCTAAAGGATTATTTCCGACATCATCGAACGATCTGAGCATAAATAATGACCATTAATTTTACGCATACAAAACTTTTATAAATACACCACCAATAAAGATTCGAGTGGTCAAAGTAATTGGTACAGAGAGCAGATAATTCTATCGATGTAGTGTATATTAATTTAAGAAACGAACAGCAGATAATCAAGGAATTTTATTGATTTATTCCTGATTTTCTCGTTCGATGCACAGCAGCAAATTTGAAGATAACTATGTTTCCGTTAAACATCTTGGGTTGAATGATTAGAGTGATTTGTCAGAAGTCTTTTTTATTGATTCGTGCAAAGACGATTTATCCTGTATAAGTTATTACTTATTAAAAAAATCTTTAAAATATATTTCCAAATATTCATTAAGGGTGATTTTCCAATTTCGCATAATATTCATCTTTTGTAAATCCAAACGTCTATTCAACAACCTTTCCGATGCTGGTCGATCTGCGAAGTATTCATCTGAAAAATATTTGGATGAAACTTCCGTTATTTTAATCTCATTTTCCCTTTTCAAAATCTTTACCATTTCTGACGCGACTTCCAAACGCGCTGTTATACCCCCACAGACCATATTATATAACCCAAAACGATTGTTCTCCAATAATTTCATTACATTCATCGCAAAATCATGAGTATAGGTCGGAGTCCCAAGTTTATCATTAACAATAAATAATTCTTTTTTGCCTTCTTTAATTTGTTTTATAATTTTCTGGACAAATTTTTTATCTTTCCTTGGCCCACCGCCCATCATCCACCCTGCTCGACAAATGAGATACCGACGAGAATGATCCTTTACAAAAAGTTCTCCCGCATATTTTGATCTGGCATAATGTCCCAACGGATTAGGTGTATCCCAATCATCGTACACATCCTTCTTTCCATCGAAAATGCCCGCCGTACTTATATATAGCAAGGGGATATTTAACCGGTTTGCAATATCAACGGCATGCTCAACTGAAATTGTATTTGTTTCGTATGTTTCCTCAGGGTGAAGCTCGCAAAATTCAAGATCAGTAAAGGCGCCTAAGTGAAAAAGATAATCGGGCCGGAAATCTTCTACATCTTTTTTATATGATTCAAAGTCCCGAATATCGCAATAATTTAACCACTCTTCATTTACATCGATATCGGTACACTTTAATATATATTTATCCTGATATTGCTTATGAAAAGCTTCCCCGAGCATTCCTCCACATCCGGCTATATAAATTTTTTTCACAAAGTAATTCCTTTCGGTATATTATTATTAAGCACTTTTCTCGAATAGATTTCCATTATTTTTTCATAATGGAATTCTTGATCATATAATATTTGAGCGCGATCTCTGCCGGCGCTGCCCATTTTATTACGCAATAAATTATCGCTATAGATAATACGCATTTTATGAGCAAGATCTTTTTCATCCCAAGGGGTAAATAAATAACCCGTAATACCATCCTCAATCATTTCAGGTAAGCCTCCCAATCTTGAAGCAATTACCGCTTTGCCCGCCGCCATCGCCTCCATCACCGCATAAGGATAATTCTCGTACCATTCAGAAGGTACAATTACATACCCGCAATTGTGAAGCATCTGGTTTAATTTTTCACCGGACAGATAACCGACAAATTCGACGTTCGTCAAATTCGATTCTCTACAAAAATCCAGCAGTGAATTTTTCTCTGTACCCTCACCTACAATCTTAAGTGGTATTTCTTTTGCGATCGATGCAGCCCTGAGAAGCGTTTTCACTCCTTTGTAGCTTTCCAAACGACCGATATATAAGGCATAATTGCCGGAAACTTTTCCATCGTATATAAATTTTTCCTTTGCCAGGAAATACGGAAGATGATGTATTCGCTTCGGACTCCAGCCGAACTCTACGAATTTGCTGATTAAGAATTCACTCGGCGCGATATATTCTGAAACCAAATTTTTCATTCCAAGTAAATCGTGTACCACCGCTTCCAATGTTGCAACAAAACTCGCGCTCCTTGAATCTTTCTTACATTTTTTAATAGTACATTGAAAAAACCTGTTCCCCTTGCATGATTCGCAAATCTCTTCGTGAGATACCATATTAGTATTCGGACATATCCATTGATAATCGTGCAGAGTCCAGAATACAGGTATGTCATGCTTATGGAATTCATAGAGAATGGAAGGCGTGATCTGTGCATGTATATTATGAAGATGCGCGATATCGGGTTTTACGTCTTCAATCAATTTTGCTATATTTTTTCTCGCCTGATGAGAGTAAATCGTACGAGACAAAACCTTCATACCGTTACGAATTGTCTTGTTACGGTTCACTTCGATGAAATCTATTTCATCTACAAAGTATTTCTCAAAAGCAGTAATTTTATTATTAGGATGGTGCATGGAGAAATAAGATATCGAATGCCCATGTTGTTGAAGCAATTCGGCAAGATTGAACATGTAGGTCGAATCACCGCCCTTAATAAAACAGAATTTATTTACAAGCAATACCCTCATAAATAAATATTACCGATATGAGGATTTTTCTTTTTCTCCGATATGAGATTCCGAATCACTGTTTCAAGGCTGTCTTCCTGTTTCCATTCTAATTCTTTTAATTTTGAATTATTACCAACACTGTTCATTATTACGTTCTTTTCTCTGTCAGAAATATCTTCCGATATTTCATAATTAATACCGGAAAATTCTTTCGCCACCATCGAAAACATTGTTCGTATACTGACACCTTTTCCCGAACATATATTATATACTTCACCCGACCGACCAACCTTGATAACCTTGTACAATCCTCTGACTACATCGTCAAGAGACAGAAAATCTCTCATTGTGTCAAGATTTTTGGTTTTTATTATCGCAATCTTATGAGCCTCTGAATGTTTAAGAAATTGCTCTACGAAACATGCCGGCACCAGTTTCGCACTCATTCCGTTTCCTATAATATTAAATGGACGCGCAACTACGACGTCTATCTTTTGCTGAACGTTGTAGAGTTGACCTATCATCGTTTGCACGAACTTTGCCGCGCCATAATGTGAGACCGGCTTTTTGGGATCATTTTCTTTTAAAGATCCATCGGTTGAATCAGAATCTCCATATTCCGCAGCTGAACTGACTATTACCACGCGAGTCTTCAGTTTTAACTTTGTAAGCGCAGTTGCAATATAAATAAAAGGTAAAATATTGGTTTCATAAATTCTATCCGGATGTTCATTGTCGGTATAACCTAAAAGATTCACTATGCAATCAGGTTTGTATCGGTTTATTGTTTCAAACACATGCGCTTTGTCAAGTGCATCAATGGAGACATCCACTTGACCCGTGATATCCGCCGTAATTACTTGATGTTTATTCTCCGATAAAATACCACAGAGTCTGCGTCCAATGAAGCCGTTTGCTCCAAGGATCAATATTTTTTGTTGGGGGGTCATTTGCTTTTGGAAATCATCAACCATTGATTTTCATTTTATCATAATCTATAAGAGCGGATTCAAAACTTTCAATACTTCCCAAATCGTGCCAGATCCCATCGTGGTGCACTGTGTTGACTTTCATCCCCTTCTTAAGCAGCAGCTTAACGAGAGATGGAAAATCAAAATATTCATTATATTTCAAAAGCTTGACGACCTTTTTATTGAGTGCGTAAATTCCCGTACTGACTTCATATGACAGTGTAGGTTTTTCTATGTAATCTTTTAAACTCCGATCACTATTGTATTCCAAAATACCCAGTTCGATTTTCACTTTTTTCGAAAATGTTGCAATTGTCAGCGCACTCTTCGAGAGTTTATGCTTCTTTAGAAGCTCTTTATAATTCATATCGGACAATGTGTCTCCATTCATGACTAAAAAATCATCATCCAGAGATTCGATTAAAGTTAATGGCCCGATCGTTCCGAGCGGTTTTGTTTCTTTCGAATACGTTATTTTAAGTTTGTACTTTGAACCATCTCCAAAAAATGTTTGAAGCAGCTCGCCAAAATAACCGATACACATATGAATCTGTTTGAACCCATTTTTTGCCAATTGCTTGACAATCACCTCCATAATAGGTTCATCCTTTATGGGAATCAGCGGTTTGGGGATGACCAACGTATATGGCTGAAGTCTTTTTCCCTGCCCTCCAGCTACCAATATAGCCTGCATGTTATCTCCTAGATATTATATATATTCGTTTTGTAATACTTAAGATTGTCTTTGATATAATCGATGGTTTTCACCAATCCTTCATCTATGGAATATGCCGGTGACCAGCCGAGGATATTTTTTGCCATCGAATTATCGCATATCAATTTTAATACTTCGCTGTTTTCAGGCCGGATTCTTTGGTCATCAACAACAATCTCTTTTTCTTTTCCTAATAGTGTTTTTATTTTTTTTGCCAGATCGCCGATCGAGATACCGGACCCGGTCCCGAGATTCGTCACTTTACCGATCGATCCATCTGACATTGCAGCACTGATGAAACCATTTACCGTATCCTTCACGAAAGTAAAATCACGAACCGGATGTAATGAACCGACCTTGATAAGATTTTGCTCGCTCAATATCTGACTGATCAATGTTGGGATTATGGCGCGTGCAGACTGCCTCGGACCATAAGTATTGAAGGGCCGGACAATAGATACCGGCAAACCGAACGACAAGTGAAAACTCTCAGCTAATTTATCGGCGCCGATTTTCGTAGCTGCATACGGCGATTGCGCCTGAAGAGGATGCAGTTCATTGATCGGTGTGTAAAGGGCGGTACCGTATGTCTCCGATGTCGATGTATGAATGACTCGTGTAACATTATGATGCAGCGCCGCTTTAAGAATATTCAATGTTCCGTTGATATTGACATTAACAAAATTCTCAGGAGCGACATATGAATATGGAATAGCGATTAACGCCGCAAGATGAAATACCGCATCCGTTCCTTCAACAGCCTTATCCACAAAAAACGGATCTGTAATATCACCGGTCGTAATCTCGAGATGATCCAAAATTGATTTGTCAAGGGATTCCAAATGCCCCCAATTGTTCCGACTGTTGTAGCGAACAAATGCCCTGACTTGGTATCCTTTTTTAACCAACTCTTCTGTTAAATGACTGCCGATGAATCCTCCGGCACCTGTAACTAAAACCTTTTTCATTAGATTTATTCTCCTGCAATTCTTCAGCTATTTATTCATGTAATAACACTGACAATTCTATTTCGATTATTGATTAATCCCTGAAATAGGCTTATCCGGATTATTCTGAAACCAATCGATAAACCTGCTCAGTCCATCTCTAATAGAATACCGCGGATGATAACCGAGTATTTTCTTCGCCTTGCCGACATCGGCATAAGTCTTTATCACGTCACCCGGCTGCATTGGTTTCCAATCGATAACCGCTTTCTTCCCTGTCAGTTCTTCGATCACTTTGATAAGATCGATCAGTGAAATTGTCTGTGACTCACCTAAATTGATAATCTCATAACCATGAAGCACATTCATGCATCTTGATATTCCATCAATTATATCCTCGATGAATGTATAATCACGCTGGCTTGTTCCGTCTCCGAAAAGAGTAATTTGTTCTCCACCGAGAATTCTTCTTACAAAATGATGAATAGCCATCTCCGGTCTTTGTCTTGGTCCATACACCGTAAAAAAACGAAGACAAAAGATGTTGAATTTATAAAGATGATAATAAGTATGGCATAATAGTTCATCTGCTTTTTTACTTGCGGCATACGGCGAGATCGGGTGATCGACCGGATCGATTTCGGAAAACGGGGTTTTATTATTATTTCCGTAAACCGATGAAGATGAACCGAAGATAAGATTTGTGACTTTATATTTTCTCATTGCTTCGAGAAGCTTGAGCGTTCCAAGCACGTTCACATCATAATAAAGATGCGGATTTGCAAGTGAAGGTCTTACACCGGCTCTCGCCGCAAGGTGAATTACTAGATCGACCTGTTGTTTGGAAAAACATTTATCGAGTATCTGCTCGTCACGAATATCCCCTCTAAGAAGCACGAAATTTTTACTTTCCCTGGCTCCAATCAAATTTTTTTCTTTCACAGCAGGATCGTAATAATCGTCAAAATTATCGAGACATATTATTGTATGTCCATTCTCGAGGAGACGGTCGATTAGATTCGATCCGATAAAACCTGCGCCACCTGTAACGACAATATTCATAATTCGTTATTGTTTGATATTTTGTTCAACATCAGTTTGATCCTGACAAATAACGATTGTAATTTTGAATACAATCATTCAAATTAAATCGATCAACAACACCTTGCCTGATAGCAGAGTTATCCATGGATGGAAGAAGCTCGATACATTTCATCCATCCTGAAGCGAGCGCCTGCGATGAGTACGGCTTCACGATTATTCCATTGATATTCGTCTGAACCATCTCGCGTGCGCCGCCGATATCGGTCAACACACTCGGGAGACCGGTCGACATCGCTTCCAGTGCGGCTATAGAAAAAGTTTCGCTCGTTGATCCTAACGTAAAAATATCCGCCATCCAATACATTAATCTTAAATCATCCTGTATGCCAGCAAAAATTATCTTCCCTGACAAATTATATTTACGCGCCAACTGTTGTGCTGAATCCTGAATCTGTTTATCGCCGCCACCGACGAATACCAGATATATATCTTCACGACTGCTCTTCAAATATAATTCATTAAAAGCTTTTACCATCAGGTCGTGTCTTTTTTCTTTCCGAAATCCGGCAACATTGATAATCACAACAGCATTCTGTGGAATACCGAATTGTTTCCTAAGATCAAGTCTCCGTTTCGGGTCAACCGGAAGAGTCCAGTAATTTGTATCAACACCGTTGTATATAATTTCCGCAAACCTTTTCCGTGGAATCATAAATATACGGGAAAGGAATTTCCTCTGATTCTCGCATGTAGTCAGAATTTCTTCGCTGCCCGACAGCATTCTCGCAAAAATGAATCCATGAAGAAATTCTTTAAGATGCCTGGGTTTTGTTACATGCAGCAAGATAATAACGCGGATATTTAATTTTTGTTTCCTGAGTATGTTCCAGATATAAAAATATGTAAAATAGTCTGAGCAAACCACAGTCTGAATCTTCTCAGATACAATAAGACTTCTGATAGATTCACATGGCGATAAATCGTATCTCCATTTTCTTGCCCGAACATATTTAAAAACATCTTGTGGAATTTTTTGATATAGCGGATCATCTTCGGATCCCAAAGAGAATACGAAAGGTCGGATCAGATTTTTATCCAACCGATTCAACAAACTTATAAGAAAGGTTTCCGCACCACCGACCGGCATTCTTGCCACAATGAATAGTACACGCACCGGCTTTGGTAAACTTTCCGTCATGAGATTATATCCTCAAATACGTTGACGGTATATTTAGCCGAATGACGTTTCAAAACATAATCCTGAATTTGAGCGGTGTCTAAGTCCAATGTATCTTTATGTAATAGTTCTTCAAGTAATTCAACATTGCCATTACAGACATAACCAAGATTATGATTTTTAATCACATTACCGGGATCAACAGAAAGCGATATAACCGGAGTTCTCAGCGCCCAGGCTTCAATAAATGCGTTCGGGAATCCTTCCATGCGCGATGTATTCACCAGCGCTTTCGCAGATGCAATTTTCTTGAGAGTATCTTCACGATTAAGCCAACCGTGTAAAATCGCATTTGGACATTTTTTCAATTGTTCTTTAATTCTATTTCCCTCTATATCTTCGGCTTCCCCGACAAACTCGAACGTTACATGTTTGAGTTTCTGGACAACCGGCAAAAATAAATCTAACCCCTTGCGGTTTGATAATGCTCCAATGATAACAATATTGCCGTTAGATTTGTTTCGTGAAATATGTTCGATCCTTGGATCGAACATATTCGGCAATAAAATTACTTTTTTCCTAAGCGCAGAAACCTTCTGCGCCTGTTCATCGTGCTGAACGAGCAATACATCGCAAAACCGTACCAGAAAGAAGGCTGCAACCTCGTTCGGTATATTGGTCGATATCCAATCCCAAACTGATGAATTCTTCCGATAAAACACCTTGAAGCGTTCCTGAAACCGCCACAAC
>CAZFQL010000003.1:0-220128 GCA_964520905.1 uncultured Chlorobiaceae bacterium | reverse complement strand
TATTGTCCCAATAACCGGGCGACATCCAGACAGACCAATCGGGTGAAGTGTACGATATCTCACCGATGTACGGTTTGTTCTCATGATCGAACAAAAAATCATACGACATACTTTGAAATTCAAATTTCTTTGAAACTCTATGCCCGATTTCCACACATCGGAGATCGACATTCTTTTTCTCCCAGCTGCTGCTTCCACTGCCGGAAGCCCGAAAATCGTTTTCCCTCATGTATCTTATATTTCCGAAAATTCTATTTCCGATCGTTGTTATTCTCATATCAAAAGTATTTCCGCCCAAATATTTTTGAAAGAGCGCATAATTTTTGTGCTTTTGCTCAAAAGGAGAGACGTTCTTCAATTGCATCGATCTCAATCGATCTCCTAAATAACGTCTGATAGTTTTTAAATAACCAAGGTCATTTATTTTTAAATTCAGTGTGCCGGGAACACACCCCGACGCGATTCCCTTACCGAACATTTTATGTATAAGTAATTCTGCGTGAGACTTTGTTTTCACTAATACGACGTTTTCAGAGCCTGCACCGCTCTTCAATTTGAATACTACCGGCAGCTCTGCATCTTCAAGCCATTTAAGAGCAGAGGTTTCATCCCAAAATATCCATGTCGGAATAACCGGAAAAGAATGATGCTCTAAAAGATAGTACTCTCTTATCTTATCATCGTATGTCCACCATGTTTTCAGATTCGGGAAACATTTTACATTCATTTCATTCTCTACCAACGAAAGGATTGTCGGCACCATTTGATGCTGACGGGATGTCCAATACCAGTTGAATATAAATAGATCGAGTTTCTCTACCTGTTGCCAGAAATCCGGCTGATTGACGTTCAGCCGCACGTATTTTATCCCGTTGAACTCGAGAATATTTTCATACCGAAGAAGCGTTTTGTCCACACTTCCATCCGGGTCAATATGAATTCCGACCATCATTTTATTTTGTCTTCTGTAATTAATTGTTTTAAGATTTCAACCGACACGTCACGGTGCGCCTCGCATCGCAGTAAATTCAGCAGTATCAACTTGTCTTTTCGAGGGAAAATATAACCGGCGCCTATACCTCTTTTCAATAATGCACTTTCAATCCGATTGAGACCGAGGAGATTTTTCAAATACTCATACTTTTTCGAATCGCAAAACTCTCTCCAGCGTTTATCCAAAGCCGAGCTATCCCGAATGATTTCAGAATATTCGGCAATTCTATTCAAGAAGGACGATTTTTCGGCGCCCTCCATGAAATGCAAACCAGCATCATCCTTGAATTGATTATAAGGAAAAATTTTCATCCGAACCACCGATGAACTGTCAACCGTCAACCGGACGAAATACCCCTTATACCAAATCTCCTCTTGTGGTTCGTGCCAATCGAATACAAAGTTACCGAGACTATAGAATATCGGCACACCATTCCAGATTTCGAATCCGCTTGCACAATGAGGATGATGTCCGATGACTGCCGCTACTCCAATATCTGCAAAGTGTCGGTACATCTTTACCATTCCCGGACTGGGCAGTGGATAGAACTCGTGCCCGCCGTGAACGATTATAAAAAGCATATCCGCATTTTTTCTTGCATCGATGATTTGCCGATATACCGAGATAAGGTCGAGCGCATTTGCCCCCGCTTCGCCGTCTTTGATAGTTGAAAATTCATTTTCGGTAATGTTGATTAATCCGATCCTTACCGATTTTACATTCACTATCAAAGGTTTTTGGATCTCGTCGGAGGAAAGTCCGGCGCCCACGGTTTTTAGATGTCCCGCTTGACAGGCGGCAATGGTATTTTTCAAACCTATAGCGCCATGATCGAGAATATGATTATTCGCTAATGCGACGACATCAAATCCTCCATATTGAATTGCACGTATGCAATCCGGCGGTGCTTTAAGATGCGGACCGACTTTGGGTATCGGATTTCCTTCACCCGTGAGTGGGTTTTCTAAATTGACAATCGATAAATCTTTTTGCTTCAGTGCTGGAAGGACTTCATTATATATTTTTTCATATTCGTTCTTCCGGCAAAGTTCCTGAGTACGATTTCCCATATAGAAATCACCGGCAAAGAGTATATCAACCGTTTCACGGTTTGTATCCCTGACGGAAATCTCTTCGTTGTGAATCTGATCTATGATGCTGTTATTCGACATTCATTTCAGGAGATTGTACTTAAGAAATCAACTAACCGCTTTGCTTGAACTTTATAATCGAAATTTGTAAGCGCCGTTTCCCGCCCTTTCATACCGACCTGCTTCGCGTGTTCGGGATTTGTAAGAACATACTCTAATTTTTGCGCAAATGCCTCGGCACTGTCGGGAACGGGTAAAAAAGCATTTTCACCGTCCTTTAAAAAAAACGGAATATCGCCTACGCTCGTAACAACGACAGGATTTCCGGTCGAAAGATATTCGCCAAGCTTTGTCGGGAAGCCGCCCTGTGATTGCAAACTTGTTGGTCTTGCAAGAGCGAGTACGGTAGCATGACATAAATACCCTGGCATATCTTCCCGCGATACATGCCCAGTAAAGACAATATACTTTTCTATATTTAATTCCTTGGCTAAGACTTGGAAATTAACCAAATCATTTGTGTCCTGAGCATCACCGATAATATAAAGTTTAATATTATTGATTTTTTTTACAAGAAGCGCAAATGAGTTAATAAGGATGGAAACTCCATCCTTATTACCACCAAGATACCCGCAGTACGCGATATAACGATCTCTCTCCGGAGATATAGTTTGATTATTCAGAAATCTTGCGCTTTCAACCGTCATAGGGACTAATAACAGTTTTGTTTTTTTTCGGATCCTCTTAGCAAAATAGGATTGTAGCGGCGTGGTCATTACAAGTATTGCGTCGAATAATTTATATATATATGAAGTATACAAATACGCATAAAGTTTTCCTATTGCCGATTTATTATTTAGGACGAATGGATACTCACTTTTGTCTATGATGTAAAATAAGCCGAATAATTTTGCCACCAAATAGTAAAAAATCACCTGAGATGGCGAACTGAGATACAGCATAAGAATATCTTTACTATGGGCTTTTCGCAACAAAAAAACGCTATGCCAAATTCCCCTCATCGACAAATAACGTCTTTTAAAAAATGTTTCTCCGCGCTGAGTAGTTCCGCATGAATACTCGTACTGAATTCCCTGTATACTTCCGGCTGAATTTTTGTTTATTATATTCCCCTCGCGTTTTTCAGTTGTTCGAATACAAATAACTTGAACTGGTATACCTTCTTCTACCAGACCCCTGGAGAGTGAGAGCATTCGGTTTGTTGCCGCCATCCCATATGGGACAGGCTCATCTGTAACAATAAATAATTTCACAATATTAGCAAATAATATTACCGATCTTTAATTTTTCGATTAATCTCTATACCAGCCCATTTGTTGCTTAACTTAGCAGTACCTAAAATTAATTTCAGCACCCTCCATGATGTATTTGATACGCCATAGTCTGCGGGCCGCGATTGAGGGGCATGAATTCGTGTTTCATTTATTACAAGGTTGATTGAATCGGTTATCGTTGACTCATCGATGCCCGTCAGAATAATCGAGCCTGCATCGAGAGCCTCCGGACGCTCGGTTGCATTTCTTATCGTAATCGCCGGAAATCCTAATATCGCAGACTCCTCACTAATTGTTCCACTATCAGAAAGAGTACAAATGGCATTCATCTGCAGCCATACATAGTCTGTAAAACCAAAAGGTTTTAGCATGAGAATATTTTTGTTAAACTTTATGTTTCCCTCTTCTTGTATTCTCTTCAGGGTTCTTGGATGGGTCGATATAATTATTTTCTTACCGTATTCAGATGCAATATTATTTATCGTCTTGATGATCAAGCGCAATGATTCCGGATTATCGACATTTTCTTCTCGGTGTGCACTGACGAGGAAGAAATCATGTGGCTTTAGCTGTAATTTTTTTAAAATCTCCGATTGCATTATTTTCTTTTCATAATACTTCAATACTTCATTCATCGGAGAGCCGGTAAGATAAATCCGGCGATGCGGAATTCCTTCGGAGAGCAATTGTCTTCTGGCATGTTCTGTGTAAACTAAGTTGAAATCCGAAATATGATCTATGATTTTTCGGTTGATTTCTTCAGGAACGTTTTGGTCATAGCACCGATTGCCTGCCTCCATGTGGTAGATCGGTATCTTATATCTTTTAGCCATGATCCCTGCTATCGAACTATTAGTATCTCCCAAAATCAGTACAGCATCCGGTTTTTCTTTTAACAATACTTTTTCGGCTTTAATCAGGGTATCGCCCATCATCGAACCAAGCGTAGAAGTATTGACTTTTAAATAATAATCCGGTTTTCGTATTCCGAGATCTTTGATAAAGATTTTATTTAATTCATAGGTATAATTTTGTCCCGTATGAACTATTACATGGTTGACATATTTATCCAACAGAAGCATAGTTTGAGATAATCGTATTACCTCGGGTCGTGTACCGACAAAAGTCAAAACCTTTAAATTGCTCTTCTTATTTTTCATCTGACATTCTCGAAGTAGGTGTCTGAATCATTTGGATTGTAAAATTCGTTGCACCAAAATATTGTCAATAGTTTTGTTTTCCCAACGTTCTCGATATTGTGCGTGTGATATATAGGTATATCTACATACGACGGTTCTTCGCCGGATACTCTATATTCGACTACTTCCTGCGTACCTATTTTTCTTAATCGAATTACAGCTTCACCTGATATGACACAGAATCTTTCTAATTTACGAAAGTGATAATGGTTTCCTCTAATGATCCCTGGTTTTGTAACAGAAAAAAAAGTTTGCCCGGCACTTTGTGATTTTATATTTTCTACCAGATATCCGCGTTCGTCCTCTTTAACAGGAATTTTATGAGGATAATATGAATAATCGATATAAGATCTAAACGTATTGAACAATGCGATATCAAATGGTGTTTTTAACTCCGGGATTAAATCATCCGCGAGGTAATCTTTTTTAAAATTAAGCAACTGATGAAGTAGATCGGAAACCTTGCGGCGTATGGTCTCAGGAACAAAAATCTTTATCGTCTTTTCTGCGCGCCTGGAAATTATTTCCCGATAAATATTATCGACAAGATCATTCACATATATCAAGGGAAGTTCCGCGTCTATTTTAATTTCAGGCGACTGGTCATGCGAAAGTTGATAACAGAACGTAGCTATTGCTGAGTTATAGTGTGGCTTGCAAAATGCGCCAAAAACATTCGGTATAATAAGTGTTGTACTTATTCCGTTCGATGTAGTAGTCCATTCATCAAAATATTTTTGGCCTTCTTTTTTTGATCTTCCATAAACGTTATCGCGGCTCTCCTGTACAGATGAAGCAAAAATAACGTGGATCTTTTTCGAAGTCGATCTTAAAGCAGAGATTAATTCCTGAACAAGCCGGATATTCGTATCGTATATTTCTTTTTCATCTCCCCTGTTCATAGCGGCGAGGTGAACGATTGTGTCGCACTGATTCACAAAATTCTGGAGAGTTGAATGTTGTGAGAAATAATTATCGTTGAATTGAACTAATTCGATATTATCGGTCTTGGTCGCTAAATAATGAAAGAGATGATATCCGATGAAACCGCTTTGTCCGGTAATCCCAACTTTAATTTTACTCATTTCAATAAATCCTGAACCTCGCGCAATGATAGAATGAGTTCTTTAGTCCCGCCATAATCGAGTCTCGTTGTATTTTCTGAGGTATACCCTTCTTTAGGAAATTTGTCAATTGTTCCTTCAACAAAATATTTATCATAGTCAAGGCGTTCTAAATTTTTAATCCGGTAAAAATTGTCGTAACTTTGCGCTTTAAGTAAATCCTCCTGAGTTACTAACGTCTCATGAAGTTTTTCGCCTTCTCTTGTCCCGATAATTTTCTTCCCGTACTTTGATTGAAAAATATCCAACATTGCATCAGCAATCATCTCAATAGTAGCTGCGGGAGATTTCCGAACGAGAATATCACCGTTCTCTCCTTTTTGAAGGGCATAGAGTACCAGTTCAATTGCGATCGGCAGCGGTAATAAGAATCTAGTCATTGCCGGATTTGTAATTGTGACGGGCATCTTATTTTGTATTTGTTCAATAAACAGCGGAATAACAGATCCGCGAGAATACATAACATTGCCATAGCGAACTCCACAAAACACCGTTTTACTTGAGAATGTTCTTGCTTTCGCCAGCATTAATTTTTCCAGGATCGCCTTTGATAAACCCATGGCATTAATCGGATATACGGCTTTATCGGTACTCAGGACTATAACTTTATTGACTCCATTTTCCTCAGAAGCATCAAGCACATTTTGCGTTCCTATTACATTGGTCATCACAGCTTCATAAGGAAAAAATTCACATGTAGGAACCTGCTTTAGAGCGGCGGCATGAAATACATAATCGACCCCCTTCATCGCCTGGAAAACTCTGTCCCTCTCTCTTACGTCGCCAATAACAAATTTTAATATAGGCGTGTGTAATCTATTTCTCATATCGAATTGTTTCTTCTCATCTCTACTAAAAATTATTATGGAAGAAGGAGAATAATCGCGTAACACTCTATCGACAAACGTAGTTCCAAATGAACCCGTGCCCCCGGTTATCAAAAGTGTTTTTCCATTTAGCATAGTGTGCTCCAAGTTGTAAAAAAAGTATTATTTCGTTAATGAAAGTATATCAAAAATAATATCAAGTCAATCATAGTATTGCTACATTTCGTATTCTATGTAATGATTGGATAGATGACAAACTTTACCTTTTGAAATTTCTGTAGTAATAAAACATCACACAGAGATAGATAAAACTCGATAAACACTGAGTTATTGCAGCCCCGGTAACTCCGAAAAATTTTATGAGTAAAAAATACCCGGAGATATTTACAAAACCAACCAAGAAGGCTCCGTTTCGCAATTCCTTACCCTTACCGTGCGCCTGAAGAAATCGGTTAAGAAAATCGCCGATTCCTAAAAACGAATAACCTAGTGCAATGATGTAAGAGAGCGAGACGACTTCTATAAATTTTTGGGTATAAAGTATAACAACAAGATACTTAATAAATATAACGAATAAACCAAAAGCCACCAAAGTGAAACCCACGGCTACCAGAGTTATTTTACGAGGGAGAAATTTTTCCTTAGTAAAATCTTTAAAATATGTTGTACCGACAACATTCGCAATCTGCGCTAACGGCATCGATATCGTTGTTGCAAGAGCGAAAAACCCCACCTGAGTATTGTCAATATAATAACTTATCATAAAGGTAGACAAATACGAGGTAGCAACACTACTTAAGCTCCCGATATATATATGCCAACCGTAATGCTTATTTGCCTCAATGATTGTATTTTTATTTTCTTTAAAATGAGTCAGAGTCGGGCGAAGTTGTCGGATAATTACGATAGTCATAATACCGGATGTAACCAGTTGGATTAAAAGAGACATCCCGAGCGTAATATGAAAAAAATACTGCATCAATAACATAAGAATAACATACAGTAACCCAGGCATTATCCGGAAAAAAGACAATTTGTAAATTTGATTGTCTCCCTGCAGTATATATTCAAGACAAGGCTGGAAAATCAAGATTGCAACCAAAGGCGAAAATAATAAAATTGTTTGTCCGAGAAGATTTCCTAACAGACTATTTTCAAAGAATGAAAACCCGACGGAAATCGTCATGAACACCAGAGATAAAAACGCCGTGATGAGTAGGATTGCCCCAATCAATTCGGACTTACGTAGATCGTTTTCTCTCATCCGCGCCAATAACAACGCGCCTGTCGGGAGGATTCCGAAAGGTGCTATTGTAGCCAAGAGTTGGAAAAAAATTTGAATAAATTTCAAATCGCCATAATCTTGCGGACCAAGAATTCGCGTTGTTATTATACTCGAGCCTATCCCGATAACAATGCTCAATAGTACTGCTATATAAAGTGACCCGGCTTGTCCATATTTAAAATTAACTTTACTCATGCATTCTTGAAGATAAGAAGACTGCCTACTGGAATATTTTTTGAAACCACGGCTGCGCCGCATCCGAGGAACAAACCGAAATAAAATCCAAAATCATACTCAACCGGGAAGCAATTTGTTATATTCATTATTATAAACATGACAAGAAAAAGAAACGGAAAAAAGGAAAAAGCTTCTCCGGCAAAAAATGATTTTAGAAAATATTTTATTACTACTATCAACATTAGAATAAAAACAAAGGCAAATGGCACTCCATAAAAGAATAAGCTATAGACATAGATGTTATGGAACCCACCCCTTAAACCCATTGCCCAATCTCTGTCATTCACAGCATTCATCATTGCATAATAATACACTCCACTTTTGGAACTACCGGCTCCCAAAAAGAAAATCTCATCAAGATGCCTTAATGCCATCTCGCTTAGTTTCTCCCGGCTATCTAAACTATTCTGACTTAATCTCCCTTTATAGAAAGACGATTCTTGAATCTTATCTACAACCTGGAATATTTCAAGAGATAAAAACAATACGATGGAAGCAGCAAGCGGAATCCAGACAATAAATTTCTTAAAGCCACTTCTATTAAAAAGAAGGATATATAAGATGAATATAACAATTGTAACAATCCAACTCATTCTATGGAACGATAAAACAATCCCGACCAGCAGCAGCGCCACTAATCCATTTCGTATTTTCCCTTCCTTGACTCCAAGAAGAGTTACCATCAGCGCCATAACACAAACATAACTGTGCACATATTCTGCATAGAACAATCCATTGCTTCGTAATTTTCCTCCGAACGCAGTTAGGTCGCTGCCGATTCTAAGGAACCAGGGATTTCCAAAAAATTGTACAATCGCTACTAACGAAGACAACACAGCAACCAAAATGATAGCTCGTCCTAAAACTTGTAATATTTCGATAGTAACAATGTGCTTCAGAACTAAATATAATACCAGTACCAGCATAACACCCTCGGCAACCTCGATAAAATCTCTTGTACCGAGCGTACCGGTGAAAAAATGATAGCCAATTACAATAATAAACCATCCGAAGAACGCAAACAAATATTTCTCAAATGGAAGACGGGGAATTTTTTCCGGCAATCTGGGTTTCAAAAAAATAAACATTGTTAGATAAAACAATAAGATAAGAAACACAAGCCGCTTATACTGCATCTCGCCGCCTAAAAACTTCAGCGGCAAATTGTATGCTTCAAGATGAATAATCGAGGCGCCTAATAGCCAGAGTGTTAACAAAAAAGTTATTATCCGGTGCATTTTTGTACCTTTATAGGTAAGTATCCCTGCACCAATCAGAGCAAAAACAAAATATAATTGCTGTGAATAGCCGCTAATCATGGTATGGGTTATGGCGTGGTGCTATTTCGGTTCGTAATGATTACCAGAGCCACAGTCGTGGCTACGGTAGCAACCGGGATCATGACGGTAAGAATATCCCTGAACGATGCCCAGCTTGTTCGGTCGATAAAAATCGTATCTCCCGGATATAAATTCAAATCAGTTGACTGAATCTTAGTCAAATCTGCAAGATTAACATAAAACTCCTGATGCGAATACGTCGAATCATTTTTCAATAGGCGGGTTACCTGTACATCACCCATGTCGGCATCCGGAATTGGTCCGCCCGCATACGAGACCAATTGAATCAGATCGGTAGAACTTGGAATTTCATATCTTCCCGGATTACGAACATACCCCCAAATATTTACCTGCATAGTCAGCTCACCGGGTTTGGAAATAAAGTAATACGATGCCGCAGATGCCGCCGAAGGTGTTGTAGATCCCAACACTCCTTCTTGAACCTGGGCTTGTATATTTCCAGTGATCAACAAACAGATACATAACAAGCAAATTATCTTTAAGAGAAATAAACCGTTCTTCATATCATCTTACCCTTATCGACTTATTAGCCAAATATTTATTTAGAACTATAATAACCATATCCTGAATACCCGTAAGCGATACCATGTGACCAGTGAAAATTGAAATTGTTCACGATAAGCCCTGGAACTTTACCGCGTACACCGCCAAGCAGTTCCATCGATTGTCTTAATTCTCCAAGTCTTGTAAACTCAGCCATCGTAATAACTACTACAGTATCGACGAGAGTTGAAATAATTAAAGGATCGGTGTCTGCCAGGACAGGGGAAGAATCGAAAATGACAACATCGTATTGTTTTTTCATCCTGTCTAAAAATCCAAGCATACGGTCGGAAGCTAAAAGTTCAGAAGGATTATCAAATATTTTTCCACTGCCGATAAAATCGAGATTCTCGACTTTAGTTTTGTTTATTATTTTTTCAATCTCAATTTTCCCGAAAAGATAATCAGATAATCCCGGTTCTTTAGACATGCTGAAAAAATTATGTAAATTCGGTCTACGCAGATCCGCGTCGATCACGACTGTATTTTTTTGCATCTGTGCGAATGCAACCGATAAATTTGCACATACGGTAGTTTTGCCCTCTTGCGGTTTTGAGCTGGTGATCAGAATCGATTTCAGTACACTTTCATCTCTTTTGTACATAAGATTTGTTCTGAGGTGACGATATGATTCAGCGCTTGCCGAGAACGGACTCGTAATAGTAATCAGCCGGGGATCGAACGATAGTTTTTCTTGTTCATCATGAGACTTTTTCTTGAGCAGTTTGAGTTCCTCATCCATACTCATAATCGTGCCCAGCACTGAAAATCCGTCTCTTTTCAGGTCACCTGCGTTCCGAATTCGAAGTTCGACCTTCTCTTTTATCAGAACGATAACGACTCCAAGTCCAATGCCGAAAACTATACCAATAAGTATGTTCAATAATAATTTGGGTTTCGAAGGTGAATCGGGGATTTTAGCTCTATCGATAAACTCAATATAGCCGAACTGAGACTGTTCGTTAATCGTTGCTTCGTTAAATCTTTCCTGTACGGTGTTGTACAATTGTTCATTAGTTAGCTTGGCACGCTGTAGCCTGGTATAATCGACCGCCCTTAGCGGCAGATTCGCAAATCTACCTTCATATTGCTGAAGAGCATCATCGAGCGCGTTTCTTTTTGCCTTCAGCGTTTGAATCTCAATTTGTATTTCTAAAATTTTCTGCTTGATCTGCTTCAAATATCCCGCGGGGTCTCTTTGATCTGTTCCGGTCTGTCCACCCGGCAGAAGGGATTGCAGAAATTCATTGGTTCTTTCCTTAAGCTTTGACCGAAGATTTGCAATCTGGCTGTCGATCTCTTTAAGTTTTTGATTATATACATCCTTCCCGATCGAAGCAGGGTTTTGAGCTACCGTCACATCGCGCTGGACTTCAAGCGCCGCCAACTGTTCCTGAAGCCTGGAAATGTACGGATCGTTGGCTTCGCCTATTACTTTTGCAACATTGCTCTCCTGCTGAGAAAATTGTTCGATGTACGATTCCAATGTTTTTGTCATTGATTGCAGACTGATGTCGGTCTCGCTTCGTTGGGCTTCAAGATTTGATGCTTGACTGACCAAACTGCTGGTTTCCTGATCGAGAGAGATAATCCCGTGACTCTGCATGAATTTGCTCAAAGAATCTTCTGCCTCAGTCAATACCTGCTTTCTCGTCATCAATTCTTTTTCAAGAAATTCCCGGAACATTCTGGACTTTGCCCGGCTCGTGTAGAGGTTCATCTCATATGCCGATTGCCCGTAAAAATTTGCAATCAATGCCGCCTCTTCGGGATCTTTGCTGCTTGCCGTTATCTGGATAACATCGGTTCCTGGTAATGCTTCAAGGTCTACGGATAGCATCAATCGATGAATAACCTGTTCCAGCGAAGCATATTTTTGTTTCCCCAATTGCTCTTTGGGCGGTAGAATTACCTGTATGGCATTTCTACTGATCGAATCGATTAGTTTTTGATTCAGTAATTTTTGTGCAACAAGCTCAGCGAGGGGCTTGGATTTTAGAATCTCCAGTTCGTTCATAACCAGATTTCTCTCTGTGCCCATCACGACGTTTAAAAACATGGGGGATTCTGCAAACCTTGTGTTAACTATTATTGTAGAGCTTGCTTTGAATAAAGGATCGGTGAGCTTGGTGTAGAGAATAACACCCGCAAGGGAAATAATGAATGTTAAAATGATTATCCATTTCCCACGGATAAAAATAGTCAGATATTCTTGAAATGTCGGTTCCTGGGTCGAGATGCTGCTGTGATTCGTCTTGTTATCTTTATTCACATTCATTCTGCTATAAATACTAAATGAAACATCACTAATCGCTAATTCAATCGTTATATTGTCTCGATCGCAAAACTTTCCTACGAATAATAAGTATTTCTACATTAATAATCAATTTCGGGGATTTTTGGGTTCGCTGTGTTTCCTTTCATAAACTTTGAGTGTTTGATCGTCATTCGTCTCAGAACTACAAATCTACTATAGAACTATGGTTCTTCAGGCAAAACATTCAATGTCTATCGCAATATTACTATCTGATGATACGCACCGTAGGTGCGAAATGTCCCTTTTTACATGTCGCCTCTCTAGGGCTTTTTAAAGAAAATATAGGATTCTATAAATATTACGTCTGCCAAGGGCATCGAGACTGTGTAAAAAGTCCATTTGTCACTCTGAGCGTAAGCGAAGAGTCTCGTTTTTCATTCAGATTCTTCACTTCGTTCAGAATGACATACCCATGTTTTGAGTTTTTACACAAGCTCCATCACTTTGTGACCTACGGGACTTTGTGTCGTAATCACAATCAATAGAAAAATGAGTTTTGCGTAACATCAGTTACTATATTTTTTAATTGGATTTGAGAAAAGGCGCGGGAAGAAATCTTCGGGTAGAAAAGAATTTATGTTACCGAGGGGTATTAACGCTATTTAAGCAACAACATCTTATCTATACTGATAAGAGTTTGTTGTTGCGATTGTGCTATGATCCGGTAAAAGTAAATCCCGGAGCCGCACTCATAATTTTTTGAGGCGCTTGCAGGAGAGAAATCTACCTGATGAATACCGGTATCAAGCGATTGATTGTCAATTAATACTGCAACCTCTTGTCCGAGCACGTTATATATCTTCAAAGTTACATTCGAGAAAGCCGGTAAAACAAAACTAATCACGGTGGAAGAATTGAAAGGATTGGGATAATTTTGCGCCAACAATGAATACTTGATATTATCGAGATCGGAAATCCCTTGACTCTCATCTGGAGTGGCGGGTGGTTTATCGGTTATGTGAATAAATTTAATAGGATACGATTTTGCAGCTAAACTCGAAGATGATAAAAATAACGCCCCATCTTTATTCGCTTTAATCCAGTATCCTACTCCCGGTTGGATAACCGAGTCTATCACGTATGAACCTTGCAGTTTGTAAGGCAGAGAAAGTACCATGTCCGGCTGATCGGTTCGGAAATTTGTAAAAAAAACCGGCGTTGAAATCGAACCGATGAGATTCCAGCCCTCTTTTAAATTAATCGTATCAGATGTGACCGGCGTTCCGCTGACGCCGATTATTTGAGGATAATCGAATTTCAACCAATAACCTCTCCCGTGTTTCAGCGTATCGTATTCGATCATTGCTCCATCATACCCAAACATTGCTGAAGTCGATGTCGGGAATAGAGTTGTTTTTCTTGGATCCGGTACGTGGAAAGGAACAGAAATCATATTCCATCCTTTGATGACTTCAATCAATCCGCTGCCACTCACGTAAGTGGTAAAGTTTTGGATTGCGCTGAAGGAACTAACGCCTTCAGCCGATTTTACGCTTACACACCAATAATATTTCTTGTTAAGATTAAGATTTGTAATTTGCAACGAAGTATCGGTGAGAGTAGAATCGTCGACTATAATATTTCTGCTGTCAAATAATGAATCGGTAGATAACTTCAAACGATAACTTTGCGCGTTCACTACTGAAGTCCAATATAATCTGATAGTAGTCGGCTGGTTAAGCGCTCCATCCGGAGGATTCAGCGGTGTCGGGGGTTTGGTAAAAGGCGGCGTACTTCCCTGTGAAGTCGGCGATGTAACAAACTCCCATTTGAAAGCATCCGCTATCACAACACCGTTAGCCCTGTTTGTTATGGTCAGCATTTTATTTCCGGTCGGACTGTACGGAAATGTACCTAACAGATTCCATCGACCGGAATTTATCTGCTGATTAATCGTAGTGTCTTTATATCCACCATTGTAATTTATTCGGCATGGAACATTAGTAGCTTCGGCATATGAATTAGTTGTAGTTCCCGCCCAACCGTGCCACTCGTACACTCTCCAATACCCGGCACGATTGATTCCCGGCGTGTATATTGCGGTTGCATCTCCCGCGCCTGCATTTGCTCTGTGGCTACGGTACCATCGTGGGTCCGTACTTACACGGTATCCGACGTTGTATGTTGGATTGTAATCAAGCGCAGTGCCGCTATTCGCCTGATTATCCCATACAAAATTTGTCAGAACTGCCGTTGCGCTTCCGGGTGTCGTTCCTGTATAAGAATTGTCCACGACAATCGGACAGATAGCAGTATCTTGAGTCTTTTTGAGAAGTATCATATCGCCTATCGGCTGCTGCCAGCGTACCGAGGTCGTTGTAGTCAATGTCACAGATGTAAATGCTGTTCCATTATTCCACGTTGTGTCCTGGTTCCCGTAAAGGCGGTAATATGGTCCACTATAACCTACGACTGCACGTAGATTGGCATCGGTTACCGTTTGGGCTGTACTTCTTGTATTCAATATCATCGCACCATTTGTAAAAAATCTTACCCAGACGCCGTTTGGCAACTTTTGAGGTAAGCTCGTGGGTTTTCCCAAATGAGATACGTATTCATCATAATAAAATACTGCGGCGTGGTCATAAACACCCGATTGCGCATCGGCTTCTTGTATGGAATAATATGCATCGGTAAGAATAGCCATTCCAAGAGTCCATCGCATATATCTATACCACGATTTAGTGCCTCCATCCGGCTGCATAGAAGCACAGAGAAAATTCATCCGTGGAGATGGAGCGGGAGTTGTACTATTCCATACATCGAATATTTGCTTTGCATTATTATATCCATTCAAACTTGCATCCGAGAATGGAACATCGAAAGTTACGGGTGCGTTTTGCGGTGCATTTTCCCATCCGCCGCCATTGAACGCGTGCATTCCCATCGAATCCTTCACCGTCCAGTAAGTTAGAAGTTTATTCGACCACCCCGGCTTCGATCTCAACCGGTTCGCCAATGTATAATATCCTGCCGCCCACGTTCGGCATATCCATGCTTGCCGCTCGGCAGATGTGCTGCCATGCGACGTCTCTGAATAATCTGCCAACCCATTACGGTCTAAATCTATATCTGTCAAATTCTGAAAAGGATATGCCCACGTCCCGTCACTGTTTATTCCATCCCATATTGTCGGATTCGCAAACACTGCTAACGTATCTGCTAATTTTTCATTATATCTTTTACCGTTTACTTGCGGACAATAATTCGTCGGATCTACTAAATATGTTCCCCAGTACGGTATCCTTGATCCGCTTGCTGTTCGCACATACCACTCATCAGGGATTGTCATCAACTTGTTCAACGGCTCCCCTGCGTTCCAATCAGTTGTAAACGACCAGTATATACTGTCTCGCTTTCCGTATGCACTCTGTGCTCTCTTTACGGGGATGCTGTCAGAATACACCGTAAGATTCCATCCAAACTGATTCTGCCACCAATCGCATCCTCCGCCCCACGTCAGGTTAAATAATAACGGATAATCTTGTATTTGCTTCTTATCGATGACTTGCGGAAAAACCGTAGAAGCAAGAAAGATTAACAGGATGAATATTTTATAAAGATATTTCAAATGATAGTTTTTCAATTTTTACCTAATATAATATTCTTCGAAGATTAAAAAGAGAATTCCGAATTATTTTTAACAGCCCTGTTTCGCCCCACCGATGATCAGGAGAAACATTTTTTTTCTACTCTGCTCAAGATATTCTGTTTCCCTCAGCATAACATCTATATCTAAAGTTTCGAACAGCTAATTATCTAATTTACCCAATTTTCCCTGATAATCAAGTCTTTTTGAATTAATAAATGTTCACACTGTTGTTCTATGATATTAATTTAGCATTTATTGTACCGTGTGTTGATACCGAAACATCTCGGATAAATACCCGGTCTTCAAAAATAAATGCGAGGGAACTAAATTGACTTTTATTTACTTTTGTAGTATGTTCAAGAGCAATTTCATAGGATGATTTTGGCTGATTTGTAAGAAAATGACCAAATAATAATTGTTGTTTGATATTCTTATGTTGGCCTGCAATGGAAGCAAAAAGCACTTTATTAAGCATGACATATCAAATATCTTAAGCGAAGTTACTCTATGAATCGAAACATAAAATTAATGCTGAAGGGGATGGCAACATTTATCCCGGGCGTTAAGGGAAGTCCCAGGAAAGGAAGCATGGGAGAAAGCGTCTCCGCTCGTTATTGTTATTCGGTTTGGTTGAGACATTTAGTTACTATCAATTCAAAAATTCCACTCGGCATACCGCATACGATTGCAGAAATCGGTCCGGGAGAATCATTAGGGACCGGGATTGCTGCTTTGATTAGTGGAACCGATCAATATTATGCTTTCGATAGTGTCCGTTTAGCTGACCCCGGTGCAAACCGGAAAATGTTAGAAGACCTTATTGAACTATTTCAAAAAGAAGAGGATATTCCTGGTCCCGATGAATTTCCGCTCGTGAAACCATTTTTAGTATCATATGAATTCCCAAAATCATTGCTGACTTCCCGTCATTTAAAAGAAAAAATGCTGGAAGAACGGTTGAAGAACATCAGGCAAGCGTTGATTAGCCCGGAAGATAAAACGAACCCTATCCGCATATCATATCAGGCGCCGGATTACGATCTAAGAGATGTTGCTGACAACCAATTTGATCTGATATTTTCCCAAACTGCGCTTGAATACATCCCGGACATCGAAAAATTTTATAAACGATGCTATCTACTTTTGAAATCGAATGGCATTATGTCGCACCAGATCGATCTCACTTCTATGGGGTTATCAAAATCCTGGGATGGGCATTGGACATATTCAGATTTTGTGTGGAAACTAATACGCGGCAGAAAACGATGCATCATCAATCGTGAGCCGTACTCAAAGCATAGAGATTCATTATTCGGTGCAAATTTTTATATTAGACTTGAGATGAAAAGGACAAGCTCCCCGAACTTCAATCGGGAACAATTAGCGAAACCGTTTCGAAAATTATCAGACGATGATTTAACTACTACCGGCGCCTACATCTTAGCTGAAAAATCATAAATGATACGTTATATTACATTCAATTTTATGCATAGATGGTTTATACTCGCTTGAATAATAATATTAGAATAGGTCTTTTGATCGACTCGGATAATCTGGAGGCATGGACCCACGAGATTATTCACATCATTAAATCATTTGACTATGCTACCTTAGAATTAGTGCTCATGAATAAAAGTGAGGAACAAACTAAGAAGAGGCGCTCCCCGGGACTTTACGATTTGTATCGATATCTTGACAGTAATAGGCACAACCCCAACCCGAACGCTCTGGAGAAAATAGACGCGTCGAATTTACTTGCAGGCATCCCACGGATAGATGTTGATGAAACACAATCGCTATCCATCATCGATCAATCGTTGACTGAAACAATAATAAAATACCAGATCGATCTGTTTCTTCAATTTGGTTTCGCCAATATTGATAAATTATCCCTCTCGAAAATTTCGAAATATGGCGTATGGTATTTTTTCCACGGAGATATCGAGAACCCCGAAAACACCCCCCCGGGATTAATGGAAGTTCTCGAAGAGCGTGGAGAGATCGGCGCCTATCTACTCATGACTTCCGACAAGTTTGCCGGTGAAAAAATAATATACCGATCATTTACATCTGCCGGCAACACATCGATGAGGGAAAATAACAATATTAATTATTGGAAATCTGTATCCTTCATCCCGCGGGCACTGAAAGAATTATCCGATACCGGAGAAAAAAAGTTTTTCGAAAACGTCAGCCGTTCTGTTCGTCCTCTTAACCGACTCTCTTCAAGGCAATATGTCGCTCCGGGCAACATTCAAATGCTCAAAGCTCTTTTGCCATTTGCGATTAAAAAAATGGCCAATAAAATTCGAAAGCTTTTCTATTTCGAGCAATGGGTTCTTTTATTTTCTTATACCAAGCCGGATCTTTCACCCGACTTTAGAAATTTCAAAGAAATAATACCGGCGAAAGATCGATTCTGGGCTGATCCGCACATAATTTTACACGATGATAAATATTATA
Organism: uncultured Chlorobiaceae bacterium; assembly: GCA_964520905.1. Taxonomy (GTDB): domain Bacteria; phylum Bacteroidota; class Ignavibacteria; order UBA10030; family SZUA-254; genus JAGVIE01. Next base: position 201,800 of record CAZFQL010000003.1, on the reverse strand, counting down.
TCTTCATCGAAGAGATGATCTTCAAAAACCATCGTGCTCATATATCCGTCATTACGTTGGACAAGCATGGCAATCATGACCAGCCGAGAATAGTTCTGCAAAAACCATATCATTTATCATACCCGTTCGTTTTCAGACATGACAATCGATATTATATGATTCCTGAAACGAGCGAAAACAAAACCATCGAACTTTACCGGTGTACCGGTTTCCCGGATAATTGGGAATTCGTCATGAACCTGATGGAAAATGTGGAGGCGGTCGATACCACGCTATTCGAGAAAGACGGCAAATGGTGGATGTTCGTCAACATCAGAGAGCATCCCGGCGCCTCGCTCTCGGAAGAACTATTTCTTTTTCATTCAACGGAGCTTATGACGAATAAATGGAAACCGCATCCCATGAATCCCGTTGTTTCCGATGTGAAAAATGCGCGACAAGCAGGAAAAATATTTGAAATGAATCGGAATCTTTACCGTGTCGGACAAGATTGTTCGGTGAGGTACGGCTATGCGATGAACATCAATCAAATAACAAAACTGACCGAAGATAAGTATTCCGAGACTCGTGTTCAAGAAATAACACCCAGTTGGAAAAATAATTTGCTTAGAACACATACGCTCAATTTTCAGGATGGATTGACAGTTATCGATGCATCTATTTTGAGAAAAAAAATCGGGTGATTAATAAGTTTGAGACTTCAGTCTATTATTTGGCAACGTTCACCCTACGTCACTCGACTACTCTCGGGTGCCTCAGGATAAAGGGAAACTCAGGAAGATGAGAAACTCAGTGAGATGGTTTTTAGGGATAAAAGACGATTTTCATAGGTTTCTATAAATTATTGGAATTCGCGGAAACATGCCAACTGCGTCACAGAATAGACAGTTCAGAGGCTCTCATCCGATCAAATAGATAAAATGAGTAATCGAGTATTGCTTTTACTTTATTTTTTTGTTTTAATGATAGTGGTCTTGGGACCTTCTCTTCGATAGACAAAGTTTAATGGCATTTGGTTTTTAGATCGTTAGTTTAAGTTTGGAACTTATATCTTATTTATATCGTTTAAAAATTATTCCATTTATATCTACACCGCATAAAATTTTATTTCACATTTTTCTAAAAACAAAAGGAGTTATTCAATGAAAAGATTCTATTTGCTCGTGTCGTTCCTTCTTATTGTAGGGGCGACGTTCTGGCTCGCGGGATGCAGCAAAGATTCTGCTACCTCACCTGTCACAACAAAAGTGGCGGAACAGCCATTACAGGGTGAAACCCAATCAACAACCGGTACATCGCTTTTAGCTCAAAGTGTAAGCATCAGTTGTTATAATTTATATAGTTGGACATTCACCAAATCTATGGATCAATCCGACAACAGCATTTGCAAAGACGAATGTCGTGATCTTCAGGTAACCATCACTGCCGTCAAGGGCGTTCTGATGGCCGGTTTTGAGGGCAAAATTTGCGTTCAGAACACAGGAGCAGAAGCGACTGAAAATTTAAATATCACGGTGACCCTTCTAAGAAGCTGTGACGGTGGAGACTTTACGCCTGTGGTTGAAAATTTACCTCTCCGATATATCAGCAATAAACCTGTATTAGGACCCGGTGAGTCGTTCTGTTATTACTATGAAGTTTATATGTCACCTTTCGGTGGAATCGATCCAAACTGCTTGTATAAAGTCGTAACCAACATAACCATTACCAACTATATCGATCATCTTGGACAACCGTTTGGAACAACAATGGAATCACCGGTAATAGCGGGTTGTGCACCATCAAATAATTGTGTAACAGTAACCGACGTTCCGGGAGCGATAACACCTTCAACCCCCGGTGTATCAACAGCAGGCTGGAGCGTAACGCCTGTCCCGGCATCAATAGAATTCTGCGAGAGCGGAACCGGCTATTTCATGCTTCATGTATGCAACAACGGAGTACCAACTGAAGAATCATTCACAGCCGAGAATAACATCCGAATAAATGGCTTAGTGAGAGATTGGTGGATAAAGGGTACTCTGAATACCAGATATTATCTTAACACTATCGGATGCACACCGCCATCGGGTTGCACAAGAACGATCGGCTTCTACAAAACTCATGCAGTTCCAAATCTCTATGGACATAATCAGGATATGGTAAGCGCTTATCTTCCGATAAACCTCGGATTACCTGCCGGCGCGAAAACTCTTGTTGTCAGCAGCAACACGCAGGTGGTAACCATAATGCAATTCACAGGTCCGGGCGGAGCGAGCAATGGAATTTTGAAATTATATGCTCAATTGCTTGCCGCGAAATTAAATATTGCCGGAGCAAATGGAAGCGGTCAGGGAACATCCAACTCATGCATACGACTTACGATTATTGCCGCCGATGCATTCTTAGCGACGCACAACGCGAATGACTGGGCAACGATGTCCAAAGTTCAGCGTGCTCTTGTGCTGGGAGCGATGACAATTCTTGACAAGTATAACAATGGGCTTTTATGTGTGTCTCATTGTGATTAGGCAATAGCCGATTTTCGATTCCGGTAGTAATTAAAATTACCTAAAAAGCTGCCGGTTTAAGAAAGTAGATCAAACAAAAAAAACCAGAGGTAAAAATACTGCCTCTGGTTTTTTATTATCAGATTTATATTCAATACATGTATTCTGATAAAATATGGTATACCTTCCTTCTTATTTTAAGAGGATCATCTTTTTCGTCTGTACAAAAGGTGTACCTCCGCCAGCTGACGGTACGGCTTCTATCCTGCAATAATATATACTGCTGGAAACCGAATTACGGTTATTATCCGTCGCATCCCATTGCACCGATCTGATACCCATTTCTTCCGTTTCATCAACCAGGTTTTTGACTTCCTGTCCGATGGCATTATAAATTATTACTCGCACTTTCGCAGCGACAGGAAGACTGTATGTTATGTTTGTCACCGGATTAAAAGGATTGGGATAATTTTGCAACATGCCAAAATTCGCAGGCACAGTAATTTTGTCCTTAACTCCGTTAACTACCGTAATTTTTATTCTGGTCGAATCAACTGATAACTCACTGTTATTCACTAATATTATGTATCCGCTGTCCACCTTCACGCTTTCCGAGAGAGTTGTAACGACAAACTGCTGACTATCGGCAGGCGCAACTGTATTTAAACTCGGCGATATACTGAATGCAGTATTAGTTGAATATGCCGACGATATTATCAAATCCAGATCTCCGTCATTATATATTGTGAGCGTATCTTTCTCCGGAACATAAGGAGTTGCAACTATAGTCATGGTTGTAGGCATGCGTCTGATTTTAGGCGGCTTGATACCTGAACCTTTTAACGGCATCGTACCCACAGAGATCGAATCTGCGATAATATCAAACTTCGTCAGACATGAGTACGACGATTTTTCTGTCGGTGCGAATACGATGCGCACTTTAAGACTCTCGTTAGGAGCTAAAGTGAGAGACTGCGGAGAAACACTGAACTGAGATAACGCCTGACTGATTTTCAGGATCGAAATGGATCGCGATTCAGGATTCCTCACCATAACGGAATCTTCTTTGGTTTTTCCAATTGCAACATTGCCAAAATCGATTGAACTTCGTCCTATAAGCAATACCTGTGACCGAACAGTAAACCTTGACAGATTCGAATACACGCTTCTTCCATACTGATTGATTGCCGATACATGCCAATAGTATGTTTTCTGATATTCAAGAGATTGCAATTGACGCGAGTTAGTTGTCAACAAAGAGTCGTTTACAACGAGCGTCGTAAAAATGGAATCTGTTGCAACCTGCAGGTGATATCGTGTTGCGCTCGCAACGATATCCCATGTTAATGTTGTGGTTAAATCGATCCCCGTTGCGCCGTTTGATGGATTAGTCGGCGTTGGAGATTGGGGGATTTGAATTGTATGATTCGGTAATCCGTTCGATCCGACAAATTCCCACTTAAAAGCATCAGCTATTACTACACCATTTGCATTATTAGTGATCGTTAATGATTTATTACCTCCGGGGCTATACGGAAATGTTCCCAACAAATTCCATCGACCGGCATTTATCTGCTGATTGATTGTCGTATCTTTATAACCTCCATCATAAGAGATTCTGCATGGTACGTTGGTTGCTTCGCTGTAAGAGTTTGCCGCTGTTCCCGCCCAGCCGTGCCATTCGTACACTCTCCAATACCCTGCACGATTGATTCCCGGTGTGTACGCTGCGGTCGCTTCTCCACTTCCCGCGCTCGCCCTGTGACTTCGATACCAGCGTGCATCCGTTGAACTACGGTATCCGACATTATAAGTCGGATTATAATCGAGCGCTGTACCACTGTTTGCTTCATTATCCCAAGTAAAGTTTGTCAATACCGCTTGACTGCTGCCCGGTGTAGTTCCTGCGTAAGCGTTATCTATAACGATTGGACAAATAACGGTATCTTGTGAGTTCTTTAATATTATCATGTCTCCTATGGGCTGGCGCCATCGCACTGCAGGCACTGTTGCAAGAGTAGCAGAAGTAAAGATCGATCCATTATTCCATGCGGTGTCTTGATTACTGAATAAGCGATAGTACGGACCGTTGTACCCCGCTATAGCTTGAAGATTAGTGTTTGTTACAGTTTGTGTTGAACTTTGCGTATTCAATATTATTGCGCCGTTAGTAAAGAACCGAACCCATACACCGCTCGGTAATTGTTGTGGCGCTCCCGTTGGTTGTCCAAGATTAGAATTAAATTCATCATAATAGAAAGACGCTGAATGATCGTTCACTCCTGATGAAGCGTCTGCATCCTGAATATTGTAGTATGCGTCAGTTATCATCGCCATACCTAAAGTCCAGCGCATATATCTATACCATTCTTTTGCATGCTGCCAGAAAGGCTGCGGGCAGTTTAAATTAGTTGCTTCCGACGCCATCGATGCGCTAAGATAATTCATCCTGGGTAATGATGTCGTAGTCACTTTATTCCATGTATCGAAGATTTGCTTGGCGCTATTAAAGCCATTGATACCGGCATCTGGGAAAGAAAGATCGAATGTAACCGGCGCATTTTGTGGAGCATTTTCCCAACCGGCGCCGTTGAACGCATTCATCCCCATTGAATCTTTTACTGTCCAATACGTCAACAATTTATTTGACCATCCAGTCTTCGACCTTAACCGGTTTGCCAATGTATAATATCCTGCCGCCCACGTTCGGCATATCCATGCTTGCCGCTCGGCAGATGTGCTGCCATGCGACGTCTCTGAATAATCTGCCAACCCATTACGGTCTAAATCTATATCTGTCAAATTCTGAAAAGGATATGCCCACGTCCCGTCACTGTTTATTCCATCCCATATTGTCGGATTCGCAAACACTGCTAACGTATCTGCTAATTTTTCATTATATCTTTTACCGTTTACTTGCGGACAATAATTCGTCGGATCTACTAAATATGTTCCCCAGTACGATATCCTTGATCCGCTTGCTGTTCGTACATACCACTGATCTGGTATTGTCATCAACCTGTTCAGCGGTTCTCCCGCATTCCAGTCCGATGTAAACGACCAGTAAATACTGTCGCGCTTTCCGTATGCACTCTGTGCTCTCTTTACAGGTATACTATCTGTCCAAACTGTGAGATTCCAATGAAACTGGTTCTGCCACCAATCGCTTCCACCGCCCCATACTAAATTGAACAATAACGGATATGATTGATTTTGCTTCTTATCGATGACTTGGGCTGTGATTGAAGCACTGAATAGGAAGATAAGAATCACTAATTTGGAGAATTTCTTAAAATTCCATTTTTTCTGATTTATGATCTGTTCTTTCATGTTTGCCATTTCTTAACTTTTATAATCTCTATGGCTAAACTATAGAAGAATGCGCCTTTTCTCAATCAAGGAGTGCGAATTCGCACTTTGGATGAAGGGGATTGATTTTAAAACTCAACGGCGAATTGAGATTTATCACAACCAGTTGAAAGAGAACTATACAGTCACGATTAAAGTGGCTCCAACGAAGGAAATTTAAGGTGAGGATTGATAAACATTTTATGAATATTATAATCTATCAATGTGCGGTGGAGGTTGAGCGCTTATGATGATTTACATTTGTTATCGGAGATAGAAAATTGTATATTTTTATGAAATATTTTCTATCGCGCCCGTAGCTCAATGGATAGAGCATTTGGCTTCGGACCAAAGGGTTGGGGGTTCAAGTCCCTCCGGGCGTACAAAAAGTTAGTATGAGTTATTTCCTGTATGAATATAAATGCCCGATAAATAATCGGGCATTTATGTTATTAGTTATCGAAAGATTTTTTGCCGGCTACTGCACTACGATTACTGGGGAAGTAGAGGTGAAAGAATATCAATTAAATCCCACTCCAATGTTGTTTTTGGACTTTCTATAATCCTACCAATCTCGATTCCTCGATACTTCAAAATGAATGTCGGAACATTAGTAATGTTGTACTCTTTGGCAATCCCCGGCGGTATCTGCATCGTCCGGTCAACCGCTATCAGCGTGATATGATCGGATGGAAATTCAACCGCATCCATAATTTTGAAGAAACGCGGCATCTCCCGTTTGCTATCACTACACCATGTACCGTACATAACAATCAGATCTACGTTTTCCTTAAAATCTTTCAGACGATCAATATACTCTGTCTGTGGTTGATAAGAGGTGTAACACGTGTCGAACCACGCCGCATAGGATGGAGACTGAAAAACCGTCCGAGGCGTCCACCCGACTTCCATATGCTCGTTAGGTTTGACGGACACTTTTTTAGTGGATGCACAGCTTGCGAGAAATAAGGAGGTAGCGATGAGGAAAAGAAATTTCCATAAATTGTTTTTCATAATTTTATTCTATCCTTTAATTTTTGATGCATGAGATAAAATCCTTGTAATCGTACATCAACTTAATTTCTGGAAATAATCAATATTAATCAAGTTGAAGCTTACGGAATGCTGTCATTTTAATCTCTTTTAATCGACAATGAATACTTTTGCACCCGTTTCACTCGATACCGTGTGAGGATTCCTGTCATCATCTTCCACTTGAAAACTCATCCCTCTATTCAACGAGAATGTTTTTCCGTCTTTCAATTTGATCTGCAGATCGCCGTCAAGCACAAATAAAACATGACCGCGCGTGCAATAATGATCAGCAATAAAACCGGCAGAATATTCGACGATGCGGGTTCGAATATTTCCGGTTTCAACTGTTTGCCAAAACGAGGTTCCGCTCTCACCTTTGTGTTCAACTGTTTCGATTTTGTCCCATGCGGTTACTGTGAATGGAACATTCTGAATTTTCATAGAACCCTCTTCGTAATTAAAAATACCTGCACATCATTTACAACCTCCCACCTTACGTTCAAAATCCGGCGACCGCTTGATCGATTTCCAGTTATGTTGGATGAGCCAGCGTATCATTATTGTTCGATGACTTTATTGATGCAAGAATTTAATGAATTCGGATGGAAAAAGAAAACCAACCATGCGTAGAACTGTGTTGATTAAAAAGAAAGGATTGTCATTCTAAGATTCTTCGGTCGTCCCGCAAAAAAGCGGGACTCCCCCAGAATGACATTTTACGGACTTTTCAGACAACCCCTTCCTAAGTAAAAACCGCCGAAGAAGTCGGAGGTTTCTTTCTATCCAACATATTCGAATTGACTATATACTCAGCAAATATTGCAGTTTCATAAAATATTGCTGACCGGTGTTTACAGTTCCGATATCACCTCCGTAATTCAGATAATCGGTCGTTGCACCGGCATAGAAAGTAGTAAATGCATTCAGCTTATAGCTGAAGAGAGGATACAATTGAAATGCTTTGGCAAACGAATCGTACTGAAAAATCGTGCGGAAGAATATCTCGTATGAAAACTGGTATATAGCAACGGCGCGGTAAATGTTCCCGTCATAAAATAGTTCGCTCGTTTCCAGGCTCGATAATCTCGCCCGATCGTATGATAATGATATATTTAATCGGGAAGTGGGTTTTAATGTAATGCTCGCGCCTAATTTATGCCCGGTCCCCATTGTTGGTAAACTCGTGCGGTATATGAACCTGCCAATCTGCCCATAAGTAGAAAGAGTTATCACATTCATCGGCCGCGAATTGATACTATATGAAATTCTATTTATCTTTTTAAACCATATACCTCTGAAACTTTCATCGTTGACGGTAAGATGTTGAATGTAAATATTTGTTTGCCCTTTCAAGGTAAGCGAGAGATACGGCTGTACGACCTGCTCCTTTTTTATTCCCGAAAAATCATATCGCATAAACGAGTGAAAGCCGACGGCTCCGAAATCTATGAACGAGTTAGTGGGATAATAATCATACTCGTGTCTCATAAAAAATTGCCGGATCCCGTTTTGATTGAAGCTTCCATTATAAGCTTGGTATGTCGGTGAATAATTATTGACTGTGAATCCAAAATTATACGCCCTTTCGGAATGGGATAAACTCAAATTGACACCATTGCCCGAATACCGTTCAGCGTTGAAAGCCGCATTGTAACCCGTATTGCCGAATAGCCTTCCGGAGTTTAGAAGCGTCGTGTCGTTTAATTCTTTCGTTCTTGATAGAAATCCCTCGCCGCTGAAGTACCAGTTACTCCAGAATTTATAATTCCAGTCAATGCCGGCTATATGATTATTTCCCCCCGAAAAATCTCTCGTCATCAGCATCCCGCCGATGTACGATTCATCTCCCAAATCATAACGAAGCCTGCCGATGTTTGCGAAAGATTTCAGTGTCGTTGGGACTGTATTGCTTCTCTCTTCACCGGGGACAACAAAAACCGTGTTCCGATCGTACGCACCCATATACAAATATGAAAGCGAACCTGACTGCCCGATTATTCGTGCGGCACCCAACGGATCATTGATCGACCTCGAATAGTACATCGAGGTTTGCAAAAGTTCGCGACCGATCAGGAAGAACGGACGCTTTTCATTGTATTGGAGCGCGAAAGTTGTATTAACACTGATCTGTGCGGCATCGGATTCGACCTGACTGAAATCGGGATTGATAACTGCATCGAGTGAAAAGTTGGGACCGGGAGAATATTTTATCCCTCCACCTATGCGCCCCTTATACGGATCGTATTTGAATCCTGAGTTTGGATTTTCCATATCGGAAAGCTTTCCGGTTTTCTGCCCTATAGTATAAGGTAATAACTCTAATGAGTTGCCCGACTTAATATTCTTCAATCCGGTCAAAAATCCTGCCTGTGTCATGATCCCCGGTATATTTCTATCTAACCGAACCCATGATATTTGTGTACGGCTGATTCTCGGAATAGTCCGTAGAATATTTATTCTCCAGTGTTGTTCTTCAGCGTCCGGAAAATTGAGACTCGAAAACGGGATAGCCATCTCTGCCGTCCAGCCATTTTCATTTGTAGCCGCAGCCGCATGCCAAATCCAATCGATACTTGAATCTTCGCCGTTGATTGTTGCCAGCAGGTCGCCCTGAATGCCGTACGGATTGACGCAAAGTTCATACGATCTCTGGTAATCGCCGTATGTATCGATCGCTACGAATACCCAATCGTCCTGATACATTTTATCGCGGTCGGAAATGTTCGCCCTTATCTGTTCCGGATTTGTATCGAAGCACTTAAAACCGAAGTAAATAAACTTATCGTCATATAGCGCTCTTACCAAAGTTTTTTGAGGAGCGGTCGTATTGTCACCCGGTGTGACTTCATAATTCAATTCGACCGGTTCGGCTTTCGACCAATTCGGATCATCGAGCTTACCGGTTAATTCAATCGGGCGGTCGAGTTTTATAACTTGAATGGTCAGCTTCTCATTATTATTATTCGTTTGCCCTACCGAAGCACCGAGAAATCCAAGAGTTGAAAAAACCATAAAACATAAAAGGTATTTATAATTCATATCGTTTCCTTGCTATGAGATAATTCATTAGGATGCATGACGTTCTGAGTAATTATACGATGAAAGTTAGAAAAAGGTTGACGTAATAGAAAAGAAAATCGATAAACGACACTATTTGCCTTTGGATGGTCGCTTGACTGATCAAACTCAAATCGACCTTTTAATACGCATATCTGTTCTGATAATTTGATTTCAATAAAGAATTACTTAATTTCAACCTGATACAATATCCCGATATTACAACATAGAAAGGTGAAAAACATGCTGACCCGCCGAGCATTTTTTAAGCTAATGACAGCCAGTGGAATTGGTGCCGCAATTTCATCGCAGACAATACACGGGTTGTTTGCGCAATCCGCGCCGGAGAAAAAGCCTTCAACGAACATTAAGGATGCGTTGAAATATCCACGCAATCAAAACTCTATGCCCGGTAAATTCCCGGGCAGAGTCGTGCAAGTTTATCACGATAAGTGCATCGCGAAAAATAAAATCGATTTTTCTGCCACGAACGAGATGGTGAAATCAGGGATGCTGAATCTCACCGGAGTGAAAGATATTGCGGAGGCGTGGAGAATGTTCGTGTCTCCAAAAGATATCATCGGACTCAAAGTCAACCCGGTCGCGGGTGCCTCACTCGCAACCAGCATCGAAATCACCCGCGCAATTATCCAGCAGTTAAATACCGCAGGCATTCCCGGAAAAAATATTTTAATCTGGGACCGGCGGGAATTTGAGATGCATGAAGTCGGCTTCACTGAAAAGAATTTCCCTGGAATTAAAATTATCGGCACCGAGCGAAAAGACAGCAAGGGTTCTTTCGTCGATGAAAAAGGAAAACTATACGGCGAAGAAATGATCGACAAAGACTGGTTTTATTGGGCAGACATAGAAGAAAAGTACGATGCAGAAACTTTACCTTATATGATAAACGAGGGGAAGCATTCATACTTTTCAAAAATTGTAACCCAGCAAGTCGATAAAATTATCAACATACCAATATTGAAGAACGCAGGATCATCCATCACTTTGTGTTTAAAGAATCTGGCATATGGCAGTGTTTCCAATACAGGGCGATTGCATAAACAATTGTGGGCTGAAACTTCGGCAGAAGTGTGCGCGTTCCCGCCACTGCGGGATAAGGTCGTTCTCAACATCGTAGATGGAATTAAAGGATGTTACAACGGCGGTCCTGCCGCAAACGAACAGTTCATCACCGAATACAAAAGCGTCTTAATCGGCACCGATCCGGTCGCAGTCGATAGAATAGGATATGAAATAATATTGAAAAAGCGTATCGAAGAAAAGATTCAGAAAGAAGAATCTTCGAAAGGTAAAATATTTTTAGAGCTTGCACAAAACCTTCAACTCGGAATAGCCGATCTGAATAAAATCGATCTGAAAAAAGTAAATCTCTCATGACAGGATGCCGTATAGAAAAGATAATGATGAATGATTTCTAAGCTTTTATTATTTATTTTATTCCTTTTCATTTTGTCCTGCAATTTTCTTCAGGCACAAAGTGATATTCCGCAGGTCACTCTTTCCGATATACCAGGCGGTGTTATCTTACGATCTGAACAGTTCGATGGAAATTCACTTTGGGGTTACATCGATGGCGGCGCAGATATTTATCTGGAATATGGTTTCGAGAAAGTCCGTGTAGAGGAAATCGAGTGGCACAAACACCATTTTAAGATCGAAGCATACAAGATGGCTGATGATAAGTCGGCATTCGGGATTTATTCTGTTTCGCATAATAAATGCTCAACTTCAGCTTCTTTTTCAAAATTCAACTGCATCACACCACATCAGATCCAGGTTGCTTACGGCAAATTATATATTAGAATCGCAAACGATGACGGATCGGATGAAGCACAGAATATATCACTGCAACTTATCCGCCGCTTTACTGAAGATACGGAAGAGAAGGAATATAGCTATCCCACGTTTTTTAACGACAAGCTATATCTTCCACATATTCACGGATTGAAATACATTCAAGGCAATCTGGGCATTCAAAACGGTTTCCCCGCATGGGAAGACATGTTTGAAGGCATGAAGAATTACTCCCTCTTTCTTTTACCCGTTGACTTTAATGGTGGAAGCGTCTGCGCGTCGTTGATTCAATTTTCGAGTCCGGCAGAAAAAAAATTATTCTACAAAAAATTGAAAATCACTTCAACCAAGAAAGCAAAATATTGGCAAACAAATACCGATGGTCTTTGCCGTGCTGTGCGCGAAATATCTCCTTTAAAAATATATTTCATCGAATCTAACCTAAAGGTCGATGAACTGGACCCATATTTAAGAACTATCAAAAATATCAAATAACACAAATTCAAACATTGAGTATGCCGCTTCAGGAAAGAGAAAGAAAAAATTTATTCCATACTTATAAACGCATCCCATTGGAAATCGATCGGGGAGACGGGGTATATCTCTATACAAAAGATGGTAAACGGTATCTCGATTTTTTCGGCGGTCTCGCCGTAAACGCTTTGGGATATGGACATCCAAAAATCTTGAAAGCAATTCAAGAACAAACTTCTAAATATATTCATCTTTCCAATTATTATTTGCAGGAGCCCCAAATCCTGTTAGCAGAACAGCTTGTGAAGCATACCGGATATCAAAAAGTATTTTTTTCGAACAGCGGTACGGAAGCAATAGAAGGCGCAATTAAGATAGCGCGCAAATGGGGAACAAACGACGGGAAGAGTGAGATCATTTCATTCACCAACGCCTTCCATGGAAGAACTCTCGGCGCGCTTTCTTTAATGGACAGAGAAAAATATCGCGCGGGATTTGAACCGCTATTGGATAACTGCCGGGTGATAAAATATAACGATACGGTAGAATTGAACAGTATCATCAATCGGAATACATCGGCAGTAATTCTTGAATTTATCCAGGGCGAGGGTGGAATTATTTCCGCTTCCACTGATTTCATCTCTTCAATCAAATCTCTTCGGGGAAAATTCGGATTCATTATCATCGCCGACGAGATACAATCGGGTTTGGGACGAACCGGAAAACTCTTTGGCTTCCAGCATTACGGGATCGATCCCGATATAGTCGTGGTTGCAAAGGCGTTGGGCGGCGGGCTTCCCCTCGGCGCAATTCTTGGTAATGCGAAGACTTGTGATGTACTTAATCCTGGCATGCATGGCTCAACATTTGGCGGAAATCCTGTAGCCTGCGCCGCCGGTTTTGTTGTCCTCAATGAAATTATAAACGGCGGTGTAATGCTGAATGCTGAAGCAATGGGAAAAATTATCTCATCAGATTTTATGCGGCTCAAGGGAAAATTTCAATCAATCGTAAAAGATGTTAGAGGCAAGGGTTTAATGCTCGGCATGGAACTTCATTTCGATGGTGAAAAAATAGTGGACGCACTTAGGGATCGTAACGTGCTGATAAACTGCACAAATGGTAATGTGCTCAGATTTCTGCCGCCCTTAATAATAAATGAAAGTCATGCTCAAGAATTGATTAAACAACTAGAAGAAGTTTTTTGCAGCTTGTAAATTTATCCTTCAAGGTCAACAAAAAAGCCGACCCTGCTACTGCAAAAATCGGCTTCAGGGTCAATCAATAATCCTTCGTTCTTTTATTTCATCAAAATCATTTCTTTCGTTCGATAGTATATCGATCCCGATTCATCAGCGCCCAGTCCATGGATTTTAATGGAGTAAAAATACAAACCAGAGGAATAGTCAGAGGCATCGAACTTTACTTCCCGATATCCTTTTTCAAGTTGTTCGTCGTTGACAAGAGTTGTTACTAACTGCCCTAAAACATTATAGATTTTCAAAGACACTATTGCCCGTTTTGATAACTCAAACGAGATAGATGTTGTCGGGTTGAACGGATTAGGATAATTTTGATATAACTCAAAATTCTTCCCCACATTTGAGCGTGTTTCTTGAATGGCGTTCACGATGCTCGCCACGAATTTAAATGTATCCGCAGGCACGATGATACCATATCCATCCGTAGCCGTCACGGTCCAGTAATAATTTTCTTCAGGTCGAATAAGCGGCAATATTTTCAAGCTGCGGCTTGTATCGCTTAACGATAGAACAGCCGTATCAAGATCACTCCCCCAGACATGAATGGAATATTTCACAGTATCGGCTTTATCCAAATCGATCGAGCGGTTCCATCTGAAATCAACAGTGCCCGCACCATGACTGATTATTGTATCATTGTTCGATGGCATTGCCATTTTTACTGCTACCGGCAGACGATTTAAGATTGTAAATGATTGACTCGCCGAACTCCCTCCACCCGGGTAATCATTTAAAACAATAATATTTCTTGTTCCGGGTGTTGTGTGCGAATCGATTGTAATATTAGCCCACAGACTTTCTAAACTTACGGTAGAAAATCTGAGTGAAAGAATGCTCAACCCGTCCCCCGCGATCACGGAAGTTTTTCCCTGTATAAAGTTGGATCCTAATATGAGAATTTCTTTTGAATCTCCTCGATAACCATTCCCATTTACTATTTTCGTCAGTATGGGAATTGGATATAGCTGTTGTTTGAAAATCACATGGATAGAACAATTACCTGTTACGTTCGAAAATGTATAACCGGTCAACGAATCGGCATGAATTCCATCCACAAACAAGCTGTCGATGTTATATCCTGATTGCGGCTGTATGCGGAAAGCTTGATTCTCGCCATAAAACACATTTATTATTCCCGATGGAGTAATATCTCCGTTCCCGCCGGCAGTCGCCTGAATCGTATAAATCGTAAGTGCAAATCCCGCTTTGATTTGATGAGATGACGTAACATTGTAAAACGTATAACTCGATGTTGTACCGACATGAATGCCATCGATGTACAAACTGTCGAGAATATATCCGAGATTTGGTATAATGTTGAATGTTTGTTGATCACCGTGGGCAACATACGATAAACCTGATGGATTTATTATCCCGCCGGTTCCAGTTTCTACAAATACCTGATAAGTTAATCTTGAAAAAGTTGCATTGATTGAGTGATCCGATGTTATATTGGAAAATTCGAATACAGAAACCGAACCTATAGAGACACTATCAACGTGGACATCCGATATATAATATCCGGTATCGGGTGTGATAGTAAAAATTTGTGAACCGCCGGACGGCACACTGATTTTTCCCGATGGTGAAATCGATCCGTGGGCTGAAACTCCTACAGTTATGTAATGCGCGGTATCCACTGCAATTGTATCAATAGAAATTGAATCGACAAAGAAAGTGGCAGTCATTAATCTGCCGGAATTGCTTATATTATTTACGGCAACATTGGAGGGCGCTCCAATATAATCTAAACTCGCCGGTATAGTTGAACTGCCGAATGATCGATTTATCGACAACCCCGGATATGGATCACCGGCATCTCCTGAACTTAACCGTTTCTCCAGTTCACATTTTCCATCGGCTTGTTCCATTGCAACTTCATAATGTCCGAATGATGTATACCCTGGGTACCATTGATTATTATTCCCTGCTCGTATTTCATCTATGTGATAAATACATAAGCCGGCACCTTTGAGTTGGCTGTCGAATCCGATTTTCTGACGATTTTCAACTAAAAAATATTCTGTGCCTGTTGTATCTTTGCTCCAGAGACGATATACTTTTGAACTTTCTTCAATTGCGGGAATCTGAGCATCAAACATTTCCGACGTAACAATGATAGGATCTACAAATCCCATCTTCCAGCGAGACCACGCATCGGGATGTGCGGGTGAGTTTCCCAGCGAACCATTCCAGCATCCGGAAGCCATCAAGCTCCAGCGGCCCAGACCGTGAGAATCTCCATTCAAATCATAAAGATCGGGAAGTCCAAATAACGCATGACCGGTTTCATGTGCGAATACACCGCACGTCATATCTCCCGGTGATAGCCAGTATTCAGGTTCCATCGAATAAACAAAAACTTTGACTCCATCTGATATGATCGGCGTTGAAGTTGTCCATGTATGTGACCAGATATCGTTCGAGCTGCCGGTGAATTCACCACCTGATCCCGCGTGTATGATATATAGTGCATCAACATAGCCATCACCATCATTATCATATTGTGAAAAATCAACAATGCTATCAGCCGCAGTGATCGCTTCTTCGGTAAGTTTCTGAGCATTGCGCGGATATGTCCCGAAACCATTTTGCTCGTTGACATAATAACTATATTGTTGAGATGCGCTTTCCCATCCGATTGTACTCGGCATATCGACCGTGATGATATCGAGCATACCGTATGAAATCTCACGATAATAATTTTTCAAAGAACTTTTAAATGTCCCGAAAAGCAGCGTGTCATATTGATCCGCTGATGTCGACGCGCGTTTATCGGTGAAGTCGATGCAGATCGCAAGCGCTTTGAACCCTGTACTCGAACTTGAAAAACCATTATTATGCTTAGCTAATTTAGGAAGTCGTTCCGGTGAATTGATCCCTCGCGTATGCAATTCAGGTAGATGAGCAAGATAATACGGCATCGTAATTTGTTTTTCCTTCACCATTTGCTCAACGCGGGGATGCGGCGAAACGGAGGCATTCAATGTCGAAGTAAGGATTAACCCGGCAAATAGCATGAGAAGGGAACGAAATAAACTCGATCGTACCCGCCAATACGTGCCAACAAAAACAATATTTACAACACTCTTCATAATCCTCTGACTATTAAATAGTCAACCGCTATACCAGTACCATAAATAGATAGCGGCAAGCTGGAGAATGAAGTGATTACCTGAAAAATCGTTTAAAACGACTAAATATCAGGCATATTGAGATAGAAATGTATAATAATTTAAACGAGCGATCTGAAAGTCTGTGGACGAAATGGGTAAGATTGAAAATAGTTCAGTGCGGATTCTACAAAAGTAAAATATTTCCGCTTAGGTACAATCCACATTGGGATGAACACGCTTAACTATCTGCACTGTCGACAATAAAAAAGCCGGTCCCAGCAAATCGGAACCGGCTTTAAAGTAGATTCATCACATCAGATGAAGTACCAGTAAGGCTGTTACTTCAAGATGATCATCCTTCTTACGCTGATGAAGTTTTGACCATCAGCTCCTTCCGCAACGATTCTATAGAAGTATAAACCTGATGCAAGATTCTGACTGTTGATCTCGACGATCTCAACCCCCGCTTCCATCACCCTGTTATCAATCAATGTCAGCACATCGGAACCAATAAGGTTGTATACCTTTAGAGTAACAACCGAGCGCTGAGGCAAATCGAATTGAATCATCGTTGAAGGATTGAACGGATTTGGATAGTTCTGATGCAAAGCGAATTCTTTGGGAATCTGCGACAGTTCATTCTTCACATCATCTTCGAAGGTGAACGTTACATGTATTGTATGGTTCGTAATAACATTTTCCATATTATACACTGTATCGTTATCAACATAGATGTCGTCTACAAATATGCTGTCCACTATGTAGCCAGTCTGCGGGTGCATTGTGAACAAAATA
The DNA here is from genome assembly GCA_964520905.1 of uncultured Chlorobiaceae bacterium. GTDB lineage: Bacteria > Bacteroidota > Ignavibacteria > UBA10030 > SZUA-254 > JAGVIE01. Next base: position 184,406 of record CAZFQL010000003.1, on the reverse strand, counting down.
CTATCGCCGTAATTTACTTGCACCGATCCAGATGGGGTTATGGTTCCGCCGGTGCCAGCCGACGCAGTAATTGTGAATTTCTGTATCACAAATGTGGCATGAACAGAATGTACGGTTGTAATATTAATAAATGTGTAACTCAAAGTTGAATCTACATGCGCGCCATCGACTGTCAATTCAGCAAAGTCATAACCAACATCCGGTGCTACTGTAAATCTTTGGCTGGCACCATAGTTAACGTTAATAATACCGTTCGGCGTAATCGATCCGCCGGTATCCGCTGTCGCAGTTATGGCAAATTTCTTAATCGCGAATTTGGCATATATCAAATGGTTTTCTTCGACATTATAAAACGTGTAGCTAATCGTCGAATCAACATACTCACCATCGACGAATATACTATCGATGTTGTATCCGGTGTTCGGCGTAACGATGAATATTTTGTTCTCACCAAAATTCACACTCGCTACTCCCGATGGAGCGATAGTACCGCCAGCGCTTGCAGTTGCAGTAATCATAAGACGTTTCACGGCAAATTTTGCATATATGGTATGATTCGCTATGATGTTAGAGAATGTATATCTTGCCGCCGAATCAACATAGCTACCATCGACAAACAGACTGTCGAAGTTGTATCCGGTATTAGGTTCAAACGAGAATTCTTTATCCTCACCAAAATCAACAACAACAATTCCCGAAGGATCGATAGTGCCACCGGCTGATGATCCTGCAGTGATAGTGAATTTGTCGATTGCAAATGTTACATGTATCGCATGGTATGAGTTAACATTATAAAACGTATAACTTGTCGTTGAGTCGACATGAACGAAATCGACAAACAAGCTATCCACGTGGTAGCCCGGTTCGGGTAGGAATGTAAATGTTCTATTCGAGCCATAACTGATATTGATATTACCTTCAGGATCGATTGTCCCATTCGAGCCTGCCGTTGCAGATATTATGTACGTATCTATGGCAAAACTGACATCTATCGTATGGTCATCGGTAACATTCTGGAAAGTATATCCGGTCGCCGAATCTTGATGCAAACCATCCACCTGTAATTCGTCAAGATGGTATCCGGCATTAGGTGTAAATGTGAATCTTTGTGTCCCTCCTCGCAGTACAGTTACCCCACCGGATGGACTGATACTGCCACCGCCGCCTGCTGTCGCCGTGATCGTAAACTGAGCGCGTATGAAGGTCGCATTTATTGTATGGTCATCAGTGACATTGATAAATGTGTAGCTGGTTGTTGAATCTGTGTGAATACCATCGACGAATAAACCATCCAGTTGATAGCCGGCATCCGAAGTTATTAAGAACGTTCTGCTCGCTCCGAAATCAACCGACAAGACGCCTGAAGGATCAATCGTTCCTCCAATACCGGCTGATGCAGATATAGTATATGTGTTGATCCCAAAATCAGCATGAATAGTATGATTCGCTTTCACATCGTCAAATGTGTAGCTCACGATAGAATCCTGGTGAATGCCATCAACAAAGAGATCAATTAAATGATAGCCCGGATTCGGTATAACTGCAAAAGATTGACTCGCTCCATAAGGAACCGCGACTGTATCTGTTGGAACGATGGTCCCACCCGCACTTGCGCTTGCAATAATTGCATACATGTCTATAGCAAACGCAACATCTATTGAATGGTTATTCACTACATCATAAAATGTGTAGCTCGTTGTCGAATCCTGATGTATACTATCTACCATCAATGAAGCAACGTGGTAACCCTCATCTGGAGTAATTGAAAATGCCTGATCGTCACCTGTAGTAACAACAATTACGCCTGCCGGATCAATAGCACCATGCGAACCAGCAGTAGCGATAATTGTACGAGTGAGTGGCGCCAGGTTGATTTCAAATGATATTTCGATAGTATGGTTTGATGAAACATCGTTAAAATCATAACTCGTGACGGCTCCAACCGATATACCATCGACTAAAACGTCGGCAATATGATATCCGAGATTCGCCGACATCGAGAATGATTGGTCAGCGCCATGATTTAAAACTATCGATCCGGATGGATTGATCGAACCATTTAATCCTGCTGTTGCAGTGATCGTGTAGGAGTTCAATCCAAAGTTGGCGGTAATATTCTTATTCCCATCCATCGTTACTATAACCGGGTTTACTGAACCCGTTGCGTCACCTGTCCAATCGATAAATGAATATCCGGTCGATGGTATTGCAGTCAGTTCGACGTTCGTTCCGTGATCATAGGTCAGTTGATCGGGATTCTTTGCAACCGTACCGTTATTAGCTGTAATATTCAGTGTGTATGTATTGATCGCAAAACCAGCATGAATAGTATGGCTGGCAACAACATTCTCAAAAGTATATGATATCGTCGAATCTGAATGAATACCGTCAACGAACAGATCAATAAAGTGGTAACCCTGATCCGAAGAAATAATAAATTGTTGACTACCACCATGAGGAACTGTGACGCTGTCATTCGGGACTATTGTTCCACCGGCACTTGCTGTTGCATTAATGGTATACAAGTTAATGCTGAAAGCAACATTAATTGTATGATTTGCTGTCACGTTATAGAACGTGTAACCTGCAATTGAATCTTGGTGGACACCATCCACGAACAGATCCGCGACGTTATATCCAACATCCGGTGTAATGGTAAATGTTTGGTTACCACCATGATTTACTATAATATTTCCCGATGGTGAAATGTCACCGTTTGCACCTGCTGTTGAATTGATCGTATACGTATTGATCGCAAAGTTGGCGGTAATATTCTTATTCCCATCCATCGTTACTATAACCGGGTTTACTGAACCCGTTGCGTCACCTGTCCAATCGATAAATGAATATCCGGTCGATGGTATTGCAGTCAGTTCGACGTTCGTTCCGTGATCATAGGTCAGTTGATCGGGATTCTTTGCAACCGTACCGTTATTAGCTGTAATATTCAGTGTGTATGTATTGATCGCAAAACCAGCATGAATAGTATGGCTGGCAACAACATTCTCAAAAGTATATGATATCGTCGAATCTGAATGAATACCGTCAACGAACAGATCAATAAAGTGGTAACCCTGATCCGAAGAAATAATAAATTGTTGACTACCACCATGAGGAACTGTGACGCTGTCATTCGGGACTATTGTTCCACCGGCACTTGCTGTTGCATTAATGGTATACAAGTTAATGCTGAAAGCAACATTAATTGTATGATTTGCTGTCACGTTATAGAACGTGTAACCTGCAATTGAATCTTGGTGGACACCATCCACGAACAGATCCGCGACGTTATATCCAACATCCGGTGTAATGGTAAATGTTTGGTTACCACCATGATTTACTATAATATTTCCCGATGGTGAAATGTCACCGTTTGCACCTGCTGTTGAATTGATCGTATACGTATTGATCGCAAAGTTGGCGGTAATATTCTTGTTGCCATCCATCGTTACAGTAACCGGGTTTGCTGAACCTGTCGCATCACCTGTCCAATCGACAAAGTGATATCCGACTGCCGGTGTTGCTGTTAACTCAATCGATGTTCCATGATTGTATGTCGGTTGATCCGGATTCTTTGCCACTGTACCATTTGTTGCATTTACCGTTAATGTGTACGTATCTAATGCAAAACTTACTGCTATTGTATGTACTGCTGTAACATTCGTAAAGGTATATGATGAAACCGCACCCTGCGAGATTGTATCGACGAGTACATCACTAATATGATAATGGGCATTCGCGGCGATTGAAAACGATTGATCATTTCCATGCGTTACCGTCACTGTACCCGATGGTGAAATTGTGCCCCCAGTTCCGGCTGATGCCAGGATCGAATAGGTTTTCTTCTCACCGATGGCAAAATCACCGAATGAACTTACTCCAGTTATCTGTGTTGTCGTTGAAGTTCTCGTTCCTACGATCGGTAACGACCATGCGGATGTTATGTATTGTCCAACAGAAAAATTACCCGCAGATGCACCCGCGTCAATATCGCCGGCTACAAATGTAAACGCCGCATTATAAGTCGTAAATGCAATCCCGCTATTTGTCAACGTCCAGTATCGATTCACACTTTTTGTATTATCAAGCGCTGACGTGGAGATATTGGGATGTTCATTTCCGGTAGCCCTGACGGTTAAATTACCAGCCGTTGTCATATTGGTAAACGTTACCGTGACAGGAGAATACGAGCCACTCCCGACTTCGAAGATTTGAGACGGTGCAGCGGTTGGAATATATTTTTGTAAGTTACCATTCACATAACCCTGCGAACGTGTAACCGATCCGGAAGACGGGAGAATTATGCTATTTGAGTTTGTTGTAATAATTCCATTTGTCAGCGTTAATATCCAATTCACAGTTTGATTGGAGGCAATTGTAATCCCTGCAATATTATTGACTGTTAAGTTATAGAAAATTGTCGCTCCTGTGAGGGTCTGGTTCGCGGTACCATTTAATGTAACCGTGCCAGTGCCGGGCGTAAATATTCCTCCATTATTCGTCCAGTTACCTCCTAAAGTTATATTAAGTCCATTGGCATTTAATGTTCCTGAATTAATTGATATATCATCGTTTACGAATAATGAATTAGTGACAAGCTGTGCCGTAACAGCAACCCCATTGCCTATTACTAAATTCGGTACAGCTATACTTGAGTTAATCTGTATGGTCTGAGCAGCCGGAGTGGAAGCATCACCTATCTGCAATGTTCCACCCGAAACTATGCCAACAGTTCCACCGGTATTTACGTATCCCAGGTTGCCCGCTCCAGGTCTTCTGATGATTATGGTTCCTCCAAACATATTAAAAGTTGAACCAACTTCATCTATTCTAAAAGGCGCTGCACCAGTTGTTGTAGAACCAACAGTAGCTACTGTAAGCGTACCTGATGACATCGTAAAATAGGTGAGAATCGTAGGACCAGCCCTATCAAGCCGACCAGCTATATTCACCGTTCCTCCGTCAATTGTAATTGTTCCTCCATAAGAAGTGAGATTATTGTTGGCTGCATTTCCAATGTTCATTGTGCCGGTAGTAGCTCTTAGAAGACCATAAAGCGTAATCGTTCCTCCGGTAGTGGACAGATTCGCTGCAGTATTGTCAAGCCAAATACCACTGGAGGAAGGAATTGTAACGTTACCGGTAAATGGAGTAACAGCAGCTCCTGTTGATAATTTAAATATTCCATTAGTGAGAGTAAGAAAATTAGCAGTTGCGGTAAAATTACTCGAAGCAACATCCAACACATTGAAATTGGAAGTCCCCATATTTAGCGTGATGCGATTAAAGTTAGTGGTAACACCGGTGCCTGTTATCGTTTGATTACCATTTTTATTGAATGTAACATTGCATACGCGCGTTCCTGTTGGGGCAAGGTTCAATGTGCCATTGTTTGTGAGATTTCCTCCAATATTCATTATATGCGTAGCAGCGGTAGCACCGGTTATTATTGTACCACCCGAATTAATAATTGCATCATTAACTACGGTAAGGGTTCTTGCCGTAGCATCATTCCCGATGATAAGCTGCCCGTTAACACCCTGACCAACAGTAAGCGAATTGCACGAACCATTAATATCCAACGTAACTGTGGTGCCGTTTGCAATAATCACATTATCGCCTGCTGTTGGAACACACCCACAATCCCAAGTACCCGTTGCATTCCAGTTGCCGTTGGCAATTGATGTGATTGTACCTGCCGGTAGTGTTGCCTGACTGCCCGTAAGCTGAGGACTTAAAGCGCCATCTGTAACAGCATATACCTTCCAGTAATAAGTTGTGCTTGATGTAAGATTCGTTACTGTTGCGGATGTAGAACCTGCCGTTACCTGGCTGACAAAATTAAAATTAACATTATCTGTCGAATTATAAACTGCATATCCTACTTCATTGGTTGCATTGTCTGTCCAGTTTAACGTCATTCCTGATTGAGTTATTGCAGTAAATGTAAGTTCCGTTGGTGCTGCCGTTGGTACAGGAGGAGTAAAAGTTAATTTTGAATTGGTTGTGGGCAAAGTAGTCAACGCATTTTGTGGAGTATTATTAAATGTGGTTGAATTGGCGACTTGTTGTGAGAGAAGCTGAGTAACATTGGGAGCTCCTACTGACCAAGTATTATTTATACCACAAGTATATCTCAGGGGATATGAGCCGCCACCACTGGCACCGGCAGTCATTGTTCCGTAAATAAATTCTATTGTTCCTGTTGTTTCATATATTTTTACCTGCATATTTATTGATGCCGGGGGAACATTTACAGGGGAGTTCCACTCATCAAAATTAATCCATTCAACAGTTAATACCCTATTAGGAGCGGATCCGCTTACTTGATAAGCTAAGCTGATAGCAATAGGTGTTGTTCCAGCGTTAGCCGTCCACCAATCGGCATACAATGGGGCTAGTGCCAGCATAGTTTGATTGGCTGTAGAAAATAAATTATTATAGTTCGGACCATAAGGTCCCGTTCCACCATTATTTCCATCAGAAGTTGACGTTGAAAAATCTAATGTCCCATTTAGACTTCCCGAAATTTGAGTGTACCTGACACCTAGGTACCAAAAATCAAAACCAATAGGTATAGGATAACTTCTGTTATCATCATTTTGGTTAAGAGTTGTATTCCTCCATGTAAAAAAAGATGGACCTGAGCCTGCAATTGAATTATAGGTTATTCCTGTGGCTCTTGTAACAGGTGCATAGTTTGCACAACTTTGGGCTAAAGTCTCGCCGCACCAGAGGAGACTCAACACAAAAGCATATACTGACAGCCTGAAGACAGCGTTCAGTCTTACGCGATGAGAGGCTATTGTCTTTCGCCGCTTGAAGAGGAAACCGATAGAACGTATGTGAATCGGATTTTTCACTTTGCTAAGAGCTGCGTTAATTGCTGCCATAATGAGTGAGATAATAAAAACAAATAAAATTATTATTGTAGAAAGTTTCATAGATATTCCTTTATGTTATGTTACAAATGATCATATTGGGCTGAAGGAAAGTAAAATTGTTTAGCAATATTGAATTGAGGATCTCCGATATCTCGAAAGTACAATGATATAAACGAATAATTTTAGCCGTTTTTTCATTTAAACCTCATGTATTCCACATAATGATTATAATGACTTATAAGGATAATTTAGCGGACAAAGTTAAGTAATTCTGTTAAGATTGTCAAGTACGAATTTTGAAGGTTTTCTGCGATTCTCGAAAAATCAACAGGTTTTACGAAGGAAAGTCTAAAATTCTATTAAATTATGAATTTATGTATGTAGAGAATCCAAATGGGCAGAAATAAAAAAAGATAAGAATTTTTCTCATTTCAAAAAAACCATTGTTTTTGTAGTCTTGTTTGAAATGGACGGATTATCAACGCTTTTTACCTCCAGATGGTAGTAATATATGCCCCCTGCAATCTTTGGATTCCAGGTAACAGCATGATCACCTTTTTCCATTACAGCATCAACGACAGTTGCGACAATTCTACCCAGAAGATCGTAAACGGTTAAGCGTGTGTAACTTGTATATGGAAGTTCATAGTTGATGACTGTAGAAGGGTTAAATGGATTGGGGTAATTCTGGAACAAAAGGATTTCTTTAGGTATTGAGGTTTCATTTTTGTTCTCTGCAACCAAACTTATGTTTGTAATATCTTTCTCGATTATTAATTCACCGCTGGCTCCGAGTATTTTGTTACCATTGGGTAACTTAAATGAATAAATTTCCCTCGACGATAATACCCATGATACCCTAACGGGATAGTGCAATGATTGCAGTAATATTTGAAATTCTTGCTTTTTACCACCGGTCATCAAGCGCTCTACAGATTGATGAGACTTAAAACGAACATCGAAAGCGCCGGACGGCGGAACCGGCGGCAATTCACGTTTAATGTTGTTAATCGAATCAGTTCCGATATATAACGTCTGCCTATGACCGGTTTGATCATCAAATGTGAAAGAATCGGCTGACCCCATGATAGTATTCAGCAATTTACCGGTAGAGTTCTTATAAAGACTCACAGAAGATGAAAGGATAAGCTTTCCATCTGAATTCGATTTTATCCAATAACCTCTCGACGGGAAAAGAGTATCGCTTCTCACATATGTTCCGTTAAATCCAAAATAATCCGACGTTAGAATTCCCGGAGGATCGGTAACAATAGAGTTTACGCTAATTGGTATCGTCAACGATCCGATCAGGTTCCATCCGATTCTTAGAGAAATTGTGTCAACGTAGGATGAATCGCCTGAAATGTCAACACTATCATCCGTTCCGAATTTAATCCAGTAACCGTATCCGTGCGAAAGAGAGTCATGGGAAATATAACTATCTTCATACGCGAATGCATCGGAAACGTTTGTTGGGAAAACGCCCGATTTAGGAACTTTTGTCAATTTAAAAGGAAGTGATATTAAATTCCATCCGCTGACGACACTCATTGTTATTTTGTTACATGATAACTGTAAACCTGTGCCTGATCCATATATTGTTTCCACCCCATCCAGATTGCGAGCTTTTATGCTGAAAGTATAATACATGCAACTTGTCAATCCACGAACATCTATCCCGTTCAATCCGCTCCACTCTGAGTAAGTCCGCCATACAGGAACAGAACCAAGTGTTCCGTCTTGCTGAACAAAGCCGGTAGCACTTTCCGTCACGGCACGGATGGCAAATTGAGTCGCCGGTGGATTTGAATTCGGGACAATGGTAACAGTGAGTGATTGTGAAAAAATATTCGTGATAGTCGGGGTCCCTGCAAGAGTTGCCAAAGTAGTAAGATTGATAAAGGCAAATTCACCTTCTCCGATAGTATTAAACGGAACAATGCGATAATAATAACGCTGGTTGATTTGCAATCCATTGTCTGTGAATGTAATCGTATTGGGAAGAAGATCTCCATCCACTTGTGCAAAAGGTCCATCTGAATTCAGGGAACGGTATATTCTATAACCGGTCTCGTCCGTAGCATTATCTACCCAATTAATCTGCAAACTTCCTTCCGTTATCTGCGATGGAGAAACACCCGATGGCTGCGCCGGCAGAGGAAGCGTTGTAAACTTTCTCGGTGCATTCGAGGCAGTGGTAGTTCCGTTGGAATTTTTTGCCGTAATCTTCCAATAGTATATTGTATTGGCGCTTAAACCGGAATAATTATATAAAGTATCTGTCTTGTTTGAATCTACTTTCGTAATCGGTGGATTTTGTGTATCAATGTAAACATCGTAGTTCAATGCAGTCGCAGACGAATTCCAGACGAGTGATCCCGTCAACAATTGACTGGTCGCACTGTCCATTGGAGATAGCAATTGGAAAACATCGGGGGGAGGTCCAATCGTAACAAAATTCCAAGGTGTACCATTTGCTGTTATCGAATCTACATTATTCTTTGCTACAACTTTCCAATAATAGGTTGTTACATAAGATAAATTACTAAAATCGAATGTTGTTCCGGATTGATTTGCACTTATTCTTGTTAGAGGAGGATTGTTTATGTCAAGATAGACATCATACTGCGTTGCATTCGGTGAAGCCTGCCATGTTAATGTACCTGAGATTGATCGATTGATTGCACCATTTGCAGGCGATAGCAGGTTAAACGAACCCGGCGGCGCTTGAATAGTCGTGAAGCTTCTGGGTGAACCGGTTCCAATCGTACTATCGGCTATATTTTTTGCAACAATCTTCCAATAGTAAGTTGCGCTATTTGACAATCCGGCGTAATTGTATGTTGTTCCTGCTTGATTCGAACTTACTTTAATTGTTGGGGGATTGATTGTGCTGAGATAGATATCATACCCCGAAGCATTTGCCGAGGATTGCCATGAGAGCGTTCCATCAACAGGTTGGTTCGCAGCGCTGTTCGCTGGTGAAAGTAAAGAGAATGGTCCGGGCGGTGCAATAATTGTTGTAAAACTCCAGGGAGAACCGGTAGCAGTGATGCTGTCAATCGCATTCTTCGCAACCACTTTCCAGTAGTATGTATTGCTGTTAGTTAAACCGCTATAATTGTACGATGTAGCGGATTGATTTGAACTTACTTTTGTTACAGGTGGATTGGTTGTGCTAATATAAACATCATAACCCGTAGCGTTCGTTGACGTTTGCCATGATAATGTACCCGATATGGATTGATTGACGGCTCCATTCGTCGGGGAAAGTAAATTAAAAGCAATTGGCGCTACCTGAATAGTTGTAAAATTCCACGGCGAACTTGTTGCATCTGTGGATCCAACTGTATTCTTAGCAGTAACCTTCCAATAATATACTGCGCCGTTATTTAATCCGCTGTAATTATAAAATGTATCTGTTTGAGATGTACTGACTTTAGTGGTCGGTGGATTTGTTGTCCCTAAATACACATCATAACTTGTTGCCCCTGATGATGTTTGCCATCGAAGAGTACCGGCTACGGGTTGACCCGTAGAAGCATTCGCGGGTGTAAGAAGAGCAAATGATCCGGGTGGCGGGCTTGAACTAATCGTTATCCACATCGGCGCTGTCCATGCACGGTGACCATCGGCTTCAATGACGTACGCATAATAATAATACGTTGTGCCGATCGTTTGTGCTTGTGTAAATACTAACGAATCTCGACCGGTTACATATTGCAAAGTCGTTGGAGTCGTACCAGATCCGGGTACTCCGTAGCGAATTTCAATTCTCGAAATCGATTCGCCTCCATCCGGATCAATCGCTTTAACTCTGATTGGAATGGAACCAGACATCGAAAATATTTCACCCATACGGTGTGTCCCGACTTCAAACTGCACCTGAAGGTTATGATCTTCCACAGCATACACTCGCCGATTCCTAAATGCATCGTCAACATTTGCTTTTGTTAATGACGTTGCAAGTAAACCAGTTCGCTGCTGATTCGATTTACCGAAAGTTGTGTTATGATTATCCTGATTTGCAATTGGTGCAACATGATAACCTTTATATAAAAGCTGATGATACTGAGTTACAAAATCTCCGGCATCAGGATCAGTTTCGGTAGTATTGGTCGAAAATGCATTTCCACTCTTAAGTGAAACACCCTGTACAACACTATCCCAATTTGCATTATATGCCACAGTGAAAATACCATCAAAATCAGATGATACTGGATGAGCCAAATAACAATAACCATTATTTGCTTTTACAGCAGTAAATAAACCGCCATAATCTCCCTTGGCAACATAGACATCATAAACTCCGGGATTCCAGCCAAACAATTTATCCGTACCATACACCAATACGTGACCACCAGTGCTAATAGTTCCCCATTCCTGCCCATACATACCTACAAAATTTCCATCTTGGTTCACTGAATCTGCTTCACGATGACCTGATCGCCAATAAGCGAGAGTCATGTTTAGACTCTCGTTATGGTTATGGTCGCTAATACCAAGAAAATCAAAGCTTGAACGGTTTGTTCTTGCCCAAGTTATTGAACGGGCTACGGGTACAGTATATGTTGTTTGATTCTGGTCCTGATTTCCATCCGAATACCATGAATGAGAATGGTTATCTCCAAAATAAATATTATATGGGGTTTGTGCACGAGCGGACGTAAAAATTCCGACTGCACACACAAGTGCAATGAGCGCTGGGAGGCGGTTTTTCATTAAATTCTCAATTAAATAACAACATTTCTATTATAAACTATCGAAAATAATAACAATAATCAACGCAAATAGCGTTCCCTTTAAAAAAATTAATATTGCTTGAGGAAATTGGCATTTTTTAGTATACTAAAGTGTAATCTTTACAATTAAATTGAAAAATCGAATATGAAGGGTGACAAACAACACGAATATTGGATGGAAAAGGCGCTTAAGGAAGCCGGTCTCGCTTTAAGTCGGAAGGAAGTTCCCGTCGGCGCGGTGATCGTACACGACGGTACAATCATTGGAAGAGGTTCGAACCAAATCGAGATGCTGCAGGATCCAACGGCACACGCAGAGATGATAGCTCTGACCGCCGCCGCCGCGTACCGCGGTAACCGAAGGTTAGAAAAATGTACTATGTATGTTACGCTTGAACCATGCCCGATGTGTGCCGGTGCAATTGTTCTTTCAAGAATACCACGTCTCATTTTTGGAGCTTACGATCCGAAAGCTGGCGCCTGCTCATCGCTCTATACGATCACGAACGATACACGGTTAAATCATCGAGTTCATACAATTGGTGGAATTTTAGAAGAAGAATGTGGATCGATATTGAAAGAATTTTTTAAACTGCATCGAATACGAAAAGATTAAAACCATTGCCCTGTGGTTTTAATTGACGTTCATTACAAGTTCAATTGGGGAATCTCCTTATTCCCCGCTCTCCTGTAATTTCTCTGCTTTATCTGCAATCTTCAATTGCTCGATAATTTCATCCAACTTTCCATCGATTATTTCAGAAAGATTGTAAAGCGTCAACCCGATACGATGGTCGGTAATACGGTTCTGGGGAAAGTTGTATGTCCGGATTTTATCGCTCCGGTCGCCGCTCTTTACCATCAATCGCCGCTGTGCGGAGATATCGGCATTTTGTTCCCGGATTTTTGCTTCATATAATTTTGCCCGCAACATTTTCATCGCACGTTCGCGATTCTGAAATTGAGACCGTTCCTGCTGGCATGCGACGATGACACCGCTTGGTCTATGCGTTATACGCACGGCGGTTTCAACTTTATTCACATTCTGCCCGCCCTTGCCGCCCGCGCGATAAGTATCGAATTGCAAATCGGCAGGATTTATTTCAATCTCAACATCTTCAACTTCAGGCAGTACAGCAACAGTTGCCGCCGATGTATGCACACGTCCCTGTGCTTCCGTCTCCGGCACACGCTGAACACGATGCACGCCGCTTTCGAATTTTAAAGCCCCGTAAGCACCGTTACCTTTGAGCGAGAAAATAACTTCCTTGAATCCGCCAAGACCTGTATCGTTCCAATCCATCAATTCAGTTTTCCAGCCTGCGCGCTCTGCGTACCGTGTGTACATGCGATATAAATCTGCCGCGAAAAGCGCCGCCTCTTCTCCGCCTGTTCCGCCGCGAATCTCAACGATACAATCTTTATCGTCATTCGGGTCTTTAGGTACAAGCAGAATTTTAAGCTCTTCTTCCAATTTTAAAAACTTTGCCTGTGCCCCGGCAAGTTCAGCGGCGGCAAGCTCACGCATTTCTAAATCGGCTTCATTCCCGGCAAGATGTTTTAGGTTCTCAACATCCGTCCTCGATTTTTTATACTCCTGATACTTGCGGGCGATCTCCGTCTTCTCGGCGTGCTCTTTGCTAAGCTCGCGGTATCTTTCCTGATTGGAAATAACTGCCGGATCAGAAAGAAGCTGAGTAATTTCTTCGTATCGCGCTATTAATTTTTCAAGCTTATCAAACATTCTTACTTCTCCACCAGCTCAGACACAAGTTGAACGTATGAAACCTGTTGAGACACTTCAATCCCAAGCGCGCATTTCATCGCGATAAGCGCAACATCAACCTGCGAAGCGTCCGGTTCTTTGGTTGTAATCTTTTGCATCCACAAACCGGGCGCGATGAGAATTTTGCCAAGCGTTGTATTGCTCTTACGCCCCGACCACCGGATAAATTCGTATGCAATCCCGCCGACCAACGGAATCAACGGCAGGTGCGTCAACAGACGAACGAGCAGAGTAATTTTACCGAGCCACATTATCAGCAGCGAATCGAATATCGAGAACAGCACCATCGATGCAAGAACCACGATAAGTATGAAGCTCGTCCCACATCGCGGATGAAATCGCGAAGACAGCAACGCCGATTTTATGTTCAACTCTTTGTTAGATTCAAACGTCATTACTGCTTTGTGCTCGCCGCCGTGATATTGGAACAGCCGCTTTACATCCTTCATCATCGATATCGCAAGCAAGTATATCAGGAGAATGATCAAACGTATTAATCCGGCGATGATGTTAAATCCAAACGCATTTTGCTCGATGCTAAAGAGTTTCGTCGTTATGATAAGTGGCGTAACAAAGAAAATCGCAATCCCCAGCGCGAGTGCAAAAAGCACAGTAAGCGCCAACCGCAGGTTGGAAGCTGATTTCTTTTTCTTGATCTCCTGACCGTTGCCTTTCGCCCGTTCTTGCAAATCGATATCGTGCATAGCGACCTCGGCAGAGAAGTTGAGCGTCTCGATGCCTACAAACATCATCTCAATTAACCCGACTGCACCTCGAAGTATCGGCAGCTTGAAGATTTTATTTTTTTCTGCCAGCGATTTGTATTCTCGTTTTCTGACAACTATATCGCCGTTTGTGCGGCGCACAGCAGTGGCAATCTTCCCCGGCGCACGCATCATCACACCTTCGATGACTGCCTGCCCGCCAACTTGCAGTGGTTTACTTGGATCGAATTTTATTTCTTGTTTATTTTCCGACAATATTAATTCCTTGAATTTATTTTCTTCTATTTATTTAATAATTGATGTTCCGCAAATACTCATTTTTCTTCTGATTATGATTACGACACAAAGTCCCGTAGGTCACAAAGTGATGCTCTTGGCAGACGTAATGTTTGTAGAATTCAATATTTTCTTTAAAAAGCCCCAGAGGGGCGACATGTAAAAAGGGACATTTCGCTCCTACGGAGCTTAAAATGCTTCCGTCAGAAACTCCTATAGACATTTCGCACCTACGGTGCGTAATATCAGTGAATAAGTAACGTCATTAGAAAATACGAAACTCTAAATCCTAAGCAAATTCCAATGTCTAATTCCTCAAATTTGAAAAAGGGGATTTTGATTTTAGAATTTATCAGCCGCAGGCTGATGCGCCTCTGGCGCAGATATTAGGATTTAGGATTTCTATGGGAATATTTTACTATGCCCATTATCTGCGTAATTCTATTACTTTCCACAGCTTTCGGAGTAACTTCGGTAGTAATATAACTCTTTATTCGTGTGGTTGCAATTGAAAGATGAGTGTTGTATATTCTTCGTGATGTTGAAAAAAATATTGAAGCAAAATGAATACAAACACAATCCAGGTTTTTGCCGGGACAAGTCATCGCAGTTTACAGAACTTCCGTCCCAATTCGCTCAGCATTAAGAGCAAAAGAGTTTACCTTCATCAAATTTCGTGAACATTCAATCATACAAAACACTGCCCAGTAGCTCGGAAGTGCTCATCATAGAGCGGATTCAAAACGATAATGATTTGAACGAATTCATCCGTTTGCCTTGGCAGGTTTACAAAGATTATCCTCATTGGGTGCCTCCTCTCTTGCGGGATGTGAAGTTCAAATTAAATCAATCGAAGCATCCATTTTTCGAGCATGCAAAAATAGAATTATTCATTGCTCGCCGCGGAACAACTATCATCGGACGCATCGCCGCAATCGTTGACGACCGTTATAATGAATTTCACAAAGAACGCACCGGATTTTTCGGCATGTTCGAATGTTTTGAAGACTACGAAACAGCGAAGGCATTATTTTCTTCCGCAGAAACGTGGTGCAAGAATCAGGGCATGAACCGAATGCGCGGACCGATGAATCTAAGCATGAACGATGAGTGCGGATTCCTGCTTGAAGGTTTCGACCTCGACCCTGTCATCATGATGCCGTATAATCCAAAGTACTATCTTGAATTTTGCGAGCGATATGGTTTTATTAAAGCAAAAGATTTATACGCCTATTTGAAAAGTGACATAGGAGTAGTCGATCGGATTGCAAAATTAGTAGAGCGAGTGAAGAGCAAAGAAAATGTTGTCGTCAGACCGGTTAACCTGAAAGATTTTAACCGGGAAGTAGCTATCATCAAGGATATTTACAATGCGGCTTGGGAATTAAACTGGGGTTTTGTGCCGATGACTGAAAAGGAAATGGATCTCATGGCGAAAGAATTGAAACCCATTTGTGAGCCGGAGCTCGTCTTGTTCGCTGAAGTCAACGGACAGCCGGTGGGTGTGAGCGTCACTCTCCCCGACATGAATCAGGTGTTGAAAAAGCTGAACGGAAAACTTGGTCCCATCGGCATCTTAAAGTTTCTCTATTACAAAAAGAAGATAACCGGAGCGAGGGCGATCGTGTTCGGCATTAAGAAAGAATACCGCCTCACGGGCATCAGCAGCGTGTTGTATTACGAGACGGTAAAGAGAGGCGCGCGATTAGGATACACGTGGTGCGAGATGTCGTGGAACCTTGAGGATAACGACCTGATCAACCGCTTCGATGAAGCTGTTGGCGGAAAGCTGTACAAGAAATACCGGATTTATGAAAAGGAGCTTTCTTAATAAGAAGCCCGTCAACATGACAGTTTATTTAATAACTGATATTACGAATAATCACTCATCCCTCTCCCTGCCCTCCCCCTTCTCTAATTTTAGAGAAGTGGGGAGGGTTTGGGTGGGGGTTGAGTTCAATAAATTGTCCACCCGGATTTTCAAACAATATATTTCTTATTCGAGTGGTTGCAATTTAAATATGAGTATTGTATATTCAAAGCAAAACAACGAACGCATAACAGCACAAACCATAAGCCTAAAACATGACAGACCAGGCAGAAATTAAACAGAAAATTTGGACAACGCTTGACAAGCTAAGAGCGACAACCGCTTCATTCGGCGACACTAAATTGCTAGAGTTAATTGGAGTAATAAAGGGGACGGAAATACTTGAAGATATTTTAAGGGATGTAAAATCCATTCGACTCTTGACAAACAGGTTTGACGGTTTTGTTCCACCACTTTATATTCTCAATATCATATATGACCTTTCAAAATCTGTAAATCCAAAATCACATTTTGATCCTTGGTTGACACCTTCATCTCCTTGTAACTTCTTTGACTTCGGAACAACGACAGCATATTGCATAAACCAAACAGCAATAGAAATTATCAAGACATTTTTTGCAAACGACAAAACCGTAATCCATTCGGGTGACGGCTCAAAACATCTTGATAGCTTAAAAACAAAATTTGATTTTATTACTTCTTTCCCACCTTTCGGAATGCGGAGAGAACCAATAGAGATCAATGGCTTCAGAACTTCAACCGACTTTGCTTCTACTTTACTCATTCAATCCTCATTGCTTCTCAATGACAACGGGAAAGCGGTTTTCCTTATGCCGCTTTCATTCTTGTTTAATGAACAAACCAAAGAATTAGTAAACAGTCTTGGTCTCTTTGTGGATGCTATATTCGCCATCCCGGCAGGAGCATTTTTACCGCAAACAAATATTCCTTCAAATCTTGTTGTCGTTACAAAACAACGAAAAGAAAAAACCTTCATTGCGGAAATATCCAAAGATGAAAAAGCAAACAAGGCAGTCCTTGACAACTACAAAAATCGCAGAGTAGGAAAAGCAATACAGTTAGGTGCTTTGGTTGACTTCAAAGGATTCAAATCCTTTCAAGCATTAGTATATGAAAATGAAATGCATGAATTGGTAAAGCGAATTGGCTATCCACCAATCTCCCTGTCAGATATTGCATTAACTATACAGTATGTAAAACAAGATAGCAAAGATGAAATTGTACATATTTCTAATTCAATTTATTTACCTAAGATTGGTAACAGTCCTGTTGTGACAAATCCGTTTGAAATGAAGTTAAAGAACTCAAAAAATTATTTCCAAATTAGTCTTGATGAAACAAAGGCAAATGCAAATTATGTAGCTAATTATTTTAACAGCGCATTCGGAAGTAAAATTAGAGAAGGCTTAGAAGTCGGCGTTACAATTCCTCAAATATCAAAATCGCAATTGGTAACCTGTGTTTTGTATTTACCTGATATAAAAACACAATTAGAATTAATCGAAATTGACAGTAAGATTGACCAATTCAGTTTCCGACTTGATGAACTGAAAAGAAACCTTTGGAAGCAACCAAAAAGCTACAACTCTATATCAAAAGAACTGAAGAGCATAAACCAAGAAGAAAAACTTGAGCATTGGATTGACACTTTACCGTTTCCAATTTCTTCAATCTTATGGCGTTATTACGCCACCAAAGAAAATGACAAAAAGGTTGAACACCTTTTTCACTTCTTTGAAGCATTATCAGAATTTTTCTCAATGATAATGTTAAGTGCATTGGTTCAAGACAAAGAGTTTTACAAACAAGAGTGCCACAAATGGATTGAAACAGATGAAAAATTTAAGGAGTGGTATTTCAGGGCAACATTCGGTAGTTGGAATGTTTTGACTTCACGGCTTTCAAAAGCAACAAGAGAATACCTTGCGGACAAAAACAAGCAAGACCTTTGTAAATCATTTTATGGAAATCCAAATACAGCATTTTTAAATATGATGACAAGCAAAGGAATTGTGAATATTCTTCTTGCTATTGCTGAACTTCGTAATAAGTGGAAAGGACACGGTGGCATTACAAGTGAGGAAGAAAATAAACAACGTGTAACAACACTTGAACAACAGTTAAACGAATTGAGAAAATTTATTGCTGACGGCTTTGATGAAACCAGAATGCTTTCACCTACTACAAGTAGTTACGAAGACGGGGTTTTTACATTCAATGCAAAAGAACTTGTTGGAGCAAGAACACCATTCAACGAAATTTCAATTAAGTCACTCATTCCGCTTGACAAGAAAAAACTTTACTTGGCTCATTCAAACCAAAACAAACCAGTTGAGTTACTTCCATTCATAAAGTTCGTTGAAGTTTCTGATGCAGTTTATTTCTATACAAGCATAGAAAGCAAAAATGTTCGTTGGGTTTCTTATCACTTTGATAAAAACCCTGAGATAACTCAACCAGCGGACAATGATTTATTTAAGGCTTTTGAATTCTTGAAAGGCAATGATGGTAAAAACAAAACAGACACAACATCGGGCAAACAGTCTGCCAGCCGGTAAGAAGGTATCACCCACTAACACTCCTCGCCCTAAATAATATCAGAAATATCACTTACTCATTTTTCATCCCTTCTGCTCCAAAGTCTCTTAATAACAGAAATTTCTCCGGTTTTAAAAAACTTCATCACATACATCAGGATCAAGAAAAGCACTCGAGAAACATTACCCCCCCGGTTTGCATAGTTATCAAGCTTCATTTGGCAGGTGTAACTAAGTGGATGATAATCATCCACTCAGTGGTTGATTATCATCCATCGTTTACTTATATTATACCATGATTAAACGGCACATAACATCGGCGCTTCTGCATGCGTTGAAAGACAATCCCGTTGTTCTGCTCAATGGCGCACGGCAAACAGGAAAAAGCACGCTTGTCAAATGGCTTGCCGAACGCCGGTACCACGCACGATACCTTACGATGGATGATGCAACAACGCTCTCTGCAGCTTCTGCAAATCCGGAAGGGTTTCTCACCGGCTTCGAGGGTCCAATCATACTCGATGAAGTCCAAAGAATTCCTGAACTTTTTCTCGCTATCAAAGCAATCGTCGATCGGAATCGCACCCCGGGAAGATTTCTTCTTACCGGTTCGGCAAACGTTCTTTTTCTCCCACGCCTTTCAGAATCGTTAGCGGGAAGAATGGAAATTCTCAACCTCTGGCAATTCTCGCAAGGGGAGTTACAGGACACCAATGATCGGTTCATCGATGCAGTATTCTCAAATAAATTTTCACCTGCTGGCTCGCTGCCTCGATCGGACATATTGAAATCTCTTGCACTCGGCGGCTATCCGGAAATTCAGAAACGGAAAGACCCTCAACGCCGACACGCCTGGTTTGAATCATATATTACCACAATACTTCAGCGGGACGTTCGCGAGCTTGCACATATCAACGGATTGACGGCAATGCCCCGGTTGTTAGCTTTGCTCGCATCCCGAATCGGGACAATGTTGAATTTCGCAGAGCTATCTCGAAGCATCGTCCTACCGCAAACGACTCTAAAACGATACCTCTCCCTGCTTGAAACGACGTTCCTTATCCGGTTACTTCCAGCTTGGGCAACGAATAGAAGCAAGAGAATTATTAGAACACCTAAGCTCTATTTAACGGATACAGGACTCGCGCTGCATCTGTGCGGTGTGGATGAACAATTGCTGAAACGTAACCACACACCGCTTGGTCACTTCTTAGAAAATTTTGTCGTTATGGAATTGACAAAGCAGGCAACATGGAGTCATGAACGCGTAACGATGTACTATTTCCGTACACATGCGGGCCAAGAGGTTGATTTTGTATTAGAACGTCCTGACGGGGCGGTGGTGGGCATCGAGGTTAAGGCAAGTATGCAGGTTGACAAATCATCGTTCACCGGATTGAATACTCTCAGAGAAATGCTGAAGAAAAACTTCATCCGCGGAGTCGTGTTGTACCTGGGAACTGAAACGATGCCATTCGGGAACGATATGACCGCCTTACCAATCTCGAATCTTTGGCAATAAAGGTCGAATAATAATCATCCACTCGGTGGTTGATTATCATCCATAGAATTTCCTCTTCTAAAATTTTCTGTACTGCTTTTCAGCTTCACTAACCGCCTCAGTACCGATAGTTCGCTCCCCTTAAAAAACTTCATCGCATACATCAGCAGCGAGAAAAGTACAATCAGAAATATCTTCCAAAGAAAAATAATTGTCGCTGAGCCGGTCAACACCTCCATAGGAATGAAATAATATAAAATTACGACTGCCGCCACCGCTCCTCCAATCTTCCACAAGCGGCTGAACTCATAGCTCACCGGATATATACGCTGGACAACGAAGTACATCGTTACAGCCATAATGAAGTAAGCAATAAATGTCGCCCATGCCGCACCCAACATCCCGAACGGCGGTATCAGGAGAAAGTTTGCCGCAACATTCACCACAGCACCAACACCTGTAACAAGCGGCGCGTACTTGGTTTTCTTTTCAATATAAATTCCCGCCGAGAGGTTCGTCGAAATGCCGAGGAAAACATACCCGAGGAGAACAATCGGTACAATATTCAAACCGCTCCAGTAACTTGAACCGATTATATGCCGACCGAAGATACTGAGCTTTGCAATATCATCGATGAAGAACGTCAGCACCAGAAATATTGCCGACATAAATAGAACAAGGTAAGTAAGCACACGCGCGAAGATTTCTTTTGCATTTGCTTCTTTGGCTGTCGAAAAATAAAATGGTCTCCACGCGTAATCGTACATTGAGACAATCAGCATCATGAAAATCCCGAGCCGATAGTTTGCCTGATAGATGCCAACCGTTGCATCGTCTGTTAACGCGCGGAGAATCGGTCGGTCGATAACCTGAATCGCCATCGCCGCAAGTCCCGACGGGATATACGGTAACCCGAACTTCATCAGCGCTTTCCAGAGCGGCAGGTTGAATTCCTTCGTGAGATAGCGGAATATTGTCGGCAGCAACATCAACACAGTCAGCACCGAAGCCGTAAGTCCGCTGATGAACACTCCAATCACACCCATCCTGAAAACAAGCAGCAGTATGAGATTCATTCCAACATTGATTACGATGTTGAGAAATTTGATCGTTGCAAAGAGCTTTGCGTTGTGTTCCATCCTCAGTGCCGCGAACGGAATGATTGCAATCGCATCGAATGCTAAAATGCCAACAGTATAAAGTAAAATTGATTCATAATCTATCGGAACGTTTATCATCCTCGCTATCGGTGATGCGAGAGAAGCAATTATGATTGAAAATATAATCGACGTACCGAAAAGCGATATGAACGATGTACTGAAGTTCTGCTTTGCCGTCCCAATCTCCAGTGTGGATGAATATTTGAAATATGAAGATTCCATCCCGTACGAATAAATCACATTGACGAACGCGATCAGTGAGTAAACGTATGCCACGATGCCGTAATCGCCGGGTGCGAGAACGTTTGTATAGAAAGGTACGAGGAGAAAATTAAGAAAGCGACCGAGAATTGTGCTGATGCCGTAAATTGCCGTCTCGCTGCCAAGACGCTTGATTTGCTGGAACATTCAGGAAGATTTCTGCAAGTGAGCGACTTTCAACGAAATATCGAGGGCTTTTGGTGAATGAGTAAGCGCACCGACAGAAATGAAATCAACACCCGTCTCTGCAATCGCGCGAACGTTCTCGAGCGAAACATTCCCCGAAGCTTCAACTTCAACTGCGTGGTCTATAAGCTCGACAGCTTTTTTCATCTCAACAAGATTAAAATTATCGAGCATGATGCGGTGAACACCTTTATACTGAAGCGCGGTTTTCACGTCAGAGAGATTTTTCGTCTCGACTTCAACCCTAAGCTGATATTTCTTTTGTTTCATGTAACTTAAACAACAAGTAATCGCCTGGGCGATTCCGCCCGCTGCCGCAATGTGGTTATCTTTGATGAGCACCATATCGTCAAGACCGAACCTGTGGTTCACCCCGCCTCCTATTTGAACGGCAAGCTTATCGAGTATCCGCAAACCCGGAACTGTTTTTCGCGTATCTGTGATTTTTGTTTTCGTGCCTTTCACGGCATCGACAAATCTTTTTGTGACGGTAGCAATGCCGCTCATGCGCTGGAGGATGTTCAGCACTGTGCGCTCTGCCTTGAGGATACTTCCAAATTGACCATCCACTTCAGCAACAATCACACCGGCTTCGATGAATGTTCCTTCTTCAAAAAATTTCTTACATCTCAGCTCAGGATCTATAAAATGAAATATCATTCCGGCAACATCAAGTCCCGCAATGACACCCGATTCTTTCACGCGCATGTCCCCATGACCCAGAAGATCGTTCGGAACGGTGGATTCCGTCGTGATATCACCCATCCCGACATCTTCGAGGATTGCATCCTCTATAAGATGGCTCAGTCGACTATCAAGTATTTCGTCGTTCATTTTCCTTCCCTATTTGCGGTTCATCATCAACAAGCATGATTGGTACGTTATTCTTAATCGGATAGATTCTATTGCATTTAGAGCAAGTTAATTTTTCCTTCTCAGGTTCGTAGAGAAGATCGGCGTGGCATTTGGGACAGCACATGATATCAAGAAGTTCTTTTGGCAGCATTTATCACCTTTCCACTTATTTTGAAAACGTTCTTTCTACTATTTCAATAAACTTTTCCGGCGGGCGCGTTGGCTTACCTGAATTTGCATCGACAAAACCATGAACAGTATACCCTGCAACAAGAAGCTCTTTCGTTTCTTCGTTGATGATCGCATATTCAATCGTAATCCGAACCTGTGGGAGTTCCGTCAGCATTGTTCTAACAGTGAGAAGATCGTCGTACCTGCCGGCTTTCAGAAATTTTGCGTGAGCTTCAACGACCGGCAGATAGTATCCCATCTTTTCAATTTCAGGATACGGTAAGCCGATCTCTCGCAAGAGATCAGAGCGACCTTGCTCGAAGTACTCAAGGTACTTTGAGTGGTAAATCATTTTCATCTGGTCGGTATCGGCGTAACGTACGCGAATCTTTGTCTCAGTTGAAATCATCGTTATATCGGATTTCGGATTTTTGATTGCGGATTAGTTATTTTAATCATTTTCTACTCCGAGCGGTTTTACCAGCAGATGTGAAAATAGCAGTTAACTCGTTAGCTTCCTTCATCAATAGTACTAATTTATCCTGCGATAACAGCTGAGTCCCTTGGATAAGTTCCAGCCAATAGAGTGATTCATCAGACTCTTCTTCTACAACTGTAATTTTTGATATGAAATCAGCTTTTGACCGCGCCCTGCACGCCGCTCGATAATTAGCACCAACGGATGTTGCTGATCTTAATATCTGTCTGGCTATGACATCTCCAGTTCTAGTTTTGGGCAGAGATTCGGATAACTTGATAATTTCTAATGCAAATTTCTTTGTTCTCGCTTTTAATTCTTCAGGGTCCATAGTTATCCTTATCTATAACATGAAATCCGAAATCACCAATCCGCAATCCGAAATTATTCTTCAAATTCTCCCATCTTCGAAAACTTTTCAACCCGCTTCTCGATGAGTTTATCTGTTTTGATCTTTTTCAATTTTTTAATCTCCTCAATAAGGATTCCTTTTAAGATTTCCGCGGCTTGTGGTGGATTCCGGTGCGCACCGCCAATAGGTTCGGGAACGATACGATCGATGATGCCTTGCGCCAATAAATCCGGGGCTGTGAGTTTCAAAGCTTCGGCTGCCTGCTCTTTATAATTCCAGCTTCGCCACAAAATACTTGAGCACGACTCAGGCGAGATAACCGAGTACCATGTATTTTCCATCATCAATATCCGGTCACCGATGCCTAACCCAAGCGCACCGCCTGAAGCGCCTTCGCCGATGATGCAAACAATAATGGGTGTCGGCAAGTGAGACATTTCGAATAAATTCCTTGCTATCGCTTCCGCCTGTCCGCGTTCTTCAGCTTCGAGCCCCGGAAATGCGCCCGGTGTATCAAGCAAGTTAATGACCGGTCGGTTAAACTTTGCGGCGAGCTTCATTAATCGGAGCGCTTTGCGGTATCCTTCAGGATTCATCATGCCGAAATTTCTGTAAACATTCGATTTTGTATCGCGCCCTTTTTGCTGTCCTATTACCATCACCGGCTCTCCTTCAAGGAACGCAAATCCACCTACGACCGCCTTATCATCGCGGAATGTACGGTCACCATGAAGCTCAATGAAATCGGTTGTCATCATGGAAATATAATCGAGCGTATACGGGCGATCGGGGTGACGGGCAAGCTGAACTTTTTGCCAGCGCGTCAAACCCTCGTACACCGATTTCCGTAATTGATTTACTTTTTCTTCGAGTGTTTTTATCTCACTTGCAATATCGAGAGACTCGGAATATCTCCGCATCTCTTCTATTTTCTTTTCAAGCTCAATAATTGGTTTTTCAAAATCGAGGACTGTTTTTGCCATAGGCATTCTCATTTTTCATAAACAACATAAATGTTTTCAATAAAATTTCTATATCGAGAATAAACGACTGATTCTTGGCATAGTAAAGATTATATTTTTCGATTTCCTCAAGTGATAAGTCATCGCGATAATTCAACTGTACCAGACCGGTCAAACCAAATTTTCCCCAGTACATCGATGTTCGGAATGAACCGTTACGCGATGATTTCGGAGATGAGTCCGGAGGACCGACCATACTTAACCCGCCTCGCAGAACATCCGGCAGTAGAATAATCCTCTTCGCGAAACGGCTCATACTTTTCCCGGATTTTTTACTAACAAGAACAAACGGATAAATAGTAACAATCAAGACTGCCGAGAATATAACGTCGAACAATCGTTTGGAAAAACGATTCAGTGGATGATTGATGTTATAATCGATATCGACCAGCGGAATATCGTCAAGCTCATCGATATGCGTTTTTCCGATTATTACTTCCAAACTGCTCGGGACAAGCCGGAAGTTCACGCTTCGATTTCTGCTTCCGCCGATAACGGACAGAATATCGGTATATGATAAAATATCCGTAGAAAAAATCACTTCCGAAGCTCTGTTTTCTTCAATCACCTTTCCAATATTATCAATACTTCCGAGAATTTCAACTCCAGCCACTTTCTCGCCGATATGTTTCCTTGTAACATCGACAAATCCGACAACTTCATAACCGTCGTCCACCCGTGCACGAAGCTTGCTTAGCAATTCCAGTCCGGCTTTCTCGATACCAACGATAATCGTTCTTCTGCCGAATAAACTTCTCAAGCGATGTTCCGGTGAGCGAAATATCGCTCGCGCAATCCATCTCCAACCGGGAAGGAGGAATAGATTCATTCCCCCCGAAATTGCCACAACCATTCTGCTGAATCCATATTGCTTGAAGAAAAATGTTATTGCCGAAAGAATAATATATCCTAAAATTACTGAACCGGTCGTATGTGTGATCGAGAGCTTTCGCTTGGTATACACACCGAAGAAATACATCGAGCCGACGATGATCAGCGCCGGAATCGTTAGAATTACGGGATACCCATACGAAGGGAAATGAAAAAATTTCCCGAACCAGAAGTACTCACTCAATAGAAGCGTGATATCTACTATAATTAAATCCAGAATGACTGCACGGATCGGTTTTGAAATTTTGCCGATGAACGCTATCCCCTCGCGAAGCGCAATGCCGAGCCGGAGTATAAAATCTGATAGGAAGCCGCGCGAAAAATGTTTTTGCACGAATACGCGCATCGCTTCGTAGAACAATTTTACTTCATCGATATCACTTCGCCTGACGCTCTCACCCTTGTAGTGTATAACCTGCGTATCGTGTACGTAATGAATCTTCCACCCGGCTTGCTTAATCCGGTAACACCAATCAAGGTCCTCACCGTACATAAAGAACTGCTCATCCAATACGCCTACGCTATCTATAACAATTCTACGCACAAACATGAAAGAACCGCTGACTGCGTCAACTTCATAAGATTTATCCGGATCGAGATAAGCAAGATTGTATTTGCCGAAGAGAGATGTTGAAGGGAAAAGCGTGCTCAGGCCTATAATCTTGGTGAAAGCCACCCACGGAGTAGGGAAACTACGCCTGCAGGCGAGTTGAAGCGTGCCATCAGGGTTCAAAATTTTACATCCTGCCAATCCCACATCCGGATGCTTCTCAAGAAAATCAATCATAACCTTTATCGTATCTTCCTGTAGAATCGTATCGGGATTAAGCAGGAGCAAATAATTACCCTTTGATTCCTTGATCGCCCTGTTGTTCGCCGCGGCAAAACCGAGATTGCATTCATTGATGATGAGTTTCACTGCTGGAAATTTCTGTCTAACCATCTCGACGCTTCCGTCATCGGAGGCGTTATCGATAACGATGATCTCTCCCTGAATTCCCTTAAGAGCTTTCTGAACCGAGAGGAGCGCGTTCTCCAGAAAGACGCGCACGTTGTAATTCACTATAATGACGGAAACCATCATGGCATCTATCTACAGCTTACCGATAATCTTATTGTACCTTAATTTCCAAACCATATACACGGCTTCGTAGACAATCTTTTTCGACATCTTTGAAACACCGGATTGTCTATCCATGAAGATTATGGGATGTTCACACAATTTAAATCCCTTATTCCATGCTTTAAAATTCATTTCGATCTGGAATGCGTAACCGTTCGAATGAATTTTATCAAGGTCTATCGCTTCCAGTACCTGTCTGCGAAAACATTTGAATCCGCCGGTTGCATCTTTAAGAGGCATTCCGGTAATAATACGTGAATAAACATTCGCGCCGTAACTTAAGATCAACCTTCGAATGGGCCAATTGATAACACGAACCCCGTTTGTATAACGCGATCCTATTACTAAATCGTACTCTTTTATTTTCTCAAGAAAATTCGGAATCTCATCGGGATTATGAGAGAAATCCGTATCCATCTCAAAGATATAATCGAATTTATTCGCGATAGCGAACCGAAATCCTTCAACATACGCAGTCCCCAATCCCATCTTACCCGCGCGGCTGATCAAATGAATGCGGGTGTTTGATTTTTTTAATCTTTCTACGATCTTGCCTGTTCCATCCGGCGAGTTATCGTCGACAACCAGCACATCGATCTCGGATCCCTTACTCAACACCTGATCAATAAATTTTTCTATGTTTTCCGCTTCGTTGTATGTCGGGGTTACTACTAAAGTTTTTGGCATAAGGATATATAATATTATGGCTAAACTAAATTAATATTCAATATTAAATTTGATTGAAGCATAGTGATCTAAAATCTTTCCACCGGCTATATTACTCTTCGCTTGGCGCATTTCGTAGATGCCGGATATAAAGAAATTCGTAATCGGTTCATAGACGGTGCCGAGTTGTATTTTATCGCCCCGAACACGATTTCCATCGAGAAATTTCGCAGTCTCCGAATCGCCGTCTCTGTGTCCGGTGAGAACATCGCCGCCAACGTTTACGATCTTTCCATCCGTTAAAATATTCTCACCATGTCTCACACCAACGTAAGTTCCCCACATCCTGAGTTGCGAACAAGGATAATACCTGAGCTGAATGAACCATTCATCTGAATTTGGCTCAAGATGGTGTCCGATGCATATTCCATTTGTGGAATATTCATTTCCTGCTATGCGGTTACTGTAAACGTATGGTTCAATTCTTGTGTATTCGATAACAACATCAAGGTTCGATTGACCTGCAATGCCGGAAATATACGTTCCGCACTGCCAGCCGAATTCATTTCCCCACCATCCGGATCCCATTTTTTTAAAATCAATATCGTCAATCAACCACGTGCCGTAGAATTTATAATTATGAACGGGGAAAAACTCTAGATCAAAATTAAGGAATGCATTATCCTTGTCGCGTAGAGAGTGCTCGGAGGATTTGTAAAAGTTAATCGGATTTAAGTACGCTAAATCGAGCGCGCTCCGGCGGTAGATAATCATCTCGGACACACCTATATTGAGACGGTCGAATAACGAAAACTGGATGCGGTGCAACGCTAAATACTTGTTATCAATCCGTGAACTGGTAGAATCAACTAACGCGCCGTGAATCGATACGAAACGAACCGATTTGTATTGAAAATCTAATTTCAAAAAATCGATAACTGGCGCACGACTGGACATTAACAACCGATCGGAATACCCGGTGCCGATCAATGAGTATTCCCTGCCGAATTGAAGATTGAACCAATCGAGATCGGCGCGCAGATAAGCTTCTGTAAAATCGAAGTAAGGTGAATTCAAATCTTTGAATTTGACGTTACCTCTCAATCGCGGGTCCGACAACGCGAAAGCCCGGTCGCCGAACATCGTCCCGTTTGTCGCCTTAAGATAATATCCCAGTCGATTTTTAATTGTGCCGCGGATTCTGCCGCCGTGTTCCTCAAACGTGGAGTGCGTAGAACCGTAACTATCACCCGATACCTGCCTTTGTTCGAACGATCCAATAAATTCCATATAAAACGAGACCGATGAATCTCTGAAATCGTAGAGATATTTTTCTTTGTCGGATATGAGATCATCTATAGAACTTCCACCGAAAAGAACCGCTGGATTTTCTTTTGCCGGATCAATTTCATGCATAAATTCCTGTTCGAATTTTTCAAGAAATCCAATTTCTGCTGAATTTAGTTCACCACGCCGTTCATCGATTTTCAACAAGAATCCCGCAGCTTCTTTCCTTGAGATTGGAATCATACTATTACTGTATAGAGGAAGAATTCCTTTCACACCCATCCTGTCAAGAAACTCATACACCTGATTGTTCACCGGAACATTTTCGATCTGTGCTGTTGCAACACAACAACTCGTAATAACCATCAACCATAACCATATCGTTGATCTTACAACAAATCTAAAATCTAAAATCGACAATCGAAAATTCATCAGTGTCCTTTCCCGGTTATAACAACGGTAATCGTACTGAATAGAATTTTCAAATCCATACGCAACGACATGTTCTCGATATACGATAAATCGTACTGCACTTTTTTCCTGACATCTTCAATGCTTTCATCGTATTTGTGTTTAACCTGCGCCCAGCCGGTAATACCCGGACGAACTTTTAGCCGTCTTTTATACAGCGGGATTTCTTTCGAGAGTTGTTCAACGAAGAACGGGCGTTCGGGGCGGGGTCCGACCAGACTCATCTTTCCATCCAAGACATTAATCAATTGCGGAATTTCATCGATCCGCAGTTTGCGGAGAATATTACCGACCCTCGTTACACGCGGATCTTTCTTATTAGCCCATACCGGTCCCGATTCACGTTCTGCTTCTTCATCCATCGAACGAAATTTTATGATGTGGAAATGCTTCTCATCTTTCCCAACACGTTCCTGCGTATAAAAAATCGGACCTTTCGAATTAAGCTTGATGGCAAGCGCAACGAGAAGCCAAATCGGTAACCCGACAAATAAAACCACAAACGAGAATACGATGTCGATCATCCTCTTAACGGCATATTCCCACGGCTGCATAAGCTCGGGCATGATTTCAATCAGCGGGAAACCGTAGATCTGATTCGTCCGCGCTTGTCCGCTGATGATGTCGTACAGATCGGGAATAATTTTCAAACCGACCCGCGTTGAGCCGCAACACGAAACGACATAAAGAAGGCGGTCATGCTCAGAAGAATCAAGCGCGATCAACACATCTTCAACATTGTATTTTGTAATGATATCCGACAGTTCGTCTATCGATCCGATTACGGGTACCTCTTTATAGTTTTCCTGATGAGAAGATGCAGACACCGGCACAAATCCGATTATTTTATAACCAAGCGCCGGGAATGATTTAACATTATCAAAAAGTTCTCTTGCTTTCGCCGACCACCCTACGATTATTGTCGTATGCAGTCCGATTCCTGCAAGAAGGAGACGGCGCTGGAATGTATGCAGCATGAATCTTCCCACACCGACAAAGAGAACCATGAGTATCCAATAAAAAATTATCAACAACCTTGAATGAATTGGTGAGCCGACACCATGATCATCCACAAAAATTGCAAAGAACAAAACTAAAACCCCGAAAGTGGCTGCTTTGAAAATAGATGTAAACTCATCGAACCGGGATTTTGCGTACCAACTGCGGTACAAACCGAAAAAGAAAAAAACAACCAGCCAGTAAATACATATCGCAACCATCGGCGCCCAGAACTCCGGCTCCATTGTGTACGAGAGCCAGCCGCTCTTAATCCTGAACCAATAGTAAATAATCCAAGCGATTGAGAAAGCTAATAGGTCGATTGTCAGTGTTCGGATTTTGTCCGACATAGAGATTTATTCCAATCCCATGGTTAGATTACAACAGATTTTGAATGAACAATTAGGCATTATAATTTGTTGAGAACAATTTCAAATATATTTTCAAAGCGTTTTTGGAACGTGTGCTCTTTCATCGCACGTTCGTGTCCTGCCAGTCTTATTGATTCACGCTCGGAATAATGACCGAGAAAATAGTGAATCTTCTCAAATAATTCATCTTCTGAAGAAAATATCGCAATTTCCCTGTCAGGAACAAAATATTCCTCAAGCTTATCCGCCCGTTGCGTGAGTAGAAATCCACCTGATCCCGGTATTTCAAAATTCCGTCCTTTGATTTGCTGACGACGTTCGCCAAATAGTGTTGAGAGGTGCGCCGCTATCTCCGATGGTGAATTCAATCTAAAATAATTATCTGCACGACGAGTTAACAATGCTTTCGCAATTGGCTTCAACCGAAAACCTGGGGAGCTATCCGTAAAGTTCAGATTGATTTTACTCCGTGAATATAGTACGATCATTTCTTCCTGATTTAATCGACCATTACTCCAACCCCTTCCCCAACACTCAACATGAATCCCAGAATCTTTAAGATTATTGATAAGCCGCACTCTATTGGAATGAACCTGCCCGACAAAAGTTACATCATACTCTTTAGAAACAGTTACCGGTTTATAAAGATGATGGTTAAATCCCCATTGTGATTGAATCACATTGCGGCAGCCAATATGATGATATTTTTCAATAGCTTCATTATCGGTTGTCACTGACCAATGAAAGAGAGGCGCCCAGTATTTTGAGAAACTGTTAAAACGCCAGTGATCGTCGGCAAACCAATTAAGCGTAATAGTTTGTTCACGCATAGTTATGATACGAATAGTTTCCTTTTTTATCTCGTCTGTAAATAAGAAGAAAAAACATATATCCGGTTTCGTGTTTTGCACCGTTTCTATTAACAGAGTGTTCATCTTATCTCTACCCTGATTGCGCATAATTTCATCGAATGGAAAGAAATCGACAATAAGATTATTCATCATGGAAAGGGTGCCAAAAAAATTGATGTTTTCATAACTTTCACCCCGGCGTGGATCACCATAATCATATTTTAATCCGATGAACAAGACACGAAGTGTCTGGGCAGTATTTACATTTTGAACCACTATTTTCTGCTCAACTTTCCACGGTATTTGAAAAATATGTAAATAATTCCCCGCAGGTGTAAGAGAGATATCTTCGAGAATAGCTTCTTCTTTGTTATTCGTTGTTCATAATGGATGATTCGGGTATGCGGATAATAATAAACTTTCCAATTATACCTATACATTCTAAGGCAATAATCGATGTCTTCCGGTCCATAGAATATTTTCTCATCAAGTATTCCGACTTGCTGCAGCGCTTCACACCGAATCATTTGGCACGCACCTATTACATAATCTACTTCCCTGATATCGTTGCGCTCCCATTCTGACATTTCATGATATTTAAGAATCGAGCTATTCTTTACGCAATCGAAAAATGTCAACCGGCGAAGTATGAACGCAAGAGGCGAAGGATAACGACGGGCATTTCGTTGCACAGTTCCATCTGCAAATGTGAGTTTACATCCGCAAATTCCGGCATCGACGGTCGTATCCATAAACTCGATCATCGGCTTGAATGAATTTTCAATCAGCAACATATCGGCATCCAAGATCAGGACATATCGTCCCTTTGCGAGAGGTAATGCTTGATTTCGCGATGGGGCAACGCCGCGGTTTACCGGGTTCTCAATTAGTAGTGCATCTGGAAATTCTGCCCGAGCCATATCAGACGTACCGTCCTCCGAATGATTATCGACTATAATCATTTCGTAAGTTATTCCTTCAGTATGTCGCGTGATTGAGTAAAGCAATTCACGCAGCATATCTTTCATTTTCCAGGAAATAATAATTATCGAGAGATCTATCATACACATTCAACTATTTAGATGTTTAACTGAAAACCGTTATACTCCATTAAGTACCTACAATCTTTCTTCGTAAACGACGTAGCGATGATGCGATTTTGGGATGTATTAGAACTACAACATGAAAAGCAAATTGTATTGAATGTCGTTCCTTTGGGAAAGCATTAATGAAGTTCAATACATGTTTTGTGAGCTCTTTTTTCGAGGCTCCCCAAGATCGGGCACGCAAAAACAAACGCCAGATACGGCGGCGGAGATGTTTCCGGATTTTATTAACTGCTACACCCGATTCGTTCACCAGGAAAGAAAAAAGTGCAATAGTACAATGTTCCTCAGCATCACGAAATTGACCGGTATTAAAAATATTCGATGAATAATTATTACTATGTTCCCGCCATTTTCCAAGAACCTCGGGAATAAAAAGAAATTTGTAGAAATAAGCCAGCTTACTCAAAAGGAGCCAATCCTC
This sequence comes from uncultured Chlorobiaceae bacterium, assembly GCA_964520905.1. Taxonomy (GTDB): domain Bacteria; phylum Bacteroidota; class Ignavibacteria; order UBA10030; family SZUA-254; genus JAGVIE01. The sequence continues at coordinate 151,429 of CAZFQL010000003.1, read as the reverse complement.
GTATTCGTATCTAGGACCTTCATCGAGAAGACCTACACGTTCAAGACAACTCTTCTTCACTAACACGGTCAAGTTGGGAATAAAATCTTCTTGTATGAGTTTACTAAATATATTCAGTGGATTCCCGGTAATCCCTTTTCCGTAAGTTGGATGAATGCCTCTGATTTTTTTTTCTTTTCCACCTTCATCGATATAAAAAACCTTTGCATAAACCAACGATGCCTCGGGATACTGCTGCAAGGCAGCTATCTGTTTTTCAAGTTTATCTGGTAACCAAATATCATCCTGATCAAGGAAAGCTATATAATATCCTTTCGCGTTCCGAATCGCCAAATTTCGGCTGGCTGCTATACCATGATTACCATTATCCGGATGTCGCAGGAGTTGTATTCGATCTGGATGCTTCTCTAAAATCTTTGATACTTTGTCAGGACCTTCATCTGAAGATCCATCGTCGACAACAACTATCTCATAACATTGATAAGATTGAGAGAAAACACTCATTAATGTGGATTCAATGTATCTTCCACCATTATAAAGTGGGATTACGACACTGACTTTTGGTGAATATTCTGAATTATTTTTAACCGACTTCATCCGACTAATCATCCATAAAGCGTGGAAGAATAAAGTATTTCGAATTGCTCTGCAATTTTTTCCCATGAATACAAACGATTGAATTCATCATAAGCTCGGTCAGTCATAGTTTTATAGAAAACTGGATTTTCCATAAGATTATGTAATTCACTCGCCATCTCTATTGGATTCCTTACAATTCGTATTAATTCTTTATGATCTTTTACAATGCCAACATCAGTAGTAATGAACGGAGTGCGGGATGCAAACGATTCGTAAGTAACCAACGGAGCGCATTCTATCTTAGACCCGAACACAAATGCATCTGCTTCATGATACGCTGACACCACCAAGTCTCTTGGGACATTGTTCAATACATGGATGCGATCATTAAACATACCTTGCAAACGGCAAAACGGATAGCAACTATACCATGGATGTGCCTGAGGTCGTTCTCCGATAATCACCAGTGAGCAATTTTTCGTTTTTAACATCTTAAAAGCTTCGATGACAAAACTATGCCCCTTGCTGAAATAATGATTTGCCACTGATATAAACATGAACTTTGAAGTAATTCCATATTTTTTTCGAAATCCTAGTATTGGACGCTCAAATTCTTCTTGGGAGGCACCATTACGAATTATTACAGCACGATCACTCAGTCCCTGGTTGTCTCCAAAGAATTTATCCTGATAATTGGGTGACGAATAGATTATTTTATCATACTTGCAAAGATATTTTGGAAGTTTTTGAAAATAGTCCTGATACTTTGGATGTTTCAGACGTGAATATCCCATCGGCATAATAAATTTCTTACTGGGAATATCCTCTATTATCTGGAATGCCAAATCCGTTGGCCATGATTGCGCACCATAATTAAGCATGACATCAAATTTTGAAGATCGGAGGAACTGCTTATACAGTTCGATCTCTCCTTTAAGTCCTTTAACGTAATTCCCCCGAATCCGAAATTGTTCTACACGAACACCATTCAATTCATGGAATCGGCGATCCGGTAAATAAGATGTAGCAACAGTAACTTGATGCCCTCGCAGGGCAAGCCGCTCAGAGATTTGCCGAATAACTTCTTCCGATCCACCTTTAGATGGTTCATAAAATTCCACAGTGTGCAAGATTTTCATTCATTCACCGTATAAGATGGCAAATCTATTTGATCTATTTTCTCGGATAAAACTATAGAGAGGCATCCGCAGTTTGAAAATACACAAAGCAAATCAACTTGATGCACTTTGAGCAATTATTTCTTTCGATAAAGGTTTTACATTTGTGAATTTTAATATAACCGCCATCCATACAATAATATAAACAAACCATAAAAATCCGAGAGGACTAAGAAAAAATGATAAAGCCATAATAAACATAATGACACCATAAAATGATATATTTCTTATCGTCGGATTTCGGCGCATGGTGTAATATACAGAACCGACAAGATATCCAGCAACCAATGGGAAGATTGAAATACCGAGAATACCAAAATCGCGGTAGAATGTCCAGAAGATTGTATATGTATTATAACCGCTGATTAAAAATGGATTTTCCACTATTTTGAAATAATTACTGATCCAGTGTTTTAGTCCAGTAAGTGCAAGTGCGAAATCAAATGTGAAATAACCGTATGTATGTTGATCTAACTGACTCGTAGCACGAACAAAATTCTCGATACTCATCACCATATACATATACGGTTCAGTGAAAATGGCATATTTCTCCGCGAACTTCATTTCCGATGTAACATAAAGAACTTTTTGAACTACTTGTCCTGCTCTTAGAGTTGCAATTAAATATATGATAAGAATTCCCAAACCTATGAATATCAACATTGTCTTCAGTCGTATATACTTAGTAGTATAATACAGGAGAGTAAATGCCATCATTGAAATCATAATAAGTTGATACCGTTGGAGCAAGAAAAGATAAGTAATAAGTGTTATCAACATAATAAACTTAAGGATTGTCTTTTTGCCATATCTTCCTCTTGAAAAGAGATGATATACTATCGAGAAATAAATAATGATTGGCATATGGTGTATAAATAATCCAACTCCAAATACGGAATATTCGATACGTGCTGCCCCCGGACGGAACGTGAATAGAGGTAGATAGCCCTTAACTAGATAAATTATTAGATATCCGAAAATGTAAGCAACAAATGCAACAATAATAAAGTTAAATAGACTAGCGTCTTTGATCTCGTGGTTTTTCATTATTTGTCGCATTTCATTAATCGTAAGAAAACGTGAATCGAAATTTATTATATAGGCAATGAAAAGACCGAGGATAAATGAGCAAGGGCCTAGTAAAGCAAGCAACCAACCATTTAAACCCCAGGTGTGTTGCAAACCACTCAATTTGAGATCTGCTAGACCAAGAACTATGCACCAAGTCAAACCAAATACTCGTGTTGGAGAAAGAATATCCCCACCCTTCCTTATTGAGAGAAGTATAAATATGGTAACAAGTAAGAATACAATGACGCTCAGAAGATTCATTTTCCCATTATAACTTTAAATAGAAACACATGACTTATCTTTCCTTTAATATTCATTGTTTATACAAATAAAAACACGCTGTGTCACCTTCATTTTTCTGATTTAATTCAGCCGCTCTAGCATCATAAGATTTAATATCCTCGAAAGTAAAGATAGAATTTTTTGGATTAATAAGGTATGACCTTGGACTAAACAAGGGAATACCACGTGAGTATTGTTCACTTCCCCAGAATTGCATTGCATCTGAATCATAAACAATATGGACGACCTTAAAACCTACCTCCTTTGCCAGAATATCGATACTTTTAATTGAATGCAAAAAAATATGACGCGGTGCGTCGAGATGCACCCAATTAACACTATAGGTTTGCCATGCTGATGAAGGAACAACAGGAATTCTTATGATAGCATATTGACCCGGTGCCAGCACTCGATAGATATGTTTAATAATACTTCGCGGATCTTCCATATGCTCAAAGGAGTGATGGAGCATAACAAAATCATAGGTTCCATTTACCTGGGTAATATCCTTTTTCAATATTCTCACGCCATCATATTTTATATCTTCTTCAATATAGGGATCAATACCTGTGATTCTCTTAAAGCCAAGATTCCAGAGCTCTATGAGATACTGACCATTTCCGCAGCCGACATCAAGTATTGAATCTTCAAATTTCAAGTCCACATATTTCATCCAATCTTTCACCCATTGAACTTGTTGCGGTGGTCCATATCTGTGAGTTAAAAATTTCCCCAATACTCCCCTACCATAGAAAGCATAGTTGACCCGATGATATTTTAAAAACAATTTAACCCGACTAAGTTGATTTTTTTTCAACGAATAATACGTCAAGGGGTAATAGTCAGATATATTTAGGGGGACCTCAGAAATCTGAAGGCAACTACAGTTTGTACACTGGAAATATTCGAATTCATCCTTCGAACCAAACATCATCTCGCGAGCAATAAAAGATTTGCAGTCACATGAATGATTGCATATGCGACATTTATGTTCCTTCATTATTCCTAACTTTTATCATACAAAATAAAATATTTTAAATCTCATTACTATAATGACTAATTATTTCACCTTAATGCAACATGATTAATCAATCGAATAGGATGGATTTCGAGATTGGAAAAGCAATTCTCGTTCTTCTTTGGTGTAACCTACGAAGTATATAACAACTCCAAACAGGATGATAAGCATCGGTAATACATACCAAAAAGTAATCGTTCGCACCTGCCAGAGTATAAAGAACATCATCACACTAAAAATAAAGGGCACAAGGTAATGGATATTTGTCGTCCATTTGAAAATATAAGGCCTCATCGCGTAACTGTATGCTGATCCGACAAAAATGATCGTGGCTAATGAGACACCCGCTGCACCAAAAGGACCATATCGAGGTATCACGAAAAGATTTAGAACAAAATTTACGATGGTTGCTAAAACAACGATGATCATCCTGTCTTTTTGTCTTCGTCCCGCTGTTAACATAATGGCATAAGTAACCATGCTGAAGTGAAAGAAAACAACGATAGAAAAAATTCTTAGTATCGGAACTGATTCTTTAAAGGCTTTCATTCCATAGATAAATCCTATAATCTGTTCCGCGTAAACGAAGAGCATAATGGTAATTGGAAGACTTAGTAAAAAAAGAGTCTTGTTCATTATTTGTCCGATCTTCGCCCATTGATTGTCATCGGTTTCGTAAAGTCGAGAAAGAACCGGTAATAAAGTGTTGATTATAACATCGGGAATAAGAAAAACAACAGAAATTAATTTGAATACCGATTGGTAGATGCCGACATCGTAGTCTCCTCTCCAGATTGAAAGTAAGATTGTATCTTGTATAAAGAATAAGTTGCTGAAAATCGCATGGATTCCAAAAATACTTACAGTGGCGAAATAAGATTTATCTATTATCCGAAAACTCAGTTTTCCGATTGGAATCAGTCTCCGAGCAACACGAATCGAGAGAATCAATCCTAATATGCGGCTTGCAACAAATACTAACGCAACGATATATAATGGTACTTGTAGAAATCCTAAAAACAATATAGTGACAAGCAAGAATCCATTAAAAAAAAATGAAATTTTCATTTCATGCTGGAACTCTTCAAAACCTTTAAACAGGGCAAAGAAGAAATTTGTCAAAGCAGATACTAGGACAAACAAACTAAAAATATACATCAACACTTTGGTTGATTCGCTTACATCTCGTATATAAACAGTCAACGCCATCCCCAAGGTAGCCACTAAAGCAAATATAACTTTCATTGAAAGATAATTTTGTGCAAGCTCTGCCGCGCGTTCACGCTGACGCGCTATTTCGGAGGATAAAAGTATATCAAAACCAAAATCCGCTAATAGTAGAAAAATAATAGATAGTGTATGGGCGGCAGTAAATTGTCCAAACGCTTCAGGTCCATAAAGACGTGCTATTCCCACAAAAAGTAGTAAGTTTGTCACTAATCGAATAAGTTGGGAGAGAAAAGCGAAAAATGAATTCCACCTTATACGGGATGCCTGACTTCTCATGAGTCACTCCCTCCGTGCTTTTTTCCATGGCAAGCGTTTTAATCCAAACCAATCAGTACGGAAAGCATGCACAATCACATTAGATCGCTCCGGATCAAGTGCACTAAGTCGCTTAATGCCAACAATCGAGAAAACAATAAACAGAGCCACACCGGTCGAGATGACAAAAGAAAGTAGCGTGAAGAGCGATACTTTTGGCTTTGCTTTCCGTTCAGGAACTAAGGCTTTATCGAGTACTACAACCGAAGGTGTATTTCGTTGTTCTTCGACTTTTGACTGTTCATATAGTGGAGTAAGGAACTGAAGAATTTTATACTGTATTTCAACATCGCGATATAACCGGACATAATCGGCAGCCAACTGCGGTGTCTGTCGAAATGGAACTAGTATTTTCATCTCATCTGTGGGAGATTTTGATCCTGAATTCATTTCGCTCAATTTATTCTTAATTTCATCCACCTCGATCTGCGCGGCAGTAATACTTGGGTGTGATTCTGAAAACGTTCGTTTCAAAACACTTAGCTCAATTTCTTTGGCGGCAAGCTGTGCATAAATTGCCGCACCGGCTTTAATAGATGCTTCTGTCTGTTCCGGCATCGCGATAATACCAAACTTCAGTTGGAACGATTTAAGCGCTTCTTCCGATTTCCGTATATCGTCAAGATTTTTATTATAGCGTTGTTCTATAAATGTGCGGTTCCCCCTGGCATTTTGTACCTGAAGAGTAGAGTTGATTTCATTTAATATCTCGACGAAGTAATTTGCCATATCCGCAGCTCGCTTCGGGTCTTTATCGTAAACATTAATCTGGAGCGTACCTTCATCGGCAATTTCCAATTGAACATTCCCAAGAAGTTCTTTCATCGTTTTCTCACGGGGATAACTGGTGATTTCATACACATTCGTGAGATCAAATTTCTCAATTACTCTCATTAGCGCATTTTCACTTTTCAAGATGCCGACATACCGTTCAGCTTCGGTTGGTCCGGTCAAAGAAGCAAGCTTCCCAACAGGAGAGAAATTTTTCATCAATGTAGAAATACCTTCGAGTCCTGAAAATAAGTTTGTCTGCTCGGCAGGAAAAACAGAGGCGGTTGCTTTGTACCACTTCGGGCTGACTAATGCGATGACCGTTGTAAGAATAGTTATTGTAAGAACAAACCAGACAATAAATCTCCGCCATTGCGCAACAATAACGAAAAAGTCTAACAGCGTTGAGCCGAGAGGTCTATTTTCGTCAATGTACTTCATCGTTTGTTTCGTATCTTCTTTTCGATCAGGACTATCAATCATACATTATTCCATTAGTGTTTATTTCGTAACCTGCACAACCACCACCGCAATGCCTACAATCACGCTCAGCACAGTTGCCGCCTGGCTGGCGATTGTCATATAATATGCGAACGGACGGTCGGGGTCTTTCGGTACCCAAACGTAATCACCATCCTCGATGGTTGTCTCATCCGGAGCGAGCCACTGTTTATTTTTTCCTTTAATGATTTTAACGTCGCCTTCACGCGCACGATCCGTAAATCCCCCGGCTTTCACCACATAGTATTCGGTAGTTCGTCCTTCGATAAACGGAATATGCCCCGGTGACACTACCTGTCCGAATACATAGATTGTCTTTTTTATGGATGGCACGTTGATATAGTCCTCGTTCCGCAAAATTACATTTTGTGTTGAATCGTTTTTGATGAACAATTTTTCGAAATCAACATTGACGATCTCTTTGCGAAGTCTGAGTTCGGTTTCAAGATAATAATCCAAACTGTCTTCTGCCGATACGCCGCCGCGCGAGCTTAGCAGGCGTTCAATTTCTACGTCCGATGGCTGGACTGAGCGGCGGTTTAACTCCGCCGATTTCAATGATGCAAACTCCGTGAACCCGCCTGCCTGAGCGATGACCTCGGACAGCCTCGTGTGATTCTTTGTTATCGGATATATTCCCGGATAAGAAACTTCACCCGAAACATACACACGGTAGTCTTCACGCAATTCTTTTTTCGCTTTTACCACAATGCGGTCGCCGGGTTCTAATGTGAAATCGGGATGGGTGCCGTCCAATATCTGATTGGCATTGATGTTCATGGATGTTAATATCGTTCCATCGAGATTCAATCGGGTGAATTCAATACTATCCTTCAATGCCAATCGGGTAAAGCCCATACCGATTTGGAAAAGATCGTGAAGACTATCGCCTTCAACGAATTCATAACGTCCGGGTGAATTGACCTCGCCATATATGCCGATCACATTTTTGTTTTGATTTTTCCTCGGCGCAATAACGATATCGCCCTCGCGAAGGTAGGGATTCCACTTATCATCCTTCGTAGCCAAAAATTTTACCAGGTCCACCCTGTCGATGGAGCCATCTTTATGTTTGAGAACTATATTCCTCATCGACATTTCCACAGGCGGCTGGGAAGGTTTATTCGCTTCTTCTATCGCTCGATGTACACGGTCTACCGCATTTAATGTGTACAAACCCGGTTTCAAAACACTGCCGGTAACCGTTACGATTATGGGCCTAGGTTTAATGAGCGTTGCAGTAACATTAGCTGTGAGGTATTTCTTCCTTGCTTCTGATAAAATATTTTCTTTCGCTTTCGCCAAGGTCAGATTAGCAATCTGTACTTCTCCTATTGTCGGGATTATCAATGTTCCTTCTGGCGTCACCGTCAATGAAAAATTAAGCGGCAAGCCCATCCAAATATTCACAGCAAATACATCCGCCGGACCTACGAAATATTTCTCAGGATCGATTGTTCCTTCAAGCGCAATCCCCATAGGTTGGACAACCGTTTGTGTAGTTTTTTCTTGCAATCCGAATCCGAACTCCTCCATTTTTTGTTTCTCTTGTGAGAGAACAAATGAAGAAGCAATAAGCATTAACAGGAATATATTTGCGATCATCGAAAAATTTCTTTTATCTGTTTCCATACATTTTCTGATAATATTGTTGATATTCACCGCTGATGATATGCCGCCACCAGGATTCATTCTTAAGGTACCACTCGACGGTCTGTTCCAATCCTTGCTCGAATGTTACGCTCGGTTTCCAGCCAAGTTCAATCTCGATTTTAGAAGCATCGATAGCATACCTGCGGTCATGTCCCATGCGGTCTTTTACGTACTTAATCAAACTTTCAGGTTTGTTCAATTTCTTAAGGAGAAGGTGCACGATATCGATATTCGCCGCCTCATTATTGCCTCCAATATTATAGATATCGCCGATTTTCCCTCTATGCATAACAACATCTATCGCGGTGCAATGATCTTTCACGTAAAGCCAATCGCGGACATTTTTTCCATCTCCATATACCGGCAAGGGTTTATTATCAAGAGCATTGGCAATCATAAGCGGTATAAGTTTTTCCGGAAATTGATATGGTCCGTAATTATTAGAGCACCGGGTAATCAAAACAGGCAAGCCAAATGTATGATGGTATGCCAGCGCAAGCAGATCTGCGGCAGTCTTCGAAGCGGAGTACGGACTATTCGGATGCAGTGGTGTGGTTTCGGTGAATTTACCATCGGCACCAAGTGAACCATAGACCTCATCGGTAGAAATCTGTACGAAACGTTTAACGCCGATTTCCCTCGCGATATCCAGCAGAATGTTTGTGCCGGCTACATTTGTCTCGATGAAGATTGCCGGTCCGGTAATACTGCGATCCACATGTGACTCGGCGGCAAAATTTACGATTACATCTATCTTGTATTGTTTCAGACACGCTTCAACATCCGCTCGATTGCAAATGTCGCCTTTTACAAACCGATATTGCGGATGGTTACTAACATCCGATAAGTTTTCTAAATTACCGGCATAAGTGAGCTTGTCGAAATTGACTATTGTATAACCGGGATATGCATCGAGCATATACTTTATGAAATTGCTTCCGATAAATCCGCAGCCGCCCGTTACAAGTATAGCCGTTTGTTCCTTTTCTATCGTCATTCAGTTTTATCCATTTTATAAATCGTATTCGGATCGTTCTCATGCCGGATTTCATCAACTTTATCCTGCCGATTCTTACCCATGAAAAGCCGGTTAGGAAAATTTACAACCATCCCTACGACATTACCGATGTTCTTATACGCATGAACAACCCCCGGCGGAATTAAAATTGCCACCGGATCAGCCTCACCGGCTTTTACGATCAGTTTATTCATGTAAGTCGGAGAATCTTTTCTGTTATCCCAAAGATAAACTTCAAAAGTTGAGGGTCCGATAAATCCGAACAGATCCGCTTGATCTACATGCTCATGCGGTCCGCGTGCAATACCGGGATCTGTCATAGAAATATAACTCATCGCCGGATAATAAACCGTTTCCAATTCATCCTTCCGAAATAATTCTATCAACCAACCGCGTTGATCTGAATATCTTTTCAACTGTTTAACTACAACATCACGAATATCGCCGTTTTTAAACATTATATCCCTGTTAGTGTATAAATGAACGCTTTAAAATTACGAAATTGACCCTCTAAAGTCAATAAAATGAAATAAATACAGAGATTATTCTTCAGCTTCAAATGAAGGACATTGAAGACTATTCGATTATAGCAAATTGGAGGGTTAGTTCTACCTTTTTTGTCGACCGAATATAAGTTAGATAAAAACGATTTTGGAACACTGTCATATTGTTTGAATATCCTTGCTTGAAAGCCATCCGACTTTCCCATCGGCAAGACGGATTTTTTTCCACTCGCCCACTGTGTCAAGGAATTCCACTTTCACTCCTTCATGAAGAACGAAGAGATCTGTGCTTTGAGCATCGGGTGCGCTTTTCACTGAAACGGTCGCCGAAAATATTATTCCTGTTGATTCGTTTTGCTCATAATGAATTCTCTGATACATACCGATGAATGACAGAATACTGATAAGAAACACAAATATACTTACCAGAAATGCGGTCCGCTGAAAAACCGAACTGCGTAACACGAAAATATATGCGGCACTTATCGCCGCAAGCCATAGTCCGATGATTCCGGCTATAGCCCATCCTTCAGACGAAAACAGATTAATGAACGACTGCCACCAAGCGATGAAGAATAATCTGGGAATTGGCTCGACCTTGTCAATCACCCTGAGATTCGCAAGTCTAAGATTATAATTTATATCATCGTCATTTGGGTTGATGCGTTTAGCTCTTTCAAAGCTAAGAATTGCGGCAGGCACATTTTGAATTTTGAAGTAAGAATTACCGAGGTTATAATACAAAGCCGGACTCGAATAGCCATTCTTTATTACCTGTTCATACATCTGAATCGCCTTTTGATAATCGCCGTTTCTATAAGACTGATTCGCTTGCTCGAATTGAAGAGCAGACTCCTGGGCAAATCCAAAAGATATCAGGAATAAACTGAACAATGTTAATATCAATTTCATCGGAGTTTCTCCTCGATAGCCGAAATAAGTTCGACAGTTTCCCTGTAAACATTATCCATTGCAACGGAATCGGATGCGGGTGCGAACCGGGCAAACTCGCACGATTCGATCGTAGAAACTAACTTGGCTATCACATCGGCGGATAACTTCTTGCTTTCAAGCGAACTGCTGATTAAATCTATCGAGAGATCTGCCGGCGGTATGCCAAGCTTGTCGCCAATGTATCCCCAGAGGGCGCGCGATATCTCTGTGTAGAATTCTTCTTTCTTTTTCACATCAAGAAATTTTTTTGCATCGGACAAACGTTTTTGGGCAACTTTCCTTGCTTTGCGATTCCTGACAAGCATAAGATTACCCATCAATTTTTCGCGCCGCCTCGCATAAAAAATAAAACCGATGAATGCGATCACCGGACTTACCGATAAGATTAAGAATATCACAGAGCCGGCAAACGCTTCGCCTCTTCTATGATAGGAGACATTTCCGCTCTTAATAAATCTAATATCTTCGCCGAGAAGTTTTACATCTTCCTTACTAATACCTACTGCATAAGTCTGGTTGGTCTCGGAACCTTTATCGACTGATACCGTGAATTCCTGACTGTTCTGTGAGACGTAATTTTTCTTTTCAACATCGAAGTATGAAAACTGGAAAGAAGGTATCTTCTGCTCGCCGGGATGTCGGGGAATCAGGAGATACTCGAACGTTCTGCTTCCGGCTATCCGATCGTTTTCTTTTGTAACATTATCCGAAATCTTCGGATCATATTTCTCAATATCCGGCGAAACGTTAACCTGCGGCGCCTCAAGGAGCTTAAGATTTCCTCGGCCCGAAATTTTCACTTTCAATGTAACGGGTTCGTTTGTCTTCGTTTCTTTTTTATCCAACCATACTTCCATGGAATACTTTCCAACTGCGCCGCTGAACGCTTGGGGTATGTCGGTTGATGGCAACGGCAGAACAATTATATTTACGGGTTGGCTTCCGACTTTATAATTGACGTTCGTGACATTCCCGAAGAATGGATCGTTAAAAAATTGATCGAAGACATCGTTCGAACGCCGCCGAGATTGAACTTGCACCGCGCACTCGACCTCCATGGGATCAAGCGTGAGAGTTCCACTGCGCTGCGGAAAAAGGGCTACCTTTTTTAGAATACCTACACGGTATTGTTTACCGTTAACAACTTCGTTGGATAACTGGATTTGTTTTGGGATCTCGAGCTCTTCACTCCAGAATCCGGTTATCGAAGGCATTTTGGTCAAATTATAATTAACAACATTTACACGGGTGAAAATTTTGTATGTTGCAGTGATCTGCTCGCCTTGATATACACGTGCTTTATCGACGACAACTTTCAAGAACAGATTATCCCCGATTTGTTTCCCGATATCGGTATCTTGCTGCGATTGTTTCGATTGCTGTTTCTGCGGCGGCGCACCTTTCGTAACCTCGATAGTGATCGGTTGTGTTTGGAGTTGTTTATTATTGTGAGTGATGAATGCCGGCGCAATGACAAACTTTCCTTCTGCCCTCGGCTGAAGAATATAAGTGTATGAGACCGACATCGACGTCGCTCCATTGATGAATTGCATGTTCGTCGATTGATTAGGACCAGATAGAGTCAAAAAATCGTTGAATGCCGGCGGACGGAAATTACTACCCCCGCTCGACCCACTCAGCATAAAGGTAATCTCAAATTGTTCACCCATTGCTATGCGATTCTTATCAACCGACGACGTGAAGGAAGCATCTTGAGCAACGGCGGGTATAACAACTGTAAAATAGAGCACGAAAATTAATCCGAATTTTTGTATGTACTTATTACTTGTCATTTGTCAGTTGTTAGTTGTTATTGGTCATTTGTTTTTTGTTTCTTTGTTCAACGCTCATATCTCACATTGCATATCGTTCATTTTCTATTACCAATCCTTCTCTACACGAATTCTAGCGGGAGCTTTTTTCTTCAATTTTTTCTGGACATCTTTCTCTTCATTTTTCAATGCCTCCAAAATTCTCTCGGCATCTTCTTTTGATATCTGCTGTTTTTTCTGCTGGGCTTGCTGCTGCTTTTGCTGTTCTTGCTTATCCTTTTGTTGCTGTTGATCTTGTTTTTGTTGATCCTGTTTTTGTTGCTCTTTTTTGTCCTGTTTCTGATCCTTCTTCTGATCCTGCTTTTGTTGCCGCTGCTGCTGTTGTTGTTTTTGAAGCATCCTTCTTGCGTACTCAAGGTTATACTTTGTATCAGTATCTTTCGGATTAACCTTCAGGGCATCCTTGTATGCCGCGATGCTTTCCGGAAATTTTTGTTCTTTCAATAAAGCATTGCCCAGATTATGAAGCGCCTGCGCTTTAGTTGCTCCGTCTTTTTGTTTCTCAGCAGCGATGCGGTATTGTTCAGCCGCTTCACCGTAACGCTCCTGCTTATACAAAGCGTCGCCCAGATTGAAAGGAGCTTGCTTGAGTTCTTTGTTTTTCTCCAGAGCTTTGCGGTAATTGACTTCTGCATCGGAGAATTTTTCTTTTTTATACAACTGATTTCCATCCCGAATGAAAGACCGATCCGATTGTCCGCTTGCTAATATCCTGCAAAAAATTACCATCATTAATGTAAGAAATATTTTCATCTTCGTTCCTTGAAAAAATTTATCTTTGCAAGCCAGCGATTTTTCCGTTCAGAGATGAAAAATTCAAACACCAATAAAATAAAAGCGACTCCGAGAAAATACTGAAACCGGTCTTCATACTCGGTAAATATTTTCGCTCCGAACTCTTTTTTTTCCATAGTCTGCACCGCCTTGAATACTTCATCGAGTTCGTCCTGCTGAGTCGTAGCCCTGATGTACATTCCACCTCCGGCTTCCGCGATCTGGCGCATTCCCTGTTCATCAAGTTTTGTAACAACCGTTTTACCATCGGAATCTTTTTTGTATCCGGCTTGCACCGATCCCTCATATACGGGAATCGGCACACCTTCCTGTGAACCCATACCGACGGTATGAACTACAGCGCCTTCTGCGTACGCTTCCTTAGCTGCGGAGACAGCATCATCTTCATGATTTTCACCATCTGATATGATGATGATTACTTTATGTTTCTTCTCGCCTGCCGCGAATGATTTCATTGCAAGATTGATTGCCGTGCCTATTGCGGTTCCGGGAATTGGTACTATATCGACATCAATCGTACTGAGAATAAGCCGCGCAGCGGAATAATCCATTGTTAACGGCAGTTGCAAATAACTATCACCGGCAAACACGATCAAACCGAGTCGATCATTTTGAAACTTATCAATCATCCGAGAGATCTCCTGTTTAGCGCTCTCTAAACGATTCGGTTTGATGTCTTCAGCTTTCATACTGTTGGAAACATCGAGTGCGATGATGATATCGACTCCTTCACGCTTTACTTCTTCCATCTTCGTACCGATTTGAGGATTAGCGATACCGAGAATTAAGAAAGCTAACGCGGCAAAAGCTGCAAAAAACTTTATCGACTTTTTGTACCTGCTCATAGCCGGCATCAGATTATCCAGTAATGATGGATTGCCGAATCGTTCTAAATTTTTCTTCCGTATTCTCAGTGACCAATAGAACAGAATAAGCATCACCGGTAAAAGTGCGAGCGCGAAGAGATATCCTGTATGGGCGAATCTGATCAAGGTATCTTCCTGAGAATTGTTTGAGAGAAAACTAATTCTAATAATAACAACAACCCTGCAAACATTGCCGCTGTGTAATATTCTTCTTTATGCCGTCGGAATTGGGTCACTTCGATTTTAGTTTTTTCAAGTCGATCAATTTCATCATAGATAGCTTTTAATTTTTTATTATCCGTGGCGCGGTAATACTTGCCGCCTGTCTGATCGGCAATTTGCTGTAGTAATTTTTCATCAATCTCAACCGGAACGTTTTGATATTGTGTACCGAACGGTGTCTGAACAGGATATGGCGCCATTCCGATGGTTCCCACTCCTATTGTATAAACCCGTACGCCAAACTGCTGTGCTATCCCAGCCGCAGTGAGCGGATCAATAAACCCTTGGTTATTTATTCCATCTGTCAGGAGAACAATAACCTTGCTTTTTGCTTTACTATCTTTAAGCCGGCTGACCGCGGTGGCTAATCCCATCCCAATTGCGGTGCCATCTTTAATCATTCCGCTTTTAATTTCAGATAATAGATTCTTTATAACACCGTGGTCGAGAGTAAGCGGACATTGGGTAAAACTTTCGCCCGAAAAAACAACAAGACCGATTCTATCTGTCGGGCGTCCGTCTATGAATTCCATCGCCGTTCTCTTGGCAGCTTCGATGCGGTTGGGTCGAAAATCTTCCGCCAGCATACTTCCCGAGATATCGTTGACCAATACAATATCTATTCCTTCCGTCGAAACATTTTCACCTTTCGATGTCGATTGCGGTCTTGCAATAGCGACCGTTAGAAAGACAACAGTCAAAATTCTGAATAAAAATAAAATATGGCGAAAACGCTGGCGCCAGCTTCTTGGAACGGATTGGAACGCTTTTACGGTTGATACCTGTAATTCCACTAATTGCTGTTTTTGTTTTTTCCAGTACCAGTAAATCATTAACGGCAGGAAGAGAAGCAAGTAGAAATATTCCGGGTTGGCGAACGTCATGTGGCTACCTCTTGCTCCATTTTTATCGGAACCGGATCAGGATCCTTCCAGGTTTTTTCCACGAACTTGTACCCCAGTAACATACTCTTTTCGTTCTCTTCTGCTACAGTCTGGAATTTCGCGAACTTCACCAAATCAGCACGATAAAGCATTTCCTTCAGATCATCTTTGGATTCTTTGGCAATAGTTTCGTTCCCAAATGCATCTAATATTTCATCCGAAGTCGATTCCATCGCTAAAATTTTAAACCGGTGTTCTATATATAGTCGAACAATGTCCGTAAGTAGAGAATGAAAATCTTTCACTTTTCCACGTTGCCACAGTTTTTCAGATTCGAGCGAACGGAGTGCTTCAAAAGCGATTTCGTTCGCAGGTCGTGCCGGAGCTTCTGGAATCAACGGCTCACCGCGTTTACGTTTCCTAAGAATATAACGGACAAGCCATATCACGCCCGCAATCCCAACAAGCACAAGAAGATACGGCAACATATCGGCAAAGGTGATTGGAACTGAGAGCGGCGGCTTTACATCTTTTATATCTTGTGAAGTATCAACCGCAACTGTTACCACGGTAATTGGGATAGGAGAAGTTTCTACAATGTATTTAGTCGTATCACCTGCACGCTGGTATTGAATCGGTATCGATGGAACGATGTGCATTCCGGAATCAAATGATGTTACAATGAAATCCTGTGTTTGTAACGTTCGTTGATCGATCTGTTTCGATGAAAGCTGTTCGCGCTTGATGATTTCGAAACCCTCTAACGAATCGGGTAATGTTGGAATAGTAACAGTGACATTGTTCGGGTGCTCAATCTCAAGATGAAGCTTGAACCAATCGCCGATCATGATATGGTTGGAATCAACTTTTGCCGTAGCTCTTACATCCTGAGAGTAAGAGAACTGACTTAAAGGAATTAGCAAACTAACAAGCAATAAAATCCTAAATACGAATATCTGCGCCAGAGGCGCATCAGCCTTCGGCTGAGAAACTCGAAACAATTCCAAATCTCTAAAATTCCAAATTCTAAATGTCGGTAATTTAGAATTTTGACTTTTAATATTTGATATTTTTAACATTTGAATTTTATATTTCGAATTTGTTTAGGATTTAGCGTTTAGGATTTCGGATTTTAACTACCATCTTTTCTCCCTTGCCCTGAAGAAATTCATCAGCGGGTTGATGTAAGATTGATCGATACGAATATCGATTCCGTCCACACCGCTGCGGCGAAATAGTTTAATGCGTTCTTCCTGACGATCACTCCACCATCTTTCATATCTCTGAATAACCCTGCGATCGGATGTATCTACCCAGACCGGCTCGCCGGTCTCAGCATCAACAACCCGCATCAATCCAACGCGCGCCATATTTGATTCACGGGGATCGAACAATCTGACGCCGATAAGATCATGTTTGCGCGCGGCAATTTTGAGCGCATCGTTATATCCTTCATCAATAAAATCTGAAATTAAGAAGGCGATGCTTCTTTTCTTGATTGCGCTAGTTAGGTACCGTAAACCCTCGGAGATTTTTGTGCCTCGATGAGCGGGTTGAAAATCGAGAAGCTCCCGTACAATCCTCAGTATATGCGTTCTGCCTTTTTTGGGCGGAATAAATTTTTCTATGACATCACTGAAGAAAATTACTCCAACCTTATCGTTGTTTTGAAGCGCGGAGAATGCAAGCACTGCACAAAGCTCTGCGGTGATATCTTTCTTCATTTGATGGACAGTTCCAAACTCACCCGAGCCGCTTACATCGACAACCAACATCACGGTAAGCTCGCGCTCTTCTTCGTATATCTTCACATATGGATGATTGAAACGTGCCGACACGTTCCAGTCTATAGTGCGTATATCATCCCCGAACTGATATTCACGCACCTCGCTGAAAGACATACCTCTCCCTTTGAATACACTATGGTATTCACCTGAAAAGATTTGATTTACCAAACCTTTTGTTCGGATCTCGATCTTTCGGACTTTCTTTATTAATTCAGTGGTATCCATGAAGACTAAGGAACTTCGATAGTGTTTAATATATCATCCACAATATTTTCCGATGTTACATTTTCTGCTTCTGCTTCATATGTAACCGCGATACGATGACGAAGAACATCGTGACAAACCGCGCGGACATCTTCAGGTATAACATATCCACGCCGCTTGATGAAGGCAAATGCTTTCGCGCCAAGCGCAAGGTTGATGCTGGCGCGGGGTGACGCACCGTAGCTGATAAGATTGGTAAGTTTCTCTAATTTAAAATCTTTCGGTTTCCTTGTGGCGAAAACGATATCGAGTATGTACCGTTCGATTTTCTCGTCCATATATACTTGCTGAACAACCGCGCGCGCTTTCAGAATATCGGCAGGATTAACAACTGATTTTACCTGTGGTTGTGTATCGGCAATATTCTGGCGCATGATTAACCGTTCTTCATCACGATTCGGATAATCAATTTTTATTTTGAGCATGAAGCGATCTACCTGCGCTTCTGGTAGCGGATACGTTCCCTCCTGCTCAATAGGATTTTGAGTTGCGAGCACAAGGAACGGCTCATCAAGCTTGAATGTGTTCTCGCCAATTGTTATCTGCCTTTCCTGCATTGCCTCAAGCAATGCGCTTTGCACTTTTGCAGGCGCACGGTTGATTTCATCCGCGAGGATGAAGTTTGCAAAGATAGGACCTTTGCGAACCGTGAACTCGGCATTCTTCTGATTGAAGATCATCGTTCCTATCACATCGGCAGGAAGAAGATCGGGAGTAAATTGGATGCGCTGGAACTTGGCTTGAATAGACGACGCAAGCGTTTTGATGGAAAGTGTTTTAGCAAGTCCCGGCACGCCTTCCAACAGCACGTGACCGTTGGAGAGAAGTCCGATGAGCAACCGCTCGATCATATACTTTTGCCCGATGATTACTTTGCCGACTTCCATTTGAAGTATATCGACGAATGCGCTCTCGCGCTGAATTTTTTCGTTGAGTAATTTAATATCTGTCATTTCTCACTCGATAATTGTTGATAATGGACTTTTAAAATGAATATAACCGGCTACAACGAATTCTAATAGTTATTAGATCAACTCGATCGCTGTACGGTTGACGATATAAATACTTATGTTAGCGTTTATGCCAAAATAGTATCAATTTTGCAGGGTATTTACCTCGATTGGGAACATAATTAAGTGTTTGAAATGTAAGAAATTCTGATGAAAATTCCAATTCCATTATGATTGATATTTTGCAATAGATTTGATAAATTAAACTGTTGTTATACATAATCCTTCGGAGAAAACTAATAACAACTGGAGAAATTCATATGAGTAAATGTTTGGCAAGATGTTCTGTTGCTCTCGTAGCATTGATGATAATTGCTAGTAATTCATCCGCACAAATCTCATCTGAGTTTTGGATAAACGTGAAGGATGACATCGATGCTTACAATAATTTTACTATGTTCTTTGGAAATCATATCAACGCCACATATGGAATAGATAGTTTGAATAGTACGATTCAAGAATGTAGATGTGTCCCTCTTTCAGACTTTATGGTGTTCTGGACAAACATTCCGGGAAGAGTAAACACATGGAATATTGGTCTGTTTATGTATGATTTTCGAGGAATCCCGACAAACATTTCTAAGCAAGATACTTTTGTATTATCATTTTTTAATTATTATGACACAACCGATTTTACATTTCGGTGGCCCAAACGTGAATATCTTGCTCAACGCTGTGACAGTATGTTCCTTGTTGATCCGACGGGCCAGATTCCGAAGATAAATATGTTTGATATTGACAGCCTTTTGATTCAGGATGCCATGATCAAAAGCATCTACAAACTTCGCATTTACAAATACGGCTGCAATATTATTGACGCGGTACAATCGGAATTCTCATTTATATCAACCGATTTCTCGCTTCACCAAAATTATCCAAACCCATTCAACCCGGCGACAACGATTGAATATCAACTTCCTTTTACCAGCCGAGTGATAATAAAAGTTTACAACCTGCTGGGGCAAAACATATCAACATTGACTGATGAGATTCAACAGGCAGGATTTAAGTCGGCAACTTGGAATGCTTATGACGTATCAAGCGGAGTATATTTCTACAGGTTAGAAGCGGTAAGCGTGAGCGATCCGAGCAAAACGTTCACACAAATTAAGAAGATGGTGCTGGTGAGGTAGTTATGTAAATGGACGCCATCTTAAAGATGGTGTCCATTTTTCCTTACATCTTCTCAGGCGCGGTGATGCCGAGAATTGCAAATCCATTGGCAAGAACTATCTTCGTCGCAAGGCAAAGCGCAATCCGTGAGGCAGTCATATCTAAATTATCCCCCACAACGCGGTGCTCATGGTAAAACTTGTGGTAACTACCCGCAACATCGTGAAGATACTCTGCAAGCCGGTGCGGCTCATAAGTTACTGCGCACGATTCCACCATATCCGGGAATTGTGACAGGAGTTTCATCAAAGAAATCTCTTCGGGCTGATTCAACAACGATATATCATATGACTTGTTCACATTAACTCCCTTGCTTTCGGCAAGTCGGATGATGCTCGCTATCCGCGCGTGAGCATATTGCAAATAGTAAACAGGATTTTCCTCCGACTGTTCCTTCGCAAGCTTGAGATCGAAATTCAAATGACTTCCAATCCCGCGCATCAAAAAGAAATATCGCACAACATCGGCTCCGACTTCATCTATCAGTTCATCGAGCGTGATGAAGTTTGCCTTGCGGGTGGACATCTTCACAACCTCGCCCTCCTGCAGGATTGTAACGAACTGATGAATCGGGACTTTTATTTTAGATTCATCGTAACCGAGCGCCTTAATTCCCGCAAGAACATCTGGATATGTAGCAACATGATCCGCGCCAAGCACATCAATTATGAATTCAAATCCACGTTTAAATTTATCAATATGGTAGGCAATATCGGGCAAGCGATAAGTTGGTTCGCCCGTGGCTTTTACAATCACTTTATCTTTCTCACCGCCGAAAGCAGTTGCCTTAAACCATACCGCTCCATCCTGATCGTAAGCTAAATCTTTCTTGCGTAATTCCTCGATTACTTCCTTCACCTGTCCGGTTTCGTAAAGTGTGTTCTCATTAAAGAAAACATCGTGCTTAACTCCTATACGCGATAAAGTTTTTTTGATGTCATCAAATATTTCCGTCTCGGCTTGCTGTTTGAATTTACCTTCTGCCGGCTCGTCTTTTAAATTCTTTCCATGAAGATCGATAAGATGCTGAGCAACTTCTTTGATATACTCGCCCTGATAATAATCTTCAGGAAAATCAATCTTCTCACCTATCAATTCGAGATAGCGCAGCCGCACCGAATCGCCTAAAACACGCATCTGCCGACCTGCATTGTTGAAGTAATATTCACGCGTTACATCGTAGCCGGTCCATTCAAGAAGTCGCGCAACAGTATCGCCGTAAACTGCACCGCGTCCGTGGCCGACAGTCAAAGGTCCGGTTGGGTTTGCGCTTACAAATTCAACCTGAGTCTTTAATTTATTCCCCGTGCCGGACTTTCCAAACTGATTTCCTTTTTTCAGAATATCAGCTAATTGAGCATGATAATATTTATTTGAAAACCTGAAGTTAATAAATCCGGGACCGGCAATTTCGGTTTTTTCGACTATCGTGGAATCTAATTTCAACTTCTCGATTATTTGCTGTGCAAGCTGACGCGGATTTGTCTTCAAATGCTTAGCCGCGATCATAGCAATATTTGTAGTCAAATCGCCGTGAGATTCGGTTCGCGGTTTTTCAAATGTCGGTGTAATAGATTCAGGTACACCGAGCGCTTGCAGTACAGGTGAGAGTTGTAATGAGAGGTATTTTTTCACTTTTTCTTTTTTGTGGTGCGTGGTTTCCGTGTGGTTTTCTTTGGAGCCGGTTTATCGGTTATCTCTTCAATCTTTGCATCGCCCCAAAGTTTTTCCAGAGCATAATACTTTCTCATCTCTTTGTGGAAAATGTGTACTACAACATCGACGTAATCCAGCAAAATCCACTGTCGTTGTGAAAAGCCCTCCTTATGCCATGTTGGTTCATTAAGTTGTTCGGCGCCATCGATAACTGCATCTGCAATAGCTTTCACCTGTACGTCTGAGTCGCCTGAACAGACAACAAAAAAATCCGTCATATCGGTAAGTTTTCTTAGATCCAAGATGGTGACGTTGGATGCCTTTTTTGTAAGTGTTAATTGTGCAATTTTCTTAGCAAGTGTTTTTGTGGTCAATCTGTCTCCTTAATTTATTTTTGTGAGATACTTAGTTCGCTGTAATCTTTTCCGATGACGACAGAAACATCTACAAAGTAATCCGGATTAATTTGCTGAATTATATTTCTTTCTTTCACGCCGAGCGCGTATGCTACGCGCCGCGCTGCGGATAGATCGCCGATGCGGTCGATTACCAATGTGTTGGCGACATGAAACGTTTTATAGTTTTTGCTTTCTACTACATCGAACCCGCGGGCTCGAAGGTAATCGGTAAATTTAGATCCGATACCTTTAACGCCGCATCCATTGAGAACATCCATCTGCAAAATACGCGGAGGTTTAGCTTCTGTTTTTTCATCGGTTTTTATTGAGTTCAAGTTCGAAAAATATCCATAACCGAAATAGCCGATAACAAGAATCAGTATGACGATTACCGAGCTTAAAATTGTATTAGCAATCTTAGAAGATTTGCTTACCTTCCCCGGCTCAGACAGCCGTTGTTGTTTGATTTGGCGCTTGTTCGACTCAACCATGTAGATATTAATATTTGTGTAATATGATAATGGGAAAGAAAAACCGAATTAGTCTTGTTTTTAAGACCGATTCGGTTGTCGTGAAAAATTCTTTTAGATATCGCGTAATATTCAATGCTCGTTATTCACCTTCACGATAAAACGGAGAAGCAGACCAAGGATTGTTCCAGCCGAAGTAATTCATCGGCAGACGATTGTATTCGAATTTAACCAAGAAATTTTCCCAAGGTTTATAATTAAGTTCGGCACGGCTAAGATAGACACCGCTCAACGCATTCTGATAAGCAGATGGTCCATACGGTGAGCCCTGTAAGGTCACGTCGAACTGTACATTTAATGGATCTGAAATTTTATAAAACATGCTGTTGGTATATGATGCAACCGATAGACCGGTTCCGCCTGACGATAAATAGCTCAATGAGAAATTATGCCGCATCATAAAATTATCCGGATTAAGAAGACCGAGGAAGCTGTTGATACCGGTGGGTCTAACAAGCGATTGTGCTACACTTGGCTGCTCACCCTGCGATTTGAATTGTGCGTAAGTAAGGGCAGATACGAGCAGGATCATCATCAATACTAAGCTAATTCTATTCATAATATATTTTCTAAACCTTCATAATAATTATACAGAAAAAGAGAGATATAGTCAAACAACTATAATGTTGTTTTAATCTCCATCATTTTCTGAGCTTCTTCCAACTGCTTCAAATCGTTGATTCCCATAACTTCAACGGCATCAATCGCTTTGACGGCAGAAACACGCCAATTGTTTTTCCAGAACAACTCAAATACATCGGTAAGATAATACTCGCCCTGCACATTATTCGGCTTCAATAACGGCAGACATTCAAAGAGTTTCTCTTTATTAAACACATATATACCCGAATTAATTTCCTTGATCGTCAATTCCTTCTTCGATGCATCCTTATGCTCGACAATTTTTTTCACACTACCATCTTCATTGTGAACTATGCGTCCATATCCTGTGGGATCCTCGAGTTCGGCGGTTAAAATCGTGGCAACAGCTTCACTCGTACGGTGGTAGCCGATAAGCGCCTTAGCGGTTTTTTCGGTTAAAAGCGGAACATCACCGGACAACACAAGAACATCTCCAACAAAGTCTTTCAGCGGTTCGATCGTTTGGATAACGGCATGTCCCGTGCCGAGCTGTTCATTCTGCTCTACGAACTCAACCTTATAGTTTAATTTTGAAAAGTGTTCGATCACTAATTGTTTCTGCCACCCGATAATAAGCAATGTACGGTGCGCTTGAAGCCGGCTCGCTAATTCAACAACGTACTCTACCATCGGCTTATCGTTGATTTCATACATTACCTTTGCCTTCTCGGGATTTTTCATCCGTGTACCTTTTCCGGCAGCCATAATGGTAACAGCTAACATCGTTTGTTTTGTAGAGTCGGGCATGAATATATTTTATATTGTGAAAAGAATATTATCAATAAGTCGTGTCGTACCAATACGAACAGCGAGCGAGATTAGTATGTGGTCATTCGAACGAAGAACTGCGAGTTCTTCAAATGAGGCGGCATCTGAAATAGAGATGTAATCGATCTTTGCTGACGGTTTAGATGTTATAAGTTTTGACATTTCAGAAATAATTATTGAACAATTTTGCTCACCATCATCAATAAGTTGTTGCGCTAACCGGAGGGATTGATAAAGAACGGTACTGTCTTTCCGCTCCGTTGATGAAAGATACACGTTTCTGGAACTCATTGCAAGTCCGTCAGTTTCCCTGACAGTTGGACCAATGAATATCTTGATATCGAAATCCAAATCTTTCACCAATTTTTGTACGACAATCGCCTGTTGCGCATCTTTTTGACCGAAAACGACAATGTGAGGTTTGGTGATATTGAATAATTTAACAACAACCGTGGTAACTCCGCGAAAATGAGTTGGTCTGAAATTCCCTTCGAGAACATTTGTGATTTTTTCTACATCAACAAAAGTTAGATTGCCTCCGGAATACATCTCCTCTTTCGATGGTACAAAAAGAATATCTGTTCCTGCCGTTTCGGTAAGTTTTTTATCCTGCTCGAAATCACGCGGGTATTTTTTAAAATCCTCGCTCGGACCGAATTGCATCGGATTTACAAATAACGTAACGATAACAGCATCTGAATGTTGTCTGGCAATCTGAATCAGACTGAGGTGTCCCTCGTGCAAATATCCCATTGTGGGAACAACGCCAATTTTCTTCCCGCTCTGCCGCAACTCATCTGCAACTTGTTGCATCTCGCGGATTGTCGTTATAATTCTCATTGGAAATTTACTTTTGCCTGAAGTTTTATCGTTCTACCTGGCGCAATATATCCGCTCCACCAGTAAAACTTGTGATTGAGAAAATTATCAACCTCTAACGAAAGTACGGTTCGTGGAATAATATTTGATGCCGCGCCGGCATTTAATTGAAGAAGTTCGTCAAGAGTTTTATTCCCCGTCATTTCCACATTCTGTCTGCTCCAGAATTCAAGCGAAGACCATACTGCAAGCGGCAGATTAAGAGTCAGTTCGGCGCGTGCGGCGAGCTGAACGAGAGGAATCATCGGAAGTTGCCGGCTCTTACCATCTTCAAACGATGGTTGGATGACACCTGCAAACGTTAACCGGGTGTTTTCTAACACCTTCAGAGTGCCGGTTCCGCGCACGGTAAACTGATCGGCATCAATAAAGGCAAGATAAAGCCTACCGCTGTCGGCAAGCGTTAAGCACATATCCGTGCTCTTTGCGAACGCGCCGTTGATCTCGAGAGAGAATAATTCGCTGTTGAACCAGAATGTTCCTCCGACGTTGAACCATTTTCTTTCCGGATGCAGAATGATCTCGCGAATGAGGTACGGATTTTTTTCGGTGTAATCGCCATAGGATGCGAGATGCATCTCAGGCTTGAACCAGAGACTCATCGCCCGATCTTGATCGAATTCCCACTTGAGAACTGCGAATGGAACAATCAGTGAATGACGACTGCCGTCGCTTCCGGTGCCACCCTGATATTCACCACCTATCAGCATGTTCCAATTTTCTCTAAGCCACCAGTTTGCGCCGGCAGAGATTCCGAACAAAGAAGGTGTTTGAGCCGGATGATCGTAATTAAGCGATGTGCTTGAATACGATATTTGTGTTTGAAGCTGAACATTGCTTACTTTTGTAGAATAAGAAGCTGTAAGCTCGGGAGAGACTGCAGAGATTGAGGAAGACTGCGCAGGCTGTTGGTCCGAGAGAGACCAGATATTTGCCCGGAGATTAAAATCTATCGAGCTTTCTTCACGCTCCAATGAACTCAGCCTGCTGTCGAGCACAAGGTTTGTGCGCGAGCGGTCGACAGAACTATTCAGGATTCCAAAAATGCCGTATGTATCGTGCATTAATTGTAATCCGCCGGATACTCGAAATGATTTCAGAATTTCATTGTCGGTTGAAACCAGTGAATGAGCGTTCGCATCCATTAAGAAAGAATTTCCTGAAGCATGAGCAGTGTGTCCGTTCGTTGTCTGAATACCGCCATTTCCATAGATGCCCCACTTCTTTCCTTTATAATCGACATAAGCACGCAGGTGACCAGTTGAGAAACTGCCGAACGAACCCTCCGCTGAGACGTGCCACGGGATGAGCGGCTCCTCGTATCGCGGCAGGGAACCAACAGGAAAAGACATTTCTGGACGACTTTCTATTAAAGATGTATCGGGCGGTGATGCCTCGTAAATGTCGATATCATAAATTTCACCTTTTCGCGCGAACGGAAGTGTGATCGCTTTCTTCCCGACTATGGTGATCTCAGGAATTTCGAGCCTGGGCATCGTTGTAGTATCTACCCGAACCGGGTTATCCTGCCCTTCAGCTGCCGTCATGATTACCAAAGAAAGAATTAATAAAATTAATATCTTCTTCATCGTCGCAGCCTCTTCAATCTCTCCTGGGCATCTTTTTTCACAACCGGATCGACGGCGGAGTTTACAACTTTCTCATATTCAGTCCGAGCCAGTTTTGCATTCCTCAGGCGTTCGTAACATTCACCCGCACCCAGATGAGCACGCTCTGTTAGAAGTTTGAATTCAGTGTATTGTTCATATACATCCTTGAATGCCTGTAATGCATCTTGAAGTTTCCTGAGCGATAGATAATTTTCTCCGACCATAAGCAGCGCTTCGGCAGCAAGATCATCGTTACGGCGGCTGATGAGATAGTTTAATGTATCGAGGGATGCTTTAAATTCTTTTTTGCCAATATGCAGTCGTGCAATTTGAAGCCGACTTCTATCAGCAAAAACATCGTCTGGATGTTTCTGAATTACATTTTGAAATTGTATGAATGCTGGCTTCTTATCTTTCTGATCGAGCAGCGCTACCGCGAGATTATAACGCGCTTCCGATAACAACGGTGAGTCAGGATATTTTGTTTCAAAAACTTGTAAACTGTTCACTGCGGTAGTGTATTGTTTTGCTTTGATCTGAGCCAATCCCAGCGCAAGCGCAGCGTTCGGAGCAAAATCAGCATCGGGAAAATCCGAGAGAATTTTTTCATAATAAGCGGCTGCTTGCGGAGTATTGTTTTCCATATCGAATGCGCGTGCAAGCTGGTAATACGCTTTCGCTTGAACCACAGGAGCCGGTTTCATGGACAAGAGCTTCCGATATTCGATTGCCGCTCCTGCGAAATCTCCTTGACCAAATAGAATGTCACCTTTTTTCATCAGAAGTTCGTCTTGATGTATTCCGGAAGTGGCTGAACTCAGAAGAGTATCGATTTGAGCAATTGCGGCGGCGGGTTTCCCTTCAGCTTCGTATGTGTACTGTAATCCCTGCAATGCATCAGTAACAAGCGGACTTGTGGGAAATTCTTTTGGGACCCGATGATAATATACACGCGCGCTGTCATATTGCTGGAGATTATAGAACGCATCCCCCATATTAAATAGAACTCGAGGCATCAACTGACTTTCCCGGTATCGATTAATTAATGTTCGAAATTCAGCAATAGCCTGCTGATATTGATTTTTAGAAAAATACGTCCATCCAATATTGAATTGCACGACCTCGTTGTAGAGAGAGGCGGGAAACCGCGAGAGAAAATCACGAAGCCGCTCAATACCGCGTTCTGTTTCACCGCGCTGGATGTACGACATCGCGATTTGAAAAGCTGCATACTCTGTATATCGGCTGTTTTTCTGTAGATCGTTGATAGAGTTATATAGCGCGCTCGATTTTTCGTATTCATCCATAAAATAAAAGCAATCAGCCTGACGCAGCGTTGCGTCCACAACACGCTCGTTGTTCGGATATTGTTCGATGAACCGGTCGAATGACACGGCTGCTTGCGAAAATTTCTTCTGCTCAAAAAGTGTCCACGCAACTCCGTACATCGCTTCAATCCGCTTTGGATTATTGGGAACCCGCCGCAGTGCATCCGAGTATGAGCGTTCCGCTTCGGCAAATTTTCCATCCTGATAAAGCGCTTCACCTCTCCAGACGTACGCTTCTGGTGCGCGCTCATCTTTGGAGAATCGCTTGAGGAACTCTGAGAATAAATCTGCGCTGCTTTTGAATCTCCCCAAGTGATATAGGCAAATACTTTCCTTAAACATAGAAGGAGCGAGCAAACCGGGTGAAGCATTTAGTTGACGCACACGGCTAAATGCATATTGAGCATTCGAAAAATCGCCTAATGCCACATGCGTTTCGCCCAACATTCGATATGATCGTGCACGATTTTTCGATTCCGGGAAAAGTCTCGATGCCAGCTGAAACGATCGTCTCGCTTCCAGATAATGTTTTAAGCGGTATTGAGCCATACCCATCTGATAGTAAGCGTTTTCCGCTATGTCATCGTAAGGTGAGTGTTCAGTTAATGTATCGAAACGCGCAATTGCATCTACTGGTTTATTCTGAAGTAGAGCCAAAACACCGCTCTGGAATAGAGCCGTAAACCCGAGCGAATCATTTCTAACTCCGAGAGAATCGAATTCCCTCTGTGCGGCGGCATAATCTCCCTTCTTCATATACGACCATGCTAAACCGTATTGTGCTTTTCGGGCATATCGACTGTCTGGATATTCTTTGATAAAATTTTTATACTCCATCCTCGAGCTTTCAAACTGATTCATTCGCAGATCGGCTTCTGCATGAAGGAGTGAATATTCCTGCTTTTGATAATTCTGCGGTCTCATCTCGTCAAGCAATTGCGCTGTACGATTCGGATCTCCTACACGAAGTGAAAGTGAAGCAAGCCGCATCTTAACATCGACAATCAACTTACTCTTTGGAAAATCATTCAGCAGTTTCTCAAGCAGACTGATTGCCCTCAGATATTCGCCTCTTCGTTCCAGCGACAGCGCCCAACCCATCAGGGCGATGTCGCGATACTCCACCGAAGAAGAATCCTCGAAGCAATTACTAACATCAGTCTCAGCCGACTGCCAGTCGCCTTTATCCAGTTTCGCCATTGCCCGCCAAAACCAACCGGCGCCGCGCATCGGGTGACCGATTCCATCTGAGATGAATTTGTCAAGCGTCCTGAGAGCGGTCTCCGTTCTCTCGGTTTGAAAAGCGCTTACACCGTGAATAAACCGGGCTGTATTTACATTTCCGTCATTTGGGTATTCGGTCAAGAAATCACGCGACCACTGGAATGCATTTTCATATTCTTGATCTTCAAACGCACATTGAAGAAGAACGAATAAGGCGTTACGCTTTTCTTCTCGCGTCGTGAGAAACGGATAAAGTTGCTCCAATTCCTGCCGTGCAGAATGGTATCCCTTTGCCGACACCCATTCCTCCGCTTTCAATATTTTATCCGGTTGAATAGTTTGCTCGACTGCCGGAATTTGCGCGCGCATTGATACTGAGAGTAGAATAAATATTCCAATCCCAAACGGGAGAATTTTTGATTTTATTCTAAAGATCACTGACAAGTCGCTTTTACTCCGGTACAATATCAATTATAACGGTACGATTATAAAACCGTTCTTCAGGCAAACGATTATCGAAGGGCGCCCGTCGAACATCTTCACCGAAACCGTATGCATCGAATTTCACCCGGCGCTTTCCTGTTTTTACAAGAGCTTGCTCTATAAGATTCATTGTTTCATGTGCGCGGTCTTGCGAAAGCTTTAAGTTGTGGCTTTCTTCTCCGATTATGTCGGTGTGTCCGTGGATGATCACGCTGCTGCCGTCCGCTATTAGCGGCACGACCGTTCGTGTGAGGAATTTCTCATACGTTGCGACTGTCTTCGATTGATCGAACTCAAATAGTATGCTAAAACGATAACCGGGGGCATCTTCCGGTTCATCTGAACGAACAAGTTTCATCGTTTCTTCTTTCTTTACAATCTGACCATCACTGGTTTGCCCTTCGAGCGTAACCTTGAACTGTCCTTTCATCCTGTCGCCAAGAATGGTTTTTCCCGAAATTCTTTCTTGTTTCGATGTAAAAGGACCAAAGCGATTTTCTTTTCCATTATCGCCGGTAATAATAACAGACCATGATGCGAAGTAATCTTCGGCATTCTGTAAATTGAAAAGCACATCACTATCAAGCGGATCTTCCTGTAACGAAATAATTTGAACAGGTTCGAGAAGTTCAGATGATGTACTTGTGATATCGACCCGTCTATCTTCGGGAACAACCAGCTCAAGTTCACGGCTGGCGCCTGGCAGTACTGATGGATTTGCCGGTTTTGAGCTTCCCTTGCAAATAACGCGCTCTGAATTAATGCCAAAAATTTCGACGAGATATTTTTTCACTGCAGTTGCAAGCTCCTGCCCATCCAACTGTCCTTTCTCGGATGAACCGATAAGGGTTACGCGTACATCCTGAATTCTCCGCAATCGATCGCCAAGGATGTTCAGCGCATTGTAATAAACTTTCATCTGCCGGCGTGAGCGGCCCGTTAAATCTTTCGGTTCCGGTTGTAATAATTGCTCCTCATTAAATCGGTCGGCTTGAACATTTGTAAGCTTGATGTACCGATCGGGAATCGTCGTTGAACCCTGATCGAAGAAAATGTAATTCCGCGTAGGAAATGTCTCCTGAACTTTTCTTTCCTTCGGGATGATTTTCGGCGCTCGTATGGAAAATTGGACTTCGCGTTCCACCCGCGATTTAATTTCCTTTGTGTTGCCGAATTTTACTGCAACTCCGGCGCGCAATGTAGTCAGCGACCAGCTTTCGACTGAACGCGGACCTTGCCCGAAGTGAAGCGCAAGAAACGGAGCCGCTATCATTTGCCATTCTTTTTCCGGATCGCTCAAAGGGAATTCATACCCTGCGCCCAACTGTGCGCCGATTGAAGTGCCCCGTACATTATCAAAATCGGCATCGGCATTTAAACCCTGTGATCGTTTGTACGAAAACGATTTTGCTACATTGAATCCTAAACGGGGTCCTGCAAAGAAATATAGCGGAAATTTGAACGGTGAATATC
Organism: uncultured Chlorobiaceae bacterium; assembly: GCA_964520905.1. GTDB lineage: Bacteria > Bacteroidota > Ignavibacteria > UBA10030 > SZUA-254 > JAGVIE01. The sequence continues at coordinate 120,532 of CAZFQL010000003.1, read as the reverse complement.
TGACGCTCGGTTCAAGACTTAGGTAATTCATTGATGTGGAAAGGGAATACAAAGTACCGTTCGATGCGACATCGGTAAACGTTCCTCCTCTTCCATCGAAACCAAAATATAACATTCCGCCCCAAACCGGATCGGGACGATATTCAATCATCGGCGAGAAGAATAAACCCACACCGGAACCTTTCGTGAACGATACCGGAAGAGAATTACCTGCGTTCAAATTTCTAAAATCGCTGCTGTAAAAATTGAAGTTCATTCCGACAGCGCAGCCGAACCACCATTCAGGTTGAATTCGTTTTATCTCTTGAGCATGTAGAGATGAAATGAATAAGAAAAGTGAAAAAATACACACCATATAAAAAGTTCTTTTTGTTAAATTCATAAATTTAGTTACTCCTTTTTTAAAACAAAATTAAATGTAATTTTTCCGATTTGTGGTTTTTGTTCAAACTGAGGAGGCAATGGATCGAACCGCCACGTTTGGAGAGCTGAGATTGCTTCGCGTTCTAACAACTCATCACTTCTTAAAAGTGGGATTATTCCAGTTACCGAACCATCAGGTAACACTGAAAATTGAAGCGTTACTGGCATCTCTTTGTCGGTACCGTCAGGATACTGAGGAATCTTACCGCTCAACAATCTTCTTGAGCCGGCACCAGCCCATTCAATAGAATATCCGGTTGACTTCCCCGCACCACCGGCGATACCTTCCTTCGCCCTGCGATAGCGAGATGGGGTTTTACCTTCTGTGGCAACTTTTTCTTTCTTCGTTCCAACTGTATTTTTTGTTTTTTCTTTTACTGTAGGTGCGATCACATCCCCCGATGGACTTTTTGCTTCAGGAACATCAATCTTAGACCGCTCAGCGGCACCGTTTGTTTCGGCTGATTCTTTGCTGCGATTCGGTTCTACTTCCGATTGTGTGATGCTTTGATTCGGCGCACCACTGCTCCCGCCCCAGTCAAGTTCAATTAATGGCTGGTATTTCGGCTGCCACACAAGTGTAAACGACACAATTATTGCGATGATGATATGAAGAATAAGACTTCCAACAGCAGCTATCGTCCGATTTTTTTTATCTTCAGTATATACAGATGTGTTGATCACTTCACCTCTTTAACAGCTTCTGTTGCAATAAACAGCTTCGTAGCCCCGATGCCTTTTGCTATATCCAGTACTTCAACAATATCCTGGAGCGTGAGGTCCTTATCAGCTCTCACAACGATTTGCTGCGCTGTATCTCTTTGAAAAAAAACTGATAACGCTGAAGCGAGTTTCTCTTTAGCCACATTATCGTTATTTACAAAAAGTTGTTTATCTTTTAAAATCGAAACAGTGATCGTTTTCCGCTGAGGTGGTTGACCGACTGCAGTTTTAGGAAGAATGACATTCATTCCCCTTGTATTCGCAAACGAAAATGTTAGAAGAAAAAATATTAAAAGCTGCATCACAACATCGGTTAAGGAAGAGAAGTTGAACGATTCAAGATATCGTGATCGATGGGCTGGTCGAAAATTCACAGTCGATTATCCTCACGTCGTAATTTTATCGTATCGTTGTTGTTGAGCTGCTGAGTGCCACCGTAAATAATTTCTTCGATTGCATCTAATGTATCCCTTCCGATTCGTTCAGATGCCGAAGCTACAACCTGAACTTTATTTAACAAATAATTATATGCCATTGAGGCAGGGATTCCGACAACAAGACCAAAGACTGTAGTTATTAATGCTTCCCAGATACCATCGGCAAGGTCGGCAGGTGATGGCTGGCCGGCTGCCGAGGCGACAGATTGGAATGCACCTACAAGTCCTGTTACAGTTCCAAGAAATCCTAACATGGGTGCGATGCCTGCGATAGTCGCAAGTATTCCCAGATGGCGCTCGAGCAATGTCATTTCTTCACGACCCTGGTCTTCCATCGCTTGACGAACACGCATAGATCCGTGATGAATCTTTTCTAAACCGGCTCCAACAATCCGACCTATTGGAGATTTTTCATGGATGCACATTTCCTGAGCGAGCTGCAGATTTTTACCCTCAAGCATTTTCCGAAGTTTTATTTGAAATGTACTCGTTGGTGGATTTGCCTTTTTGATCATCAGCCATCTTTCGATGATGATGTATACGCCCGCAAGTGAACATAATAAAATGGGGTACATGACGATACCCCCGCGCGAAAACCAGGTTAATACTTCCATGAGTCAATGCAAAAATAAAATTGAAATAGTTAAAAGTTTAATTACAAGCTAATCTTACGTTACATTGTTTATACGAAAAAAATCGTTTTTGTTCTACTGCCACATCCACTTTAACAACTTCGTAACAGTTTCTTTCATCTCTTTGCGGTGCACCACAGCATCCACAAAGCCATGTTCAAGCTGGAATTCGGCGCGCTGGAATCCCGGCGGTAAATCCTTTCCGATAGTTTGGCGTATGACCCTTGGACCGGCAAACCCAATCAACGACCCGGGTTCTGCGAGATTAATATCTCCAAGCATCGCATAACTCGCAGTTACCCCACCGGTTGTAGGGTCAGTCATCACCGAAATATAGGGCACCCCTTCATCGGAAAGCTGCGCAAGCTTTGCGCTTGTCTTTGCCAATTGCATCAGTGAGAAAGCGGCTTCCATCATTCGCGCACCGCCGCTCGAGGAAACGATCACTATCGGCATTTTTCCTTTTCTGGCTCGGTCGATTGCCCGCGCGATCTTTTCACCGACAACAGATCCCATTGATCCCCCGATGAAACTGAAATCCATCACTCCGACCACAACATCGACACCGCCAAGCGTTCCTGTCCCTGTCCGGATTGCATCGTTCAGTCCTGTTTTCCTGATTGAATCTTTTATTCGCTCTTTATAACTTTTTGAATCTTTAAACTCGAGCGGATCTTTCGATCGCATCTTACGGTCCATCTCCTTGAACGTCCCATCATCCAAAAGCAGTTGAATATATTCTTTACTACCGATGCGGAAATGGAAATTACATTTATTGCATGTATAAAATTGCTGTTCAAGCTGTTTGCGATGGATTATTTCTCCACAACCATCGCACTTAGCCCACATTCCGTCAGGGACGTCCTTTCTCTGAGGACCGCTTGTAATGCTTGCTTTCGATCTGCGAAACCATGCCATTATGTTGATTCCTTTTGATGTTGAGTTCGTACCAGCGTATAAAATTCTTTCACATATAACGGCTCCATGGAGGCAATATCTTCGCCTCCATGTTCAGAAATAATATTTTCACCGAGCAGCGCAATGGCTGCCGCACTGCACCGATTGACGGCGTCCGGTAAAATAATATAAGAAGAGTTATCGTAATTGTCAGCTTTTTTCAAATACTGTAGGAATTTTTCCGCGCCATCACCAAGGATAAGAATCTTACCGTTTTCCGGAAGATGAGCAGTCAAATGTTTTACCGCCATTGCAGTTGATGGAACAAGCTCCTCGATGATGCTTCCCTTTGATCTATATAATGCCATATAGACCTCATCACGCCGTGCGTCGAGAAGGGAAAGAATATAATTCGGCCGCTCGGCAAAATTCATACCCATACCATACCGTGCGAGACCTTTTAGGGTTGGAACGGCAACAAGCGATTTACCCGTTGCATACGATAGACCCTTTGCAACACTTAGTCCGATACGCAGACCGGTAAAAGATCCCGGACCGATTGAAACAGCGATGCCGTCAAGCGAGTCGAGACCGCACTTTGCTGTTTGGAAACAATTATCGATTATGGAAACTAATTTTTCAGAATGGACGTGAGGCGAATCTGCGCTGTGTTCACAAAGCACTTTGCCATCGGCAACAATCGCCGCGGCGCATAGAGTGGTTGCTGTCTCAATTCCAAGAATTCTCACGATTCAACCTCAATAATTTCTTGCACTGTGATTTCGCGCGTATTTTCGTCCTCACCAAGTTTTAGGAAAACATCAAACCGGTTAGATGGAAGCAGCGCCTTGACTCTATCTGCCCATTCGATCAAACATACACCGTCACCATAGAGATACTCATCAAAACCAATTTCATCAAGCTCGGAAATTGTTTTTATCCTGTAGAAATCGAAATGAAAAACATTCGTCTCCCTGCCTGTATATTCATTAATGAGAGTGAACGTCGGGCTTGCAACATGTTCCTGAACGCCCAATCCCTTACATACACCTTTGATGAAACGCGTTTTCCCCGTTCCAAGATCGCCAAAAAGCGCTACAACACTTTTGATAGTCAATCTCTTTGCGAATTCAACGCCTAATATAATTGTCTCGTCCTCAGAATGTGTTTTGTAGAATTGCATCATCCTTTAGGCTTAAGTTTCACAATCGGCAAAATCATTTCTTCCATTGAAATCCCGCCGTGCTGGAAACTATCACGGTACTGATTGAGATATTTATGATAGTCAGTAGGATAAACAAAATAATAATCTTCCTTGGCAATTAGATAATTAATTGTGACGCTTCGTTTGGGGAGGCGATAATCTGACGGATTTTTTATGAAGATAGCATGACGTTCATCGGCTTTCAGGTTGCGACCGTATTTATATCTGAGATTGGTCGAAGCCTCTCGATCACCGATCACTTTCGTACCGCGCAGACTTCGAATGCTTCCGTGGTCAGTAGTAAGAACGATCGATACATTTTTATTCCGGGAAAGCGTTCGCAGCATCGAAAGAAGTGTCGAGTGCATAAACCACGAAGATGTCAACGAGCGATACGCAGATTCATCCGGCGCAATCTCTTTCAAAATCTGAGAATCCGATCTGCCGTGGGCTAACATATCGACAAAATTGACCACGATAGCGGTGAGCCTGTTTTTTGTATATGAAGTTATATTCTGTTCGATACTTCGTCCGAATTCCGCATCCAATATTTTAACGTACTTTGATTCCGGTTTGAGCTGAATTTTGCGCCGTTCCAGCAAGTTATCTAAAAATTGGTGCTCGTATCTGTTACGGCTGTTATCGTCGTCTTCCCACTGTTCCCAGATCTCGGGAAATCTAACTTCGAGTTCCGAGGGCCAGGCTCCGCTGAAAATAGCATTGCGGGAATAGGGAGTTGCGGTCGGGAGAATGGAATAATAATATTCGCGTGAAATATCGAAGTACTCGCGCAGTACAGGTTCCATTATCATCCACTGGTCGAGACGCAGGCAATCGATTACGAAAAAGAATACCGATTTATTTGTATCGCGAAGCTCCGGGATAAGATACCGCTCGACAATATCGGTGGAAAGCGTGGGTCTGTTTTTTTGTTCTACCCAATTCAAATAATTTCTTTCGATAAATTTCGAAAACTCCACGTTGCATTCCCTGAATTGATCGCTCAAAGTTTGCGTTAAGCCCAAACCCTGATGCTGATCCATCTCGATCGACCAATCGACAAGCTTCGAATAAATTGAAGTCCAATCGATGAATGTTGGATTAGATTGCAGTGCAAGCGATATTTCATTAAACTCTTTGATGTAATCGCGGGAAGCCTGGGCGCTTGCAATTTTTTTACCTTCTAAAAATTTTTTGCATGCAAGCAATACCTGACTCGGGTTCACAGGCTTCGTTAAATAATCGCTGATCTTAACGCCAATCGCTTCTTCCATCAATCCTTCATCTTCATTTTTTGTTATCATGACGATAGGAAGTTCGGGATGAATATCTTTTATTTTTGAAAGCGTTGCCAGACCACCCATGCCGGGCATCATCTCATCTAAAAAGACAAGATCGAATGGTTTCGCTTTCACCAAATCAAGAGCGTCTTCACCGTTCGTTGCAGTTTCAACGGAATATCCCTTTTCAGAGAGCAATAAAATATGGGAGCGAAGTAATTCAATTTCATCATCTACCCAAAGAATCCGATTTTTTGTTCCAATCATATTGTTCACAACTCACCTTATATATAAAAATAAACATTTCATGTTATAGAATCAAAGAAAGTGAAAATACTGCTATGCCTGGAGAAAACGGCATGATTATCAAATTGAGATATGAATATCCACGCCGGCTTCGTTAGTTGTAACTCCGTAAATTGTTGATCCGGCGGCATCGGGAGCCGTTTTTGTATAACGATAATAGAGCGCAGCAGTCACGCGGGTGCTTAAGACATAGCGAATTCGCGGTTCCAACACAGTACGTATATTTCCTTCGAGAGGAATGCCTTCCTGATCGGATGACAGTAGTGTGGGATCGTACCGCCGGCGTGAGCTCTTCGTGCGTGAATAAGTAAAACTAACTTCTATGTCGTTTGAAAGATTCAATCCAAAGAGCGGGAATGAAAAACCGCGCCGCGCATAATTCAACGTGAACGAGATTTCCTGAGCGAGTGCCGAGACGATATTCGGTTGCTGGGCAGCAAGATTTAGATCGTAATTAGTTGTTGTGTTATAACGAAAATTCCCTGAGAGACTTCCCTTTAATACCTGTTTAAAAGTCATATTCACTCCGGCAAGAGGAGAAAAACCATAGCTCATTCGTTCAGCATCCGTTCGCTGCCCTTTACCCGGATAGCTACGAAAATCGCGTCGGAAGTTTGATGAATAATTATGTTCTAAAGATAATCGATCCATTATTGAACCCAGACCTACAAGTTTTTCTATACCATCCCAGCGAATAGTCCAGTTCGGTCTCGGCACATAGGGACCCAAAACTTTACTAAGGAAGGGCAGCGCTTCAAAACCCTCCTCGAATGCTTTCACGAGAGCGACATCGGGAGCATCTGTTTTTTGGAATTGCTCATATTTTTTCCCGACAGTTTCAAGATTGCTCTTGAATACTTTCATAAACAGAACCGGTGGAAGCGTTAAAAACGACCGGTCTATACTTCCCGATGTAGTCGGTTCGCCGCGCACTTGTTGACCAAGCGAATCGGTAATGATTGTAGTTGTCCGGCTATACTGCCATCCGACTTTCCAGTTTATATCGATTGTAGCTCCGGTCCAAAGCGGGCGATTCGTTCTAAGTGTAATGTTATTCGATTGAGAATATTGATCTGACAGTTGAGCACCCGCTGCACGAGGACCATAAATGGTTTTCCATCCGAGAAATGGAAATTTAGATTTGGGTGCAAATTGCAATGTACCGTGAGGATCCGCTATTAAACCTAATTGATACAAACGGGATGGACCGTACTCGTCGAGAGAACCCTGAAAAGGTAATCGCCCCCAGAAATTCTTGAAACCCGTACTCCCGAGAACTGCAGGATTTGAAGACCGGTTTGATTGAGAATAAGAAATGTTGATTGTCTCATAATCGAGGAATGGAATTTTGATCAACAACTTAGCTATCGACCGCAATTGCTGAAGCATTTTTTTCGTATTGCTCTCAGAGGGCTGCGCAGTTTGAGCGGAATCTTTTCTGGATGTTGAGTCTTTCAATGAAGCTGGCTTAGCCAGGTCGGGTTTATTCATTGCCATGGGAGCCGGTTGTAACTGCGTGGCTTCTTCTTTTGTATCGAACCACGGATCAGTCAAAGATTTCAAACGGAAGCCGAGAGACATGGAGATGTTATTATCGAAAGCCGCACTCTTGCCGATGTCCCCCTTCGTAAAGGTATTCTGCCAGCTATAATTAACGGAATAACCCGTTGAGAAATCAAAATATTTCGGAAGGTCAAGTATGTTTGGAATTTTTGGCTTTAGATTAACGCCTACTTTTTGTCCATAGCGGCTATCCCGACCACCGAAGAATAAACTTTTCATTATAGATAGAAAATCTCTCCCGACTGAATCATTATCAAGCGGTAAAAGATTGCGATCGAGAGAGAGTCCATAATCGCCGCCCAAATTTAACAAACCGCCTTCTGTGAATTTCCATCCGAATCCGAAAGACTTGCTGGCGCCAAAATTTCTCGATTCTCTTGTCAAGCTGTTTTTTGCGCGCGGTATTTCATATGACCGGGATCTAGAACCGCCTGCCCCCGCAGATAAGCTTGTTACCGGAATATAATAAATCTTCCAATCCTTATAATCCTCGAGGAAAAATATCCCTTTAAAGAGTGTAGAAAATGGTTGTAAAAAATAATCGTTGGGAAGCGTTACACCGTAATTTACCCTTAAATTCCATCCCCAGGTCTTTCGGAGTTCGAATGAAGGGTCACGGTCTCGAGTAGTATTATAATTAAATGCGAACGAGAGCTTGCTGAATGTGTCTCGAATGTACCATGCCTGGGATGGCAGTACTATACGAAAGTTCGAAATCGAATACGAATCTTTGATGTTCAGTGTCTGCGATTGTGTTATTATACTCTTCGAGACATCTGGTGAGGCACGCTTTGCCGCTTCTTCAACAACGATATCAGTGTTCGGAAGATATTTAGGCTTCACAATATTCTCTGAATGAGAATATGCAAAAGGAATCGATGTTCCTTGCCAATCCTGAGGTAAAAACCGATCAATAGAAATACTTGCATTCACTGCCCAGCTTGCCGCAGCCGTTTGATTTCCAAACCGCTGATCTAATGAATGGAATGTAGGATCTGTCCGGGAATAATTGAATGCTACCTGTCCAAGGTCGGCTAATTTTACCTGAGTATCAAATCTATATGCAGCCCCGGGCGAATTGTCAACATCGACCAGACGTAATTCGTTCACCCATACCTCTCCGGTGAGATGTGGAACATTCACACATCTTATGCCAATAGATATTTCGCGAACCTGTCTTAAGGACGGGCTGCCTCGCACTCCGTAGGTTGCACCTGCAACTCCATTTAGAGCATCAGCGACATAATATTTATTCGTCATCGAATCGGGACGGGCAGATTTGACTGCCGTTATACGAGAAAAGATTACGTTGATTTCATTCTTAGATAATTCCCAGCCGGGATATATCGGTTGCCGGTATTCGTAGAAGTTTAAAGTATCTGTACCAAAGCGTAAATATATTTCTGCGTCACCCGGCGTGAAAGATTTATCTCCGTGCACAAACATCTTCATCGACTTATAATTGAAAATATCGAGCGGTCTTGTAATAAAATATTTTACAACCTCACGTGATGTATCCTTCGGTAGACCGGTGAGAATAAGCGCCAATGATTGCTCGTTTGCTTCGATAACTTGATTCGGATCGGAACGGTCTTTTTCACGCGCGATCCCCAAGGCACCCCAATCCTCTGAGTATTGTGGATTATCTTCAATATTAACTACAGAGACTTTCATAAGTGAATCGCTCTTTAACCGTTCCTGCCATTGATTACCAACAAGATCAAGCTCGGCGATGCGAATACTTACCGGTTGAGAAAATCCTGAAAGCCATAATCTTATATACTGAACATTCTGCAATATATCTGTTGCTCTGATTCCACCGAATACCCGACTCGCTTCGAGCAGAGGGATACGATATTGATACCATCCATTCTCTCCACCACCTACGATATAAGTTGAATCGAGCAGTGGTATTTCGTATTCGAGATATTGATCACTAAGGTCTATATTGCCGTTACCATTAAAATCTTCCGTGTTGGGGAAAAGACCGGCAGGGTCTTGTTTGTTCTGATCAGTCCCGTTGAACTTTGTAAGATGTGTCCCGTCACCGTATGCTGTCCAGTTATCTCCACCGGGATCATTCGGATCTACATCCGGGTCGCCGCTGTTAGATGCGAGGAAGGCGGTATGAATAATCTTTTCTTGATTATCATCGATCATATCTATCCCAATGTCTTCACCTTCATTCAGGACACCATTCGGTATACCACCGGGATTGACTGAACTGCGAATGATATCTTCTGAATTCATATTTCCGTCGGGTATCACGTCTTCGCTTACCCTGCCGAGATCTATGTGCATTCTCCCTTTATTCAAATCATTGAGGTCATCGCTCGACGCTTTCATCCATATTTCAATGTACGCGATATTCTGACTGAGGATGTCACCTGCCATCGACCCGATATAGCGCATGATACCTCCCCAGTTTTCTCTGCGAGCGTCCGGGTTATTATATTTACCGGTCCCGCTGCCTATATCCTGCCGATTCAATGTCGAATCGAGATTAGGGGAGAAATTATAAGTGCCACGATGATTCGGATCGAAATCAAGATTCAATACGGTAACCTGATTTTGTCCCGCACGCGTTCTTCGGTTGGGCCAGATATCAGACGTTACAACATCGGTTGGTAAGCGATTGTACCACGACAATCGGGATCTTTTATAATTCATCGCCGCATCAGGAACTAGTGGGTTTGCTATTGAATCCATGGGCGCGCTTGACATCGACCATGCCGCATAAGTGATTGGAAATGGAATCGTGCGGCGGATTCCCTCAAAATCGTCGATATAGGCAATGCTTGCGCCATGATCACTCAACACTGTGCTTTTCTTCGTGTTAGGATCGGGAATCATGTAAGCGCCTTCCCCACCGAACCGCAATGTTGACATTTCTTTTGTTCGAATCAAAGGCAACGCATCGATAGCATCGGTGAGAAATGGAAGATTTGCACTCGATGAAAAATCCATTCCGAGCATCATGTTGTTCGTAGGTTCTTCCCCTATCCTGACTTTATCGCTGAGCGTCTGCTGGTTTAAATTCATGATCGTAAATCCGAGTTTCGTATTCGGGAAAGCGTCTAACTCTCCGCGCGCACCGATCAATGTTTTCGAAGCAAGCTGAAATAGATCGTTCTGCTCGTATTTAATCTGAAGATTCGCTCCCGGGACAAGCGCCTCGGGCCTGCGGATAATAACCTGACCGATGATATAGTCAACGGTATAATCGACATTGGGCGTCAACGGACTGCCGTTCAATAACACGTGCACGCTTCCTTCAACAAGATTCATAGAACCCAAATTAAAAGTGCTCGATTGTGCACCTGCGGCTTCGACCTTGATAATATATTTATTTCGGATCGAGGTCTGGGCGGCTGTTACAGTTGTATCATATATATCTCCAAACAACAACGAATCACCGACAATTTTATTTTTACTCCTGAAATACTGCGCGATTGTCGAATCAAAAGGTCTTAGCGTGGGGAATATAACCTCACCACGGTCAACGTCAATGGTTAAACCGGGAATGAAATCGAAATTATTGTCGGTACCCGATGCATTATACTGGTCAAACCGATCAAGCCCGAGAACCGATAATAAATTTAACCCCTCGATATTATCCTCATCGGCTCCCGCTGTCGAGCGTCTCCATACTCGAAGTTTAAATCCATCCTTCTTGAGATTCGTTGCGCGGACAGAATAAAAATTCTTCATCAGTAATTTCCACGCTTGCGTGTGACCCGGAGTAAGCGATAGCGGCTTGATTAATTTTAGATATAAGAGAGTATCATTTTCCATAACAGTGCCGCCGTAGACTTTATTGACATTGTTCTCGCCGGCAATAGTATAAGAGACAGCAATTATCTGATTATCGGAAGGAGTCGAATTAAGTGTTATGTAACCGCCATATCTATCGAATTTATAATCTTTGTTCGGATCAAGGCGGACAAAAATCCCCGGTTCGTATCTGCCCGGTTGCGTACTCAATACCGCAATCTGCTCTAAAGTATAGTTCTCATTTACATTGATAGAAGGCAGATTAATATATGCTCTGCCTGATTTATAATTACTTTGGCTATATGTTTGACTACTCGTGGATACGTTCGTCGCATAAATATCTAATTGTAATATCTGATTCGCCTGAATTTCAGAAGTAAGAACCGGTACCAGTGCCTCGTGAAGCTCGGCGAAATACTTTGCATACACGGTATCGAGGAAGAAATGGTTCTTGCTGTACTCATGTGCTTGTATTGTATTTTCGGTAGTCGTTGAGCCGCCGGAGATTGTCAGCTCTTTTGTCTGACCCTTCTTCTGCGATAACAAAGTAGTAAGTGTAAGCGGACCTGTTTGCAATTTTGCTTTAATGCCGAACAATGCCTGCCCCCCGCCAACGAGCGATGGTGTTTGAAGTGAAACGTTGCCGGCTTCGATACTCTGAATTATTTCGTCGTCGAATCCGGTATATTTAATCTTCAATTGATTTTCGTATTCGAATGTACGCTGTGTGTTCCAATCGGCGAGGATATTCAACTTTTTGCCTATCGTTCCGCTAACATTCACCTGAACATTTTGATTGAAGTCAGGCTCGTTCCGCGAACGATCAAGCTGTGAGATCGTCGATTGATCGGACGTAGTGTTACGGAATGCGCCGCGGATATCCACCCCGCCGGAGATGCGGAGATTGTTTTCAGTTCCTCCAAAAATATTAGAGATCGGATTTGAAGGAACAGTGATCGATATATTAGTTATGGATCCGAGAAGGTTGGACAGATCGTCTTTGGTTTGTGCTTTTGTATACTGGGTTGCAATCGATCGCCAGCTTCGTTGTTTTTCATATTCGTAACGAAGATGAATATAATCTTCCAATTTCATCGTTGTCGGAATTTTCACATCGACGCCGTTAACCAACTCGCGCACCGTGATTGTTTCGCCTAATGTATCGAGCTGGATTTCTCGTTTGTAAACTTGCTGGCTCGGATCGAGATAGAGTGAATAATTATCGCGTGGGAACATTTCAACCATAGGTTCATCATACCTTTGATGAACGAATTGCTCAACGCGTGCAGTTGAATCTTTAAAGTCCTCCCACTTCTCACCCACTTCTTCTTGATACAAAGTATCGTTTGAAGCGGCAATAGATTCGATCAAAGCGCTTATGGAATCGCGACCGGATAGCGCTCTGCCCTTAGGAAGTTGAATGAGAGTATCGATATTTTCCTCTTCGTCGGGAAGAGGAGTAAGCAGTTGACGGGTAGAATCAAAAGCTGTTGTGTCGGGACGATTGATGGAGAGTGAATCTACTTGAGCAACTGAAGAGGTGTAACAAATTAATACCAGCGTTGTAATAATAAAGAACCGAAGAAGTTTTTGGTTAGCGAAGGGTGTAACAATATAATGATGTGCGCGAAAACGAGTCACGTTGCGTATATCGATTTTGTATGATTAATGAGTGCAGTGCCGTCAAATTATAAAATTCGATGGAATCTCGAACATTTTGTACGTTACTGCTGAACTGATACCAAAAAACCGATACCGATGACTCCTTTCAATTAAAAAGCAAGATCAATGCTGTTTTTTAAGTAGTACTTGCTTAAAAAATGTAGGAAAAAGCTAAGTGAATTGCAAGGGAATTTTGATTTTGATCAAATTCAAGAAAATATTAATATTATCGCACAAACGACTGCCTCTACGATTACCTAATCATCTCCGCCTAATAATTGTGAGATTGTTTGTAAAATCGATGGATAGCGACTATATTAAGACAAGAATATCATGAAACTTTCTTTTCACATATTGAAAGCACACCTGGGACCGTTTCTGTTTGCTTTCATCACCCTAATGTTTGTTTTCCTATTACAATTTCTCATGAGGGCAGTGAACCAGCTCGTTGGAAAAGGATTGAGCGCCTGGGTTATCGGCGAATTAATCATGGTGAGTCTTGCGTCTATGGTCGTGCTTGCAATACCGATGGCAGTTCTTGTTGCAACACTTATGGCGTTCGGGAAACTCTCATCACAAAATGAAATTACCGCAATGAAAGCAAGCGGAGTTAGTCTTTATCGCATGATGGCAGCCGTTGTTTTCGCATCTTTAATCCTTACATATCTATTGATTGAATTTGATAATAAAATATTACCTGAAGCAAACCACCGATTTAAAGTCTTGATGATAGATATCCGCCGGACAAAGCCGACCTTATCGATAGTTGCCGGAATGTTTTCACAGGATCTGCCGGGGTATTCCATACTTGCCCACAAAACATTCGAACAATCGAACGATCTCGAGGGTGTTACCATCTACGATTATACCGATCCAAACACAAATGTTGTCGTGACAGGCGAACGTGGAAAAGTTTCTTTCACACCCGACTATCGGAAGCTGATCATGGATCTCTACAACGGTGAAATTCATCGTGTAGATGTACGCGACAGAAGTACGTATCGAAAGATGAAATACGTGCGTCACCGTATTGTGATGAACGCAGAGGGATTCGACTTCGAGCGATCGAGCCTGAATGCTTTCGACCGTAGTGACCGGGAACTTAGCGCACAGGCTATGCAGATAATCGTCGACAGTTTGAGAAAAGTCAACGCCGCCATGTTCAATGAAATACTTGTCGATGCAACTGCGCCAACAGCGATGATACCGGATCCGAGAACATCTATCAGGATGAGGGATACATCCATTTCATCGCGACAGCGCATAATCGCCATTGCGCTTAATAAAGCCCGTATGATGCTCGGCAACATAAATCGTCAAATTCAATTCAGCGAATATAACAACCGCCGCATCGATGAATACCTTGTTGAAATCAATAAAAAATATTCTATTCCAGCGGCTTGCCTTGTTTTTGTTTTCATCGGCGCGCCGCTCGGCATTATTGCACGCCGGGGAACATTCGGGGTAGCTGCGACATTCAGCCTGGGATTTTTCATTCTATATTGGGCTGCCCTCATCGGCGGGGAAAAGCTTGCCGACCGCGGGTTCCTAAGTCCATGGCTGGGCATGTGGATGGCGAATATTTTTCTTTTCATCCTGGGCGCTTATCTCACATTCAGGATTGGTCGTGAAGCTCCTGCAATCAATTGGTCGGCACTGCGGCGGTTTATACCGAAATCTTTTCGAACACCCGAATCGCAGTCGGTCGACGAGTATTAATGATAATGACAAGATTAGATCGATATATAATTCGGCAATTTGTTTTAACTGCTTTCTTCTCGCTTTTCGCCATTACCATTATCTTTGTCGCGGTTAACTTAATGGACAACCTCGATGATTTTCTCGATCTCAACGCATCAGTAGGCAAGATCGCGGCATACTATTTTTACTTCATACCCGAAATAGTTAAGCTCATGACACCGGTGGCTATGCTTCTTTCTGCTTTGTTCACAACCGGACGCCTATCCACTTACAATGAGCTGACTGCATTAAAATCCGGCGGCGTAAGTTTATACCGTTTCATGCTGCCAATGATTGTGTTTGCAGTTTTCGTAAGCGGCGTGTCAATCTATTTTAACGGATGGGTAGTACCTTATGCGAACAAGAAGAAAATTGAAATCGGGCGGGTTTATTTTCAAAAAGACATTGAGTATGTATCGAAGAACAACATTTTTATCCAGGACTCACGCACGCGGATTATTTCTATAGGTATCTTCGACGACACACGAAGCATTGCGATTCACGTCAGCATACAGGATTTTGATTCAAGGAATTTATCGGTTATTGCCGCGCGATACGATGCGAATGAAATGCGCTGGAATCCGGCAACAAAACAATGGACTTTATTCTATGGCTTCGAACGATGCTTCAATAATGACACAGAAACCCTCAGATCATTCGATTCATTATTCATCGGGGTACTTAATTTTTCACCGGATGATATCCGCAAGAAACAGGAAAAGCCGGAGGAAATGAACTACAACGATTTAAAACAATTCATCGCTAATCAACAACGTGCCGGACAGGATGTATCAAGATGGCTGGTCGATTATTACGGTAAGATCGCATTCCCATTTGCGAGCGTCATCGTTATTCTGTTTGGGATTCCGTTCTCATCAATCAAGAGGCGCAGCGGCCTCGGAGTTGAAGCCGGCATCGCAATCGGCATATCATTTCTTTATATGATATTTTTGCAAATTAGTCAAGCTTTCGGTTACAACGGAGATATGCACCCGCTTTTAACTGCATGGCTTGCAAATATTATTTTCTTTATGGCAGGAATATACGTTCTCTGGCGCGTCCCAAAGTAGAGATTATTTTTTCATAAGATAACACTCACCGGCGCAATTATATTTTAACTCCGAGATAATTCCGGTGTGAATCTCGGATTAGAATGAATATTGAAAATCTGCCCGCGCCCCGGGGAGATAACCATACGGGGTTCTATACATTTCCATCCGTACCGATGCGTGAAGCGCTTTGTTATATCGCGTCGCCGTCCATGCGGCATCGAGTGCGCTGAGAATATGATTCACGATGATAACCGATACGAATGCGTCGGCAACCTTGTAATATTTATCCGCCTGGTTAAACATTTTGAAATAATTGTAATATTGCTCATTGGGTGTCATATAATCCGATTCGTTTGGATCTTCAGAATCCCACCCTTTGCTGAATTGCCTGTATTTTCCTATCAGCTCGTAATATTGCTGCTCGCCAAAATATTCCAGCTTATGGGTGAACTCCGGTATCTGACTTTCAAGTCGGTTCAGTTCCGACCAGTTTAAACATGGATAAGGCGGCTGGCAATTACTATCCGGCGGATCAGGGTTGAAAAGCTGATAGTCGCCAGGATTTAAAGTATTGTTAAGCACATTCAAATGAGTGCGAACCCACTCTGCATATCGCACCGGACTGTAATGTTCGTTAGCATAATTTTTGAAGAGAGTAGTCTGATCGTTTCCTTTTTTATCATAAACCAATGCGGTGATCCATGACCCGACCTCAACACCGAAAAATATTCCCGCCTTCACATAACTTTTCGAATAAAACTCACCGGCGCCGGGAACCGCCAGCGAAAGTAAACCTGCAATCCATGGGGATTTTTCTTCGTCGGTATTCGGTTCGAACTCCTGCAAATTGAGAACCGGCTGCTGTGAGATTAATTCGTTTGGTATAGACTTCGGGCTGCCGAAGAAATCAACTTTCGGATTACCTGTGATATATAGCCGCTGCTTTTCACCAGCCGTTACCAGAGTTGTGAAAACTAATATCATTAAAAATATTTTATATCTCATCGCGCATTCCTTCTTTATTAATCGAGATCAAACCCGAACAAAACACCGAAGTGAAAATTCCATTCCCTGCCGTAGGTAACCACTTTGTTAGAGTTTTCTATTGTATAATCAAACTTATCGAAGCCGTATGTTGCATTTAAAAAGATTCTTGTAGGGAAAGCATAGTAGGAAAAAGCTTCGATTCGTAGTTCAACGCCCGCATCTTTTTTCCATTTACGATTTTTCAATCCGCCGCCTGTCCAGGCATTCCCGATATCACCGTAAACCGCGCCGTAAAGCTGATTGAAGATCATATGAAAAATTCGTGTGTCAATATCTTCTAAAATCGGGAACCTATAAGTTGCATTTGCCATAGCGTACTCATTACCACCCATTGAATAGAAGGTATATCCTTTCATACCCGCTAAGCCGCCAATGTAATAATTGAAGAAATTTTCATTTTCTATTTTTCCTTTGGTATTTACGGTTTTTATCGGAGGTCCGAATATTGTGCCACCCCGCAGTTGGGCAGTTAGCGAATGTTTCCAAACGGGAAGTTTTAAGTACTCAGTCCAGCGGGTTTCAAGCCGATGAAATTTTATACGTTGATATTTGGCAATGAGTGCACCATCTTTCACCTCGTAGTCACCAATGGGATTAAATTTATTTGTTTCGAATTCATACCTCATCCGAATCTTTCTGCCGATCGGATTTATCTCCGTTGTTCGTGATGGTTTTAATGACCGAAACTCAAAGTTGGCAGAAATATTATTGCCAATCAGATATAAATCGATGAATGCAGAAACAAGATTACCTCTGGCTGGTAGTATGAATGGATCAATCGAAGTGCTGTATCTGCTATGCGCATATCGAAGCTCTAAATCCAGACTTTCGATGAAGAATTTATGATGCAAAACCAAATCAAACTCTAGAAGATTATATGTAATCCCAACTCTATCAATTGGATCAACACCCAAAACGAAAGAAATATTTGTTTTACGCGTAATGTTGTACGCTTCCAAAGACAGCGCAGGTTCCAGTCCGAGCTGATAAAGCCCCGGTATCTTTCCGCGGTAATCGAATGTGAAAAAGACATCACGTTCACCTTTTAAATTCATTGCGCCGCCTGCAAAGAAACCGTACCGATCTAAAACATCGTACGAGTACACATATAATCCTAACTTGATAACATCGATGCCTTTATTCTTCGGATTATAATTATCCACCCTGAGAAGCGGCACGAAAGCTAACCCCGTGGAAATGTTTTTATATGTCGTGTCCTTAAATGCCGGGATCTGACTGTCGTCATATAAACGCAGTTCTTTCCAATCCGACTGTAAATTTTCATTCTCTACCGATGCTAACGCTCCGGAATTCGCTTGAATGTAATTACCGGGATTCTGGAGCGGCTGCACACTATCAAGTAACTCTATTTTGAAACCGCTGGATGCGTATGACGCAAAAGCGATACTACCTTCATTATTAACGGTGGGCATAAATGTTCCGCCCAACACATTAGTGATCTGAACGGAGGTTTTAGCCAAAAGATCGTATTCATATATATTGAAGATGCCGGTTTTGTCGGATGAATATATTATATGTTTCCCATCCGATGTAAACACGGCATTACGTTCATCCGATGAAGTATTCAAAATAAATTTTACCTCACCGCCATCAGCAGGAATAATTGCGACATCTCGTCCGTCTCGCACCGAGTAATCAAAAATTATCGATCTGCCGTCGGGTGACCATTTGGGATTGTAAACCTGCTCGCCGTTTTGGTAACTGGTAAGCTTCTTAACATTTTTGCCGTCAATATCCGAAGTGAAAAGATTGATGGTCCCGTCACTGCTAATGACAAACGCAATCGTTTTCCCATCGGGTGAGACTGCCGGAGAACCTGCGCGGAGACCGTTGGTCAAGCGCGTTTCCTCATCCTGCTCGATATCGTAGACATAGAGGTCGAAAACATTAGCCCAATGCGGGTTATCTTTGCTGATTTTAGAGTAATAGATTTTCTTTCCGTCCGGTGACCATGAAAGGTTTGACCGTACTCCGTGTATGAGGAGTTTCTCTGTCTTCGATAAAATATCATACAAGTAAAGAGAGGATGAACCGAAGTAATCTCCATTTTTATTGCTTATAAAAACTATTTTCTTTCCATCCGGTGAGAAAGTCGGATAGAAATTTGCAAAACCCTCGCGGGCAATAACATTACCTGCAACAAGATTCTCTTTGATTGGAGCAACCCTGTTTGCGTAATCGTTTAGCAGGAATTCTTTCCACTCGGCATACAATTCTTTTCCGCTCTTACCAATAGCTTTTTCTATCGCACCATCGATTGAAACTGCCGTCAGCGATGATAGATGCCCGGAAATTTCGCGCAGTTTGTCCTCGCCATAATGTTTAGCCAAATAGCTGACGAGTGAATATCCTGAGTTGTACGACGATTCGTTGCCAAGGCTTGTTTTCCCGAAAACCGACATCTCATTCCATGTGAGTAATTTATCTTCAAGAGCGTACATCCGGAGAATCATATCTCTATGAGAATCCCACGACTCATATCCGAATTCTTTTCGGTTGTATTGAGCAACGCCTTCGGCAAACCATACGGGAACGACGAATCCAGAGATTGGATATGAAACGATTCCGTTTGGATAGCCATAAAGTACATCCGTACGTCTTTCAGATTCATATTGCAGCCATTGTAAATAAATGGCAGGAACCTTTCTTCCGAATTTTAATGTAGTTTGAATTTGAATGAGGTGCGTATATTCATGCGAGATAACGTTGCGCAGCCAATTGTGCGTTCCGCGTAAATCGTAATCGAGCGCTGAAGACCAAATTTCAATTTTGTTATCGAAGAAATATGTAGCTCCGTTGGAAAAATCATCATAATCTTTAATGATGAAGCTGACTCTGCCTTCCGGTTTGTATTGATAGAGTGATGTTATCGGCTCATATATTTCTTCCGCGATCTTTGCAGTTATACGCGCGGTGCGTTCGGTACCTGTATGATAATGTACGTAAAAATGATCGGTCTGAATTGTACGCCATTCCAATTCAGGATGGTAAAATTCTTCCTGCGCGGTAATTTTCCCGAAGATGAGGAGAAGAAGAATTGCGGATAACCAGTGTCTAATAATATTTTTCATAGGATAAACGTACCGTTCGTAACTCTATCCTTAAATAACTTGACAGAGTCGTACATAGCGCTACGATCTGGAAATTGTAATTTAAGTTTTATCATTGGTAAAATTTTGTAAACAGCTTTGAAACTACCTGTCGAGTCATAATAATCGAACTGTTTGCCGATAGGTAGATTATTGTGCTCGATTGTAAACCTTCCTCTTCTGTCCGTTGTATCTGTTCGTCTGCCATCGAGAACAACCGGCGAATATTTAATAACGGCAGTATCGATATAATACCGGATTAAATACATTCCGCTTCCAACAGGACGATACATCCAATCTAAACCATCCCACCAAATGCGCTGGATCGGTCCGGTACGATGCCAGAATCCGAGAAAGATCGTGCTGATGAAATCGTGTTCTAAAGTAAATACAGTAATATCCACAACTTTCATAGAGTCTTTGACGATCACTTGCTGTGTGTCTGTCGGCAATGCGGCAACGGAATCATAATAATAATAGAGTGAAACCGCCACATCTTGTATTGCAATGCCGCTAGAATCCATAACAATTCCGTTAAATTGATAATCCGTCGTGGCAGATGATTCAGTGTATGGCTCGATCTCCCGACAGGAAAGCGTTATCACACACATTAAACCGGCAACAACATACCGCACAAAACACCTCACTTCACAACAGCTATCTTAATGATCGCATACCCGCTGTTGTTTGATCCGCTCGCTTCGATGTGGGCGAAATAAATTCCGCTTTGTATCTTCGAAACGTTCCATGCTATTTCGTTATCGAATCCGCCGTACCCCGGTCCATCGAACTCGGTAACCAAATCACCGGCTGGATCGAAAATCCGAATATGTACTTTTGCATCATCATTAAGAAAATATCGTATGTAAGTCTTGAAATCGTCCGATGCGCCTACCGGGTTGGGCCAATTGTATGCAAGAGCAGTCGGCATAAATTCATTGCTCTTTGGGACAAGAGGTGAAGTCGATTCATCTAAGCTCGTATTTTGCGCATCGTGCATGTATTGGGACCACGGCATCATTCGCGCGGTGTCGGAAATTGTTTGTACCGTTCCAGTTCTCCAGGCATAAACATATCCATCATCCGATGCAACTGCTAAACCGATTCCGATTCCAGTTGAATCGGCTGTCAAATAAAATGCGGCGGGTGTTGAACCGCTGTTAATTCCACCAAGTATCGGGAATCCTGTTGCCATTTTCCCGGACTTATCGTACGCGACGATCAAACCTTCCTGTGTTACTGCAACAACATCAACGGTGCCGTTGCCGTCAACATCGGCTGCAATCGGTGAGGTTAGAATCGTTTTCTCTGCGGCAACTTTAATCGGAAAATTATCCAATAAATTCCCCACAGCGTTTATTGCGTAAATCTTATTCCCGCTGAAGACGACAATATCTTTCTGTCCATCACCATCGATATCTGCAAGTGCGGGAGAGCCATAGATTTCACCATTTGTTGATGATGGAAATCCCGGCATGCCATTCAGATTCTCATCGAGAAGATAAACGAGACCATCGATAGATGCTGTGACAATCATTTTCCCGATAGTTGGTGAAATTATGCCGGCTATTACTCCGGACCATAGATGCTTTGAAAGATTTCGCGACCTAATTATTCCCGATGACGAGAAAATTCCGATTTCATCATGAAAACCTGTGAGAACAAATTCATCCGGTTGTCTCCAAACGCAGATACCACGGATAGAAGAAGAATCGGGAAAAGCTACCGAGCTACTAAATGATAGATCACCAGGATATTTTATTATCCGTGCCGAGACAATTCCTGGTACAACAAAAAAAGAATCTGATATTACTATGGATGGAATTGTTGCCCACCAATCAAAAGCTACCTTTACCTCTTCAATGTTATCAGCGAGACTATCGTTATTATGATCCATTAGTGTATAAAAATTAAACCTTGTCTGTAGTGGCGAAAAGAAGAACGATTCCATACTACGAATACCAAAATCCTGAATTTGATCTGCATTGATATCACCAACAACAGGTTTTCCATAAAAATATTTCTGGTTTTGATCTGTTGTATTAACGAGAATTCCGGATGAATTAAAAAATGGTTGAATTGCCATGCCATTCGACTGCCATCCTGCAATTATTCCATCTTCCCGCGTCGCAACAAGAATATCTTTTTGTCCATCACCGTTCAAGTCGGAAACACTAATTGAATTAACTCCAAATGTTTTTTGAAGATTTTTGGGAAATCCTGTCAACGGTCTTATCACGTCATCCCCAACCTTAATTCGCGCCTTCATTATTGGACCGCGGTATGAAAGTCCGGTGGTATCCGAGCTTGTGGCATTACCAATATAAATATGGCTATTTGCGCCGGCGTTACTGCCGCTGCCGGGATACGAAGTCGGCGTGAATGCGTTAAGCTCCTTACGAAGCAATGCGCTATGACCGCGGAACCAAAAATCGAAAGCCCAGCCGTTCTCCGTGCCGGAACCTGATTGAAGGAGATCGTACGATTGCCCGATATCCTGCGACCCGTCTGCCTCCATCAGATTAACCCCGCGACGCTTGGCATCCGCATTCACCGAATTTGTTTCGATGTTAGCATCAATCACCACCTCATCGATATGCCAGATAAGTAAACCACCGTCGTATAATATTTTTGTCTTACTATCAACGCCGCCCGGCAGACTCCAGTCAAATTCATCGACATCTGTGATAACACCATACAACGAATCAGGGCGATCAGCATTGAAACCTGTTGTATCGCGCTCCCAGCTTTTTTCGACCGATTCACCGTTATAAATCATTTTTATTTTCACACTGTCGCGGTTTGCATCACGGTTGCGGTTTTCAACGAGAAAATATTCCTTCGCGCTTATCAATACTTGGTAGATTGTGTCAACGCTATCTGTTAAAGTGACTGCTGGGAAATTATACACAGTGTCACCAGATGAAACAATAATCGGTTGAACCCATCCTAAAAATTTCTTTTCCCATGCGGATGGCTCCGGAGGAAACGCGCCGTTCCAACTGAAAATCGATTGTCCGTCCATCAATCCGAAACGACCGATCCCTGAACGCCCCGTTTTTGTATTGAATAGGTCGGGCAAACCAAGGTGACTTCCAACGCTCGCGGCAAGCAAGCCATTGATGCTTAGGGGAAAAGGAACCTGCTCACGCGTCTCAGTCTCAGGTAAGATCATAGAGTTGGTAATGTTGAATGTCGTGTTCCCCATAGTTACCGGAAAACCGTCCGACCAATCCGAATTCATCTTTTGCAAACTTTTCAGGTTTAAATAAATCGATGGTATATCGAACGGCGTCGGATCGTATCCATAAATATTTACAAGGTCGATGTCTCTGCCGGCGCCTGCATGAAATATCAGAAAAGCATTATACTGACTGTAGGAAATATCGATCTGATACAGTTGAACAAGCGAATCAACAGCGTGCCAGGTATCTCTCATCAAATATCCCAGCTCGATATTATTTACGCTGGATTTTTGCGGACTGTAAAAACGCATCGGATTGGGAACGCGAATAACGCTATCGATAAGAGTTGTATGTACCGCAAGTTTCCCATCGGATGCTTTTCTAAAATAATTTTCTAAAAAAGTCAGGTGGCTCTCAAAATATGCGCGATTGTGCGGCGGTGCATCGAGAGTTTTTTTTGCCGGAAGTGAAAGGTCGAACTTTCCATCACCTGTTGTTCTGTCATCGGAATCCGCCGGGAACTCGACCATAACGGCGAGTACATTGACAGACGATTCAGGATATGCAACCCGAAGATGTTGCGGTATGCCCGATTGATTGTCATTTCTCTGAAGCGTCAGCGAATGATTAAAAACAGGAATCTCTTTTGTTTGTCCTTGAAGCGATATGGCAAGCAGTAACATTAACGAAAGAGTTTTTACGGTTTTCATACAAAACACATTAAATTTCATAATAGTTCGTGAAGAGTCAATACTATACTATAACTATGGAGAAGGTTGTAATATTCCTTCTCCATAGCTATTATAATTATTTATGTAATGATTAAAATTATTTTTTTGATTATTCTTCTTGTTCTTCACCGCCCCAACTGATCAGTAAAGTAAAGCGGAGAGTTTCGCTAAGCGGGTGATTCTCTTCGAGAGTGGAGAGATAGCTAAAATCGAATCCATATATATCATAGCGGAGGCCAGCGCCGAAAGTCATAAACTTTCTGTTTCCATAATCAGGATGTTCGTAGAAATACCCCCATCGCAGGGCAAAGAGTTTCGGTTTGCCGTACCAGTATTCCAATCCGCCGGCAACAGTAACCTTCTTCAATCCGCCAGAACCCCACGAGCTGAAGAGTGATTTGGGAAGATTATCCACATACGATTCTTGAACAACTCTGCCGCTGTCGTCTTTTACCTGAGGATAGCGTCTTACGAGCATCCGGCTGAAGTCAACAACCGCTTCCAGATTGTTGAATTCACTTTTCACAATTTTGAATCCCAGTCCCAATCTCAAATTAGTCGGCAACGGATCGGCTTGTGATTTTTGGATGTAGGTTATTTTCGGACCAAGATTCGAGAGGTTCATACCGACACTGAAACGATCTTCGATATCACCAACAAGCGGCAGAACTATGGAGGAAGGTTTCCATAGAGTTCCTATATCTAAGCTTACCGTAGAACCGACACCTTTGATTCCTTGTCCTTGTGACGGATTGGGATCAAGAGCGCTGTAAATGAATCTGATATTTAACCCTAAACCCAAATCGGTCGCAACCTTCGTTGAATAGCCACCGGTTATTGCAAACTCGTATGCTTTGAATGTTCCCAAGTTATTATTCTGGTCATCGCGCCGTTCAAATGAGCCGAGGTTCAGATAGATGATGCTGCCTGAAACTGTTCCGCCCCAATCCTCGATGTTCTGAGTATATGAAAAATATTCATAGAACAAATCCGAGAGATGAAATTGCGGGAGCCAGTTGGAGTGCGTAATACTTATTTCCTGACCCTTTGAAAAGGCTAACCCACCCGGATTCCAGTACGAAGCAGATCCATCATCACTCAAAGCAGCGCCTGCTTCACCCATACCGTCGGCACGGGCGTTTGGCGCGATTAGTAAAAATGGAACCGCAGATTCACCGCCGCCGCCCGACTGACCGTATGCCGGTTGTGCGGTAAACGCAGCGAGAATCGCGAACATTATGAGAGCAGAGAGTTTCGCATATTTCATTTGTATCATGATGAGAATCCTTTAAAAAAGATTATTAAATGATGAAAATACTTCGATTTCAGTTTTGCCTAAGAATTAATTTACCACCTTCGACTTTGAGAAGCAACTTACCTCAGGATATTTATTATTATTTTAAAACGCTAAGCTTGCCGAGCGCTTCGCTTGAAAATCTTCCATCTTGTGTTTTTGCAATAATTTTGTACAGATAAACACCGTTCGCAGGAACATCTCCATCCCGGTCACGACCATCCCACGGAATACGCGCAAATTGATTTGCAATATTATTCTGTTTTATCGTTTGAATCAATCGACCGGCTACGGTGTAAATCTTAACCTGAACATCAATATTAACGACTTGATTGTGCTCGAAGGTGAAAACGGTTGCCGATGAAAATGGATTCGGATAGTTAAACACATTTGATATCTTTAAACCATCGCCCGATACAACATTAAACATCGTCTCTTCGGTGGAAGAATTATTATAGGTATCCCATGCACGCAAACGAAGTTTGTGAGTTCCTTTTGAGAGAGTCCCCAAAGGGTATTCTATAACACCTTCGGTGTACGTATCGAGTTTACTCTTATAATAATCAGATAGATCGAAGCTTTCCGGTTTTTCATCGAGCCAGGCTTCGAGCCGATGTCCGATACTTGCGCCAGATGTATTAAGACCGTTTGAATCTGATAGTTCGGCAATTAGTGTTGGAGATGAACCGACTACGTCGCCAGGGCGAAAGCTTTTGCGGTCGAGGTAGAGTTTTATTTGCGGTCCGAGAGAATCAGGCAAGGCATCCGGATTTGTACCGTTCACGGTAATATTTGTAAATCCTGCGCCATCGGTTGAATCATTCGAGAAATAAATCGTTATACGACCGGGCGAATCACTGTACGCTATATCTTTAGGCACAATAAAATCCGAACGGAGCAATCCGTTCTTTATGCTGTTCTGCCCACGAAAGATAATACTGCCGGACGCCGTGTATGTCATTGTACGATTAATTTCCGGAGCGATAAGCTTAATCGATTTGTTTGCATCATACACAACAACCTGCGCCTGTCCCGTGAAATTTACCGGGTTATCTGTTGCAGTGTCTCTGACCGTAGCTTTGAAGGATGCGCGCTCGAGCGCTTTTATTCTGATACTGTCACTGCTTGGGCGATTATTGATACTATCAATCGATGCGACGAGTTTGGGGAACGATAGAACCAGCGCAGGATCGCCGAGTAAAAAATACTTCCGATCATTATCATCATTCCGGTCTTGTTTTGTCCTGTACACAATATCTCCCAACCGTTGCGACCGAAGCTTGCCGTATTGAACCGTATCGAGAAGATAATGATAAAATGTTTTATTCAAATCGAAGTTCTGAGATGCATAGACCGGTCGTGTTGCAGAGAAAACCCCGATGGCGCCAGCATTCGATAAATTTACAAGAAGCTCTCCACTACTTCTATCGCTTAATTGATCGAAGTTGGCATAATTACAGGTTGCCGCAACAAGGAAGAAATATTTTCCTTTGTTATGAAGCAATGGAAAATCGGTTTCCCGGACAAACACCGCCTCATGGGTCCATAGACGAGGGTTACCGTGACCGGTAAAATTCAGAATAAGCGTGCCCTGATTAATCGCATTTTGAATGGCGATGTTCACGTCGGGTTTTCTTCTTCCGCTTGCCGTGAATATAGTGAGGTAATCGTATAAATAAATTTTCTTTTTCTCAAAAACCGGAGGCACCATATTGGAGATATCATCTGCCTGCTGAGTATGTATTAATCCATCAGTGATACCAGCCGCTTGAGGACCATCGTCAGCAACGAATGTAAAATTCAATTTCCATGAATCTACAATCGATTTTGTTTCGTAATCGATGATCTTATCGACCATGGCATTTGCTTCCTCAGAAGTTCTTGCCGTGAGCCGCCCGATTCCCACATTAACCCGGCTACCGCTGAAAAATATTCCATAATCATCGTCGGTTGTATACGTGTATAATTCACGGAACGATTCTTGCGATTCCCACGGTGGTATCCAATTAGGATTGGTTACGCCAAGGATACGCTTGTAATCATAATCTCCGTCACCCAGAAGAAGTACATATTTGGGCGGTATGGACCAATTCTTATAGACATAACTGAGATAATTTCGGATTGCCATTGGAGAAAGCAATCCCCCGCCGAACTCGTTATATATTTGATTCACGTCGACTATCAGAGTTTTTAGATAGCCGTTTCCCGACTGCTCCCTAAATGCTTTTAACCGTTGTGCCGCCGACAAAAAATCTGAATGAGTTATTATTATATATGATGCTTCCGCCGGGTCGCCATGCAAATTTTGATTTCGAACCGTTGTAAGCGTGGAAGGCGTTTTAAAACCATTCTGTCCAACTACATAAAACTCCTTCACCGTGCCGGATGTTAACGTTGTCTGGAATGAACAGGTATCTACTGAGACATATGGATTCGCAATCACCACAACACTATCGAACTTAGTTACATCAAATACCGATACTTCACCCCCGCTGAAACCTTTTATCGTATATTCTCCAGCCACCGTCGTATCGTGAGTGTGAAAATTAAATACATCGTTCTGTGCATTGAGAAACCGCTGATAAAATATTTCATACCAATCGAGATAACCCGTGCCCCCAGATCCGGTCGTCGAAAACTTGAACCGCAGTCTGCTTTCCGCATCAGAAAAAGCCGGCGTTATGTTTATTTCTGAAGAAACAAACCGCAGATCACTCCCGCTCGGAGAAATGTTGATAACCCGCAAGGAACCGTCATGTTCCTCAAGTGTGAACTGAGAATAGGCGGAAGAACTTGCGCCAAGGTTATATCGATATTTCATCGATTGATTCAAATCTATGCCCGGCAGCAGTTGCCGGTAAACAATCTGGTCTCCCGAATTGAACGATTCCCCAAGCCACTCAATACCGGATGAAAATACGTTTATTTTATCGTCTTCGCGAAAGAATTTATTCACGACGGTAGAGGGTTTATATGGATCCGGATCGCTCATAGAAGAAATTGACGCCATCAATTTTGATGGCTCCCCGCCATATGTAAGCCAATATACATTCGACTCGGAATAATGATTGATATAATGATTGAATGATTTTATCGCACGACTGTAAATCCACCCGTGCGTGCTCTTGCCATAAAAGACAATGAAGTCGGCGGCGTCTAACTGCCCCGACGTTCCGGCATCATGGATATAAATTGCATTCTGGAGAAGATCGTCGTCAGCTTTCACCGTAGGCGAATATGGTAATTCGATGCCACTGTTACTGAATATTTTTATTGTCCGGATATCGGTCGATGTTGGAATTCCTGCATCCAACAGCGCCTGTCCGGTTAATTTATACATTCCATCTTCAGAGATAGTAAAACGATACCAAGAACCTGAGTTTAACACGCTGTTGTATATGGATGCTTTTCCCGCTGTTTGTATTTCGGACGGAAGCGATCTGAACGCGTCTTCATTCAACGCTAATCCATTTACTGAAGCGGTATATTTATGGAGTTTTTCAGCGGCGCCAAAATTTATTCGCGCAACAATCCGGTTACATTTCCTCAAATGGCGGCGGGAAGGATCATATTGAAGCGGATTGAATCTTAACTCTCCAAGAAATACACCCCGTGTTTCACCGATATTCACTAATGACCCGGCTTCCGTTGGTAAATAACCCAGGACATTGTATGCATCGGGATTGAGAATATATTTCGGTACCGGATCGACATCGCCTCGTTCAAAATATGGCACCGGCGCCAGAGTGACATTCGAGATTTCTTCATAGTCAAGATTTATAATCTCAATCGTATTATTTTGGGTTCCCGGAAATTTCAATAGCGCCGAGCGAACTGCCATTTCGGGTGATCCGGGAATATTGGGTCCCACTATTTTTCCGTTCGCAAAATGATAACGAATAAATTCATTTCCGTTCGAGATGAACTTTTCGGGCGTTAAATACCGGGGAGTATACTCAACAACAACACCTTCTGATGTTGACTGGAGGATTTTTATGTCGGTCGGCTGAGCGAATGTTGAGGCATAAATAATGAGCCACGCCAGCGGAAAGAACCGCAACATAGTCGATAAAATATTTTTATAGTTATAGATTTTTGATGTCATGAATAAAAAAATAAAAAACCGAATCTCGGAATTAACCTGACATTCGGTTCTAAAGCCTGAAGAATAAAGTCCTCGTGTGTGTCAAAGGTTTTCCGCATAATTGTTCTTTTCAATTATAAACTTACGCTTACAAATCTAAATTACATCAACCGAAATGAACCTTTAACAAAAACGAATGCTTTACTCCTGCATGGAACATAAATATTTATCTTTGGTCAATATAGTTAGTTTTGGGATGATTGTCAAGATACTAGTTGTTATTCTGGCATAAAATTCTTAGATTGTTTAGCAAATTGATTAATTTCCTCACTATTTCGTGCAGCATGCCAAAACCAATAGGTGTTCTCTTTGTAGCAAGCGAAGCGGACCCTTTTATAAAAACAGGTAGTATTGGAGACCTTGCGGGAAGTCTTCCTAAGACCGTCAAATCTCTTGGACATGATATTCGGGTAATGCTTCCGGGCTACGGCTCGATTAGCAACCGGCGTTTTCAAATCCATAATCTACTTCGTATGAAAGATATTGAAGTACCCGTTTCATCGGAGACTGAACACGCGAACATCAAATCATCCTATCTGTGCAGTGAGAACCAAAAAGTGCTGGTTTATTTTCTTGCCAACGATCGCTATTTCAATCGCGATGGATTATATTTTCACCCGGAGACAAAAAAACATTTTGCAGATAATGACGAGCGATTTATTTTTTTCTGCCGTGGAGTACTCGAGACATTAAAACGGCTGCACTGGCAGCCGCAAATAATTCATTGCAACGACTGGCAGTGCGGTCTAATCCCTGCATATCTTAAAACAATTTACAAAGACGATCCGTATTACAAGGATATGAAAACCGTCTTTACTGCTTACAGCCTTGCATCGTATGCTTCTTTTCCAAAAACCTCTATCGAAAAAACCGGCTTACCTTCAAGTTTGTTCAACGGTAACGGCAATGGCACAGATACAGAACGGTTAAATTTCCTCAAGATGGGTTTAACCTATGCCGATGTTATTACAACATTTGGGAATAAAGTTGAAAAAGGAATTCTCAAATCGAATAATGATGGAATGGGAAAAGTTCTTCTCTCCCGCAAATCTGCAATTGTATCGATGAATTCCGATAATGGCGCACGTCAGGATAATATTGCTCAAAAACTTGTCGATATCTATCGTGACCTGGCAAAGAGCAACTGATGAAGCAAGTAGGTATTTTTATTGACCGGGACGGCACGATTAATAATGAAGTAGAATATCTTAACACATTTTCCGGTCTCAAACTCATTCCAGGATCCTCAACAGCAATCAGAGAAGCAAACGAACTCGGTTGTAAGGTATTTGTTGTTACCAATCAATCGGGAATTGCGCGTGGAATTATTACCGAGGATGACCTTGCAAAAATCCACCTAACGCTTCGGGAAGTTCTCCGGCAGGACGGCGCTTACATCGATGCGATCTATTATTGCCCGCATCATCCTGAGATCGGAGAACAACCATATCGGATAGAATGTGATTGCCGAAAACCTAAAACCGGTATGATTCTCCGGGCGGTAAAAGAATTCGATGTCGAGTTAAGTAAATCTTATATCATCGGCGATAAAATGATCGACATCCAGACCGGAAACAACAGCGGGATTAAATCGATTCTTGTCCTAACCGGATATGGTAAAGAGGAATTAAAACTCTGCCGGCAGAGTAATGTTAAAATTGATTTTATCGCTGATAATTTGTATGATGCGATACAGTTTATTAAGCGGAATTTGCACCAGGAAATATCAACCTAACACAAACTATCACTCTATAGATGAAATATCTCTTTTATTCAATCTTATTTTTTTCGCTAATACTATCGATAATAACGGGTTGCAGCGATGATCCGAATATTCTGGGCATCGGTTTGATATCTTCACAGGATACGCTAAAAACTTTTTCAACTTCAGCCGAAGTGACTACCGATAGTACCTTTTTTTATACTGTAATAGGAACTTCCGGATCGATCGTCGGATTTAATCACGATGCTTTATCGAACACTTCACAAGAATCGAGGGGATTGATTCAATTCCAGGGATTCACTGTTTTATCCGAGACTACCCAGGTTATTTCGGCTATAGTTAAAATTCCCGTGGATTACAAATTCAAAAACTCCACAGGTAAAATAAAACTCAATGTCCATGAGATATTAGTATCGTGGAACGAGAAGGCATTAACATGGAATCACTGCACCCCCGACAGCTTCTACAAGCGTGTTCCGGACACAACATTTTCCGCAAATATCGACACATCAACAAAAGTTTTGATGGTCGATATCACGCCTGTAGTTAGTCGATGGGTTAAGGAACAAACAGATGTCCCCTATGGCATCCTTCTTATACCGGATACACTCCTGAGTGATATTATCGTAGGGACAAGAAACAGTTTCGATACGTTAAAGGTTGAATATCGCAGCGCCGGCACTACGGCATCATTCAGCGTAATTTCAACCCAACAATCATTCATTGCAAATGGAGCAGTCCCGAAATCGGATTCGATCAGATACATTCAAGGAGGTATCGGTTACCGCGAGCTGATTCGTTTCGATATCTCATCATTGCCAAAACACGCGGGAATTTCTCAGGCAACATTCGAAGTAACCTCCGACGAAAACTCTGCAATAAAAAACGGCTATACGCGCGACTCTCTTGTCGCCTTCCTCGTACTCGACACCACGTTCGCGTCTCTATCCCTCGGAACTATCTGCTCAAAATCCACGGATGGATCGCGGACGATTTACAGCGCCGATATTAGAGCAATCGTCCAAAAGTGGGTAGTTCGCCAAGAAAATTACGGTATAGTCTTGCGTTCATACAGTGAAGGCTCGAGCTTTGACAGGTTTGCCGTTTTCGGCAAATCGTCTCAAGATCCATCCCGTCGTCCAAAACTAAAAATCAAATATACTGTACTTCCTTGATATGAAAATCAAATCATCAAACAACCTTATTATATTCTTGCTGATAATTTTTGTAGAGCTATCGGCAACTGTTAATTCATTCGGTGGAAACGGCGGTTCCGGATATTCACGATATGGATTAGGAGATATTCGTTATTTCCTATCAAGCCGCGCAATTGGAATGGGCGGCAGTGGAATCGGCGTTCTTGCAAATAATTCGATCAACCGGATCAATCCGGCGGGATTGACACCGATCAGTCAGACGAGTTATTCTCTCGGGATTTTATACGAAGGATTTTCTACGACCGATGGTGAAAGGTCGGGTTACTTCAGCGGTGCATCCTTTAACGGAATTCAGTTGGCAATTCCGATCATGCCGACTAATGGTATAGTATTAAGCGCCGGATTAGTCCCGTATAGTTTCATTAATTACCATGTTATCTCATCGGTAACTTCCCCCGACTTGAGCTATGCTGTGGAATATTTGGGCAATGGCGGATTGAGCTTGGCGCACATCGGTCTATCGGCGACGCTCGCCAGCGATTTTCATATTGGCGCGAAGATGAATTACTACCTCGGTACATTAAATTATACAACGCGGCAATCGTTCGGAAATTTGAATTATTCCGAAGTACTCCGTTCAATGGAGCTGAGCGGGTTTGGTCTCACGCTTGGAACAATTTATAGCGGATTGAATAAGGCAATCGGTCTATCGAGCGCAAAAATGATCACCATGGGCGCGGTATTTACAACGACATCTTATTTGACGGCATCGGAAGAAAAATTTTATACATACCGGATGCCTACTATCATTACCCGTGATACGACCACAACGCCCGATACAAAAATTAAATTGCCGTACTCTCTCGGTTTCGGGATTTCATATCTCACGGAAAGA
Organism: uncultured Chlorobiaceae bacterium; assembly: GCA_964520905.1. Taxonomy (GTDB): domain Bacteria; phylum Bacteroidota; class Ignavibacteria; order UBA10030; family SZUA-254; genus JAGVIE01. Next base: position 87,553 of record CAZFQL010000003.1, on the reverse strand, counting down.
TTTTTATTCGCAGGCGACGTACATTACCAAAACTGGAAAAAGTCTACTGTTGACGTTAACACTTCAGAGGAACTTCGGGATAGTTATCGAATAAGCGTCGGCGGTGAATATTTGGCGCGACGCGATCAATCGATATCGTATTTTCAAAGAATACCTCTGCGTCTGGGATTCTTTTATAATTCAAGTTACTACCGGCTCAAAGGAAATCCGATAAACGAGATCGGTATAACCGGTGGTTTCGGAATCCCAATTTTCGGCGACACCCGAATTGATATAGGCGCGGAATACAGTTTCCGGGGAACAACCGATCAACAGTTACAGAAAGACAAAATTCTTCGTTTATCGTTCACACTCAACGGCGGAGAGATTTGGTTCATCCGTCCGGAACAAGAATAATTCAACGTCAACCTATGATTGCCCTTGGCGCAGACCACGCAGGATACGAATACAAAGAAAAGATAAAAAATCTGCTGCAATCGCTCAATATAGAGTATAGGGATTGGGGCACAGATTCAACTGCGTCGACCGATTATCCCGATTATGCGCACAAAGTTGCCGAGATTGTCGCCTCCGGGAAAGCCGAGTATGGAATCTTAATTTGTGGAACAGGCATCGGAATGTCAATCGTTGCGAACAAACATAAAGGCGTCCGCGCCGGTAACGTGGAATCTGTCGAGGCGGCAAAATACGCACGCCTCCATAATAATGCAAATATTCTTGCAATCGGCGCCAGATTGATTTCGTGGGAACAGGCAAAAGAGATCGTCAAAGTTTTTTTACAAACAAAGTTCGAAGGCGGCAGACATCAGCAACGGGTGGAGAAAATTCATTCATTGACTAATTTATAGATTATAGAAATTGTAAAACCTCAGAGGAGCATCATGAATAACCTCAGCAAGCGCGATCCGGAAATTTACAGCACAATCCAAAATGAAACCAACCGTCAGAACACAAAATTAGAACTCATCGCATCGGAAAATTTCGTAAGCCGGGCTGTACTTGAAGCTCTTGGCTCGGTGATGACTAATAAATATGCCGAGGGTTACCCCGGCAAACGCTACTACGGCGGCTGTGAGTTCGTCGATATGGCGGAAGACATTGCACGCGACAGAGCTAAGAAATTGTTCGGCGCCGAGTATTCAAACGTTCAGTCGCATTCCGGTTCGCAGGCAAATATGGCTGTGTATTTCACATTCGTCAAACCGGGCGATAAGGTTATGGGAATGAATCTCTCCCATGGCGGGCATCTTACACACGGCTCACCTGTAAATTTCTCGGGACAACTATATAACTTCGTTGCATACGGAGTTAAAAAAGAAACGGGTTACGTTGACCTCGACGAAGTTGAAACTGTTGCTACACGAGAAAAACCTAAGATGATCACCGTCGGTGCAAGCGCTTACTCGCGCAACATCGATTATAAAGCGTTTCGTGTTATTGCTGATAAAGTTGGTGCATTTCTATTCGCCGACATCGCACATCCGGCAGGATTGATCGCAAAGAAATTATTGAACGATCCTCTGCCCCATTGTCACGTTGTTACATCCACTACTCATAAAACTCTTCGCGGTCCTCGCGGCGGATTGATTCTGATGGGAAAAGATTTCGAAAATCCTTTCGGTGTTGTCGCTCCAAAATCCGGTAGGAAGAAAATGATGTCGGAACTTATTGATTCGATGGTAATCCCCGGCATCCAGGGTGGACCATTAATGCACGTGATTGCTGCAAAAGCTGTCGGATTCCTTGAAAATCTTCAACCCGATTTTGAAATTTACGCAAAGCAGGTCATCAAAAATGCGCAAACACTTGCCAAAAAGCTGACGGGGCTTGGCTATTACATTATCTCTGGTGGAACTGACAATCATCTCATGTTGATTGATCTTCGGAATAAAAATCTCACCGGTAAAGCTGCGCAGGAAGCTCTCGACCCGGCAGGAATTACGGTAAACAAGAATGGCGTACCTTTCGATGACAAGAGTCCGCTTATTACAAGCGGCATCAGAGTAGGCACACCTGCACTCACAACACGCGGCATGAAAGAACCTGAGATGGAGATTGTTGGAAATTTGATTGATGAGGTTCTGCGCAATGTAGGGAACACGTCCGTATGCAAAGATGTTGAGAATAAAGTAAAAGAGTTGTGTGCAAGATTTCCATTATACGAAGGATCATAAACTACGGAGGCGAGATAATGAGAACATATGTACTTTTTATTTTATTGACATTTTCTTTTTACTTAATTGGTTTTTCACAATCAAATTTTAATTCCCTAGATGAACCGGTTGACGCTCGGAGTATCTCAATGGGCGAATCATTTGTAGCTCTAAGTAATTCATCATCGGGTAGTTTCTATAATCCGGCAACACTAAATAGTATCGAGGGAATTACAGTATCGTTTAGTAAAAGATATTTCGACTGGCTTGATTTTGCACACGACATGTACTATTTTTCGCTGAATGGTACCGTACATACTACGTATGGAACAATAGGTTTATTTTACAATAGATTGAACGTCGGCGAGATGACTATCGCAAGAGATGGACCTCCGGAAGAAGTTGGTAAAGAAAGAATTTATAATCATACATATGGGATCGGCTACTCTAAAGAAATTGACTCACATTATCGGGCGGGCATTACTCTAAAAACTTACAACGATGTGATCGATTACACCATTCGACCAGCGTGGCTAAATACATCTTTCAAGACTTCTCAACCCTATCTTTTCGATTTTGGAATGACCTACCGAGATTTAGCATTTTTTTCATCCAAGAATATAACCGATGAAATCTCGTTAGGAATTTCTCTCCAAAATTTTGGGACAGATTATAGAGTAAACGATCAATACAAGCGAATACCTCATTACGCCCGCTTAGGATTTGCCTATTCCTTCAATTTAATGAGTGAAAGTGAAAACAAACTACAGCCATTCCGATTTACATTCACAGGCGAATACTGTAATCATCTCAATCAGTGGAAAACTGCAAAATCGTATAGAGATTATTGGAAAGCCGGAATGGAAGCAACATTTTTTGATATCGTTTCCATTCGAATGGGTGGTTACGCTCAACCTTCTACCAGCATTTATGCTGTAAAGGGTTCACCATCGTTCCGATACGGATTTGGTTTGAATGCCCCGCTTCACTCAATGGGGATAAAAACACCTATTGTGGTTTCATTCGACTTCGCGGCAATCCCGCTCAATGAAATTGATTGGTTTTCAAATTCTTATGCGAAACGAACACTTACGGCGTTTTCTATAGAGCTAAAATATTCAAAAGATTTATTCTAATTTTTGTGGATAAAGAAACCAATAATAAACTTCCTGAAGATTTCGGAGAACCTATTGAAGGCGATATCTTGAAAACATATGTACTTTTTATCTTATTGACATTTTCTTCTTACTTAGTTGGTTTCTCACAATCAAATTTTAATTCTTTGGATACACCGGTCGATGCTCGAAGTATATCACTGGGTGAATCTTTTGTGGCTCTAAGTAATTCATCGTCGGGAAGTTTCTATAATCCGGCAACATTGAATAGTATCGATGGAATTACAGCATCGTTTAGTAAGAGGTATTTCGATTATAGCGATTTCACGAAGGGTATGTACTATTTTTCACTGAATAGCACTGTTCATACTCCATATGGAACTTTTGGATTATTCTATAATATATATAATTCTCCAGGCTTAAATATACGGGCGGAGAACAATTTGCTCGAAGAACATCCTTATTACAATCATACTTATGGTATTGGATATGCTAAAGAGATAATCCCTAACCTATCGACAGGAATCTCGCTCAAAACTTACGATTTTGCAGTTGAACGCACATATTCTAGTATGAATATTAATCAGTTCAAAACGACTTCCAAGCCGTTTATTTTTGATGTGGGAGTTCTTTATAGACTTCCAATTAATGTTGCGTCTGATAATTTTACCAATGAACTTTCGTTGGGATTATCGCTTCAGAATTTTGGAACGGATTATCGAGTAGATAATCATTACTACCAGGTGCCTCACTATGCACGACTAGGGTTTGCTTATATCTTTAATTCTAATAAGAAACAAAAAGGTGATCTCCAGCCATTCCGTTATACACTCACCGGTGAATATTGTAACCAAATTAATTCTTGGAAAACAATGCAATATCAAATAGATTACTGGAAAGCCGGCATGGAAGCAACCTTTTATGAAATCGTTTCACTTAGGATAGGTGGCTACGCCCAACCGTATAATACTATATACGGAAAAAATGACACCCCATTATTTCGATATGGGTTTGGATTAAATGCCCCGTTTCACTCAATTGGCATCAATATACCTATTGTTGTCGTTTTTGATTTCGCGGTGATACCGCTTTCGCAAACCAACATTGGGTTATATTACAATCCAAAGAAAAACCTCACAACATTTTCTCTTGAACTTAAATATTCAAATGATTTATTTTAATTTTTGTGGATAAAGAGACAGATAATAAAATTCCTCCTGATTTCGGAGAACCTATTCAAGGTGAATCTACCGAAAAAGAGATGACTTTCCTCGATCACCTCGAAGAGTTGCGCTGGCGACTTGTGAAATCGGTGATCGGTCTGCTCGTTGCTACAATAGTCTGCGGAATATTTTCCGACTGGCTTGTGAACGAAGCCATACTGCGACCAAGCCGATTAACCAAGCCCCCTTTAGTCTTAATCAACACAGTTCCGTACGGGCAAATTACATTTTATATGATTGTAGTCCTTATGGCAGGTTTGATCCTAAGCTCACCCTGGATTCTCTACCAGCTCTGGAAATTCATCCAGCCGGGACTAATGCCGAAAGAACGCAAATATATCTCCGGCATAGTAACTTTCACCACAATCTGTTTTCTTTCCGGCGTTGCATTTGCCTACTTTGTTATGCTTCCGTACATGCTGCAGTTTTTCGCAACATTCGGGACAACATCCATCCAGAACATGATCTCGGTCAGCGAATACGTTGGGTTCGTCCTACAGCTTATTCTGATATCGGGTTTGATTTTTGAGCTTCCGATGGTTTCTTATTTTCTCGCACGGCTCGGAATCCTTACGCCAAAATTCATGCGTCACTACCGCCGCCATGCTGTCGTGGTTATACTGATAATCGCAGCGATAGTCACACCGACCACCGACCCGTTCACGATGGGAGTGTTTTCTATTCCAATGCTGTTGTTATATGAAATCAGCATCTGGATTGCCGGTGTGGCAAAACGGAGAAGAACAGCATCTGAATTTGCGGGCTGATATTTGATTATGAAACTACCGGAAATACTCGAACCGATAAAGCAGGAACTTGACACGTTCGACGACCAATTCCGCGATGCCATGCGCTCGAAGGTTGCATTCGTGGATATGGTTGCACGATACATCGTGAAGCAAAAGGGAAAGCGGATCAGACCTGCGCTCGTGCTTCTTTCTGCTAAAGCTTGCGGTGAAATCAACGCGAACACTTATCGCGGTGCATCGCTCGTCGAGATATTGCATACCGCCACACTCATCCACGATGATGTTGTGGATGAGGCGGATACGCGTCGCGGATTTCCTTCGATCAATGCGGTGTGGAAAAATAAAATCGCCGTTCTGATGGGCGATTACTTGCTTGCCAAAGGATTGCTCCTCTCACTCGATAACAACGATTTCCAATTTCTGAAAATTACATCCGACGCGGTTCGCAGGATGAGTGAAGCGGAAATACTTCAGATAAAAAAGAGCCGCGACCTCGACATAGACGAAGAGACATACCTAAAGATCATATCCGACAAAACCGCATCTCTCTTTGCTACATGCTGTGAGATAGGTGCAACGAGTGCAATCCCCGATGAGCAGTTTCACCGCCGTATGAAAACTTTTGGTGAAAACCTCGGGATGGTTTTTCAGATAAGAGACGATTTGCTGGATTATATCGGCAGAAAAAGCATTACCGGAAAGCCGACCGGTCTGGATGTTAAAGAAAAGAAACTCACACTGCCGCTTATTCATTCGCTCAGTAAAGCGCCGCGAAACCGCTCGAAGGAAATTCTACGCATAGTTAAGGATGGAGGAAAAAAGAAAGATCTTCAGCAAGTTGTAGATTTCGCGCACGAGTTCGGCGGCATCGAATATACGGTGAAGAAGGCGGAAGAGTATTCTGCGATTGCGCTTGAAGCATTGGATCCGCTATCGCCATCCACAGCGAAAGATTCTTTGATACAATTTGTTGAGTTTGTTATGGAGAGAAGTAAGTAGTGTCCATCCCTACACTAGGAGGGAGTTGCACTCCCGACCCGTTTTGTTCCTGGTTCCCAAATTCCCTTTTAGGTATTTTTAAACGGTTTTCTCATGAAAATTTTCTTGTCCCCATAAAAGGGACTATCAACTGCTTCCAAAGTTAAATGTTCAATATCATGATACAATTCCCCCAATTTGCTCGTCCATCTGCCATTTGATTTTTGTCTTGCCATATGCTCAACAGAACGATTCTTAACATATATAACAATCTTCTCAAAGCCTACCTCGCATTCTCCATCATTACATTCTGCATATCCTAAGCTGTGAAATACATCTAAATGATTCTGTAGATCGTCACCATCGGGAATATCTTTCTTAGGAAAACTCTTTGGCCAGAAATAACCCTTGTATGGTGCCCATCTATCATTATTCTTTCCTGCTGCCCATGCTATACAATTATAAGTATCTTCTTTTGGACTACTTTCAGAATGATTCTCCAACGTCAAATTCGTCCACCATTCATCAACAATCTCAGCAGGTATATCGAGATTGGATTTTTTTAAATCAGATTTCTCTTCTTGCCCCATTCAATCCACACTTGCACCGACATAATAAAACTATTTTCTACTTCTGGAGTTAATGGATTATCTTCATCGCCAATTATCATCTCCAAAGCCCACAACCAATCCCTTTTTTCTCTTTCTAACTCCCTTAAAATAAGAGGGACTACTGGTAAGCCAAGAGCAATTATTTTTTGATAATTCCTATTCATTACAATAGAAGAAATGGAAGATAAGCCGGCCGTTTCTTTTTTCCATTTTGCAGATAGCTCAAGAAACTTTTTTTTGATGGTAGAATTAACTTCCTTTTTAGGTTCTGCAATTTCAAAAATGCGGACGGGAATCCACTTGACGTATTTTTTTATATCATCTTCTTTGAAAACATGAGGTTCAAACAATTGTTGATGAAGAAAACTGAGGAGTTCCTTACGAAGAAGGGGTATGCAACAGTTGCCGATCTTTAAAAGATATCAATAAATTATTTTATTGAATTCTCATGAATCCACGGCGGGCGGCTTCACCACGCATCGCACGGGCGCGGTTCGAAAAGCTAAAGAAAAGTGTGAAGTATGACTGGGAATATTTTGAGTTGTGAGTTTAATTGAATTATTGCATCATTGATACATCTTTTTATTGAATCTACATTAAGGATGCGCTCCCGATGAGCACAGCATCTGCCCTTGCCTTAATTAGAATACTGATCAGATAAACAATGCATCCATGTAATAACTAAGGTACATAATGAAACTACCATCAATCCAACAGGTTATTCAAGTTTCTACCTGAACGTTAATTAGATTTCCACTTGTTCTCTTCAATGCTACGCTTTAGCTCATCGATCAGTACCGCAATCGTTCTTAATCTTCCCCTTTTACTTCCAGAAGAATAATCTTGAACGAGCGGAGTACCTCCATTCCGTAAAACACGATACCAATAAACACACTGATCATTCCGATAATAAAAATTATTAATGGAATCGCACGAAAAAGATCATTACTCATAAATAAATTGAATGCGATCGTAACCGAGCTGAGCACAAAAAGTCCAACTGCTGAAAGCATTGAAAGAATCGCATTCCGTACATACCTGCTGCGAAGCAAGAGTTCCTGCCTTTGTTTTGTAATACTCATGAAACGAATATTGTCGGGATATGCCAAATCACCTTTCTCACCAAGCTGTCGTGAGAATTTTCGCCTCTCGTCGTTCAACAATCTGATCCGGTTAATTATGGTAGAATAACGGTTGCTTAGGCTTAATAGTAGCAAGCCGACGGCAGAAATACCGAGGGCTGGTGCGAGGATCGCCTGAATTGCCTGGATTGCTGTTACTGAGGTCTCTTGCATAAGCCGTTCTCTTATAAGTTTGAAATTCTCATTAAATATAAAGAATCTCCGCCAAATTAGGAAAAGTGATATTTGTGATATAGATGTTTGAATATCGGCAACTCAATCGGTATATTACGACCGTATAAAAAAATTATCAGGAATATTAGCGGAAAGGAACATTCAATGCGCTTGTTTACGATTTTTATATTCATGCTGACTGTAAGCGCATATGCTCAATTGCCCCGATATACTGTCAGTATGCAGCCATCCGATTATCAGCTTCTCTTTACACGCGATATATTTAGTGATTCGCTCATACCCGCATCATTCGAGCATCAAGGAAATTTCTGGAATGATGCGCAAATACGATTTAAGGGACACTCCACGCGTTACTATCCGAAGAAATCTTATCGGGTGAAATTTAACAAATCGCATCTATATCAGAATATGCAAAGTATCAATTTCAACGCGATGTATACCGATAAATCTTTTTTACGGGAAAAGATTGCATGGGAAATGTACAACGAGCTTCATCAACTTGCGCCCCGCGCCCATCATGCTCATTTTTCATTGAATGGTAAAGAGGGTTTGTATCTTTTCATTGAGAAAGTTGATAAATATTTTCTTCCGAACCACGGACGCATTGTAGCTCCCATGTACGAAGCTAACGATACTTACATCAGCGCCGATCTAATAGTGCAGCCCGATAGTATTTTGAAAATTTACTACGATAAAGAAATCGGCAGTGCAACAGATTATTCCGACCTCGCACAATTGATATCGGCGATCAACTCTGCGCCGGATGGATCGTTCAGGGATACGGTTTACAAATATTTCGATGTCAGCAGCGTGCTCAACTGGTTCGCCGGCAACATACTAACGATGATGGGCGATAGTTATAATAAGAATTACCTGCTGTATCGTGATACGTCAAAAGTAAATCAGCAGTGGACAATCATTCCGTGGGACTACGATCTTTCTTTTGGAAGAAGCGGCGATCTCGCTATTCCATATCCGGCTTCTCTGCTTAACGATGGTTTTGCGTACACTTTTCCGCCGCTGTCCGGTCCTTCAAATGTTCTCAAAGACCGTTGGATGACAACTCCATCTTTATGGGAAGAATTGCGTCTGCATGTTGATTCTGCACTCAACACAATTTTTAACGAAGAACATCTTTATCCGCGCATTGATAGTTTGACTGCGCTGGTTGAGAATGATGCCGCACTTGATTTGCAGAAATGGGGAACGACGCAAGATTTCTACGATCATGTGGATGCTTTGAAATATTATGTAACTGCCCGACGAAATTATTTAAAGAAAACATTCATCAATCCTCTGAGCGGAGAATATAATAGAGTAACACTTCCGGTTTCTCAAACAGGCGTGCCGTATCATTTTGTCGCGTACGATGGCAGACAGATTGCAACATTGTGGTTCACGGAATTTCAGGGATTAGACAGTATTCGTGTTCAGGTTCATCCCGAATCAACTCCGCCGGGCGTTGTAAACCCAACTGATGAAAAATTCGTTAAACGATGGGTCGAAATTATTCCGTATCCATCGACAGCGCAGCTCACTGCAAAACTTCAATGGATGTACAGCGATGTTTCATCACTCGATCGTGAAGTCGGGGCTGGCGTGCAGGATGAACGGCTCCTTCGGTGTTATGCTTATGATGGAAGTAACTGGAATAGTTTATCGTCAAAGGTTAATTACTTTGCAAACTTTGTAACGGTAGATTCGATCAATGAAAGCCATTGCGGTGCAGGGAAACATTTCGCGCTAATGATGTCTGAAACATATACACAGAAGTGGTTCCGCCAGCCGTCGAATTATTGGCAGCGTTGGTTTGATATTCAATTTGCCGATAGCTTGAATGGATTTATTGTTGGTGATCATGGAACAATCTTAAGAACTACCGACGGCGGATCAACATGGTTGGAAAGTTATACCGGGATGGCGCTTCCCTTAACCACCATTGGTATCTCATCCGTAAATAATATCTTTATCGGTGGAGAGAATGGATTCTTATTTCACAGCGGTGATACCGGTAAGAGCTGGTCGCGATTTCTACTTATGCAAACGGAAAATATACGCGGAATTATTTTCGAAACAGCTCAAAAAGGTTGGCTGTATGGAGATAGTTCACTGTTGATGCAGACAACCGATGGCGGTTCGACTTGGTTATTTTCCACAATAGATAGTCTGAAAAATATAATTGGAATCGTAAGAAAAGGTCAAAATTTGTTGAATGTATATTTTGAAGATGGAAATTATGCTTATTCAAACGATGAAGGGCAAACATGGATTATGAGTTCGGGTGGATTAAATAAGAGAATTACTCGAGTCAAATCTGATGGAATTTCCCACTGGATTGTAGGTGAGAATGGAACAGTTATTTGTGTGTCTATGTATGGAGAAATTATTGATTGCAGTGTAGGGACATCGGCGACATTACGCGACATATCATTTCTCAACAGTGGTGAAATGTATGTTGCTGGCGATGGCGGAAAAATTTTCTATACAATTAATAACGGCAGTGACTGGTATTCTCAGTACACAGCCGACTCACACGATTTATATGCACTCGCGTTTACCGATAGTTCACATGGATATGCAGTCGGAAACGGCGGGACAGTTCTTGTGACAGCATCGACAGGGACAGTAACACAAGTGAAAAATAATTTTTCAGCGCTGCCGAACGAATTCAACCTTTATCAAAATTATCCCAATCCGTTCAACCCGGTCACAATCATCCGTTATGATTTACCTTCTCAGACAAAAGTGACCCTGAAGATTTACAACATACTTGGGCAGGAAGTCGAAACTCTGGTTGACGCGGTTCAAGAAGCAGGAGCAAAAAGTGTAAGTTGGAATGCAAGTCGCCTCGCTGGCGGCGTATATTTTTATCGTTTAAGCGCAGGTATATCTACGAGCGTGAAAAAAATGCTGCTCATCAGATAAAAGCTACTATAGTGAAAAAGATCGACGTGCTTGAACATCGGGAAAATTATCGTTCATTAATATCGCGCATGACGAAGAGGATACTATCTACGGGAATCTTATTGATGATAGTCTGTCCATTGTTGTCACAAACGCGATTTGATACGTTCATCAGTGTTACGCACAATGATAGCGTCGATGCAGTTTATTACTATCCCTCCGAATCACCACCCCCGGAAGGGTATCCGGTAATCTTAACGGTGCATGGATTTGGTTCAACAAAAGAATCGCGGATTCCATTTTGTTCTACATATGCCTCCCATGGTTTTGTCACACTTGCATATTCCGTAAGAGGGCATGGTCAATCCTCCGGTTTGTCTACGATAATGTCCATTGATGAGCGCGCTGATCTGCAGTATGTTTTTCAATATTTAAAAAGACTACCGAATATTGACACAAATAATATCGGCATCATTGGCGCATCTCAAGGGGGATTGCACGGTTTATGGGCTGCCGCCGATCAAATTCCACTTAAGGCAATTGTTGCCGATGTTATCGTTCCTCACTGGGCATCGGATATGCTTTCAAACGGATGTGTTCGTAGAACATTGCTCAACTTATTAAGAACAAACTCGGTTCGATATTATAACGACCGTGACAGTCTTTGGGAATTAGTTCGCACTGATTCATACGATAATTTAATATCGAAATTTCCACGAGAGCGCGATGTTGAAACGAGTTCCTTGCAACAGTCGTCCATACCGATGATGACATTACTAAAATGGCAGGATCATTATTTCACAGCGGCGGATGGTATAGAGTTTCTACAAAATCAAACTGCAACCAAGAAGGTGTACTTAGGAACAGGCGGGCATTGGTCAGATGAATCAGCGTCTGAACGATGGTTTCAATCCGATCAAATATTTCGGTGGTTTAGAGATTTTCTAAAACAAGATTCAACGGGCATTCTCGACGAACCTGAATATACATATGCCTATAGCAGTTTGCATATGGATACAATGGGTTATTACAATTGGACACATGTGGGTGAACAAATATGGCCCCCCGCGGGTGTTGAGTTCCGGAAATTTTATCTGTCGAGAGATTCGATGTTGTTATTTTCACCTCCCATACATAGCGATTCGTTCACGCTCTCAAATAATTATCTCAATCCCGGATATACATTCGACACGGCTTACATCGAGGGGTTCAAGGGAAGCCGATTTGATATTCTTTTGCCGAAGCAGACAATTGCTTTTACTTCACCTGTTTTGTGGGATGAAGTCCTTTGGGTGGGCGCACCCAAAATGAAAGTTTTCGTGAAATCAAACTACGAAAATTTTCCGTTGCATGCCCAAGTGTACGAAATAGATAACACGGGCAGAAAATATTTCATCAACCGGATTAATTTTATTGCAAGGCATTGGATACCGGGAACAAGCGGATGGATAGAAATAGAAGGGATCGAACATGCTCATAAATTTTCTCGCGGTAGCAGGATACGGGTAGAACTGACCAATATCGATAAAACAAATCGCCAGCTTCTCGGAGAGTTTCCGTTCGTGGTACCAATGTTTGCACAGGCAAGTGCAACAATTATTGCCGATGCATCTCACCACTCCTATATTGAATTACCGATGATCGGCGACCCGACGGCAGTTGCATTGCGTACGGACGGATTTGCAAAGGCATTTGAACTTTATCAGAATTATCCGAACCCGTTCAATCCGGTTACGATAATACGCTACGACTTACCTTCTCAATCAAAAGTAATTCTAAAAATTTATAACATACTTGGTCAGGAGGTTGTTACGCTGGTTGATGCTGTTCAGGAAGCAGGTAGAAAAATTGTCAGTTGGAATGCAAGTCAGCTTGCGAGCGGCGTTTATTTCTATCGCCTGAATGCCGGAGACTTTTCCGCCGTTAAAAAAATGCTGCTGACTAAGTAAAAAATCCATGAATAAAAAGATATGTTCGTTTGGCAACGCTAACGCCGATAAATTGGAACCGGTGCGCTTTTTTCATCAAGCTCTTCTTATTGTGTGATCATCATTTCTTGGAATTGCTTCTAAACTCTTTTTTATAGATATTTGCATCGGTTTTTATTTAGGTATTTTGATTATTATGGACGAAAATGAAGAATTAAGTTTTGGGAAGAAGCTGAGGAAGCTTTTTATCGGCTCTTCCCGCAATCCTAAAGATAAAACGCTCTTTCACAAAATATCTTTAATTGCATTCTTTGCATGGGTTGCACTCGGCGCCGACGGTATGTCGTCATCGAGTTATGGACCCGAAGAAGCATTCCGCGTACTTCAAGGACATCCTACCTTAAGTTTGTTTGTTGCGCTTGGAAGCGCTTTCACAATATTTATTGTTAGTACAAGTTACTATCAGATCATACAACTGTTCCCAACTGGCGGCGGCGGTTACTTAGTAGCAAGTAAACTGTTGTCGCCTAAAGTTGGAATGATATCCGGCTGTGCGCTTCTTATCGATTATGTACTTACAATTACACTATCAGTTGCCAGTGGCGCGGATGCTTTATTTAGTTTTCTTCCGTCGGGATGGTATCACTTCAGACTTGAGTTTGCCGTTTTTGTCCTGCTTCTTCTCATCATATTAAATCTTCGTGGCATTAAAGAATCTGTTCTACCCCTTGTCCCGATTTTTATCATTTTCGTTTTAACTCACGTTCTTCTTATCGGTTATGCTCTTGGGTCGCATTTATTTGATCTCCCGGTTGTAATCGAGACAACAAAAATAGATCTTCAGAATTCGGTTTCAGAATTAGGAATGATCGGCGTTATTTTGCTTATCCTCCGCGCATATAGTATGGGCGCAGGAACTTTCACGGGGATCGAAGCTGTATGTAACGGTCTTCCCATCTTACGAGAACCAAGGGTTGAAACGGCGAAACGGACAATGCGGTACATGGCAATTTCACTTGCGCTCTTAGTTATGGGATTAATGTTCTCTTACCTGCTTTATGGTGTGACGCCGCAACCGGGTAAAACACTAAATGCCATTCTCTTTCAAAGTATCACAGCGGGTTGGGGCAGCGATTGGGGATATTATATAGTATTGATTACACTGATTTCCGAGGCGGCACTGCTTACTATTGCGGCACAGACAGGTTTTATCGATGGTCCCCGCGTCTTATCAAATATGGCGCTGGACCGCTGGATGCCAACGAGGTTTGCAACACTTAGCGACCGCCTTGTTACACAAAATGGTATTCTGATTATGGGCGTTGCTGCTTTTATATTAATGATTTCGACGCAAGGTTCCGTGCGTTTTCTGGTAGTTCTTTACAGTATAAATGTGTTTATTGATTTCGTACTTTCACAGTTAGGAATGGTACGGCATTGGTGGATTTCTCGCAGGCAGCAGAAGTACTGGAAGAAAAAAATCATCATTAACGGTATTGGACTGATATTGACATCTTTTGTTCTCGTTTCAATTGTTGTTCTTAAATTTTTCGAGGGCGGATGGGTTACGCTATTAGTAACCGGCGGACTTGCTGGAATTGTTTTACTTATACGGCGTCATTATACTCAAACACAAAAACTTCTTGGACGATTGAACTCTCTTGTCAATGTTGTAGAATCGGTTGACAATCCGATTACCCCTGAAGATATCAAGAATCCCAAACCGGAAGCAGCATACAATCCTAAATCCAAAACAGCCGTCATAATGGTGAATGGTTTTAACGGATTGGGTTTGCATACGTTGTTCAGCGTGATCAGATTGTTTGGAGACATGTACAAGAATTATATTTTCGTTGAAGTCGGAATTTTTGACGCAGGTAATTACAAAGGCGTAACGGAAGTCGATCGACTGCAAGCGGCAGTTAAAGCGGATGTTGACCGCTATATAAGTTACATGAAGAAAAACGGATATTATGCCGAGGGTTTCACGTCAGCGGGCATCGATGTTGTAGATGAAGTCTCTCAGCTCTCTGAAAAAATTCTTAAGAAATATCCGCAAGCGATCTTTTTCGGCGGACAACTTGTATTTGGAAAAGAATCTTTCTTCGCGCGCTGGCTTCACAATTATACTGTATTTGCAATCCAGCGGAAGTTTTACCAGCAGGGAACTCCAGTCGTCATATTACCAATTCGAGTGTATTGAAATTTTAGTACAACTCCAGAACGTCTAATTTTTTCCCTTTTGTTTCCCTGGAATGTCCATATCCAGGCACCTGTTAGTAAAGCAAAGAGATCTGCAAGCGAAATCCCTCCGGCAAGTCCATACGTCTCAGCGATTACTGCAATGATAACCGGCGTGAAGAATTGAATTCCTATAGCAAGATTGAATGCAGAACTCATTGCCGTGCTTATGATTACTATCGGAAATAATTCTAAAAAGAGCGGACCGTACCCGCCGAACATTCCCGTTCCAAATCCTACCAGAAACATGAAAGCGTAAATCATTGACGGATATTTTAAATCAATTGCAGCTTATGACCGATTGGAATGAGTAGAATTGTATATAGGATGAGGTCATAAAAATCGAATACCCATCCAGCTTAAGAGCAAGATTTGGTAATGCTGCATGGTAGGTTTTTCGTATTCGTTGAGTAGTATAGTACTCAAACCTCTGAAAAAATAAGAATATATTTTGAAAAGTCAAACAATTGATTTTTCCCTCTTTTATTTGTAAGATAATGCAACTCAAAAGTTATCGAATTAACGAATTTAAGCTCTTGAAATCCAAACATCTCGGCATCTGGCTCGCGCTTATCGTTGAGGTTGTGATTCTTACAATTCTCACCTCGTCATTTGGCGGCGTCAACTTCTTCGAGTCAACATTCCTTAACTGGTCTAATATCTCACAAGTCATAAGGGCGTTGTCGTTCATCGCCATCATGGCGGTCGGACAATCGCTTGTTATCATCACAGCCGGTATCGATTTGTCAGTCGGTTCTATCTTGGGACTTTCGGGTGTTGTTACAGCCGTGTTAATGAACAGCGGGTTTGATATAACCTCATCGGTTTTCATCGGTTTGATTGTTGGAATACTCTGCGGTTTAGCCAATGGATTACTGATTACCAAAGCAAAACTACCGCCGTTCATTGCAACGCTTGGGATGATGAGTATCGCCCGCGGCTTAGCGTTCGCTCTCACTGGCGGTGAGACTATCAGAAATCTTCCGCCGGAATTTATAGCTCTTGGACAAGGAACAATATTGAACATTCCGATCCCGATAATAGTAATGGTGATCTTTGCTATCATTGTCGGGTACTTCCTCAAATCAACAAAATGGGGAAGATATATTTATGCCATCGGCGGGAATGAAGAAGCGTCATACTTCAGCGGTGTGAATGTTGGAAGAATGAAAATTTTAGTTTATACTTTGTGCGGGTTTGCGGCAGGGATCGCCGGAGTTTTATTCACTGCACGGTTTGGTGTCGGTCAATCGACATCCGGTCTCGGTTATGAACTTGATGTTATTGCGGCTGCAGTGATTGGCGGAGTAAGTCTAAGCGGTGGTCGGGGTACAATTCTCGGTGTAATTGTAGGTTCACTGCTGATGGGAATTTTAAGAAACGGCCTTGTGCTGCTTAATGTCTCCGCGTACTGGCAGCAAGTTGCAATCGGTCTTGTAATTTTATTGGCAGTTATATTGGATAGAAAAACGAAACGGTGACATCTAAAAACCCTCACCTCAAAATCAGGTTAACTAAAAAACCAGAATACTGTCATTCTGAGGGAGCGCAGCGACCGAAGAATCTTTTGTTTCGGTGTAGGGATAAGATTCTTCACTTCGTTCAGAATGACAATCTTGTTTTTTGGATAATCCCGACACTGCAAAGTGATAGAGAAAGGATCAGACAAGAGAATTCAAACAATAACTTGAGGAAACGTAAATGAAAAAATATCTATCTATTATCGTTGCCATCATTCTTCTTCTCTCCGGTTGCGGCAAGAAGCAGGAAGAGAAGAAATTGGTTTTCGCTTTCGTGCCGAAACTCTTGGATAATCCTGTTTTCCAGCTTGCTTGGCAAGGCGCTCAAGGAGCGGCGAAAGATTTAGGCGCAGGAAAAATTGAAGTCCAGCGTTATGCACCTGTAAAGTCCGATGCGGTTGAGCAGGCGCAAATCATCGAAAGTTTGATCGAGAAGAAAGTTGATGGCATTGCCGTCTCCGTCAACGATGCCGACGCACTCATCGAGTCAATTAACAAAGCTGTAGATGTGGGAATTCCCGTTGTCTGTTTCGATTCGGACGCGCCTAAGAGCAAGCGTTTCGCTTACTACGGAACAGCCAACTTCCCCAGCGGAAAGCAAATGGCAGAACATCTTGTGAAGCTGATGGGAACGAAAGGAAATATCGCGATGCTGATGGGAACGCCGGGTGCGCCTAATCTTGAAGAACGTCGGCAGGGAATACTTGAGTACCTGAAAAATTATCCCGACATTAAAGTTGTAGCAACAGAATATTGTTACGACGATGTAAATAAAGGTGTGAGCGTTATGGAAGCGGCAATGCAAGCCCATCCCAATCTTAAGGGCTGGATATTACCGGGTGCGTGGGCGCTCTTCACCCCGCCACCGGGTCCGTTCGCAGCAAAAAAACCTGGTGATCTCACAGTTGTTTCCATAGACGCATTGCCCGAACAGCTTGATTATGTTCGTCAAGGGTATGTGCAAGTTTTAATGGGACAAAAACTATGGGGCTGGGGATATGAAAGTATCAGATTGCTGAAAGAGTTCAAAGAAGGTAAAACTCTCGCAGAACCTGTAATTGATTCCGGACTTGACATTATTACAAAAGAAAATGTTGAAGAGTACGCAACGAAATGGAAGACGGGGAAGTTTTAAACAGTGCAAAATGAAAAAAGAAAAATATTTCCGTTAAGTTATTTATTTCTTTTACTGCTTATTACATTTGTTGGATGTGCTTTCTGGGCGAAGAAGGGGTATGATTATTATACCGCACAGGCGCGGCTTCCTCAAAATATGCAACTTTTCCTCAAGCAAGCACAGAGACTTCATTTCCAAAACCTCGATTCACTTGATTCATTTGTAGGTTTACATCGGGAGTTTGAGGTTTTTGATGAAGAGATACACGAATATAAAATACAGAAAAAGCACTTGATTGATTTCTCGCGAGCTTATGACGGAGACACTGTTGCTTTTTCACGGTTATTAAGTGCAATGGATTCGAGAGATGATTGGGAAGTGTTGCATCTGTTTTTTGTTTTGAGCGAGCTTGATTCTACTCAGCCAGCGCAAAAGCTTAGAGAGTTGATCAAAGTCAGCCGTGGGAATAGAAGAGAAAACTTTCTGGAAGCTTTAAAAATTCGCTCAAAGCAGAATGCATTTAATATTGCACATGGAATATATAGGCATCGAGATGATCAAACATCAAACAAAATAAACGAGCCAATTGAACGAAAACTAAAGTTCAATCCAGATATGGTGGAATCCTTGCTCAGGAGAGGGATTGACAACAATACTTTACAAAATTTAAGGCAGACGAGGGATATTTTGAATGATGTCCTGCAAAATGGCGACATGAGGCAATATTGTCGAGCACGTGAAATCATCATAGATGTACTACCACAGGATGATACATCCTCATTCTTCAGAAAGTTCGAAGACTTTCGATATCTATTAGCATATCCATCTCCGCATGATACTATAAATGAAACCTCATCTGTCCGAGATGTTCTTTCCACAATCAGAAATGAACTTTGTGATATAGAGGCAATACTACTTGAAACTAAAATAGAATCCTCTTTAGTCAAGACTGTTTGCACTAATGTTTTTATTACTGATAACCGAAATTCATTACAAAGATATGCAAATTTACACGGAGAACTGAAATGTCGTAGTCTTAAGTTGTCGGTATATGAAGATTATGCCAACGTTTCAATTAATTATTTCGAAATCGATCCATTCTGGAAAGAAAAATGGTTTTATTTTTCTAAAAACAAATTATCAGAACAGATAAGCTATGGTACAGGAAGGGGTTCAACATTCTTCCATCTGCAGAGAATAAATGGTGTATGGAAAGAAATAGGTATGCGTATCGAGGGTGTAAGCTAATACAATAAATGTTAACCATAAAAGGTAATTTTATGAAATATGGTCTCGTTATAATATTAACAATCAGCATTTTAATTATATCCTGTGGCAAAAAACAAGAATCTAAATCCACAAAAACCATCGGAGTTACACTCCTTACCCGTGCGCATGTTTTCTATAAAGATTTGGAAGAAGGTTTGAAGACAGAAGCGGCGAAGAATGGTTACGAGTTAATTGTCACTGCCGGTGATTTTGATCTTGGGAAACAAAGCAATCAGATTGAAGATTTCATCACGCGGAAAGTTGATGCCATCATTGTATGTCCGGTAGATTCACGCGGTGTCGGTCCGGCAATCAGGAAAGCAAATGACGCGAAGATTCCTATCTTCACTGCCGATATTGCTTCGCAGGAAGGCGAGATCGTCAGCCACATCGCTTCGGATAATGTCGCAGGTGGAAGATTGGCGGGAGAATATCTTGCAAAAGTTTTGAACGGTAAAGGCAAAATCGCAATCATCGGTCAGCCGACGGTAACCTCTGTACTGGATAGAACTCAAGGATTCAAAGACGCTATTGCAAAATACCCCGATATTAAAATAGTTGCCGATTTGAATGCGGAGGGTGTTCGCGATAAAGCAATGCAGATTACATCTGATGTTTTGCAGGCACATCCCGATCTTGATGGAATCTTCGGCATCAACGACGATTCTGCCCTCGGTGCTTTGGATGCAGTGATACAATACAAACGTCTCAATGTTAAAATTGTCGGTTACGATGCAACACCACCCGCACGCGATGCAATATTGAAAGACACTCCTTTGAAAGCCGATGTAATACAGAACCCAAAGAAAATCGGTGAGACAACGATTCAGAAAATATATGACTTCTTTGCCGGTAAAGCTGTTCCGAAAGTTGTTCCAGTGGAGGTTGGTATTGTTGATAAGGAAACGTTACAAAAAGGATCAGTAAAGTAGACGAAGTTGTATATGCGTTTATGCAAAAATATGACCCCTCCTATAATCCTCCCCTTAGTAATGGGAGGATGGACTGGCATGTTTTTTAGAGGGAGTCAGTAATGTCCCTACTCCAAATGCAAAATATCTGCAAGCAGTATCCGGGCGTGCTGGCGTTATCAGATGTAAACTTTGAGCTTCAAGAGGGTGAAGTTCATTGTCTGCTCGGTGAAAACGGCGCCGGCAAATCCACGCTGATGAAAATTCTCTCGGGCGCGATTAAGAAAGATGGCGGCGTAATTTTAATAGATGGAAAAGAAGTTGAATTTCATTCACCTTCAGATTCCCAAAAAGCCGGAATCGGAATGATTTATCAGGATTTCAAACTTGTACCGGAACTTTCTGTGGCTGAGAATATTCTTCTTGGAAATGAACCGACCAAGGGAAAATCTCCATTCGTCGATTTTAAAAAGATGCACGAAATTGCACGTAATTCTTTAGCCCAACTTGGAGAAGAAATTCCAACAATGGCAGTTGTCAATTCACTGAGTGTTGCACAACGTCAGATAGTTGAAATTGCAAAAGCTATTTCCAAGAAAGTATGCATACTCGCGATGGATGAACCCTCCGCGGCGCTAACTGAAAATGAATTGAAAAATCTTTTCACTGTTATTCGTCGTCTGAAAGCGGAAGGTGTCGGCATAATTTATATTTCTCATCGGCTCGAAGAAATTTTTGAGATTGGTGATCGGCTCACTGTTTTGCGTGACGGGAAGTTTATCCATAGTTGTAATGTGGCGGAGTCGGATCGGAGAAGTCTGGTACGATGGATGGTTGGACGCGAACTTGAGCAAGAATATCCAAAGAGTGAACTAAAACGCGGAGAAGAAATCCTTCGAATTGAAAATCTCAATGCCGGTATTTTAAAAGATATCAATCTGAATGTTTACCGCGGAGAAGTATTGGGATTTTCCGGACTCGTTGGTGCGGGAAGAAGCGAGCTTGCGCGAATCATTTTCGGCGCAGATCCAAAAGAAAGCGGTTCGATATATCTGGAAGGGAAAGAAATTCGTCCTCGCTCGCCTCGTGAAGCAATCGATCTTGGAATTGGTCTTCTCACGGAGGATCGAAACAAATATGGTTTGATTATGCAGATGAACGTGAGGGAAAATATATCTCTTTCAAATCTCCACGAGGTTGTGAAAGGATTCTTCATAAATCGCTCGAAAGAAAATTCTGTAGCGGATAAATTTACTAATGACCTAAGAATCAAAACACCTTCCATCGAGCAAGAAGTCGAAAACCTGAGCGGCGGCAATCGGCAAAAAGTTGTTCTTGCCCGATGGCTTTTCACGAAATCGAAACTGCTTATCTTCGATGAACCGACTGTCGGAATTGATGTCGGAGTGAAGTACGAAATCTACAACCTCATCAACCAATTAGCGAAAGATGGAATTGGTGTGATCGTGATTTCTTCCGATCTTCCTGAACTTCTCGGTATCAGCGATCGGATCGCTGTAATGTGGGAAGGGAAACTATCGGGGGTTCTGTCTCGTTCAGAGGCGACACAGGAAAAAATCATGACACTCGCTACCGGTGGAATGCTTGAGGCAGCACATGACTGAGCATTTACCTAAATCAAAAAAAATCAAAACCATCATCGGTGAATTTGGAATTACAATTGCACTTTTAGCCGAAATCGCTTTATTTTCTTCTCTATCGCCGTATTTCTTCACAGCCGAAAATATTCTAAATGTTACACTCCAGACCTCCATTATTGCAATCATAGCCGCCGGGATGACATTCGTTATTCTCACAGCAGGGATTGATCTCTCGGTCGGGGCGATGGTTGCTTTCAGTGGTGTGATTGCAACAAGTATGTTGAAACTTGATTTGCCGTTTGCTCTTTCATTTCCTTTGGCGGTAGTGATTGCACTTTCGATTGGAATATTCTCCGGCTCAATCGCCGGATTGTTCGTTACGCGATTCAATATCACTCCGTTTATCGTCACGCTCTCACTCATGACAATCTGGCGCGGCGCATCATACATGTACACAGATGGCAGACCTATTTGGGGATTACCAGATGAATTTAGTTTTCTAGGAAGCGGAAGAGTTTTCGGTATTCCGATTCCAACCATTATAATGATCTGCGTCTACATTGTTGCGTACACTCTTTTGAAACATACTAAGTTCGGCAGGTATGTATATGCTGTTGGCGGGAATAAAGAAGCGGCGCGGCTCGCCGGTATAAATGTTAATCGGATATTGGCTTCGGTATATATTATCAGCGCCGTGCTTTGTTCAATCAGCGGAATTCTTCTTGCTTCACGAATGAACTCCGGACAACCGAATGCCGGTTTAATGTACGAGATGGATGTGATTGCCGCTGTCGTTGTTGGGGGCACGAGTTTGTTTGGTGGCCGCGGAACAATCATCGGAACATTTTTAGGCGCAATGTTGATAGGCATTTTACGAAACGGCTTGAATCTTCTCAATGTCGGTTCGTATGTGCAGATGGTAGTGCTTGGTGTCGTAATTCTTTTTGCAGTTTTGTTGGATCAAATGAGGATGAAATGAAAATTATTCGATTCGTTGTCTATGCAATTCTTATTTCGTTAGCGCCGCCGGTATTGGCGCAAGAACAACCGTTCATCTTTACACTTTATGGCGGACTTTTTTTCCCGGCTCACCCGAACTTCAGAGCTACTTATCAATCGTCTTCCGATCTTATTTGGGGCGTGGGTATTTGTCTTCCTGTGCGCGCTCCAATCTTTGCAACAGGCGATATTTCCTTCTTTAAGTCGAAAGCTATCGTGGATCAATCTTTTGACAGTACCATGGAATTGTCGGAACGATTCATACATGTCGGGATATTAAGTAAGCAATTTTTAGGCGGCAGTATCTTTCTCAGGTTATCAGGAGGGCTAAGTTATATTTCGATAAAACAAACAACCTCCAGCTCCCGATCGTCGGAACACTCGCAAAATGCCGATAAACGGCTTGGTTATTTTGGCGGAGTTGGATTTGAACAGCCGTTAGATGCAGAAGGACGCTCGTCGCTGTTCGGCGATGTCATCTACGATTATCGCCGTTCCCGTCAAAAAGAACTCTATGGCGATTTTGGCGGTATCAGACTTGTTCTTGGTGTTCATTTGTTTTTGTTTTAGTTCGTTGAAATAAATTTCATCTCACTGTTTTACTTACGAAAGGACTTATTATGAAATCCTTTATATCTGTTTTATTATTTTTCTTGTTGCCTATTGGCTTGCTTGCCCAAACCAGCGTAGATAAACTTGTGCGGTCACTCGATTCTCTCGGAACCGTTTCGTTCACAGACTGGAAAGCAAGCCCCGATCTGAAACAATCCATCACCGGCGATCCTACAAAACCCGAATTCGATGATTCAAAGTGGGACAACTTAAAACTCGATCAGCGTATCTATCCTGATTCCTGCTGGATCAGAAAGGAAATCGTTCTGCCCCAGATGATTCTCGGTCAACCGCTGGGCGGAAAAGTTAAATTGCTCGTATCGGTGGATGATTTCGGATATCTCTGGGTGAATGGTGAGAGTAAGGGATATTTTCCATGGGATGGCGAGTTCGAGCTGACAAAGGATGCAAAGCCCGGTCAGAGATTTCTCATTGCAATCAAAGCAATTAATACCGGTGGACCGCTGTGTCTGATTCGCGCAGAGCTTGAATCGGAAAAATCAAAACAGGTAAGTTTGATGGTTCGTGATTTTTCTACAAGCATGCGGGTCGGACAGAAGCTGTTGAGTTTCGATACCTATCAGACCAATGCACGGAGAAAACAGGACCCCGGCACCGATAAATCATCGATGGATCGGGATGAAAAAATCCGGCTGAACGCACTTCTCCAGAAACTTGCTGGCGAAGTTGATGTACAAGCTCTCGCTTCCGGTGCGCTGGATAAGTTTACCGCTTCTCTTACACAAATTCGTGAGCAGTTAAAACCGATCAGCGAGTTCGCAAAACGCTACACGCTTTTCTTCGATGCCAATGCGCATATCGATGCGGCTTGGTTGTGGCGGGAACGTGAGACAGTCGAAGTTTGCAAAAACACTTTTACATCTGTACTTAACATGATGGATTACCGCCCCGACTTCACCTATACACAAAGCTCAGCCGCTTACTACGATTGGATGGAGAAAATATATCCGGATGTCTTCAAACGAATGATTCCCAGAATAAAAGACGGCAGATGGGAAATCATCGGCGGTATGTGGATCGAGCCGGATTGCAACTTACCAAGCGGCGAATCGTGGATGAGGCAGTTGCTTTATGCAAAACGCTACTTCAAAGAAAAATTCGGCGTGGATGTGAAGATTGGCTGGAATCCTGATTCATTCGGTTATAACTGGAACATGCCGCAGTTCTACCTTAATGCAGGCATAGATGCTTTCATCACGCAAAAGATCGGGTGGAATGAGACGAATGTTTTTCCGTACCGTGTTTTCTGGTGGGAAAGTCCCGATGGCTCGCGGGTGTTGAGTTATTTCCCATTTGACTATGTGAACACGGTCGACGATCCATATCGATTGGTGGATTGGACGAGACAGTTCGATGCGAATACCGGTTTCACCAAGATGATGATTCTCTTCGGAGTCGGCGACCACGGCGGAGGACCATCCGATGATATGATCGACCGTATCGAACATCTTAAAACGCTCGATATTTATCCGAGCATCGAGTACGGCACTACAACACAATACCTCGACTGGCTGAAGAAACAGAATCTTTCCACGCTTCCTGTCTGGAAAGATGAACTTTATCTTGAATATCATCAGGGAACTTACACGACACAGGCAAAGGGAAAAGAATCGAACCGCAGGAGCGAAGTTCTTCTTACCAACGCCGAGAAATTTTCTTCGCTTGCCGCTATGTTCGGTTATAAATACAACTCTGCCGATCTTGAAGAGGCATGGAAGGATGTTTTGTTCAATCAGTTTCACGATATTCTTCCCGGCTCCAGCATTCGTGAAGTATATATTGATGCACCTGAACGCTACAAGCAAGCTGAATCTATCGGCAAGTTTGAGCTAAAGAAATCTCTTGCTTACCTGACAAAGCAAATCAGCACATCAGCCGTCAAAAAAGGCGAGCCGGTGATTGTATTCAATCCGCTCTCATGGGAGCGAACCAACGTTGTAACACTCCAGCTTCCGGAAGCCGATAACAATGAGTACAGTGTCTTTGAAGTTGGGGGAAAAGAAATATCTTCACAGACAATCCGGAAGGATAAATACCATCGTGAGATTCTCTTTAAAGCTGAAAATATTCCATCCCTCGGATACAAGACATACGAATTGAGAAAACATAAATCATCGATGACCGGGAAAAATCTTAAAATATCTAAAACATCGTTGGAGAATGAATTCTTTAACATCAATATCGATCCGGTAACCGGTTGGGTGAAAAGCATCATTGATAAACGGAGCGGAAGGGAAATTCTTTCGGGAGACGGAAACGAGCTTCAGATGCTTGAAGACAAACCGTCGGCGTGGGATGCATGGAACATTGGATTGACAGGGGTTAAATTTCCGACAACTCTGCGGAAAATTGAAGTGGTTGAAAACGGACCGGTGCGGGCAATGGTGCGGATAACACGCGATTACCTTACCCCCGGAATGAAAAAAGAAGCTCCGACGCAAGATTATCCGACGACGTTCTTCACACAAGATATCTCTTTGTGCGATGGAATCGATTACATAGATTTCAAAACGGATGTTGATTGGTGGGAAGATAAAACTATGCTGAAGGTTGCGTTCCCGGTTTCAGTGAGCAACCCGGTGGCAACGTATGAAATTCCATACGGTACGATTCAAAGATCGACGCAATGGAAAGATAGCTGGGACAGCGCGAAGGTTGAAGTTCCTGCCCAGCGCTGGGCTGATCTCTCTCAAAACGATTATGGCGTAAGTTTGTTGAATGCTTCCAAGTACGGTTACGATATCAAAGGAAATGTTATGCGGCTCTCGCTTCTCCGCTCACCTAAGTGGCCCGACCCGACTGCCGACCGGGGAAAGCATTCGATTCAATATGCACTCTATCCCCATAATAATAGCTGGCAGCAAGCGGGCACAACTCAGAGAGGGTACGAGTATAATAATCCGCCTATTGCAGTAATAAATGACAAACACAATGGAAAACTCTCAACCTCTAACCCGCTCGTGAAGTTGGAGCCGACCAATCTGGTTCTCACAACGATTAAAAAAGCTGAAGACTCTGACGCATGGATTTTCCAATGGTACGATGCAAAGGGTGAAGAGAGCGATGCAGTGTTAAGACTTCCTCAAGTGCCGAAGAAAGTTTTCACCTCGAATTTTTTGGAGCAGGATGGAAGTGCGGTGTCGTTTGAAAAGAATGTTGTGAGAGTGAAGACGAAGAAGAATGCAGTGGTTACAGTGAAGGTGTATTATTAACCCTGTCCTAATAAATTCGTTGAGATAAAGAAAATAGTGTTTATCAAATGATAACGAAATTGATATATCTTGGTGTCTTTTTTTGCCTGATTCAATTGAAGATCGTTGCTCAGGAAAGAAACGCTGATAATTTTCAATCGTCTATGGCAAACGGTGATAGCATATACACCTCATGGATTGCTCGATATGCGTCAGGCTTATATTCTAGCAACGATAGCGCTTCTGCGATGACGATTGATCGATCAGAGAATATTTATGTAACGGGGAAAAGTGATAGCACCTTTACCGGATATGATTATTTAACCGTAAAATTTAATTCGAGTGGTGTCTTGCGATGGGCAGCTCGATTCGACGGTGGATGTAATGCGGATGATATTCCATCGGCTATTGCAGTTGATAGTAATGGTAATGTCTTTGTGACAGGTCAAAGCTATAGTTACGGAGCATCATTTGACTATTGTACCATTAAATATGATTCAAATGGAGCTCAAGAATGGTATGCAAAACATAACGGAGATGCGAATAATTTGGATATTCCCACGAGTATAGCTATTGATTATTCAGGAAATATTATTATTACCGGATACAGCAATCGTGTAGGTACCCACTTTGATTTTGCAACGATAAAATATGATAAAAATGGTGATGAGCTTTGGATTGCATATTACGATGGTCCTGCAAATTATTATGATATACCAACCGTTCTTGTTGTTGATGATTCAAATAATGTTTATGTAACAGGAAGCAGCACAGGAATAGGAACATCGCGAGATTATATAACAATTAAATATAACGCAGATGGTGTTCATCAGTGGACTGCGACATATAATGGCCCTGGAAATTCATACGATCTGGCATTTGACATTAAATTGGATAGAGAACATAATGTCTATGTGACAGGAGGCAGCACAGGAATAGGAACATCACGAGATTACACAACAATCAAATATAACGCAGATGGTATTCAACAGTGGATTGCGACATATAATGGTCCTGGGAATTCAGACGATTATGCATTTGCAATGGCGATTGATGATTCGGAAAATGTTTATATAACAGGATGGAGCGAGGGCACAGGTACATATTCTGATTATGCAACTATTAAATATAATTCGAGAGGAGAAGAACTATGGGTCGCACGCTATAATGGTCCCGGTAATACTTACGATTTTGCTTATGATATTGCGATAGATGATTCTAATGATTTATATGTAACCGGAAGTAGCGGAGATAATTCATCAACAAATGCTCTAACAATTAAGTATAATTCTAATGGTTTAGAACAGTGGAGAAAAACATATGCGGGGTCGGCGTTTGCAATAAGAACAAAAAATAAAGGCGATGTGATAGTTCTCGGACAGCTACATAGTGATAAGTTGTTCGATTATTTGATCCTAAACTATAATTCAGACGGCGGTCTTCAATGGTTTAAAGAATATGATGGTACGGGAATTTCGGTAGATAATGTAAAATCATGTTCTGTTGATAAGAATGGTAATATATATGTAACTGGTGAAAGTTATACGGCATTGGGATCAAGATTTACAACCATTAAATATGATGCTCAGGGTACGCTGCAATGGGTAAAACACTTTCGCGATTCGACTGCACCTTATAATACTCCCTATTCTATAGCGGTCGATGTCAGCGGGTATATTTATGTTATGGGTGAATGCATAAAAATGTCTGTTGATACATCTTATTACGTGGTTATTAAGTACAACTCCTCCGGTGAAGAGCAATGGATAACTAAATATACTGGCTCTGAAAATTTTCTTTACCCCGGTAACCTCCTTGCCGTTGATTCAGTGGGTAATGTTTATATTTCAATAACGAGCCAGGAAGATTACGTGACCATAAAATATAACTCGGATGGAAATCAACAATGGGCTATGCGGTACGACTCGTTCGTTGGTTTTTCCATAGATGCACCAACTGCGCTTGCAATTGATGCGTTTGGGAATGTTTATGTAACGGGCTCAAGTTCTGCAAGATGTGCAACAATTAAATATAATTCTGATGGCACGGAACAGTGGGCTGTGCGGTATAATGATTCGACGTCGGCAGCTAATTCTCCAAAGGAAATAGCTATAGACAATATTGGGAATGTTTATGTAATTGGGTCAATCGGTTTCAATCCGAATTCCAATTATCTTACTATAAAATATGATTCAAGTGGCAACCAATTATGGGTTAGACAATACGACGGTACCGCTAATGGTTCGGATAAAGCGAATGGACTTGTCATCGACGAATCAAATAACATCTATGTAACTGGTCGAAGTCTTGAAGTTGGTACCAGCGCTGATTATGCAACAATTAAGTATAGTCCAAACGGTGATGAGCAATGGGTTGCTCGTTACAGTGGTGAAGGAAACGGCATTGATGAACCGGCAGTTATTACAATAGATCATTTAGGGGATATATATATAACTGGAAAAAGTGTTGGACCAGACTCAACATGGAACTTCACTTCAATAAAATATACACCCGCTGGAAACACTGAATGGATTTCCATTTACAATGATCCGCTAACATCGCTGGATGAACCTAAAAATATCGTCGTCGATTCCGTTGGTAATGTTTACATTGCAGGTTCAAGCATGTATAATAATTGGAGCATTTTTACCGTTATTAAATATAACCAAATAAAAAGCGATGTTAAAGATATAGATAATAAATTACCTGTGAAATTCTTTTTGGCACAAAATTATCCTAATCCGTTCAATCCGTCCACAACGATAAGCTTCTCATTACCTCATGCAGGTTATGTTCGTCTAAGTGTTTTGAATATACTCGGTCAGGAAATTACCGTACTGCTCAACGCAGAACGGCAAGCAGGAACCTATACTGCAAGTTGGGATGGTGTAAGGTATGCAAGCGGTGTTTACTTCTACCGTCTGATGGCAGGCAACTTTTCTCAAACTAGGAAACTTGTTTTAATGAAATAAAACTTGTCAACCTTGCGAAGGTTTCCCGCTTTCAGCGGGATAAATTCCACCTTCGC
The DNA here is from genome assembly GCA_964520905.1 of uncultured Chlorobiaceae bacterium. Lineage (GTDB taxonomy): Bacteria > Bacteroidota > Ignavibacteria > UBA10030 > SZUA-254 > JAGVIE01. The sequence continues at coordinate 58,066 of CAZFQL010000003.1, read as the reverse complement.
AAGGTTACTTAGCGAATCAGTCGCAATCGTTTCAATAAATGGTAAGTAGAAACTATTACAATCTCCACTAGCTTCTCAGTTGTTTCATCGGGGTGGACGTGGAGATTATTTAGCGCGCAGAGTGTCTGTAACTCCCTTAAATATTTTCTCACGTCGCGTCTGTCGGCTTTGGCAATCCAGGTAACCAACTCTTCTTCGAGATATTTGCTGTAATGCTGTATGAAAAGATCGGCGCGTGATAGATGGCGCGTCTTTGTTGAAACATCCGGGAAAATTTCTTTAAGGTCGTCCGTATATTCCTTCACGCGAGGATCAATCTTCTTCTCGATTGCAAAATATTCAGCCACAGTTGAGGTTATGGTTTTGTAATTATCCCTTTCATCGTAACGTACACGCAGAGGTCGGCGCGAAGCGATTTGGTCCTGTCCAAATAAAAAATCAATATACTTGAGTTTTTCTGTGGCTCCGGTCCAGTTTTTATAGTTCCACTTCCATTTTGATTCCGGGTCGAGCCATGAAGCGAACGTTTCGGCGAAATCCTCGTCGGGGTGCCTTTGCGCGTAATGCGGATGCCCGACATAATGAAGGTAACGTACGTAGTCCTTACTCGCCGGATTGAAATGGTAGAAATTCGGATATTTTAGTTTAAATTTCCCGAACAAACGTTTCCAGTCTTCCCTGATCCAGAGTTTATAAGCATAGTTCAATGCATGTCCGGTCTCGTGCCGAAGAATCATCATCAATTCCTCTTTGGAATAAGCGAGGTAATACTTCTCGGCGATACGGCGTAGTTTGTTGTTGGCGAGGTAGAACGGGATTTCAATCGAGCCTGTCCTGTCGATGCAGCCCCACGGCTCATCGCCGAAGTAAAAATGCGGAAAGAAAGCAATGTTACTCTTCATCAACTCATGCCGCAGTTGTATGAGACATTCTCTTAAAGTATGCTCTGGTCTCAGTTCAAGCCCGCTTACCTTTGTATTGAGCAGAGCTTGAAAAGATAACTCGCGCACTCGCGGACTTTTTTTCGATAAAACCATAATATGCTTAAAAAGGAAAAACCCCTGCCGCATTCATGGTCCGGCAGGGGCTGAAATTAAATTATTTGAACTTACGAAACGCTTGTGTTGCTTTGCTGTGTCTCCGGTTCTTTGTTTTCTTTTCTTGCTTTATTGCTTTCTGTGAACTTCAGCGTTTCGGTTTTTTTGTTCAACTTAACCCTGATAGTGCTTCCCTGACCAAACTTGTTGCGAAGAATTTCTTCTGCAATAGGGTCTTCGATATATTTTTGGAGCGCACGCTTCAAGGGACGAGCACCGAAGGCAGGATCGTATCCTTTATCGACGAGAAATTCGCGTGCCTGTTTGTTTAATTGAATTTTGATTTCCATGGTTGCCATTCGCTTCACAAGCTCACGCATCTGAATATCTATTATTTTATCGATGTGTTCCCGGCTTAAACTATGGAATACGATAGTATCGTCGACACGATTCAGGAATTCAGGATTGAAGACACGCTTTACCGCATCTTCAATAGTCGTTTTCATCGTTTTGTAATTATCTTTTGGCGACTCAACACCGAAACCAAATCCACCGGTTGTTCTTATATCACGTGCACCGATGTTCGATGTCATAATAAGAATTGTATTCTTGAAATCGACTCTTCGTCCAAGGCTATCGGTGAGTATTCCATCGTCAAGAACTTGTAGCAGAATGTTAAACACATCGGGATGTGCTTTCTCGATTTCATCCAGCAATACTACAGCATACGGTTTGCGCCTTACCTTCTCGGTCAATTGCCCACCTTCTTCATAGCCGACATAACCGGGAGGCGCACCAACGAGACGGGAAACGCTGAATTTTTCCATGTACTCGCTCATATCAATGCGGATAAGAGATTCGTCCGTATCGAATAAATAGCGTGCGAGAGCTTTTGCCATTTCGGTTTTTCCGACACCGGTCGGTCCAAGGAAAATAAAGGAACCGATTGGACGCTTAGGATCCTTCAATCCCGCACGTGTCCGGCGTATCGCTTTACTTAATTTCTCAATCGACTCATCCTGGCCTATGATCATCTGTTTAAGTGCAGATTCCATCTTCAATAGCTTTTCGGATTCCGATTGCGCGACTCTGTTTACCGGAATTCCCGTCATCATCGAGACCACGTCAGCCATAGTCTCTTCATTCACCTCATGAACGACCTGGTGAGACTGCTGTTCCCAATTGCGCTTGGCTGAATCGAGATCGTGCAGATGTTTCTTTTCGAGATCACGCAGTCGTGCGGCTTCTTCAAAATTCTGATTCTTTACAACTTGATTTTTCGATTGACGGATTTTTTCAACTTCACCTTCGAGGTCGAGAATTTCTTTCGGTACATGGATGTTGGATAAATGAACGCGCGATCCGGCTTCGTCCAGGACATCTATAGCTTTATCGGGCAGATAACGGTCGGTGATGTAGCGGTCGCTTAACCGAACTGCAGCATCGAGTGATTTCTCGGTGTATCGAACGGTATGATGCTCTTCGTATTTGTGCTTTATATTTTTAAGAATCTGAATCGTCTCGTCAACGGTCGTGGGGTCAACCATGATTTTTTGGAAGCGCCGGTCGAGAGCGCCGTCTTTCTCGATGTACTGGCGATATTCGTCCAACGTTGTTGCGCCGATACATTGCAAGTCACCACGCGAGAGCGCCGGCTTAAACATATTAGAAGCATCCAGTGAACCCGATGCACCGCCTGCACCGACGATTGTATGGAGTTCATCGATAAATAAGATAACGTCTTTCGCTTTCTCTAATTCATTCATTACCGCTTTCATGCGTTCTTCAAACTGACCGCGGTATTTTGTACCCGCAACAAGAGCGGCAAGATCGAGTGTTACAACACGTTTATCGTGAAGTACTCTTGAAACTTTCTTTTGGACAATGCGGATAGCAAGACCTTCTGCAATGGCAGTTTTCCCAACTCCCGGCTCACCGATAAGTACGGGATTATTTTTCTTCCGGCGGCTCAGCACCTGCGCAACACGCTCGATCTCTTTTTCTCTTCCAACGATCGGGTCGAGCTTATCTTCAATAGCTAACTTCGTAAGGTCGTGTCCGAAATTATCGAGAACCGGTGTTTTTGATTTGTCTGCGGTTCGCTTTTCGGTGCTTGGCGCTGGCGGCGGGCTGGATGGCTTGCCGCTGATGATGTTGTCGAGTTCATTCCGAACAGCATCGTAATGTACGTTGAACTGATGCAGAATTTGTGCGGCAATATTATCGTCGTCACGCAATAACGAGAGGAGCAAATGCTCAGTGCCGATCACATCCGACTTATAAAGTTTTGCTTCGAGATATGTTATCTTTAAAACTTTTTCCGCCTGTTTAGTGAGAGGAATATTGCCGATAGTCAGCGTTCCGCCGGATGTTCGCATCGTATCTTCGATTGCTTTCTTGAGTTTAAAAAGATCGACACCGAGATTGCGGAGAATTTTAACCGCAATTCCTTCGCCTTCACGTATTACTCCGAGAAGAAGATGCTCTGTTCCGATATAGTCATGACCAAGCCGCAGTGCTTCTTCGCGGCTCAAGCGAATGACGTCTTGTACTCGATTCGAAAAATTACCTTCCATTTAATAGCCCCGGGATTTTAAATTTTATCTTCTATAATTAACAACAATATTTTTAGAATTTTATTCTCAACTTCATTTCAATATAGTTAAAAGGGTAGGATTAAGCAAGGAGTGGTTTCATTGACTTTCGGGCTTATTTTTCATATATTTATTCACGCGTTTTGATTTTTCCCCAAAACTAAATCAAATTAAATAATATTATTCCGCAGTAGCTCAATGGTGGAGCATCCGGCTGTTAACCGGAGGGTTGCAAGTTCGAATCTTGCCTGCGGAGCTATAATCCCGATAAAACGATTGGGATTTTTTATTTATGGGATACTGGGTTTACATACTACATTCAGAAATGTTCGATCGATATTATGTTGGGCAATCAGAAAATCCTGAGCGCCGCTTGGAATTTCATAACTCTATTGAGAAGGGATTTACTGCAAGATATAGACCGTGGAAGTTAGTGTACAAAAAGGAATGTGAAACAAGAGAAGATGCAATTCGCATAGAAAATTCAATCAAAGCTTGGAAAAGGAAAGAGAAAATTCGAAGACTCGTGATAGGAGAAATTAAGATATAAACATCCGGCTGTTATTCCGCACTGAGAGGTGCGGAATGCAAGTTCGAATCTTGCCTGCGGAGCTATAATCCCGATAAAACAATTGGGATTTTTTATTTATGGGATACTGGGTTTGGATATCTCATTTTCCATATCATTCAAATATGTATCGATTAAAATATTTAAAAGATCGCCCGATAAACATTCTTTGCTCTCCTGACAAAGATTCAACCCATTAAATTGAATTTTCACGAGAGAATGCTTACCTTCTATAACTCTTATTTGATAAGGACATTATGAACACATTCGAATGGACATTTGAACTGCGCTTTGCGGTGGCGCTTGCGTTGGGCTTTCTGGTTGGATTAGAACGCGAAAGTGCAAGCTCGGACCGCAAGTTCCAATATTTTGCCGGCGTAAGAACTTACACTATAATAAGTCTATACGGTTTTGGTTGCGGGTGGCTTCACCACATCAACGTTGGTCTCGCGCTCCCGATCGGAATGATCTCTGTGACTGCACTAGCAGTCGTGGGTTATCTTGCAAAACTGAAAGAAGGACGCATCGGCTCGACAAGCGAGGTAGCCGCTCTTCTCACCTTTATTATCGGCGCGCTGACGATGTTGACCGACGTTTGGGTAGCAATGTCCCTCGGTATCATCAGCACGATTTTATTATCCGAAAAAGCAGACCTTGAAAATTTCGTCGAGCGGTTGGACAAATCGGAATTTTTAGCAGTATTGAAATTTTTACTTGTAACAGTTATCATACTTCCCGTACTTCCCAATCAGGAGTATTCACAATTCAAGCTGAATCCAACACGTATCTGGCAAATTGTTATAATGGTATCCACTATCGGGTTTGTTGGATATTTTCTCACAAAGAAATTGGGCAGTAAACTTGGGTTGTGGTTATCCGGTCTTTTAGGCGGAATAGCATCGAGCACGGCAGTGGCAATAGCAACGGCAAGAATTGCGAAGCGGCACCCCGGTGAAAGTGCGAACGCACTTGAAGCATCGATTCTTGCGAGCAGTATTATGTACTTGCGGATTCTTGTCCTGATCTGGCTCATCAATCCAATATTTATTCAGTTCTTATGGTGGAAGTTGGTTTTGCTATCCATCATCGGCGGGCTTATGGTGATCGGGATTAAGTACAAGAAAATTTCGGAGGATGACACACCGGTAACGACACTGCAAAACCCATTCGAAATAAGACCGGCTATGATGTTTGCAGTTTTCTTCGTGGGTTTAAGTGTAATTACAATTCTATCTCAAAAAGCATTCGGCAGTGTTGGACTTTTAGTTCTTTCTGCCATCACCGGTGTTGCAGATATCGACCCCTTCATTCTATCATTGGTTCACCAAACTGTTTCTGTCGAACGGGTTTTTGTTTCCGCCATCATCATCGCCGCAATGAGCAATACAATTATGAAGGGAATATATTTTGCGGCAATCTCAAAACAATTGCAGAAAGCTACCTTGCTGCGTTATGGTGTGTGGGCGGCATTGCATATTCCGCTTGTTCTTATTGGGTAATACGAATTTTTCCGATAGAGCCGGATGGAAGATGTTGCCCTGTAAGATATTAAGACTGGTGGAGAATAAATATTCGGAATGTCAATCGATTAGTTAGCGTGATGTTTCACGACTTTTGCCTGAGCTATGAATATTACCTCTTCCGCAATATTCGTGGCTAAATCGGCGATGCGTTCTATGTTTCTGCTTATCCTTGTCAGGTGCATGCCCATCTCAATCGTTCTTTGATTGTTTTTCATATTCTCGACGCTTCGATGAAACACATTTCGATTCAACTCATCTATTGTATCGTCATGCTCTAGCACCGACCTGCCAAGTTCCGGGTCGTTGTGGATGAAACTGTCGAGCGCATCTCTTAACATCTGTTCGGCAAGCTCTGCCATTTTTGGAATGAAAATAAGCTGCTGGCGGTCATCGTATGACTGGATGGTTATTACGGATTCCGCTATGTTAACGGCATGATCGCCGATTCGTTCCAGATCGTTGTTTATTTTTTGTGCCGCGAGAATTAACCGCAAATCGCTTGCTACCGGCTGTTGAAGTGCGAGGATATCGACGATTGCATTATCGATTTCGATCTCGAGTGTGTTTATGCGTCCCTCTCCTTCGATCACTCTTTGTGCTAACGATATATCATTCTCGATCAGGGCTTTGACGGCAATGTGGACAGCCTCTTCGGCAAGGCTGCCCATCTTGATCAACGATGTCTTTAAACTTTCTAATTCTTTATCGAAATAGCGCGGCATTTTCACTCATCAATATTTGATTTATCTCTTTTTATCAATCTGGTCACCGGAAATTTTTGTGTTACCTGAATGTTTTGTAGGAACTACGTTCCATAATTTCAACATCAGCACCGCCCCGATAAATGAAAACGCAATCATGCTCGGTCCCCATGTTCCCCAACCCCATGTTTCGAGCATCCATCCCATTCCCGAGCCAACTGCCGCACCACCTATGTACTGCATACCATCGAACATTCCTGTAGCTGACGCGGCAGCTTTTTTACCGCCAAAATCCATAGACGCCGTACCGGAAAGCATCGAGTGTACCATACTGATTCCCAGTGAATTCAGGACGAATGCGCCGATGATCCACTCAAGGCTTGGGGCAGCCCACACAACGGCGAGACAAATAATCTGTAGTACGTAACCTATAAATGCTACAGGAGGACGACGGGATTTAAATAATAAATCAGAGAGCATACCGGCAGAAAATGCGCCGGCAATTCCGGCGACAACTACGATAAACGCGCCTTTTTGAAATACCGCGGAGTCGAGTGTAAGATGCTGTGCTTCTTGCATGTAACGTGGGAACCATTGCTCAAATCCGTGGCGAACGAAACCGGTACAAAACTCTGCTATCGCAATTGTAACGGTGATGGGATTTGTGAATACTTTTTTCATGAGATATTTCATATTGACCTTTTCCGTATCACCGCTTGAAGCATCAGCAGTGTCAAATGCCGGATGCCCAGTATCTTCGGGATTATCGCGAACAAAACGGAACGTTAGAAAACCCATGAACACCATGATGCCTGAAGGGATGAAGAATACCCATTGCCACGGGAGAACTGTTACTGCGACACCACCAATGATGAAAATAAGCGCACGACCGCTTTGGATCATCGATCCGAAAATCGCAGAGAACACCCCCCGTTCCCGGACGTGGAACCATGCCGAGTTCACTTTAATGAGAGCAAGGGCGCTATACGATTGAAAGTAAGCATTTAACGCCCAAGCTGTAGCGAAGTATGCGAGGAGCAATGATCCCGTCCCGAGTACCCCTAAATATGCACCCAATCCAAAAACAATATTAAAAACTACTGATCCAAAGACTCCTATCAACATTGCCCGGCGTCCACCGATGCGGTCGGCTATAGGTCCATTGAACAATGCAGATATCCCGTAAATTGTCAGTGCAGCAGTTATGATTGCTCCAATCTGCGTCTTGTCCCATCCATATGTATCAGAAAGCGCTTTGTTTGCGAAGGAGAGATTATATCGGCCCATATACATCGCCGAGTAAGTAAATCCAAGCGTAAGCCAATTTAACGCCCTACGCTTTTTGAACTCGTGTGAATGTTTAAGTTGTTCTTTGATTAATGTATTCATAATAAATTTTTGTTTAGATGTGGGGAATCGATTCACAGAACAGATCCGATGTGTGACCTGTAAATATAGTAAATCTTCTTTTTAATTCCACCTTTCAACCAACTCAACTCTTCCATCAAAACTGCACCATCAATGCACAATTTTGGTTAGATGTTAATCTTAGCATTTGACCAAAACTATCTTTCAAAATCAAACGTCATCTCTCAGAAGCCGATTTAAGTTTTCTGTCCAGATATTCCATTAGTTTTGGAAAAGTAAGCATCACTATAAGTGATATAACAATTGCCGCAATGAGAAGCATGATATTAAGGGCGATCATAATTTAACTCCTTCCTTATATTTATCCGAATCTTCCGGTGATATAATCTTCCGTTTGTTTTACTTTAGGTGTTGTAAAAATCTTTTTTGTTTCGTCATATTCGATTAAACTGCCTAAGTAAAAGAATGCGGTGTAATCGCTCACGCGCGCGGCTTGCTGCATGTTATGTGTAACAATGACGATTGTATAGTTTTCTTTTAACTCGTAAATCAATTCTTCAATCTTCGATGTGGCAAGCGGATCCAGCGCGCTTGCCGGTTCATCCATTAAAAGAATGTCGGGATTTACCGCAAGGGCGCGTGCGATACAAAGCCGTTGCTGCTGACCGCCGGATAATGCAAGTCCGCTTTTCTTGAGATCGTCTTTGACTTCGCTCCAAAGAGCAGATCGCTGCAGACTTTTCTCAACAATTTCATCCAATATTTTCTTATCGTGAACTCCGTTTATCCTCGGTCCATATGCAACATTATCGTATATCGATTTTGGAAACGGATTAGATTTTTGGAAAATCATCCCCACCTTTTTCCTCAATTCAACAACGTCGATGCCGTTAAGATAGATATCTGTCCCATCGATCAAAACTGAGCCGTCTATTCTTACGTTATCAATGAGATCGTTCATACGGTTAAGCGAGCGGAGGAATGTAGATTTTCCGCATCCCGAAGGACCGATCAACGCGGTAACACGGTTTACCGGAATATCGAGCGAGATATTCTTTAGCGCCTGTTTCTCTCCGTAATGAAGATTGAGATTCTGCGTTATAATTTTAGTTTCAGTCGTCATACTCATAACGCTTTTGCTCGCAATCGATATCGTAAAAATACAGCCGAGAAATTTAAGAGAAACGTTAATGCAAGCAGAACAAGCGCAGTTGCGTATTGGATTCCGATAGTCGCTTCAACATCGGTCGATTGAGTTGACATAACATAAAGGTGATAACCGAGTTGCATGAATTGGTCTGATAGCGACGATGGCAGATGAGGCAGGAAGTATGCAACTCCGGTAAATAGAATCGGAGCAACTTCGCCCGCGCCACGACCCACCGCTAAAATGGCGCCTGTGAGAATTCCGGTATAAGCATTCGGAAGAACTACTTTTATTATCGTTTGAAATTTTGTAGCGCCAAGTGCGAGACTACCTTCGCGTAAATCTCTCGGAACTGCCCGCAACGCTTCTTCAACTGAAACGATAACAACAGGTAGTGTAAGAAGAGCCATAGTCAAACTTGCCCAGAGAATATTTGGCTGACCCCAATGTAATTGTGCGTCTCCAGAAATAAATTTGTCGATGCCGCCGCCGACAAATTGTACGAAGAATCCAAGTCCGAAAAGTCCAAAGACAATTGCAGGAACTCCCGCCAGCGTGTTCACTGCAAAGCGGATTAGCTTTGTGAAGATTGAGCTGCGGTTTGCATACTCACTGAGATAAATTGCCGTGATCGTTCCGATTGGAACCGCCGCAACCGACATAATAAAAACCAGCAATACCGTGCCGATAATTGCGGGGAATATTCCGCCCGCGGTCATTCCTTCAGCCGGTGCGCCTGTAAGAAATTCAAGCGATATCTTTCCCCCTCCGCCCCTGATGATTTCAAACAACATGAAAGCAATAGCTGAAACAATCAGCAACGTTGCAAGAGAAGTCGAAAATACAAACATCCCCCCGACAATTTTCTTCTTCATGTCGTCCCCTGAAATCGTTTCTGGAGTTTATTGCGGACATAAAATTCGGCGACTGCATTCAATATAAATGTAAAGATGAAAAGAATCGAACCGATCAAAAAGAGAACATTGTAATGTGTGTCGCCGAAAACAACTTCTGCCATCTCGGCACCGATGGTTGCCGACATTGTTCGGATTGGTTCGAAGAAGTTCATCGACATCAACGCCGCATTACCGGTTGCCATCAGCACAATCATGGTTTCGCCGAATGCGCGGCCAACACCAAGAAGAAGAGCCGCGAATACGCCCGGTGTTGCCGCCGGTAAAACAACGAAGAGAGCTGTTTGCCACTTAGTTGCGCCGAGCGCTAAGCTCGCTTCAGTCATAAATTTTGGAACAGCCGAGAGAGCATCCTCGGTTACGCTGTAAACTATCGGAATGGTTGCAAGTGAAAGTGCAATACCGCCGACAAATGCATTTAGCCGGTACTCATAACCAAAAATATTTTGCATGAAAGACGCAAGAGTGACCAGCGCGAAAAAACCGACGACTACGGATGGAAATCCGGAAAGAAATTCAATCGTTGGTTTCAGGAATTCCCTAAGCTTTCTCGGCGCGAAGAATGATGTGTACAGCGCGGCGAGTATTGCGATAGGTGCACCGATCAGAACTGCAATAAATGTGACTTTGAAGCTCCCGACAACCAACGGGAGAATACCATATTTTGGATTTTCGGAAACGGGCTGCCATTCTTTGCCGAGCAAATTATTAACCGTTACTTCACCTTCAGATCCGGATGATTCCACCGATTTATTTTTTTGTTCAGTAGCAGTCTCGCTTGTTACAGATGATTCTTCGCCGTAGGTTTCCTGAACTAATTCGGTTTTGTCGGTAGATGTTTGTTTCGCCGGAGAAAATATTGGCGCCGCTTCCCGAAAGACGAAAACGAATATAAGAATAATTACGGCAAAGGAAATGAACGAGACACCTTTGATGATGTTCTCCGCAATAAATTCACCGATCCGAAAGCGTTTCCGGAGATTTATCTTTACACCGGTAATTTTTGTAGCCGTATATTGAGGCGCGGATGACCGTGTGTTTCGATCAGTTGAGAAAGCGTTCGTTTGTGTTCTGTTCAGAAGCAATTTGTTTTAGACGACTTGATTTTATGATGTACGCTATTATCCAGCATAACAATCTATGAAATGAAGATTACCCGTAGATTATTGCAATGTTAAGAAATTGTTAAGAAATGGGGGTGTTTATTGGACTATCTGAGCGGTAGCCGCGATCTTTATGGTCGCGCTCCAAGCCCCTAAAACGCAGACATAAAGTCTGTGGCTATCGATATTTTGAATTAAGCGTTTTGCTTCTTACTTTATACAACAAATTTTGTATTAACTGAACTTAACACAAAAAACAACAATTAACTAATAACGATTAACAAATAACTAAATAAATTAGCGTAGCTTCGGCTGCTGTCTTGACTTAAAAACGTGGAAATTTTTCAGCCAACAAGATGGAGCCAGCATACGCCCCGAAAGGGGCGTGGCTGGTGTATCCTTTGTTGGCGGGCATCCACGTGCCTCAAGTCAGAGGGTCATCGGTTTCACGCCCTTTGTTTTTCTGAGGCACTTGTGTAGTAGACGGTCACCGACCGTCGTTTGTTGAAAGCTTTGTTCGCCGATCTGGTGATCGGCTACTACAGCCCGCCGCAATTGTTCAGCCGATCTTCAACCCTCCATTGTCATGCCCGCGGATTGTTAGCGGGCATCCAGAACCATGCTTCTGGATTCCCGATAGTCTCGACAAGTCGGGACGGGAATGACAGATGGATGAAGACACACCCGAAGCTCTGGAACCGAACGGAGCTTAATGACAAACTCCCAACTGAAAAGCTAATGAGTAATAGAATATCAGATTAAACATTCTGAGAGATATGAATATGCCAGAATTAAAAACCGCAGATGTTATAAATGCCATAGCTAAATTAGATTTGACTAAATCGTATGATTATTTCAAGAAAAAAACAAAAATAAAAATCCTTGAGATAATCAAACCAGAAGGACCAATAAAGTTTATTCGATGGAATAATTCTTCTGGTGAAAATAGTGGTTCTACAGGTAGCATCAGTACAAATCAATTAGGCACAGTTGCATCAGTTTTCTCAAATAAACCAGACTATCCGATTCATATGGATAGATTATTTAGTGCAGGAGGCAATAGTCGTTCAGCGTTAGAGACGCTTCTTGCTTACACGAAGAATTTTTATTTGTGCTATCCTCAAAGAACAAATCCATATACTGGGCAGATTGAAAATAAACAAAAACACATAATGTGGTGTCCTAACGAAAACCATCGGATTGGCGAAATTAATGTAAAAGAGTATCAACAAGTCATATCTGAAATAGAGTTAGATGTTAATTTTGGTAATATCGTTGTCACTCAATCAATGCTGGGGGATGAATTCGATTCAATCGATGCTAAAAAAACACACACTCAAATGCAAGTAGCATTAGCTAGGATAGGAAAAGCTTTAAATTTTCATACATGGATTGCAAAAAATGATCGATCTATTCAAATTGAAAATATCAATCTTGGAAAAATGGAAGGTGTAATTCCTTCATTAGATCAGGTGAAGATCCTTTACTCGAATGAAAGCAAAAGAGCTGCGTCCTTAATTGATTGTATATGGTTCAGCCATGATTTTCAATATATACCAGCGGTAATTGAAGTCGAACATAGTACAGGAGTTACATCAGGTCTTACTCGTATGTTGAAATTCAAGGAGACGGTCCCTTCGATAAAGATGACCTATGCGATTGTTGCTGATAAAAATCTAAGAAATAAAGTTGTTGTGGAAGCAAACGAAACAGCTTTTCGTTCTATGAAAGCTAGATTTATGCCGTATTCTGCGGTGCGTGAATTATATGGTTTGATTCGAAATTATAATTTAGGAAACGTTGTAGAAAGATCATTCATAGAACCATTTATGGAAAATGTTGTGATAGAATAAAAATGACTCGAATTACTCAATTGTTAGATACAGTTCAGCATGCGGATGTGTCGGAATTGCTAAAGGTAATTCCCGATAATTCTATAGATTCAATAATTACCTCACCTCCATATTTTGGGCAAAGAGATTATGGACATCCAGATCAAATTGGTCTTGAACTAACTCATCAAGAGTATATAGATGCACTTGTAAAGATTTTTAGGGAAGCTAGGAGAACGTTGAAAAATACAGGAACGCTATGGCTAAATATTGGTGATAATTATGTCGGAGCGACAAGCCAGCATAAAGGTGGCGGCTCACAAGGGAAAACATCACGATATAGTCGTAAACATATGAATGGTATACCAACCTCAGGGCGCTCACTGCGTAATAAAGCATTTTATGCGATGGGTTTACCAATGAAGAGTCTAGTGGGTATGCCATGGCGAGTTGCATTTGCATTACAAAATGATGGATGGATCTTAAGAAGTGATATTGTGTGGCATCGTCCAACATCCAGTGAGAGTGTAAAGGATCGTCCAACCCATGCCCATGAATTTATTTTTATGTTTGCAAAAAGTCAATGGTATCACTATGATCGATCAGCGATGCTCACCGATACAGGGGCTAATATCCAATCAGTTTGGCGTGTAAGTGGAAGTCCTTTTACTGGAACTCATTGTGCGACTTTTCCCCCAGAGCTCATCGAACCAATAATTTTAGCATCTTGTCCAGAAAATGGATTGGTCTTTGATCCGTTCGGTGGCTCTGGAACGGTGGGTTTGGTTTGTCGTCAACATAAGAGGCATTATTTACTCTGCGATATTAGTAAAGAGAACGTTGTTCTTGCGCGAAATAGAATCATGTCTGGAATAACAAAAAATGACAAAAGTAGGTTGGCAACTGTTAAAGTTGATCAAACCCAACTACTATTGATTTCAGATTCTGGAACAAAAGCATCGAGAAATGTTCGTCATAAACATGTTCAGTATCAAAGGAAAAAAATATCTAAAATAAAGAAAAAAATCCGATAAATTTATCTTGAACTCAATCTCGTTTCTTTGTTCCAACCACGAATTAGTCCATAACTAAAGAAGCAACACCTATGACAGATATTCCAAGAAAATACATTAAAGATGAGCGGAATCAAACCATCGCAGTTCAACTCGATATAGATACATTTGAAAAAATTGAAGAGTTACTCGAGAATTATGGATTGGTCGAGCTTATGAAGCAAACGGAAGGAACTGAAAAGCTAGCCGCCGCAGAGGCAAAAACGTTTTATCGAACTCTATGAAAGCTAAACCTTGCGAAGGTTCCGAACCTTCGCAAGGTTGCCTTAAAATTACTTCACCGGAAAATATCCAACCTTTGTTACAATCTCCTGACCTTCTTTGCTCAATATCCAATCGATATATTCTTTCATAGCGCCGGTTGGTCTGCTGCGTGTGTACATAAAAAGATAGCGTGAGATAGGATAATCGCCTGACTTCACATTCTCTTCTGTCGGTGCATACGCAGTTGAGTTAGCATCTTTTTTAACTTTGGGGAGCTTAATGCCTTTCGCGTATGCCGCACCGCCGTAGCCGATACCGTATTTATCTTTGGAAACTGCATTCACCACCGCGGCTGTACCGGGAAGCGTTTGAACCGATGGTGCAAAATCTTCGCCATCAAGCACGTGGTCTTTGAAATAAACATATGTGCCGGAGCTATTTTCCCGTCCGTACACAATTATTTTTGCATCGGGTCCGCCTACTTGTTTCCAGTTTGTCGTTTTTCCTGTATAAATATCTTTAAGTTGTGGAATACTTATTTCATTCATTGGATTATTTTCCCGCACGTAAATGGCAAGTCCGTCTTTTGCTGCTTTGATTTCTACGCCGAGCGTGTTGAATCTCTGCTTTAGTTTTTCTTTTTCAGATTTCTTCATAGGTCGTGAGGCGTTGCAAATATCTGTCGTGCCGTTGATGAGCGCCGAAATACCGACACCTGAGCCACCGCCTGTTACCTGCACAGTAACATCGGGATGTTTTGACATATACAGCTCTGCCCATCTCTGTGCAAGAATCACCATCGTATCAGAGCCCTTTATTGTGATGGTTTCACCTTTTTGCATGAAGCCGAAGGCGGTTAATACTGTCAATAAGATTAAAGTGTATTTTATCATTTTTAATTTCTCCTATTTGTTATTAAATATCTTTGCGTATCTCTGCGTCTTTGCGGTTATTTTATTAAACCGCCAAGGGCGCTAAGAACCGCCAAGAATTTAGAATTTATATTGCATTCTTAATGTGAAAACGTTGTCTTTAATATCTTCTTTGTATGGAATGAGTGATGAGCTTGTTGTCGCGTTGTTAACCTTTTCATTTGTCACCCAGTCGTAGTACAACACAAATTTTACGTTTGCATCCCAATGATAAATCCACCCAATTCCAAGCGTAGTGTATTTGATATCCGCAGCGGTGAAATTGCTTCCAACCTTTCCAATATCATCACCAGTAACATCGGTATTTGGATCAAACATATCGTATTTAAAAACTGCCTGATGTTTCATTCCTATATTCTGAATATAATTAATGTACCAACCGGTAATTTTGCGATGATAAAGTGATGTAATTTTCTTTCCATCGATAACTGATTTTGGGTCTGTAGAACTTGCAGCTTCAGGATTGTAGAATCCTATGGACTTTTCGGCGCTTGGTTGTTTTCCTCCGATGAATTCCGCGCGCAGAGATGCACCACCAATTAAGGGTATATCGTAATACGTTTGCAGATCGGCGCCGTAGTACGTTCTTTCGAATTGGTTACCTAAGTTGCCTGCGATTGAGTCAACCTGAAAACGCTTTGTTGCTGTTGAGCCATCATAGGTAAAAATATATTTTGAATTGTTGGTAACATTTCCGGCATAAAAAGAGAAGCCGCCATCGATTGCTAAGTTTTGTTCATCGAAGGGAAGCTGGAAACCGAGACGACCGATGAAATCTTTCGAACGATCGTTTTCATTTGCGTTATTTAAAACACCATTGAATAGTCCTGCTTTAAGATTAAAATAGCTGAGAGGACCGCTTTCCGGTGTTAATTCGATCTTGGCGCCCAACTCTCGTTCACCGGGGAAGAGTATCTGGTACATGCGTGAGCGTTCCGGAGATTCACGCATACTCGATGAATACGATATTTCAAATCCGAATGGTCGATCAAAAATACCTCCTGTAAGTGATGCCATCCGCATCCATGGTTCTTTGACTGATGCATAAGCATCTTTAATTCCCACTCCACTCTGTGTGACATCGAGTTGTAAGACGTACTGTGTGAGATCGTTATCGTAGTTGATCTTGAACCGTCCACGCCGGACTTGAAAACGTGATTTTACATTCTGCGTAAAATTACCGCCGGCATACGATGCTACGCCGGCTGATTCTGCAACTTGATATTGTGACTGGATATAGCCGGATATTTTTATTTTCTTCAGCGCATCCAGCGTTGATTTCATATCAAGAACTGTTTCGTTGATCCCGTCAACTGCGCCTTTTACTTCTGCAACCTCATCCTTGGTTGCAACCGCTGAACTATCCTGCGATTTAGCGTTCAGGTAAACCGCAATCAGAAGTGAAATAATAAAGATTATTCGTTTCATTCATTCTCCGATAATTTGTAATAGATGTTAATTAGCATTGATACAAATATAGAGAATGGATATTACGCGGAGATTAAGACGAGATTATGAAATTGTTAAGAATAAAAAGTAGTGTTTAGAGAGATAATCATTTCAGGGAAGAATTCTTCTATAATCTCACATCCAATGAATGAATAAATGCAAATGCAGACGGGAATTCTTATATTATTTGGAGAATAAATTGAGATAAAATTGCCAGATAATATACTATATTTGATTAATGAACCATCAGGGATGTATTTTGAAAATTATGATGGGATAAAAATCTTTAGACCTCGGTCTAGTGCCAATCTGCATATACGATTCGAGGCAGAACAGAATCTGAGGATAAAATTTAAACCAGGTGTTTACACAACATCTGATGATATCAATCAAATTTTACAGCATCAATTTCAGTTTTATGAAACAAAACTCTCACAATTATTACCACAACTAGCTTCAAGAGATTTTTTAGAGTTCTTGCTATCCCAATTCAATTGTTCCACTGAGATTGAAAATCTTTTCCAGGAAGGGAGGTTGAGCCATGAGCAGGGTCAGCGTTGGAAAGAACTTGAACCAACATTTCGTAGAGCAATTAAGTATATGGCTGAATGTATAGTACAGCTTCAACCAGATGAAGAACCAAGTGCAAAGGAAGAGCAATTACTATCTTTGGGAGAAGAAGCATGGAGATGCGCTGAAGAAATGGTTCAGATGTATATTTTAAGCGACCAAACCCATTATCTCTTTCATGATGATACAATTTTTACGATATTTCCTCCAGGAGAAGAACTATACTACTCGCATGAAATTAAAAAAGACTTTTCTGACTTATTGAAACGGAGTGTAAGTGATGTCCAAAATCGAAGTCGGTTTGTTCCAGATCCTTCATTCATTTTTGACTTGAAGCGACATGATCAAATTTTAAGAAATGCTTTTGATGAATTAGTCGGCACATCATATCTAACTGCAATAAATTTTCTGCACCAGATAATCCAAAATTGCAAACCGGCACCCGGAGGATTTCCAATACCATTTATGCATAAGGAGAAAACCGTTAAGGCGTTCGCTGAACAATTTAAAATTTCTATGTCTATTGCTTCTAAAATTATTGATGGCTTTTCAATAACTAAACAGAAACTAGAATCTGAAGACCCCAAAGTATACAAACCAAAAAGAGAATATCGAGCATATAGACGTGCTTTCTTTCAGATGCCTCATTCAACAGGTGAACACTTTACTTTTTCAACTTCAATGGCTAATGAAAATTTGACACTTTTAATGAAAGAATCTATCTTTGGGCACTTTCCATCGGAATGGCTAAGCCAACAGATAAAAAGTGCACTTGGTAAATTATCAAATGAGGCTGGTTCTTGGTTTGAGAAAATTGTTGCAGATAATTTGAAACAACTTGGATTTTTAGGAAGAGGTTACAAAGATACAATAGGATTTGGATCAGACCAAATTCAAATACCTGCTGATGTAGGTCAGATTGATTATCTTGGATATTTACCTTCTGAAAATTTACTCCTCATAGTTGAGTGCAAGCTCGTAAATGATAGTTTCGAACCAAAATATTTCAGGGATGAATTGCAGAGTTTTATTTATTCTAACAATTCTCATGTAAAACAATTGCGTAGAAAGTCAGATTGGCTCCGAACAAATCTTAACTTAATTTGTAAAGCACTTTCCTCTTGCAATCACATTAAAACAACTGTTCATCCACAAAAAATTGCTGGTGCAATTATCACGTTGTTACCAGCGTTTGCAACATATTTTATTAATGATTATCCTTGTGTCAGTATCACGGAACTACGAATGAATTTTGAAAAATGCGGCCATTGGCCATATACAAAGGGAGTTTTTTGACTATACCTTTAGGTTCTTAACATAAAGCTGAACGTGCTTCCTTTTCCAACTTCGCTTTGCACTTCAACTTTACTTCCATGCGCTTCGATGATGTGTTTTACAATAGCAAGCCCAAGTCCCGTTCCGCCTTCTTCGCGAGATCGTTCTTTATCGACGCGGTAGAACCGTTCAAATATTCGGGGCAGATGTTCCTCTGCAATTCCAACTCCATTGTCTTTCACCATCACCTCCACTTTATTCTCAAGGTGAATGTAACTAATAACAACCTTACCGTTTGGTGTGTTGTATTTGATCGCGTTATCGATAAGGTTAACAAGAACCTGTTTTAATCGTTCGCGGTCGCCGTAGACTTCGGGTAATTCCTGTTGAGTTTCTAATATGAGAGAGATATTTTTTTGTTTTGTAGAATGATTCATCTCGGCAATCACTTGTTCAAGAAACTCGTTAAGTGAGAAATATCTAAAACTCATCTTCATTTCACCGGATTCGATTCTGGAAATTTCAATAAGATCGCCCAGAAGGGCATTCAATCGCTGTGTATTGGCAAGGGCGCGCTCGGCAAAATCTTTGCCGGCTTCTTTGTCATCGAGGGCACCGTTAAGAAGGGTCTCAAGCATTCCCTGTATTGCGAATATTGGAGTCCGTAGCTCGTGCGAAACATTTCCGAGGAACTCACTGCGCACATGCTCGAGTTTTTTGAGCTTCGTTATATCTTGGTTCAATTTGTCTACCATATTATTGAGGCTCTCAGCTAATTTCCCGAACTCATCGTTTGAACGAACATTGATTCTCTTGTCGAGATTGCCCGACTGGATTTCAACTGCGATTCTTGCCATTTCTTTAATTGGGCGTGCGATACGTTTTGAGACAACCACTGTAATGCCGACGACTATAATCAGAACAAGAACACTTGCAATTAAGATCTTTGAGCGAATGTCGTCAACGATTTCATTAACATGGGTTAACGGGATACCGATTCTAATTACGGACGCACCCTCAAAACCTGTTGCCTGTGAAAAAAGACGCAGTATCTTCTTTGCAAAATACAACATTTCAATATTGAGCGTTGCGCTGTGTCTTGTGCTGGTGCCGGTCCCGTTGCGAATGGCTTGCTGTACTTCGGGACGATCCTTATGATTCTCGACAGAAATGAGTTGATCGAGAGGCAGATCGGATTCAAATATCACTTTTCCATCAGAGTCGATGAGTGTCATACGCAAATTGGCAGATTTTGCGTATTGTTGTAAGCGTGAATACTTTGCCGAGTCGATCTCGGCTAATGTTCGGATTACAAATTCCGCCTGATCTGTTTGTGTGGTCAGCTCGCTGATGAGACGGTCATGAAAGTAATTATCCAGCGAAATTGTAGAGAAGATTCCTGACCCGGCGATCACACATAAGCTGAGTGTGAGAAGTAAAAGTGTTAACTTTGTTTGAACTTTCATAAAGATTTTTTCAACCTGTATCCAACCCCTTTTATAGTATCAATATAATCGGCATACTTTCCGAGTTTTTCTCTTATTTTTCTAATGTGGACATCAACCGTTCTATCAATTACACGCACATCGCTTCCCCAGATCGTGTTTAGTAAAGTTTCGCGGTTCACAACTATATCGGCATGTTTTGCAAGGTATAACAGCACCTCAAATTCTTTTTTTGGAAAAAATATTTCTTTGTCATCGATGCGCACAACATGATGGGAAGGAAGTATCGTTATTGCCCCGACCGTAATAGAAGTAGCCACACCTATATCCGTTTCCTCATTTTTTCGCAATACGTTCTTGATGCGAGCTATAAGTTTCGGGATACTGATCGGTTTTACGATGTAATCATCGGCGCCAAGCTCCAGCCCGAGCACTTCGTCTACATCAGTGCCTTTCGCTGTGAGGAAAATAACAGGTATTCGGTTGGTACGCTCATCATTTTTCAGTCGTTTAAGAACTTCAATCCCGTTGTATTCCGGCATCATGATGTCGAGCAAAATTAAATCCGGTTGATGACTGGCTTGTTCAAGGGCTTGTTTGCCGTTTCGCGCCATGATAACAGAATATCCTTCTTTGGTAAGATTATATTTTACCATGTCGGCAATATCTTTTTCATCATCGACTACGAGAATTGTTTTCATTCCTATATCGCCAAAATTGTGAATGATTATTTACAAACCGCATAAGTACCGTGTTTTATTCTGAGTGTTTGTATTATTATGCAGTATTGTAATGAATTGTTGAAAGAATAGCAATGATTTTTAGTCGATCGAAAATAATGTGTAATCTTCAGAAAATTGAGAATATTGTGGGAATAAGATTTGGTTTTAGAAACTCATTGTTTCTATCGGTGCGAGGTCGTCGGTAAGTGGAGAGGTTGAGGATAGGTTCGGTGTGAGGTCGATGAGATTTGCAATCATCGAGCGGATCATACTCTGTGTAATATACGTCTGTTCTTGATAATTTGGCAAAGCCGTGAGTAGGTCGCTCCGGTGAATATTGCTGGGTTTAACAGTTGCAACGAGTATGATGTTGCGTGTTTGTTCATGGTCGGGTTGTTGAGATAGACCATTTGCAAATGTTAACACATGTGGGAAAACATCGTGAAGCGTACGAGTAACTGCACGGTATATCTCACCCTTCTTGCCGGTCAAAGCGCTGCTGATATTCATAATGAAAATGCCGTCTTGCGTCATATGTGAACGGACTAATTCGAAATACTCGCGTGTTGTCAAGTGAAATGGAATTCGACCTCCAACGGTGAATGCATCGAGCACTATACAATCGTATGGTCCCGGCGAGCGATGGAAAAATGTTCGTCCATCTGAAGTTATCGGGTGGATGTTTGGCGACTTGGGCATATAAAAATGACTTTCCGCTAATTCGAGGACACGTCGATCAATATCAACCACATCGATTTGCATATCGGGATTGATTACTGAAAATGTCCGCGGTCCTATTCCGCCGCCTGCGCCTATGAAGAGCGTGTTCTTGATATCAGGTTTCAGAAGAAAAGCAAGGTGAAAGTAATTTGTGTACTCAACCGTTGACGCGTATGGCGGCTGAAGCTGGATACTGCTCTCGACGAAACGATCGAATAACAGGAAGCGCTGGGTATTAGCCATATCGACTACGCTGATATGATGATAAGGTGTGTCTTCGTCGATAATAAGCGTCGAATTTGATGTAATACGAAATGACGGAATTGAGTGGATCGAAACGCCAATCGATCCGATAATAATGCCTGCGACAATTGTAGCGGTTTGCTTTTTCCCCATCAATGCAACCGCTATAGGAAGCAAAGCCATTGTAATTCCTAGTCCTTTTAGAATCGACGATACACCGACCAAAGGAATAAGCACAAATGTTGTGGTTAGCGTACCTATGATGCTGCCGATAGTCGAAAGCGCATACAATGAACCTGCCGCTCTGCCTACGGATTGAACATTTTTTGTGGTGATTCTAACTGAAAACGGTGACACCATTCCGAGTAGAAAACTTGGAGGTAGAAAAAGAATACTTGCCGCGGCAAGAGGTCCGGTTTGTTCTCCGAATCCTGCATCGAGAATAAAACGGCACAGCGGATGACCGATCCACGGTATAAGGAAAATTAGTGCCGCAACAATTACGCAAAGACCGATAAGTAACGAGAGGGAAGGTCTACGATCTGCAAGATGTCCGCCAACCCAATAACCTAATGATAATGCGATCAGAAAAACGGAAATAAGACTTCCCCAAACGTAAACAGAGTTGCCGAAATGCGGTGCAAGTAAACGGCTGCCGACGATCTCTAAAGCCATTAGAACCGCGCCTGCCACAAGTACTAATATCTTCAGACCGAGAAGTCCCTCGTTTTGTTCCTGAGCCGGCTTTTGTTTCTTCGAGATTCCCTGTTGTGCCGAAAGTGCAGTGTTACCGATAATTGTTAGCAAAGACATAATAACTCCGTAAATATTTTTTCACAAATAGCATCGGAAAAAGAAAAGATGCCTGTATGAAACGAAGATCGAATGAAGAGCAGAATATTCCGCTCTTAGAAATGAAAATGAACAGTTATTGAAAAACGCACCTATATGTTTAGAAGAAAATAAGGTAAAAGCTAAGAAATCTGATTTGGTATAATAAGAAGATTAAAATAGAAAATCAAGATATTCAATCTTCAAGTTGTGAAACACTGAAATTGCATTGAACATAAAAAGTGTTTAGCCGGATTTATTGTTGAGTCTTTATATCGGTTGTATCTATCCGGAAGTTTTTCTACCTTTATGTTACCAATTTTCAGCAATATGGATAAAATTCAGGAAAAAATACGACAGGCAGGAATAGTCGGTGCAGGTGGCGGTGGATTCCCTGCGCATGTGAAAGCTGGCGCTAAAGTCGAATACGTTATTGCCAATGGCGCCGAGTGCGAGCCGCTGATTCATAAAGATTATGAAGTCATGGTTCGATACCCGGAGAGGGTTGTGCAGGGTGTAAAGCTTCTCATGGAATCTACAGGTGCGAAAAAAGGTATCATCGGTATAAAGGAAAAGAACCAAGAGGCAGTCGATGCGATAAACAAAGCCATCGAAAATTCAAAACTCAAAACTCATAACTCACAACTTACCATCCACTTTCTTGGTGATTTTTATCCATCAGGTGATGAATATATTCTTGTTTATGAAGCCACAAAACGTTTAATTCCCCCGCAGGGAATTCCGCTCGATGTTGGAATAGTTGTAAGCAACGTGGAGACGCTCTATAATATTTCTCTTGCTACTGAAGATCAACCTGTAATTGAAAAGTTTGTAACGGTTGCCGGTGCTGTGCATCATCCGTTATCTTTTGTTGTGCCGGTGGGCATGAGTTTTAAAGATGCGATTGCATTTGCAGGTGGAATAAATGTAAAAGAATTCGGCGTGTTTGTCGGTGGAATCATGATGGGAAAACTAGAGTTCGATCTTGATCAACCGATTACAAAAACAACCGCCGGACTTATCGTTCTTCCGAAAGAACATATTCTAATCCAGCGAAAGAGTAGGACCGAACAATCGATGCGCCGAATCGGCAAATCTGCCTGCGATCAGTGCAGTTATTGCACAGAATTATGTCCACGATACATACTTGGCTATGATGTTCAGCCGCATAAAGTTATGCGAAGTCTCGGCTTCACGATGACCGGTGAGCATATCTGGAATCAATATGCTTCGCTTTGCTGTGCCTGCGGACTTTGTACGCTCTATGCATGTCCGGAAGGATTGTATCCTAAAGAAGCATGCGATACAGCGAAAGCCGATTTAAAAACCAATGCAATTAAATGGTCAGGTCGCAAAGAGGTTATTCCACATCCAATGTATGAAGGACGACGCACTCCTCTTAAACAGATAATAAAACGTTTAGGTATTGAAGAATACAATTATCCATCGAAATTTCAACAAAAAAAACTCAATCCAAAAAATGTAAATATTCCGCTATCTCAACATATCGGAACGCCCGCACAATCGACTGTTCGAGTTGGTGAATCAGTAAAGTGCGGACAATTAATCGGAGAAATTCCGGATGGAAAATTAGGTGCGAGAGTGCACGCGAGTATTGATGGAGTTGTGAAGAGAGTTGATACAAGTATTGTTATAGAAAGAGCATAGAAAATGACAAAGAATTCAATCGGTCTTATAGAGCTTTCAAGTATTGCCGCCGGCTATGAAGTCGCAGATGCGATGTTAAAAGCTGCGGAAGTAGAAATTATTCTTTCGCGTTCAATTTGCTCCGGCAAGTACATGGTACTAATAGGCGGTGATGTTGCGGCTGTATCGGCAAGTGTCCAGGCAGGCGGTATTGCGGGTCGTGGTTCTATTGTTGATGTGTTCATAATTCCGAATATTCATCCGGCTGTTTTTCCTGCAATCGCAGGAACAAGCAAAGTCGATCTTCTTCAGGCGCTCGGAATCATCGAATCATTCTCCGTTGCATCGCTCATTGAAGCTGCTGATGCTGCTGTTAAATCTGCTAACGTACAGTTGATCGAGCTTCGGCTTGCAATGGCGCTTGGCGGTAAAGCATTTGTTACCCTCACCGGCGATGTTGCCGCAGTCCGAGCCGCGGTTGATGCCGGTGCGGCGGTAGTGGCGGCAAAAGGGTTGCTTGTAAATAAAGTTGTGATTCCGCAGCCAAGGAAAGAGTTGCTGTCGGAGATAGTATAGTTAAGCCGTTTTTGATCCTTTCTCGTACCATCCTTTCTAAATATATTCATTCAAACGATGATACACTTTCATCAAATTACCACCCTATTTTCTGTATATCAGATCGCAAAATTTCAAAAAATAAAATGCTCTTAACCTCTTATATATAAAAACATTACAAAAACCGAATTTTCGCAAGAATTTGGAATTTAAAAATACTTGTTATAATTTCTTAAGTATAAAGAGGCTACATTTCGGAATAAGAGTGTATAGATTATATGATTTTCAAAAATAGATATCTTTAGTAGGTATAAGGGGAGTGCGTATGACAGAAAGAAAATTAAAAGCACCCTATTTCTTGTTCTCAAGAAAATTGAGAGTAAGGGATAGGGTGTGTTGTTTAATATCGATGGAGAATAATTAACACACCATTTAAGGAGTAATTCGATGACCGATCTCATAAACACATTTTTAATTCTCTGTTTTCTCATGCTGTATCCGGTTTTTGCACAAACCGACTTTTGGAAACAGAATGGTGGGCTTCGCCGCTCAATAGATAGTGGCCGTACTTGGCTTACTTTTGCTGGGCTTTATGATTACACAGTGTCATCTCTTAAAGAAGATCGTCAGGGTTGGATTTTCGCAGGAACATATTGGCATGGTATGTATCGATCGATTGACAGTGGCGGTACATGGATCGAGATTAATGAAGGATTATCGACCCTGTACCAGCGAAATGTGAGATCATTCATAATCAACCCTGATGGGGATATCTTCATCGCCACCCTCGATGGTGTTTTTGAGTCCACCGACAGCGGCGATCGTTGGATTGACGTGAATGAAGGATTGTCAGATACGAGTGTCTATTCAATCGCTGTCGACCCGAACGGCTATCTTTACATTGGCACGCCAAGTGGAGTTTTTCGTAGTGTTCAATCCACAACATCAGTTGAAAATCAGGGTAAAGAAAATGTGAGTGAGTTTTACCTTATGCAGAATTACCCTAATCCTTTCAACCCAAGTACGACGATAGAGTTCTTTCTCCCGCAAGCAGATTATGTGACTCTGAGGTTGTACGATGTCCTTGGTGAAGAGGTATCGGTGCTTGTTCGTGAGCATCTTCGTGCGGGTGTGCACAGAGTACCATGGAATGCCGGGAGTAGGGCAAGCGGGTTCTATCTTGTTCGGTGCAGGCGGGGAGATTTACACAGACAGCAAAACTTTTGTTACTGAAATAGGAAAAGGAGGTGAGCTTGCATAGATGATTCATGAATAAAGAAGCCCTTGCACCATCAAAAGATGGTAAAAATATACTCTGCCACGAGATAATATTTTTAGGATTTTTATCCTACAAGGGCGTTTTGTTTAAACGTAAACTAAACATTAATTCACTAATTTTCAACATTATTTGGAGATCCTAAATGAAAAAGTACATATTTATATTGAATTGCTTTGCTGTATCTTTATTGTGCCTTTTTATTTCAGCCGCATCTGTACAAGCAAGCAATTTTGACGATGACCCAGTTATGATGATAAGGAAATCAGATTTCATTATCGAGGGTCAAGTCGTCAAATTTAGTGAAGAGAAAGATGAATACAACACGGTAAATCACATGGTTCGAATTGCAGTTAATGACATCATTGCTGGCAAGCACGTCGAAAATGAGGTTCTGCTCAAGTATCCAACAAATTTCTATCCTGATATTGCTTGGATACAGCCGAAATTCAGAGACGGTGAAAACGTGATTGTGTTGCTTACAAAATCTGGAGATTACTCATGGCTTTTAAACGGTGGGGGCTATGGGAAATTTTCGATTACTGGAAATACCATTGAAGGAAGTAAAACATCGGTTGCAGATTTTAAACAACGACTAAAAGATGTATTTAATTCGAGAAGTAACCGTATTATCTTCCCAGCCAGAAAAGACATCCAAGATGACCAACGAGATATTGGAAAACTTGGAGGGGAATTTTCTATCATCAATAGTGGATTCTATGGTCCCCTAAAAGGGGCAACAGTCGTGTTAAATATAAATCCGACAGGTGCATTGGATTTTTTGTTATACGGTTGTACTTATTTGTTACATTGGTACATTAGGCTCTGAATCGATACAAACATTGACAATATAATATATAGTTTGTACTTTATCATAATAACAAATAGAGATTACAGTATATATACTTAAATTTTCGACTATATAGATATACATGCTTGATACTGTAAATGAATACGATGTCAGACTGAGACAGGATTTTATGGCTTTTATTACTTTCAACTATAACATACAGGTTTTCATAAACCATCTTTAACTTCTAATTTATATTTAGATTCAATAATCATAATTAATAGAATGCCCGATGCGAACAGATGAACATTCAGATAAGAAAGACAGAAGATATTGGCACTACGTAGGTTTACTTTCTTTTCTTTGGCTTATTATCCGCAGTGTAGAGAATCCAAAACGGCTAACATATCCATGCCAGAGAGCGGCGCTTCCCCTTGCAATAAACTGGATTATTTCATTGCTGGTGTTTATTACGGGAAGTATTTTAATACAAAAATTTGTAAAAACATCTGCCGTCGTAATTCTTATAACCGGGATTGTTTGGTTTACAGTTACATTAACAGATAATTCCAACGCCAATTCATTCGGCGCTGCCGATCTACCGGTTTGGGAAGTTTCGAATCCAATTTCAAAAGTTTTTGTGTTAGATTCCATACCACCGACAAAAGGTTCGCTTGCCGCCGGCAATGCAACCGTTCCCGACTCGTGCTTGAGCGACCCTGCAATAGACACCCTCTGTCTAATGCTTGCATCAAAAGGGACTTATATCCATAAAACTTTAGCACATCCGGGCGGCATTGTAGGATCGGACGATATTGTAATCATCAAGGGAAATTTTCAATGGACAGGAAAGGTCAGCACGAGCACCGACCGCATCAAGGGATTGATTTGGCAAATACTGAACCATCCCAACAGCTTCAACGGTGAAATAATCGTTTGCGATAATACACAGTACTATTCAAACACGATAGATCAAAACGACAATAATTCTGAAGATACAAGCCAGTCGATCATCGACGTCGTGAATACGTTTCATGCAAAGGGATACCCCGTTTACATGATGGACTGGAAATATTTAAATCCGGTCGATGGACTGGAATACTCACAGGGCGATTACAGAAGTTGCTATATGTACGATGCGTCAACGAAAGTTTCCTACCCGAAATTTCGTTCACCATCCGGCGAGCATCTCATTTCCCTGCGATACGGCATCTGGGATTCTCTTGCCGTGCGATACGATTCCTCACGACTCTGTATAATCAACTTTCCCGTTCTAAAACACCATAGCATGGCAGGCGCAACGATTGCCGTTAAAAATTGGATAGGCGTTATGTCAACCGATAGACCCGACCTGCGGTATGGAGGTTGGGATGCGATGCATTACACTTACTTGTTTTCTCAATATGCACTCGTTGCAAGAATTATGGCTATAACCTATCCGCGATTATCAATCGTCGATGCGGCATGGACTTCGAGGTGGGGAAATATTTCTCCCGACCTCGTGTCCAACACAAAAGTATTGCTCGCCTCAACTGATCCCGTTTCTGTTTCATGGTATGCCGCAAAATATATTCTCACACCTATCGCCGCCAGACCATTAGAAACCAATCCCGATTTACCGGATGGTAAATACCATAACTCGTTGACGAACTGGACAACTTTCCTGCATGACTCTGCGGGACTGCCTTGTACGATGGATTCAAACAATATTTCCGTATACGGGCGGGAATCTTTACTCCAAACAAATTTTCCTGCAATGCCTACATTATCTTCACCCATAAATGGCGCTACAAACCAATTAACGGTCTTGAATTTGAATTGGAATACATCCTCATACGCTATATACTACCATGTGCAGGTATCTCTTGATTCTCTTTTTTCGAATCTGCTTATTAACGATTCGACGTTGATCGTACCGACCTATAACCTGGAACAATTGCTCAATTCTACAACTTATTATTGGCGCGTGAGGGCAATAAATAGCGTGGGATTGAGCGACTTCTCAGTTAGTTGGAACTTCACGACAGGAAATTCTATAGCAAGAACGATTCAGATGAATGCCGGCTGGAACATGATTTCACTACCCTTTACAGATGGTGATAGTCTTCTGACCAATATATTCCCGACGGCAATTTCCGATGCCTTTGCATATAGTTCGGGAAATTATCAGTTCAAGGATACACTGCAAAATGGTGTAGGTTATTGGGTAAAATTTAGTGATGCACAATCGATTATAATTGCCGGGACACCCAATATTATTGATAGTATTGAAGTAACGACCGGGTGGAATTTAATCGGGTCGATTAGCAATCCGGTGCTGGTGAGTGGCATTATTTCCATTCCTACCGGAATAATTACCGGTGATTTTTTCGGTTATCAAAATGGTTATGCTGCCGCCGATACTATTGAGCCTGGTAAGGCGTACTGGGTGAAGGTAAGTGATAATGGTATGATAATTTTGGATGGATCGAATCTAATCAAGAAGTAAATAA
Organism: uncultured Chlorobiaceae bacterium; assembly: GCA_964520905.1. Lineage (GTDB taxonomy): Bacteria > Bacteroidota > Ignavibacteria > UBA10030 > SZUA-254 > JAGVIE01. Next base: position 29,055 of record CAZFQL010000003.1, on the reverse strand, counting down.
TTATTTACTACTACAGAATACTGTTTATTTATTCTTCTACCCGGAATTCTGCATCGTTCGGACGAATATCATCATAAGATTTCTTGAGAGCATCATAAGCGGCTCTACTACCTCGCTGAGCTGCCTCGCGGTATAAGCGAATCGATTCAGATTTATTCGGCTTGACACCAATCCCTTCATCAAAACAATAAGCAAGTGCAGTTTGAGCAAGAACTGATCCATCGAGTGTAAATTCCCGAAGCATTTTTATTATATCATCTGCTTTTTTTGCATACTCGCTATTTTTCAGTCTTATAGTGTAAACTCGAACTTTAGCATCGCGGCTTCCCAACTGCTCGGCACGCTGTAACAGCTCTATCGCTTTCTCACGATCCTGCTTCACCCAATGTCCGGTGTAATAACAAAGAGCAAGCCGTACTATTGCCTCTCTGTATCCCCGTTGTGAAGCATCTTCGAGAAGTTTTAGAGCTTGCGTTTCAGTTAATTGATGATCAAAACCAATATCAATCAAACCTGACCAAACAAACTTTGCGGCGGGATCGCCCGAATCGACTCGATCCTTAAGCTGTCGGAAATAATCTTCTTTTCGTACAACACCCCACAGCAGCATCGGCGACCAGGGTGAATCGAATCGCATAGCGCGAAGATAATATACAGATGCATGAATGAGATTCATCTTCACTCCTATCCCCTGTTCATATAATCGTCCGATCATTGTAAGCGCCTCAGGACTTCCGGCTTCACCGGCATCGTATAAAGATTGCAGGATATTCCCATCAAGCGTATCGGAAGAAATAATTGGCGTCATGCTATTGGGAATTTTTTTATAACGATTACCTACTTCAAGTACGACTTCTTTCAATAAAGTCTCGTTATCCGGTTCCGGAATTGAATCATCCTTAAAATCCAAAAAAATTGGTTGCAAAGTTGGCTTTTGATATTGGGGGACATTCGATTGGGTGGATTGCCGGACATTCTGCGTCTCATCTGTATGCAGATTTATTTTCGTCATGATGCCTTTAGCGGCAAATTCTTTTAACACTTCCTTTGCCGGAGAAAATCCTGAATCAGCCGCCAGCTTAATCCAGCGATATGCTTCATCATAGTTTCTCTCAACAACTAAATTATCTGTCCGGAATAATCCATACACGCATTCGGCTTCTACCAAACCGCGTACTGCCGCATATTGGAAATGCTTGTACGCCTCAAAGGGGTTCCACGGAACACCCCATCCGTTATTTAGAAGCAATCCAAAATTATACTCGGCAGTTATCAAGTGTTGGTCGGCTACTTTGCCGATCCAGTATGCTGCTTTTACTGTATCGGGGGAGAAATCTTTTCCAATAAGATAGCGCAGACCGAGTTCATGCTGGGCGACCGGATCTCCGGCGTTTGCTTTCTTCATTGTTATGAAAGCATCCCAGAGCACCTCAGCCGAATTATTCTCCTGTAAACGAAACGGACTGTGCTCAGGGGTGAAGTTTTTTAGGACAAGACTTTTTGTGCTGTCAGCCCCGTAACTGTATACGCCCGGAACGATTGAGACAGCGAAAACCAAAATACAACTGCAGATTATTTTTCTATACATCTATAACCTGCTGAGATATTGATGCGGTGTTTCAATGAAGGAAATGATATGTTTACTTGGACAATTGAATTTTTATTACTTAGCTGCAAAATTGTTTTCAAATAAAACCTTTCATGCCCATGAATTAAAGGAAAGAGAATGAACCAACGTTATCCCTGGAATTCATATTAAGAATGAGTGAAATGGACATATATGTAATGTTTTGACAGAAACGAGATGCTAAAGTTTAATGGGAGTGTAAGATCGCCATTGAAATAATTTTATTCATCTTAAGATTTTGCGGCGTGTTCAACTCAAAAAATGCACTACCATTCCATCTCTCAGCTTCGGCTCGAACCAGGTCGATTTCGGAGGCATAATTTTACCGGCATCGGCAATGGACATCAACTCTTCGATAGAAGTCGGGTATAGCGCAAACGCCACAGCCATCTCACCCGAATTTACACGGCGTTCCAGCTCATCCAAACCGCGTATTCCTCCGACGAAATCAATTCGTTTGTTTGTGCGGGGGTCGTCTATACCAAGAACGGGAGATAAAAAATATTTCTGCAGAATGGAAACATCCAATCGCTCGACAGGATCAGGATTATTAAGAAGATGGGAAGTAATCTTCAAACTGTACCAGCGATGGTCGAGATACATGCCAATCTCGCCTTTTGATGTCGGGCGGTATTGTGCCGGATTTTCTTTCACTTCAAAAACTTTTTTTAATTCTGCAAAAAAATCATCCGCGTTGCGTCCGTTTAAATCTTTCACTACACGGTTATAATCCATGATCCGCAGTTGATTATGCGGAAAGAGGACTGCGAGGAAATAGTTGTACTCTTCCGTTCCCGTATGATGCGGATTAGCCTCGGCACGTTCCTTGCCAACCCTTGCCGCAGCCGCGGAACGGTGATGTCCATCGGCAACGTACAAGCAATTCACACGTCGAAATGCGTCATTAATCTTTTCGATTGTACGTTTATTGCTTACTACCCATAGCCGGTGACGTATACCGTCATCTGCAATAAAATCGTTTTCCGCTGGCGCAAGACGAATGCCATCCACTATTGCATCGATTGAATTCTGTGCTTTATATGTAAGAAAGATGGGACCTGAATGTGCGTTTGTTACCTTCACATGCTTCGTCCGATCGTCTTCCTTATCCTTCCTCGTTAATTCATGCTTCTTGATCGTATTATTCAAATACTCTTCAACAGAAGCGCATCCAACAATCCCAAACTGTGTATGATCGCCCATCGTTTGAGCGTAAAGATAGTAGCAGGGCAATTCATCTTCCTTTAGTATACCATCGGTGATGAGCTTATTCAGATTTTCCTTTCCCCTTTGATAGACACATTCATCGTATAGATTTGTGCCGGGGGGAAGATCGATCTCCGGTTTTCCGACATGAAGGAAGGATATCGGGTTGCCGGCGGCTTCAGCGCGCGCTTCCTCCGAATTTAAAACATCGTAAGGCTTTGCCGCTACAGCTTTAGCGTACTTTGGCAGAGGTCTGTATCCTCTAAATGGTCTGACGGTTGCCACGGTAATTCTTTCTTAAAATATATTAAAATAATAAAATTAGGACGCGCTTGCCGACAATCGTTTCACGATGCAAAACGCGTCCTCTAAGTTGTTTAATCTGCCGTTGAAGATGCCGTAGTATTTTTGAGTGATCTCTTTTGAGATAATTATTTCAAAGCTTCAACGACTTTCTTCGCAATTTCTTCACCGACACGTTCTTGCGCTTCAACAGTCGATGCGCCGATGTGCGGTGTTACCGAGACATTCGGATGTTTTATCAACTCATATTCTTCCGGTGTAGGAGGTTCAGTCTCGAACACATCCATCGCTGCACGTGCAACTTTGCCGCTCTTCAATGCTTCAAGGAGGTCTTTTTCCGATACCACACCGCCTCGTGCGCAATTGATAAGAACAACGCCCTTCTTCATCATATCGAATTCTTTTTTAGTAATTGTCGCACCGACTTTTTTATCCAGAGGGATGTGCAGAGATATATAATCTGAATTTCTCAAAACCTCCTCTGAGCTTACAAATTTGACGTTCAGATCGGTTTGTTTCACAATCGGGTCATAGGCTATAACTTTCATCCCCAATCCTATCGCCCTTTTTGCTACTTCCTTCCCGATATTTCCAAAACCAAAAAGTCCGAGTGTTTTACCGGTAAGTTCAATACCTTTGCTGTATTCCTTCTTGGGCCATTTGCCCTCGCGCATTTCGATATTAGATTGATGAAGAAATCTGCTGAGCGCAAACATATGTCCAATTGCAAGCTCTGCAACGGATATCGAGGATGCGCCGGGCGTATTAAGCACTTGTATTCCTTTGGTTTTGGCGTGCTGGACATCGATATTATCAAGCCCGACACCGCCGCGAGCAATAACTTTTAAATTTTTCCCGGCATCGATCACATCCTTTGTAACTTTTGTGGCTGAACGAACTATGATCGCGTTGTAACTTGGTATCTCTTTCAATAATTCATCCGGAGTTAGTTTCTTGTCGACGATTTCGAAACCTGATTCAGTAAGAATCTTTTTTCCTATATCTTCAATTCCGTCGGAAATTAATATTTTCATATTCAATCCTTTTTAAAGTTGTAAAGTTTTTTCTATTGCTGAAGTAACTTCTTTTATATCGCTCATTGTCAGCTCACCCATATGAGCGATGCGGAAAGTTTTCTCCTTTAAGTCGCCGTAACCGTTCGATATTTGCAATCCCACCTTACCCAATGCGGAATTAAGGTCGCCTACGCTGATATTTCTGGTATTGGTTATTGTTGTGAGCGTCTGCGATGAAAATTTTTCGACAGGGAACAACGCAAAATACTTCTTTGCCCATGCACGTGTGTATTCTGCCATCTCGAAATGTCTTTTATATCTGTTATCCAATCCTTCGGCTAATATTCTGTCAAGCTGATAATGCAATGCGAACATGTGCGACAAAGAAGGTGTAGAAGGATATTGGTGATCTTTTTTCTCGATATAACTGTAAAGATCAACAAGGTCGAGATACAAACCTCGATTCTTAACAGTCTTAGCATGTTCAAGAGCCCTCATTGTTACCGATGCAATCGACATGCCCGGAGGAAGCGCAAGCGCTTTTTGCGTGGAAGCGATGCACACATCTATTCCTAATGCATCAACATCAATTTTCACACCGCCGAGGGAACTGACCGTATCGACAAGCCAATACACGTCGGGATATTTTTTCTTTAATTCTGCAAATGGTTGCAGGTCGTGCATAATGCCGGTGCTCGTTTCATTATGAGTTATAGTAAAGACATCGTACTTTCCTGTCGACAAATATTGATCGACAACCTCGGGAGTAGTCGGTTTCCCCAGCTCCGCAGAATGTTTGTCTGCCGGGACTCCGTTCGCTTCCGCCATTTTAAACCATCTGTCTCCGAACGCACCAACGGAGAATACGACTGCGCGTTTTGCCGTGAGTGAACGTATAGAACCCTCCATCAAGCCTGAGCCGGATGTCGTTGATAGCAAAATCGGATTTTGTGTGTACATAACCTTTCGCAGCTTTTCTGTAATTTCGCGTTGGAGGTTAGAAGCATCTTTCGATCTGTGCCCGATCATCGGTGTTGCCATTTTCTGAAGAACATCGGGTGCAACTTCAGTAGGTCCTGGGATAAACAATTTTTTTCTCATATTTGTACGAACTCCTGGTTTGTGAATTTTTTATTCAAAAAGATTTCTTTAATGGGTATAAATTTTCAATCGAATTTCATCTATTGCGCTTGCACTATCCTGTAAATTTGAGTTTTTTGCTTAAAAGGGGCAATCTGAACATTAGGCAATGCCGCATCAAAAGATAACAATAGATAGGGATTATATCAAGATTTTAATAATTAACTTTCTTTCCTTTTTCAGAAATAATTAATCGTTGGTCGTGGCTTCTCATGCCGCCAAGTTAAGCGGTATTACGTTTTTGATATCGATTATTCTTCCCGCTTCAAGCAGCGCTTCCTCAAGAGTCATTCCGCCTTCGCTATGTTTATGTTTGACGAAGTCAAGCAATACAATTCCATTACGAAAAACGATTCCGGCTAAAGCTACAACTCCAACACCTGTAAGAAACTATGATGGATTTTACGGTTTTAGATTTACTAAGTTGCCCGCCTTATAGTAATTTAGTGAATCTCCCCCAGCAGGAGCTGGGGGCTTCTTTAATGTTACATGCGACAACCTTGCATGAGCCCTTCGGGCTGCCGCTGCATCACCAGACAGGAGTCTGGTGTTTTATGCGGCTGAAATAAAAAACATTACGATGATTATATCATTATTTCCATTTTAAGTGAATTAGGAATATAAATCAGCAATTGCATAATCACTATATTTTTTTTCGTTATCTCAAACTCTTCTTTTCTGTTATATTTCGATGAAATCTATCTGTTGAGTGTGGCGGCGCTCAAGCAGCTTGCTCCCCATCAATTCGTAGATTATATCGAACTACTATCTTGCGGTTGTTAAATAATTATAAAAACTATAAATCAATAGATAATGCAAACTCCCGAATATCAATACGCGTTCTTCCAGGACCTTGAACGATCTACTAAATCTGGGTTAATTGCATATCTGTTTATTCTCACATTAGGATTAACGATTTCAATCGCCGGCGTCGAAAAAACCTTTTATTTCGTGGCGAATATCAAAATTTGTGAGTCTCTTTTTTTATCTCTACTTACTATAAATCTTCTTCAACTCTTTATTCGCGGGATAAATAAGATTCATTGGCTGGGAAATGTTCATATTTTCCTCGACAAAACATTATTTAAATTTCTCTTTAAGTCTAATGAGATAATATTGAGAGAACTCCTCACACTTTTAGAACCCCACGAGCGTTCGGTACTTGATACTTTAGCTGCACATGAACGAGACACTATCGCCCGATCAATTTTTTCGCGTCTTGCCGATGATCAATCTATTTTTGAAAGTCTGCTTAAACGCGGTATCTTCCGTTCATGGGTATGGTATTGGATTACAATTTACGGAGTATTTGTATTTATTATTTTAACAATATTTTCTTTTTCAAAATCCATGCTTATCCCTACAATATACTCTCAGGCGTTTTCTACATCGATTGGGATTGTTGCCGTACTGCACCTAATTTTCATCATGGCTTTGGGATATAATCTCATATTGGTCACAAAACGAATAATGCGAGAGATTATTAATGTTTACGATGTTGAAATTTTGTCCTTGCTTCGCTCTTATGTAAGCAAAGCTTAAAATATTTACCCCCACCGTTTATCCTCAATTTTATTCTTGAATATTCCCATCATGAGAGTTAATATGCTGCATTTGCAGTCTTAACTTCTGGGTTTTTGAATCAAGATGGTTACACCAGAGTTACAAAGAACATTGTAACGGTTCAGATCCTAGCGTACCAAAGAGGATTGGAACTTCTGACTGTTTACAAGAAAGGTGCTAAGGCAGTTAAGGATTTGATTGAGAAGGTGTATTCAATGCAAACAACAAATGATGCTGAACAGACAACGCAATGAGGATACTACTTGCCATGCTTAATCTAGCCACGTTTATTTGGTCAGATTGAACGACTGGTTAACCCACAAATGATTTACCGTTTTGGACGAAAGGGTGACATCAGAATATTGCCTATAGTTTCCAAAACAGGCAAAACAGATAAAATGAATTTAATGACGAAAACTGCAATTGCATATTTCCAATTTAATAAAATGATTAATAAGCCAATTACCCAATGAAGCCATGCAATGGCACCTACCCAAGTTGGCAGCATAGGTTCGTTTTCCAGAATTTTACCATTACGTTTTGCTTGTATTAAACGTTTATCAAAAGTCGTTATTGAAGAAGTAAAAGCAAAGAGTATTGTTAAAACAATTATTATTGGAGAATCTAATGGTGTATCGAAAAGCACGATCATAATTATTTAATCCTCTCATCACTACTCTTATGGTCACCAGTTAGAATTGTGTTCAAAATGATTGCACTGGCAACTGTGTATTTAGGATTTTTATCCTTGCTTTTTAAAACTGATTTTGGAAAAAATGATTCAAGTTCTTTTAATAGTGCTTTCCTTTCTTTTGATGTAATTAACAAGAAACTACATTTATTATTTTCATCAGGCTTTTCATCTACCATAAGCATTACAATAAATGCAGTGGTTTTTAATAATGTTTCTGAAATGTAATCTTGATCTGTTGTAATCTCTGAAACTTTTCTTGATAATTTGCCCATATCTGAACTTGGGGTTGCATTAATGATTTCTTCTAAAGCATTGAGAGCACTGTTATTATTATCAATTAAATCTTGATAACTAGTTATTACAGTTTCATTAGCCTCACATATATACTTACTGTTTGACTTTTTATAGGGAGAAAGAAGACTTATTGACTCACGGAGTTTTAGTATTCCTCTTTGTGCACTTCTCATTGATGCTAGATTTAACTGAGTAAAATCATCTTGAACTTTAGATATTTCTGATTCTGCTATTTTCTCTAGTTCATACCTATAGACAAGAGTCTTGATATAATCTTTAACAAATTTATACTCTTGAGATTGAGCCAAACTGATGGTTGATAGGAACAAAAGAAAGCCTACTTGACTTAAGCACAGGCTAAATGTTTTCATATTGTCTCCATTTGATGACACTAACGGATCGCACTGAAAAACGCCGTCGAGTGGAAAAGCTGGCTATATGTAAGATTATACTTTGTAAATTTCACGTTTTTTTACGGCCTCAAAACTTTCACAAATAGAAAGACTTCTTTCTTCCAAATGTTGGACTAAAATCCAATTATAATCTTTTGGTGCGCTTAGATTTTTAATAGTAACAAAACAAACGATTGAACCAAACAAAATTATTGTAATTTTTGTATCAGTTTCCTCAAGTTCATAAAATATTTTATGATATGGTGCATATTTATTAGTGTAAGGGATTTGGTCTATAATTAGATTATTAGTTTTTGTTCCATTCAAAATAAATTCTCTTATGAAATTCATACTAGAATCAATCACAACGTCGCCAATAGTCATACATAAATAATTATAAGCAATTAACGCGATTACTCTTTCATTCATACTTGATTCACTTGGCTTTTGAAACCAAGAGATGAATTTCCTTTTAATAACAGTGATACTATCCGTCAATTTATGCGGTTTATCTACTTCAATATTTTTGAATTCATCAATATTTTTATTAATATTCTCTTTTGATAAACCTTCTTTTGTCAATATCTCACGTAATTTTTTTTCAGTATCTTGTCTATCAACATTTATAGAACCATCATTTGCTTTTTCAGCTTTACTTTTTATTTTGCCATTCTTGAAGACTGCTTCTGAAGTTGTATTGTCACTTTTCTGTGCAATATACTCTTGTCCTTCTTCAATAGATTCAAACAATTTTGGTAGATTATTTTTTAGATAATTTATTGCAAGCCGAATTGTATGGGTTCTTTTTGCTTTGGATACTAATCCGCTTCCGAGTTTTCTATTATTGCAGTCAGCACATTGAATATCTGATTCTAAAAAACCACCTAGCGATTCAGGAATTATGTGCTCAAAAGTAAGTTCTTTTTCTTTTAAACAAATAGAACATATTTTAAAATTACTTTTTATTCTCATTGCTTACGCATAACCATTCTACTCTACTGAAATGAACCAACCCCCGGTTGTACAACTGAAACATCTCCCCGGGTTCAGTAAATTCTGCCAATATGTAGCAGGAATGTAACAAGATGATGAGACAATGTCAACCAGCAATTCATAGATTGAATTACTCACATTTTGTGATTTTATTATAATTTGAGTATATATTTGGGGTTACACAGGAGTTACAATGTTGAAATTGTATCCCTCCTTCATTATTATCTAAGTAAAACTTAAAATATTTACCCCCACCGTTTATCCTCAATTTTATTCTTGAATTAGTCATTCTTAAGTTGTACATTGTATCTCAATTCAAGCATCTCGGATACTATAATGCCATTAAACGTTCAGAATAAAACGTATGTGACGGTCGACGATGGATCGAAAGAACCACCAACTCCTCGCCCGCCCATAAAGCATACTCCATTTCTCAAATATTTTGTATTGGGATTGTTTATTGTAATTGTTGTATCCTCATCGGTATTTTTAGTGTTCATCTACCTTGTGGGGCGGCAGGGAACTATGTTGCCCTCAAAAGAAATAGTAGCAACACAAAATGTAGAAACACCATCTCCTGTTACAACCCAACCAGTTGAGTCGGAAGTGAAGCCAGCGCCCGTTAGTCAACAACCGCAATTATTAAGCGCCCAGACATATTACACAATTTACATTGCTGCTTATGTGATCGAACCTCCAGCAGATGACGACGTCTCACGCTGGATTGATGCAGGATACATCTCTTCAGTTGTTGAGGCGAATAAATATTACAATGTGGCGTTGGGACAGTATGCTACCGTTGAAGAAGCGCGCAAATTTGCTGAAGAAATGTTCGATGCTTTTGAGAATGGATACTTTATTGGAAAAATCAAATAAGTCGGTTTTGTTTCTTCCACGAGTTGCATTTCATATCTACCAGCGCGGATTGAATTTCTCTTCTTAAAACAGATCGTCCCGACAAACCCAGTTTTGTCGGGACGATTACTAATACGATACAGGTAATTATTTACTTCAACAGAAGCATTTTCCTTATTTGCGTGAATCGTATGTTCGGGTCTGAGGTGCTTGTCGCTTCCAATTTATAAAAGTACAATCCGCTTGCAATATCACTCGCATTCCAATCGACCGATTCGTAACCTGCAGACTGTATTTCATCCTTTAATACCTGTATAACCTGACCCAGCACATTGAAGATTTTCACAGATACTTTGCTCTCAACCGGCAATTGGTATTCTATGGTTGTAATCGGATTGAATGGATTGGGATAGTTTTGATGTAATGCGAACCGCGATGGAATGTTGCTATTGTTACGCAAAACAAGATCCAGTTTTTTAATTTCTGAATTCTCCAATCTGATACTACCAATCCCATTCAAGTGTACATCCTTTACAATTTTCTTCCAGTTCTGAATCTGGAGCTTGTATCGCTGACTCGTATTGGGTGAGACTTCCCACTTGACAGTGATGGGATACGCTTCAGATGAAATGATAATCGATTGCTTCTGAGATTTCTGGAACTGAGATGAAAATACTTCCACCATTTGCTGAGATGCAAATCGAACATCGAACGCGCCAGTAGGCGGTGTCGGTGGCAATTCGAAGTGTTGGTTAGCAGATGTCCGATTTTCTTTGCTCCCGAAATATAATGACTGACGCAATCCTCTTGCGTCTACAAACTCAAGATGATCGAGCATCTCATATTTTTTATCAGATTGTGATTGCGTCGTATTTATTCCCGCTAGACCTAGTGAACGAGAGAGTCGTAAATTTCCAGCAACATCTACTTTTACCCAGAAAGCTGTCCCAGTCTTGATTGTGTCGAGCGCTGAATAGATATTATTATATCCAAAGAGATCGGATATAATGGTGGTTCCTAATCCTGAGACGCCGCTTACCGGAATGCTCTGGGAAATCGAACCGATTAAGTTCCATCCCGCATTCACATCAACTGTATCATCTTCGATGGGTAACCCTGCGATAAATGCCGTATCGGCTGAATTAAACTTCAGCCAATAACCAAAGCCCGGAATCATATGATCGCCCGCGAGGTATCCTCCAAGTGTAAAGGCGAATGCTTCGCTGACCGCCGTCGGGAAAAGAATGCTTACTAAATCATTCGAACCTGTGACCGGATTTGACAGAAGATTCCAAGTCGCGGTAACCGGCACTTGAATTCCGAACGTAAATTCATACACATTTAGAGAATATGATTTATTTGCCGTACATCCATTTGCGTCGGTCACATTCACAGTAAAATTATAATTACCCGCAACTTTGAGTTTTCCTGCGAGAATTCCCGATGGAGATAACTCAAGACTATCTGGAAGTGCTCCACCAGTAACTACAAAAGAATACGGCGCTGTTCCTCCTGTGGCATTTAAAATTTGGCTGAATGTTTTACCAACCGAGTCACCAGTAAGTTCTACCGGATTGATTATTATAGTCGGGCATGATACCTGGAGTGTATATTCATTACTGCCCGAGCATCCATTGCTGTCGGTTGCTGTTATAGTGAATGTTGAGCTTCCTAAAGATGATGGTGTACCGGAAAGTTCACCTGTAGAAGGCAGAGAGAGACCGCTTGTCAATATACCTGCTGTTACCGCATAAGTGTAAGGGATTTTCCCTCCGGTTGAAGTTATACTTTGATTATAGCTTATTCCGATAAAGCCATTCGGAAGCGTCGAGGGGGACAGCGTCACGGTCGGGCAAGTTTGCGAATTTACTGTAAGCGAGATGTTCGTGCTATCGGTTCTGCTCTGTGCATCAGTTACATAAACACGCAATGATTTCAGTCCGGGTATCGTTCCTACCGATACAGCTGTCTGATAAGAGAAAATATTATCACTCACAGTTATATCGCCATGAGTCCCATCATCATAAAACAACTGCGATGCTAAACCACCGATTGAATTCAGGTTCCCCGTTACGCCAATTCCCGTGCTGGTTGGATTACTACCCGGCGTTACTGTAGCTGTAAGTAATGTTGTGTTACCCGCAACTACTGTCGATGGATTTGCTGTTCCAACTACACTTGGGTTTGTCGATGGTGCATTAACTGTGAGAGAGATGTCAGTACTGTCAACCCTTGCCTGTGCATCAGTTACATAAACACGTAAGCTCTTCGATCCCGGTGTTGTGCTAACCGAAACAGTCATCTGATACGAGAAGATATTATCGCTTCCTGTTACATCTCCATGTGTTCCGTCATCGTAAAACAATTGCGACGCTGAACCACCGATTGAACTCAGGTTTCCCGTTAAGCCAATTCCTGTGCTGGTTGGATTTGTACCGGGTGTTACAGTTGCTGTTAATAAAATTAAGTTCCCTGCTACAACTGTTGATGGATTTGCTGTTCCAACTACACTTGGGTTCGTTGGTGCTGCACCCTGAGGTGTCAGCAAGAAATCGTCAACTGCAAGTCCATCGTCCGAACCTGTCGCGTTGGCATCCACCCACTTGATCCAGAAGATCGAACTATTTGAAATGTTTAACCCGGAAATCGTGCCGATAATAGAACTTCGAATTGTATTTCCATCGCGTACTCCGGCTACTCCAGATGTATCCGTTGTAATGTAATTAAGTGAATTCACAGATGTCCACGTACCTGTCGTTAGACTTGTTGCATCAAAACTGTACTGGAACTTAAGCGTATCGAACCTACTACGTGTGCCCAATCTCCATTCTTCCCCATAGTAGGAAATATCGAGACTTGTAATCGAGGATCCGGTATTGTTTGTAAAATTCGCACCAATCGTAGAGACAAGATTGCTGCTCAGTAATCCACCAAACGCACGGTCTGTATTTGATGATGGACCGTAGCTCCATGTATCACCGGAGTTCGACGAACCTGTACCAGCAGAATATGTTGTGTTTGCATTTGTTCCAGTTTCATTTGCAGTCCATCCCGTAGGAAGATTTTTTATAGAATCTGTTCCGGTTATTATAAGAGTATTGAAATCTTGTGAGTACGCCACACCGAGCGTGGTTAAACTTGTGGACGAGCTTGATGGAGCAGTAATAGTAAGTGTATATGCCCGACTTCCTGTGCAAGCATTGGCATCAGTAGCAGTTATTGTAATGCTCGATGTACCTGCTACAGTAGGAGTTCCGGAAAGAACTCCACCGGTCGATAACGTCAGACCGGTAGGAAGTATTCCGCTTGTAACTGCAAATGTATATGGCGCGGTTCCTCCCGTCGCCGTGATAGTTTGACTGTAAGCAACATTTGTTGTTCCGCTTGGAAGTGTGGTGGGACTGAGAGTAATGGTTGCACAATTTATCACTATGCTGTATGCTTGACTTGCTGTGCAGGTATTTGCATCGGTTGCAGTAATAGTGAAATTAGATGTGCCCGAAACGATCGGAGTACCTGAAATTACTCCAGTACTACCAACTAACGCCAAACCAGCCGGCAACGCTCCGGCAGTAACACTGTAGGAATAGGGAGAAGTCCCTCCGCTCGCACTAATCGTTTGTGAATATGCTGTACCGATTGTACCACTCGGAAGCGAGCTCGGCGCTACAGTAATTTGGGGACATCCAGTAACTGTTAATGTGTAAGCCTGCAATCCGGTGCAAGTGTTGTTATCGGTTGCAGTAATAGTAAAGTTGAATGTTCCGCCGTACGATGTTGTACCGGAGATTAGCCCTGCCGTGGAAAGAGTAATTCCGCCGGGCAATGATCCGCTTGTGAGTGTATATGTGTATGGAGATGCACCACCACTTGCAGTAATGGTCTGACTGTATGCCGACCCGGCTGCTGCATCAGGCAGCGTCGTCGGAGTCATGGTAATGGTCGGACAGCTTATATTATTGATTGTCAATATTCCTGTTGCGCTTGTTGTTGATTGTCCATCAGGATTAGTGACGGTAATTGTACGGGCACCGGCAGTAGCGCCTGCTGCAACAGAGATGTTTATTGTAAGATGTGTTGCATCGGTGTATGTTACACTATTGACCGTAACGCCGCTTCCATTGATAGCGGCTGATAGTCGATTTGGAAAAGCCGATCCCGGATCGAAGAAAGCTGAACCACTGGACGATGTCCCGGTAATGGTAACGTTTATATTCGATGTGTTAGTATTTACAGAAGAAGGTGATGCGCTCGCCACGGTTGCCGGCGAAGGAGCGATAAGTTTAACCACTTGCACGCCCCAATTATCGGTTGAACTGCAATATTCCTGTATAGTCCACATAGTCATATCGTCATTCGGATCCACACTTGTGTAGGAATAATCACCCCATCTACGACCATAAGTCGCGTCTCCGGGATCACTCGCTGGATTGTACGCAGTAGAACTTGATGTGTAAAGAACCGGTGTTTGCATCGTACCGGTTACATCTGTCCCTAACCGACCAACAGTGCCTCCATTGATTCTTTCGTTTGTTCCTGCTGTGCTGAATCCCATAGCTATATGTCCTTGCCCTGAAATACTGACCGAGGGAATCCAATAGTTTCGTACGTTGCTGCTATTATCGTACACAGTACCGGATTGGATTAAAGAAGGAGTAGTCGTAAGACTTCCAATCTCGTACCATCGTGAACCGTTCCTATCGCCGGACGATGCAACACCCGAACTATTCACACTAATGTTATGCGCTGTCCAAAGCCGACCGTTTCGTATAACTGCCGCGAACAAACGATCATCGAGCGCATCTAAATAACCACTTGTTCCGCCTGTATTACCAAGGTGGGGCACCAGTTTGGAAGCAGACGTTGTAGGAACAGTTATAGAAAGATTGCCGGATACTGTTGGTGTTCCACCGGGATTACTCACACGACGAATCTGGAGCAATCCGTAACTCGCATTATCACATCCTATAAAATACCCTTCAGTTGCGGTTGTATCAAAATTATCAATTCCTTGTGGTGTAAAGGGTCCAGCCCCAGAAGAAGTCGCAAATGTACCGAGTGATGTTGCTACAATAGGTCCGGAAGCGAGAATAGAACTTTTTTTAACAACGTATCCTATTGTGCCAGCGTAGCTTCCTGATAATGTGAACATATTGAAGCCTATATATAGAGCGTTCTTATCGATGCCGAGTGTGGGATAGTCTGCAAACTGGCTGGCATTCGGAGTGAAATAGAAATACGTCCAAACCGTGCTTCCTGTAATTGTAGCAGAGTTACTTACAGCTACAAGCAATCGATTTGCAACAGCGCCGGTACCGGCAGGTACATCAATGATTATAACGAACCATCGTCCTGTGATTCGGTCATAACGAATACGAGGATCGGAAGTAAAAGTACCACTCTGAGTGCTCATTACTGTTGAGAAAAAAACATCCATGTCGGCATTGAGAACACCATCTGCTACGCCAGTCGTTTTATTAAATGATCTGATTCGTCCATTGATAGCTACAATAAATTGCGTCGGTCCAACCGTACCCATCACGTCGGGCGGGAATGCATTGGCATCAGCAAGGGTCGCGCCGAGAAAAGTAAGTCCCAGTGTTTGTGGACTTGTTATCGAATTGATCTGAGGCTGACTTTTACCAGACGGATCACCTGCGGGAAAACGATCGACTTCCGGCGATTCCGGATTCTGTGGTAGGTCCTCGCGCTCGACTTCATGTTCCACGGAAAGCCTCGGCGGACGATTTAGCTGCAACGCAGCCGTGGATCGCTCCATCAGCATGATATCATCGGTTGTGCGGGTTACTCCGATCGCTCCAGCTTGTGGAATGCCGATCTGTGTGTCACTCAACTTTGTCTGTGCGAACAAAGGGATAGAGAATATTATTAAGCTTAAGCACGCTATATAAAAAAATGGTAAACTAATTTTCTTCATAATTATCTTTGAGGATTTAAGAATGGATTCAATATTTTTTTTGATGGGATATAATAAAAGCCATCAATTATTAATCTTCGATGGCTTGTTCTTCTGAAAATATTATCTCGGCTGTTGATTGCCGTATAGATTGATTATCTCTGCTTCATCAGTTAGGAAACTCATATTTATTAAAAATAAGCAAGATTCCGGATAGAATCAAGGATGTGTGATTGATTTATCTGTTAAATTTTTCTTAGAAAATAAAACGAGCATAAAGAAAACCTCTCGACAGTAAAATTGACGCGTATTGACACTTGTATTAGGAAATTATTTTTAACGGGTCATCAATTGGGATTGGTTAGCTATATGAACTTTATTTTGCCGGAATGAAATCCAGCGATATAGAGTTGACACAATGACGAACATCCTTTGGAGTCAGCCCCTCTCCAAGGAACACATGCCCTAAATGTGCACCACATTTTGCACAAATAATTTCCGTTCGAATACCATCCGGATCGGGGATACGCTTCACTGCGCCGGGAATTTCATCATCGAAACTGGGCCAACCGCAGTGTGAATCGAACTTGTCATTGGAACGATACAGCGGGGCGTTACATCGGCGGCAGACATACATTCCCTTCTCTCTGTAGTCCGTGTATTTTCCGGTGAACGGCATTTCCGTTCCTTTGCGGAGAATAACACGTTCTTCTTCCGGGGATAATTTATTATATTTCATTTTCGTTTTCTGTGCAAAATCGGTTTCAACAAAGATAGCCGAAATACTTACAATTATTAATATTATTCTAATATAAGGATTGTTCTTCATAATTTTCCGCTTATTCATTAACTTGTATCAATAAAACACTGTGTTTCCGGTGTAAGTTCCTCAACAATTTAGGAATTTGAATGAAGTATTGCATATTAAATCGAAAGGTTGTAATTTTTGTTACCCGAAAAACCAAACGCGAGTATTTGTGAAATTAGTCTCCGAACTATCATCTTAAAACTAAAATAAGAGAATTATCATGCACCAAGCTTATCCATTCCATCGCGCCTTATCCGTTTGCTTCTTAATTCTCGGAGTATTTGTTCTATGTTCGAATGCGCAGGAGAAAAAGAAATTAACCTTCGACCAGATTTTTAAGAATGCCGAACCGAAACTTATGAAAAGTTTACCGAACATTGATGGCTGGTCAGATGACGATCATTACCTCGAATCAAAGAAAAAAGCAACCGATGAAAAAGAAAAGCTCTATTCAATTGACGTCAAGAGCGGAAACGAGGAGCTTTACAGGAATCTGGATCAGTACCGTTCTATTATTGATACTACCATCGATCCGAACACTCCTGTTTCGCACACCGAAAAGTACGACAAGCTTATCTATTCAAAAGATAAAGATCTCTATTTCTTCAACACGGTAACAAAAGAATTTAAACGACTCACACAGACTGCATCGGAAGAGAAAAATCCGACACTCTCCCCCGACGGAAACTATGTTGCATTCACACGAGATAATAATTTGTTCGCCGTCGATATTAACACAGGAAAAGAATTTCAATATACAAACGACGCATCGGATGTTGTTTATAACGGCTGGGCGGCATGGGTTTATTATGAAGAGATATTCGGCAGGCCGTCGCGTTACCGGGCTTTCTGGTGGTCGCCTGATAGTAAACGGCTTGTATTTTTCCGTTTCGATGAATCGAAAGTGCCGGTGTTTCCAA
Source organism: uncultured Chlorobiaceae bacterium (assembly GCA_964520905.1). Classification (GTDB taxonomy): domain Bacteria; phylum Bacteroidota; class Ignavibacteria; order UBA10030; family SZUA-254; genus JAGVIE01. The sequence goes on along the minus strand of CAZFQL010000003.1, from coordinate 11,327 downwards.
TTTTTAACGCGGAAGGTGTTCACGGCTCAATTGAAAATACCCGCTATCCCAAAGCCGGCGATCCAAATCCAGAAGTTAGGATCGGAACGATTTCGATGCCAAGCAACAACATCATCTGGACAGACTTCAATGAAAAGGATGATCAATATTTTGGCACACCATTCTGGACACCGGATGGCAAACAACTCATTTGCCAATGGATGAATCGAGAGCAGGACACTTTGATATTGTATTCAATCGATTCTGAAACAGGCAAGAAGAAACAGATTTATATTGAACACCAGAAATCCTGGGTTGACTGGTTCGAATCGATTCATTTTTTGAAAGATAATAAAAGGTTTATCATCAAGAGCGATAAAGACGGCTGGAGTCATTTATACCTATACGGACTTGACGGAAAACTTATAAACAAAATAACCAACGGGCAATGGGGCGTTGTTGATTTGCGGCTTATAAACGAAGATAATAGTGTCATATATTTCACCGCTCGAAAAGAAATCACCACAAATACCGATTTCTACAGCATAAATCTTAATGGCAAGAACTTAAAAAAATTGACTTCAGGCGATTACACTAATTCTATCGTCACATCACCTAAGGGGAAGTATTTCATTGCAACATATTCTAATATCACAACACCATCTAAGACGACTTTATACACCGCTGGTGGAAAATTTGTAAAAGACTTAGGTGATAGTAGCACTGAGGAATTAGAAAAGTATGATCTTGCCAAGCCCGAAATATTCAGTGTGAAAACCTCTGATGGATATAATCTGCCTGTAATCTGGACGTTGCCCCATAACTTTAATGAAAATAAAAAATATCCTGTCCTTATCAGTGTTTACGGCGGCCCGGGATCAAATGATGTCTCAAATTCGTGGAAGGGAATCAGGTCGCAGTGGCTTGCTTTGGAAGACGTTATTCAGGTTACGATGGATCATCGGGGATCCGCGCATTTTGGAAAAGAAGGCGCAGCCCTTATGCACAGAAACTTAGGAAAATGGGAAATAAACGATTACATCGAGATAGTAAAATGGTTGCGAGAGAAACCATTTGTCGATACAACAAAAATCTGTATCACCGGCGGAAGTTATGGTGGTTACGTGACTTGCATGGCGCTAACTTATGGTGCAGATTATTTCACACACGGCATTGCAGATTACTCTGTTACAGACTTCCGCTTGTACGATTCACACTACACTGAAAGATATATGGACACACCTGTGGATAATACTGAGGGTTATAAAAATTCGTCGGTAATGACGTATGCAGATCGATATAAAGGAATGCTGTCCATTATCCACGGTACGATGGACGATAATGTTCACATGCAGAATATCCTCCAGTTTGTTGATAAACTCCAGAATACGAAAAAGCATTTCGAGCTTATGATTTATCCCGGCGGCAGACACGGCTGGGGTGGACCGAAAGCAACCCACCTGAGAAACGAAACGTACCGTTTCTATTATAAATATTTACTCGAAAAAGAATTTCCTGAAAACTTATTTAAATAACTGATGTTACACAATGGTACCAAGATACATATTAATAGCCCCACGATTTATCGTGGGGATAAAAAACTCAAAAACAAATTTGGCTTTAGTCCCGCCAACATCGGCGGGGTTGAAACCCTCTTTTTATTGGTATATTGTTACCCCGAACTAAAGTTCGGGGCTAATCAAATTCAGACAAAGAGCGTGAAAAAAATAATATGCGTAACATCAGTTAAATGATTTGTGAGATTTCAATAATCTTTTTTGACAAAATCAATGACAAGTGTAAATTATAGATAATGAAACAAATCATCTAGCATCAAAATAATTGGAGAAATTCATGGATCGACGGACATTTTTCAAGAAAAGCATGGTTACCTCGCTGACGGTTGGATCATATTTAACATTTGGGAAGTATGATGAATTATTTGCTTACACGCCCACTCCTTTCGATCTCGTCGCAATCAAAGGCGGTGAGCCGGATGTCATGTTCGATAAAGGAATCGAAGCGCTTGGCGGGATGAAAACATTTGTTAAAAAGGGACAGAAGGTTGTCGTGAAGCCAAACATCGGCTGGGACGTCTCCCCTGAGCGTGCTGGTGACACTAATCCAAAATTAGTTTCTCGAATTATTAAGCACTGCCTTGATGCAGGTGCAAAAGATGTCCACGTTGTTGATAACACTTGCGACGAATGGCAGCGATGTTACAAAAACAGTGGAATCGAACGAGCAGTTAAGGATGCTGGTGGAAAAATTGCCCCCGGCAGCAGCGAAAGTTATTACCACGATGTTAAAATTCCGAACGGTAAAACGCTCACCTCTGCTAAAGAGCACGAGTTAATTCTTGGTGCCGATGTATTCATCAATGTTCCGATTCTCAAAAACCACAGCGGGACTAATCTGACAATCGCGATGAAGAACCTTATGGGCAATGTCTGGGATAGAAAATACTGGCATCGCAACGATCTCCACCAGTGTATTGCAGATTTTGCAACATACCGCAAACCGGATTTGAACATCGTGGATGCTTACAATGTGATGAAATTAAACGGTCCGCGTGGTGTCTCTATTGAAGATGTTGTTACCATGAAGGCACAATTGATTTCTACTGATATCGTTGCGGTCGATACTGCTGCGGCTAAACTCTTCGGAATAAAACCGGAAAGTGTGCGTTATATTCAGATCGCCTCCGATATGAAAATCGGGAGGATGGATTTGGATAAGCTCAACATCAAACGGATAACAGTGTGAGCTGGTTCAAGCTCGAAAAGCTGAAAAAAATCCGGGTTATCGTCTCTCTTTTTTTCTTTATACCGACCAGTATCCTGTTTATCGACCCGCGGAACGGTATTCCATCGTCGGTAAGTAACTTCCTTGTCTCGCTGCAGGTTATCCCCTCGCTCACAAAGGTTCTTGTATACAGCGGAACGACTACCATTGGACTGATTATTGTAGTCGGTCTGACGATTGCATTCGGACGCGTATATTGTTCAACACTTTGTCCGCTTGGAACACTTCAGGATATAATCATCCATGTCAAAAAGAAAATAGAGCGAAAGAAACGATATGAGTATATAAAATCGCCCTTCTTTTTCCATTATTCCCTTTTGGTCGCAATTATAATTTTTACCGTCAGCGGCAGTCTGACGCTTTTAAATCTCTTCGAGCCATTCAGCAATTACGGCAGGATATTAACAAACACTGTCGAGCCTATAATTACCTTAATTAATAACACAATTGCCGGTATTTTGGGACGTTACCAAAACTATTTCTTCTATAATATACCATTGCGGGATATCAGCGCGAGTATTATAATTGGTGCATTCGTGTTTTTAGGTCTATTAGTTTTTATGTCGTATTATCACGGAAGACTTTTTTGTAATTCTCTCTGTCCGGCGGGCGCATTGCTCGGGGTAATTTCTCGCTTTGCATTCTTCAAAATTGTCATTAACAAAATTGCTTGTAACGACTGCGGCGCATGTGAGAAAGTCTGCAAAGCAAACTGTATTGAGAGTGAAACCAAGCGGATCGATTTCAGCGCTTGTGTTGGATGCTTCAATTGCATTAAATCTTGTCCTACGAATGGAATAATATATTCAGCGGCACGAATCAAAATACCTGTTAAAGATTCGTCAGAGTTCAATCCGGCAAGAAGAATATTTTTCAAAGATATAGTAATGCCGGCGATTGGGTTGACAGTGCCGGCACTTGCAAATATTGACAGTGCTGCTACAAAAAGTGGATATGATGCGAATAAAAAACATCCAGTTACTCCACCGGGATCGCAGAGCATTCGGCATTTTTCAAATCTATGCACGGCTTGTCATCTATGCGTGAGTGCCTGCCCGACCCAGGTACTCTATCCCTCATTCCTCGGTTATGGATTGGCTGGTATCTTCCAGCCAAAAATGAATTACGATGCAAGTTACTGCAACTACGAGTGCACATTATGCAGCCAGATTTGTCCGAGCGGCGCCATCCTACCGGTCGATGTTGACACGAAGAAATTAGTCCAGATCGGTAAATCAATTCTTGTTAAAGATGACTGCGTTGTTGTAGCGAAGAAAAAAGATTGCGCGGCATGTTCCGAACACTGTCCGACGAAAGCCGTTCACATGGTTCCCTATGAAGGAAATTTGAAAATCCCTGAGATTAACAACGATATCTGCGTTGGATGCGGCGCTTGTGAACACACCTGCCCGACAACACCGAGAAAAGCAATTTATGTTACTCCGAACCGGGTCCATCTGCAAGCACAAAAACCAAAGATACAAAAACAGGAAAAAGGGTTCGACAGTAAACAGGATTTTCCGTTTTAATTACTGATATTACACAATGGCAACAAGAAACACATTAATTGCCCCACGATTTATCGTGGGGATAAAAAACTCAAAAACAAATTGGGCTTTAGTCCCGCCAACATCGGCGGGATTGAAACCCCCTTTTTCCTTGGTATATTGTTACCCCGAACTAAAGTTCGGGGCTATTTAAATTCAAATTAAGAACGCAAAAAAATGATGTGCGTAACCTCAGTTAATTATAAATTTCTTTTGAGAACCAGACGATAATGAACAATCTTGAAAACAATATACCAACCATTGAGCTTGATTTGATACAGACACTTGCGGTTGCATCTGTTGTATTTTTTATTGGAATGATTATCCGCAAACGAATTAATTTCCTCGAACGGCTGAATATTCCATCGGCAGTGGTGGGCGGTCTGCTGTTCGCAGCAATTAATCTTATTGCTCACGATCGTTTCCTAAATATTAAACTTACTACAATTGCACAACCGCTTTTCATGGTGCTTTTCTTTACAACCATCGGCATGGGCGCAAGTTTACCTCTTCTTAAGCGTGGTGGAATGTATGTTATCATATTTCTTATAATGTCCACCCTCTTTTGTTTTGTACAGAACTTTATAGGAATGGGAATCGCCTCCGCTTTTAACGTCAATCCCCTGCTCGGTGTTATTGCCGGCTCTGTGACATTGGTTGGAGGTCCTGCAACGGGTCTCGCATTTGCTCCATTGTTCGAAAAAGCTGGCGTCATCGGTGCACACACACTGGCGATTACTGCCGCAACATTCGGTATTGTATGCGGTGGAATACTTGGAGGTCCGGCGGGAACATATTTAATCCGCCGCTATCAAATTAAAGCTAAAGGCATCGGCAAATCGAGTGAGTTGCAAAAAGAGTTAAATCCTGAGCCGCAGATGGTCAGCATTGATGCTGAACGTGAAGATTCTAATCTTATGATGAGCATTGTTCTCGCCGCCGCGGCAATGGGACTCGGAAGTATCGTGAGCTTTTATATTCAATCTCTTGGATGGACACTTCCGGCATATATCGGCGCGATGCTTATTGCATCGGTACTGCGAAACATAGACGATAAGACAAAATTGTTTAAGATCGATTATCCCGTTATGGAGCTGATCGGTACAATATCTTTAAATATATTCCTCGTTGTTGCATTGATGGATTTGAAATTATGGGAGTTGGTACATTTAGCTGTTCCTCTTGCGGTGATTTTATTTTTCCAGGTAATTGCAGTCGTTCTTTTTTCAATTACCATCTCGTTCCGGATGATGGGGAAAGATTACGAATCGGCTGTAATGGCAAGCGGATTTATTGGATTCGTCTTAGGCACTACCGCCAACGCCATGGCTAACATGAAAACACTTGTCGGGAAATTCGGACCCGCGCCGCGTGCATTCCTTGTTGTTCCGATGGTGGGCGCATTCTTCATTGACTTTACCAACGCGATTATTATCACTTTATTTCTTAACTGGTTGAGCTGACTATGAACAGAGATGCAATCAAACAATTTCCAACGGTATCATTATCATTACTTCCCACCCCGCTGCATAAACTTAAAAATATATCACGAGAAACCGGTTTTAATATTTATTGCAAACGAGATGATCTCACCGGTTTCGCTTACGGAGGAAACAAAACCCGTAAACTCGACTTTCTAATTGCCGATGCAATAAGTAAGAAGGCAAATACACTCATTGCAGTCGGTGCAATCCAATCGAACTTTTGCCGGATGGCATCGGCGGCAGGGAAAGCAAACGAACTTGACGTTCATCTTGTCCTTGGCGGTGAGAAACCCGATAAACCCTCCGGCAATTTACTGCTCGACTACTTGTTTGGCGCGAACATTCACTTCGTTGGATCGGATGATTGGAATGTTTGGGAAAATACCGGACAGCAACTCGCCGACGAATTAACAGCAAAAGGAAAAACAGTTTATCGCTTGCCTGTAGGCGGCTCAACCCCAATAGGGGCGTTAGGATATGCTGCCGCTTTCACAGAAATTCTCGATGATTGCAAACGATTGGGAATTACAACTAATACCATTATCCACACCTCTTCATCAAGCGGAACGCAGGCAGGCTTGATTGTAGGGAAAAAGCTGACCGGCTGGCAGGGAAAAATTATCGGAATGGGCGTTGCAAAGACGGAAAAACAACTTTCAAAGGAAGTCTTTGAGCTTGCACATGATACGGGTAAACTCCTTTGGGAATCCTCCAAAGGAGTGCATTCGCACATCCCTTCGGGACACGTATTCATTGATAAAAAGGATGTTATACTTGATAATTCTTACATGGGCACTGCATACGGTGCAAGAACAGCAGCGTGTGAATCTGCTATAAAGTTTTTCGCTGAGAAAGAAGGAATTGTTTTAGATAATGTTTACACAGGCAAAGCCGCCGCCGGACTTCTTGATTATGCAAAACGAGGATTATTCTCGCCAAATGAAAATGTTGTTTTCATTCACACTGGCGGGACTGTGGAGATTTTTAAATGATAAAGCATAGAAAGAACTCCGATTTCTTATCGGATTTGTCCTGAGATAGAAATCAGAATTTTAAGCGGATTGATTTATAATTGTGTTTTCCTATTAAATGGAGTGAATCATAGCTTTGTTGCTGCGTAAAAACTTGTTGACAACCGTTTGAGTATCCACCTTCTTGCGTTTGGCAAACTCTTGTACAAATTTAGCAACATCAGCATCAAGGTATATTGGTAAATTCAAACTTGCATCCGGATGGTAAAACTTTCCACGAACGCCTTTCGAAAAATCATATTCTTTTTTCATTGTGATTTCATTTCTGAGTATTGTTTGATTTCTTTTTTAGTCGCTCATCGAGCAGAGATTATTCGGATTCCACAATTTTTAACATCAGTTTCCCTGAACGAGTGAATAACCACAAGCGGGACATCATTCTTATCCTTTCCGATGGTTATCCATCGATCTTCTACTCGACTATGCTCATCATCAAAAATAGAAAGCATAAACGGATTAAGAAAAACCTCAGCTGCACGCTCAAAACTGACTTTATGTTTACGGTAGTTTTGCCGAGCTTTGGCTAAATCCCACTCAAAATTATATTGCACATTGGGGCCTTTTTCTTATAATATATCAATCTCACTATAAAAATCAAATAGTGGGTATCCATTTAAATACAATTATCCACACCTCTTCATCAGCAGGAACGCAAGCGGGATTGATAGTCGGTAAATCATTAACCGACTGGCAAGGAAAAATTATTGGAATGGGAGTAGCAAAAACGGAAAAACAACTTTCCAAGGAAGTGTTTGAGCTTGCACATGACACGGGCAAACTCCTTTGGAAATTCTCCAAAGGAGTGCATTCGCACATCCCTTCGGGACGTGTATCCATTGATAAAAAGGATGTTATACTTGATAATTCTTATATGGGCACTGCATACGGCGCGAGAACAGCAGCATATGAATCTGCTATAAAGTTTTTTGCAGACAAAGAAGGAATTGTTTTAGATAATGTTTATACAGGCAAAGCCGCCGCCGGACTTTTAGATTATGCGAAACGTGGCTTATTCTCGCCAAATGAAAATGTTATCTTTATTCATACCGGGGGGACTGTGGAGATTTTTGAATAGCAAGATGCATTAATTAAGGAAAGTATCAGTGTGACGAAACGCGGAGGGATTATTCTTTTCTACGGTTATTGTGTTGCGTGAAATGAGAAGAAGTGAATATGATTAACGTTTCGCCCAACAACGCAGGACTTTTGTGACCTATGAACGACTCATTCCCTCGCGAGTAAAAGCCTTGAGTAACCCCAATAATCTTCTGTCAACAAAGGAAGCAGCGTTGTCGAGCGTCTTATGCGCAGTTGTTTTGGCAGAGTTGTTCATGGTGAACCTGATACAGCCAACAATTGTCTTGCGATACTTTTGCTTAGTTCCCACAGTAACGCTGCGTCCTTTGGTTCAAGCTTTATGCCGTGCGATCGTTCCTTATGTGGATGGATATAATTGCGATAATCTCTTAAGACGATGCCAAGGTCTTTTTCAGTTTGGGAGATCCATCCGAGTTCATGTGCGACATCAATGTAGTTTTTGAGAGTCCATTCATTCAGTGTGAGGGTCTTTCCCGAACTCTTGCCTTTCGGCGCAGAATTCGACTTAAAGACTTTTGATTTGTCAATGAACTGATTTATTCGTGCTAACAGAAGTCCCTCTATGAGTCCGCCCATCATAACGGTTGCAGCTAACGGTGCTTGTGAAGAAATACATGTGGCACATTCATTCCAACGTCTTGTGAGGATCGCCCGCATTTCCAAATCGGGTGTCAAGGAAGTAAAACTCGGCAAGGTATCACTAGACTGTTGAGGTTTGACATTTGACAGGTTTACGATATTTTGATCTCTGAGTTCAATTAAAGAGTCATGAGCATTTTTTAGAATTGAGTAATATCGTCTGCGTGTAGTATTTTTGTCGCCACAAGAGAGTAACTCACGGTATATAGAGTCGATTGTGCTCAGCGCTGTGTCAGGAACGGAGAGCACTACAAAAACACGATGCTTGTTAAACCAAGAAAGGGCATTGGCTTTGATAATCGATCGTTCTTCCGATGATTGGACTTGCGCCGATGAACCCTTCTTGATACTTCTTCGAAGCCTGTCTAACTCCGCAAGAGATGCTTCGATGGCATGTTGGGCTTCATTCATTTCCTTCGATTCCTCTTAGTGGGTATCGTAGAAATTGCGCTAGATGGAAGAGCCATTGCCACAAGATTTTCCCCAACTGAGTTTATTACATATGTACCCCTTTCTGGTCCCTTGTCTAGTAAACCTGCGCGTTGAGCGTTGACAAGGGTTTGTTCTGGCCTTTTCGGACGCTCAACGACAGCGAGCCTACAAGCCTCTTGAAGATCTTCTCTAGTAATGAAGTTCTTTCTTTGGGGTTGGGGAGCCTCAAACTTGTAGAAATAAGCGACGACAGCAGCGAGTTGTCTATCGCTCTGAGGCTGCTTTAGGTTAATGAATGCCTTAATGTCAACTTGAGGGCCAGATGAGGGATGTTGTTGACCAGTTGGCTGGGTTGAGGCTGTCGATGATTGTGTACGGTCTTGATCAACAGAGCTAACCCATAATCCGAGCTTCTCCCTTGCCCAGCGAATGATGCGTTCTTGTTCCTTTGGCTCGAACGATTCGAGTGCCTCAACTATTTTTCGAACGGCATCAAGATCATCAGATGTCTTAGACATGGAATTTTCCTAATAATTGTTTTTGATTGATTTCAGTTTTTAGCGTAGAGCCAAAACAATTGCGCAAAACGTGCTTTGTAAAAAAGACGTGCCGTTGCTAAATCCCGCACCGAAAAGCGGTGCGGGACAACGGCACATAATGAGAGAACTATTTTCCATATGATAAAGTGAATGACTTTTTTACAATTGTTATTTGCAGTTACCATTTCTATTTCAGAAGAATCATTTTGTTTACCTGTCTGAATGATTTACTTTGATCGTTGATTGGAATTGCTTCGATCCGATAGTAGTACAACCCGGATGTCAAGTTGGCTTGCCAATTTACGTCGTAATAACCTCCAGCTTTATCTTCATCTATAAGTGTTCCCACTACTTGACCAAGTGTGTTAAAAATTTCCAACTTAACGTGACTTGGTTCAGGTATCTCAAAGTGTATTGTTGTTGAAGGATTAAATGGATTAGGATAATTTTGATAGATCATGTAATCTAAAGGTACTTCGATATCAGTAAGATCGGACAACTCCTCAGAAGAGCCAGGTAGCGTTTTCTTCATTGCCTCCTGTGCCTTTTGCCAGCCATTTTTATAGTGCTCGATTGCCTTGTCGTAATCCCCGGATGAATAATCTACTTGCGCTTCTATCATTTCTTCCCAGCCATCCTGAATTTTCTTATGGATGTACTTGCAGTCGGTGTTTGTAGAACTTGATACACATCCAGCCGAGTTGTAGGCAGTTATTGCATCGTTGATTGCGATTGTAGCCAAAATGTCGTCAGCAGTGACAAGGTGATTGATTGCTGAGAGGGCGGAATCCCTCACGCTTGTGAGAGTCAATACCTTCATGAGTTCATGAACAGCTTTCTTCTCATTCTCAAATACCGTTTTGCCCTTCAGTGTCAGGTGATCATTGCTTTGCCAAAATTCAGCCGCAAGGCTACGATTGATGTACTCCGTGGCTTTATTCGTTACATCTTTGATTTTTCTATTGCCATCACTTAGGTAGGTCACGACAGCAGTCTTTGCATTTTTCTTTTCTACAAGAGGTAATGACCCGGCATCATAACGGGCTGATGCCGCTATACCATAAATGCCGTTAGCGTCTTTTACCAAACTAATCGGGATAGATAACTTTTGGCCGGGAATAATTCTACCCGTAAAGAAATAGGTGCTTTTAACCTCACCATTTTGTATAAGACTGATTTCGAGATGATAGATGCCGCCGTTATCTTTTCCTTCCAAGGAGACAACGTATTTGTTGAACCTTGGATCGTACACATTTAAATACTGAGAGTCAGAATATGAGAAATAAAATGTGTTACCGATACGATCGATGCGTTGACCTGAGCTATCACCCGCAAAATTACCCAGAGAATCTTTTATTGCAAGCCGCGCAGGCGAACCTAATTGAAGTTTCAAGATAACAGGAACATGAAGATAGAAGTTATTCAGTCCGAGCAGCTTGAAGGGATCTTTGTACTCGTCTTTGGATGAAGGTCCGGTGGGACCTTCTTGAAAGTTGGAGGACGGTATTGTACATGGCTTTCGGCCCCAATGACCTTGCCATCTTTCCCAATTATCTTGACCTTGAGCTTTAATCGTTTGATAGGACGAGATTTCGTAATCAGGGTTGATATCATCAATTGGACCAATGCGTACAACCTCATCATAAAATGCGACTAGTCTCTGCGCAAGAGTTACATCGGAATTATCAATTGCATTAGTTAGCTCATCTAAGACAATAGAGACTGTGTAAAAACTCCGGCACGGGGGTTGTAGTATGTTTGAACAAAAATGAA
>CAZFQL010000002.1:128129-267471 GCA_964520905.1 uncultured Chlorobiaceae bacterium | reverse complement strand
GTGCCGACTAGTGCCGACTAGTGCCGACTAGTGCCGACTAGTGCCGACTAGTGCCACGAGGTAAAGATTTTTTAGTCCTTACATATGTTATGGAGGATCCACGACCTTTTCTTAATAAAAAACCATCTCGGGTTAAATCTACTAAATCAGTTCTAGCTCTTCTTTCTTTTACTTGATTAGAAACAAGTCTAAAATAATCACTAGGAGTAAATTCATTACCTGGTTTATATTTCTTAAGTAGACTAATCTGGCGTTTATTCATTTCGATAGAAATTGATTTAGTCGTTGAAACTTTCTGCAATCTAATGATAAGTGAAATACCGCCGCTAATCTCGCGCCATTCTGGTTCAGGTAAACCAGCTTCGAGACATTGATTGATTATACTTTGTGTACCGATTCCATAACGTTCAATAAAGCCACGTAGAAAGAAAATTTGAGCTATGTCCGGATTATGAGGCCTGGAGGGATGTTTTTGCTTTAAATCTTGAATGGTCATACCACTAGGTAGCATTCCAGAATTCCAGAATTCGATCCGATCATCGTAAATTTCAATTGATAAACCCCCATCAAAAGCTTCATAATCACGATGAATAATTGCATTAATCAATGCTTCGCGAATAGCGAGCCATGGATAACTAGGTTTTTGTTGCCGTTTTAATCCTTTTTTGGGCAACTCAGATTCAATAGGAATGTATGAGCGTAAAAATTTTTCGGATTTTCTAAGTAAATTAAAAGCATGACCTTCAAAGACTTGATTATCAATAAATGATGATTTCTCTATACCTTTAAACCGTGCTGCTCTAATTCGAATTTGTGGGAATCGCCTAGTCGGATCGTTAGCAAATAAAACAAGAGCGCTGTTCAATAACATTCTATTCAGAGACAGATTTAATTCTTCAAGGATACTTGAGGGATTTCCAGGATTTGGAAATACATATAGTCGTTCATCTCGAGCTTCTTTTGCCGCTCGTAAAATTTCCTCCTTGTCTAGATCTTTTAAATCTAATCCTAGAGCTGGAAGAGATTCCCATCTTGAATTAAAGCGGTGTCGTTGATCAATTAACTGCGATATGTCGGAAGCTGTTGCAACTCGGGTATGTAGATGGGATCTAATGAATATCTGATCAGAATAGGAATAAGGTTGTGAGTTCCCCTTGGGAAGATCTATTAGTATTGTTTCCTTATTATTAATTTGTGACTTAACCATTGAGTATGAAAACCGAGGAGATATTTTTTCGAAAAGGTGTTTTCGTACTTGATCTAAATATTTTTGAACATTTTTAATACCTATTATCTTACCATTATCACTTACACCTAAAATTATTGTTCCACCATTTTTATTTAGAAACGAGCAAACTATTTCACCAATTCGTTCCATTTTTACTAATGGAGAAACAAACTCAACAGATTCTGATTCCCCGTTTTTGATAAGTCTAGTTAAGAGTGAATTGTTCATATCTAACCTTTACTTTTTCTAGGATTTAGCATCAATCTTATTCTATTGATATCGCTTAATTGATTATTGATAATAAATAAAGCTTCTTGGTTATCATGATAATGATGTACCCAATTGCCCCTCCTTTTGGAATGAGGAACATCTGATCTGACTGCTTTGTTATAAATTTGAAGAATTCTTGTATCATCAAGAATGGGATTCTTTTTGAGATTGGTATTCTTTTTCAATTTAAAGTTTTTTAATAGTTGTCGTGCTATCACAACATTATTGTGGACCAATATCCATCGCTGCTTATTTATTTTAATGGCGAGTTCAATTTCTTGTTGTGTGATTCCTTTTTTCTTTTTTGGGACGCCTCTTCCATATCTTCCGGTAATAATTCCTAAAAAGATATTACATCTTCGAGCGGCTTCCAGACAATCTTCAAATGATGAATTATTTGAATTCGTTGGGATTGTATTCTTATGAGACATCCATACAGTGTAACCAAAGCCTATAAGTGAAGAATAAATTTGATCCAGAAGGTCTTCAGTTCCATATACTGATGAGGACACCATAATAATTATTTTCTTTTTTGATGGTATCATAGTAGCTACTTAAATAAACTCAATAGATAAAAATGGCTCACTCATAATTTATCGCATACTGGCAATTAAGCCATGCAGAATTCATCTTTAATGTATAATCTCTCTCGTAATCGAGTTGCAGCTTAATGTGATTCAATGGATAGTAATTTACTCCGATGAGATATTTTCTCCTGATATCGTAAATGCTTATATATTGCCGGATATGATTCAAATATACATCTTTCAAATATTTACCAGACCAGTCGAACCGTCCAATCACTTCAAACTCAGAATTGATTGTGCCGCCGGCATCTATGTAAAATCCATCCAGAGTCAAATGCCGGTTACTTGTTGCGGCGAAGTATTCCCCTCCAATCCAATACCGATCATAAGTCAATTTTGCATCTGTACTGAAAAGAATATGATTGTTTCGATAAAAAATAAAATGATACAGACCAGATTCGTTGCGCGTGTAAACAATGCTTCCACCAGCTTCAAATTGAAAATCAGGTATCACTTCACCGGACATAATTGGGATGGTATGAGCTTTACCAATGAAGAGAGAAACTCTTTTCGGATAAGAATACTCACTATTAAATGCACCTGCCGTCAAAATTATCCGCTTATCCAATAAAGAACCCTGAGCTTGCATGCCATATTGTCTAAACGTTCCGATGGTTGAAGCAACAGTCGAACGCTTTACGAAAAAGAGCTTCGCATCGTTAACAAGATATTCAACTCCGAACGGAGTTTTAAATCTTCCCCCATCGATTCTCAAATGATCATCGAAGATGTAGGATAATTTCAAATCAAGCATCTCAAAACCCCCGTTGAGACTTCCCTGAAAGAAATATTTAAAATGCTCGCCGGCTGAGCCGGTAAAGTACATACGAAGATTGCGTATCGTGAAAGCACTAACTGTATAGTGACCATTGTCTGATACTTCTCCTGCGAATTGAGCCATGAAACCGAGCTTTGGCTGGTTCAATCCGAGAAACGATTGGACGATGTCTTTCAATCCGGTGGAGTCTTCACTTCTTTCCTGTGTGAATGCAAGCGAGGTAAAAATGAAGATCGTTAAAGCAGCGAAAACTTGTTTCATGGCTCAGTCCTTTATCTTGTTATTGGATTGCGTTGATTCCGGGGAAAATCCCGTTTGTACCCAACTCTTCTTCAATGCGGATAAGCTGGTTGTACTTCGCGATGCGGTCGGTGCGGCTCGCTGAGCCGGTCTTTATTTGTCCGGCATTAGTAGCAACAGCAATATCGGCAATGGTTGTATCTTCAGTTTCACCGGAGCGGTGACTTATAACTGTCGTGTATCCGGCGCGCTTTGCCATCTCGATACAGTCGAATGTTTCTGTTAATGTTCCGATCTGGTTCACTTTTATTAGAATGGAATTGGCAACGCTCTTCTCGATTCCTTTTGCAAGCATTTCGGTATTAGTTACAAAGATATCATCGCCGACGAGCTGAATCTTCTTACCCAGCGCTTCAGTGATCATCTTCCAGCCCTCCCAATCGTTCTCTGCCATACCGTCTTCGATGGAAATTATAGGATACTGCTTCACCCATTTCTCATAAAACCTCACCATCTGTTCCGGTGTCTTCGATGATTTATCCGATTTCTTAAAAACATATTTTCCTTTTTCAAAGAATTCACTCGAAGCTGGATCAAGCGCAAGGTAAACATCTTTACCCGGTTTGTAATTTGCTTTCTCGATTGCTTCGAGTATGACTTCAACAGCTTCATCATTCGATTTTAAGCTTGGCGCAAATCCGCCCTCATCACCGACTGCTGTGTTGTATCCTTTTTTATTGAGGACGCTCTTGAGCGAATGAAAAACTTCCGTTCCCATTCGGAGCGATTCGGCAAACGTTGGTGCATTTACCGGGAAGATCATAAATTCCTGCAGATCGACATTGTTATCAGCATGTTTGCCGCCGTTAAGAATATTCATCATCGGGACGGGAAGAACTTTAGCATTTGTCCCGCCGAGATAGCGGTAGAGTGGAAGCTCAAACACCTGAGCCGCTGCTTTCGCCACTGCCATAGATACACCGAGGATTGCGTTAGCTCCTAATTTTGCTTTGTTGTCCGTTCCATCAAGCTCGATCATCATATTATCGATTCCAACTTGATCGGTTGCATCGAAGCCGATTACTTCATCGGCAATTATGTCGTTGACATTTTTCACAGCTTTCAAAACACCTTTGCCGTTATAACGTTTCTTGTCGCCATCGCGAAGCTCAACAGCTTCGTTCTCACCCGTTGAGGCACCGCTTGGTATAGCGGCGCGACCGGTAATGCCGGATTCTAACACAACATCAACTTCGATGGTTGGATTGCCGCGTGAGTCAAGGATTTCTCGTGCGAAAACATCAATTATAGTTGTCATTATTTACTCCATAAGTAGGTTTCTGAATGTAAAAAGTGCTTCAATATCAGGATAAATGGGCTAAAAAGCAAAGGAGAGCATCATGAAGAGAAATGCAAAGTAATCTGAAATCAAACTACCTGATGTTCACGGTTGACAGAATTATTTGTATCTAAGTTCCCTTAATGAGATATGGATGTCATAACGCTCTGGTTGTACGGTGCCAAAGACGAATGGGAGTGGACCCCAGACGTCGGAATAGAATCCGGCACGAGCTTGCTTATTCATACATGTCAGCCATGTTAATGTTTTGCTTTCGAGTGAGTCGCGAAGCGGCATGTAGTTAGGCAATCGATATAGGTTTGTATTGTTAATAGGATTAACAATGATATCTCCTGCCGCGAGATTCGGTTGGGATATATCGAGAGATTTACATCCGAGTGATTCCATGTAATATTGGAATCCCCAATGTCCTTGAAACCAGATCGTTGAGTTACTTGATTGATATCGTTTGACGATTGTCGCAGCGTCATCACGGATAGTGTTGGCGAGATTATAATCGGAGTAGGTTATCAGGAGAGCAAGTAATCCTGCCGGTATAAGCGGGAAATAATTTTTCCATCCGGATTGAGACAGTACTGTCTTTAGTACGGATTCGTTACGTCTGACAATTAGAATCCCGACTGCCGGAGCCAGGGGAAGGAGCGTCCTTCCATTTATCGACCAGTTAATCAACACTGCGAAAAGAAAAACTCCGATTACCCAAAGGAAGAGTAAAACCGAGCCGGCATCTCTCTTTTGAATTATATCTGCAGTGGCGATAACAATGATATTTATTCCGGCAAGCGCGCATAGTCCGAATTGTAGAATATAATCCCACCGTATTCCCGCATCGTTCGCGAGCGTTACTTTTCCGATCGTTCCAAGTGTAATAAGAAGTACGATAAGTCCCGCAGCGAGCGCTCCGTTAAAAAGCAGGAACACCGGACTCCACAACCGACGAAGATAAAAAAGAATAATAATAAAACAGCCGCCCGTAAATGCGAAGCCCAGCAGAAATTTTGAAAGATAGGTTTTACTTCCAATCGTACCGAATTGAACAGAGTATGAAGCCGCATCGATCAGGAGACCTTTTCCGTATAGTACATATGTTGCCCAATGGTACCCGGCAAGAATACCGGCAGGTATAAGTAAGAACAACAGGGAAGCATCCAATCGCCGCTTCTCAACGACTGTCCATACTAAAAGCAGGAGAATTAAATTCATCCCAAAATATTTTGTTAGAGCGGAACATGCGATAAACAATGCCGAGCTAACCAGCAGTAGTCTGTTATTGTTTTGAATTCCTTTCATCCATGAAAATATTGCCCATACCCAAAAAGCTGCCATCAATATATCGCACATCAGAGTTGTGGCTGAGAGAAGAACAACCGGTGTAAGAAGGGCGATGAGTGATGCATCGAGTGGTCGCGAACAAAAAAGCATGGCAAGCAAATAGGTTCCAATTATGAATCCGACGAAAGGCAGTATAAATAGGAGATGCAGTGTTCGCCCATCCCAGCCGAAAAAATAAGCTCCCGCCGCCATGTAGTAAGAAGCTAACGGAGGATTTTTTGTAACTTCATGCATCGGCATCGTTCTACCGTACCAGTTGACATCGAAGCCGTACGGATTGGATGGATGGTCTTGAATATGTTGGGCTGCCCGGATAAATAACGGATCATCTATGTGCACAGCTTTGTTAATGAATGGGAGATAACAAAGAACCGCTACGATGATTAGAATTGCCAGATGTCCGATATGAAAAGAATTATTTCCAGAAAATTTACTCATGTTATTTCCTATCTTGTCCGAGTTTATTGCGAAGGTATGCGATGAGTTGTGCAATATCGGATGTTGGAGCTTCAAATTTTACGCCCTGTTGTAACGCTTGAAGGGCAAGAGTGTCTTTTCCCATGGAAGCTTCGAGAACCCCCAGACTGAAATACCCGGTAGCAAAATCCGGTTTAACTTTGATCGATTGTCTATAATGCTTTTCGGCATTCACAACGTCACCCCGGTTGTGGTACATTCTCCCGAGGCGAACATGCAATTGATAGAAAGCAGAATCGATTTGCAATCCATCCTGATAAACTTTGATAGCACTGTCGGGCAAACCCATGCTCTCAAAAAATATTCCGAGCTCGACGTATCGATTTTGGTCACGAGTATCCAGTACAATCATCTGTCTGCATACTTCTACCGCTTTATCATATTGTCCTGACGCATAATAAGATTGTCTTAATTTCGAGTAACCCGTGAAATCGTCCGGTCTCAAATCGATATACTTGTTAAGTAACTCTATAGTTTTGTTATATTGCCGAAGGTCGAAATAGTATCCGGCAAGATTAAAGTAAGCGCGGTGGGCGGTCGGAGCTTTATTAATTGCATCCAACCAAAGCGATTCACTATTTCGCCAGACAGGTATGCGGATGAATGAACCGATTCCACAAGCGACGACAAGTAATACAAGTAATAACCTTCCGGCGAACTGTGCGTGGGATTTAAACAGCCGGTAAATTCCCACACCGATGAAAAGCGCAAATCCAATAGACGCTGTATAAAGACGATGCTCTAGGATCGGGACTGCCAGAGGGAAAATATTTAAAGCCGGAAACATGCAAACGCTTAGCCATAATAGTGCAAAAGCAAGAATTGATTCGCGTTGCAATGTCCACCATGTAATCGCAACAAATGAAATAATAGTAACGATAGCGAACAGATTCCATGGAAAATCGAACCAGATAATTTTGGCAAGTGGATGTTCGATGCTCAACCGGAATGGCGCAATCAGAAACGAAAAAAGTTCAACGATTATTGCGGGTAAAAATTTTAGTCGCTCTATGAGCGAGAACATTCCGTACAATTTTTCAGTACCGGCTATCTCACCAAATACCATTAATCGGATTATGAGATAAACGCCTATGACCGCGGCTAAGGGTGTGAACTTTAGTAAAGTATCTTTTGAGAACAGCGTGGTCAGAGTATTTTTTCTTACGACGATGTCATAAAGTGGCAGTATGAAAATACAAAATGCCGCCGATTCTTTTGTGAAGAGTGCGAGTGTAAAGGATATTATGGAAAAAAACAGATATAACTTTTTTCTTTCGGGTTTTTCATGGTGTTGTATGTAGAAATACATCGTCATGGCTATGAACAACCCGACCAGTATATCATTTCTCCCGGCAATCCATGCCACCGACTCGACCTGAATCGGGTGAAGAGCGAAGATCAAGCTCGATAGAAGAGCGAGTATCTGGTTTTGAATGAGAGAATTTATCAGAAGAAAAACCAGCATCGCCGTCATACAATGCAAAAGAATATTCGTGAGGTGATAACCGAGCGGATTAAGTTTCCATATTTGATAATCGAGGATATAGCTTACAAGCAGGATCGGACGATAGTAAACGCCTTCTTTTTTGTGTGTGGTGAATGCGTGTGTTGTAAACGATGCGGCGATGTTAGACGGATGACTCAGAAAATTTTCATTGTTCAGGACAAGGTCATAATCATCATAATTTACAAAATCATAACTTAACGTCTGCACATATACAATGCCGATGCAAAAAATTATGATCAGGAAATATTTCCATGATGATTTTATTTCTGTGAGATTATCCATGATCAAACTAAAAGTTTAATCTCCGTTTGAGTTCAATAGCTTTTGTTTCATCCCCCGATTTGTAGTAGAGATCCATCAACAGTGTGAGATAATCAATTGACGGCGTTTTAATCGAGAGACCGCTTTCCAGAACTTGGATTGCAGAACGTTGGTCGTTCACCGATGCGTATATTTTTGCCAGATAAAAATAAGCGTCCGCATCCTGAACATTCAAAGCGATCGCCCTCTTATATGATTTCGCAGCAATGGAAGGTTGACCGAGCCGCTCACTTACAATGCCCAATCGAAAGTGTAATTGTGCGACTGACGAATCAATCCAAATTCCTTGCCGGTAATAAATAGCGGCAGAATCCGGTTGTCCGAGTTCCTCATAAATGACGCCAGCCTCGAGGTAACGCTGGGGGTTATCCGGCTGCAATTCAATCATTTTTTTGCAAATTGCGGCAACTTCTTTGCGCCTGCCGGTAACGTAGTAAACCTCTCTGAGGAATCTGTACCCTCTCGGATCGGTCGGAGCCAATGTCAAATAATGATCTAATGTTTGGTTGCATTCGCTGTAATTTCCTATATCGTATTGGGCCCGGGCTAAAGAATAATTAGAGTGAAGATCGGTTGGAGTTTTTTTAACAGCATCGGTAAATAATGTTACACCGTTTTCCCAAACCGGTAACCGCAAGTAGGATAGAATAGCTAAGATAATTGTTAGAATAGAAAAAAGAACTTCTCTGAATTTGACGGTCTGAATTATATTTGAGAAGCGATCTATCCCGAAACTTACAGCAAGCGCTACGCCAGTCATCGGTACGTAAAGACGGTGCTCCAGTATCGGCTTCGGCATCGGGAAAAGATTCAGGGCGGGCAGTAACCCTACCGCAAGCCATGCTAATCCAAAAAATAATATCGGATGCTTTCGCCACGACCGCCAGAGCGTGATGGTAAAAAGGAGTAAAACAATAAATGAAACAAAATACCACGGCTCTTTTAACCAGATAATGTCGGATAGCGGGTGAGCGACCGATAAACTGAAAGGCGCTATTAACAATTGCAGATGCTCGGCAACTATTCCGGGAATATTAGCGAGGCGATCTGGAAATGGTTTACCCTTTCCATACATTTGCTCGGCTCCAATGAATGCGCTGAAGATATTGAGGCGGATGATTAAATAGAGAGCGAGTATTATCATCATCGGTAAGAACTTCAAAATATTTTTTTTGGATACCGTATCTATTAATGTTTTATTTTGAAAACAAAGCTCGTAGATCGGTAACAGGAGCAGGTAAAATGCAGCCGATTCTTTTGTGAATATGGCGAATGTAAAAAAAATTGGAGTTAGTGTCCTGTAAAATTTTGTTCTTACATTATTCCGTAGTGATTGAATATGCGAGATCATCATTAATGCTATGAAGAATCCCAAAAGAATATCGTTCCTGCCGGCAATCCAACCGACGGATTCAGTTTGAACCGGATGGAGCGCGAAGATCAATGAGCCGAATAACGCGAGTACGGAGTTTCCGAAGATGATTTCGAACAGCAAGAAAACCAAAATCGCAGTCGTCGTATGAAGAACGACACTGGACAGATGGTAGCCAAATGGATCCAATTGCCAGATATGATAATCGATTATCAGTGTAACGACATGCAATGGCCTGTAATAGACGCTCTCGCCCCCTGCGCCGATAAATGCATGAGCGGTAAATGCTGTGCCAACATTACGCCAATCAGAAAGGAACTTTTCATTCTTATAGATCAGCTCATCGTCATCATAATTCACGAAACCGAATTGTAATGTCTGTCCGTAAACCAACAGAACAGATGCCGTTATGATGATGAGAAATTTCCATCGACCGGTCATTGTTGATGGTGATGTCATTGCCGCACGATGTATAATATCGAACGAAAGAAATCAATCACGATTATGCTGTGGTGTAAACAGTGGTGATTGGATCAGATGGATTCTGTGGAGTAAGAATATTCCGAGGGTTTGCATCGTTCTTAACCCGTAAGTAATACTTCTTTTCCAATTGATGGAGGAAGACGTGTCGTGATAACGTACCGGTACCGGTACTTCGCCAATGCGAAAACCGAATGCGACGCACTGCATCAGAATTTGGCTGTCGAATACGAAATCATCGGAATTATTTTCCCACGGTATAGTTTCAAGAACTCTGCGGTGGAATGCGCGGAAACCCGTGTGCCATTCCGAAAGATTCATTCCGGTTCCGATATTTTCGAAAAGCGTCAACACCCTGTTGGCAAAATATTTATAGTGCGGCATTCCGCCGTCTAACGCTTCCTTACGTGTTCGGATGCGCGATCCGAGCATAACGTCTAAATGGGCATCCTTTAATAATCCGACAAGATATGGCGTGAGCCTACTGTCATATTGATAATCGGGATGGATCATTACCACAATATCGGCGCCGTGCTCAAGCGCAAGGCGGTAACATGTTTTTTGATTTGCGCCGTATCCGCGGTTCGAATCATGTATGCCGATTGTAAGTTTTAAACGTTTTGCAACTTCGATTGTGTTATCCTTACTTGCGTCATCGACGAGGATAATTTCATCGACACTTCCCGGCGGAATATCTCTCACCGTCGGTTCGAGAGTTCGCGCGGCGTTATATGCCGGCATTACAACAATAACTTTCATAGATATTGATTCAATTACTTGTTAATATTCTTTTCCTGAAATGCGCCGTATCTTCGCGCCGAGTAAATGCAGTTTCTTTTCTAAATGTTCATAACCACGATCAAGATGATAGACTCGTAGCACTTCGGTTTTTCCCTCGGCAGCAAGCCCTGCAAGCACAAGACTCGCCGATGCGCGCAAATCTGTCGACATGACCTTCGCGCCGCGAAGTTTCTTTACACCTTTTATTACAGCAACGTTTTTATTCAGTTCGATATCGGCGCCCAGGCGTAAGAGTTCCGGTACATGTTTGAATCTATCATAATAAATCGAATCAGTTATAACCGATGATCCTTTCGCGATTGTCATTAACGACATCCATTGTGCTTGCATGTCGGTTGGAAATCCGGGATATACTGCTGTAGTTACATCAACAGGTTTAATCGTTTTTTGGGATTTAATTTTTATCCATCCGTCTCCAATCTGAATAGATGCGCCGGCTTCTTCAAATTTTGAAATGACGGTTGTTAAATGACGTGGGTTGCAGTTTTCGAGTTTGACTGTACCCGCTGTCAATGCGGCAGCCGCGAGAAACGTTCCCGCTTCAATGCGATCCGGAATCATTCTTTCATTTACAGGATGAAGTGCGTCAACTCCTTCAATCTCGAGGCATCTGGTTCCTATGCCATCGATATGCGCTCCCATCTTAATAAGAAATTCTGAGAGGGCAGTCATCTCCGGTTCAATTGCAGCATTTTCGATGACGGTTGTTCCTTTTGCCAGCACGGCAGCCATTATAATATTCCCGGTGGCGCCAACACTTGAAACATCGAAAGCAATCTTTGCCGCACGAAGTCGTTTTGCTCTCGCTATAATATATCCCCGATCTATTTCTATTTTAGCGCCGAGCTTTTTCATTCCTTCAATATGCAAGTTCACGGGCCTTGGTCCCCAGGCACAACCTCCCGGGAGAGAAACTTTTGCATAACCATATCGTGCAATCAGCGGACCGAGCACATAAATTGACGCTCGCATTTTCTTAACTTGATCGTACGGTGCTTCGAATTTATTCACGCGAAATGTGTTTAGAGCCAGGGTATGTCCGTTTTTTTCTACCTCAGCGCCCATCATCTCGAGCAATTTGCCCATCGTAGTGATATCCCGCAGCTCAGGAACATTATCGAACTGATACTTACCGCTTGCCAAAAGCGTTGCGGGCATAAGCGCGAGGGCTGCATTCTTTGAGCCGCCGATGGTGACAGTTCCATTTAGTCTTTTTCCACCATGAATGATAAATTTATCCACTTATTGTTCCTTTGATTGTGCAAGGGGAATATACATCTTACACATCGGAAAAGCAATCCTTGCCAATGGATTCTAAATTGATTAATTTCCTGAAATGATCTTATGAAAATATCAACTTTGGACGGTTAATCAATGTCAGTAATGATCAGAAATGGTAGAATTGTTACCGCCGATGAAAACTACATCGCCGATATATTTATTGAACAAGAGAAAATTACAGCTATCGGGGTGGGCTTGACATACCAGGCGGATAAAATCATTGATGCTGCTGGAAAATATATTATTCCGGGTGGTGTCGATGTCCATACACACCTCGATATGCCGTTAGGAAATATTTCTTCAAGCGATGACTTTGAGACGGGAACACGGGCTGCCGCATTTGGCGGTACTACAACGATCATAGACTACGCGACGCAGTCAAAAGGGATGAGGATGCAGGATGCATTAGCTGTATGGCGGCAAAAAGCTGAAGGTAAAGCATGTATAGATTATGGCTTCCATATGATCGTTACCGAGTTGCCGGATGATTACCTGAATGACATGGATAAGATGATCGATCAAGGCATAACAAGCTTCAAGTTGTTTATGGCATATCCGGGGGCACTGATGGTGGATGATTCAACCATTCTTAAGGCAATGAAGAAAGCAGCGGAGAATGGCGGATTGATCTGTATGCACGCCGAGGATGGAAACAAGATCGAAACTATTGTAAAGAAAACGATTGCCCAGGGCAAAACATTACCGATTTATCATGCGCTTACCCGACCTCCAACAACCGAAGCCGATGCAGTTCAGCGTGCAATCGATTTAGCCGAGGAAGCAAATGTTCCCGTTTACATCGTTCATGTCTCTTCCCAAGATGCTTTGCAGAAAATTATTGAAGCAAGGAATCAAAAAGTTAAGGTATTTGCGGAAACATGTCCGCAATATCTGTTTCTCTCCATTGATGATCTGGAGAAACCAGACTTTGAGGGCGCAAAATATGTCCTCACGCCGCCGCTGCGGGAAAAATGGAATCAAGATAAATTATGGGATGGTATAAAAAATAATCATCTCCAGATAGTATCGACCGATCATTGTCCGTTCAATTTCCACGGGCAGAAAGATTTGGGGATAAGTGATTTTCGCAAAATTCCAAATGGAGGACCCGGCATCGAGAATAGATTGCATCTGCTGTTCGATAGAGGAGTACTCAAGGAACGTATTTCTATCAATCAGTGGGTAGCCATCATTTCAACAACGCCTGCAAAGCTGTTTGGGTTGTTTCCTAAGAAAGGTACGATTGAAGTTGATAGCGATGCCGATTTAGTAATTTGGGATCCCAATAAGATTCACACAATCTCAGCGATGACACACCATATGAGAGTTGATTACTCGATGTACGAAGGTTTTAAGGTTCAAGGATTCGCTGAGACAGTTCTATCAAGAGGTGAGGTTATTGTCAATCGTGGTGAATGGAGCGGGAGTCCGGGACGAGGTCAATTTATAAAAAGAAATAAATACACAGAAATAATAGCATAACGGGAGATCATCCAGCCAATTTCATGGGTCGGTATTAATTACTGAGTAGATAGTAATTATTACCTTATCTACTATCAGATATTTTTTTAATTCTCTAATAATTCCAGAAATAATTCTAATTTTTTGGATTTTTCTGTGGTAATATTATTGGTTGATATTGGCACGTACCTTGCAGATACAAACCATAACAAATTATTTGCTATCATAATTAACCAATAATAATTTATGGGTCAGCAGCAGCTTCTTTTATTAATACTCGGCGTGATAGTAGTAGGACTGGCAATAGCAGTAGGCATCACAATGTTTGGCGCGAACAGCACCGAATCGAACAAGGATGGTGTAACATCGAGTTTAGTCAACATATCGACAGATGCCCATCAGTACAAGCTACGTCCGAAAGTTCTTGGCGGCGGCAGACCCTCATACCTTGGTTATTCGATACCGGTAAAATTGCAGTCCGATGATAATGGAACATATTCGCTTGACGGCGCTGTCACGGAGAGCCAGTTGACGCTTAGAGGAACATCATCGATGGACAATTCATGGGTTGCAACATGTAGGGTAGATAGTGTTGGATTCACAATGGTTAGTTATACCGGTTGGAATTAGAAAGAGAAAAGAAAGCGTAAAAAATTAATTCATATTCATAAACAAATAAAGGAGATTTACAATGGGTCAACAGCAACTTTTACTCATCATCTTAGGCGTTATCATAGTTGGTATCGCGATAGCCGTCGGTATATCACAGTTTGGTGCACACAGCACACAAGCGAACAAAGACGGAATAACATCGAGCTTAGTTAATATATCAGCCAATGCTTATCAATACAAGATACGCCCGACGACAATGGGCGGCGGCGGCGGATCATATCTTAACTATGTTGTTCCGACAAAGATGGCATCGGATGATAACGGAACATATATACTTCAAACTGCAGGAACGGCAACAACGATCGTATTCCGCGGGACATCGTCATTGAATGCATCGTACACAGCCGACTGTACAGTAGATTCGACCGGAAAGACAACATTGTCATTTGCTTCCGGTTGGTAAATAGTCGCAGATACTCAAACCTCAAGTCGTTAATTGAGAGTTTGGACTGTTTTGCGCAATATGCTTTGCCAGAAGTAAAGGGAATACATCAAATCCCTGTTTCTGGCAAAGCTTTTTTTATCAGAAAGATTTTTTATACGTTAAAAGAGCACTGTTGAGGTTTAGCACAAAATAGTTGCAATTAATCTCGCCAGTATCTACATTATGTCGGTTTATTAAAGTATACTCATCCTTGAGATTGAAATGATGGATGAGATAAATTAAGCGGTGTCGAATTATTAATATATTGTATATCTTGGAGTGAGAATATGCCTGAGTTTCGTATTGAGGGAATTTCACCGGCGGGAAAAGTAGTACAGGGTGTGATTGAAGCTGAGAACGCCAGAGTTGCAAAACAAAAAGCAACACAGATGGCTACGCAGAGAAAGTTTAAGTTACTGCGTGTTATACGACGTGCAACATTTTTTTACAAAGTTCAGCGCGGTGGTGAAAAACCGATTACCGGCGAACAAAAAGCATTCACCAAAGAAGAAGTTCAGGAAGCTCTCTCTAAGATGGGGTTCCGGGTAATCAATGTCCGCAAGAAGTCGCTTGACTTCAAGATGAAACCGCCCAACGCAGAAATTGTCACCTTTGTACGTGTGAGCGCCGATTTAATCCGGCAGAAACTTCCATACAATGAAATACTTCAGTTAATGGTAAACGACATCGAGAATAAAACACTTCGTGATGCCATCAAGGAAATCAATAATGAATTGAAACAAGGGAAGGACAGCGAGAAAGTTTTTGTCAAGCAGGAGGCAGTTATCGGGAGGTTTGCCTCTCACATGCTCGGTCTGGCATCGAAAAGTGGTAACATGGCTGAAATATACGATAGCACTGCAAAGTTTTTAGAGCGGCAAGCTGAGTTTCGGAAGAATCTTAAAAGCGCCCTGATTATGCCGATTGTTACATTGCTTGCTCTATTCGGTGCTTGCGTTTATTATATCGGATTTATTTTCCCCGGCATGGCGGAAGTATTTGTTCGGTTAAAAATCGATATGAAACAATTTCCGATGACGTACGCATCTTTGCAGATGAGTTATTTCCTTCAAGATAATTTCTTGCTCTTATTGATACTTACTTTGATCCCCGTATTGATCGCAGCACGATTTTTCACTACTGAAAAAGGCAAATTTATAAGAGACAAATATATCTGGCGCATTCCGGTTATTGGCTCATTATTACATAAAACAGCCATCGAAATTTTTTGCCGTGTATTCTATGCTCTGTACAGCGGAGCCGGTGAGAATATCGATGTTATAAAAATGGCAGCGGAAGCGTGTGGCAATAAGTATATGGAACATCAGGTAAAAACTATTGCCATTCCAATGATGGTAGAACGCGGCGCAGGAATCACCGAAGCATTTGAAGCAAGCGGTGTATTTACAAAGACTGCTATATCACGCTTTCATTCGGGGGCTGAAACGGGAACTGTTAAACATACAGCGCTCCAGCTTGCCGATTATTATGAAAAAGAAACAAATTACAAGATGCGCAACGCCATCGATTTCATTCAATTATGGGTAAACTTGATAATCATGGTTGTATTAACATTGCTCACATTGGTATCATCCGAAACAGCTACATTCCATCCCAGTACAGCCCCCGGAGGGCGTTAGAAGACAATGATGGAATTTTTAATCGCTTGAGAATACTTTATGGCAGATATTGATATAACTGATAAAATAGGATACACATTATTAAAAAAAGGTATCATCGATTATGAGACCCTGGAAAAATCTCTTCACACCAGGGAAGC
The DNA here is from genome assembly GCA_964520905.1 of uncultured Chlorobiaceae bacterium. GTDB lineage: Bacteria > Bacteroidota > Ignavibacteria > UBA10030 > SZUA-254 > JAGVIE01. The sequence continues at coordinate 251,100 of CAZFQL010000002.1, read as the reverse complement.
GGAAGATAAGAAGAATCGCAGAAACCTCGGACAGATTTTAGTCACCGATTTCCATATAGATCATGACCTTGTATTTCGCGAGGTTGCCAATCTTTATGCATTCAGGGAAATTTATCTTAGCGATGAAGTGATCGACAATATACGAATCGAATTCATTAAGAGGAATGTTGATACTCTTCCGGAAAATTACCGCGATCTTCTTATCCAGACCCGGATGCTGCCGCTAAAATTCGACGAGAAGCAGCCGGAAAAATTAATCGTCATAGCTTCCGATCCGACCGACCGCAACATCCCATCTATTGCCCGGAATTTTGGAGTAAAAAAATATGAAGTCTGTTACTGCAGACTGAAAGAACTCCAAGGTTTGATGGAACAAGTTGTCCCGCCGGAGAACGAATTTCTCAAGTTACTGGCAAGCGCGGATGTTCAACTCCAGGGCGGTAGTGATGATGAAAGTGCGGTCGACGAAGAAACGCTTGAGAGCGAAATCAGTAAGAGTGCGCTTGTCAATCTTGTAGAAGGATGTTTGGTCGAAGCAGTAAGGCAGGGAGCGAGCGATGTTCACATCATAGGGAAGGAGGGAAACCGTACAGAAATTTTAATGCGGTTGGATGGAAATCTTAAACTCTGGCATATCCAGGAAAACACAATGCCGGAAGCAGTTGCCGCTGTTGTTAAAGACCGCTCTAAAAATGTCGACCGGTTCGAACGGGAAATGTCTCAAGACGGATTTATCCAGCGAAGCATCGACGGTCATCAAATACGCTTCCGCGTATCGATAATGCCGATAGTCGGCACAGAATTTAAACACAAGTTTGAAAGCATCGTCATCCGTGTGCTCGATGATCGAAAAGTAATAACCGACCTGAGCAAATTGGGTTTGCAAGGTCCGGCGAAAGACTTTTTCTACAAAGCAATTTCTAAACCTCAGGGGATAATAATCCTTACGGGACCGACCGGAAGCGGTAAAAGTACAACTCTTATCGCAGCACTGCATCAGGTTATAGATCCAACTGTCAATGTGCTGACCGTTGAAGATCCTGTCGAGTATATTATTAAGGGAGCGCGACAATTGAAGATCGGCTCCAAGATGGATTTTGATCTAGCGATCCGAGGTATCCTCCGTCATGACCCGGATATCGTTCTCGTGGGCGAGATGCGTGATAAGATTACTGCGGAAATTGCGATCAAGCTCGCTAATACCGGTCACCTCACGTTTTCAACTCTTCACACCAATGATGCGCCGAGCGCAATTTCTCGTCTGTATAAAATGGGCATCGAATCGTTCTTGATCGCTTATGCGATCAACATCATCGTTGCTCAACGCTTAGTAAGGACGCTCTGTAAAAATTGTAAGAAACCCCAGAAGATGACAGATAAGGATGTTCAAATATTTATGAAGTTTGGTTTTACAGAAGAAATGATAAAGAATTCTACATTTTATGAGCCGGTAGGATGCGACAAATGTAATGCCGGATGGAAGGGGCGCGCCGCAATCCATGAAGCGCTCTATTTCACACGTGAGATCAAACAGCTCATTGTAAGTGCCGGCGACGATGTGAATGAGGCTGCCATTAGAGATCAGGCTATGAAAGATGGAATGTGGACGTTGCGCAGATCCGGTATGGAGCGGATGATGGAAGGGGCTACGACGTTAGAGGAAATTGTTGCAACAACTACAGAGGAGTAAATATTAACTTTGATCTTCCTCACATCGAGATTGCACGTAGGTTGAATTAGATGTAGTTTATGTAAAATATAGGATAAGCTATGAACACTGGACAGGTCCTTTTGATTATTGCGGCGCTTGTTGTATTGTCATTCGTGACATTAGCTATAAATTCGATGTTATTGAGCAAAACAACGACGATACTTCAATCCGAAGCACATCTAACTGCCATATCTATCGCGCAATCGATGATAGATGAAATTATGGTTGCTGCATATGATAGCGCTACCGATGGAAAACGCGTCTATCCGGGGCAAGAGACAAAACTTACCCCGAGCGTTTATTTAGGTCCGGAGACGAATACAATCCCATCAGAAATATCTGCTGTAACGATCCCTGAGTTGCCCGATACAACAATAGCCTATAAATCGGCAACTAAGTACAACGACATCGACGATTACAACAATTATAAAAGATATTACTATTCACCATCCTTAGGCACCTTTACTGTTGTCGACACCGTGTTCTATGTATTGTTTACAGATCCCAATACAAAATCAAATACTCAAACTTTTTTTAAGAAGGTTGTTGTAACAGTTCGTCACCCAAACCTATACCCGCCGGACGAATTTCAATCTTACGATCTGTGGCGTGGGCGATTTTATCTTCAGCTTTCAGATGTAGTTGTTTACAGACGATATTTTTAGTTTAAATTAGCGGAGAAAATCCATATGACAGTAATGCTCGATATAGTAATGGCGACAGTTCTGCTCGGGATGATTATTTTAACTGTCATGAATATAAACATCAATTTGGCGGATGAAAATTACAAAGGAATGGTCGAGCTCAATACACAAACTGAAACGATTCAGCTTGCCCGGATAATCGAACACGATATCTATAAGGTGGGATATAGAGTTGCCAAACCTGCAATGATGATCGCCGATACATCAGAGATCAAGTTTAAAACTAATCTCGGAGATTCAACAGGCGTAACAGATATCGTTCAGTATGGGCTTGGCGGTGCCGTGCTAAATTCAAACAATCCCAGAGATCGAATGCTGTTCAGAGTTGAGAATATAACTACCGTTTACATTAATTACAGTGTAATAAAATTCAAACTGTCCTATTATGATTCGGCTGACGTAGCAATGACGACGCCCATAACAGGTGCGGCGCTTAACAATATAAGATCGATAAAAGTATTACTTAAGTTAGAAAGTCCTGAGCCGTTTGATACAACCAGAGTCGGAGGTAAGCAGTATGCCACCGCTCAATATCAAAAGCTTATTTATCCGAGAAATTTACAATAGATTGGAGTAAATTATGGGAAAGATGGCATTGTTAGTTGTTATGAGTCTATCAGTAGCGGTAGGTATTATAACCTATACAATCAACAAATCGAAAAATACACTGGTGGAGAATGTTTCAGGATTCCAGAAATACACCAGCGCTCGTAATATCGCGCATACCGGTGTGAATATGATGCTGAGTAAGATGGATGCGAACGACACATCAGTGACTAATTATCTTCAACCAAATAAGCAGGCAATGAAAATCTTCAATATATCATCAGGCATCTGTACTGTATATGCCAGGCTTGCTTCTATCGATACATCGAAGCGCGATACTGTGGATATTATCGCACGGTCAAGATTCATGGACACAACGAGATATATGAAGATCCGTTTACGCAGGCAACCCGTGCCGTTTCCAACAATAGGCGAAGCAGTAGGTCTTCGCATACCAGACGCAAATTTTACAATGAGTGGAACACCATCCATTGATGGACGTAATCATGATATTAATGGCAACCTCACTCCACAACCAGATGCAAGTAATAAGCCGGGAGTTGGCGTTCTTAACCCGGCAGATACTACGCAAGTCCTTTTATATGGTAGCAAGATAGACGGAACAAAAGATGTTGTTGTAGATAGCAACATGTCCAATCCAATATCATATGTTGAAGAATATATTAATGCGGCAGATGCTTCTTACACTACTGGAACGTATGGATCAAATATGACTTGGGGTTCAGCAACAAAACCTTGGATTGTCAGTGTAGAAGGAGATGTAAAATTTTCAGGGAATATCGAAGGGTGGGGGATTCTTATTGTTCATGGAGATTTAACAATAACAGGTACTTTTGCTTTTCATGGACTTGTAATTGCATATCAGGAGATGCAAATAGATGTCACATTTGCAAAAGGTACGCCTGATGTTATTGGCGGTCTGCTGATGGCAGGACCAGCCGGGAGCACATTCGATATGAGAGGAAGTAGCGCTATTAGTTACAGTAAGGATGCCATTGAGTTAGCCAAATATATCAATAAGCTACAATGGTACAAAGTTGTATATTGGTACGAATAAGGGAGTCTTATAAGAAATGTGCATAGAATGGGTCGAAATTTGCCTTAAACGGTGGGTAATTCTACTTTCTAAGGCATTTTTATTAGATAATATTACGTCTTTTACTCATTTTTAGTTGACAAGAAATAAACTTTTGCCTATATTTAACGCCATAGATATATAGGTGATTTTGGATAATATTTAAAGTATGACTTGAGACTATGTTTGAAGAATCGAGATCGATAATAAAGCAAATAGTAAGTAATATTCCAGAGACCGCCTATGGTGTCGAAAGACAGATGCTTATTGGCGATCTTGTCTCGCGCCAATCTACCGAAGAACGTGTCATCATCAAGCGTATGCTCGATGGTTTTTTGATGAAGATGTTTGAAACCAGCGCATCCGATATCGATATGGGTGGGTTTGGCTGTCAGGGGAAAATATGGTACCGCATCCATGGAACAAAAAAACCCGATACAACGATTGCAGTCTTCAGTTACGATGAGACAAACGTTCTAATCCAAAGCATCCTCCTTGAGCGTCAGCGCCAGTTTCTGTATGAGAATCGTAACCTCGATTTTTCCTACACGATCTTCCAGGAAGATCAGATGCATCGGTTCCGTGCCGATACATATTTTGATCTCGATCAGATAGCGCTTAACATGCGCGCTATTAATGCAGATGTTCGCCCCTATAAATCTCTTGAATTTCACCCGAACGTCAACCGTGTCGTAAGTTTGCAGCACACGAAGGAAGGACTTGTCCTCGTAACGGGAATAACGGGTTCCGGTAAAAGTTCTACGCTCGACAGTATAATGGATATGAACAATCATTCCATAGATGCACACTGCGTGATAATTGCTTCGCCCGTTGAGTACGTTCATAAATCCGACAAATGTGTAATCCGCCATCGTGAGGTCGGAAGAGATGTGCTTTCCTTTAAAGAAGGAACCGTTCAATCACTCCGGCAGGATCCTGACATTATTATTATCGGTGAATTAAGAGACCCGGATACAATTTTAACGGCGCTCGAAGTAACAGACAGCGGTCATAAAGTTTTTTCAACGCTGCATACATCATCAGCCGTGGAAAGTATTAACAGGATCATCGGTGAAGTTCCGCCCATCGAACAGGAACGCGTGCGCAACCGCCTTGGAGATGTGCTTCAATGCGTCATTTCACAAAAATTAGTGCAGAGTATCGATAAAAAAAGAGTTCTTGCAAAAGAAATCATGATTGCAACTCCATCAGTCCGTGCCGCTATTAAAAATAACAACACAAGCGAAATATACCAGATGATGGCTGAATCTGCAGAACTTGGTATGACGACAATGGAACAAGATCTCAAGAGATTATATCTTCAAAGAAAGATTTCGTTGGAAGTTGCAATGAATTTTGCAAACAATAAACGCAGATTACAGCAAATTCTCAATCTCGCGCAAACGGGAGATTGACTATTAATATATTTTCGAAGGAATAATAACCTATGGCATCATTACGGGGTCGGAAAACAACCGCTGTTGGTTTATTCGTTGATGGCCTGGAACTGAAGCTTGCCAAACTTTCTATCAAGAAAGGCAATATCGTTATCGACGAGCTTCAATCTACTACTCTTGCTACTAAATTGGAGGAGCGTCAAATCGGTAATGTAGAGATGGATAATCTCTCTGAGTCGAGCGACACGTTTGCTCTCGCTTCTTCAGAAGCGCCCGCGGAGGGTCCGGGATCCAACAGTAACGTCCTGTTGGGCTTGCTGTCAAAGTACTCCGCAACAGATTACATCCTGAGTTATGCAATCTCGGAACCGAGCATATATTATCATACACTTGAAAGCAATTTTGGACTTGAGGGAAAAAAACTCAAACAACGAATTCTGGATGAATTAAGAACTGTTCGTGCGGTTCAGCCTGCTCCTGATTCGATAGACTATTTTTATTCTGGTGATAAGAATCTTATTTGCGTAGTTCGGGAAGACGGCGTTGCGATGCTGAATGTTCTTGAAGACATCAAACCTTTCTTAGGCAAGAAACTCCCCCGAATCTCACTGATTGAAATCGGCGATGTTGCTCTGATGAATCTTGCACGCGCCAATTACGGTTTTGCCCCAGATGAAGTGACCACGATTATTTATGTCGGCGTTGAATTCACACGGCTGATTTTTTTGAAGGGCACAGAGTTTTTCCATTTTGCACCGGTTCTCGGTGAAGGTTATGATTCCCCCAATATTCAGAATACTGTGTATAGCCGTCTCCTGCTCGAGCAGGATAATATGGGTATTCCGCGTATCGATAAGATTCTATTGGCAGGGGAAAGCCGCCGGATCGCTTTTGATGAATTTATGCGTGAGCAATTACCGGAAGTCGATATTCAATATCTGCGGACACCGCATCTGGATGCAAGTTCACTGGCGCCCGAAATTCAAGAACAAATTCCCGAATTTGCCGTTCCGATTGCAACGGCATGGAAAGTATTGGATGAAGTCCATCCGGGATTCTATAAAACGAACCTTCTGCCGGAAAACATTCGAGAAGGACAGCGTGCGTTTAAGCTTGCATGGCATGGATATGCGCTGCTTGTCCTGGTATTTCTTTCATCTTTCTTCTTTACTTCGAGGTATGCTTCGCTTCAAAAAGAAATTACAAGTAAGCAGCGGGTTCTTGAACAATTGCAAGATAAATTAAATGAAAATGAAAAACTCAAAGCCGCTATTGCCGGATTAGAAGATCAGATAGCCCGATACAATACCGCTTTGGCGGTATATGACTCACTTGTTCCCGGCGCCGACAGATGGAATAAAACTGTCGCTCAGCTTACGAAAGGCGTTGATGATTTGGGCGCAATATGGATAACGGAGCTTCGTTCACAGCCCGGGGGTGCGATGACGATTCAGGGATACGCGCTATACCGCGGACGGATACCCCGGATTGCGGCTCTGTTCGATAATTCAACTCTAACGAAAGTTGAGGTACGGGAAATTCGACCGAATACTCCGCCGGTTTACAATTTTATTATCTCAATCCCGCCGCAGCCCGAAAAACCGGCAGTGGCAGATACACTTAAGACAAAATGATATTTTGAACAATGTCTAAATAATATCGGAGATAACCTTGTCATACATAATTCGAAATACAGTGGTTCTTGGCGTTGTTCTTGTAGTTATTTTTGGGGTGGGATTATTCTTCACTTCATTTACGCTTCCGAAAAAATTCAGAACAATCGAATCAAATATTAAAAAAATTGAAACCGAGCTTCAAAATACACCCGATCTCGCATACAGATATAATCTCGCGACCGCGCAGCTTGAAGCCGTAAAAAAACACTGGGAAACCCGCAATAAAGATGTTCCTCAAAAAGATATCACCGGCGAGACTTACGGATATCTTAACAGGACGATGGATGTAAGCGGAGAAATAAAAATGGATATGACGTATGCGGGTCCGCGTGACTTTGGCAACTATGGTTATAATCTCTACACGTTAAAAGGCGAAGCGCCATTCAGAAATCTTTTTAAGTTTATCTGGTTTACGGAAAGCGGACGCCGCTTATTCAAAGTTTCTAATATTGCACTTAGAGGTTATGAATCAAAATCCGCAACATCGGATGATACAAAAATTCTTGTTTTGTTCGATATGGAGTTGCAGGCGTATTATTCTTCTATTCCGGAATTAAATAATGCGCCGGGTCAGCCGGTTGGTTTGCAGAGAACTTTAAGCTCGAACCCATTTCATCCGCTGATCATGCATGAAATCCCGCCGCCGCAGGCAGATGAAATTGAAATAGAACGATCCGATCTGAAAGCAGTAATACCTGGGAAGGCATTCATCATCGATCAAAATCAAAAATCTAGAATTCTTGAAGAGGGTGATAAAGTATATTTAGGATACGTCACACGGATCCTTCCCGATGGAGGAAAGATCGAATGTTTGTTAAATAAAGGTGGAGTCGCTGAACGTTTTGAACTTATAATTAGAGTTGGTCAACCGCTTAAGTAGCACAAATTACGGAGTGTCCATGAAAAAGAAATATGTTGTTTTGATGTTTTGCTTATCAATAATCTCTATTCAGGCCGCATTCAGCCAGGCGCGCGATGCACGTCTGAAGACGAAGGGTTATGTGAATCCGCAGGAAATTGTTTCGCTCGATTCCACGATGCGCATGGATCAGGCATTGTTGGTGATCAATGAACTGAGCAAACAATTTGCCGGAAAGATAATTATCGATCTGGAAAAACGGAGATCTCAAATCGGAGTATATGTCGTTAATCAGCATTGGCGTGATGCACTTGAGATAATACTCGCCAGGCATGGATTGACATTCTTAGAGGAAGCCGATTACATCCGCATTGTCCAGGCGGGTACGGGAGGACCCACTACGGAAACCGGACAACCGGCGTTGATTCCCGGAGAACCGCCTCCCACTTTGGATGCCCGGGACGTGAAAATATCGGCAGTTTTCTTTTCTACCGATGTAACTAAAATGCAGGACTATGGAATAAGCTGGAACTTTTTCCGGAATAAGAAGAATGAACCTAATACGAATCTATATATAAGCGCCGGCATAGGATCCACTGATACTCTCGGCAATATTCCACCTGCGCCGCGTGGTTCATTTGATAAAGCATTAGGAGTGTTTTCGTCTCCACCCGAATTTACATTTGCAAACATAGATGCTTTGGTGAAATTTTTCGGCTCGAATAGCCTCGGTGAAATATTGACGAGTCCCGATGTTACCGTCCGGAATGGAAGGAAGGGCAGAATTCAGGTCGGCACGGATATATTTGTTGCAACGCGCGATATAGCAGGTAATACGATTAACCAGCAGATATCTACCGGAACAATCGTCGAGGTGACGCCGATGATCTACAGTCAATCCGATACTGATTTCATATATCTCGATATTCTTATCGAGCAAAGTGAGGCAAGTGAGGGACCGAAGATCAGCCGGAGTGTGGTTAAAACTCACGCGTTGCTTTACGATGGAGAGGAGACGGTAATCGGAGGATTAGTCCATACTCTCGATGTTCATACTCGGGAAGGCATACCGATATTAAAAGATCTGCCATGGTGGTTCCTTGGATTGCGATATATCTTCGGTTCCGACAGCAAACAAAAAATCAAGAATGAATTGGTAATACTATTAAAGGTTGAACTTTCCAAACCGATCCGGGATCGTATGCTTGAACGCCGGACTCGACAAGAACTCATCAATAACAAGCGCGATGACTACAGGAAAGAATTCGATAAGAAAGAGTGAATCAATCTGACGGATTGAATAATGACATTGACATTATATCTCAAGGAATTTAAATTATGAAATCAAAACTTATTAGTATCTTGTTGGTAATAGTCTTCACACTGGGGGGGTGGAGCTGTAAAGATGTTCCCCCGGAAACAGGCGCGGGCGCCGGCACTTCCATTATACAAGGTATTGTGTATGATGTTAATTCAAATATCTCTATTTCGAATGCCGCCGTTTACCTGGCAACATCCCAGCGCACCGATTCGATGTATACAGGAACCGATGGTAAATATCGGTTCGAAGTTGATTTGGGCGCAATTCAAGACATCAATGCAACCCTAACGGTACGTAAGGCGGGATATATTTCAAGATCTCTCAATCTCTCGGTTGCACGCGATTCTCTCATCGATATTGGATTGAATATCAATGTGGCAACACTCGCCGTGATTCAGGGAACTATACGCGACAGCAGCGTGTACTTATATCCGCTGCGAAATGCCACTGTGCTTCTCACGCTTCCCGGTTATGTAGATTCAGTGGTAACTGCGAAAGAAGGAACATTCCGACTAACCACAGATCTTGTCGATCGTGATTCGTTGCAGGTGGTATTCACAGTCTTCAAAACCGGTTATCGCACAAAAAGATTTACATTCACAATTTTTAAAGGTCTTACCACGGATTTAGGTGACGTACTTCTCGCAGTCGATAAAGCATCCACTGTTACACAAGTGTTCGGCAGGGTTTTTGATGATCAATCGAAACTCCCAATCACGAACGCAAGGGTTACTTTAGTTTCCAATCTTAGGACAGACAGCGTTTTTACATCATTCAGCGGAGATTATTCTTTCTCTATTGATCTTCAGGGATTACCCTCACTTCAGGGATTTTTGAAGGTCGATAAGAATGGATACAAATCTCAAAGCGCGACATTTAGTGCTGAAGCCGGGAAAATGTTCTCACAAGATTTTTACATTGTTAGAGACACAACAACGGCAATCCGGGATACGAGTGCAACCAGTTTATATGCTCGCTCAATTGCCTTTATGAGTATGACAGCGCGAGAAATATCAGTATATGGTGTCGGCGGGACTGAATCGACTATTTTAACCTGGGAAGTACGTGACTCGCTTGGTTTCCCAATCGATCTTGATCACCGTGATACTGTAGAATTTTTATTGATTGGTACACCTGTCAGTGGCGGCGCATACGTTACACCCGAAAGATCGATGACTAACGCTTCTGGAAGAGTTGCAACAACTGTAAACAGCGGTACGGTTTCAGGCGAATTGCAATTTGTAGCTTCGCTACGGCGTGATGCGGATGGAGTTGTTATCCGTTCAACACCGATCATCATCGTTGTCAATGCAGGACTACCGGATCAGAGTCATTTTACATTAGGTGCCGAGCGCTACAATTTTCCGGCTTATGATTGGTTAGGCAGAAGAGATATCATCTCAGCCTTAGTGGGTGATAAATATACTAATCCGGTAAAAATGGGTACTGCTGTATATTTCAATTCGACCGGTGGAGTTATTGAAGCGGCAGGATTCACTGATCAATATGGATTCACAAAAACTCGCGACGGCGACAACATCATTCTCTTCAGCGGCAATCCACGACCTTCTGACCCGATATTGGGACCGGGGTTTGCCCATATAGCCGCGATGACGCGTGGAGAAGATGGGGTGCTTGTTACTGATACAATTGTAATATTATTTTCCGCAACCTCTATGATTCGCGACGTAAGTGCCGACACGTTCTCAGTTCCTCGTGGTGGTGCATCAGAGCGAATTTATTTCACGGTTTCTGATCGGTTTGGCAACCCACTTTCAAGTGGAACACATATCGGGGTATCGTTACAATACACACCACCGCCTAATAGTCAAGTAAATTTAGTAACGAACGGCGATGTGGATGTTACTCTTGATGATGTCATAACTTCGGGACCCGGACATACTCGATTTTGGTTCCAGGTTGTTGATCAGACTATTGGTGGGGTATCATCGAGAATTCCGGTTACAGCAGTAATTCGCGTTACAAGTGAAAATGGTAATCCGCCGCCGTATTCAGTATCGGGCTACATAGGCAATTAACCATTTAGAAACAAATTCAGCAGAAACGCCATCTCATAACTATCGGGATGGCGTTTTCATTTTGTGTTAGAAAGCGATCGGCTAATAATTTGCACTGTTCTTTCGATGTCGTACTCAGTATGAGCAGCAGAAATAAACGCTGCTTCAAATTGAGACGGTGGGAGATATATCCCTCGCTTGAGCATCTCTTGAAAATATCGCGCAAACAATTTTGTATTTGATGTTTTTGCTGTGTCGTAATCTGTAACTTCGCATTCGGTGAAGAAAAGCGTAAACATTGAGCCGACACGGTTAATCCGGTGATTCAACCCGAGCCGTCTGAGGTTATCGTGTATTCCTTCTTCAAGTTGACGCGCCAATCTTTCCAATCTTTTATAAATAGATTTTTGTGAGGATAGAATTGAAAGCATTTCGTACCCCGCTGCCATTGCAAGAGGATTGCCGGAAAGCGTTCCCGCCTGGTACATCGGTCCGCTTGGAGCTACCATCTTCATAATTTCCCGCTTGCCGCCGTATGCGCCTACCGGCAGTCCGCCGCCGATGATTTTTCCAAGTGTAGTTAAATCCGGTTTAATGTTATACAACTCTTGTGCACCGCCCAATGCGACGCGGAATCCTGTCATCACTTCATCGAGGATGAAGACAATTTTCTCTTTTGTGCATAATGCACGAAGTTGTTGAAGGAATCCCTGCTTCGGCGGCACGCATCCCATATTACCGACAATTGGCTCGACAATAATTGCCGCAATATCGGGTCGGTGGGCTTTTATTAATTCTTTCACCGATTCAATGTTGTTGAATTTTGCATTCAATGTATCGCGGGCAATTCCTTTCGTGATTCCCGGGCTATCGGGTGTACCAAGCGTGGTTGCGCCGGATCCCGCTTTAATGAGAAACGAATCTCCATGCCCATGGTAGCATCCCTCGAATTTAATAATTTTGGATTTACCTGTATAAGCGCGTGCAAGACGGATTGCACTCATGGTTGCCTCTGTGCCGGAGTTGACCATTCGAACCATTTCAATCGATGGAATAAGTTCAGTGATAAGTTTCGCCATCTTCAATTCGAGTTCTGTCGGTGCGCCGAAGCTCGTACCGTTTTTAGCCGTCTGCCCGATTGCTTTCAGTATGCGTGGATGCGAATGACCAAGTATCATCGGTCCCCACGAGCCTACATAGTCTATAAATTTGTTGCCATCGACATCCCACATGTAAGCGCCTTTTGCCTTAGAGATGAAGAGTGGTTTTGTGCCGACTGAACTGAATGCCCTGACAGGAGAATTCACTCCGCCGGGGATGTATTTTCTTGCTTTGTCAAATAATTTGATCGACTTGTTTGTCTTCATATATACAATTCAAAATTATAAGTTGAAATTAAAAACTTGTTTGATACAATTTACCAACCATGAGCGAGATTCCCAAATTTTGTGCTGAAACTCGAATCCTGACAGAGCAAGCAGATTCTCGAGTGTCTCGTCACAACAAATGTTGAGGTGGGATGTATCGAGAGAACATTTTACTCAGCTCCACTGAGTGGGTTGAGTTCTGTAAGTTAAGAATGTTCAGGATCATTTACCAATCTTGCCGATATAGGGAAGGTAAGAATGTAAGATTGTGGGATTGGAATCGTCGAATATCAAAATTAAAAAAAACTTGTTTAAGTTTAAAATTGATTATTACATGGAATATTGGGATTAGCAATATATTTTCATAATTCATAAAAAAATTACAATTTCTCTTGACATAAAATGCCAACTTGGTTATATTAAACCAAGCGCGAGGGGCAGTAGAGCGGGATTGATTTTACTCTACTCTACTCTACTCTACTCTACTCTACTCTCGGGACGCTATTGGTGTTTCATATTTTATTTTGGAAGGAATACAATGAGAAGTGCCGATATACAAACCGTTATTAAAATATTTGCAATTACAATTTTTGTGGTTGCTAAAATATTCTTTTCCCCGGCAATACCTTTCACGCAGAATTCAAATCAGAAATATTATGACGATGATTTTGAAAAACAAAAAGGGTGTAAGTTTTTGTATCGAAATTTATGATATGAATTACTGGAATGGACATTATGAAGAATAAAGTATACATGGTATTTCTATTTTTAATACTTGTAAATATCAATTCCCTCGGATTTACTGTAAGCGGAAAAGTTACCACAACAACCTATACGCCAATCCAACACGCAGTAATACGATTTGTTTTAACACGTGATACATCTGTTGTCATCTCGACCGTTACGGATACATTAGGTAATTATAGTATCATGCTTACAGGTGTTCCCGGTCCTTCTTCAATCGTAAAGAACTTCAAGCTTTATCAGAATTATCCTAATCCTTTTTCAAACCGGACTGAAATTCCTTTCGCGATAGAAGAGAACTCATCTATTACTATAAATATTTATGATATTTTAGGCAGAAGAGTAAAAAATTATCATGAAGACCGTTTAACAGTTGGTGCGCATTCCATTGAATGGGATGGAAGAGATATGGGTGGCAACAAATTAGCATATGGGATATATTTTTACCGTATCACAAGTAACCAAGGCACACAAACAAGAAAGATGGTCTATGTTAATCCAGGTGAATCAGGATCATTTTTATCGCATACAAAATTTGTGTCAAACAGTGAAAATGCTAACAGAAATGTGCTTACAGATACATACACTGTTTATATCGAAAACTCAGATAGCACAACACCAAAGATTGAGTTTGCGAAATATGATAACATAACTATCAACGGTGATACGACAATTAATTTTACAGTTGATGCGCTGTATAAATGGGAATTTTTAGGATTGGGGGCTGAATGGATTGATGTAATAGCAGTACACCCGGCAAATTCCGATATAATTTACGCGGGTAGTTCGCAAGATTTTAGTTCTGGTATCGTAGGCAAACTATTCAAAACCACAAATGCCGGAATCACTTGGGATACATTATTGGTTGGTGGAAGTTATTCGGGAGTGGCTATCGATCCGATTAATCCGGATGTTGTATATGCACTTCCGTATGGCATTGTTAAGAGCACTGATGGAGGAGAATCGTGGAGACCGATTTTGAATGGTATCCGAATTGATGCGGAAACACGTTTAAGTAGTTTTGCAATAGATCCTAATAATACAAACATATTGTATGCAGGAACAGGAGGGTTTTTCGGTGGTTTCTTATATAAATCGACAAATGCCGGAGAAACTTGGTTTATACCTCCTGGGGATACAATTTCTGCTAGTATTACCTGTATTGCAATAGATCCCGGAAATTGTAGCACTATTTACGTCGGAACCGATTGGATCGGAGCGGTCTTTAAAACAACCAATGCGGGTGATAATTGGACATTAACCGGATTGGGTGAAACAAGTAGTATAATCGACGCGATTGCAGTATCTCCTTTCGACAGCAATTTAATTTATGCATACGTTAGGTTTTTTGGATTATTTAAATCGGAAGATGGAGGTGTTACCTGGGAAAAAACCAAGTTAGAAGGTGTAGGTGCATCTTCTATCTTATTTAGTAAATATGACACATTTTCTGTTTACATTTCTACGAGTTCCGGATGTGTTAAGACAACAAAAAAAGATTTCTCTGAATGGATATTTCTGAACGAAGGATTGGAAATTTTTAAATATAGACAACTAAACATAATTGTGTCAAACAAAGAAGAAAATATTTTATTGGCAGGTCGCGCGAAAGGAGGTGGTGATGTTGGAGGTATTATTAGAAGAAAAATCCGGAAATAATATTATATTTTCCGATAATCGTTTAAATTATTCAAGACGGCGTCTCACTTAAAATTAAAGCGTCCGCAAAGTTGTTATTTCATCGAAGAACCCGAGCTAAGAGTTATTTTCGAAGAAAAACATTTTTCAATTGTGGACGCTCTTCCTTTTAAGTTAATTTATAAAATTGATTTAACATTAACAAAAAAATAGAGATCAAACAGGAAGGGATTGATATTATGAAAATGTATAAATTTACATTCGGTTACTTAGTTTTATTTGCCATATATATTATCGGGTCAGCGAATATTTGTTATACTCAAAGACAGATTTCGGGGAAAGAAATCAAAAACACAATTTGGAATAATAAAAATATTGAATATGTCGATGGTGAAATCGCAGTAAAATTAAAAAAAGGATATGCAAAAACGCTATTAAATCCAGTACTTCTACAGCATAAAGCCAAAATCAAACAGGATTTCGATGAAATGGGTTGGGGATGGATTGAACTATTGGAAGGCGCGGATATTATTCAGGTTATAGATTCACTGAAAAAGCTTCCCATGGTTGATATTGCCGAGCCAAATAGTGTTACACATATTAACGTAGAACCTAATGATCCGCATTATTTGAATTATAAACAGTGGAGTCTTATGAATATAGGTTCTCCTATCCTCAAAGGCTCAACCGCAGGAGCAGATATTAAAGCAAACCAAGCCTGGGATATAGCGACTGGAAATCCCAACGTGATTTTAGCAATTTTAGATACAGGTATTCCAATTGACAGCCTCACACTACAATTATGTCATCCCGATCTCGATGATACGAATAAAATCATTCTTGGACCGGATTTTATTGATGACCCGATAGAAGACTCAATAGATTATTTGCAAGGTGTACGTGATAGATCGGGTCATGGTACTCACGTGGCTGGAATTGCCTCATCAGAAACAAACAACGGGATAGGTGTTGCTGGTGTTGCGTGGAATTGTAAGTTAATGATCATTCAGGTTTTCGATAGAGGGGGCTGGGGTACGCCTCTCTCTTTTTATAATGGAGTAAAATATGCTGTTGATTATTATCGCAATAATCCAACCAAAAGAGTCATAATTAATTATAGTGGGGGTGGATCTTATCCATCTCAGCCTGCCTATGATGCTGTAAACTATGCAAATACTTATGGTGTAACAATCGTCGCTTCAGCCGGAAATGCCTATCGAAGTGAAGTTAGATATCCCGCGGCGTATTCTACTGATTTCTCAAACGTAATTGCTGTATCATCGTCGACATGGAATGATACTTTGTCCATGTTTTCATCCATTGGTACCGAAGTAAATATTGCCGCACCAGGAGGTTATGGTTATACAATAGATTATTATGGCAGATACTATTATGACAAACCAAATAATATTTACTCAACTACTCCACCATATAATTGTTATTTGGCTAGTAATACTGATTTAACACCCTATTATGGCTATCTTGCTGGTACTTCAATGGCGGCTCCGCAGGTTACGGGAGTTGTTGGTCTTCTTCTTTCTGTTAATCCTTATCTATTACCTAACGACATAAGAAATATTATACAGCAGACTGCCGATAAAGTTGGTAACTATAATTATAACTGGGATCCGGCAAACCCTGATCACTCTAAAGAATTCGGTTACGGTCGTATCAATGCATACAGAGCCGTATTTCAGGCCCCATCCATACACCTCACAGCACAAGTTAATTCAAATTGGAACATGTTGGGTTTACCTGTTATACCATTGAGCTTTGCCAAAAGTGCTGTGTGGGGCGATGCTATATCATCGGCATTAACATGGGAAGGTGGACCATATTATGTATCAAAAGATACTGTAGAAAACAGAGTCGGTTATTGGTTGAATTATCCGTCTAATCAAACAGTTAATTATTTTGGTGTACCAAAAGATTCATTCCACATCGGAGTTCGAACCGATTGGAACATGATTGGTTCGCTTTACTCCGATATCCATCACTCACAAATAACACCAGTAAACACAACTATTAGCTCTTCTTACTTTGGATTTAACGGTGGCTACTTTCCGACTGATGTAATTGAAGCAGGTAAAGGGTATTGGATCAAAGTAAGTCAGGCAGGTGAATTATATATGGATAAAAATACCCCACCAAGTGGCGGAGACCTTCCCTGTGTGCCACAACCACCCAATCCGTCGGAAGCGCCGGCAGTTCCTTTTTTAAATCTGCCAAGTAATGGTGCTACCGGTGTTTCAATAACTCCAACGTTGAACTGGTATTCCTCAACCGGTGCAACTTCTTACAGACTGCAAGTTGCAACTGACAATTGTTTCGACGATCTTTATTATGATTATCCTAATATTACAACAATATCGAAACAAACAGGAACACTTTCGTACAGCACTACATATTACTGGAGGGTGAACGCATCAAACAGTATCGCAACAAGCAATTGGTCATTAACTCGCTCGTTTACAACCCAAAGTGCACCTGGAGGCGGTACCGATCCGTGTGATCCATATAGCTCGATCCTCTCATTAGACCAACTGACTGTTTCCGATGCAAATGGAAATGCACAAACTTTATATGTCGGCAATCAGAAAAAGAAATTCAATCTCGGTTTTAATGATTTCGAGATGCCTCCGTTTACGCCAAAGGGTGCATTTAAAGCGAACTTTCACTCGAAGAAGTTTATCGAAACTGTTCCACCCGATAAGAGTGAAATAAAATTACCAATCAAGATTAAAGATGCCGCTTATCCTCTTATCCTTAGTTGGAATACGAAGTCGGATAATAAAATAACTTATTGGATTTCTAAGTCGGACAAGAAAGATGATAAGATAAAAATAAATGGATCGGGAAGTATGGCTGTAAACACAAACACGGATGATGATTTGATCATCATCGCACAAGCAATTGATCCCTGTTTGCCGCAGGTAGATAAGATCGTGATACAAGATGGTGTAAATGAATTGCAAAAGAATGTTTCGGTTGAATATGCTCTAGAACAAAACACTCCGAATCCATTCAACCCATCGACTGTGATTGAATACTCTTTACCGGAAGCGGCGCATGTAATATTAAAAGTTTACAACACACTCGGTGAAGAGATTACGACTCTTATTGATGGCATGCAAGATGCGGGTTATAAAGCAGTTCGTTTTGACGCTAACTACTTAGCTAATGGTGTTTATTTCTACCGCTTACAAGCCAGGTCTCCTTCGACAAGCTCAGGACGGGGGTTTATAGATGTGAAGAAAATGTTATTAGTCAAATAGTATCAACTGAATCATAACTGATTCTGCTAATTCAGAACTCCGATTTCATCTTTGTAATTCTTAGTTAGAAATCGGAGTTCTTCTTTTATCTCCAACGAGCTCACAACCCATATCTCATACCATCCCATTCTCTTTATACCACTCGTACGCTTCTCTGATCGCATATTCGATTGAGGTCGGGTTGTATCCAAGTTCCTGTTTTGCTTTCTCGATGGAGTACCAATTATACAAACCCGCTGCCGCTGTGAGATCGGATGTCAATGGTGGCTGGGTATGTGTAATATCACCGACGAGATCAAGGACTTTCCCCGTTAATTTGACCATCCAGACTGGTACTTTTATCTTTGGCGGCTTGCCGTCTAAAATTTTCGCGACCAATTGAAAAACTTCCCGATAGGTTAAATTTACTCCGCCGAGGATATATCGCTCTCCGCTTCTGCCGTGAAGCGCCGCTGAAATCTCACCGGTAACAACATCGTGAACACTGACTATATTCATGCCTCCTTCGACGTATGATGGAATACGCCCGCGTTTAATATCCTTGATGATAATACCGCCGTGCGCATTGATGTCACGAGGTCCTATTATTATCGATGGATTTATAATAGAAGCATTCAATCCCTTATCAACTCCCTTGAGAATTTCAAGCTCGGCGAGATGTTTTGTATATCGATATGAATACCGAGTGCCCCAGTTATATGCTGTCGATTCATCAATTAGTTCACGGTCGGTTCTAAAGCCGATAGCTGCAACAGAGCTGGTGTGGAGGAGCTTCTCTATGCCAGTCTTCAAACAGGCATCGACAACATTCTTAGTGCCGTTGACATTTACTTCGAATTGTTCTTTTCTTTTCCTCTTCCAGAAAGTTACAAGAGCCGCGGTATGAAAAACGGTATCGCATCCGCGCATTGCCCCGGCAAGTGAATCACGATCCAAGATATCGCCGGTAACATGTTCAACCTCAACGCCTCTGAGTGTTATATCGTTAGATGATGCACGCTGAAACGAGCGAACGTTGTATCCACGTCGTATGAGTTTTCTTACAAGATTGGAGCCGATAAAGCCGGTACCGCCGGTGACGAGAATGTTTTTCACGAAAGGGTATTACAGCAGTTTTGCCGCTTCTTTTGCATGATATGTCAGAATCAAATCCGCGCCGGCGCGTTTGATGCTTGTGAGTATTTCCATCATCACACGCTGTTCATCTATCCAGCCGAGTTTGCTTGCGGCTTTCACCATTGAATACTCGCCGCTTACGTTGTACGCCGCAGTCGGCATATGGAATGTATCTTTCACCCGGCGAATTACATCGAGGTATGAGAGAGCGGGTTTTACCATGACGATGTCAGCGCCTTCCTCTATATCCGTTTGAACTTCTCTGAGGGCTTCATCAGAATTCGCCGGATCCATCTGGTGCGAGCGGCGGTCGCCGAATTTTGGTGTGCTCTCTGCCGCTTCGCGGAACGGTCCGTAAAATCCCGAAGCATACTTAGCGGCATACGACATAATCGGAATATTCAGAAAATCATTTGCATCGAGTATTGCGCGGATTGCTTTCACGCGCCCATCGAACATATCGGACGGGGCAATCATGTCAGCGCCGGCTTGAGCATGCGTGAGAGCTTCTTTTGCAAGCAGCTCGATTGATCTATCGTTTACGATCTGGTCGCCTTTCACTATACCGCAGTGACCGTGAGAAGTATATTCACAAAGGCAGACATCGGTTATCACGACAAGTTCGGGAACTTCTTTCTTGATTGCCCGGACTGACTGTTGTATTATTCCCTTCGGGTCGTAAGCTCCGCTGCCGACTTCATCTTTATGCGCAGGAATTCCAAATAGTATCACTGCCGGAATGCCGAGAGATTTTACTTGCACACATTCTTTCACAAGCACATCTATCGACATCTGGTAAACGCCGGGCATGGAAGAGATCTCTTTCTTTACTTTTTTTCCGGTAACTGCGAAAAGAGGATAAATGAAATCATTTTTCGACAATTCTGTTTCCCGCACCATAGAACGCAGTTGAGCGGTCATTCGCGTACGGCGAAGACGCTTAAAATTATTGGATTCCATCGTAGTTAAATATCCTGACTTTTGTTGTTTAGTGCTTGGCATGGTCATTTCCTTATTAATCGAACTGAGATTTAATTTAATTTACCAAACTCCTGTATGATCTACAAATATAAATGTGAGCGCGGGTTTGGTATCGCTTCAAATAATCTGCTATATTTTTTTCAAGAAGGTAAGAAGATGTTTGTTAAACTCATCCGGATTCTCAAGATTGCATAGATGTGCGGCGTCAGGAATAATGTGCATCTCTGCCCTCGGAATTTCTTCCTTCATTGAAGATAAAACTGCAGGTGGAGTAATCTCGTCATAGTTGCCTGCCATAAGCAAGGTAGGCACATTGATATTACGAAGCCATGATGAAGTGTCGGTTCGAGCCGCGAGGGCTATAAGCATTCCGGTAATTGCGATCGGTGACGCTCTGTCTATAATTTCGCGGAGGAGTTTTACGATCTCGGGTTTATTCTTAATTGTGTTCTCATAAAGAACTGTCGGGATAAAAGTATTGGCGAATTTCTTAGCTCCAAATATTTTAACGCTCTTTGCCTGCAACGTTCTTTTAATTTTTGTCTCGTTCGTATCCGCTTCACTTCGTGTATCGCATAAAACGAGTCCTTTAAGACGATCTGGATTTCTTTCTGCTGCTCTCAGGGCGATGTAACCGCCCATCGAAAGTCCGACAACAACCGCTTGTGATATTTTTAGAAGATCGAGTAATCCGACTAAATCGTCGACACAATACTCTATCGTATATTGTCCATTCCCTACATCGCTTAGCCCGTGGCCACGAACGTCATAAGCTACGACGTAATAATCTGTTTTCAATGCCTCGATCTGTGGTTTCCACATTTTCTTACTGAAAGGAAATCCATGTATGAGCACAACGGGCAAATTGGTGCTTGAACCTTCAACAATATAATCAATGCCAAAGCCGTTAATCTTTGTGTACATTATCGTGTTTCTTCTTCAAGAGTGGAATTAATAAAGTGTGCCGTTTCATTTTTCTTTTGATGATTCAACTATTTTCTGATGAAGAATCGAAGCAACTATCGATAGTGTAATAATACCGAAGATCATTACAAGCGAAGCAACGATTGGTACCTTATACCACGGTTCAATCAGCATTTTAAAACCGATGAAGCCAAGAACAACAGATAAACCATATTTTAGATATTTGAACTGTTTCATGAAACCGGCAACGACAAAGTATAACGACCGAAGCCCAAGGATTGCAAAAATGTTAGATGTGTAAATGATGAACGTGTCACGTGTTATTGCGAATATTGCAGGGATGGAATCGGTGGCAAATGCGATGTCGGTACTTTCAATCATCAAGAGGACGAGGAAAAGAGGGGTCATGTACCGCTTGCCGTTATGCCGGACGATGAATTTTTCTCCCTCATAATCCTTTGTTACCGGCAGAATCTTTCGCGCGAAACGAATTAACGGATTATGTTCCGGATGAATTTCAGTTTCTTTTTGGATGGCAAGCTTGATCGCAGTGAAAACCAGAAATGTACCCAAGAGATAGAGTATCCAGTGGAATTGAGAAATTAACGCCGCCCCTGCAACAATAAAAATTGCTCGAAAGATGATAGCGCTGAGTACGCCCCAGAATAATACCTTGTGCTGAACTTTGTTAGGGACTGAAAAATAAGAAAAGATTACGATGAAGACGAATATATTATCGATAGATAGTGCTTTTTCAACGACGTAACCGGTTAGAAATTCAAGCGCCTTCTCACTCCCTCGTTCATAGTAAATGAATAGATTGAAGAGAAGCGCTAGCATTATCCAGATAGCAGTCCATAAAAGTGATTCTCTCATGGTGGGGAAATGTGCTTTTCGTTGAACAATGCCCAAATCCAGCGCAAGCATTGCTAATATAAATATATTAAAAAGAACTAGAATTAAATTTTCACTCAAGAAATCCTCTGTCTGTATATTTTGTGGGTATTTTGTTTAAACAAGATTCGATTTTCAGTCTGCAAGTATCCGGATACAATCATGATGTAAATGAAAATCTGTCCGGAAGATTTTTCCCAATGTAATGATTTTTCTCTAAATAAACATGCTTCACGATGGCGATGAATTAATCATTGTTGCGATTTTTTTTACCGTTTTCTCCGCATTCATCACGCAATCGCCCACTGCGATGCCCCCGCGATAGTTGCTGCAAATGAATGTCCCAGGGTAATTCTGCTCGAATCTTTCCATCTTGTCAAGAATTTTCTGGTACCCAAGATTATATTGCGGAATAGCTTTATCCCATCGAATTATTTTTGAATATACAGGGTGACCTTCAATTCCCATAAGGGATTTTAGTTCTTCAACCACAAGTGCTGTTATTTGTTCATCGTTCTTGGTTGTTAGTTCGGGTTGACGCGCACCGCCAACGAATGTTGTGAGAGCGCAACACCCATCGGGCGAGCGTTTCGGAAAGAGAGAAGACGACCAAATTGTGCCGAGTATTTTTCGCTTCTCAATTTCAGGAACAAGAAATCCGAAACCATCCAGATCCCGAATAATCTGATTCGTTTTGAAGCCAAGAAATATTTCTACGACAGGCGGATAATAAATCGAAAGGAAAGTCTCGGCGGTATCAGGATCGACATCATTAATAATTTTTGCCGTCACATGAGCGGGCGCAGCGAGAATGACAATATTAGCTTCTTCGGTGTGCCGGATACCATCCTGCGTATATGTGATTGTGTAAATTGGGTATTGACCGGCTTTCATCGGAACGATTCGCTCAACCGATGAATTAAACCGGATGGATTTACCGATGTTGGCAGCGAGGCTTTTGGGAAAAGTTTCCATCCCGTGAACGAATGAAAAAAGCTTCGCTCGGTCTTTAGCTACTTCTTTTCGCTGTTTCCGCTCTTTACGGGAGCCTATCATTCCTTTTATAAGTCCGCCGTATTTTTCCTCAAGCGCATACAATTTGGGAAAAGCATGACGCACAGAAAGTTCATCGGGATTACCTGCGTAAACGCCGGCAACAAATGGATTAATTGCATAGTCTAAAAATTCTTTGCCCAATCTGCGGCTCACAAATTCAGCGACAGTTTCATCATGATCTGCACGACTGATAAAGGGTTCTTTGAGGAGCCGAAGTTTACCGCCGGTTGTCCATAATTTTGTAGTCAGAAACAAACCGGGATTCATTGGTAATGGGTGAAGTTTACCGTTTCTCACAATGTAGCGATTCGATGATGCCTCGTCTGCGTAGATACGCTGCTCAAGAATATCCAATTCCTCAAAAAGCTGATTCAGTAGAGGAGTCGTCTCGAGTGCACTGTTCGGACCGCTTTCTATCAGCCAGCCGTCGTCATGCAATGTTTTCATCGTTCCGCCGGGCTGGGAATCTTTTTCCAGAACTGTAACATCGATTCCTATACTCTTCAGCCAATAAGCAACACAAAGCCCGGAGACACCGGCACCGATGACAACAACGGATTTAGCATTACGGATTTGGAATTGGGGATTATTTTCAGAAGAGGTTAGATTATTTTCCATTGTATTAAATTAAAAAGTCAAAATTCAAAAATAAAAAAATATGTGCACTTCCATTATTATGTGGTTTAATCGGTAATCCGTAATCTGTCATCGTGCTTTTTCCAAAACCAATTGGGTTAAACATAGGATGAACTTTGGTGAATCATTCAGCGCAGGCATTAATTCGAATCTCTCGATGGCAAGTTGTTCTGCTTCTTTCCTTATGAGAATGTTGATTTCGTGAAGCGTCTCGATATGGTCGGACACGAAAGAGATTGGGACAATTAAAAGATGTTTCCTTCCTTTTTCAGCAAGCGTATGAATCGTTTCCCGGAGTGATGGTTTCAACCATTTGACCGGTCCAACTTTACTCTGGTAGCACAGAATATGAGGAGAATTCCATTGACCACTTTCCATAACTAATCGGACTGTTTCTTCGATTTGTTCTTTATAAGGATCGCCTTTTTTAACCAAACTCATCGGTGTACCATGCGCGCTGAAAACAAGATCGATTTCGCCGGCGGCAAATTCGGAAAACTTTGTCATAGTTATTCTGATGTTCTCAACAATTGCTTCGATGTAAAGAGGATGGTTATGAAACGATGAGATCGTTTTGGTGGATGTTGCCGAAAGGTTTTTGAGCACACATTGTCGGTTCCATTCATTCAAACTTGATCCGGTTGTTGCCTGCGAGTATTGAGGATAGAGAGGGAGTAGGATTATTTTATCAAATCGTCCCATCTGAATTTCCCTAACTACTTTTTCCATAAGAGGATGCCAGTATCGCATTGCGACAAAAACTTTAGCGGAGATGGTTTTATTCAATTCGCGTTCGAGAGATGTTGCCTGAGTTTTTGTAAGCTCAAGAATAGGAGATTTGCCGCCGATAGCCCTATAATTTTCGATCACTTTTTTTGATCGGCGCGAAGAGATAAATCGCGCCAGCGGCTTTCGAGCAAGAAATGCGCCCGGGAAGTCGATAATATCCGGATCGCAGAAAAGGTTGTATAGGAACGGCTCTATAGCTTCCAGAGAGTCTGGTCCGCCAAGCTGAAGTAAGACAACTGCAATAGATTTTTCTGGTTGTACCATTAATCAATCAAGAATGATATTTTCGGCTTTCTTCTTTTACCGCTCGTACAAATTCCCTCGCATGTTCAACTGGAATATCGGGCAAAATACCATGACCGAGATTGAAGATATGCCCCGAACCTTTTCCGAACTTTGCAAGAATTGATTTCACTTCATCCCGGATTCTTTCCGGTTTTGCATAAAGAATCATTGGGTCCATATTCCCTTGCAATGCCACGCGATCTCCAACCATTTTTCGTGCATTACCGATATCAATCGTCCAATCCAATCCAACAACTTGACAGCCGGTCACTGCAATCTTTTCTATTGAATGTCCGCAGTCTTTGCAGAAGACAATAACCGGCGCGCCCTTGGATTTAATTTCTGAAATAATCTGTCTGATGTAGCGCAGTGAGAATTCCTCAAACGCATCTTGTGTTAATATGCCGCCCCATGTATCGAAAATCTGTACAGCCTGAGCACCGGCTTCGATCTGTGCGCTGAGATATAAGGATACTGCTTTGGCAAGTTTGTCAAGTAGAATATGGGCAAGCTTCGGTTCATTGTAAATCATCTCTTTGATGTAACGGAAATTTTTTGATCCGCCTCCTTCAATCATATAAGATGCAAGCGTCCAGGGAGAGCCGGAAAATCCTATCAATGGAACCCGGCTGTTTAATTCTCTGCGCGCCAGACTAAGAGCGTCCATCACGAATCTTAATTTATCCGACGGATCGGGTATAGAAATTTTTTCGATATCAGAAGAACTTCTGAGAGGTTTAGGGAATTGCGGACCCCCTTTGCCTTCCTCGACTATCAATTCCATTCCCATCGCTTCGGGAATAACGAGGATATCTGAAAAGATAATCGCCGCATCGACGCCGATAATATCAACGGGTTGGATGGTAACTTCGGCGGCGAGTTCGGGAGTTTTACAGAGCGTCAGAAAGTCGGCTTTCGCCCGAACTGCTCTGTACTCCGGCAGGTATCGTCCTGCCTGCCGCATGATCCATACGGGGGTGTATGGAGTGGGTTGGCGAAGACATGCTTTTAAAAATGTATCGTTTGTCATAATGTAAATTTAGATTTTAGTTTTTTGTTTGGTAATGATTTTGGATTGCTTCCACCAGACCTTCGATAGTCGACTGCACCGACTGAATATCTACATCTAACCCGATCTCTTCGATGGCGTTTGCTGTCGAGGGTCCTATTGCGGCGATCCTCGTATTTTTCGGAAATTGTTTTATTCTGATAAGGTAAAAAAAGTTTTTTACCGTTGATGGACTGGTGAAAGTAATAACGTCAATTTTACCATTGCTCAACAATGTTTTAACTTCTTTGATGTTCTCGGGAGTAGGAATCCTGGTTTCGTAAACGATGACTTCATCGACTGAAGCGCCCAGCGATTTTAAAGTCTCAGGCAGCGTGTCTTTTGCCAGATTTCCTTTCGGGAACAGAAAATACTTTCCTTTTAAATCTTCCTGCTGCAACATCGAAGCTAAATCTTGTGCCGTGAACTTATCAGGCATCATCGTAACAGTTAATCCGTAATCATCCAAAGCTCGTTTTGTTTTTTCACCAACTGCGAGCAGGGCTTTTCCTATTAACGATTGCGCGGAAATATCCTGCTCTACAAACCGTTGAAAGAAATATTCAACACCGTTCACGCTCGTGAAAGCAATTCCATCAAACATATACAAGTTTTTTAATGATTGATCCAGCTTGTCCCACGAGCCCGGTTTTGTAATTTCGATAGTTGGGAAAATTATTGGAGTACCGTTTTGTTCTTTTATCAATCTCACGAAAATATCTGCCTGATGAGCGGCGCGCGTTATTAAAATTGTCTTACCTGAGAGGCTCATTTATTCAAAATCAAAAAGGAATCATTCTGAGTAATTAAAATTGCGGATTTGATCGAGAATTTCTTTGCCTCCACTTTCCGCCAATGTTTTCGCGAGCTGTATGCCTAAATTTTCAGCTTCATCCGGATTGCCTTTTATTGAGCCGCGTAAAATCTTTTTCCCATCCAGACTGCCGATTAATGCGTCCATTGTAAACATGTTTTTTTCGATTCGTGCAAACGCTCCAATCGGAATCTGGCAACCGCCTTCCAGTGCATGAAGAAATGCCCGCTCGCCTGAGGTTGCGTATGTTGTTGCCTCGCTGGCTATTGGCTGAAGAAAATCTTTTAACTTTTCATCTTGTTCTCTTATCTCGATTCCCAAAGCCCCCTGTCCGATTGCGGGAAGCATTATATCAAACGGCAGGATTTCAGTTATTCGATTTTGAAAGCCGAGCCGGGTTACACCCGCATACGCTAGTATCATTCCATCCCACTCAGATGAGTCGAGTTTGGCAAACCTTGTATTCAGGTTACCACGAAGATCGATAATCTCCAGATCTTGCCGCCAGTTCAACGCCTGACACTTTCGTCTTAGACTGCCGGTGGCAATTTTTGCCTTCACGGGAACATCTGAAAATTTTTTGTAATTTTTGTGTGGATGGGAAATAAAAACATCGCGGACATCTTCACGTTTTGTAATAGCGGCAAGCGTCAAACCTTGAGGAAGGTTTGTCGGAACATCTTTTAAGCTATGAACGGCAAGGTCAATGTGATGATCGAGCAATGCAAGTTCAATTTCTTTTGTGAACAATCCCTTGTCGCCGATTTTCGATAATGGCGAATCGAGAATTTTATCTCCAGTAGTATTAATGATCTCGATTTCAATTTGGCGTTTGGGATGAAACCGCATGAGTTCTTTCTTCACCCATTCTGCCTGCCAAAGCGCGAGCTGACTTCCTCGAGTACCGATAATAACTTTATTCAATGCAGCGGTCATTATTAATCCTTTTTTTCTAAACCAAAAAGATGCCTGAGTGTGTGGATCTTATTGCGGGTTTCAGTTTCGCTATGTTCGGGAGTTCCGTTTTTCAGATTTGCCATCGGTGTATGCAGGATTTTGTTTACAATGCGCTTTGTTAGAATCTCGAGTTCTTCGTACTTATCTGCCGCAAAATGATGGCGGTGTTTTTCAACTTCTGAACTACGGATTGATTCGAACCGATCCCTAAGCTGCTGGATTGTAGGAATTACTTCGAGCGAATCGTGCCAATTTTTAAACCGCGTTAATTCATCCAGAATGATTTGCTGGATTTTCGGAACTTCGGCGTTTCGGTGAGCAAGATTGATGTTGATGATTTGGTTTAGAGCATCCATGTCGTGGAGAAACACATTGTCGATAGTATTTGAATCCGGATCGATATTGCGGGGTAGTCCGATATCGATGACAAACAACGGTTTATTTCCGCGAGCCTTCATGGCTTGACGGATATCTTTGGCAGAAAGAATGTAGGATGGCGCTTCGACAGAACTTATAACAATATCGACGTGAGAAAGTTCTGCCTGTAAATTATCAAAATCAGCAACATGCCCGCCAAGTTTGCCGGCAAGATCTTCGGCTCGTTTCCTGGTTCGGTTTGTGATTATAAGATTTCCAAGATTTCTTCCGGCAAGGTGTTTTGCCGTAAGCTCACCTGTTTCTCCGGCGCCGATGAGTAAAGCAGTGTGATTGGAGAGGTCTTCGAAAATCTTCGATGCAAGTTCAGCGGCGGCGTAACTGACAGATACAGCGCCTTCGGCGATCTCAGTTTCAGCGCGGGCGCGTTTTCCGACATGAAATGCCGCAGTGAAGAGTCGATTGAGTAAAAACCCGGCAGTCTGGGTTTCAACCGCCAGAGCGAAAGCTTCTTTCATCTGGTTAAGAATTTGTACATCTCCCAGCACCATTGAATCTATGCCGGAAGCCACGCCGAAGATATGCTTAACGACATTTAATGAAGAAATAGAGTAAAAATGATTCTCTTGGAAGAAAAGTTCCGCCCCCTTCTGTTGCGCCAATATTTTCCATAATGGCTCACCACTAAGCTCTGTGTTATGTTGCACATAATATAATTCCGTACGGTTGCAAGTTGAGACTAAAACGGTTTCCTTGAAATATTTTTCTTTATAAAAAGATAGAACTGTAGGGATCTCGTTTGCCGAGAACCATAATTTCTCCCTAACGTCTATAGGGGCTGAACGATGATTTATACCGAGACAAAATATATTCATAAGAACGATGTGGATTTATGATTTAAAAACCACAAAATGTTTGTCACCTGATTTGCTTCGTAATTATCAAATCTAACTTTATGTACTAATAAAATTTATGGAATCCGCTGAAGAACATATTTATGATAGTCATGGAGAACATTGTAACCGCGAAACCAATCAGAGACAGCACCATGATGCGCCTGCCCTGCCAGCCAATAATTTTTTTTGCCGTAAGGCCTATTGCATAAATTATCCAGATAGCTATTGTGCCGATAAGTTTCGGATCAGCATACGAAAATTTTTCTACTGCTTGCGGCATCCAGATAAGTCCAACAATGATGGCGATAGTTAAAAGAATAAAACCCAAAACAGTTGCCGTGAAACTCATTCCTTCCAATATCTCCAGATTAGGCAGGCGTTTGTAGATAACGCTGAAATGACTCGACTTAATATCATGATAGAGCATAAGATATAAGAAACCGTATACCCCCGAGATTGTAATAGCCGCATATCCAAGAAGAGCGCCGGTTACATGAAAACCAAGCAAGTAACTTCTCAGTATCGGAGGAATGACAGTTAATTCCTTAATAAAAATCGATGATATGGTTTGGAAAATAAATGGAAGCATTAAAATAAAGTAGCCGGTCATTTTACTCCTCGTGCGGATCTCTATATAAGAATAGGAGAAAATAACCGCAAATGCGATTAAAGAGAGAATTTCAAAGATTGTCGTGATAGGTGGATGGCTGTATTCGAGCGTCCTAATGATGATGTAACAAGCGTGAGAAAGAAGCGTAGCATATAAAAAAGAAGGCGCGAGACGTTCTGCGAGCTTATTACTGCGAAAAAAAATTTTCGCATATACCCAAATAGTACTGAAATAGAAAAAGGGCAGCAGAATTTCAAAAATTTGTAGATATAAGCGCATTTTGTAATTATCAAATTGAATATGAATAAGATAATCAAATCTTTCCCGATTTTCAAAAAATCAGATTAAGAGCTTTGTATTTAATAAATTCACATGAACACCCATTAACTTGCAAGTCCGCAATGTCTTTACTATATTGATTTCGCAATTCTTTACTTCTTCAAGAAAATATTTATTGGTGCTGCATGGACCCTATTCTACATTTTATTGAAAATAATCAAACACGTTACTTGGATGAGTTAAAAACTTTCCTGTCGATACCCAGCGTTAGCACGAATCCACAAAATAAATCCGATATGGAGAAATGTGCGCGCTGGCTGAGCGATCAACTGAAAAATATCGGGTTGGATCACATCCAAATTTTTCCGACAGAGGGTCACCCGATCGTATATGGAGATTGGCTTCACGCACCGGGGAAACCGACAGTTTTAATCTACGGACATTATGATGTGCAACCACCGGAACCCCTCGATCTTTGGACATCACCACCTTTCGAGGCAACCATCCGCGACGGGAATCTCTATGCAAGAGGCGCTTCCGATGATAAAGGACAAGTTTTTATTCACTTGAAAGCAATTGAAGCATACCTAAAAAACGGTGGCAAACTACCAATAAACATCAAATTTATTATAGAAGGTGAAGAGGAAATTGGAAGCGATCATTTTGCGCCGTTTATAAAAAATCACAAAGAACTGCTGAAAACTGATTTGGTTTTGATCTCAGATACCTCTATGTTTGCGAAGGGCGTTCCATCGGTTTGTTACAGCTTACGGGGTTTAAGTTATATGCAGATCGACTTAGTAGGTCCCATCAAGGATTTACATTCGGGTTCCTATGGCGGTTCCGTACATAATCCTATTCAGGCATTAGCTGAAATCGTCGCACAACTTCATGATAAAAACGGACGTATAACAATCCCAGGATTTTATAATGACGTCCAGAAATTGACAAAAGCAGAACAAAGCGCTTTCAAAAAACTACCTTGGAGTGATAAAAAATTTGCAAATGACTTGGGCGTGAAGGTTCTATACGGTGAGAAAGGGTATACTACTCTTGAACGTCTCTGGGCACGTCCCACTCTAGAATGCAACGGCATCTGGGGCGGATTTACTGGTGAAGGTGCAAAGACCGTTCTTCCCTCAAAAGCATCCGCTAAAATATCTATGCGCTTAGTACCCGATCAAGATCCGGATAAGATTGCGAAACTTTTTGAAAAACATATCAAGAAAATTACTCCAAAATCTGTCCACATCACCGTGAAGAATTTGCATGGTGGTCATCCCGCTATAACTCCCATTGATAGTCCCGGAGTTCGGGCGGCAGTTGCAGCTCTGGAAAAAGGCTTCGGCAAAAAACCGCTTTACCAGCGGGAAGGCGGTTCGATCCCGATTGTCGTACAATTCAAGCAATTATTAGGAGCCGATACCGTTCTTCTCGGGTTCGGATTGCCCGATGAAAATGCGCACGCACCCAACGAGTTTATCTTCCTTGATAATTTTTTCGGCGGCATCAGAACTGCCGCTCATTTTTATAATGAGTTTCCAAATTATATCTCTAAAAAATAGCGGACTAATTTTTCTTACATCAATTTGAAGATTTATACCAAAACTGGCGACAAGGGGGATACATCGTTATTCGGAGGGAAGCGTGTGCGGAAAAATAATCTTCGTATCGAAACATATGGAACCGTAGATGAATTGAACAGCACGATCGGGGTGTGCCGATCGATCAATACGGTAAAGGAAATAGATGCCATCCTCGAAGAAATCCAGAATGATCTATTCACACTTGGTGCCGATCTTGCCACTCCTGCCGACACCTGTATAAAAAAAACAAAACATATTCATGCATCTGCCGTCTCCCGTCTTGAACAACATATTGATAAGTTAGAGCCACAACTTGAACCACTGAGACAGTTTATCTTACCGGGTGGAAATCGTACTGCTGCAATGCTTCACCTTGCGAGGACGATATGCAGACGCGCAGAACGATTGGCGGTTCATCTTTCAAATGAAGAATCTATCGGTGAAAATCCAATCGTCTATCTAAACCGGCTTTCTGATTTACTTTTCGTTCTGGCGCGTTGGAGCAATGCTCTTAGCCACACCTCTGAAATGAAGTGGCAGCAATAGCGAATCACATTTTTTTGCTCATCTTACTCTGTTAATATGAGCTGGATCCTCGGAATTATTAGCGATCAGATTTCCTCCGATTTTATCCAAATCATTTCAAAAATTCATCCACCGTCAATTCACCACTTTCAAAATAATCAGATTTATCTTGCATCGGGGGGGATTTCAGATACCTGCCTTACCGGATACTTGAGCATAGACCCAAAATCAAGGGAAAGCGGTTGGATGACCGTCGGATTAGGTATCGAACGAAAGGAAGCATCGTGCAGATTTCTCAAGGCTTCAGATTGGCAAACTCTTTTAAGTAAGAAGAAGCCAGACCTATCGTACATTGATGGGCACTTCGTAGCGATCCGGTGGCAAAATGGAATAGTAGAATGTTTTTCAGACCAATTTGGTTTGAGAACACTTTACATCTTACGGTTGGCGAACAGTGTAATCTTTACCACTCGCCTGGATTGGGTGGCGCTCTTAACTGGCAAGAGTGAAATTGATTTTGAACAATTCGGGTCCCACTGGTTGACGTTTAATCAGCTTTCATACGGTTGTTTGGTAAAAGGGATCCAACGCCTTGGTCCGGGTGGAGTCGCTATATGCAAACCGACATCGATAGAAATACATAACACACTGTGGTTACCGAATTTTTCACCGGAAAATTCACAACCACTCGAACAAACTCTTTCCTCACTCCTAAATCCTGAAATTGAGAATGATTCCGTATTATCGCTTGGTTTGTCGGGCGGATTAGATTCCCGGCTGCTTCTTGCCTGTCTTCTTGCAAAAAGTAAAAACCGATTTTCACTACACCTCTTTGGTCATTCCAATGAACCGGATGTCAAGGTTGCTCAACAGATCGCGAACGATTATCATCTTGATCAACATTATTTCCCGGAGTCAATCCCTGAAATTGGAACAAATCTTATTGTGTTGCGAGAATATATCGCCAAGACATGTTTGACAACGCCGGTATCAAGTTGGTTGAAACTTCGTTTTTATCCTGAGTTAAATAGAATGAATCGAATCATGATTGATGGCGGCATGGGTGAGATTGCACGCAGGCAATTTCTTAACCGTTTATACTGGAAGGGAAGACGCAAGCTGCTTCACGATTCTCCTGTTGAGATTTTCCGTTATATTCAATCACATCGTGCATCGATCTTCAATAGTGAAACCATTAATGTTATGCGAAGGGGGGTCAATCAACAGCTTATTTCAATGCGCGATGAAATGCCCCCGGTAGATAAAATTGGGGTTGAAATTTTTTTGACCTCTTAATTGTTCAATATCGCTTTCCGAATTACGCAGGCATGGATCAAAGCCGCATAGATGAAGAAATTGTCAACTATATGCCTTTCGCGCAGCCATCCTTTGTTCAAGCAGCCTTCCGGACTCCCGTTCAGATAAAAAGAGGCGGAAAACTATTTCGAAAATTTATCCATAAACTTCAACCCGTGCTCACTAACTATCCGCTCGTTAAAGGAATGACAACTTACCCCTATCGGTTTTCCACAGTTCCAGCCTCGTTGTATACAAAAGCGAAAGCGGCTATAGGGTTTCAATTCCACAATCCCACAATCCCACAAGACAGGAATTTCTACTATCATTAAAGGAGTATATAAATGATCTTATAGTATCGAGTGAAGTAAAGAATTTTCCGGCGTACGACCAAAATGCTCTGCAGAATATGGTGAAGGAATATTTTGGCGGGAATAAAAATCTTGCAGGAGAACTTGATTGGTGGATATCGTTTGAATTATGGCGGCAAATTATAGGTCAGTTTAAAAGTTAGCGGAATGATTTATTGTTGGAAGAAAAAAAATGAGCATCGGCAGGTGGGCATTCCAACTTGGGAGGCGAAGTCAGAAACCGTGGATCCTACCTGATGCTCGCTTGTATTATACAATACAAAAAAACAAAAGTCAAGGAAAATTTTTTGCGAAAACCTGTTTTGACTTTAAAGGAAAAATTTTCTAAATTTAGTTCAAATTGTTACACCATTCGATATTATATTGGTAAAATAAATATTTCATGCTTACAGAATTTGGTCGGATTTTCATCTTTTTACTGATCGGAGTAGTTTTTGTGGCTGGCGGCTTGGCAGTTGCCTGGTTAATTCGTCCCCATCGCTGGTACCCGGAAAAGCTATCAACCTACGAGTGCGGGGAGTCACCGGTCGGAAACGCGATCGTTAAATTCAATATACGTTTTTATGTCGTTGCTCTCATCTTCTTGATCTTCGATGTTGAAGTTGTATTTCTTTTCCCTTGGGCAGTCGTTTTCCAAAAGCTTGGCATGTATGCTTTTGTTGAAATGATGATCTTCATTGCGATACTTTTGGTCGGCTACGCCTACGTTTGGGTAAAAGGTGATTTAGAGTGGGATAAACCTGTACCGCAAATTCCCAGAGTGGCAAAAGAATAATATTTTTCAACGCAAGTATTCCCCAAAACTGAAAATAAAGATTTTTAATAATTAACCATGGGACTCTTAGACAAACAATTTAATAATAGCAACGTCATCATAACTTCGATGGACAATCTTTTGAATTGGGCACGTCTCTCATCGATGTGGCCCATGCAATTCGGACTTGCCTGTTGTGCGATTGAGATGATGGCAACCGGTGCGTCGCATTACGATCTCGATAGGTTCGGTATTTTTTTTCGCGCATCCCCCCGTCAAACCGATGTAATGATCGTTGCCGGTACTGTCACGCTGAAGATGGCTACTCGAATTAAAAAATTATACGATCAGATGGCTGAGCCCCGTTACGTGTTATCGATGGGAAGCTGTGCAAATTGCGGGGGTCCTTACTGGGAACATGGATACCATGTCCTCAAAGGAGTCGATCGGGTTATTCCGGTAGATGTATACGTTCCGGGCTGCCCGCCACGTCCCGAAGCGTTGCTGGAAGGTATAATGAAACTTCAGGAAAAAATACGCTCAGAAAGTTTGGTAAAGAAAACCGCATAATATTTATGACACAACAAGAAATATCCGATAAGCTAAAACAAAAATTTCCAGATGCAGTTCTCGAAGTTAAGATTGAAGGTGTTGTTGATCCGTACGTCAAGATTACACCCTCAAATCTCAAGGACATTGCCATATATCTTCGCGACGATCCTGATTTTCAATTCGATTTTTTAATGTGTTTAAGCGGCATGGATTATACAAAAGGTACGCTTGGCGTGGTGTACAATATTTTTTCGATGAAGAAAAAACATAAAGTCAATCTTAAAGTCGATGTCCCGAAAGATAAAGCTGAAATTCCATCGGTCGCATCCGTATGGCCCGCGGCAAACTGGCATGAGCGAGAAGCTTATGATCTGATCGGCATAAAATTTCTCGATCATCCGGATTTGCGCAGAATTTTGATGCCCGACGATTGGGACGGACACCCTCTTCAAAAAGATTATAAGGTGCCGGAATATTATCAGGGCATGAAAGTTCCCTATTAAATTGAAATTTACTAATGACTGAAATCATAACTCCTCCAATTAAATCATCCACCGGCAGAACTGTTCGCACAGAAGAGATGTTGCTCAATATGGGACCTCAACATCCCTCCATGCACGGCGTGTTACGTCTTGAGTTAGTTATTGACGGTGAGATAGTTATAGATGTAGTTCCGCAGATCGGGTATCTTCATAGATGTTTTGAAAAACATGCTGAGTCGATGACGAATTATCAACAAGTCGTACCGTATGTCGATCGTATGGACTATTGTGCGGCTATGAACATGGATTTCGGATATGTAATAGCTGTTGAAAAACTTCTCGGCATTAAAGTTCCTGAGCGCGTAGAATATATTCGTGTAATTATGGCAGAGTTGCAGCGGATTGCTTCACACCTTATCGCTGCGGGAACATACGGGTTGGATATCGGCGCATGGACGCCATTCTTGTATATGTTCCGCGATAGAGAAAGAATTCTTGATCTTTATGAAATGACATGCGGCGCCCGACTTCTCTATAACTATATGTGGGTGGGTGGTGTATCTCATGATCTACCCCCCGGCTTCATTGATAAGGCAAAAGATTTCTGTAAATATTTCCGTCCGAAAATCGAAGAATATAACAATCTACTCAGCTTCAATGAGATTTTTATCAAGCGAACTGCAAACGTCGGAGTATTGCCTGCAGATGTCGCGATAGCTTATAGTGTTTCGGGTCCGGTTCTTCGGGGTTCAGGCGTTAACTTTGATTTGCGCCGCGACGATCCGTATTCTATATATAACCGTTTTGAATGGGAACCCCAGATCGGCAAAGGCGAAATGGGAACCGTGGGCGATTGCTGGGATCGCTATATCGTTCGTATCCGGGAAATGGAGCAGAGTATTAATATTGTTGAGCAAGCGCTTAATCAAATTCCTGATGGCGATGTTGCCTCTGCAATTCCCAAGAGGATCCGTCCTAATCCGGGAGATGTATATGCTCGAACCGAATCGGCGCGGGGTGAATTGGGCTTCTATGTTGTAAGTGATGGAAGCGGCAAGCCTTTCCGGGTGAAAGGACGCTCACCATGTTTCGTACATCTCAGTGTTTTACCTGAAATTTCCAGAGGATCTATGATAGCAGATATGATAGCCATTGCAGGCAGTTTGGATATTGTTCTGGGAGAGGTAGACAGGTAATTTAATGGAACAATTACTCAGAAATATTTTAGATAATGATTTCTTCGTCTACACAGCTATGGCAATCGTCCCATTGTTATGGATTTTACCATACGCGCTGGGAGTAATATGGTTGGAGAGAAAAGTTTCCGCTCACATGCAGGATCGCCTTGGACCTATGCGCACAGGCGGGTGGCATGGATGGGCGCAAACCATCGCCGATATGATAAAGCTTTTACAGAAAGAAGATATTGTCCCCGCCGACGCGGATAAAAAACTTCATACGCTCGCTCCGTACCTGATGTTCATAGGTGCTTATGCAGTCTATGCAACGATACCGTTCAGCAGCGATTACATCGGCAGTAACCTCAACATCGGGCTCTTCTATATCGTCGCCATATCATCGATAACAGTTGTTGCAATTCTGATGTCGGGGTGGTCTTCGAATAACAAATGGTCGTTATTGGGCGCTATGCGTTCGGTTGCACAGATAGTGAGCTACGAGATTCCAACTATTCTGGCGCTTCTTGCGGTTGTAATGATCGCCGGGACATTAAATCTGCAAGAGATCAACAAAATGCAAACCGGTTGGTTCTGGAATTGGTTTGTTTTTCAAAAATTTCCGTTTATTTTTATAGCATTCATCATTTATTTTGTAGCTTCTCTCGCCGAAACGAACCGTACACCGTTCGATATACCTGAAGCCGAATCGGAAATTGTAGCGGGTTATTTAACCGAATACAGCGGGATGAAGTTTGCCATGTTCATGCTTTCGGAATTCGTCAATATGTTTGCCGTGTCGGCAATCGCTGCAAC
The DNA here is from genome assembly GCA_964520905.1 of uncultured Chlorobiaceae bacterium. Lineage (GTDB taxonomy): Bacteria > Bacteroidota > Ignavibacteria > UBA10030 > SZUA-254 > JAGVIE01. Next base: position 213,531 of record CAZFQL010000002.1, on the reverse strand, counting down.
GGTATTTTTGGGAGGATGGAATAGCCCATTCGGTGAATTTATGAGTGGTCCCGTTTGGGGAGTGCTCTGGTTCCTTTCAAAGGGAATGTTCTTTGTTTTTATACAGATGTGGCTGCGATGGACGCTCCCGCGACTGCGTGTTGATCAATTAATGTATGTTTCATGGAAAGTTTTAACCCCGTGGGCGTTTGCCTGTATAATTGGCGTTGGTCTCTGGATGATGCTCTGATAATGGACAAGTGATTATGAGGAAGTATTTTAAAGATATATTTCAATCTATTTGGACGATACTAATCGGAATGAAGATTACCATGGGACATTTATTTGTTCCTGCGGTAACTATTCAGTATCCTGATGTCAAAGTAAAACTCCCGGAACGCGCGCGTAATCGTCTCTATGTGAATATGGACGATTGCATCGGCTGTTTGCAATGTGAGATGGCATGTCCGGTTAATTGCATCGGGATCGAAACAGTTAAGTCACTCCCGACGGACAATTTAGGAACAACATCCTCGGGCCAGAAGAAAAAACTTTGGGTTACTAAGTTCGATATCGATATTGCAAAATGTTGTTACTGCGGATTGTGTGTCTATCCATGTCCGACCGAATGCATCAAGATGACCGAGGTGTATGAGTTTTCAGAGTTCGATCGTAATAATCTAATCTATAATTTTGTGACTATGACGCCGGGTGAAATCGATATTGTGAAAGCAAAAGCGGCGGAATATGAAAAAGAACAGGCGGCAAAAAAAGCCGCGGCGGCAGCGCAAGCCAAAATCGCAAGTACGCCCGTTTCGGCTGCTCAACCGTCCAAGCCGGCGGATCCATCAGTAGAAAAACCATCGTGATATAACCATGAATCTATTTGATATTACTTTCTATTTCTTTGCCTTTATAACACTTGTTTCTGCGGGCATAGTCGTGTTTTCACGGAATATTATTTACGCGGCATTCTCACTCCTTTTTACTTTCTTCGGTGTCGCCGGAATATATGTTCTGCTCAATGCCGATTTCATAGCAGTAGCGCAATTATTGATATACGTCGGCGGTATCCTTGTGCTGCTTCTTTTCGGAGTGATGTTAACAAACAAAGTAGTAAGCGTTGATATTAAAACAGGCACGCTTCAAACTCTGCCTGCATCGTTACTGGCTGCAATGACTGCCGGTTCGATATGCGGTGTTTTCTATGCCACCGATTGGAAGATTGTTCAATCCGTTCCGGTAGTTTCGACCACCACTCATGGCTTGGGTGAAATGTTTTTGACAACATACCTGCTGCCGTTCGAAGTTGCATCGATCGTTCTTCTTGTTGCATTGATCGGTGCGGCTATGATTGCACGCCGCGGTAAGAATATTTTTTGAAACTTGGATTTTCGTTAAATAAAAAATTATGCAAGTAACCTTAACACATTATCTCATCCTCAGCGCGGTTCTTTTTTCGCTCGGTCTCTATGGCGTCGTTACACGTAAAAATGCCATCATGGTTCTGATGGGAATCGAACTGATATTAAATGCAGCAAACATCAATTTCATTGCCTTCTCTCGTTACGGCGGGATGCGGCTTGATGGACAGGCAATAGCCGTGTTCGTGATTATCCTTGCCGCCGCCGAGGCTGCCGTTGCTCTGGCAATCGTTTTAAATATCTATCAGCGTTTTAAAACCGTTAACGTTGATGAAATCAACAAGCTAAAGGAGTAGGATTTGTCGCCGGAACTTCTTGTAAAATTTTCTCTGATCGTTTTACTATTACCGCTTATTAGTTTTCTTACGCTTATCTTCCTGGGGAAAAGATTATCCCGTCAGGGAGATTGGTTGGGGACAGCAGTTCTATTCATTTGTCTGGCTCTCTCATTCTTCATCATGTATCAAAAGTTAACTGTATTTAACGAGCCGATAAGCTTCAGTTTCAAATGGGTGGACTTTGGGAATGTCCCGCTTCTTGGATTCCTTCAAATGTATCTCGGGTTGGTCATAGATAACCTCTCCGCGATTATGATGGTGGTCGTTTGCATCGTTAGCGCGCTCGTTCACCTATTCTCCATTGGATATATGAAAGGCGATGTGAGATACACAAGGTATTTCGCATACCTCGGTCTGTTCACTTTCTCCATGCTCGTGATTGTTCTGACAAATAATTTTTTTACGATGTATGTTGGATGGGAACTTGTTGGCATCAGCTCCTATCTTCTCATTGGTCATTGGTATGAGAAGAAATCAGCTTCGAATGCTGCAATCAAAGCATTTGTTGTGAATCGTATTGGGGATATTGGAATGTTTACTGGTATTCTGATACTCTACCATACATTCAGAACATTCGGATTTAACGAAATATTTTCTGCAATCCAGGCAGGTCACATCCCGATGGGAAGTGAAGCATGGCTGACAGCGGCAGGAATTTTAATCTTCTGTGGAGCTATCGGTAAGTCTGCTCAATTTCCGCTTCATGTGTGGCTGCCGGATGCAATGGAAGGTCCGACGCCTGTCAGCGCCCTGATTCATGCCGCAACGATGGTTGCCGCCGGAGTGTATCTCATCGCCCGAACGTTCCCGATGATGACCGCCAACGCGCTGATTGTGATTGCATACGTAGGAGCTATTACCGCTTTCATCTCTGCGACTATCGCCATCGCTCAAAACGATATCAAGAAAGTGCTCGCATACTCTACTATCTCCCAACTCGGTTATATGGTTATGGGACTCGGTGTCGGCGCATACACCGCAGGGTTTTTCCATCTGACGACACACGCAATGTTTAAAGCCGGTTTATTCCTCGGTTCGGGATCGGTTATTTATGCAATGCACAACGCCTTGCACCATCAGGGCGATCATCATACCGATGCACAAGATATTCGGAATATGGGTGGACTTGGTAAAAAGATGCCTATTACATTCTTTGCGTTCTTGATGTACACACTCGCTATCAGCGGGGTTCCGTTCACTTCAGGTTTTTTAAGTAAAGATGAGGTCCTCGCCGGAACGCTCGCATTCGGCGGGTTAACCGGGCATTATCTGGTTCCGATCATCGGATTCTTAGTTGCAGGCTTGACAGCGTTTTACATGTTCCGACTTGTTATCATCACGTTCCTCGGCGATCCGGTCGATGCCAATCGGATAGAACATATTCATGAATCACCGAAGACTATGACTATACCGCTCATAATCTTTGCGGTTCTCAGCTTTTTTGTGTTCTTCTCGTTCAATCCTTTTGGCGCTTCATCGGGTTGGTTTTATCACGCAATCGAGAGACCAATATCGGTTGTGCCCGAAACGGTTCGCGCGACTGAAATCGAAAAGTTTGAAGAAGCTCTTCACCATTCACACATTCCGGCTATGGCGCTATCGCTTACAGTCGCTGGAATTGGTATTCTACTGGCTTTTGTAACCTACAAGTGGAAGAAAATTAACGCCGATGCATTGGCTGAAAAATATAGCGGCCCGTACAAGTTCTTGTTGAACAAATGGTATTTTGACGAACTGTATGGCGCTGTTATAGTCGGTGGCACGCTTGCAGTTACGCGCATCCTGCGTTGGTTTGATAATAACATAATCGACGGTATTGTAAACGGTACTGCGAGTTGGACTAAGGGTATTGTGTTTGGGTATACCGACCATGCAAAGGAACAGAAGGCAAGCGCATCGGCATTGTTAATTATCGGAGGAGTTATTTCGGTAGTCGCTGCAATTTTTGTAGGGCAGTGGTTCTACGGTCAGCATGCGCTCGTAAGCGCAATCGTTATGGGATTGTTGACTGCTTGTCTCACTTTCTTCTTTTTCTGGGCTGGTGCCGGTGGTTTCGATCAGCGAGTTGTAGACGGACTTGTAAATGGCATCGCTTATTTTTCCGGATTTTTGGGAATGCTCTTCAGAAAAACTCAAACCGGTCGTGTTCAATCATATATTATTTTTGTGATTCTCGGTGTAATGGTGTTGTTCTATGTTTTCAGATGATTCTATGTTACTGTTTTTTAAGTATAAAATTTTTTTCAAATAAGTTATAAGGTTAACCACTCATGAGTTTTCTTGGATTTGGAATTTTATCTTGGGCAACATTCCTCCCAATTATAGGAATGGTTCTTGTGCTTCTCCTCCCGAAAGAGAATAAGAGCGCCATTCGCTGGTCTGCGGCTTTCTTTACGGCACTGCAGGTAATCCTCGCCGGAATTATTTACATAAATTTCAACCGCGGGATGTCGGGAATTAATACACAGGAAGGATTTCAATTTGTTGAAAAAGCAACATGGATCGATATCAAATCGGTTGCATGGTTCGGCAGGATTCACATAGATTATTTCATGGGAATAGACGGATTGAGTGTATTGATGGTTATCTTGACGGCGATTATATCTTTTATTGCAGTATTCGCATCGTGGGGAATAGTAAAATCGATCAAGGGATATTTTGCTCTTCTCTTGCTTCTTGACACCGGAATGATGGGTGTGTTTGTTTCGCTCGACTTTTTTTTATTCTATGTTTTTTGGGAAATCATGCTCCTGCCGATGTACTTTCTTATCGGTGTCTGGGGTGGACCTCGGCGTGAATATGCAGCCATTAAATTCTTCCTCTATACACTCTTTGGCAGCGTTTTAATACTTCTGGCAATGTTGGCTCTTTATTTTAGTGTTTCGGTAATAGATCCGGCAACCGGAGAAAAATTTCACACGTTCAATATGCTTGCGATGATGAATCCGAATAACTTCGATCCCGGTTCGATCCTCAGCGGGTTCAATACGTCGTGGCGCTATCTGGCATTCATAGGATTGTTTATCGGATTTGCGATCAAAGTACCGATCTTTCCTTTCCATACGTGGTTGCCCGATGCTCACGTTGAAGCCCCGACGGCAATCAGCGTAATTCTTGCAGGTGTTTTATTAAAGATGGGAACTTACGGGTTACTGAGGGTCAGTTTTCCGATATTTCCAGATGCGACTTTATACTATCAGATACCGCTTGCGATACTCGGATTTATTAATATTGTGTACGGCGCGCTTGTGGCAATGGCACAGACAGATTTCAAGAAACTCATTGCATATTCAAGTATCAGTCATATGGGCGTAGTTATATTGGGTATGGCTGCTCTCAATACTCAAGGTCTTACCGGCGCCGTTTTCCAAATGTTCAATCATGGTACGATCACCGCTATGCTCTTCTTGATTGTCGGTGTTATTTATGATCGTGCTCATACTCGCGGATTGAACGACTTCGGCGGATTGATGAACCAGATGCCGAAATATTCCGGTGTTATGGTAATTGCGTTCTTCGCTGCTCTTGGTTTACCGGGTTTGAGCGGCTTTATTAGCGAAGCATTCTCGTTCCTTGGCGCGTTTCAATCTTTTAAAGCGATTACGATAGCGTCGACACTTGGCATTGTACTTACTGCGGCTTACATGCTCTGGACTTTGCAACGTGTTTTTCTCGGTACGTTACCCGATAAATGGAAATCGCTGCCAGATATCAATGGACGTGAGTTATTTACATTAGTACCGCTGGCTATAATTGTAATTTTCCTCGGGATTTATCCGTCACCGGCAATAGATTTGATGACGTCGGCGGTTAATACCCTTGTGAATGTTGTTAATCAAAGCGGCAGCATGACTTTACCTGGACACTAATTTTCTTTAATTTTCAATTTGCATTGAATGATGCTTGAACAAATACTAAATAGCGTTAAACTTTTATATCCGGAAACAACTCTTACCGTAACTTTCTGTCTATTGATTCTGGCAGATCTAATCTTACGAAAAAGAGGTAATAGTTCCGCATTGATCGCTCTTCTCGGTTTGTTTGTCACCGCTTATTTTGTAGTGCAACAGATATCTACGGGTGCGAATTCAATTTTCTCAAACATGCTTGCAGTCGATTCATTCTCGATTTATTTTAAATTTGTGATTCTTGCCAGCGCAATCTTTGTTGTGATATTTTCTATGCAATTAGCCGAGCTTACGCGAGGTAAACGTAGTGTTGCAGAATATTACGCGCTTTTAATTGCTCTGACGCTTGGTTTGTTCCTGATGGCCGGATCGACAAATTTGTTGATGATGTATCTTTCGCTGGAGTTATCGAGCATCAGTTCTTACATACTTGCCGGCTACACGAAGGAAGCGGATGATTCAAGCGAAGCATCATTGAAATATATCATCTACGGCGCAGTTTCATCGGGTATGATGCTTTATGGTATTTCGATCTTGTATGGATTAACCGGCGCCGTCGATATTTACGGTATTAATAATGCGTTGGCGTTGACCGAAGTAAATGCAGTGACTTTAACGATAGCTGGAATTTTAATTGTAGTAGGATTTGGGTATAAAATTTCGGCAGTGCCATTTCACTTCTGGACTCCCGATGTGTATGAGGGCGCCCCGATAACAATTACGGCATTTCTGTCGGTTGCATCGAAAGCCGCAGGTTTCGCGATGATGATCCGTTTCTTCAAAGTCGCATTTATTGATCCTGCAGTCGGAAATCTCGCTTTTGGCGCGTGGGCAACATTTCGTGGATTTGATTGGAACCTGATTCTCGCAGTTCTTTCGGTGCTTACTATGACGATTGGGAATTTAGTTGCTGTCTGGCAGAATAATCTCAAGCGGCTGCTCGCATATTCCAGTATCGCACATGCAGGTTACATGCTGATGGGCATAGTGGTGTTAAGCAATGAAGGGATAGCCGCTATACTGATTTATTTTGTAGTTTATCTCTTCATGAATCTCGGCGCTTTTTACATCGTAATGATTGTCGCCAATAAAACGGGCAGTGAAGATATAAATGATTATAAAGGGCTTGGCTACCGCACGCCGTTACTCGGTGTTGCGATGACGATATTTCTCTTATCGCTTACCGGTATTCCCCCTACAGCCGGATTTGTAGGTAAATTATATATCTTTGCCGCTCTCATTAACGCTAAATGGTTCTGGCTTGCAATCGTAGGTGTCTTGAACAGTGTGGTGTCACTGTATTATTACGTCCGGATTATACGCAATATGTTTCTCCGCGATCCCGATTCATCGGCACAGCCATTTCAAATATCGGTGTCAGAGGTTGTCATCGTTCTAGTTCTCGTTATTCCTACAATCCTGCTCGGTCTATATTTTGGACCGTTGGTGGAATATGCACAGGCATCGGTTGCTATGTTCGGTATCCAGTAAGCGTAGCACACACACATTGCGAATATCTTTCTTTTGAAACGAACTATTTTTATAACGGTATTGCCGTTATAAAGAATATTTTGTACTTTCTTATGCTAGGAATATTATTGTGCAAAAGAAAATTTCACACGAAGAAACAGGTAATCTTCCGCCCCCTGGGGATAAAATCAATATTCTCGTCGTTGAAGATGAACAGCATCTGGCTGACTCCATAGCAAGGCGATTGCTGGAGGACGGATATGCAGTCGATATTGCTCATGATGGCGATGAAGGGTTTCGTCTTGCATCTACCAAAAGATACCATCTAATTATCCTCGATATACTCTTACCCCACAGAGATGGTCTTCAAGTTCTAAAAGATCTGCGTCGGAACAAAGTTCAAAGTATGGTTCTAATATTAACTGCTAAAAGCACGATCGAGGACCGCGTCGAAGGTTTACGCGTGGGCGCAGACGATTATTTATTGAAACCGTTTGCATTTGCTGAGTTGCTCGCTCGCGTAGAATCTTTGTTGCGCCGTCAGGGCATACAGCAGAGAAACCCACTCCGCGTTGCAGACCTGGAACTTGATATTGAAACACGCTGCGTCCGGCGCGCATCCAGAAATATTCGTCTGACTGCAAAGGAATATTTTCTCCTCGAACTTCTCATGCGCAACAAAAATCGTATACTAACCCGCAGGGAAATTGCAGAACAAGTTTGGGGATATAATTTTGATACCGGAACTAACGTTGTTGACGTTTACATAAATTACCTTCGAAAAGCGATTGATGAAGGATTTCCAACGCGATTGATTCAAACTGTGCGCGGAGTCGGATTCATCATGAAGGAAGAATAAATGTATCGTTCCATACGATTCAGACTTGCCTTGTGGTACACGATTGTTTTTGCAGTTACTTTCATAATAATTTCCTGGGCTATCTATGAGTATATTAATCGGACTCTATCCGATTCGCTGGATAAATCGATTCAGAATGAAGCCAAGTGGATCATCGCGCGGCTTGAAAAGCATGTAGTACGAGGGGAGCCTGATCAAGCTGTCAAAGAAGATATCTTTGAGCATGCGTCTTTTTATCCGATCAAAGAATATATCGAGATATGGGATTCTACTGGAAAAATTTATTACCAATCCCCGAATCTGAAATTTGAAGACACGCTTGCCAGCCATGCAAACCTTTCAAACGGTAAGTTTTCACTTTTGACGACGATTAAGACTTTCCGTAATCATGATATCCGTCTTATTGTAGAACAATCAAATCGTAATATTATCTATCTGGCTATGCCGACAGAAAGTATCACATCGGCGGTCAACCAGTTATTGAAGATTTTAGCATGGATGGGTCCTATTATTCTGGTGCTTGCCGCAACAGGGGGGGCGTTACTTGCCAAACAATCTTTTGCAAAAATCAATCAGGTTATCGAAACAGCACAGCGCATCAATGCCGACAGGTTATATGACAGAATCCCCGAGCATAGCGCAAAGGATGAGATTGGCAAGATAATATCTACTTTCAATGAAATGATTTCGAGGTTGGAATTCTCATTCAAACAAATGAAACAGTTTTCCGCCGACGCATCTCATGAACTGAAGACTCCGCTCTCTGTCATGCGGGCTCAACTTGAGACTGCTCTCGATAATAAAATATCAGTAGGCGAAATGCGTGAAACAATAGCGCGATGCCTCGATGAGACCCTTCGCATGAACAGCATCATCGAAAACTTACTCCTTCTTGCGAAGGGAGATGTTGGTCAGGAAATAATCGCAAAGGAACCGGTAGACCTGAGACAATTAATAGTTCGAATGTATGAGGAAAGCGTCATCATCGCGTCCCAGCGCGAAATTTCTGTTACTCTTGATCGACTTGCCGATGCGACTATTATCGGTGACGAACAACGGCTTCGCCAGATGCTCTTGAATCTGATAGACAATGCCGTCAAATATAACCATAATCAAGGCGAGATACATATCGGGTTATCGTGTCTTAATGGTTTTGCCAGGATAACAATTGCAGATACCGGTATCGGGATTCCTCAATCTGAAATAATACGCATCTTCGATCGGTTTTATAGAGTAGATAAAGCTCGTCAGCGCGAACTCGGTGGAACAGGATTAGGATTATCCATAGCGAAGCTGATAGTCGAGGCTCACCGCGGTACTATCTCGGTAACAAGCGTTCCGAATCAAGGGAGTGAATTTACAGTATTTTTACCATTGACGGTAAATATTTAAGACGTCTCAACACGCTATTGATTTTAATGATTTTTTTTTGAATATTTCCCTGCAAGCTTACAGTAATAATATCGCCGTAAATATTCATTACTTATTATGATATCAGCTATGAAACTTCTAAAATTTCTTTTTTTTGTCCTCCTGATTTTTATGCTTGTGAATTTCACGAGCGCTCAACTAATCAACGGTAGATTATCAACTTCTTTTTACTCATGGGAACGATTCACGTCCGATAAAACTTCGGATATTGTAACGCGGTTCTACCAGAATCTTCAACTCGATGCATCGCACGGAGAATTTTCGTTCCATACTAACATTACCGGGGCGATAAGCAGTTCACCTTCGACTTCCGATGATGGAGCAGTTCGCGTGTACAATGCATACGTACGGTTGAAGAATTTTGCGGAGATCGCCGATCTGAACATGGGAAGGATACCGGTATTCGCGGGCGTTGGCAACGGTGTTGTAGATGGAGTACTATTCAAAGCGAAAATGTGGAATAAGAAGATGATTCTCACCGGTTACGGCGGCGCAAATGTACAAGCTAATTTGCGCTGGAAAGGATTCAAAGATATCGACAGAAATTTTTTAGCCGGTGGTCAAATTATCGGATACTTCTTAGAAGGATCGAGGCTCGGGTTGAGTTATTCAAATCGTAATCGGTTGATGGAGGGTTATTCGGCAATCAGACCCGATAGTATTTTCAATCCGGTTACCGTTCTTGTACAACCCGCAGTTCGCAAGGTACAATTAATCAGCGCCGACGCCAGCTATTCTTACGGAACTCGATTATCGGCGTATGGAAGGTTCGATTATGAATTAAATACCAGCAATGTTTTGCGCGGTGAAATTAATTCTAGAGTGAATGCTAACGATAAACTTGCATTCACCGGAACTTATATCTACCGGGGACAAAGAATTCCCTTCAATTCATTTTTCTCGATCTTCGAAATTGAGTCGGTAAACGAATATGAGGGTGGAGTCGAATATTCTTTGTGTTCTCCGCTATCCACGTTCGGCAGAGTCGCCTTCGTTCAGTATGGTGAAGAATTAAGCCGCCGGTTGACAATAGGAGTTAACTCTACATACGGCAGCGTTCGCTATGCAGGCAGCAACGGCTATTCCGGTCAACTTGCTTCTTTTAGCGCGGAAGGTATGTATCCTTTATTTGACAGAAAATTTATTCCAACAATCAGCGCTTCGTTTGCGACATATCGGTTGGATGAACAATCCGGCAAAAAGGAGGAATTGTTCGCTGGTTCGCTCGGTGTTATAGTCCGGTTGGTTTCTTCTTTCTCGTTGGATACGCAGGTACAATGGATAAGAAATAAAATTGCACAAGATGATTTACGGGTTTTCGGGAAGGTCAGTTATTGGTTCAGCCATAATTTCTCTCAATCACCGACGATTGGAGAAGGAGAATAATGATGAAAAATATAGTTCTCTTTACTATAGTGATTGCGATACTCCTCGTCTCTCTCGCAATGAAAGAATCTTCTAATAACGGATGGAAAGAGGATGACAATTCAAAGTTCATCAAATTCTCTCACATATACCATGTTAAAGAAGCGGGTGTTGCTTGTGAAGATTGTCATCATTCCGCGAAAACGAGCAAACAATCTTCCGATAATCTGATGGGTGATCACGAAAGCTGCAAAACTTGCCATGAAGATGAGCTTTCGAACAAATGCGGGCTTTGTCATATCGATCCCGATAACATTACGGCTATTCCTAATCCCGAACGTGAAATTATTTTCTCGCACGAGAACCATACAGGTAAACGTGACGTAAAATGCGAAACATGCCATGCCGGTCTCGATGGAGTCAAATACGCGACGACTGAGAATATGCCCGTGATGACAAAATGTATAAATTGTCATACCGATAAGAAGGCGTCCCTCGAGTGTGCAGGTTGCCACACAGACTTTGTTAACTTAATTCCCCGTGATCATCTTAAAGGTGATTTTAAAAAGGATCATAAGTATCTCACTCGGCTTGGCGAGCAGAATGTATCGTGTGCATCGTGTCATACCGAAAATTTTTGCCAGGATTGTCATACAGGTATCGAACTAAAGGGATTTGGGTCATATAAAGATTTGATGGCGGATCCATACACGCGCACGCCGCTGCGGGATACACCTCGCGAACAAAAAATGCAGAACGTTCATAATCTCAATTACCGTTACACGCACGGCATCGATGCTCGATCCAAAGCGACCGACTGCTATGCTTGCCATGAACAGCAGACATTTTGTGCGGAGTGCCATCAGGCGGGCAGTAATGTTACTCAAGAAAGAATTAGGCCTATAAACCATGATGAGCCGGGGTTTAAGTTGTTCGGAAAAGGATCGGGCGGCGGACGTCATGCGGAACTTGCCAATAAAGATATCGAGTACTGCATGTCTTGCCACGATGTTGAAGGTGAAGATCCCGTTTGTATGATGTGCCATAGTGAAAATGGAGGGATACGATAATGAATAAGCGGTACGTTATCATTTCGATAATTATCGGTTTAATTCTTGCGTTTGCAAGCTGTACCGATCTGAAAAATAATTTACCAACGCCAAGCAGCGGCGGATTATCTATTCACGATGTCGCGTGGAATGATACAACATCTCCAAATTTTCATGGTAAAGTTTTAAAATCGGAGCAATATGATCTTACAAAATGCATTTCTTGTCATGCGAAATATTTTAACGGCGGAATAAGCAATACATCATGTTATACTTGCCATCAATCGTATCCTCATAAATCTGGATGGGGAGATTCATCGTCCGCTACGTATCATGGAAGATTTCTACTCTCGGGGTTGGGGCGGTTAAGCGATTGCGCGGCATGTCACGGTACGGATTATTCCGGTGGGACGAGCAATAAATCTTGTTATACATGTCATGCGGCTTATCCGCATAAGGCAGGATGGATGAATACCGATTCGGCTGACTATCACGGTAAGTATCTCAAAGCGAATGATTGGCAAATAAACGAGTGTGCGCCATGCCATGGTTCAAATTTCAATGGAGGTACAAGCGGGAAATCGTGCCGCACATGTCATCCATCATTTCCTCATGCTGATGGATTTAAAGAAACGAGAGGTCATCCGGTATATATGCGAACTAATGGTTTCCCGCTCGCTTCATGCAGATTATGTCACGGCAGTTCTTATAGTGGCGGCGGTATAGTTGATGAAGGTTGCACGGATTGTCATTCCAATCCTGCTGGTCCAGAAGCATGCAACACGTGCCATGGTGACTTTTATGGCGCCGATTTTCTCTCAGCCGCACCACCCAAGAGTGTTAATGGGGATACATTAACAACCATGCGCGGTGTTGGTGCACATCTGAATCATTTGATAACCGGGGTGATTGGTAAATCGGTTAAATGTCAGGAGTGTCATACTGTTCCTGCTGATGTGAGCGCTTCAGGCCATATTGATATACCATTCAATGTTCAGGTTATGTTTAATGATACATTGGCAAGTCTAAGAACTTCCGACGGAATTATTATTCCTACACCTGCATATAATTCCGCAGATTTAAGCTGCGGCAATCTTTACTGTCATGGATATTTTGTAAATGGTAATCTATCTAATAGCCCGACATGGAATAAAGTTGATGGCACTCAAGCGGCTTGTGGAACGTGTCATGGGAATCCCACGACCGGAAATCCGTTACCGGCTGGAACACATTACACGGGTGATTTCTTTAAGAATTGTGCATTATGTCATTATACCGGGTCTGTTCCGGTTGCGCAATATAATTCTGGAACCAATACCTGGGTTATTGTGGATCGCCCAAGACACGTGAATGGAAAACTAAGTCGTGGCGGTACGGAAGTGATTTTTTGATTACGGAAAAATTATTTATTCATATTTGAGGAAGATGTTTCAATAATATTTTCACAAATAATAAAATAAATCTTCTCTGAAGACGGAGTTCATATTTAAGCTGAAAATCAAAGCCATACTTGGAAAGGAATGGCTTTTTTATTAAATTCATTGGAATTAATTGGCACAAAGCTTGACTATAAATACGCTAATTCTTGCTTGATTGGTGATAAAAGCAAGCATTTTCAAGAAATAATAATTCAACAGGAAAGGATTATCATGGCAAAGTATAAAATCGCATGGCTTCCGGGGGATGGAATAGGTATCGAAGTCCTTGAAGCTACAAAAATTGTTTTAGATAAACTCAAATTCGATGCAGAATATATTCATGGCGATATCGGCTGGGAGTTCTGGTGCAAAGAAGGAGATGCGTTTCCACAGCGTACAATTGATCTTCTTAAGAATGTTAACGCCGCAATGTTCGGAGCGATAACATCAAAACCGATTAAGGAGGCAGAGGCAGAACTTGTTCCTGAACTAAAAGGAAAGAATTTAATTTATCGTTCTCCAATTGTTCGTATGCGGCAACTGTTCGATCTTTATGTTTGTCTGCGTCCATGCAAGGGTTATGCTGGTAATCCGTTAAACTACAAAGAAGATGTCGATCTGGTGGTTTTCAGAGAAAATACGGAAGACCTGTATGTCGGTGTAGAGTTCGCGCCAGTTCCTCAAGAGCTGGTAGATGTGCTCACTAAACTATCCAAACCATTTGCGAACTTTAAGGACACACCCAAAGACCAATATGCAATATCTTGCAAAATAAATACTGTAAAAGGTTCAGAGAGAATAATCAGAGAGGCGTTCGAGTTTGCTAAAAAATTCGGTCGTAAGAAGGTAACTATTGTTCACAAGGCAAACGTTGTGCGTGCAACCGATGGATTATTCTTAGAAATCGGTAAATCAGTTGCTAAAGATTATCCCGGCATTCAATGCGACGATGCGAATATCGACGCGATGACTATGTGGTTGTTGAAAAATCCGTTTAATTACGATGTATTGGTTGCACCTAATCTTTATGGCGATGTTATTTCCGATTTATGCGCTCAAATGGTTGGCGGCTTAGGGTTTGGTTGTTCCGGAAACATCGGTAAAAAATTAGCGGTGTTTGAACCGACTCACGGCTCAGCGCCAAAGTATGCCGGTCAATACAAGGTAAATCCAATCGCAACAATACTTGCGGCTAAAATGATGTTGGATTGGCTCGGCGAAAAAGAAATGGGAACAAAATTAGAAAACGCAACTGCCGCAGTCATCAAAGAAGGCAAAGTTCGCACATACGATATGGGCGGAAATAGTAAGACACTCGATATGGCGAAAGCAATAGCGGAAAAACTGTAAAACCCTCACCCTATAATCCCTCTCCCAATTTGGGAGAGGGATGTTTCTTCACGATTTATCGGGAACGAAACAAGGAGAGGGTAAATAATCAAATAAATATTTCCAATTTATTAAATAATCCTAATGCAAAAAATAATCATTCACGAAGTCGGTTTCCGCGACGGTTTGCAGATGGAAAAGCAAGTTGTCCCGACCGAGCAAAAGCGAAAATGGATTAATGGATTGATGGAAGCTGGAGTTGACATCATCCAGATTGGCTCGTTCGTCCATCCCGAAAAAGTGCCGCAAATGACTGATACTGATAAACTATTTGCTGAGCTTACGAAGAACAAGACGAGCAAAACAATTCTTTCCGGGCTTGTCCTTAACGAAAAAGGATTGGAACGCGGTGAAAAATGCGGCGTCGAGATGTACTGCATGGGAGTTTCGGCAAGCGAAACACACAGCATGAAGAACACGGGAATGAGTACAACTGAAGCTATTGAGCGGATTATTGCAACGGCGAAACAAGCTGTATCCGCTGGAAAAAAAGTTCAGGTTTCAGTGCAGTCGGCTTTTGGTTGCGGATTTGAAGGAATTGTTCCGCAGGAGAAGGTTCTAAGCATCGTACAAAAATATCTCGAAGCTGATCTGAAGAATATCTCGCTTGCCGATACTGCCGGTCATGCAATTCCCGACCAAGTTGAAAAGTTGTACGAAGCAATCTTCAAACTCGATAGCTCTGTTGAAGCTGCTTGTCATTTCCACAACACATACGGAATGGGGCTTGCAAATGTTTATGCGGCAATGAAGATTGGTGTGCAGAATTACGAATCTTCAATTGCCGGTCTCGGTGGTTGTCCCTTCACAAAAGTTGCGGCTGGTAATGTTTGTACGGAAGATTTCGTTCATGCTCTTCAGAGGATGGGTTTCAGAAAAGAGATTGATCTGATGAAACTGATTGAACTGGCAAAAGATTTCTCTGCGTTTTTCAACCGCGAGATGCTGGGACTTGTTTATAAAACTGGACCGATTATCGGTAAGCAATAGACAATTTAAAAAGGAAATGCTCATGTACCCACCCCTAACCCCTCCAATGGAGGGGAATTAGAAGTCCCCTCTTGAGACCTGTCCTGAGCGGAGTCGAAGGATGGGATTTTCCGTCGGAGGCGGATGCGCCACTGGTGCAAGGGGTGTGTTGATGATGGTGCGAAAATAAAAAGTTGTATGATAAAATGATTCTTAAGAAGAAGAAAGCCAAAACAGCAAATTGGTTTTCAAGTAAGAGAACAAAAACTGTATTACAAAGTTAAAAGGAATCAATATTAAATGAAATTATTAGCCAATATCCGCATACTCGATTTGACAAACGTCTTATCAGGACCTTTTGCAACACTCCACCTTGCACTTCTTGGCGCCGAGGTTATTAAAATCGAAAACCCAACAGGCGGCGATCTTGCACGCGCATTGGGCTGTCTCCCTGAGTTAAACAAAAAACAAATGGGAACAAGCTTCCTCGCGCAGAATGCGAATAAGAAATCTGTCACGCTTAACCTGAAAGACCCGCAGGCAAAAGAAATCTTCAAAAAATTGGTAAAGACCGCCGATGTTGTTGTAGAAAATTTCCGTCCGGATGTAATGGGTCGACTTGGTTTGGGATATAATGTTCTAAGCGAAATCAATCCGAAGCTAATTTACTGTGCCATATCCGGCTTCGGTGTAGATGGACCCGATGCAATGAAGCCCGCATACGATCAAATCATCCAGGGACTTAGCGGTGAAATGGCAATCAACGGTGATGAGCGGTTAAGTCCGCTTCGTGCCGGTTTTCCGGTATGCGATACTGTTGGCGGATTGAATGCCGCGTTTGCAATTATGGCTGCACTTTACTATCGTGAGAAAACAGGTGAAGGACAGTTCATCGATATTGCGCTTCTCGATTCGATTATGCCGCTTATGGGTTGGGTCGCAGCCAATTTGTTAATAGGTGGACAACAACCGGTACTTATGGGTAACGATAATTTTACTGCCGCTCCATCCGGTGTATTCAAAACTAAGGACGGCTATATCAACATCGCGGCGAATAAACAAGAGCAATGGGAATCGGTTGCGGATGTGCTTGGAGTTCCTGAGTTGAAAACGGATTCGCGATTTCAGGAACGGGATACGCGGAAGAAAAACCGGAAACTTCTCACTCCGCTGTTAGAAGCAAAGCTCGCTGAACAGGAAACAAAATATTGGGTTGATAAACTAAACGAAAACGATGTGCCTTCTGGTGATATTCTAACTCTGGAGGATGCATTGAATCAACACCAAATTAAACATCGTGAGACGATAAAGTCGATTCACAGCGAAGGTATCGGCGACTTGAAACTTTTCAATTTAACAGCTAAGTTCAGTAAAACTCCCGGTTCGATAGATGCACCACCTCCGAAATTATCTGAACATACAACGGAGGTGCTGAAGAGTATTGGATACACTGAAGAAGAAATAAAAAGTTTTAAAGAAAAGAAAATTATATAACCCTCACCCCGTAACCCCTCTCCCAAATTGGGAGAGGGGTGTTCCGTCCCGACTTGTCGGGATTGGAACGGGGAGAGGGTCAGAAAGAAGAATATTATTAAATAAAGGAGATACTGTAATTTATGTCAATGACATTAGTTGAAAAAATTTTGGCAAAGGCAACAGGGCAAGCGATGGTAAAAGCAGGTGATGTTCTTGAGCCGAAGGTTGATCTGGCTATGTCGCATGAGAATGCGGCGCTGGTTATTAACCAATTCACAGAAATATATAAAGATACTGGCATTCCACTCAAGGTTTGGGATCCATCGAAGATTGCAATCATCTTCGATCATCGCGTACCTGCTGAAAGCTCGAAGACAGCAACAAACCAGAAAAAGATTCGTGACTTCGTGGGCAAACAAGGGATCACAAAATTTCACGACATCCGCGGCGATGAAGGCGGTATCTGTCATCAAATATTACCCGAATACGGTTATGTGATACCGGGATCAGTTATCGTTGGTACCGATAGTCATACGACGAGTCACGGGGCACTCGGCACGTTCGCATTTGGAATAGGTGCGACTGAGATGGCGAGTGTGTGGACGCTTGGAACAGTTCTTAATGTCGAAGTGCCCGGTACAATTAAAGTAAATGTGAACGGAAAATTTCCTGCAAGTGTCTATCCTAAAGATTTAATTCTATATCTTATCGGAAAATTAACTGCCGAGGGTGCGAACTTTAAAGTTCTCGAATTTCATGGCGAGACAATCAAAAACATGAGCACATCCGGTCGTTTAACACTTTCCAATATGTCGGTGGAAGCGGGTGCAACATCGGGAATTGTTCCTCCTGACGAAGAAACATTGCGATACTTGCGTGAGGATGCGTTCGTTGGATATAAGGGTGAACTATTGAAACCAGATCCTGATGCAAAATACGATCAGGTAATAGAGGTCGATGTTGCAACGCTCGAACCACAAATTGCAAAGCCACACACCGTTGATAATGTAAAACCGATTTCAGAAGTAAAGAACGTGAAATTAAATCAGATCGTCATCGGATCATGCACAAACGGTCGGTTAGATGATTTAGAAGTGGCGGCAAAAATTCTAAAAGGAAAGAAAGTTGCCAAGGATGTTCGAATGTTAGTATTCCCGGCATCGTGGAGGATTTACAAAGAAGCGCTCAAGCGCGGTTACATCGCCGATCTAATGGATGCCGGCGCTGTTATCATGAATTCAAATTGCGGCTGTTGTCTTGGTGTTCATCAGGGCGCGCTGGCAGACGGCGACGTATCGCTTTCAACAACAAATCGAAACTTCAAAGGCAGACAGGGAAATCCAAATTCAGAAGTATATCTCTGCTCTGCCGCTGTAGCCGCCGCAAGCGCAATCACAGGTGTTATAACCGATCCGAGAGGATTTAAATAAATAAATCTATTTTACTCCGATAGGAGTAATATGTATATAGATATAAAATGAAAAATGTATTAAGCTCCGTAGGAGCGGTACGTCAATGTGTCGCCCCGATGGGGCTAATGAAACTATTTTGGATATTTCTATAAATATATCGTCTCTACGGGACTTATAAATTCGAGAAAGGAATTGTTATGCCGAACACATCAAAAGTTGTTGCATTAATGCCAAACGATATTTCAACAGATATAATTTATCCCGGCAGATTCATGGCAACAGTTCTTCCAACCGAAACACCGCAGTACTGTTTTGCGGATATGACTGAACTGAATAAACGGTTGAAGAACAAGGAAATTCCGCAAGGCAGTGTTATCGTTGCCGGCGCGAACTTTGGCTGTGGCTCATCGCGTGAGCAGGCAGTATCAACAATCAAAGGTTATGAAATTGTTATTGTCGCAAAGGGATTTGCGCGAATCTTTCTCCAGAATTCAGTAAATCTTGGATTGAAAACGGTTGTTTGTCCAACAGTTGAAGCCACAGAAGGGGATGAGTTAGAAATCCTATCAGATAAAGTTGTGAATGTAACAAAAGGCAAAACTTTTCCAATTGAACCGCTACCCAAAGCCAGGCAAGCAATTGTTGATGCAGGCGGTTTGATTGCATATACAAGAAAAAGATTATTAGAGAAGACGGA
Organism: uncultured Chlorobiaceae bacterium; assembly: GCA_964520905.1. Lineage (GTDB taxonomy): Bacteria > Bacteroidota > Ignavibacteria > UBA10030 > SZUA-254 > JAGVIE01. The sequence goes on along the minus strand of CAZFQL010000002.1, from coordinate 194,347 downwards.
AAAAAAATAAACAATCTTTATCTAAATACCGGATTATTTTAGAAGGAGAATTCGCTAACACGATGTTCAGATTATTTGTCATTGGGATTCTCCTTTGTTATTCAAAACCATCTATCGGACAAGAAAAAGAATTATTTCAATCTGAAATAAACCAGCACGAAAAACATCTTTCAATTCAAAAGCAAAACAGTATCGCAAGTTCATGGTTTGATGTTACATACTACGGTTTGAATCTTACAGTAATCACAAGCCCACAGCATCTCAAAGGCATAGTTACAATCGAAGGTATATGTCGGGAGCCGGTTTCTACAATATTAACATTCGATCTAATGAACTCTCTGCATGTAGATTCGGTGAAAGTAGATGGGATATTATATACATTCGTTCAACAGCCCGCATCGTTAGATGTTAATTTGGATGTCATATATCCGGCTGACATGAAATTAAAAATTGAGATATATTATCAAGGATTACCCGTTGGAACCGGCTTTGGAAGTTTCATGTTCGGTATGCACTCAGATGTTCCCTGGGTTTGGTCGTTGAGTGAACCTTATGGTGCGCGCGATTGGTTTCCGTGTAAAGATCATCCATCTGATAAAGCGGACTCGGCAGATATAACGGTTACTTGTGATTCTTCATTCAAAGTCGGATCGAACGGAAAACTTTTTGCGGTGATAAACAACGGAGATGGAACGAAAACGCACTACTGGCAAGAACGCTATCCGATTGCCTCATACCTTATTTCGATTGCAATTACAAATTATCAGCAATTCTCTAATTGGTTTCATTACAGTCCTACAGACTCAATGGAGATACTGAATTATGTCATTCCTGAGCGTCTTTCTTCTGCACTGTCTGAACTTCCGAAAACGATAGATATGTTAAAAATCTTCTCTGACCTGTTTGGTTTATATCCGTTCATCAAAGAAAAGTATGGCCATGCCGATTTTGGAAGAGGAGGTGCGATGGAACACCAGACAATGACATCAACAACAACTTATGAGGAGAACACGATTGCCCACGAGCTTGCGCATCAATGGTTTGGGGATATGATCACATGCAGAACTTGGTCGGACTTGTGGCTAAATGAAGGATTTGCACAGTATGCAACTGCATTATATTTAGAGAAGAAATACGGCGAAAGAGAATATTGGAACTACATGAGAAATCAATTGAGTAACGCACGGCTGGCAGTCGGGAGTGTTTATGTAAAAGATACTGCTGTAGTGAGAAACCTATTTGACGGCAGACTGGTTTATTCAAAAGGCGCTTCTGTTCTACATATGCTTCGTCATGTATTAGGCGACACCGTGTTTTTTAATTCCATGTACGAATATGCAAATCATACGTCTTTAAAATATGGCACCGCGGAGACAAAAGATTTTAGATCGGTTTGTGAATATGTCAGCGGCAAAGATCTTGGTTATTTTTTTGATGAGTGGATATATGGCGAGAATTTCCCACACTATTCATTGGGATGGCATGTTGACAATGCACAGAGCCAGAATACCATAGCCGTAACGATCAAGCAAACAATGAATACGACAAATCTCGCGTTCTTCACGATGCCGATTGATTTAAAACTAATCGGTGAAGGATGGGACACAACGGTTACCGTTTTCAATAATTCCACGGAACAAATATTTTATGTTCCAGTATCCCATACTGTTACTGAAGTTCAATTAGATCCAGGAGAGTGGATCCTTCGTAACATACTTGAAGAAATATATTCGGATTTTTCCTTAAGCCAGAATTATCCGAACCCGTTCAAAGTGAGTACACGGATTGATTATCATGTTCCCAGCAGAACCAGAGTGAAATTGGTAGTATACAACGTTCTTGGTCAGAAAGTTGTAACTTTGTGCGATGAAGTAAAGACGATGGGAAATTATACTGCCGTCTGGAATGCAGGCGGATTCCCTTCCGGCGTTTATTTTTATAGGATGCAAACATCAAACAAGCAAGTAACCGGGAAAATGGTTTTAATTTCGCCTTATTAACTTGTTATCATGTCTGAGAGTTAATACCCAACGAATTTTTCATGCCTGAGAACTATTCAACACATTAAGGTCTGTAAATCGATATGCCTTCCATTTTGATAAGGATTTGGAAGTCAGTTGAAACTTCTAAATAATAGATTTAATTTCTTGCTGGCACACCAATTGATGTTACTCTATAGATAACGACGTTAGCAGCAATAATGGAACGTCACGAATCCGCCAGTTAAGTTGTGAACCTAAATGATAATAGGTTACTGAATTAACACCAGTAAAATAGGAAACAAAAGCTCTATCAGTTTGGAAAGTGATTATGTCGGCAATTTTTGCAAATTGTAATTTTAAACCGAAAGGAAGCAGTTTGCTTATTGTTTGCCATGAAAACATAATTGGATTAAATCGCAGAGAAGGTAAACATTTTTTTGAATAATAAATCGACAAACCCAAACCACATAATGTGGAAACACAATTTGCCCACAACAAACCATTCAACTTTAATCCACTCTGGAGGAAATAAACTGTAGTAATGGTGTTAGGTATCGTGACTAAAACGGCGATCTTATTTGTTATATCAATTCTTTGAATTCCTAGAAGAACAGAGTAAACCGCTCATAACAGCAGAAAGTAAAAATATTATCAATACACCATAATAAGCAATAATAGCATCAGGAATCATCTGAGCATCAACCTGTAAAAAAGAGAATAGAATTTCTCGGCAATAATAGCTAATTAATAGAAGAGGAAACGATATTAAAATATAAAACACAAACCCAGAATTAACAATGCGATTGATCTCGAAAAAATTATTTCGTGCATATGCTTCGGCAATAAATCTAGTATAGGAAACACCGATCCCAAAATCTAAAAGGGCGAAATAACCTGTTTAATTGATAGTAAGGACCAAACACCAAAACGGTCGACACCGATCATATTAATGATGTATGGAATGAGCACTAATCCAATTAAGATCGTCCAAATTCGCCCTACAATTGAATATAGGGTATTGCGAATAATCTTATCACGAATAGCAGCAGACATTCAATCTTATCTTGAAATCAGAATTTAAGTGTTGATGAATTTGATAATAATCATGACCGAAAAAAATTTAACTAATATAAAAATTTATAGAGCATTTTCAAAGAAAAGTTTTTAACAACTATAATGAATGTGAATACATTTTATCATAGATAGGTTACACTCATTCCCTCCTTTTTGCTTCGAGCAAAAGCCCTACCTCCTGAAGATTATCCGATGTAAAAAAATATCTTATTGTCGCAAGATTCTTAATTTACTTGTGACACACTAAGATAATATTCTTACTAAAACCCCGATACTCTTCAAACGACCAGATAGTAAAAAAGATTTTAACTTATCTACACTTGCCAGACGAACCGGCAGAATAAACTGCCCGTATTTCCCCTCCTGTTAGAGCTTTATTGTAGAAATCTACCTCATCGATAAGACCTGGGAAGAAATAATCAGAACTATATGGAGAATATAATTCTACGCCTATGGATACATCTGCGATGCTTTTAAAAATGGTTATGGATTGATCCACGCGCTCTGAAATTTTTACACCATTGATGTAAATTCTGCGTGATCCTGTTATTTTATTATAAACCCCTGCAATGTGATTCCATTGATTAAGTTCAATAGTGCCTACTGGAGTCTTGAAAATATGAAATGATGAATCGCTTTGATGTAAAGAATCTGAGATACTAAATTCAACTCTTCTATTTGGACGAACGGCTAAAACCCACGCCCGTTGATTGCTCCAGTCCAGACGATCACCCCACTTACCGATTACAGTTGCATGTGCATCTCTCGTTGGATATATCCATGCATCTACAGTAAAGTTGCCAGTGGGATTTAGTTTAGCTGAATGGGGAATCTGCACGTAATCATTTATACCATCAAGCAGAAAAGCTTTCCCAACTTTTCCCTGAGCAAACGATGCACCATTCATCACTGTTCCATTATTTGAATCAACAATATCAACCGCCGTTCCATCTCCGGGCCACCAACTGACGAGTCCGGAAGGCGGTGGAGTACATCTCGTTCCCCATGTTACATGAATCTTAATATTTCCGGTTGTCGGTAGTAACTCTAAATCAACAACCGATGTTTGCCCAGGAAAAATTTCTATACTTGTCTCCCCGCTGTATCGAACTATACCAAGATTATCTTTCGCATCAACCTTTAAGTGCCACATTCCTATCGGTATATCTGTGAATTCACCCGATGCACCTTGACCTGAATCTGAGATTGATAAGATTAAAATCTGATCTTCAAAATTGGGGCGAGATAGTGTTGCTATCACATTTGTAATTTCATCGGGCGCTTGAGAAATTGAGATTGAGACTTTGCCCATCTTATTGATTGTTCCCGGATCGGTAGTACCCTCCTGAGCTTGTTGACAACTCCAACCGAGAACTACGAGCAACAATGTTAGAAAAAAATTAATATGTTTCATTACAACTTCCAATAATAGTTTGACGAAATATTTACCCTGTAGAACTTTCTAATTAACTGTTTAAGTAAGGGTAAGAAAATACCACTTCAATGTCAACAAATATTTTAAAAACTAAAATAGCTTCGGTAAAAGTATTGGGTGATTACTCCGAAATGCTTGTTTTACACCATTTCCAGAGAATATTGAACTGTTATCACCTCTGAGATTTAATACTGATCCATATTTTCACCCATGAGAAGCGTCGACCTTGAAATGGATTTTGCCGATGTACGTTTCCACTTTTTATCAAGAAATATCAAAGTCAATAAAATCTTTTCTCAAAATAATTCATTTTTATACTGGCACACCAATTGATGTTACTCTATCGGTTATATAATAGTTGATCAATCCATAGTGAAGATGAAAGATAAAGTTCAGGCAGTAAATAAGAGATCGGTAATTGAGGAATCCCGAATGCAATGTGATGACCCGATCGAAGTATTAATGAAAGAACATGGTGAAGCAATAGAGAAGCTTTCGGTCATAACAGATTCTATCGAGTCAATTCAATTGCATGGATTTTCTGGGCGAGCATTTCAAGACCTGACAAACGCCACATCTTATATATCAACTGAAATGCGTAAACATAGTGATAAAGAAGAAAAATTCCTTTTCCCGTTGTTGGATAAACACATCTTTGAATCCCCCAATATAATGAGGCACGAACGCCGGGAAATCTGGCAGGCATTCAACGAGCTGATAGCATCTATTAAAGATGTTGAAGATGGTCGGATACATGGAACAACAATTCGTGAGCTTATCCGATCCTCCCAAGAGGTTGTTGAAAAGTTTAGGAATCATATCATCAAAGAAAATACAATCCTCTTTCCGATGGTGAAGCGTGTATTGCGATCAGAAGAATATGAGCAGCTTCGAAAAGATATTATCTCAGTAAATTAGTTCTCACTGAAAAAAAGCGGATAATGTTAGGTAAGTTTTTAAAAAAGTGGTATATTATATGGTAAAATTTTCGGAGAAATAATGTTTCCAATTATTGAAAAAGAAATACTTTCACCTACATTAACGAAATACGTAATTAAAGCCCCATTTATCGCCCGGAAGCGTAAAGCGGGTAACTTTATAATGCTTCGGGTTGTTGAGAATGGTGAGCGCATCCCAATCACAATTGTCGATAGCGATATTTCTGCCGGTACAATCACAATAATCGTTCAAGCAATCGGAAAAACAACTAAGCTGCTTGCGACGAAGAAGGTAGGCGATTCTATATTGGATGTTGTAGGACCACTTGGCATGCCGACACCGATAGAGAATCATGGTGCAGCAGTTTGCATCGGCGGAGGTGTTGGAACTGCTGAAGTTTTTCCAATTGCTCGTGCGTTAAAGGATGCCGGAAATACGATTTATAGTATAGTGGGGGCGAGATCGAAAGATTTGATCATACTTGAAAATGAAATGGCAGCGCTTTCTAAAGAAAGCTTTGTAACAACCGATGACGGATCGTATGGTCGGAAAGGTATCGTTACCGACCCTTTGAAAGATTTGCTTGACACGAAGAAGGATATTCATGCTGTGTATGCAATTGGCCCGCTTCCAATGATGAAAGCAGTTTCAAATCTGACAAAAATATATGGAACAAAAACACTTGTGAGTTTAAATGCTATTATGGTTGATGGAACAGGAATGTGCGGCGGGTGTCGTGTATCGATAGGTGGGCAAATGAAATTTGCCTGTGTTGATGGACCGGAATTTGACGCTCATCTTGTAGATTTTGATGAATTGATTATGAGAAATAGAACATATGTTGATCTTGAAAAAATATCTGAAGAGCGGTGCAAGCTGTTACTGCTTGCAGATGCAGCGGGAGGTGGACGATGAATAACGTTAACCCCATGAAGCCCTCTGAGAGAATGAAGCTTCCTCGCCAATCATCAATCGAGCAAACCCCGGAAGATCGGAACAAAAATTTTCTTGAAGTCTCCTCCGGTTTGGATGAAGAGCGCGCGCTAATAGAAGCAAAACGCTGTCTTGAATGTAAAAATCCTGTGTGCATTGAAGGATGCCCGGTTACAATCGATATTCGTACATTCATCCAGCTTATACTCCAGAAAGATTACATTGGTGCAGTTAATAAAATCCGTGAAGCGAATTACTTACCGGCAATTTGTGGTCGCGTTTGCCCGCAAGAAAGTCAATGCGAGATTGTGTGTACTCTGGGGAAGAAGCATGATCCGGTTGCCATTGGTAAGTTGGAACGGTTCGTTGCCGATTATGAGCTGGCTCATAATCTTTTTGTTGCGCCGGTTATTACAGAACATCTTGATCAGAAAGTCGCAATCGTTGGTTCCGGACCTGCGGGTTTGACTTGTGCAGCAGAGCTTGCCAAGCTCGGTTATAAGGTAACAATATTTGAGGCACTCCATGCTGTGGGGGGTGTATTGAGGTATGGTATTCCGGAGTTTCGTTTACCACGTACAATTCTTGATTTAGAAACTGACCGAATCAAGTCTCTGGGTGTTGAAATATACCCTAACTTTGTCATTGGTCGCACTGCTACGATTGACGAGTTGTTTAATGAATGGGGATTCGGTGCAATATTCCTTGGCACGGGTGCCGGAACTCCAACCTTTATGGGAATTCCCGGTGAAAGTTTAAGCGGTGTATACTCGGCGAATGAATATTTAACCCGCATCAATTTGATGAAGGCGTATCAATTTCCTGATTCGGATACTCCTATAAAAGTTGGAAAAGAAATAGCTGTAATCGGCGGTGGAAACACAGCAATGGATGCGGTACGTACTTCACTCCGACTCGGTGCTAAGAAAGCGTATCTCATCTATCGTCGATCTCGCAAGGAAATGCCGGCACGTGAAGAGGAAGTACATCATGCTGAAGAGGAAGGGGTCGAGTTCGTAATGCTAACCAACCCTATCCGCATTATTGGTGATGCAAACGGATGGGTTACCGGAATTGAATGTCAGAAGATGGAACTTGGTGAACCGGATGAATCTGGTCGTCGCAAACCGATTCCGATAAAAGGGTCTGAGTATGTCATTCCTGTTCAAACTATTATTGAAGCGGTTGGCCAAAAGCCGAATCCGATTATACAAACGACTACATCCGGGTTGGATGTCAGCAAGCGTGGAACGATTGTAGTGAATGATATTCAATTGACGAGCCGTGAGGGTATTTTCGCGGGCGGTGATCTTACGCGCGGCGGTGCAACCGTTATTCTTGCAATGAGAGATGGTAAGATTGCGGCAGAGAACATTCACAAATATTTGCTTTCAAAACTCGACGGTAAAGGGAATGACAATGTCATTGAAAAAGCTGAACAGGAACACAAAATGCAATAATTGTTGATGCAAACGCATTTTACAATTCTTGCTGTAAATCCCGGCTCTACTTCTACCAAAGTCGCACTTTGTGAAAATGATACTATCAGAGAGCGCGATATAATTATCCATTCCGCCGAAGATATCCAAAAATTTAAGAATATTTGGGAGCAATACCCCTATCGCTTAAAGTTGTGTGAAGAATGGGCATCACAGCGAATGAGTGAATGTTCGGCTGTTGTTGCGATGGGCGGGTTGCTCCGTCCGCTTCAAGGAGGTACTTATCTTGTTAATGATCGGATGTTGAAAGATGCGCGGGCAAATTTACAGGGTGAGCATGCCTCGAACCTCGGTTGTGCGCTTGCTTATGATATTGCATCAAAATACAATTGCACGGCTTTTGTTGTCGATCCTGTTTCTGTCGATGAATTTGAACCGTTGGCATTTTATTCGGGACACCCGATAATCAAACGTAAATGTCTTTCCCATGCCCTGAGCATACATGCGGCTGCACGGCGTGGAGCGGCAGAGTTGAAAATATCTCTTTCTCAGTCTTCGATGGTGATCTGCCATCTGGGAGGAGGGATATCGATAGCTCCCGTTCGTGGCGGGAAAATAATCGACGTCAATGATGCTTCAAGCGATGGTCCGTTTTCACCAGAGCGAACCGGCGGGTTACCGCTTCAGCAGTTTATTTCCCTTTGTTTCTCAGGTGACTACAAAGAAGATGAAATTCGAAAGTTGGTAATGGGAAAGGGCGGAATGGTTGCATACCTTGGAACTAACTCAATCCTTGAAGTTGAACAACGAATCTCGCAGGGCGATGAGACGGCTAAAGAAGTATTCCAGGCGATGGCATATCAAATTTCAAAAGAAATTGGGGCAATGGCTGCTGTACTTAATGGAAAAGTGAATGCGATTGTTATTACCGGTGGTATAGCAAAATCAAAGATGCTGGTTGGGTGGATAGAGGAACGTATTCGTTTCATTGCACCAATCCTTGTTTATCCCGGTGAGGATGAAATGCTTTCGCTGGCGCAAGGAGCTTTGCGTGTTCTCAAAGAGGAAGAGCAACAGAAGGAGTATTGAGCCATGATCAAAAATTTTGATGAATTACTCGAAACTGCATCAAGAATTACGAACAAACGTGTCATTGTCGCTTTCCCGAATAACGAGGAAACTCTTTTGGCTGTAACGCAAGCGCTTTCAAAAAGACTTGCCAATTTTATTCTGGTCGGAGACGAGGCAATCATCAGGAAAAAAATTACGCTTGATGGCAGCATACCGGCGGGAATAGAAATAATTCATGAACCTGTGGTAAACAACGCTTTACAAGCATCTATCGATATTATCCGGCAGGGAATGGGAGACGTTCTTTTAAAAGGCGGCGTCGATACCGGTACTTTGATGAAAGCGGTTCTTCAAGAGGAATCCGGTATTAGAACCGGAAGATTGCTCTCAGATGTTTTCATATTTGAATATCCTTCACGAATTGGAAATAAACTGATTATGATCACCGATGGAGGATTAACTCTCTCTCCGAATTTGCAAGATAAAGTTGAGTTAATCAATAATGCGGTGGAGGTAGCACATTCTTTGGGTAACATGAATCCAAGAGTAGCAGTTCTCTCAGCAACTGAGTTTGTCAATCCCAAACTTCAATCTACAGTCGATGCGGCTGAACTTACCCAAATGAATGAAGGCGGTCAAATTAAAGGATGCATAGTGTATGGACCGCTTGCCCTCGACAATGCTATTTCTATCGAGGCTGCCGATGAGAAAGGAATCAAATCGCCGGTTGCCGGAAATGCCGAAATTCTCATACTGCCGAATATCGAAGCCGCAAATATATTTGCTAAAGGCACTACTTACTTAGCCGGTTTCAGGCTCGCGCATGTTATTGTAGGTGGTAAAATTCCAATTCTCATTCCATCCCGCGCTGATAAGAGGGATGCTAAAATGCTTTCAGTAGCGCTTGGAGTTGTAATGAGCAGTGTAAACAAATAACACCATCCAGAAGTTGTTTATTCTCTTGTAGGTTGCTCCTGCCGGACCATATTATTTTTTACTCAGTTGCACTAACCATCGTTTGCCTAATTGTAATATTTTTTCGTTGACTTTTGATGATTAATAATATAAATTACGACAAGCAGGGATATCTCAGGATTGTGGCAAGAATGCCATCCAAGTTGTCGTGATTCAGAGATTAGGTTTAGGAACGTTGCAAATTCGATTATCTTACAACGCTCTCACTTTAATTACCACTTCAATTTGGGAAAAAATAATTCTTGCCAGTATTTTTCATTGCTTTCTTAATAATGGTTCTTTTTTTTGACAGAAGGCACGCTATCTCTTCTTAAATAGCATATGCGAAATAAATGCTATTGAATGAATATGATGATATCCGATGGAGAATCTATGATAGAAAATGGTTTACACATTAATCAATGTTTGGAATATTTTTCTGAAATTATCCATACACTAAAGACAACTCCTCAATATGAAAGAGTATTTCATCTTGTTGTTTACCGGCTTGCGCGTCTATTTAATTGCCAGACTACTGCAATTGTCCTTATTCATCACAAAACAGAATATCTAACTATCTATAACAGCTACGGATTGTCTCAAACCTTTTGCAATGAGTTTCAAAAGAATCTGGCAACGGGCGCAATTGGGAAATTGTTATGGACTGGAAAACCGATAATCATTCCCGATGATGAACAACAATCAGAGTTATGCAATGAACTTCGGCTTGAACACAAATTTGGTTCGTGTATATGTGTGCAAATTTCCATTGATCATCGAACCTTAGGTTATCTCTACGCCGATAGCATAGAAAAATATATTTTCGGAGAAAAAGAAATACAGTTATTTCAAATGTTCGCTAATCTTGCCGGTATCGCTTTTTATAAATTTCAACTGCATGAAGAGAATTTAAGAGCGGAGCGGATAGATCGAGAGACTGGCGTTGAGAAATATTCACCCTTTGCAGAAAAATTAAAGCTCACCTTAGATAGAGCACAAAAAAGCAATGAACACTTCAGTTTGCTCCTGTTGGATATAGATAATTTTAAAACTATCACGAATACATATGGACAGGAAACCGCTGGAGCTTTACTGCGCGAGTTAGCGGAGATGGCTAAGTCAGAGCAAACGTATCCATTTGCAATTGGTCGATATGGATATGATGAATTTATTATATTACTGGAGAATTGTTGTTTGCGCGATGCCGTAAGTTATGCGGCAATACTACGAGAAAAGGTTGAAAAGACAAATTTTACTAATCGTGGTTTTATATCGACAATCAGTATCGGAATTTCATCATACCCTCAAAATGCACTTACGATAGATGAGTTGCTGGTTACTGTAAAAAATGCGCTATTCGAAGCTCAGCGAACAGGAAAGAATAAAATATTTTATTATACAAAAGAATGGTATTCGAAGGAAAATATAACAATGGATTCTATTTCATGATCGATTAAATAATAAAGGTAAGGAGAAGCGAAATGCATCGGAAGGAATATCATACAAGGGCGAAGCAGGTACAACCAAAACGTGGCAAAAATATGGTTCTGCATTTTGATCTAAATCGAAAGGTAAATCTTGGTGCAATGCAGAGGAAAATCAATAGATTGGAACGTATATTGGCACAACGAGAAAGTGAAGTATGGACTTTAAAAAACCTTCTCTTATATCGCTGATTCTCATTGATAGTAAATATAAAATCCAGCGAGAAGCGTTTCTAAATGTAATCAGGGTTTTATTCCCTAATGAAAGGCATGACCTCCGCGAATGTGACCCGCGTTCACGCTCTGCACTATCCGGAATTGTTTTGTATTGTCAGTGGTTAGTTTTCGTTTTGTTTTGAGCTTACCCAATTGTCTCCACAATTTCTTCTCAGTTTTAATATCTCGTTTGTCTTGTGTTTCAACCGATGTCATAAAATCCTCCATTATTTATAGTTGGCGATCAATCTTTCTTTTACTATCTAATCTAATTCTACTAACTTTATTTATTAATTTCAAATCTAATTATCAATGATCTGTCTGATTCTTTCATTACAGAGCGGCAATCGTTCTAATCGCTTCCGCCATCACTTGTGATTAATGGCTTTTTTTTACTACGATTAATAAATCTTTGGATGTATATTTTGAAAATTTATTACCATTTAATCCGCCAAGTGATTCAATCTTTTTGAATCCAACATCTTTTAGTAGCGCAAGAATTTCCTTTTGTAGTATGGGTCTCAGTTTTATCGTTTGCATTTTGTGGCGTAGTATCTCATCTTTTCGCTCAATTGTTAGCAGATTAAAATCGATATAGTTGTTATTAAATCCATAAAAGCGGATGTAGAATTTCCCATTTAATTCCTTGATGCTCTGAATTATTTCTCGCCTCGAAATGATTCTATCGTAGTTAAGGATTTGTATGAATAAAACTCCGTTCGGTTTTAACAACCTATGGAAGTTGAAAAGAATCTTATTAAGTTCTCTTTGAGTTTTAGCGTGAACTAATGGGTTACCCATGCAGAAGACAGCATCAAATTTCTGATGAATCTTCGTTGGAAGGTTCAAGAAGTCGGTTTTAACTGTTTTGATTTTTAACTTCTGGTTTTTCGAGTGGATATTGAGATGACGGAGCATTTCACGAGAGATATCAACGGCTGTAACTTCAACACCTGCCTTCGCCAGCAGAAGTGAGTGTAACCCTGTGCCAGAGCCAGCATCGAGTGCGGTTTTAATTTTATGTTTTTCCACGATTGCGCGAAACATCGACTCTTCCTTAATAAGACGTTGCTCGAACGACGTCATCGAGTCGTACTCATCCGCCAAAGTGTTATAAAATGTTTTAACATCTATCTTACTCACGTTGAATACTTTCCACTTGATCTTGGATTGTCCGTTTTGAGATCAGATTCCCCCTAATTCCGATCACGATAACTTCAATCGGCAGGTTCAGTTCTGCATTGATTGCGGCTTGACGTGCAATCTGTACTAAACCTGAACAGCATGGTACTTCCATGATAGCAACTGTTATACTCTTTGGTGTAGAATTTCTGAATATTTGTGTTACCTTATCAACATATTCACTAACATCATCAAGCTTGGGGCATGCAATAGCGATTGCATTTCCAGCTAAAATATCGGAATGAAAATTGGCATATGCAAATGGAACGCAATCGGCAACTAAGAAAATATTTGCATTCTGGAAATATGGCGCTGTTGGCGGAACAAGATGAAGTTGAATGGGCCACTGACGAAGTTGTGAAGAAACACGTGCCGTTGGCTCCGCGTGTGATGGCTCTCCAAATTGCATCATACGTGAAGATGGACAACCGCCGAAATGCGATTGTTGTGAATGTCCGCTCATTTCATTTTTATGTTGATTCATATGTTCGATGTGCGAATGAAGTTTTTCCGGGGCATTTGTTTTAATATGTTCAATCACGCCGGGTTCGTCATATTGCTCGGTTTCGGCTTCAACGATTATGAGAGCGCCCTGAGGGCAGTCACCCAGGCAAGCACCAAGTCCATCGCAGAAACTTTCTTTTACCAGTCTTGCTTTGCCGTCGATGATTTGCAGCGCACCTTCTGGGCAGGAAGGTATGCAAAGAGCACATCCATCGCAAAGCGATTCATCAATTTTAATTATTTTTCTTTTAACCATAAATATTATTCCAATCTTTCCAATTATTTTAATTTTTCAATCATTCTGACCATACTCAGGAACATTCCCCTGAAAATGTTGATAAAGCGGTGTATCAAGTTCTTTAAATCGTTTCAAATATTCTTCCTTCGTAATACTATTCTGCCAATGCCCTGTTAGCATAGCCAATCCGGTAATTGCGACGAAGACGCCGATAACAAGTACTCCAAAAACCCAGTTTGGAACCTTCGTTTTTGTTAAGGAAGTGCGGATGTCAAGCGTATTTTTTACCGGACAAGCCTGAACACATGCCAGGCAATTCGTACACTCGTCACTCCAGACTTTTGTTGTCTTGTGAACTTTGATATTTGACGGACAAACCTTAGTACATAGTTCGCAGTCGATGCAAGTTGATTTATTCCTCGTTACCTTCAATGGACTTAGCCAACTCAATATTCCCAGCAGTCCGCCATAAGGACAAAGATATCGGCACCAGAAATTTTTTATGAACACCGAAAATATCATCAAGATAACAATTGTCCAGATGGCAAAAGTTGATATATTTGCGAAGAACAAAAACATCTTGATGTCCGCAACTTTATTGTATGGACTGTAGATAAATGCTTTAAGCGACGGTACATCCATCTGCCAAATCGATAACAGGAAGAACAATAATAGGATGTATTTCAGGGAACGGAGAGGATAATCCAGCCACTTCGGTGTAGATAAATTTTTTCGGAATATTTTTTTTCCGAACATCCAAAGAGCTTCACTCAATGTTCCAACCGGACATAGCCAACTGCAGAAAGCCTTTTTCATGAGCAAACCGGTAGCAAGTATTCCGATTAGTATAAATAATCCTGAGGGATGTATGTCGTTTATTATTCCGGTTTGTATCCAATATTTCAGACTGATCAATGCACTTATGGGGAGGAATCCCTCTACGCCGGGAGAGCGTGGTATGAAAGATGATTGTCCGGATGTCATCCCCCATTTGACGAAGAGAAAGAATTCCAATCCTATCCAGATGCAAAGAAGAATAAATGTTGTTTGTATCGTAGATCTGAGAAATTGAGGATCTTCCTTGAGTCTCCATGCAATTCGCTCGTACCATAATGGCTCTTGATTGAAATTTGTTTTTTTCAGGTGAAGCTCCAATGGAATTTTTTTAATGATAGTTTTTCTGGCCACTGTTTTCGTAACCTCTGGTTCCCAATTAGTGTCCTGTTGCCTATCTGTCATAATTCTTGGAATGTATTGGTCGTCCTGTTCGATTGATTTTTGTTGAAGATCCATACGATAATATATTCAGACTAATTTATCCGATTATAATACAAAAAATTTTTGGTGTATCATTCTTTTATTTGATATTGAGGTTTCTTTGTTTCCCCAGCCATTTCTAAAATACTTTTCGTTGCAAGCATCTTATGGATACTATTTCGGACCTTATCCCATTGTTCATGAACAGCGCAAGGGTTATTACAGGTACAAGATGGAAAACCGAATACACAATTATCCATGAACCCTGAACCGTCGATTGCTTCAACGATTTCAAGCAGAGTAATATCTTTTGCGGGCGTTCCTAAAGAAAAACCGCCGGATGGACCTTTGTGAGAAACGAGAAGACCTTTGCGCGTAAGGTCTTGAAGTATCTTTGCCACAAAATGATAAGGAATATCCAATTTATTCGTTAGTTCTCGAATCGAGATCATCTTACCGTTAGAATTCAAGGCAAGGTAGAGCACTGCTTGGATAGCATACTCACATTGCCGGCTGAATATAATACTCATAGTTTTATTTCAGATAATATAGTCTTAAATTACAGCTATTCCAATGAAAAAGCAAAAATGATTATTTATAACTGTGAAGCGATTTCATATAGTTTGCACGCTCAAAAGCTGTCGGGTCAGCGATAGATTTTTGGCTCATGCTTCCTTTCATCTGCGTTACAGAAACATATTCATTATCAGTCATCCAGCGCTCCATATCCCGAAGAACATTTTTAATATGTTCGGGACCATGCTTTAAGATTGCAGAACACATCATTGTAACATCTGCGCCAGCCATCAGCATCTTCAAAACATCTTCAGCAGTGTGAATGCCGCTCGTTGCGGCAAGATTTGCTTTCACTTTATTGTAAAGAATTGCGATCCACCGGAGCGGTAATCGCATCGCCTGTGGAGTACTGAGTATAACGCTTGGCCTAACTTCCATTGTCTCAAGGTCTATATCGGGTTGATAAAATCTGTTAAAAAGAACCAATCCATTTGCGCCTTCTTTATCCAACTGTTGTGCCATATGTGATAACCCGCTGAAGAAAGGACTTATTTTTACTGCCACGGGTATTTTTATTGTGCTCTTAACCATCTTGAGAACTTTGAGATACCGGTTTTCGATCTCGCTTCCCGAAAGTGAAGGATCGGTCGGGATATAATAGATATTCAATTCGAGCGCATCGGCGCCGGCTTCCTCAATTTTCTTCGCATAATTAATCCAGCCGCCGACCGATGCTCCGTTCAAACTTCCAATGACCGGAATTTCCAAAGATTTCTTTGCTTTATAGATCAAATCGATATATTCATCAGGGCCCAGATTATATTGTTGAACATCCGGAAAGTACGAAAGTGCTTCAGCATAACTTTCTGTCCCCTGTGAAAGGTAATGCAGAAGTTCCGATGTTTCATGAACAATCTGTTCTTCAAATAGCGAAAACATTACTATCGCCGAAGCACCGGCATCCTCGAGTTGCTTCATGCTTTCTAAAGTGTACGACAACGGTGAAGCGGAGGGAACGATAGGATTTTTTAATTTCAGTCCGAGATATGATGTTGTAATATCCATAATTTTTTCCGGTTATTTAGATTTTTGATTTCAATTTAGTCAACAGTTGGCGCTTTTGTGTTGATTTTGTAGAAAGATAAAACACCGCCTATTTTTGAATAAATTATTTTTTATTTTCCGAATTTCCATCTTGAGCAAGATGCTCATATATTTTCCATCGCGCATTTACATCGTTTTGCGCAAGAACCCCGAGTGCCTTTGCACGCTCTGGATAACTCTTTTCTAACATTTTGAATCGCGTTTCCATCGATGTAAATTCTTTTAGCGGCAATTTCGGTTCTTTCGAATCGAGTTTAAGCGGGTTTTTCCCTTCTTTCACTAACATCGGATTGTAACGGTACAAAGACCAATAACCGGTGTCTACCGCTAATTTCTGGTTCTGCATTCCCTTAGTCATATTGATTCCGTGGGCAATGCAGTGACTATAGGCAATAATAATTGATGGTCCATCGTATGCCTCAGCTTCCAGAAAAGCGCGAAGTGTTTGTAAATCGTTCGACCCCATTGCTACAGATGCAACGTACACATTACCATATGCCATAGCGAGCATGCCGAGATCTTTCTTCGCCGTAGGTTTACCGTTAGCGGCGAACTTTGCTATTGCAGAGCGGGCTGTCGCTTTCGACATCTGTCCACCAGTGTTTGAGTAAACTTCGGTATCCAAAACAAGGATATTCACATTCTTCCCAGATGCAATCACATGATCGAGTCCGCCATAACCTATATCGTATGCCCAACCGTCACCGCCGATTATCCAGATACTGCGCTTCACGAGATTGTCGCAGATACTCAGTAAACTTTTTGCTTCGGGAGTATTTACGGTACTAATTTTTTCTTTCAGCAGTTTTACGCGTTCTCGCTGATCATAAATTCCGGCTTCATTCGATTGATCGGCATTCATTATATCATTGACGAGCTTATCGCCGATCTCATTAGAAAGCTTTAGCGCTAATTCTTTTGCCATTTCGGTATGTTTATCGACTGTTAAACGCATCCCCAAACCGAATTCCGCATTGTCTTCAAACAGCGAATTAGACCATGTCGGTCCGCGACCGTCGTTGTTTATACTCCATGGCGTAGTTGGAAGATTGCCTCCATAGATCGATGAACATCCGGTTGCGTTAGCAATGATTGCCCGGTCGCCAAAGAGTTGACTTACAAGTTTCACATAGGGTGTTTCACCGCATCCGGCACAGGCACCGGAGTATTCAAACAATGGTTGGAGGAATTGAGACCCTTTGATTGTATCAACTTTAACTGTGCGCCTATCGATTTCCGGTATTGCAAGGAAGAAATCATAATTGGCGCGTTCTGATTCACGAATCGGAGGTTGCGGTTTCATATTGATTGCTTTAACCTTTGCTTCCGACTTACTCTTTGCAGGGCAGACGTCCACACACAACCCGCACTCGGTGCAATCTTCCGGCGCAATTTGAATCGTATATTTCATTCCTTTGTATTCTACGCCTTTGAAGTCGATCGACTTAAATGTTGAAGGTGCATTTGCCAATTCTTTTGGATCATAAACCTTGGCTCGTATAGTGGCATGTGGGCAGACCATTACACATTTATTGCATTGGATACAGATTTCTGCTTCCCATGTTGGAATCTCTAGTGCGATATTTCTCTTTTCCCATTGTGCAGTCGCCGTTGGAAATGTTCCATCCACCGGCATTGTACTCACGGGCAGGTTGTCTCCATCGTTAGTGATAATTTTTGCCAGAACTTCCCGTACATAGCTTGGAGCTTTCTCTGAGACAGTAGGCGGCATTTCAACGGTGCTGGTGACGTTATTCGGAATTTTTACCTGGAAGAGATTAGCAAGAGTCAGATCGACAGCCTCGAAGTTTTGCGTTACGATATCGGCGCCTTTCTTGCCGTATGTTTTTTCTATCGATTTTTTTATAGCCGCTATCGCTTCGTCTTTCGGTAATACGCCCGAGATCGCAAAGAAACAGGTTTGCATGATCGTATTGATTCTGCCGCCCATGCCGGTCTGGCGCGCGACTTTGTATGCATCGATCACATAAAATTTTATACGCTTCTCAATAATTTCTTTCTGAATGTGGCGCGGAAGTTTTCCCCATACTTCTTCGGGACCGTAGAGACTGTTCAGCAGAAATGTAGCTCCGGAGATTGCAGATCTTAAAACATCATATTTTTCAAGGAAGAACCATTGATGGCATGCCATGAAGCTTGCCTTATCTATCAAATAAGTAGAATGTATCGGACGTGGACCGAAGCGCAAGTGCGATGTTGTGGTTGAACCCGATTTCTTTGAATCGTATACAAAATATCCCTGGGCAAAAAACTCCGTGTCTTCACCGATAATTTTGATTGAGTTTTTATTTGCGCTTACTGTGCCATCAGCCCCTAAACCATAGAAAATGGCACGAACAACATCATCCGGTTCCGTGGTGAAAGACGGATCGTAATCAAGGCTGGTTTTTGTGATGTCGTCGAGTATGCCGATAGTGAAATGATTTTTCGGTTGCGATTTTTTTGATTCATCAAATACACCCTTGACCATAGCCGGAGTGAATTCCTTCGATGAAAGTCCATACCGTCCGCCAATTATACGGGGATAAGATTGCAAGGGAAGTTTCCCGTTTGTGAAGGCTTCGCTAATTGCTGTAATGACATCGAGGTGCAGTGGTTCAGCCGTTGCGCCCGGTTCTTTCGTCCGGTCCAGCACGACAATAGTCTTAACAGTTTTCGGTATTTCATTCAGAAAGTGTTCGACAGAGAAGGGCCTATAGAGACGTACTTTGAGCAGACCGATTTTTTCACCGCGGGCATTCAGATATTCAACTGTTTCTTGTGCTGTTTCAGCCCCGGATCCCATCATTATTATAATTCGATCTGCATCAGGAGCGCCGAAATACTGAAAGAGTTTATATTTTCTTCCAACAACTTTTTCAAATTTATCCATCACTTTTTGAACGATACCAGGGCAAGCGTCGTAAAATGGATTTACAGTCTCGCGAGCCTGAAAATATACATCCGGATTTTGTGCAGTGCCGCGAAGGACAGGATGTTCCGGCGACATTGAGCGCTTACGGTGTGCACGAATCAATTCATCATCTATCATCGTGCGCATATCGCTTTCATCGAGCTGCTCAATTTTCATAACTTCATGTGAAGATCGAAAACCATCGAAGAAATGCATGAATGGTACCCGCGCTTCCAGAGTTGCCGCTTGTGAGATGAGGGCGAAATCCATAATTTCTTGAATCGAATTGGATGCAAGCATAGCAAAACCTGTAGATCGGGCAGCGTAAACATCGCTATGCTCGCCGAATATCGAAAGGGCATGAGTGGCAACGGTTCGCGCCGCAATATGGAAAACTGTGGGTGTAAGCTCGCCGGCAATCTTAAACATATTTGGGATCATTAAGAGAAGTCCCTGTGCCGATGTGAATGTAGTTGAAAGTGCGCCTGTTTGAAGTGCGCCATGTACAGCACCGGCAGCTCCGCCTTCGCTTTGCATCTCGATCACATGGGGAATCGTTCCCCATAAATTTTTTCTTCCGAGTGCAGACCATTCATCTGACCATTCACCCATGGGGGATGACGGGGTAATCGGGTAAATTGCAATTACTTCGTTTAATTTATGCGCAACGTAAGCGGCGGCTTCGTTACCGTCGATTGTTACCATTGTGCGATTTTTTTTTGTATCCATAATTATATTTCGTCAGATGATGTGAAGTTAAATGTTATCGGTGCTAATTATTACAAGAATCATTCCATCAATTTATCTTTTCATTTCGATAAAATAATGGAATTTAATGCTGGATTTTAGGCAAAAAGTTATCAATAATGAAAGCAAAAAGAGGGATTTTTGCAGATTTGAGATATTTATGTCTTAATACTCATTTCACAGCATTCTTACCGATACCGACTTCGCGGTATAAACGATTGACTTTGTCCCGCAGAATTCGCCGGCAAGATGAACAGGGCAGGTGCTGTTTCAAGTCGATCTCCTCGACATAAGTTGACGAACGCATCGTGCACTCAAACTGATGGCAGTGTATCAATTCGAAAATATGACAGAGTTTGTGGATAATTTCTTTCTCCAAACGTTCTAGCATTAAGGTGTGATTTGATTCTAATCCATAGAATTGTTTAGAGGGGTGGTGAATTGGAACAATTGCCGCTATTCCATCAAGTTATGCTTCGTCTAAAATAAACGTAGAATTTGAATATAAAGATATACATAGACAACGATTTTTTTTTGATATTCATAATAGTTGGAATCTACAGGAATTGTGCGAGAAGAATATTATTTATAATAATAACAAAAAACCCTCAAGGTCTTTAACTGCGACCTTGAAGGTTATTTAAGCGGATAGGAGTAAAATTGTTTTTATCTTCTAAAAAATTCCGCGACTACTTTCTGCCAATTCACATCAGAAAGTTCTTCAAGCTGCCCGATGTAAATCTGACCTTCTTCAATATACTCACCTTCGCGTTTTTCGGATTTCAATAGATCTTTCAATAAAATTTTGCACTTTTCAATATCATTCTGGAATAGAGCAACAGCAGATTTACCGATGCACATTCCTTTAATTTCGTCATCTATTTTATCGGTATCGAGAGCGCAAATCCAATTTCTTTCATAAGAACTCAGTTCCAGTGCCACAAGATTTCTCAGCAAAACGGTATTTATCTGTGATACTTTTCCGGTAATGGGAGAATTAAAAGCAACACTTCTGTCTCCTTGTTTTACCGTAAATAAGGGCTGACCGGCTTTTACGTTCATCCCAAGATTTGGAAGTTCAATCGAATCTATTTTACCAATTAGTTTTTTAGCAAAGTCATCTATACCAATTTTGGCAATTCCTTCTTGATTGATGCTAAACCACGTATGATTCTTAGATATGAACACACCGCCAGGGATTGAAAATTCACCTTTAATAAAATCGTGCGATGCTGGAAGATGAGTGATATGCACTTTTGGTTTAAGCTGTTTTTGAATTTTATCCTGTCTTTTAATTAATATTTTCTTCACAAATGCCAGAAGCTCGTCTTCAGTGAAAGGCTTTTGAACATAATCCATTGCACCGTATTTCATTGTTTCAACGGCAGTTTCCACAGAAGCATAACCGGTAATAATAATTACATCTATATCGGGGCGTAAATGCTTTACTGATTTTGTCACTTCAACTCCATCCATAAGCGGCATTTTAAGATCTGTAAAAACAAAATCATAATGATGCTTCTGTATCAAACCAAGAGCTTCCTGACCTGTTTCTACAGTATCTATAGCGTAACCATCAAGCACAAGAATTTTTCTGAAGCTGCCAAGAATAACTTCTTCATCATCAACACAAAGGATTTTGGCTTTTGGATTTTGGACTTCAGCACGTTTTAATGTTTTTGCTTCGCTGGTAAAATCTAACTTAAGACTTTCCTGCAATGCACTTTCACGTTCTTTCTTTAACTTATTTTCAGTTAAGCGCTTGCTGATCATCCGGATTAAGATATCCGCAATGATGAATATAATTACTGCTAGTATTAATAATGCCATGACGTTTCTCCTAAAAAATAATTTATTGAACTCTTGTTAAGTACGAATCTGCATTCTATCTGAACTGCAAGGAACCAAATTTTTAATTTCATAACCAAGGTCATGAGGTATAACGCGATATACCCATCCTTCAAAGTACGGATCTTTTTCGATCAGATTAGAAACTAATTTAAGATTTTTATTCACATCAATTATTCTGCCTGAAACGGGAGAATGAATTTTATGTATTCTCTCATCGCTTGATTTGATTGTAAGGCAGCTAATGCCTTGTGCAATTTCTTCTTCAAGCTCAAGAAATTCGATTTCCGTTATTGAATCAATCGTTGAAAGAAAAAAATCGCAAACACCTATTAAAACTGAACCGTCTCTTTCTTCAAACAACCAGCTTGAACGACCGAGGCGATAATATTTTGACGGACATTCAACGTAAAATAGTTCAACTTTATGATTATCTCTTGAGGATTGTTTTTGCTTTTCTTTAATTTGCTGATATTTGTTTGCGCGATAAATTGAACTCAGCAACTCGTCAACCGTAAATGGTTTGGGAATAAAATCTATCGCACCCCGGTAAAGTGAATTAACAGCGTTTTCTACAGTCGAATAACCTGTCATCATTATTAAAGCACTGTCTATATTTCTCGTTTGAAGCTCATTTAAAACCTGGAAACCATCACCATCGGGCATCATAATATCGCAGATAATAACTGAGTAATATTTTTTTGAGATCTTTTCAATGGCTGTTTTTATATTTAAAGCAACATCAATTGAGTAATTTTCGAGTGAGCAGATTTTAACTACTCCATCTATTATTACCTTCTCATCATCAATAACCAATATGTTTGCTGTTTTACTCATACATTAAAGTTACTTCTGCTGCGTAAGAGGAAGTCGGACAACGAAAGTTGTACCCTTTCCTTCCTCGCTTTCAACGTTTATTGTTCCGTTATGATTATCAATTATTCCCCAGATAACAGCCAAACCAAGTCCGGTACCTTTTTGTCCTTTGGTTGAGAAAAATGGCTCAAAGATTTTTTGAAGATCATCTTTACTTATTCCGCAACCCGTGTCGCTGATTTTTATTTCTATATAATCTTTTAATCCTGAAGAGTCAATAAAATCCCATTTCTCCCAGTTACTGTTTTCGGAAGAGCATACTTCGTAAACACCCTGTCCGTTGATCTCGAATGCAAGAGCAGGTGCACCACATTTGGGGCAGAATTTGTCCAGTTGAACAAGAGATGTATCGCAATCTGGACAAACAAATTTTGTGTCTTTATCTATTTTAACATCAGGATAATAATAGTTACGATGTTTCCCGTAAACTGGATCAAGATGAATTATTCCCTCCTTACCGGCAGAAACCACTTTCACTTTCAATGCTGGTAGTCCGTCAATCTTAAAATCATTATCAATTAGACTATGACGTTTTGGACATGATGCTTTCTTTATTTGAGCAACTCCAAATGGGGAAAGAGAAATTTGTTTTTTAACTATTGTTATTGTTCCGCCGTCTTTGCCAATTGCATCTGAAGCATTTACAAAAAGATTAATGAATACTTGCTGAATTTGATTTGAATCGACAGTTATTTGGGGAAGTTTATTTTCCGACTGTCTTATAATTTTTATTTTTTTGAACGACAACTGTTTTTCAACCACAATGATTGCTTTGTCAATAATTTCATTTATACTTGCACTGCTTTTTCTGGGAACTGATTGACGTGCAAAATCTAATAAGCTTTTTACAATTTCCCGGCTTCGTATAGTTTCTCTGACAATAATATTCAGATCTTCTTGAAGTTCGGGATTATTCTTTGTTCTTTTTAAAAGAAAACTGCTGTATGTAAGAACTCCAGTAAGAGGGTTATTTATTTCGTGTGCAACACCTGCAGCAAGCCGCCCGAGCGAAGCCATTTTATCCGATTGAAAAAGCTGCATGCGTGCTTCTGCAAGTTTCTTTGTCATATTGTTAAATGAAGAACCAAGTTTCCCTATTTCATCATCGCTGAGATCTTTAATGGCATAATTCAAATTACCCTGACTAACCTGTTGTGTCGCATTTAATAAATCATTAACGGGATTAGATACCCAGCGCCTTACGAAGAAAGCTATTAATAATCCGACAGTGATTATTGCAACGATTGCAAAGATCACAATTTCCCATTCTCGTGTAATAATCGCTTTATCAACCTCTGCAAGAGATATAGAAACATCCAGTACACCGAGAACTTTTTGATTTTGTGGATGCGCGTGGCATTTTGCCTGCCAGCACGATGTTTCGTTGTAAATCGGGGTAATTATTCCAAGAACACGGTTGGAGTCTGGATGAATCTTGAATATTCGGGTTCGCTCGGTGATAGATATCTGCTCTAAAGGTTGATCTTCCGAGTGGCAGGCATAACAACTCTCAGCACGCTTATCAACCATTTTATTGATGTTTTTAGAATCGGATGAATAAATAATCTCACCGATTTTATTTATAATTCTCACATCTCTTATTTGCGGCTGCGTTCCAATTGAATTAATCGTCTGTTGAATTCTATCTCTTTGATTTAACATCATATCAAAACGTGTACTTGATATAACGGTTTCACCAAGCTGGTTTGCGTGTCGCTCAACTTCAGATATCAAGCTGCTGCTCTGCGATTTGATATTGAAGTACGCAAACACGCCAATTATTACAAGCGATGTTAATGCAACAGCAAATATTAACCGAAAACCAATCTTCTTAAAAAGCATATTACGAAATTATTATTCAATTCAAATTTAATTATTTACCAACTAACTTTCCTGGTTTTTGCTTTGGAAAACAGTAATCATCATGACAATTATTGCAAGCTTGCTCTGTACTAAAATTCAAATCTTGATGCAAATCTTCCTTATCATCATTACGTGTAGTTAATTATCATTTAATAATTCTTAGCTAATCATCTTTCTAATTTAATCATTGTTTTACCTATATAAAACGACACAGAGCCGTGTTTTTTTATCTTTTATAGAAATTCGTCCGTTATTTAATATCATCCAAAATTACCGAGATTTTGTATTTTATCCGCTACAAGTATCTGAGCCGGAATAGATATTCAATTATATGTCAATTCTCTAGTCTCTGTTTTTTTTATTCGTAGGGGATAGATATCGGACTAACAGCACAAAAAGTACAAGAAAACAAATTAATAAAAGATATTCCAGTCCTTTTGTTTCAAAGATGTTTACGTATGTATATGTTTCCATTTTTTAATCCATTATATTTTAAAGAATATTTTATGCTAATGAGATTTCTGAAATACAGGCATCCTTGTAACAACCCATCGGAAGACCCAAATCTCAGAGAATATAACCATCAGTGTCACTACTATTTCTTGCCAGGATGGATAATACCTTACCTGTGAAGTCCAATTAAATGTGATGATTGATATATTTAATCTATTGAGAATTATACCAATTAAGGTTAATACAGATGCAACTCGTATAATACCTAAACTCCTGTGTTTTACTCCATAGGCAAACATAAAACATGGAATCAGAACAAAACCAATCACTTCTAAAAGGAACCAGAAGCCCCAAAAATCATTTATAAGAACCCATTCTTCTCCATGGATGAAGATAAGTGCCTTAAAAAAATAATATACAAACATCGAAATGGCGGCCCCTTTTGCTAAACCAAAAATTATATCATCAAATGTACCATGACTCTTGGGGTCAATCTTATCTTTGAAAACTTTGTGGCTTATAGTTCCTTCAAAAATTATCATTGATAAACCGGCAAAAATGCTTGACACAAAAAATAGGATCGGAATAAATTCAGAATACCAGAGCGGATGTATTTTGGGCTTTGCCATTAAAAAGAGCGCGCCAAGACCTGACTGGTGTAACATTGAAAGTGAAATTCCGAATATGACAGCTCCAAGAGTAAGTGCAGTAACAAATTTACGTATTTTCTCCCAATGTGCCCATTCTGCGATTACAGGTGAAAACTCAACAAACTCCGCAATCATGTAAAGCATGAAATGCCACGAGACTAAAAATAATACTGAGTTAAAACCAAACGAGTTGCCTATAATTGGATTAATTATATGCCAAGGTCTTCCCAAATCCAAAACCAATGCGCCAGCGTAAAAAATGTAAGCCAATAATCCGTTTAAAACTGTTACTCTAACAATAGAATGATATTTATCAACTCTCATTACATAAACGACAAAAGTGATAACATAAGCACCACCAGCAAAAGCCACACCAGTAACAACATCAAACCCAATCCAGAATCCCCATGGAAATTGCTGAGAAAGATTAGTAACCGATCCAAGCCCCTGAGTAAACCGAAAGAAAAGGATTACAAGACCTAAAAGTATAATTGGAATAGATATAACATTAAATGGTGTGAGCCATTTACCTCGGGGTTTTAATTCTTGTATAAAAAACTTAATAAACCTTTTAAATTCACCACTGAAAACTGCAGTATTAATCATTTTCTATCTCTCCCTTTTATTTATTTCATTTTTCCTGTCCGTTAGCAAATTAAAGCCAAACAATAGTGCAGGTACACCGAATAAAACAAGTGGAACAGAAAAGAGGAATTCTTTTGTATATTCAGGATATGGAGTTGTACCAAGGTCTGTCCTAAATCCGATTTGCTCAAACGGAACTCCTGAAAGATAAAGCCAACCGGTTCCCCCTACCTCATGTTCTCCATATATTTTATGGACATATTTATCAGGATAACTGTAAACACGGTGTCTTGCCACTTCCATGAGTTCTCTTTTAATGCCGAATAATAAGGCATCTTTTGGACAAGCTTGTACACAGGCTGGTTTCTTACCTTCTTGCAATCTTTCATAACACATATTGCATTTCTGGATTTTTGGATTCCATTTGTTATATTCAAATTTGGGAATATCGAATGGGCAGGATACCATGCAATATCTGCATCCCATACATTTATCTCCATCCCAAGTAACCGGTCCTTCTTTAGTTTTAAACATTGCATTAGTAAGGCAAGCTGCAGTACATGCTGGTTGCCAGCAGTGCATACATTGTCTTTTTACGAACACTTCACCGTTTTTGGTTTCAAATCTGTTCACAACAGTCCACTGTTTTTCACTCGTATCTCTAATTTTTTCAAGGGCATGATCATTTTTCACGTCTGGCACATAATTGCCGTGCTCTTCAGAACAAGCAACCTCACACAATCTACATCCGAGGCATCTAGTTGTATCAACCAGCACTCCGACAAATTCCTTTTTCTCTTTATTCTCCTGAGCATTTAATTTCCCCAGAGGTAAAGCTGCTGTACTAATGGTAGCTGTTGTTCTAATAAAATTTCTTCTGTTCATCGTAACTCCTATTGAAATGCAATCTATATAAAAGAATTATAAAATTAAAACTTTGTTTTTTTACCATTGTGGCACATCCCGCAATTTTCACTTGCTTGCTTACCTGTTTCAGACTCATGACACTGCCAGCATTTTTCATGTATGGCTACTTTTCTACTTAGCATTTCGTCAGCTATATTTGCAATGTGAGAACGATGGCATACCGTACAATTATAAATTTTTTTATGGGTCTTATCTGATTCAACATGACAACTGCTGCAACTATTCTTCAAATAATTTGGATGTGGGGTATTTAATTTTTTAGCATTAAGTTGATGATGACACTCTACACATTTGATTTCCAAATCTTCCAGATGGAGTTTATGAGGAAATACAACCTCCCCAAGAGAGGAGGGTATTTTTAATTCAGATGGTATTTGCAAGGTGTCCTCATTGGAGATACTTGTTGCTAAAGTAGAGTTTATTTCCGATCTGTATGAAGTTACTACTTTGCCTAATTCAGTTCCTTTTTTAAATGGAGCACTTAAAACGCCAGCTATTAAAAGGAATATTGTTTGCGCAATGAAAAGATATTTAATCATAATTACCTCATTTTAGATATTAAATTTAAAAACAATATAACTACCTGAAATTTATTATTTTTTATTGAGAAAGGTTTGCGAAAACTCCCCCCAAATTTTCTTATCTAACCTTTCTTTCTCTGCTGCATTATTTCCTTCGCCAGATGATTCAATTTGCTCTTTCTCTTTTTCAGCTTTTCTTAAAATCTCATTGTACTTATTTATTTCCTGTTGGTACCAATCAATGGTTTCACGTCCAATTTTTAAGTAATGTAATTCTTCAGAAAGACTTGAAGGTTCGATTAAACACATCCAGCTAAGCTCGAAGGGCTTTATCACAATCCACTCGGGGTGTTCTGCATGTTCAGAATTTACGGATATAACTCTTCCGCTTATTGGAGAAGGAATATCGAATGACTGATGTTCCTGTTTTATTGTAAACAACAAATCTCCTTTCTTAATTTTACTACCAATTTTAGGTAACTCAACTCCGTCGATCTTTCTCAATATTTTTCTTATGAAATCATCAATTCCTATTCGTACTATGCCGTTCATCTCAATTGTTATCCATGTGTGTTGATGGGCTATAAAAACCCCTGCCGGTACATTGAATTCATGCTTCGAACTAGATTCTGCTGTCGTACCTGTTACTAATCGTACAGTCGGTTTCATCTGTTTTTCAATTTTTTCCTGACGCTTAATTAGAGATTTGTTAACAAACTCAATTAATTCACCTTCGGTAAATGGTTTTTGCACATAATCCATAGCACCAAACTTCATGGTTTCTACGGCTGTTTCGACTGCTGCATAACCGGTAATTACAATTACATCAATATCGGGACGTAAATGTTTCACAGCTTTTGTTACATCCACACCATCCATTTCCGGCATCTTAAGATCTGTGAAAACAAAATCATAGTCTCGTTTTTGTATAAGTCCAAGAACTTCTGCCCCGGTCTCCACCGTATCGACAGAGTAACCATCAACGACTAGAATTTTCCTAAAGCTGTCCAAAATTACCGGTTCATCATCAACACACAGAATTTTGGCTTTTGGATTTTGTACTTCTACGCGTTTCAGGGATTTTGCTTCACTTGTAAAATCAAGTCTTAATCCGACATAAAGAGCTTCTGACCTTTCTTTTTCTAATTTTACTTTTTGTACTCTTTGCATCAGTGTTCGTAAAAGAAAATCTACAATCACAAATACAATAATCGTAAGAATTACAATTAATACAATCATTTTAAATTATCCTTCATTAATTACTTATCTTTGAATGAAATATTATACAAATTTAGTTAAATGAAGCAAGGGATAACTTCTTACTTCGTCATCAAACAAAATATGATCTTCATGGTTATCTGAAAGGTTTTTTGAATGCCAGTCAACCAATTCGTTAGGATGTTTAAAAAAGTGTCCACGATGGAAGCAGAGACACAAGCCGGGTGATCGCAATGCATGCACTGTACTTTCACATCGACGGGAAGATTTGAATATTTACCGTGAGGATATTCATTAACAACTGTGGGTGCTGTTTGATCAGGTCTTCTTTTAGTTTCTATAATTTTTCTGTCTTCATAGGAATCTAAATTACCGGCAGGTAAATTATGAGCATCTTTGCAAGCCCACTCACAATTACGGCAGCCGACACAAACAGTTGTGTCAACCAAAACTCCCATCCTGTCGTCGGATAAAATATTCTTAGGTGACGCCTTTGAAGTTGATGTCGAAAGTCCGGTAGCCACAGACCCGATTGCTAAAGATTTTTTTAGAAAATCACGACGACTTTTGTCAGACATTTTCTTTTCCTTTCAAGAAGGGTTAGAATATTTTAACAATAAATTCAGCGGGCTGCCTATCTTACTCTAAAATTATGCCAATATTAATGAAAACAATTAAAATAAGAAAGTGTGAATTTATTGATTACATTTAGATTTGCGGGCTTTAAACTTAACTTTGCTATGGTTACAACTTTAATAGAATTCTCAATACTGACAATATAATTTATAATAGTGATAAATAAAAATCCGAGTTTAGGATTTGAGTAAGCACAGATGCCAGAGTAAGTACTCTGATTTCTAATGTTTCTTTGTTGAGTACAAAACTACCATTTTTATCAAGTGGATAAATCTTGCTTGACTCATCCCGGATGACGAAGTTCCGAGTTTCTTCCGGCTTCATATTACAACATATTTTAATCGGACTGGATTCAGTCTGAATGTAAATTTGGTATTCAGATTTTTCGTTTGGAACATCTACAAGGCATTCTAACATTCTTCCAGAACCGAACCTTACATCGAAACTGCCTGACGGTGGCTTGGGTGGCAGTTTGAAGAAGCTGGGAGTAAATCCTTACAATTCACCCGAACCAAAGTACAGCGATTGGGAGTTATTTATTCCATCGCATATGGTGATTGTATTGAATCCCAACAATATTTTATTAGCTGATGTTTTTGGCAATGGTGGATAAGTTCCGCTCAAAAGGAGTTCCCCTGGTTGATTAAGTTTAATCCAATAACCCTGCCCGGTTCGTAAACTGTCAGGTATGAAGTAATTACCTTTGAAGCCCAGAATGAATGAACCAATGATATCCAACGGGTCACTTTTGCATATTTTGTTAAATCCATCTGGGAGTAAGCATGAGAGAATATCATGAGAACTGTTGTCACGATATCAGCTAACTAATACAGAGTTTTTTTCATTGAATATTATCTTATAAATATTGGATAATGTTGAGTTTGATATTAAACTAAACTTACCCAAATATAGCTTTTATATCAAGTGCACTTAAAAACAAAACTTTGATTATCATCAAAAAATATCGTATTTTGACAAAAATCAAAAGAGAGAAGAATGAACGAATACAATCAAAATGAAGAAATCCCTGCTTCGAACGATGAAACAGATGAAAGAAAGATGACCCCTGGAGGTGAATTATCTCCAGAGACTCGATCCTCCCCACAACCAACATCTTCTCAGCAGGAACCATCTGGAATGCCGAAGAAGAATAAAGCGAACGATGGCAGGCAAAGCCGATACAAACAACGTCGGCATCAAACACATCAATCTGAAAGTCTGCAATATAGGACTGGCAGCAAAGAAATATCGGTAGTGATTCCTCTTTACAACGAAGAGCAATCGTTGCGTGAGTTGTTTGATAAAATACGCAATGTCTTAACTCGGAGCGGACGATTTGAGGTGATCTTCGTTGACGATGGCAGTACCGATGGATCGATGCGCGTTCTTCTTGAATTACGAAATCGGGATCGCCGTGTGAAGATTATTCGCTTCCGTCGGAACTACGGCAAGTCGGCGGCACTTTCCGTCGGTTTTACAAAAGCCGAAGGTGATATTATAATCACGATGGATGCCGATCTGCAGGACGATCCGAATGAAATCCCTAATTTAGTAAACGAAATTAAAAAAGGATATGACTTAATCTCGGGCTGGAAGAAAAAACGACGTGATCCTATATCTAAAACTATACCGTCGCGGTTTTTTAATTTTGTCACATCTATCATAACCGGGATAAAAATCCACGACTTCAATTGTGGTCTGAAAGCATATAGAAAAGAAGTTGTGAAAGAGGTTGAAATTTACGGGGAACTGCATCGTTATATACCGGTACTCGCTCATTGGCTCGGATATAAAGTCGGTGAAATCCCCGTGCAACATCATCAGCGAAAATATGGCAGAACGAAATATGGTATAGGTAGATTTTGGAAAGGATTTCTCGATCTGTTGACGGTTATTTTTACCACGCGTTATATGCAGAGGCCCCTGCATCTTTTCGGCTTCTGGGGTATGGTATTTTTCCTGGCAGGTTTTGCTATCGATCTATATCTTGTCACCCTGAAGTTTACCGAAGGTATGGCGCTTAGTAATCGTCCTTTGTTTTTCGGCGGCATATTATTGATTATTGTCGGGGTACAATTTATTTCAATCGGATTAATTGGTGAGATGATAACGAAGACGCGTAGAACGCCAGAGAAAGAGTATTCGATACGGGAATTCTGGAAATAGTTGCAGTACTATGGCAAAATTACAATCCAAAGCCGCCAAAGTATCTGTTGCTTGCTGGGATAAAAAAATAGAATTGATCTTAATCGGGATATTGTGTGCGGGTGGTATGTTGATTCGCCTATATGTGACACAGTATCATCCGTTTGTTAATTGGGATGGAGCTTATTACATCAATTATTTCCGCGATGCGTCTTGGCAATCGGTTTTTCATCCCGGGTATTCACTTTTTATTGAACTGTTTCGACTTGTGATCCCCGATGGCGTTAGAGCGGCACAGATGGTCTCGGTAGTTGCAGGCGCTCTCCTACCTTTACCGTTGTTCTATTTGGCTCGGCATTATATGAATTCTTTGC
Source organism: uncultured Chlorobiaceae bacterium (assembly GCA_964520905.1). Classification (GTDB taxonomy): domain Bacteria; phylum Bacteroidota; class Ignavibacteria; order UBA10030; family SZUA-254; genus JAGVIE01. The sequence continues at coordinate 162,262 of CAZFQL010000002.1, read as the reverse complement.
TCTCTGTACTTGCAGTATCGGTCGTTGTATTTAATCCTTTAATAATTCGATACGGTGCGGTTACTCTTACGGAGGCATTATTTATCTTTCTTGAAATAACTGCCTTCTTCTTTTTTGTAAAACGCCGTCCTCTATTATTCGGTATTACAAGCGGTCTTGCATTCCTCACCCGCCCCGAAGCGCTGCTTTTTTTTAGCATCCTGATCTTTTTTGATTTCATCAAAAACCGAAAGTGGAAATCAGCCGGTTTTTATCTGGCAAGTTTTTTCCTTCTTGTGTTACCGTACATTTTATTTTTACGTATTCAAACCGGAGAATGGACGATAAGTCCAAAGACCATGAATATTCGAGTGTGGGAAAAGGATTGGCGCATCAATGTTGCGCATGAAGCTTCTAATGCTCCGGCGGTTACTTTATCAGATCGGATAAATTCGGGTTTACAGTATTATCCCGCAAGATTATTGGAATACGGAAAACATTTCCTGAAATTTGCAGGCATCCCGTTAGTAATTGCCGGTATTTTCGGTATGATCAAAAAAAGGAACATGTTGTTGGCAAGTATCCCAATGCTTTTTATATTGCCTGTATTCGGACTTGATCCGAACGAACGATTTATCATCCCATATATCCCATTTCTGGCAATATTTTCATTTATCCTTGTCAGCGGATTTAATAAAAATTGGATCGCGATTTTAAGCGCGGTTATCATTATCGCGGGTTATTCATCGACTATCTCTTATGCGGCGATACCGGATCAAGGGACGACTGAGTTTTGCACTGCAGGGATCGCTATGAAACTGATGACGCATGAAGGTGATATTTTTGTCGACCGCAAACCATTCACAGCGTTTTACGCGGGCGGATCGTACATCTCGATGCCAAACGATCCGGTTGACAGTATTCTCGCATTCTGTCATCAAGTTCGCGCTAAGTATCTCGTTGTCAGCGCGCGGGTTGTCCGGGTTTATCGTCCACAACTAAATTTTCTTTTATACAGCGACACAGTTCTTAACCGGTTAAATCTTAAAACAGTCTATGTTGCAGGATTGGATTCAGGATACGGTATCAGAGTAATAAAACTATCAGACTAAATATGAAAGTGAAAGATATAAAATACGATTGCCGCCATTTCCGCGGCGATATACCGTGTAAACCGCATAAAATACATAAAGTGCATTGCGTTGATAAACGAGGTAAAGAGTGCGCTTATTACCAGCCGACCGGCAAAAAAATATTGATCGTCAAACTCGGCGCGATCGGAGACGTAATTAGAACGACCCCGCTCTTACATAAATTAAAAACGATAGAACCCTCGGCAGAAATTTGGTGGCTAACGTTGACGCCTGAAGTAGTTCCCAAAAGTGTAGATGTTATTTTACCTTTTACACCTCAAAGTTTAGCGATTTTGCAAACGGTGCAGTTTGATGTTCTTATCAATCTGGATAAAGATAAAGAAGCTTGTGCCCTCTGTGTCAGCGTATCGGCACGCATAAAGAAAGGATTCACACTACAGAAAGGAAAGTGCCGTCCCTTAAATATTCAGGCAGAGCATAAATATCTCACAGGGGTATTCGATGATTTGAGCAAGTCAAACACTAAAAGCTATCAGGAAGAGATGTTCGAAATTTGCGGGTATACATTCGACGGTGAAGAGTACGTCATGCCGGGTGTAAAGGAATATGCCTGGAAGCTACCGAAGCGCAAAAAGATTATCGGATTGAATACAGGTTGCGGCGGCAGGTGGACTTCACGATTATGGGATGAAAAGAATTGGATCGCGCTTGCAAAGAAGTTGCGTAAAGCCGGATATATACCGCTTCTTCTGGGGGGTGAACAGGAACATCAAAAAAATTTGAAACTCTCAATGGCAAGCAACGCAATATACCTCGGACATTTCCCGCTCAACCGGTTTATTAGCGAGGTAAACCAATGCGACCTTGTGGTAACAGCGGTTACAATGGCTATGCACATTGCTATAGGGTTGAAGAAGAAGCTTGTCTTGTTCAATAATATTTTCAATAAATATGAGTTCGAACTATACGGACGCGGTGAAATTATCGAGCCGGATTTTGATTGCAATTGTTTCTATTCGCCGACTTGCGAAAATAATTGTATGCAGTACATTTCGGTTGAGAGGGTATTCGGATCAATTAAATCGCTTTTATCTTGATTATATAATTGTATGACGAAACAGAAAAAGAAGATAGAGCCACAAGTCACCTTTGTCAATACTAATGATTGGATTGCCTCCCTTCGAGAATGGCAGTGGTTTGCGGTTTTCGCGGTTCTTGCAGCAATTTTCTTCAGAGAACTTATTTTTCAGTCGGCATTTCTTTGGGAAGACTTCATCTATCAGTTTTATCCATATAGAAATTTCGCGAGTGTTGCGCTAACGAACGGTGAGATCCCGCTCTGGAATCCGTATACTTTTTCAGGTATGCCGTTTTTAGCAGATATTACTGGTACGTCGTGTTACCTTCCACATTTGCTTCTTGTGCCATTTGTTTCTGCCGGGAAGCTTAATTTCTGGTATGTTGAGATGTATATTCTTGTCCACGTGGTCTTAGCCGGCATTACTATGTTCTATTGTATGCGTGCCTTCGGTGTCTCGAAAATTCCATCTGCCTTCAGCGGGCTTGTTTATATGCTCTCCGGATTTATGATTGTACACATCATACATCTTGTTATTATCTGCCAGGCAGCGTGGATGCCGCTTGTTGTTCTCTTATTCCATAAGACATTGAAAACGCGGACGCTAACTTCGATGATCATCGGAGGGCTTGTTCTGTCATTAGTTGTTTGCAGCGGACATATTCAGATTACTTTATATTTCCTGCTTTTTTTATTCGTCTACTTTATTGTCGAATTGATTTCTTTCATTCGAGAACAACGAAATATAGGAAACGAAAATGTAACGAAGCAGAGTCTTCAACTCTCGCTTCTTGTTTTGGGGATTATTGTAATAGCAGTTGGGCTAAGTGCTGTTCAGTTACTACCGACCAATGAATTGACAAGTTACTCCGTTCGAGAGGAATTATCGTTTGCAAAATCGACAGAAGGGGAACTATCGTGGCAACAACTAATCACAGTGCTTGTTCCAAAATTCTTCGGGTCGTCAAATGCACTTGGATCAGAAAATCCGACCCCTTATTGGGGACCGGAGAATAACTGGAATTTCTGGGAGACGTGTATCTATACGGGTATTCCTGGTTTAATGCTCGCGCTTTTTGCGTTAAAGTTTTTTAAGAAAAACCGACACATTGCAGTAGTTGCAGGATTTGCATTCTTTGCGCTTCTTTATGCTCTTGGTGATCATTTCTTTGTCCATAGTTTTTTTTTCAACTACGTTCCTGGTTTTGACAAGTTTCGCTCCTTAGGCAGGTGGGGATTCTTCTATGTTTTTGCTGTTGCTTTTCTGAGCGGTTTCGGTCTACAGGAATTGCTTTTTTCGAAGGTGAAGGAAAAATTCTATCTTAAAGTTATGATCGTGATCGGGGTATTGGCTTTGTTAATCACAGTAACTGTCCAAATGCGTCTTGTAGATAGCTTTATTCTAGATCAAGTTAATGTCGGTGCTTTAAGAATTGAATCGTCCCGCATAGCATTACCTGTTGCATATGACATTGCACAAAGCCAGACATTAATTTCAACTATTATTGTGTTCGTCTCACTATCAATTCTTTTTCTATTATGGCGTAGAAAATTATCTTCCACTTTCGGTATTGTGCTTCTATTTTTAGTCCAATTTCTCGATATGTATATCTTTGGATTTGATCAGAACAACGGAAAAATCAATCCCGATGAACATTTCAACCAACGGGCAGAGCTAATCCAGATGTGGAAGGAAGAAGGGAAGTCGGAGTATTTCCGTATCAATATGCGCAACAGCAATATGATACTCCTTGACCGGAATCAGGGAATGATGGATAAAATATTTTTACTCGAAGGATATTCACAGCTTGGGTTACAGTGGAGATATCCGGTCGGCATGAGATCGTACGATTTATTGAATGCTAAGTACCGATTGAAATTGGATACAGTGAGTGTTCAGGGTCAACTCCGGCTGCAATCACGTCTTGCGGTCGATTCAACATATGTACCGAGAGCATTCTTTGTTTATAATTATAAAACATTTTCAACGGCGCAGCAGGAAAGTCTCTTCATATGTAGCAGCCAATTCGATCCAAGATATGTCGTGACATTGAGAGGTGCAACCAATGATCTTTTAAGTGACACCACAATCAGCTCTGGGGCGAGGTCAGTTTTTCAATCTTATACCAATAATACAATTAGTTTAAAAGTCTTCACACCCAAGAAAGGGATATTGGTACTGAGCGAAATTTATTTCCCGGGCTGGAATGCATATGTTGACGGTGAAGCGACCCCAGTGTACCGTGCAGATTGGAGTTTACGTGCACTTGTAGTCAATAAAGGTGAGCATACGGTCGAGTTGCGATATGAACCGACGTCGTTTTATCAAGGAGCAACCATCTCCCTATCGACACTTGGATTTTGTGTGGTAGGGCTTATTATTCTGTACGCGAGGAAACGAAAACCTCTGAGTACTCCCACATCCGCTTGAGGATGTGAAAATATATTCTTAATTTGTGATGAGCTTATTATGATATCTATTGTCATTCCAATTTATAATGAACGGGAAACAATCCCCGAACTTCATCGCCGAATCACGCAGGCAATGGCTCAGGTCTCCGGGTCTTATGAAATTATATATATCAACGACGGTAGTCGTGATAATTCTCTAAATGAACTCAGACGTTGTGCTCAGCAGGAATCGCATGTGAAAGTGATCGACCTGGCTCGTAACTTTGGCCACCAGATTGCGATATCAGCAGGCATTGATTCTGCCAAAGGAGACTCCGTCATTCTCATGGATGGCGATTTGCAAGATCCGCCCGAACTTCTTCCCAAATTGATTACACTGTGGCATGATGGATTTGATGTCATCTATACTGTCAAGCGAAGCCGGAAGGAGAATGCACTTAAACGATTTGCGTTCCACTCGTTCTATAAATTGATGGTGATGTTCTCTTCCATACCAATTCCGATGGAAGCGGGAAACTTCTCTCTCATGGATCGTAAAGTCGTCGGCGTATTGCAGGCGATGCCAGAAAGGAACCGCTACATTGCCGGGATGCGAGCATGGGCGGGTTTCAAGCAGACTAGTATTGAGTACGACCGTGAAGCACGCTTCGCAGGCAAACCGCAAATGACTATCCGTGGGTTGATGCATCTTGCGTTCGATGGAATTTTTTCGTTTTCGAATGCACCGCTTCGCCTTGCAACATATGTCGGTGTCGGCATTGCATTTCTTGCCTTCATAGGCATGCTGTATGTCTTATATGCGAAACTTTTTACAGACAAAGCAACTCCGGGATGGGCCTCTCCGGTCTTCACCATTCTATTCATGGGTGGTCTGATTCTGTTGACGCTCGGTATAATTGGTGAATACCTTGGGCGTATTTATGATGAAGTCAAACAGCGTCCGCTCTATGTGATAAAAGAAAAAATCGGTTTCGACAAACAATAATTTTTTTTATGGCGTCAATAACTGAACAATGGCAGAAAGTCCAGAATGATTTCTATATCGATGCCGAGAAACACACCCACCTATTGTTCAAACCGAACAGCACTTATGCAAAGCTGCTTACCGACCAGATGGTTCGCGGGTTAACGCTTTCAAATTCCGATACCGTTCTTGATATCGGTGCGGGTGCAGGACGTTTCACACTCCACCTGGCACCGTACTGCAAAAAAGTTGTGGCACTTGACACGTCTCAAGCGCTGCTTGGAGCATTAGAACGTCAATCTGCCCCAGGGACGAATCTCGATATTGCATGTGCGAGTGTTTTCGATCTTCCACTGGATTTCGGTCCTTCATCGTTCGATGCGATAAGCGGCTTCTTCATACTTCATCATATTCCAAACCACGTGAAGTTGTTTGAACTAATTTTCGATACGCTAAAATCAGGAGGACGACTTGGTTTTCTAGAACCGAATCGTCTGAATCCGCTTTTTCTATTGCAGGTGATGTTTAGCCGCGAGATGACATGGGAAGCGGAAAAAGGAATGTTCACGTTCAGTGCAAGCACAACGACAAGAATATTACGGGATGTAGGATTTATTAATATCCAAATTAAACGATCCGGATTTTTTCCACCTCAATTATTAGATAATATCCCCGGTATCTCAACTATCCAGAAGGGACTTGAATGGTTTTCTCCAATACGACGTTTCCTCCCGCTTGTTCTTATCAATGCACAAAAACCTTAAGAATATCTACTTATCATCTGTATATATTATCTATCAAAGGATTGGAAAAGCCCGAGTGTGCTTAAACCTGTTGGATTTTGTAAACAGTTTAAAAATCTTGTATCTTCCAATGGTGATTCGTTAACAATTCAGAAAAAACTTGAATATATTTTTCAAATTACGAAATAATATGGTGTGTTTGTGAATATCGTCATTGTCGGTACGGCTTACCCGCTTCGCGGCGGTATCGCTCATTTTAATGCGTTACTCGCTTCTCATTTGAGAAAGCACCATCACATAGAGACGGTTACTTTTAAACGGCAATATCCTAAAATATTATTTCCGGGAAAATCACAGGAAGAAAAAGGTGAATTGACCGGTGTGCCGGCGGCGCCACAGATTATCGATTCGATAAATCCGTTCAATTGGATTCGCGCAGCATTCATGATAAAAAAATTAAAACCCGATTTACTGATTTTTAAATACTGGCTTCCTTTTTTCGGACCATGCTTCGGAACGATTGCGAAATTAGTCAAGAAAATTACAGGGGCTAAGGTTCTATTCATATGCGATAATATCATTCCGCATGAACGCCGGTTAGGTGATGTGATCTTTACGAGATATGCGTTTAAACAATCTGATTATTTTATTGTTCAATCGAATGCCGTTGAACGGGATTTGTTGAAATATTTTCCCAATGCCAGATACCGGAAAGTCCCGCATCCTGTTTATGAAAATTTCGGAGATCCAATTCCTAAACAGCAAGCACGTCACGAATTGGGCATTCAAGCAGGGAAAGTAATTTTGTATTTTGGCTATGTACGTGCATATAAGGGATTGATGATTCTGATTGAGGCAATGCAAAAGCTGAAGGATGTACATCTTCTTGCCGTTGGTGAATTTTATGATGATGAAACTAAGTACCGGCAGAAAGTGAAAGAACTGAACTTAGAATCTAACATCCGATTTGTATCCGATTATGTGCCCAACGAACAGGTAGCTTTATATTTCAGCGCGGCTGATGTTGTTGTTCTTCCATATCTTTCGGCGACGCAAAGCGGTATCGCACAAATCGCATATAATTTTAATAAGCCTGTCATCGCAACTGATGTCGGCGAACTTGCAGAAGTTATCGTGCATGATAAAACCGGATATATCGTGCCGCCGAATAATCCGGATAGCCTTGCTATGGTAATAGAAAAATTTTATCGTGAGAAAAAGGAAGAAGAATTTGCGAACAACGTAAAGATCGAGAAGATCAAATATTCATGGGATAATCTAATGCGGAATATCGAAGAATTGGCGGAAAGCCAATGATAAGAAGTTTATCAATAATATCGATTTATAACTGAATCGATCGGTTATTGTCTGAAATGAAAGTCAATGACAATATAAAACTTATTTCTATTAATCAATCTACTAAAAATTAAATCATGAAAATTGCAGTTGTTTTTGGAACAAGGCCCGAAGCCATTAAAATGGCGTCTATCGTAAAAGAACTTGAACGCCGCAAACTCGATCATGTCGTCATCGTTACAGCACAACATCGCGAGATGCTGGACCAGAAGTTAGATATTTTTAAAATCGTTCCTGCTTACGATCTTGATATCATGCAGCATAATCAGGATTTATTTCACGTGACAACCGCAGTTCTGAACGAAATCAAGCCGGTGCTTCTTAAAGAAAAACCGGATGTATTGTTAGTGCAAGGCGATACTACGACATCCTTTGCCGCGGGGCTTGCCGCTTTTTATTTAAAGATCCCGGTCGGGCATGTTGAAGCGGGATTGCGTACCTGGAATAAAACAAATCCATTCCCGGAAGAAGCCAACCGGCAGTTGACTACACGGCTCACAGATTTTCATTTTGCCCCGACAGAGTGGGCGAAAAAGAATCTGTTAAATGAAGGTATCAAACCGGAGGATATATTCGTTACAGGCAACACAGTGATCGATGCCCTGCTGATGATTGTAGACCCGATGTATAAGTTTCAGGATGAGCCGCTGAAAAGTATCGACTTTATTAAAAGGCGCGTAATTTTACTGACCTCGCACCGGCGGGAAAATTTCGGGGAACCGATGACCAACATCTTTTCTGCATGCCGTCATCTTGTTGAAACTAATCCTGATGTCGAATTGATTTATCCGGTACATCCTAATCCGAATGTTCAGAAAACAGCAAACAAAATTCTCGCAGGCGTTCCGCGTGTTCATCTGATAGAACCTATGGAGTATCGCCCATTCGTTCAGTTGATGAGTAAAGCCTATCTGATTCTTACGGATTCCGGCGGTGTACAAGAGGAAGCCCCCACGCTCGGTAAACCCGTGCTCGTGCTTCGGAAAACTACGGAGCGTCCCGAAGCTATCGATGCGGGTACCGCAGAATTGGTAGGAACGGATAAAGATAAGATCATCAGCACAGCACAACGATTGATTTCTGATAAGCAGGCATATCTAGAAATGTCCACCAAAGCAAATCCATACGGAGATGGGAAATCGGCTAAACGCATTATTGACATTCTGCTTGAGAAAGTAAAATAACAGTGGTCGCGCAACCGCTTGTTTATATCGTTGTTCTCACCTGGAATGGAAAAGATGATACGCTCGAATGTCTTCGCTCACTTCGGGATGTAACATATTCAAATTTCAAAATTTTAGTTGTCGATAATGCCTCTGTCGACGGAACTGCCGCCGCGGTAATCGAAGAATTTCCGGGTATTGAAGTAGTGATAAATAAATCCAACCTCCGCTTCGCCGGCGGCAACAATGTTGGAATTCAAAAAGCTCTCGGTCAAGGAGCAAAATATATCATGCTTCTCAATAACGATACGGTCGTCGAGAAAAATTTTCTCAATAATCTTCTCGATGCCGCGGAAAAGAATTCGTTTGTCGGGATGGCAGGACCGAAAATATTTTTTCATGGCGATCCTCGTCGTATTTGGTACGCAGGCGGAAAAATCGAATGGTGGAAGGGCTGGATTTCACATGTCGGGGTGCGTCAAATCGATAACGGACAATATGATATCCAGTCTGAGACGGATTATATCACCGGCTGCTGTGTACTTGTTAAGTCTGAAGTCATTCAGCAAATCGGAATGCTCGATGAGAGCTATTACATTTATGGAGAAGATGCGGATTGGTGTATCCGTACTGCGAGAGCAGGTTACACATTACTTTATGTGCCGGCGGCTGTAGTATGGCATAAATTATCCGTCAGCTCGGGTGGACATCTCTCGTGGTTTAAGAATTGGAATAAACTGAAAAGTCAGCTTCGTCTGCTGGCTCGTTACGCGCGTTGGCATCATTGGCTGACTATACCTTTCGGATTCGTTGTGAATTTCCTAACGAGTCTGTACCGGGTGAAAAAGATAGATAGATAAACAGATTCTGCCGTTGAAACACGAGGGGAAAATCGTTATATTTCCATTCGTTAGAATATAAATTTTTAGTTAAGGATTGAAAGATGAAATCAAATGGATATAAATATCAGGCTGACTCGAATAAAGCTGGTGAGATTAATTATCGAAAAGGAGTAGCTGATGCTGAAGAGAATAATCCTGAGCGATTCATGGGTTTAATGAAGCAAAGGATGGAAGAAACTCTCAATATCTTTAAAGGACTCGATCGAAAATACAAAATCGGTATCAATAATAATATGGCGTTTGGCGAATTTGGAGCTGAACGCGCCCAGCGAGTGCTTTCCCTGATCGACCATTATAATCTTGAAAAAGGATACGCCTTCGATATTTCTCCCGACATGCTGAACATCTCCAGAATTATTTCTGAAAACTGTTTCAAGGATGACTATAAAGAAAAAAAACTGCCGCACGAGAAGCTTGTACTGGTAGCAGATGATTTCCTTAAAGCGAAAGAAAATATACAGCCGCAGCAATTAGATTTTGTTTTCTGCTTCGCTACAATTCATCATTTCCCTGATCCAAGACCCGTTTTTCAAACAGTCCACTCATTACTGAAAGACGGCGGCTATTTTTATTTCAATAGAGAAGCTCTAAAGAGCTGGCTTGGTCTTCATGAAGTTGCGAGGATTGGAACATATCTCCGCTTTGGTAAAGTTATCGAACGGGAGTATGGAATATTAGAAACACAATTCTCATTAAAAAACTGGAAGGAAGCGTTCGATCTGTTCGAAGATTGGGACATCCGTTTAAAATATCCCGCGCCGGTGCTGGAAAAATTATACAACTTCGATATTAAGAAAATTGCCGATAACGGAATCTTCCGTTTTGCGTCGCAAGTGTTTGGCGGCAGAATTTATGGGATACTAAGGAAGGGAAAGAAGCTTGGATCGAACTCCTAAAAAAAATTATATTTTACGCATTCTCTAGAAGGATAATACAATGGCAATATTAGTAACAGGAGGAGCTGGGTTCATTGGCTCTCATATCATAAATGATTTGCTTTCCAAGAAACATCAAGTCATTGCTCTTGATGACCTCAGCGGCGGATTCAAAGAGAATGTAAATCCTGCCGCTATATTCATCGAAGGTTCAATCAATGATGTTGCGCTTATAGATAAAATTTTCAAGGATTATCGCATTGAATATGTTTTCCATCTCGCAGCTTACGCAGCCGAAGGATTGAGCCATTTCATCAAACGGTTCAACTACGAAAATAATTTGATCGGTAGCGTTAATCTCATTAATGCCTCGGTCAATAATAACGTGAAGTGCTTTGTGTTTACTTCGTCCATTGCCGTTTACGGTGCAGCGCAATTGCCGATGCGCGAAGATATGACGCCGGTGCCCGAAGATTCTTATGGTATTGCAAAGCTTGCAGTAGAACAGGAATTGAAAGCTTCGAGCCATCTCTTCGGTTTGGATTATATTATTTTTCGCCCTCATAATGTATACGGTGAGAACCAAAATCTCGGAGATAAATACCGAAATGTTTTAGGTATTTTCATGAATCAAATTATGCAAGGTAAAGCATTGACAATTTTCGGCGACGGGAAGCAAACGCGTGCATTTACATACATCCTGGATGTTTCACCTGTTATTGCCAATTCGATTGATGTACCTGAAGCATATAATAATATATTCAATATCGGGGCAGACGAGCCGGTAGCTGTAAACGATATTGCAAGAGCAGTAGCTCGCGAATTTAACGTTGAACCAAATATCACTTATTTGGATGCACGCAAAGAAGTTGTTCACGCGTATTCCGATCACTCTAAAGTACAAAAGGTTTTTAAACATACCACCAAATTTCAACTGGATGAGGGGATACACCGAATGGCAGAATGGGCAAAGAAAGCAGGTGTACGGAAAAGCAAGAGATTCGATAATATAGAGATAACTAAAAACCTTCCACGGAGTTGGGTGGAATGATATTAGAATATAAATTAGTGACTATCTAGTTTACCCGCACCGGTTTATTAACAACAATGAGTTTAAAATATAATATTCGGTAGAAGCTCTGCCTACACAGACAAAAAAAATAACATTGGATGCCGCCGCACTGTTTTTTGGGAAAGTGATCGGCTTATTGCTGGGAATGGTCCGGCTCAACTATCTCGCGACTTATCTTGGTGTAGCAAGTTTCGGGATATTAAACTTTGCATTTTATTTTTGCTCTCTATTTCAGGTACTTTTCGATTTTGGGATATCTCAATTACTCACGAGAGATCTAGCGAGAGATCTTAGTCGAACCAGGGAATTCGTCGGCAAAGCGATATTGCTTAAAGTGATAATAGTATTCGCAGCGGGTCTTCTTGTCGGGTTATTCGGGATAATCTCACGTTTCGATGCTACCACAAATTGGGCAATACTCCTGACAACGGTAGTGTTCGCAATCAATGGACTCTCGATGGTTTTCCTGAGTGCATTTCAGGCACATCGCAAAATGGTGGTTGTTTCCATCTCCAATATTCTGAACGATCTCTTGCTTTCTGCATTCATAATTATAATCTTATCACAATATCCGTTCGTGATGACTGTATTGTTGCTAAGTATTGTAGTTGCTTTGCTGAACCTTGGAATTCTTTTCGCCGTGTATGTTAGACGAATTGGTTTCCCTCGTTTTCAAATTGATATGTCTCTCTGGAAGGAATTTCTTAAAGAAAGTTTACCTATCGCAATTAGCTCACTCGGGATTTCAATGTATACTTTCGTTGGTGCAACGATTCTGAAATACACTCGTGGTGATATAGAAGTTGGAATATACAGTGCAGGATATAAATTGATCTCGATTCTCACTTTAATCCCAATAACATTTTCTCAAATAGTTTATCCGATATTTTCGGAGTTCACATCGAATGCTAAGCACAAATTATTGAAAGCGCTTCAAGATTCATTAAGAGTAATGGCGGAAATATCCATACCATTAGCAGTGGGGATTGTTCTCCTGGCGCCTAAAATCATTTCCTTAGTATATCCGAATTCATTCGAAAGTGCCTCAATGGTTCTGCAGCTTATCATTTGCGGAGAAGCGTTTGTATACTTGGCTTGGGTAGTTTATGTATTTTTGTTAGCCATCGGATATCAAAAAATATGTATGTGGATTTCAATCAGCATTGCCATCATGTCATTTGGCATGAATGTAATTGTGGTCCCTCAATTCGGTTACCTTGGCGTGGCATTTACTATCATGGCAACAGATTTTTTATTACTGATCGTCTATGTATTTTACTTGATAAAAGTTGGATTTACCTTAGGGAATTTTGCCGATTATATAAAAATATTGATCGCATCAGCTATCATGGGAACACTTTTATTTTTCATAAAAGATTGGTATCTTATCCCAGTGATCTTGGTAGGAGTTGGGTTATATTTTGTTGTTATGTTGGTGGTGCGAGGGTTCGGTGACCAAGAGAAGGAATTCCTCGCCAGAATATTTTCAAGATGATTTCCAATGTTCAATATTAAACATACAGATCGTGTTCTTGAAATAGGCAGCGGCAACCGTCCGCGCAAACGTTCAAATTTTCTCTGCGATAGGTATATCGAGAGTAACTACGAGAGAGCAGGCGAAGAAAATCTTGTAATAGACAAACGACCATTTGTTGTTGCTGATGGTGTAGCATTGCCTTTCAAAGGCAAGAGCTTTGATTACGTAATCACGTCACATGTACTTGAACATATGAATAATCCAACACAATTTATTGCCGAACTTACAAGAGTTGCAAAAGCAGGCTACATTGAGACACCGTCAGAATTAGGAGAAAAAATATTCGGCTGGCCCTTCCATAAATGGATAGTTCGGATCGAAAACGATACTATCATTATGCGTCCACGAATTTCAGATTCTCCATTTAAAAATTATTTTCATCAGATGTATCAAAACGATTCGTTATTTGCCGAATTCATAGATTCTCATTTTAGCGATTATTATGTACAATATGAATGGAGGGAAACTATCCCGCTTAGGATTGAAGAGGATTTATCTACAGATGTAAAATTTTCAAATCCTTCACACATCATATCTATAGAATCTCGTATTAAACAACTAAAAATAACAACGGTGAAGTTCCTCATAAATAATTTGCTTAAATTTCTACGCCATTTCAGAAAATTTGACAGATAAATAATTGTAGTATTATTAAATAATTTACTCTATCAACAATAATATGGAGGATGCCATGCGTACTAAGTTGTTTTTTATTCTTTCATTAAGTTGTTCTCTTTTTCTGAAAGAACAACTCTTTAGCCAGATTACTTGGCAAAAGTACACCAATAATCCTGTGCTTTCTTCCGGAGTATTTAATGGCGTGAGTGCATATGGAATAGACGGTAGTTTCGATAGTCGCCAAGCTTGGATGCCGGCAGTAATCCATGACAATGGAATCTACAAAATGTTGTATGTTGGATACGAAAATTATTATTCCAGGCAATATAGTATAGGTTATGCGATTTCGGAAGATGGAATTAATTGGTTCCCATATCAAAAGAATCCAGTTCTAAAAAGAGGCATCACGGGAAGTTTTGAAGAAAGTTTTATTTGGGGTGGAACAGTTCTTAAAGATACTACAGGGTATCGGCTCTATTATGGGGGATTCAATAGTTTATGGAAAGCTTCAATAGGTTTAGCAACATCTCCCGACGGAATTCATTGGACGAAATATTCAAACAATCCGGTACTGGTGCACGGCTTGTCAACGGGATGGGATGGTGATGCTGTTCATTCTCCATGCGTCATTAGAGATAGTGCTGGTATGTATCAGATGTGGTATTCTGGCACCAGTCATGATACTACTGCGATTGGTTATGCTACGTCGTCAGACGGTTATACATGGGTTAAGCATATAAGTAACCCGATTTTTTTTACAGATAAATCTAATTTGTGGGAATCATACCTTGTTACAGATTCCAGAGTTATTAAAATAGGGAATACATATCATATGTTTTATTTCGGTGCACCTGGTGCATATGGATACCAGATTGGATATGCTACTTCGACTGATGGATTAACGTGGCATCGATATTTAAACAACCCGATTATCAGTTTAGGTGGTTCTGGGACTTGGGACGAGGCTACATTAGGGATGTTAAGCGTATTGTTTGAGGATAATCAGTTCAAAATGTGGTACTCCGGTAGGATGGCAAGCGATTATTGGCAAATCGGTTATGCAACGTCGGAGTACACACCGTTAGAAGTGAAAGAAGTTAAAGAGATGCCAAAAGAATTTAAATTGTACCAGATATATCCTAATCCATTCAATCCCAAAACAATCATTGAATACGATCTTGTGCACGAACGCCAGGTAAATATCACAATATACAATTCACTAGGTCAGGAGGTAGCTACTCTTGTCGATGGGCAGCAAATGGCTGGGCATTATTCAGTAGTGTGGAATGCCGGCAATTTTGCCAGCGGCATCTATTTGTGCCGTATCAAAGCGGGCGAATTTATTGGTACACAGAAGGTGGCACTAGTAAAATAATTTTTGCCCAAGATCTAAAATAAATCTTAAAGCCACCCAATTTTAGGGTGGCTTTGTTTTAATGTTGATTCTGATGTATTATTCTCTTACTTTGGAAATGCGAAAAAGATGTATGATTCAGACAAATAAATGACAATTACGTAGTAGTTAAAAAGTATTTCATGAAAAAACGCTTAGCCATTGTTCGTGGTCCCTATTTGAATAGCTGGGAGATGCAAAATTTCTCACCGCTTATGGATACTTATGATATTGTGGGATTTGCGAGCTACGGTCATAATTTCAACGTCGGTGAAATTCCATTCAAGGTAAAAAAATTATTTTCTTTCGGCCAATCTCTCCGAATGCGTCTTTTGAGAAAACCAATGATACATTTCCTCGGCGATCTCCATGATCTGCAGGGTTTGGGAGCTGCACTGCGAGGATTCGATGTCGTCCACAGCGCCGAGACTTCATCGCATTATACCTATCAAGCGGCGAAGGTAAAAGAGCAATTAAAATTTAAACTCGTTGTTACTGTTTGGGAAAATATTCCCTTCCTTCATCATTTGCCGGCGACTGAAAGATGTAAGAAGGTTGTCTTCGAAAAGACTGATTTGTTTCTTGCCGTTTCTCAGCGCGCTAAAGAAGCGTTAATTTTAGAGGGTGTGCCTGAATATAAAATTAAAATTCAGATGTCGGGAATCGACACAACACATTTCTCACCAGCGTCAAAAGATCCCGAGCTTCTCAATCGCTTTGGTTGTGGTAAAGACGAAATAATTGTTTTGTATGTTGCTAACTTATATCGGGAAAAAGGGATTTACGATCTGCTATTCGCTTTTCGACATCTACTTAACAGGTCAGGATCAAGGAAAAAGATTAAACTTCTGATTGCCGGCAAGGGAAGAGAGCGTGATAATATCCTGCACTGGATACAATATCTACAGATGGATGATTATGTGAAGTTGATCGGCAGTCATTCGTATGACGTCATGCAGAAGATTCACAATCTTGCCGATATTTTTGTTCTACCAAGTTTGCCGATCCCGACTTGGCAGGAGCAATTCGGTTATGTTTTGATTGAGAGTATGGCATGCGGTAAACCTGTTATATCAACGATGAGCGGTTCTATCCCCGAGGTTGTTGGAGACTCAGGAGTGTTTGTCCAGCCGAACGATTTTCTTTCCTTGGCGAATGCACTTGAAAACCTTATTCAGGATGAACAAAAAAGAAAAGAGCTGGGCGAGCGAGGAAGAGAAAGAGCGGAAATGAATTTCGATGCTGCCAAGATGGCTCTGCAATATAAGAATCATTACGATTCATTATTATGATAAACACTACTATACTTGATGCTGGTTATTATGAGAATGATAGGCCTGAAATATTTTCACAGGTTGAATCTCAGATGCTCTCGATCCTTGATGTTGGATGTGGCCATGGAATTTTAGGAAAAAATTTAAAACGAGATGTTCCGGAGCGCAAAGTGTTCGGAATAGAGTATGATATACTTGCCGCGGAAGCAGCTAAGTTGAATCTTGATCAAGTCGTTACCGGAGATATCCAGACGATGATCCTACCTTTCCAGGGAGCGATTTTCGATTGCATTATATTTGCTGATATCCTGGAACATCTGCTAGAACCGGCTGCCGTTTTGAGGAAACTCAAACCTTATCTTAAACCCAACGGTGTTATAATATGCAGCATTCCCAACATGCGGCACTATGCCGTTATCCTAAAATTAATACGCGAAGGATGGAATTATGAAGATTATGGACCTTTTGATCGCACCCATCTTCGTTTTTTCTCATTGCGATCCATGAAAGATTTAATCACAAGTGCGGGTTTCCATATCGAATCTATTCTTCCAAGAGTTGTCGGAAGTAGAAAAATGAAATTTCTAAATTTAATTATGTTTCAAAAACTTGAAGAGTATCTCGCATTCCAGTATATCTTCAAAGCTCGTCATTGTTGACCAGAAAATCATTAATGACTGTCCATCTATCATCGAATATAATATTGTAAATGGCTGATAAAGTTTATATCGTTTTAATTAATCTCAATCAAGAGGATCATACGAGGGAGTGTATTCTATCCCTGCGGAAGGTTTCGTATAAACCAACCGAAATAGTTCTTATCGACAATAATTCAACGGATGGTTCCGGGGAACGGCTGCAAGCTGAATTCCCCGATGTAGTATATCACCGTACCAATGAAAATATAGGATTCGCCGGCGGCAATAATGTAGGGATAAAAATTGCCATTGAGCGTGACGCTGATTTTATTATGCTTCTGAATAACGATACTATTGTCGATAAAGATTGCATACAACCGCTGATTGAACTCGCAAAGGCAGATAATACGATCGGGTTTCAATCGTGCAAAATTTATTTCTACTCTCAACCTAAAACATTTTGGTACGCCGGAGGAATTCTAAAGGTCAACAGCGGGTATTGCATACATCGCGGCATTATGGAAGAAGATCAGGGACAATATGATAAAGTTGAAGAAACAGAACTTGCAACAGGTTGCATGATGTTTGCAACTCGTGAAGTAATTGAAAGAGTAGGTTTACTTGACGACAATCTTTTCATTTACTATGAAGATGCGGATTGGTGTATGCGTGCCCGTAAACTTGGTTTGCGGAACATGTATAATCCAAATGCCCAAATTTGGCATAAGGTGTCCGTCACGAATAAAATCGATAGTCCTTTTTTTCTATATTTTACGATGCGTAATAAAATAATTTTTATCCGTAAACATAGTCGTCCGTTAAAATGGTTTCTTTATCTCCCGTATCTTTTCTTTTATTATGGCAGACAGATAGTTCGTATGTCGATTAAGTGGCATTCTTACACAGGGACAAAAGCGATCATCTTTGCAATCATAGATGGCTGTCGCTATTATACCGGTGAATACGGTAAAGGTCGATGGTTAAAACTTTGATCCTTTCATGAAAACACTCCTCATATACACACCAACGTGGTATGCCTTTGGCGGTGGCGAAAAATATCTGATGCTTCTTGCCGAAGTCCTCTCAGGGTTAGAAGATACTTCAGTTGTTATGCTGTCCGAAAACCATGAAATCCAGAAATTCGCTCTGGAAAAATTTTCGGGTGCCAACCTCTCTAACGTGCAATATAAGCTTGTTCGCAACTCCAAGGAACTCGATACACTCGCGGGGGATGCGGATGTTTTTGTCAATCTTTCAACATTTCGGGCGGTTAGAACTTCTGCCCGAAAAATGGTGCAAGTTCTTCAAATCCCATACGGGAAGATTAGTCCTGCGACTATCTTAAAAAAAATGCTTTATAGCGAATTCAAAGAAGCCGGCAAGGATATATATCGTCTTCAACTGCACTCGTTTGCGCGCCGGCAAGCTTCACTTGTTCTCGTATACTCGGAATTTGTCCGCGGTGTTTTGCTTCGTAATTATGGCGTCAACGGCACAGTACTGTATCCGCCGATCCAGGATTATTCCAGACTGGGAATATCTAAAAAAAATATTATCTTAAGTGTCGGTAGAATATTTCGCGGGTTGTACAACGATAAA
Source organism: uncultured Chlorobiaceae bacterium (assembly GCA_964520905.1). Classification (GTDB taxonomy): domain Bacteria; phylum Bacteroidota; class Ignavibacteria; order UBA10030; family SZUA-254; genus JAGVIE01. The sequence continues at coordinate 143,565 of CAZFQL010000002.1, read as the reverse complement.
CGATACGATATTCTTACAGAAGCATTTCGCCGGGCATCTCAAAAAGAGCTTTCCGGCTGGGAATATCATATCGCTGGCAGTGCGGCGCAAGATCCGGCAAACAGCGGATATCTTGAATCACTGCGTACTGAGAATAAAAATTATCCGGTCTATTTTCATGTCAATGAACCGTATGAGTCGCTGGTAAGGTTGTATAATGAAGCGTCTGTATTCTGGCATGCAGCGGGTTATAATGTAGATGAAGAAACCAATCCTGAAAATACCGAGCACTTCGGCATGACGACAATCGAATCGATGTCGGCGCGGTGTATTCCAGTGGTTATCAATAAAGGCGGTCAGCGTGAAAGCGTATCACACGGAGTAGACGGTTTCCTTTGGAGCAGTATTGATGAGCTGATCGCACGTACTTCCGATATTATCGACGTCAGGTGCGATATTGAAGACATTCGTCGAAATGCCAGAAAACGATACGAGGATTTTGATCTTGACCATTTCCGAAGAAATGTAGTTGAATTATTCTCACCGTTATTGAAATAAATATAGATTGACCATCATTAAGAAAATATTACTATGACAACAAAAAATAAAACTACAACACAACGCGGTTCAGAATTAACGTGGTTCGACCGGTTCTCATCAACAAGGAAGGGCTGGATTTGCGTCAGCGTTATGGCGCTTATTACGGTCATCATGTTCTGGGACATTCTTTTCGGCGGAATGATTTTTGCTGTCAGCGGTGATGCCGCGGCATTTAATGCCTGGACGAAAGCTATGGATCATATCAGAACAACAGAAAATCACACGGATGTTTTCTGGATACCGTATATTTTTTCAGGTATACCGATTCATTCAACTTTGCTTTTACCCAAAGAAATAAATTACGTAGAATATGTTATACTGCGATTTCCTTTGCAGCTTATTGCATCCAATTGGGCTGAGGTGCGAGATGTCATCTATCTTTTATTGGGCGGGATTTTCATGTACATGCTTTCACGATCATTCAAGTTTTCTCATCTCGCTTCTCTTGTCGCTGGTCTTACACTGATGCTTAACCCGTATGCAATTGGAGTGTTTCAGTCGAATCAGGGGTCTAAACTTCAGGCACTGGCAATGATCCCGTTATTATTTTTATTCACATATCAGCTATATCATCAATTAAATAGTGAGCGTATTTTATACTGGAAAAATATACTCTATTTCGGTTTACTTTCCATCGTGACAGCGTTATTGCTTTTCACCCTGCATGTTCAGGTTATTTTTTATGGATTAATGCTTATTGGTTTCTACATTCTTTTTGAACTCATAACAAGCATCAAATCAAAACCAACTTTAACGCTTAAGTCGGTAGTAATTGTTGGGCTTGCGCTGCTAATCGGAGCGGCGATTTCAGCATATATTTATCTTCCGACTCAAGAGTACGCTCAATATTCAATTCGTGGTGGTGGAACTACCGGTAGCACAGGCGGCTTGGATTATGATTACGCAACGAACTGGTCGTTCCATCCATTTGAGATTATGAACTATCTTATTCCGTCTTTCTTCGGTTATGCATCACCATTCTATTGGGGATGGATGCCTTTTACGGAAAGCACGGTATATATTGGCGTCGTTCCGATCTTATTACTCGTATTCGCGCTGATATACAGGAGAAATAAACTCACATGGTTTCTCGTGATTTTTTCCATGATAATGTTTTTCATTTCTTTCGGGCGGCACTTCGGACTACTCTACGATTTAATGTTCAACTATTTCCCGTACTTCAACAAATTCCGTGTGCCGGTTCTGATACTTCATCTGATGCCGATTACTTTCGGAATATTAGCCGCCATCGGGCTAACTGTTCTTTCGGAGATGGGGGCAAATTCGAAATCGTTCAATATCGAAAAACTTCGGAAAGGACTTTTCATCTCGCTTGGAGTTATTGGAGCGATATTGTTGATAGGGTTGATCGCGAACGAAACAGTTTATTCGTCGCTCTCTGGTTCAATGTTCCAGAGACCTGATGATCTTCAGCAATTGCGACAGCAGTATGGCGCAGAAGCTCCGCAAGTGTTGACCCAGCTTAAGAAAATGAGATTCGATCTACTCTGGAAAGATTACATAAAATTTGCTCTTATCATTGGTGTGAGTATCGGTTTGATTCTTGCTTATCTTAAACGAAAATTAAACTTTACAATGCTGACGGCAGCTTTGATCGTTGTGCTGCTTGTTGATTTGCTTATACTGGATACAAAGCTCATCGAACCCAAACCAAACACAGCTAAGGCAGATTTCTTCCAGCCCGACCAGACGACTAAATTCTTAAAATCGGATACATCGAATTACCGTATTTTTCCTGTAAGTCAGGGCGCCGGATTTCAGGACAATACATGGATGTATCATGCGATATCTTCCATCGGCGGCTATAGTCCTGCAAAATTAAAAATATATCAGGAAATGATAGATTCGCTTGGATTGTATCCACCCCGACTTCCGCTCAATATGAACATGATAAGCATGCTCGGTGCGAAGTACATAGTGGTCCCGGGTCAACTACCGAACACTGATATGCCGATAGTAAATGTTGACCAAACAAAACAAATGATAACATACTTGAATCCCGGGGTTTTGCCGCGCGCTTTTTTTGTAGACTCGATTTTTGTCGCAAGCACCAAGCCAGAAATTTTCAACATTCTCAGTGCTCCATCATGGAATCCCAAATCGATGGCGGTATTAGAAAAGAAACCTGCAACCTCTCCGGTGAAATCTGATTCGACGTTCGTTCGTTTCACCAAGGACTGGTCGGAAGAGATCGTTCTGGAAACGTATTGTTCCACTCCGGCACTTCTGGTTCTTAGCGATGCATATTACCCGGCGGGCTGGAGCGCTTATGTGGATGGAAATGAAACTGAAATCTACAAAACAAATTATGTCGTTCGATCTGTTGTTGTACCCGCGGGCAAACATTCAGTTGAGTATCGCTTTAAACCGACGTCGGTATATTATCTCGGTTACGATATTTCACACGGTGCGTACGCTGTTTCGTTTATTGTTATCGTGTTCGGACTGATACGGATGCCCTGGATGAGACGAAAATTAAGGTTGAAACAAACAGAAGATGATTCGAAGCCGGAAAATTCCTGAAGGTCGTAGACAAAATAAAAAGAGCCGATACAAAGATCGACCCTTTTTACAATTTACATGATGAAATAATCAATTACATTTCTTCCATCATAGTTCTATGAGCGCGGCGGACAGCTTTGATTTTTTCCATCCGCTTCTTTACAGAAGGTTTGGTGAAATACGAACGTTTTTTTACTTCCTTCAGAATTCCTGAGCGTTCGTACTTTTTCTTAAATCTTCGTATCGCACGGTCGATATTCTCATTTTCCTGGATCATGATACCAACCATACCGTTCACCCCCTTCCGATTGTTTTTTCAATAAGTTACTCCGTTGTTGTTAATTCCAAAATTGGTTCTTCTTGTAAATTTTCAATTAATTTTCTTTGTCCCAGCTTCGCGAAAGAAACGACGATTGCATGGCTTCCATCGGATGTTTTTAATTTACTTAATACTTTGCCAACATCGTTCCACTCGCTGTGGAAGATTGCTTCTCCAATTTTGAAACACTGGCACGGTTTATACACCGTTGCGGTTAACGGATCAAGCTTACCGTTTATCTGGTCAGATGACATGCTGTCTTCTAAAAGACTTGTATAGTGGCAGCGAGTACATTTATACCAAATTTTTCCCGTCTGTCCCTCCATGGTTCCAACCAAAACCATCTTTGTTTCTTTGTTGCAGTAAGCACAAAATTGTTCTGAATATTTCGTACGAGCCATAGGCATTCCCCTTAAAGTGAATGTTTGGTCTGCTTAAAAGACGATGTGTTCTGGGAATTGCTACCTCCCAAAAGCGTAGACTGTGATAATAGATTGACTTTTATATACAAATGCGGGTGATTCCAAATAAAATTCATTAGTTTAATATATGAAATTCCTGCAATTGAGTCAATGATGATTTTTTTTCTTCAAAACTCTTTGAATTGAGCTCAAAAAGTGGTATATTTTAGTCGATTTTGATGAATAGAACGTAAAATCGAAGGGGCCCTTAGCTCAGTTGGTTAGAGCAGCAGACTCATAATCTGCGGGTCGTAGGTTCAAGTCCTACAGGGCCCACTTAAGCCATAGACATCTGATAGATGTTTGTGGCTTGTTTTTTTCCGCAGGATAGGATAGTATCGAATTATAATCGTGTTCTATTGTGGTTTGCGTGTGATTTTTTCCCACAAGCAGTCTTGACTGTCATTTGGTTCTCAATCTTCGGGAAAGCGAGAATTAAGTTAAAAAGAAATAAAGATTGACGATAATCTTCCGTTAAGGTTTTTGTTGTCCGGCTCTGGAATTCTTAAATATTTCGTTTCTCATCTGCTGAACACGCTTATCAGCCGGATTCGAAGAAAGATAAGTGTCGTAATACTCCAAAGCTCTTCCGTAGTCACCCGTTAAAGTACAAAGATCTCCCGCATAGCGGAAAAGTACCGGCTCTCTCATTCCAAGATTAATTGCAGCAGTGAAATGCTGATCTGCAAGCTTATAATTTTTCGTGCTCATATATAAAATCCCAAGATTTGCATGTGCTTTCTGCATCGTAGGATTTATTGCGATCGCTTTCTCGTTCAATTGAATTGCACGAGCAGTATCTCTGCGATTGGCGTATTCCACTCCTAAGTTGGAATACACACCGGGGTCCGGACTATTATTAGCCACGGCGCGATTAAGCATATAAAAATATTTCTCTCGCTCGTCTAATTTTCTAAAAACATCGGCAATGTTCCCGATGATGCGTGGATTCATCGAGTCGATCACCATGTAACGTTCGTAGTAAATCCGTGCATCACCGTACCTCTGGTTATCGAAAAAGAAATTCGCCAGTGATTCGTTATACGTCAGTTGTGTCCCCCTTGAAAGATACTTCGGATCGTTGAGGGATTGCATCCTTGTCAGATGCTTGTCCGGGGAAGCGTTCACACCTATCCACGATGCGGTATGAATTAAGAGAATTACAACGATCAAAAAAATAATATTTCGTCTTAAAAGTATCTCAATCGGTTGATTCAGCAGATAGAAGGAAAGAATTGTCAGGGGCATGAAAAAACTTGCAAACAAATCCCAATCGCGCGCAAGTCCCAAGCCGCTGTTGATGACCCACGTGAACAAAAGACCACTGAACGTGGTGACTAAAAGAAATAATAAAACAGGATTTTTCCATCGCCGTTCAGCCGGTAAGATCAGAATAAGAATCACTGCAATGACAAGTCCGAACGGGGCTGCAAGCATCAAATCATTGAACCAATCGAGTAAATGGGCGAACGAAAACATTGGATAGGGAAATCCACCGCCGATTGCTGTGAACGGCTGGAGAAAGTCAACCGAGCCGGTTTTAAGATGACGTGTCATATCGATCAGGTTGAATCCAACAAAATACATTATAGCCGCTCCTGCAATACCGATAATAAAAAGAAATAATGCGGCTTGAAGCTTGTTCTTCTTCAATTTAAAAACGATCAGTAAAATCAAACTTGGAAGATAGACAAGATCGCCAAGATGAAGCATAACCAATAATATAAAACACAAGATCGGGATGATTATTGAGACACGCTTTTCTAACGTAAACCACCCTGTAAGGGCATATGCCGCCGTCATGACATACTGTAGTACATAATTCTCGACGTAACCGAAGAAAAATTGGGTACCTGCTGAGAATACCAAGAAACATCCCAATAATACTCTCTCTACAAATGGTTGTTGTGAATATCGTAAACTCCAGAATACCAAAGCGAGGAAGGATAACGCGGCGATAATATCGATAGCGTAATAAACAGTATAAGGATTGGGTGCGGCTTCGAAAGGATGAAGAGCCATCGCCGTTCGGTAAATCCAGAACATCAGCGGCTGATTGCGGAAGCTTAATGTGATTTCATCGCCTGTAATACCCCGCGACACAGAACGCAGAAGTATGGCACCATCTCCAAGAAGATGCAGTTTTGCTGAAAATAAATAGATTAAACCGATCAATATTGCCGATATCAAAACAAAAATTATTGGGAAAGGTAATTTTCTGAGTATGCGGGCAAACCGGTCTATGTACCGGATTACAAATGATTGAACTTTCGGAATTGTGAATAGGATAACCAATGCCAATGCTGAAATAGAAATCCATACATCGTAAAAACCGAAAAAATGAACTCCCCAATTATCATGTGAGGGATAGACCGCTCCCCAGATATGAAGCAAGACAACGATGGCGCAGGCGGCAAGTAAAAAATATTTTAATCGTAACATGTCGGCAATTATGAATGAATTTATTTTTGTTTTTTTGATTTTGGAGTATTGGAACTTAGCATCACTTTTAATTTAATTATTTTTTCTTTCACAAGTGAATCGGATGGATTAATACGAATATAGTTATTATAGTGCTCCACTGCTTTAGCATAATGATTGAGTGCAAAGCGCGCATTCCCGGCATGTTTTATCACGACAGGATCCCTCATCCCTAAACGCAGGGAGTTTTCAAAATGGTCTGCAGCTTGTGCGTATTTACCTAATTGCAGATAATAAAGACCAAGATGCGCATGGCAAATCGGTTGCTTGGGATCGATTTTTAGACCCTGTTCTGTTACTCTGATGGCATTTTGTATATCACCGTGCCTGTAATATTCTACTCCAAGATTGATATAGACTCTGGGGCTTTTCGCTCCTAATTCTGCGGATCGTTTTAGCATCCGAAATACATTTTCGGTTTCATTCAATTTTTTATAGACATCCGATAAATTGGCAATGATACGGGGATTCGTGCTGTCTATAGTCAAATAACGCTCGTACCATAATTTGGTTTTTGCATAATCTTTTCGTTCCCAAAAAACATTTGCCAGCCTATCGTAGTATAATTGCTGTGCAAACGTACTAAGTAATGACGGCTGTGCCATGATCTCGGCGTGACGGATATGTCTATCTTCATCCGCATTTACACCTATCCGGAATGCAGTATGAGTAACGGATATAAGCGCTATCACGGCGATTACCTGCTTGCGTACATTGCCGCTGAAGTAATGAGTGAAGAGGTATAAAGAAAGAATAATGAGTGGAATAAAAAAACTCGCCATCAAGTCCCAGTCGCGAAACATACCTAATGCGGGAATCATGATAAATGTAAATATTAATCCGCAAACCGTTGTCATTATCAGGAACAGTAGTTCTTTATTACTTTGCCATATTTTATGGCGGTTGGCAATCAAAATTATTATCACCGGGATCAACCCCAGCGGCACAATGACGAAGTTTAAATTAATCCATTCCACTAAATGTACCCATGAAAATACGGTATAAGGAATTCCGTGGATGGGCTTAAAAAATGGCAAAAAATCATACATGAAAGCAGCCTGAATCCGAACGATGAACTGATGTATGCCGTAGTTACTCAGGTATATTAAAAGTAATAATAACACTGGGAGAAGAGTTGAAAGAACTATGACAGTTCGCTTGTTATCTTGCCATGATAAAATGAGAAGAAGTATGATGCTTGGGAAAAATATCAGGGTGCCAAGATGCAGTCCGGCAATGCTAACGAATAAAATTACCGGGACGAGGACGTGAATTCTTTTCTGTAAAACAAGTAAAGCCGTTACAACGTAGCCGGTTATAAATGCATACAGTAGTGCATAGTTTTCAATGTATCCGAAGAAAAACTGACTGCCCGCTCCGGCGAAAATAAACAGTCCGGCTAAAAATTTTTCAATACTCGATATTTTTTCGTTTAACAAAAACAAATAAACTATCCCAAGGAAAATAATGCCCGCAATAATATCCGTCCAGATGTAAATATTCTTTATGCCGTGGATCCCGATGAAAGCAAGAACACTCTCCATCCCGTGTAGTGATGCAAGAACGAGCGGTTGATTTCTAAAATTTGCCGATACCAACGGATTCTCCGGAAGCTCGTTCGTGGTAAGGAGTATTAACTTGCTGTCGCCTAACAATAAACCACGGGAAGGAAATTGCAGTGATAAAAATATTAATATGGCGGCACAACCGAGAAGAACGACCGTATTCGGCAAAGCGGAAAATATCTCAGTTCCGCGTTCTAATGTTCGAATCCAAAAACGCAAGATCGATGGAATAAATAGCGTCAGAATTAATATCAAAACGATCACCGACGTGCTGATATCGTAATATGCAAATGATTGAAACCCCCAGTTTATATGGGATGGGTTGGCAGCACCCCAGATGTGGAGTAGGATAAAAATAAAACAAAATATGAATATTATTTTTCCTGCAACATTCATGAGTGATGTGAATATACGACAAAGATTAAATACAATGCAATAAATTTCTTTTTTGTCCGAAAAGAAAATTACACAGAGTTTAACAAGTTAGACTATTTATAGGGCAGTGAACTAAGCACACTTCGCATATCTTGACTCTTTGGGTTATATTCTGTAACTTTTATGAAATTTTAAGCGATTTTATTCACCAACCTGCTCCCCATAATCTGTTTAATCCAGCTATTGTGGAGATGTATCTCAGGATCAATTGTGCCGACTAAGAAAATAACTGTACTCTATTTCAATCTTTTTACCTGGCTTGGTGGCGGGGAGTATTCTGTTTATTATCTTGCAAACAATCTTAATCGTTCGCGTTTTGAACCAATCATGCTCTTCAATAAAAAGGGAGTATTCGTTGATAAAGCTAAAGCGAATGGAATTGAGACTTTCATCATCCCATTCGTTGTGTCGAATCCCACCGCTCTTCTTAAACCGGGGAATATTATTAAAAATATTCGGGCATCATTCAAAATCATGAAGCTTCTTCGAAACCGGCAGATTGATGTTATACAATGCAGCGACGTCTTTTCACTCCTCCTTCTTCTTCCATCACTCATTCGATTGCGTTTGCCGGTGGTTTACAGCGTGATTGTTTTTTATAGTACATTTCGATATTGGTTCTTCAATCTTCTTGCATTATTATTTGTCGACAGGGTTATTGCCAATTCGGAGGCAGTAAAGAATGATCTTCTGAATAAAACCGTCGGACTCAGGAAGATTAGTAGTGTTGCTTATAATGGTGTTGATACTACTTTATTTTATCCGAGGAGCATTGAGGAGAAAGCGAAAATTATATCGAAGCTCGGTCTTCCATCAGCGAAGAAAATCATCGGACTTGTTGGGCGGTATGAAGTGTGGAAAGGACATCTGACATTCCTCGATGCCGCTAAGCGTCTTCTTCAGAAACGGAATGATCTCAGCTTTCTGATTGTTGGTGGAGCGATCACAAGTGAAGTTGCCCCCGAAGTTGCCCGCTTCAGAGAGGAAGTTATTCGCCGTATAAATGAATTGAAGTTTCAATCATCAATAATACTTTATGATCATCGGAGTGATATTCCTGAAATTATGGCGGCGCTGGATGTTTGTGTGTGCCCGTCAGATAACGAACCTTACGGCTTGGTAGTGCTCGAAGCGTACGAGAGCGGCGTACCCATAGTGGCAAGCCGGACGGTCGGTGCGCTCGAAGTCTTGCGTGAAAGACAGGGTGTCTTCGTTGCCGAACCAAAGAACCCTGACTCATTCGTCCGCGAGATTATGAAGGCGCTCGATTTCGATAAAGCGATTTTTCATTCCGGACACGATAAAAATTTATCACAGCGGCTTAGTTGGAAAACATACGCGCAATCTTTTGAGGATTTATACGAAAAAATCAGACGTACATAAACGATTGACGGTCGCGTTCATTAACCTCTACACCGAAATGGGGGGTGGTGAATATGCTTTGTATAATCTTCTCAGTGGAATCGACCGCGAGAAAATCAAGCCCATAATGATTTTTAACAAGCGTGGGGAATTTGTCGAGAAGATCGAATCGCTTGGTGTAGAAACAAATATTCTCCCGTTTCAGAACGTAATGCTGAAAACGCTTATCTACCCCAAGAGGTTTTGGAAATTAATCAAAGATACAATCACGATGTACAGGTTTTTTAAAAAGAATAGACCCGATGTAATTCAGGTTGGCGATGTTCTATCCCTTATGATGATAGCGGCTCCCGCTCTAAGGTTTCGCATTCCCGTTTTGTATACCTTGATCTTCTTTTATGAATGGTCACGGATGATTGTCTTCAATCTGCTCGCCATCATTTTTGTCAAAAAGATCGTCGCCAATTCCGTAGCACTGCGAAATGATTTGACACGAAGAACTCTTTTCCTTTCAAAACAAATCGATGTTATATATCATGCGGTCGATACATCCCGCTTTCGTCCGCGTGAATCTGGTGAAGAAAATCTTCTCCTGAAGGAACTTTCTCTGTCATCCGGCACAAAGTTAATCGGGATGGTTGGGAGATTCGATCCATGCAAAGGACACATTGTTTTCCTGCGTGCCATGGCTGAACTTATGAAGCGGCGCTCCGATGTAAAAGGTATTGTTAGGGGCGGTCAATTATTTGTCGATGTATTCCTGCCGTTTCAGAAATATCATGAAAAAGTAATGCGATACCATCGCGAATTAAAACTCGAAGATAAAGTAATTTTCCTTTCTCATCGAAACGATATGCCTGAAATTTATCGGGCATTGGATGTCCTGGTTTGTCCATCTCTGCTTGAGAACATTCCGTTAACAATCTACGAAGCGATGGCAAGCGGGATTCCGGTTGTGGCGGCTGATGTCGGTGGAATCCCCGAACAGATTGAGCATGGCAAAAATGGTTTCCTCTTCAAAGCGGGTGATCCTGATGCGCTCTGCATGGCAATACTCGAATGCCTGAGTGCGGATCGGAGTAAATTGACCGGCGCCGCTTTGCACAAACTAAACCATGCATTCACAATGGAACGCTACATTACATCGATGGAAAAAGTCTACAAAACTTTTGCACGATAGAACATTATACAAAGACAGCAACAAATGAAAAAATTCGTTAAATTCTACATGGTTTCTAATCAGATAACAACTGCATGGTAACTCGAATCCTCAAATTTCCCTTAATCCATCACCCTTTCTGGGCTATGATCAACATGGGCAAAGATTTAAAAAATCTCTGGGCACACCGCGAGCTGTTATACACACTGACCAAACGGGAAATTGTTACACGCTACAAGCAGACTTTCTTTGGGCTTGGCTGGTCGCTCCTTCAGCCAATTTTGCAAACCGTCGTATATACGATTGCATTTTCAGTCATCCTGAAAAGTCCTAGCGCTGAAGGAATTCCATATTCTATTTTTGTTTTTGCAAACCTCACACTGTGGACATATTTCGCAACCGCAACTATAAACGCCATGAATAGTCTCCGCGCAAATGTCTCACTCATCACCAAAGTTTCTTTCCCGAGGGAGATCATACCGATTTCGGTTATCCTCTCAGGATTATTCGATTTTATTGTAACATTTCTCGTGTTGGTCATTCTTAACGTGTTTTTTGGTTTTTACCCGAATTTCCGGTTTGTTTACATTCCCGCGATATTACTTATTGAAGTGCTCTTTATTCTCGATCTTTCACTCGTGCTTAGCGTCCTGACTGTCGTGCGTAGAGACCTTACTTATATTGTTACTTTTTTTATCACTCTCTATATGTTCCTGACTCCGGTGTTTTTCCCGTTGTCCGCACTGCCGCAATCTATCCAACACTATTACTTCCTGAGTCCGATGGGAGCTATCATCGATGCATTCAAAAACGCGGTGTTCTATAATTACGAACCGAAGTGGTACTCACTGCTGATCGCATCCACAATCCTTATTGTTCTTTTCGTGCCGAGTTATAAATTCTTTAAACGTGCCGAAAAACTTTTCGCCGATGTGCTATGAGCGCCATCCGTTTCGATAACGTTTCCAAAGCGTATGATCTTCAAGCCGGGAGACGCACGGTACTTTCCGCCCTTAAGCTGGTCACCGGCGGAAATGCTTCGAAGGATTTATTCTACGCGTTGAAGGATGTAAACTTTGAAATTAATAAAGGCGAGGCGTTTGGAATTATCGGAAGGAATGGTGCGGGTAAAAGCACGATATTGAAAATTATTGCCGGTATAACGAAGGCAACTTCCGGCTCGGTGGAAGTGAATGGCCTTGTCTCTTCTCTTATCGAGCTTGGCGCCGGGTTCCACCCGGATATGACCGGCAGAGAGAATGTATACATGAGTGCAGCCATACTAGGTATAACTAAAAAATTTATTGGTCAGAAATTCAAAGAGATTGTCGATTTTGCCGAGTTGTGGGACTTTATCGATGTACCGGTGAAGAAGTATTCCTCAGGCATGTATGCCCGTCTCGGATTCGCTGTTGCTGTTTCCATCGAACCTGAAATTCTTATTATTGACGAAATTCTTTCCGTAGGGGATGTTTTCTTTCAGCAACGATGCTTTACAAAAATGAGAGACATTATTGAGAAGGGCACAACTTTTATATTCGTCACACATGATACTGCGGCTGTGCAGAATCTATGTAGCCGTGCAATTTTACTTGAATCCGGACGAGTAGATTTTATTGGTGATACGACTGAAGCTGTTAGCAGGTATTATGCAAAAGCTGGTAGCAAACTAGAACGTGTGCAGAGTGTAGAAAGAAAAACTACAACTCAACTAACTGAGGATAAAAAAGCAAAAATATCAGCAGAAGAAATTTGTAAACATTCTTTTCTTACACGCAAGCTTAGTCGTCACGGTGATAGAGGTTTAGAAATCATTGCAGCACGCGTTACCGATAAACATGGGAATGATACTTTTCACGTTCCTATGCAGGAGAATCTCTTATTTCATCTTCTGTTGCGTGCCGCTGAGGATATTGTTGAGCCAACCTCAGGAATAAACATATACGATCGTATGGGTAATCTCGTTTTTGCTGCCGGAACTCCACAATTGAGACATCCATTGCCCAGTCTCAACTCGGGTCAAGAGATTGTACTAACTTTCGAGATTACTTTTAATGTTGGTCCTGGTGAATATACCTTTAGCTTGATCGCGTCTGAGCCTTCCATCGAAGGAGTACCAAATGTAGGATTTTTCCACGACCAGCTTGATATGCTTGGTCCTATTGTTGTAATTGCAGACGAGAAAAAAGTATATCCATTTTATGGAATAGCTCAGCTTCCAATGAAAATATTAAGTAGCAATACTATACCTGCGAAGTGAATTCCCCCAAAACAAATCTACTGCAACGGAAGGTATCCTTGGCATCAGTACGGGAATTGGAAAGCCACCAGTTCAGAGAATTTATGAAGCAAATAAACTCCTTCGCGGAGAAATACAATCTAAGAACATTCTCTAACTGGTCAAAGGTATGGGAGTATCCCTGGTTATGGTTTAATGGATTGAGAAATATCGAGTTTAAGGGTACTCATATCTGTGATCTTGGAAGTGAAATCAGTCCGATACCGTGGTACTTTGCATCATTAGGTGCTCATGTAGTGCTTGTTGAGAGTGACAAACAGTATGTACCAATTTGGGAAAAAATAAAAAAAGCAACTAAATGGTCGGTTGATTGGCATATCATACAGGATGAAAAACTACCCCTTCGCGACAACTCCTGTAATCTTGTTACAAGTTTCTCAGTGATAGAGCATCAATCCAATAAACTTTTAGCTATCCAGGAAATAGCAAGAGTATTAAAAACAGGGGGGATGTTTGCGATTTCATTTGATGTTTGTGAAACCCCAATGGGAATGAGTTTCCCCAACTGGAATGGCTCAGCTTTGACTACAAAAGAGTTTGAAAATATTATTTGGAATAACAGGATATTCAACCAAGAGGGTCAATCTTTGAATTGGAATTTTGAGGATTCCACTGAATTTATTCGTTGGCATCTTCAGGCGGCACCTCATCATAATTACATCGTTGGTGCTGCTATTCTTTTTCGATCAAGCCAGATCCTTCAAGCTTGGTAATTTCCGATAAAATTCTTATCTACAAATACTTATGATTAAAAACTTGGGTAAATCTTGAAGAATCGTGTCTTGCTCCTCCGTTTAGATGCTATCGGTGATTTTGTTCTCTTTACGTCGATATTACCATATCTGCGAAAGAAATTTGGGGATGATTTTCTTTCCTTAGTCGTCAATCCGATTGTGGAACCGTTGGCAGAAGGATGCCCGTATGTGGATGAAGTCTGGTCGTTAGATGAGCGGCGATATAATAATGATATAAACTACAAGAAAGAAGTCATCACAAAACTGGATGGGGAATTCGATATTGCGATAAATGCTAAATACACCCGAACCGCTTTTTCGGATAATATTGTTGCGCGCACACATGCGCCGGTCAAAATTGGTTTTGAGTGTATTGATAAGGATGGACAAGAAACGCGCCGGAATAAAGAGCAAATTCTGTATACTGCGCTCGTAAGAAGTCAGCAGGAATGGATGTTTGAAATCGAGCGGAATATACAATTGTTATACGCGCTTGGTGTTCAAGTCGAGAAACGTAACTTGATGCCAGTATTTTGGATCCAGGCAAATAATAAGATGATAGTGAGTAATCTTGTAGATGGGATCCTGAAGGACAATAATCATCTTGCAGTTATCTGTCCAAGTGCCGGGTTTGATACTAAGCTTTGGTCGGCAGATGCTTTTGCTGCTGTTGCTGATCAACTCATTAAGAAATATCAGATGAATGTTATATTCACTGGTTCAGAAAAAGATATACAGTGTTCAGCAAAGATTATGGAATTAATGAAGCAAAAAGCGTATGACCTCACAGGTGCGCTAACACTTCCGCAATTCGTGGAATTGATAAAACGAGCTAACTTTTTTGTTGGTATTGATACAGCAGGTTTCCATATTGCCTGGGCACTCGGCATTCCAACAATCGGAATTTTTGGCGGGGGGCACTTTGGACGTTTTACACCAACACTACCGAATGTACGCATTGTTAATGTGCCAATGGATTGCTACAATTGCTATTGGCATTGTATATACGATGAGGTTAAGTGCATTACATCGATAACCCCAGGAATGGTAATTGAAAAAATCGATGAAGTTTTGAAAGTCGAAAAGGTAACTTAACATTAAAATGAAAAATATTAAAGAACAGCAAAGTAATAATACTAATAAAGGTGAGCTAAGCACTACGGACCGTACCGATAATAATTGGATACTGCATGAAGTAAAATACTGGGAAGCCGCCTATGATCGCGTTATGCAGGATTACCTTCGTACCCAGAAAGCACACGATGATTGGAAAAATGCGCACGAGAATGTTATCCAACAAATTCAGCAATGCGAGGTGTGGGACGACGATAAACGGAAAGAAATTGACAGGCTCAACAAATTAACCAATGTTTTTGAAACCGATCACAAGAAGCTTGAGGAAAAAATCAAGCAATGGGAAACGTGGTACAAGAGCCTCGAAAAAGATCGGGATTTATACAAGCAGTGGGACGACGATAAACGGAAAGAAATTGACAGGCTCAACAAATTAACCAATGTT
>CAZFQL010000002.1:118599-128029 GCA_964520905.1 uncultured Chlorobiaceae bacterium | reverse complement strand
GGAAACGTGGTACAAGAGCCTCGAAAAAGATCGGGATTTATACAAGCAGTGGGACAGCGATAAACGTAAGGAGATTGAAAGAATCAATCAGTCTATTGATGAGCTTCAACATGCCCGCCAGTTTTGGCAGGACGAGCATGCAAAAGTTGTGACACAGGTGCAACAGTGGGTTGCTTGGTTCCAGGATATGCAGAGTGATCGCGATTCGTTCAGGAAAATGGCTGAAGAAAAGCAACGAATCATAGGGCAGCAGCAAGCGTGGATCGAAAAACTCTTCAAGAATCCTCTTCACTACCTCGGGGTCCTTATTCACAAAATTCTTAAACTTGAAATTAAAGGTTGATGTGATAAAATCCCCCCAATGAGAACACAGCCGCTGTTAACAATTATCACTCCCTCGTTCAACCAGGGACACTTTATCGAAGAAACTATTCAGTCGATTCTCAATCAGAATTATCCGAATCTCGAACATTTAGTGTTTGATGGAGGCTCGACAGATGGCACCATTGAGATTCTCAAGAAGTATCCACATATCCAGTGGGTGTCGGAAAAAGATCGTGGGCAAACGCATGCCGTCAACAAGGGCTTTGCCAAAGCGAAAGGTGAGATCATCGGTTGGGTGAATTCCGATGACACCTTCCTTCCGGGAGCCTTCGAAGCGGTATCAAACAAATTCACAAGTGAGCCTGATTGTTATGTCGTGTACGGTGATTATCATGCTATTGACGAAAAAGGTAAAATACTATATTCAACCGAGGGGTTCTGTGGAACATATGAAGAAATGATTCGGTGGTGGGATTATACTTATGCCATACACCAGCCGACAGTGTTCGTACGAAAAGAAGTTATTCATAAGATCGGACTCCTTGATGAATCGTTTAACTATACAATGGATCACGAATGGTGGTTCAGGATTGCTCAACATTATCAATTTAAACGTATTCCACAATTCATCGCGACCTATCGTATGCATAAAGATGCAAAAACGTATGCACCACTCGAGAAGTACGTATACCCTGAATTGCTTCGCGCATCGAAAAAGCATTGGGGTCCGATATGGAATATGAAGTACTGGCGCTTGAATGCATCATATAGAGCGTTCTTACTGAGAAAACCCCAACAAACTTTGCATAATCCTGCACTTAAGGATTGGGATATACATGAGCGATAGGAATATTTTATGAACTCCGATAATCTCCCACATATTTACTATGCTACTTACAGATTTGGTCATCATCATGCGGTATCCGGATACGACCGACTTGGCGACTTCATCACCTCAACGAAGATTGTGACGCCGAGGGTGATTGCGTACGTTCTCAAAAAGCTTGCTGACGAAAAACGTCGTTCCTGGTTGGTGACTACGACTGGCTTAATGGGATACTTTCCGGAATGTGTTTGGTTGGAATTCTGGACCGGATTGATTTCAAAAATTCCAATGAATTCAATCCTGCACTTTATCTATCCTGAGAACTCCTACTACTTCACTTCCGGATACAAGAAATCTGCAAAGTGCAAAATCGTCTGCTCTTATCATCAGCCGGTCGAGCAATCCAAACAGTTTATTTTGAAGACCGATCCTATTAGGAAGCTGGATGGGGTAATTCTCTTGAGTGAATCTCAGCGCGAATTCTACGAGCCTCTGGTTGGACGTGAGAATATATACATTGTCCACTATGGTATCGACCTTGATCGTTTTCCCGTTTCCAGTCAGTCGAGGGATCCAAAGAGAATTGTTGCGGTAGGGAACTGGTTGCGCGATTTTCCGACGTTTGTCAAAGCTTTAGAAGTACTCGAAAAGGAAGACCCGGATATTATTTGCGATGTTGTAACGCTGGAGAGTAATCGTCATTATTTTGCAAATTCACGTAACGTTGAGTTCCATTGTGGCATTTCTCATGAGAAACTATTGTCTATTTACGGAAGAGCTGCATTGTCCGTTCTTACATATACGAACGCAGCGGCGAGCGGCGCTCTTCTTGAAAGTCTTGCAAGTGCGCTGCCGATAGTTGCGACGGACCTGCCGTCTATTCGTGAATATACCAACTCTAATGGCTGCGAATACATCAAACCATTCGATGGTGTCCGGCTTGCCGAATCAATTCTCTCTCTCTTAAAGAATGAACAACAGCTCGCCGCCATGGGAAGTTGCAATCGTGAACATGCACGGAACTACTCGTGGGAAAATGTGGCGAAGAAAACTATGGCAGTGTATAATGCAATTTCAGCGAGGTGAACTTGTTCGAGACGTCTCCATGAAAAACATCGTCACCATCAACACGGCGAACTCTGGCGGTGGCGCCGAGAAGGTTGCCTACAATCTCTGCCGTGAATTGCACTTACGTGGCTATCATAGCAGGATGCTCGCACGGACAATCGATTTCTCTATCGATCAGTACGCCAAAGAGCTTGTAATCCCCGTACCCGGTAACGATCTCATCTACTCCGCCGGAAACTTCCTCGACGAGAAATTCTCCACACATTCCCTCTTTTATTTGCCGACGTGGAAAATCCCGTTCATGAAACTTATCAGAAATGCTGACCTCATTCATTTGCATAATATGCATGGATATTATTTCAACGTCGTGACGATTCCGTTCCTGATGAGGCAGAAGCCGGTCGTCTGGACACTCCATGATATGTGGTCATTTACCGGGAAGTGTGCATGGTCGTTTGAATGTGAGAGATTTACACGGTCATGTGGGGAGTGTCCTCAACTTGCTGCCTATCCGGCACAGAAGAAAGATACAAGCAAGTTTCAATTGAGGCTGAAGAAACTTCTCTATGCCAATCGGAAGTACGTAATTGTTACACCATCTGCATGGCTCCAATCGAATGTACAGAAATCAATCTTAAGGAATATTCCCACATACGTTATACCGAGTCCAATCGACACGAAGATGTTTTATCCGGAAGACAGGTTTGCCGCGCGCCAGCGACTTAGCATACCTGAGGGAAAAACTGTCATCATGTTTATTGCAAGTTGGGTCAACTCGATCGCACATAAGGGAATCGATGCGTTTCTCGATATGCTCACGCGATTGTATTCCGAGCGGCAGGACATGTACACAATCATCGTCGGACATTTGCAGGGTCAGTCGGTTTTAAAAGACCGGTTTGCCGGTTTAGAAACCGGCTACGTGACCGATCCTAATATCCTTCGTGCCTGTTATGTTTCCTCGGATGTTTTTGTTTCCCCAACACTTGCCGAGAACAGCTCCTGCACAATTGTGGAGGCGATGGCGTGCGGTGCCCCGACTGTCGCGTATGCCACGGGCGGCGTGCCGGAACAAATCGTGCACGGTCAAACCGGCTTTCTCGCTCCTCCCGGTGACCGACAATTACTATACGAAGCAATTAAGGAAATTCTCAATACACCGGAAAAAAAGATATCCTTCGGCAAAGCCGGCGCGCGGCGGGCGCTTGAAAATTATACTATGGATATATTTCTAAAAAAATATCTAGATGTCTATCAGGAAACCATCAAACTAAAAAATCATTAGAGCATATATGCCCAGACTACCATTTCGTAATTCATTCGATTATATCCGCGCGGCAACGTATTTTGATGCCCTCACTCCACATTCCAAAGATGCTCTGCTGGAAATCGTGCTTGATGACGACTTTCAAGGAGCGACAGATCCGCAAACGCTCGGATTGTTATACGCGCTTCTGGCGAATAACTCATTCACATCTGTTCTCCAGCTTGGTACGTGGATGGGCTTCTCAACTATTGTGTTCGCCGATGCACTCAAGAGGTCATCTGCTATTCATAAGAATTCACCAATGCTTGATACTGTGGAATGTAATATTCCGGTTCACAAAAAAGCTCGCAATTTTATCAAATGCGCTCGACACGATGATATCGTGCGATGCCACGACGGCGATTCAACCGACCCGGCGGTGATCAAAAAACTCTTACCGCAGTACGATTTTATCTACGTCGATTCATCACACTCGTACGAAGGAACCGTTCGGGAGATTGAGCTGTATTATCCGCGTTTGAAATCCGGTGGGATTATGTCGTTCCACGATTCCTCTCGACATGCAGCGACATGGGATCCGACAAATAGCGGTGGCGTTCGTCGAGCACTTGATGAATGGATTAATTCACCTATTGGGCCAAAAGAAAATTTTTTCTTTGAACGTCCGTTGTGGTCAAGTGATTGTGGATTATTTGTAGCTAAGAAATCTTAGATTTATAGGAATCTCCAGATGTCTTGCTTATTGCTTCTCAAAGGTGATTGACTCAAATAATAATGCTAACCGCCTGTACTCTTTTTCGTCAGGCTTCCAATGTGTAGAAAAATGAAATTCAACAATACTAATACTAGGTCTTTTTTCATTTGCTTCAATCATGACGCTATGCCTTTCCCATTTATTAGGCTCTGAAATCTTCCATGATCCAGATTTTTTTCCGTCTACCTTAACAGTAACTACTTGCGGTTCTTTTAAATGTGTTGATCTAACATTTGATGTGAGTTTGACTTTTATTTTGGGAAGTGATATGTATATTGATGCAGAGTTTCCTAATGCCCATCTGTGTGTTAACCCTTTTGTGGGGTTGCCTTCTTTAAGACTCCATCCAGTGCGCAAATACTCTGCTGCATCATCCGTTCCAAAATTTATTTTACTTGTAGAATAAGATTTCCCAGCCGGTGCATCAGATATGGTTATCGATTCAAATAATAACGCTAACCGTCTGTATCCAATATCCGTCGGTTCAATATATTTTGAAAAGATAAATTCAATAATACTTACATCTGGTCTATTTTGATTAGCATCAATCACGACGCTATATTTTTCCCATTTCCCATGTTCCAAGTTTATCCAGCTTCCGACCTCTTTACCATCGACCTTGACTATGACTGATTGCTCACCGCTCTTGAATGGCGATTTTACATTTGCGGTCAGCCGCACTCGCGTTTTGGGAAGTGTAACGTATACTGAGGCAGATTTTCCTAAAGCCCAAACGTACGTTAATCCTTTCTCAACAGGGTCCTTTTCTTTTAGGCTCCATCCAAAATGCAAAAATTGAGTTGCGTCATCTGTGCCGAGATCTATCTTCCGTGCGGAATACGATTTTCCTTGTGGGAAATGTCGGGAAACGAATTGCCACGAAGCTCTATCGTATAAACTGCCCTTGATTGAGTACTCATCCATGGGTTCCATGTAATTATTCCCGGGGCGATACAGCTCATAATAGTAATAGAATTTTCTTTCTCGTACTTCGTTTGAGTCAATCTCAAAAACCGATCTGCCAGTAAATTTTTCATTGAGATTTAGAAAAGCACTTACGGTGGCGGGTATATCAGTAATCGCGGTTTGTGCGCTCGATGTTTTCAAAGATCCTTTGCTATATGGAAGTTTGATAGCTAAAAATGGTGAACTAGCACACACTTTCTGAGCAAAATCTTCTTCATCGTTGAAATCACTCTCAAGATCTTTATCCAGATTTTGCAAGTTAACTTGATTTATTGATGTCCAAACTTTGTAATAACCATGATCCGCGTGGAGAATAATTAAGGAAGAGTCATAAATACCTTTTGATTTAAGTTTATTCAGAAATTGAATAAAGTGATCAAGACTGCATTTGGCTTGTATCTTTATGTTTTCCCAGTTCCATGGAACTATTGCTCCGGCATATTGACAATTTGCATTTAACACTGCCGGGTAATGTGTTGTCGTGAGATGGATAAATTTGTAGAGAGGTCTGGTCTTTTTCACCGATATATTGTTAATCATGTCCTGCAAAAATTCTTCATTCGCAAAATGACTTAGCACATCATAGGATTCTGTTCCTTGTTGGGATAACGTCGGTAAGGATGACACTTTATTGAACAGGTCTTTCTTAAGAAAATGTGGAGCGCACCTAAATGCTACAAGGGACATCATGAAAATAGAATTCGTTCGCTCATAATCATTTAATGATACGCCATACGGAACGGGAATATAGTACCAGTTTGTATATCGACCCTTACCATACCAGTTTATTGGCGCTGCAAGATCTACGTCATAGCCATTATTGTACAGAACGTTCGGAATTGTTTTTCCTTTAAATACTGAATCTATGAAGTTTACGACCAGAACATCGTTTTTATAAATTTGCCCGCTCATGATGGCAGGCATGCTCGTCATTGTCGAAGGAAAAGATCCGGCAGTTTCTTTGAAAAAAGTAAACCCTTCAAATACATTGTAGTAATGAGCAGTGTCTTTTTCAATGATCTCTTGAAAAACATCCGATTGTAATTCATCAAGGATAATATGGATAATATTTTGCTTTTTTGAGAATTCAAAGATTGCTTCTGGTGGTCGTGAATATTTGATCCCTCGCTTCCATACGTCTGGCTGTTGAAAACCATTAAAAACTAAAAGAACAGCTTGCAAGGAGAAAAAGGCAATGCTTGCAGAGGGTGCAATTTTATAAACATGTTTGTAAAGGAAAACCGCCAAGCTTAACAACACAACCCATACTGCTGCATCTATCCATCCACGCCATACATCTTTTGTCCAGTCGATATCTCCCTTGCCAAATACACCGTAGTCCCAAACTAAAATATTTCCCTGCAACCAGATTAGTATGCCGAATATAAATAATAATGAAACATAAAGCTTATGTAATTTTTCAGGTAATAATATACCAACAGCACTTAATATTGAAAAAAGTATCAATGAAGGGAGAAGAAAATATTTAATGATTGAAATAAAAGAGATAGCAAACTCACTCAGGTTCCCCTGATAAATAGTAAAGGGTCCGAAGAAAAAAATGTTTGACAGGATTAGTATAACAGGAGGTAATACAGCAATTATTTTATTTAATATGCTAAGTTTTGTATCGGTTTGGTTTTCCATTAATATCTAGTCAGGGTTTTAAATTTATATCGTATAGATTTCAAACTGCTTTAGCTTTAGCATGAAAGAGATACCGCGTCCCCGATGCTAACGCCTCACGTCGTTTAATTTCAAATTTTTCTGAGAGATTCCGTTCAAAATTTCCTAATTCGTAATCGCTATACTGGTCTTCCTTGTTCTGCAACAGGAATTTTACCATGGGGTCTTCCTTTGTAACAAATTCTATTATTAGCTCTCCTCCAAGCGATGCGAGCCAATCTATAAATTCCGCAAGCGGTATGTTTGCGCTAATAACAACATGGTGAATGAGCGCCAATGCAAGTATCAAGTCCGGTTTGCCCCGCTCGACGAGCGATTTTCTCTCCAACCCGCGCCAGCCGAGGTTGGGCGATGCATCCGCGAGATTCATCACCATCGGAAGTATATTTTTCTTTCGCTCGCTCTTTAATTCTTGGTATAAACGTTCAACAGCAAGATGATCGCTGTCCATTGCAACAACATACTCGGCATGCTCTGCGGCTATGCGTGAGAACCTGCCGGTATTGCTGCCAAGATCCCAAACAAGATTCCATTTTTTACTCCCGGCGATTTCTCTGACAAAACTTGCCTTTCGTTCACTATCCGCGTCGGTGTAGCTGTTATCATTTGCATAATCCGCCCATTCCGATTTCATTCGCTTCCAATGTAAGCCGCGTATTATTTTTGTTAACCTGCGGAGATTTGTTTTTATCATCTCTTTTCTGAAACCGGATGATCGAAGTTCATCTTTAACTTGTATGTTTGTTGCGGCATATTTTGCTTGGAGCTTTGCTTGAAGGTACACATCTACTAACACGCCGGAACGAAATAAATCTCTGACGGACATTAGATTATTAAATTCTTCCGGATCGATTCCATCTATGCTTCCGCGCATCCATGAATGGAACGGTATATCTTTGTACGCCTGTAGCATGAGAGGGTAGAGGAACATCTCACAGAATTGCCGGTAACCTGCCCAGGGTGTTCCCGGTAGTAGCTTCTCGAACGATGCGATATCGATGAATACAGGATTTGTCCCTATCCATTGTATGTTGAAACTTGTTGCATCCTTCATCGTCATGTCTTCGTCGATTACCAGATCCAGTAACTCAAGCTGCAAAAGCGCTGCATCCTTCAGCATCCCGAACGGCCATTCATATGGATAAGAAATAAAGGGGATAGCTTGATGTTTGAGAACAGCCGCCCATCCTTCTCCGATTGATTTATCTGGCAGTTGGTTCGTTTCAACTTTTTCCGTGTGAACCAGTTTGCCTTGCTCGAGAGCTTGACGAAAGAATTTTGTTGAAGTAAGGGTATTCCAGTTTTGCAGAACTAATTCACTTATACCACGGTACACCGAGCCGCCGCTGTAAATAATTCTACCATGCCGGTCACGAAATGATCCCGGTTCAATTTGTGCTTTGTAGAGTGGTTGTGATGTGTCTGCCATATTGCAACGTTATACAATAGTTGTTTTAATTTATTCTCCCGTTGCTAATTATCCTACCATTGGAATAAAGTCATTTCCCGGCGTTTTCTTTTTTTGAGGATCCAAAACGTGCCATGATACGTTTACCGAATAATTTCAGAATGACCCAGCCGCTTGCAAGTCCACCCAGTAAAAGTTGTAGAAGCAAACTTCCTGTTCCGGGATCTATGTAGGCGGGGATTATTACTGATAAAATGTGTTCCATAAATCGTTATTTCCTATACTATGAAGACAATCTAAAACAAATGACCAGAGACAAAATACGCTTAATAAGTATACTAAAAAAAAAATTATAATACCATGTTTAAGTTATTTCCCCCTGGTTCCCAAAGCGGAGCTTGGGAACAAGTTGGTAGGGTGCTGGTTCCCAACGTCTCGTTGGGAACTACAGATGAAGCAGAGATAGCTTCCACGTTCCCAACCAGAGTTTGGGAACGAGCGGGGTAAACCTCTGGTTCCCAACGTCTCGTTGGGAACTACAGAGGAAGCAGAGATGGCTTCCGCGTTCCCAACCAGAGTTTGGGAACGAGCGGGGTAGAACCTCTGGTTCCTAAAGTCCCTTTGGGAACTATCAGAACGAGCAGGGTAAAACCCCTGGTTCCTAAAGTCCCTTTGGGAACAATCAGAGGAAGCAGAGATGGCTTCCGCGTTCCCAACCAGAGTTTGGGAACGAGTGGGGTAAACCTCTGGCTCCCAAAGTCTTCTTTGGGAAATATCAGAGGAAGCAAAGATGGCTTCCACGTTCCCAACCAGAGCTTGGGAACGAGCGGGGTAGAACCTCTGGTTCCCAACGTCTCTTTGGGAACTACAGAGCAAGCAGAGATGGCTTCCGCGTTCCCAATCAGAGCTTGGGAACGAGCAGGGTAAACTGAGTGATAATATGGTATGGATCCCCCTGGTTACCTTTGGGAACTACAGAGGAAGGTGAAGCATTCACGTTACCATGGATGCTTGCTTTGTACGTTCCCAACCAGAGTTTGGGAACGAGCGGGGTAAAACCTCGGGTTCCCAACGTCCCTTTGGGAACTACAGAGGAAGGTGAAGCATTCACGTTACCATGGATGCTTGCTT
>CAZFQL010000002.1:0-118499 GCA_964520905.1 uncultured Chlorobiaceae bacterium | reverse complement strand
CAACCAGAGTTTGGGAACGAGCGGGGTAAAACCTCGGGTTCCCAACGTCCCTTTGCGAACTACAGAGGAAGGTGAAGCATTCACGCTTGCCATGTACGCTTGCTTTGTACGTTCCCAACCAGAGTTTGGGAACGAGCGGGGTAAAACCTCTGGTTCCCAACGTCTCGTTGGGAACTCCAGAATCATTTGTAATCGCAATATATCTTGGCATTTTGTCAAGTCTTTTTTTATATTGTTTCACACTAAATTATTAGAAAATGATTCATTTCACCAAAATAACGCACGATGTCCGAAATCTTTTCCCGGGATTGACGAGTTACTTTTCTCATCGTCCCGATATACAATTTGCCTACATTTTCGGTTCATACGGCTTGGGAAAGGAAAAGCCACTTAGCGATATTGATATTGCTGTTTACCTTAATGATGAAATCCCATGTCAAGATTTTTTTAACATACGACTCGATCTGATAAGCGATATATCCGGTATATTGAAAACCGATGAGATCGATCTGGTTATATTAAATAATGCCGAGATGCTATTAACGTATCAAGCGGTATACTCTAGAACAGTTGTCTTTGAACGTGATAAATCAAAACGTATCGATTTTGAAACACGAGTGCGTGATCGATATTTCGATATGGAGCCGGTTCGCCGTGTTCAACGAGAATATTTTAAACAGCATGTACAAGAAGGTAAAATCTTTGGTTAAACACGATGTAATATTGAAACGTTTAAATAAACTCAGCGAGTATGTTGTACTTCTGGAACGATTACGATCCAATCCAAAGAATGCAATTATTGATGATCCCTTCGTGTATGGAAATATTGAGAGATATCTGCATCTCGCTATTCAAACTGTTATTGATATCAGCAATCATATCATATCGGAACGAAACATTAATGGTATAAATGATTATCGAGATATGATAACAGGTCTTGGGAAAGTCGGAATTATTTCTTCAGACTTAGCTATAAGAATAGCGCCCATGGCAGGTTTACGCAACATTCTCGTTCATGAGTATCTCGATATTGATAAAGAAAAACTATATGATATTCTTCAAAATAATCTTCAAGATTTTAAAGAGTTTGGAAAACAGATCGAAAAAATTCTCTAATTGTAAAAAACTTATAACTCACAACCCATAACTCATAACTATTTTTAACTACTCACCAAATGCCAACAGCCCTTATTACGGGAATTACCGGTCAGGACGGATATTATCTGACGGAATTTTTAATCGGCAAGAGTTATCATGTCGTCGGTTTACGACGCAAAACTTCTTCCGATCACTCAAGCACCTTTAGACATCTCGGTAATAAAATTGATTTTATCTACGGCGATCTTCTCGATACTTTCTCACTTGCCGAAGCGATAAAAAAATACCAGCCGGAAGAAGTCTATAACCTTGCCTCTCAATCGTACCCCGGTGAATCATGGCGGCTCGCAATTGAGACAGGCGAGATAACCGGCCTCGGCGCTCACCGTTTGTTCGAAGCTGTCAGACATGTAAAACCCGATTGCCGTGTTTATCAAGCGTCGTCATCCGAAATGTTCGGCGATCCTAAACAGGTTCCTCAAAACGAATCGACTCCTTTTAACCCGATGAACCCGTATGCCGCGTCGAAAGTTTATGCTCACAATCTTGCGCAGATATACCGGAAAAGTTATAACATGTTTATTTCGTGCGGCATTTTATTCAACCATGAAAGTCCACACCGCGGGATGCACTTCTTGACTCAAAAGGTTACTTACGGCGCCGCTTGCGCGAAGTTAGGCATTATGAATTCCGCCGCGCTCAATGAAGTGGGTGAACCGATGGTGAAAGACGGCAAGATCGCTCTCGGCAATCTCGATTCGAAACGCGATTGGGGTTACGCCGGCGATTATGCCGAAGCTATGTGGCTGATGCTTCAGCACCAACAATCCGATGACTTTGTAATTGGAACCGGTCAGGCGAGAACGATCAAACAATTCTGTGAGGCGGCATTTTCATTTGTCGGACTTGATTGGCAAAATTATATCACGGTTGATCAAAGGTTTGTCCGCCCCACTGAAACCGGACCTACTGTTGCCGATGCATTGAAGGCGAATAAAATTTTAGGATGGAAACCTACCACATCCTTCACTGAAATGGTAGGAATGATGGTTGGCAATCATCTGAACAAACTCAAATCGAAATAATAGCGAGGAAACATCTTCGCATCTTAAAGAAACAATATCAATGAATGTGAAAATATGAAAAAAGCTCTCATAACAGGTATAACCGGTCAGGACGGATCGTATCTGGCTGAATTATTGCTCGAAAAAGGATATGAAGTCCACGGTATCATCCGCCGGGCAAGTTCGTTCAACACCGGCAGGATAGATCATCTCTATACCGATCCTCATGTTAACGGTGTAAAATTCTTTCTCCATTACGGCGATATCAGCGACTCTACAAATCTCATCAAGCTTTTTTATAATCTCAAACCCGATGAAGTATATCATCTTGCCGCGCAAAGCCATGTCCGCGTCAGTTTTGATATACCGGAATACACCGGCGATGTTACCGGTATCGGTACGGTGAGAATTCTAGAAGCAATTCGCGAGACCGGCGTGAAAACAAAATTCTATCAGGCATCGAGTAGCGAGATGTTCGGGTTAGTGAAGGAAGTGCCCCAGAAAGAAACAACGCCGTTTTACCCGCGCAGTCCGTACGGCTGTGCTAAAGTATATGCTTACTGGATTACGGTTAATTACCGTGAGAGCTACGGGATTTACGGCTGTAACGGGATTCTTTTCAATCATGAATCGCCGCGGCGCGGAGAAACTTTTGTAACGCGTAAAATCACCCGCGCGCTTGCGCACATTAAAGCGGGTTTACAGGATTCTCTTTATCTCGGTAATCTCGATGCGAAACGCGATTGGGGATATGCGAAAGAGTACGTCGATGCAATGTGGCTGATGATGCAGCAGGAAAAGCCCGAAGATTTTGTAATTGCTACCGGCGAGACACATACAATTCGTGAGTTTCTTGACGAGGCATTTTCGTATGCAGGTATGGATTGGAAAAAATACGTTAAGATCGATCCGCGGTATTATCGCCCTGCAGAAGTGGATCTCCTTATCGGGGATGCAAGCAAAGCGAAACAAAAGCTCGGCTGGCAGTCCAGGACGACATTCAAACAACTCGTTCGGATGATGGTTGACGCAGATATAGAATTGATAAACAAGGAACGTCATCTTTCAATAAAAATCTAACCCGAGACTCCCTCTCCTTTGAGAAGAGGGTCGGGGTGAGGTCTATGAATAAAAATTCAAAAATATACATTGCAGGGCATACGGGACTTGTTGGTTCAGCAATTGTCCGCAAGCTGAAAGAGAAAGGATATTCCGATTTAATCTCACGCGAATACCCTTCATTCGATTTATCGCATCAAAAAGATGTGGAAGATCTTTTCGAAACAGAAAAACCCGATTATGTTTTTCTTGCAGCCGCGCGTGTAGGCGGTATTCTTGCCAATAATACATACCGGGCAGATTTCATATACGATAATCTCGCGATAGCGATGAACGTTATCCATGCCGCTTATAAATCAGGTGTGAAAAAACTCCTCAATCTTGGGTCCTCGTGTATTTATCCGAAACTAGCGCCCCAGCCGTTAAAAGAAGAATATCTGTTAAGCGGCTATCTTGAACCGACGAACGAACCTTATGCAATTGCTAAGATAGCGGCTATCAAATTATGCAGGTATTTTAACGAACAATACGGAACGAACTTTATATCGCTGATGCCGACTAACCTTTATGGTCCTAACGATAATTTCATTCTTGAAACCGCACATGTATTACCGTCGCTGATACGGAAATTTTATTTAGCAAAATTACTTTCCGAGAAGAAATTTACTACCATACGAAAAGATATTGCCGGCTGCCGTCTTGGGTTTGGATATGATTCTGAAATCATGAATGCAAACGATGAAACGATAATTCGTATATTAAACAAATTAGGCATAACACCGGAGTACGTGACGCTTTGGGGAACGGGCGCGCCGTATCGTGAATTTCTTTACGTCGATGATCTGGCAGATGCCGCCGTTTATCTCATGGAGTCGTACGATTACAAAGATATCGGTGAATTGGTTAATGTGGGCACGGGTGTTGATTCGACCATCCGCGAGATTGCTTTATCGGTAAAAAAAGTGATCGGATACAACGGTGATGTGAAATGGGATCCATCAAAACCAGACGGCACGCCGCGTAAACTGTTGGATGTTAGCAGATTGCATCGGTTGAATTGGAAGGCAAAGATTTCCCTTGAAGAAGGGATTCGCCTCGCAATCGATTCGTATACCGACAAGCAAAAATAAATCGAAATGTCTCTGCCTAAGATTTCCATCATTACCCCTTCGTTTAATCAGGCGCGGTTTATCGATGCAAATATCCAAAGTGTATTAGCTCAACAATATTCTGACGTCGAGCATATAATAATCGATGGCGGATCGACGGATGGTACAATCTCTATACTTAAAAAATATCCCCATCTTCACTGGATATCTGAACCGGATCGAGGGCAAACGCATGCTCTCAATAAAGGTTTTAAAATGGCGTCCGGTGAGATAATCGGCTGGTTAAATTCGGATGACACGTATTGTCCGGATATTTTTCAGGTAGTAGCTGAACAATTTGAGAATAAGGATGTTAAGGTTCTTTGTGGCGATGGCTATGAAACAGATGAGGATGGGAATATAACAAGATCGCTTTATTCCCGCTGTGTGTCTCCTGAAATCTTAGTAAAATACTGGAAATGGAAATACGAATTCATACAGCCGGCATTTTTTTTCCATCGAGATGTTTTTAATGAGGTCGGATTTCTTGATGAAAATTTATATTATACAATGGATTATGATTTTTTTATTCGGTTGGGGAAGCAGTATATGTTTCATTATCTCCCCAAACCCCTGGCAAACTATCGTCTCTATGCAGAATCCAAAACCGGAAGAAACTTCTTAAAATTCATCCCGGATTATGTGTGGGAAATGCAAAGAGTGTCGCATCGTAATTGGGGTAAGCAATATCAAATCAAATATTATGAGTACTTCTTCTCGTTTATCGGTGCATTGTTTTATTCAATCATAAAAAATCTGTTTTTCAGTCCTACATCTAAATCGAGAAATTTGTTCAAACGAATAATCAGTCGAATGGAAAGATGATGGAAGTCGATGTTATAGTCATAGGCGGCGGAGTTGTCGGACTTGCATGTGCGGCGGAGAGTGCGAAGCGAGGGTATTCCACTTTGCTGGTTGAGCGGCATGAATCTTTCGGGCAGGAAACCAGCAGCAGAAACAGTGAGGTTATTCATTCAGGTATTTATTATCCGACCGGCACGCTGAAAGCCCGCTTATGTGTAACCGCAAATAACAATCTCTATGATGAGTGCAACCGCGCAGGTGTCTGGAATCGCCGTTGCGGAAAGTTGATAGTTGCCGTGGCATCGGACGAGATAGAGCCACTCAAAAAACTTTATGAACGTGGGATCGCTAATGGTGTAGATGGTTTGAGGTTGCTCGATGCCGGCGAAGTGAAAAGAATTGAACCGCACATAGAGTGCAATGCGGCAATATTATTGTCCACTACCGGCATAATCGATTCTCACCAGTTGATGAAGTCATACCTTCTCGAAGCGAAAGAGCATGGCGCTGATTCTGCGTTCGGAGTCGAATTCATCGCGGGTGAATTGAAAGATGGCAGATACCACCTGCGTCTGAGAGATACAAACAATGAAGATGTGAAAGTAGAAGCACAATATGTCGTCAATTCAGGCGGGTTACGCGCTGATAAGGTCGCAGAAGGATTCGGTATCGATATAGATAAAGCGGAATATCGTCTTCACCATAATAGGGGACATTATTACTCAGTTTCTGGGCTGAAGAACAATATGATTTCGCATCTTATCTATCCGCTCCCGCATTCGCACTTGGTGAGTGTAGGAATTCATATGACGATAGATAGATCGGGCAGGATGAAACTCGGACCGGATACCGAGTATTTGAATGATTCGCTCCCGGAATCGGAGTGGTATAAATTTGATGATTCACGAAGGGAGAAATTTTTCAATGCCGTGCATCGATATTTTCCATCGCTTAAATTGGATAATTTATCTCCCGATCAGGTCGGAGTTCGACCCAAGCTAAAAGGGTCGGAAGAGACTGTAAAAGATTTTATCGTTCACGAAGAAAGTAATAAGGGATTGCCGGGACTTGTCAATCTCATCGGTATCGAATCTCCCGGGCTTACGTGTTCACGTGAAATAGCCCGTGAGGTTTTTCGTATTCTCAAAAACTAAATCCCTGAAGAATTATGAATATAACTCCAGATTATAATCCCCTTGTATCGGTCATAATACCGGTGAAGAATGGTCGCAGAACGCTCGGTACCTGTCTCGCTTCGATCAAGCGATCATATTATAGGAATATCGAGATCATAGTAGTAGATGATCACTCCACAGATGATACAGCCGCCATTGCACGGTCTCATAACTGCATGCTCCTTGAAGCTAAAGAAGGAAGCGGAGCCAACAACGCCCGTAATTTTGGTGCATCGCAAGCGAATGGTGAAATCCTCGTATTTATGGATTCCGATATTGTTGTTGAGCGCGAAACTATTCTTGGAATTGTCGAAACACTTGAAGAGCAATACATCGATGCTGTTGTCGGAATATACACAGCGAAGCATCGGCACGAATCGTTTGTCAGCCAGTATAAGAATCTTTGGGTGCGGTACTCTTATATTAAAAGTTCTCCTGCGATTGATTGGTTGTTCGGCTCGATTTCCGGTATCAGGAAGGAAGCATTTAAAAAATTGGGTGGCTTCAATATAGAATTGCTGGCAAAGCACGGGCATGACGACATCGAACTCGGGAAACGTTTTGCTCAGGCAAAGTTGAATATCATCTTGAACATGGATATAGAAGTAGAACATCTCAAGAATTATACTCTCGGATCGTTCATAAAAAATGAATATCACAGGAGCATGGGATTCGCTGAGCTTGCAATGCGGTTCCGGGAAACGACGCGGTCGTTTCGTCGTGGTTTTGTAAATGTTTATCCGTCGTTTGTAATCTCAACGCTTCTTTCAATCTTCGTTATAGCAGTCATTATTTTAAGTGTAATCGGGTGGGTGTCCAATTGGTTTTTACTCGGGGTTATAGGTATCTATCTTCTTCTCAACATTCGTTTTCTAAATTACCTTGAACAGGTCCGCGGTTTATTTGCCATGATCGTGATGGTGCCATTTCTCTTGATCGATCATACTGTCTGCTTGATCGGAAGTGTGGTCGGTACAATTCGCGGGTTGATCAAGAAATAGTTGAATCGTAAGCTTTTGTACAACCGGAGAATTCATCCGTGTTTGCCTTTCAGGCATCTATTTCTGATATTTTATCTAAGATGCTCATAGTTAATGAAATATTTTTCAGCCTGCAGGGAGAATCTAATCATGCCGGAAAGCCCTGTGTATTCATCCGCCTCACTTATTGTAACCTAAGGTGTTCATATTGCGATACAACGTATGCATTTGAAGAGGGAACGGAGATGTCGATCGACGACATTATGATAGAGATCGGCAGGTACGATTGCAAGCTTGTCGAGATTACGGGCGGAGAGCCGCTTCTTCAAACAGATGTTCATGAACTCATGAAGCGTTTGTGCGATACAAATTACGAGGTGTTGCTTGAGACGAGCGGAAGTCTCGATATCGGTAGTGTCGATCACCGTGTTAAACGGATTATGGATATCAAGTGCCCGTCGAGCGGAATGGAATCTAAAAATATGTGGGACAACATTAAGCATCTAAAATCCGGTGATGAGCTGAAGTTCGTAATCGGCAACCGAAAAGATTATGAGTGGTCTAAATCTGTAATTCAAAAATATGAGCTTTCACAGCGCTGTTCGATTTTTATGCTTGTAGTCTTTAAGGAATTAGAACCGTCGGAACTTGTACGCTGGATTCTTGATGATAAGCTCGATGTCCGTTTCCAATTGCAGATGCAGAAGTATATATGGAAACCGGAAACAAGAGGAGTTTGACCGTGAAGCTCAGTGGCGGCATGGTTTTGATTTTAAGTATTCAAATGATATTATATTCATGTCTGATCTGTAAACTGTGAAGGATTATTTTCTTGAATCGTGATATTGCAATCGTTCTTGTAAGCGGAGGAATGGATAGCTGTGTAACTGCCGCTATCGCCCATCGGGAGTACGAGATGGCTTTTCTGCACATTAATTATGGACAGAGAACGGAACGCCGTGAGCTGCAGGCATTCAATGCTATCGCAGATTATTATGGCGTATCACGACGCCTAGTGGTCGATCTTCACCATTTACGGCAAATAGGCGGTTCGAGTCTTACGGATACGTTTCTCGATATTCCAAGCGCAAACCTTCACCGTAAGGAAATTCCAAGTTCATATGTTCCGTTCAGGAATGCGAATATTCTGTCTATCGCTGTCAGTTGGGGAGAAGTAATTCGCGCAAGAAAAATATTTATCGGCGCGGTTGAAGAAGATTCATCCGGTTATCCCGATTGCAGGAAAGAATTTTACGATGCGTTCAACCATGCTATTAAACTCGGCACAAAATCCGATGCTGATATTATAATCGAAACACCGATCATCCGGTTGAACAAATCCGAAATAATAAAAAAGGGGATCGAGTTAAAAGCTCCTTTTCACCTTACATGGTCGTGTTATCAGCGGGAAGATCTGGCATGTGGTGTATGCGACAGTTGCGGGCTGCGATTAAGGGGCTTTCAACAAGCCGGAGTTGCCGATCCCATTCCATATATCCAGAAACCGGCATATCTATAAGATTATTTAAGTTAAAGTGGTTAGAAGGATTGTTATCTGCCGAAATTGTGGAATGATAGAACTTACTTAAAGACAGCAAAATAATTATTTTCTCGAGACGCAATAGTTGTCTTTCAAATAAAACCTCCATTTTTTTTCAATTCCATCTGTAATGCCAATACGTGTCGTTGTGATAATTTTCGAATTAATCTCCGTCCCTCCATCCGCTATATATATTTTGTTATCCAATAGATCGGCTCCGTTTTCCTTCCGTGTAAGACCGAACGCCTGACAAAGCTTTGCAGGTCCATTCGTCAATTCTTTTATTAATTTCTTGTCTTCGTGATTCATTGTTCCGATTATCTGGATTTTACGGTTTGTCTTCATTTTGTCGATTCCTTCAATCGGTTCTATCGCCCTCAGTAAAACAGCTCTTCCTTTTCCTTCTTCCTCAGTAACGATGTTAGAGCAAAAATGCATTCCATAAGTGAAGTAGACGTAAAGGTGCCCGCCCTTCAGGAACATAACTTCATTACGTTTAGTTTTCCCACGATATGCGTGACTGGCAGGATCGTTTTCACCAAGATAAGCTTCTACCTCTACGATTTTTCCGATTAGAAATTGACCGCGAATTTTTCTGACAAGATATTTTCCCAGTAAATCTCTGGCGACTGTGAGAGTCGGTTGAAGATAGAAAGAGCGCGGAAGTTTTTTCAACGAATTCCCTCTCCTCGTAGGAAAGGGCTGGGGCGAGGTCATCTCTTCGCGAATTCCTTGATGATTTTATCGACTTCTTCCTCTGATATTCCTGAACCTAACGCTTCTGCCTTTTTATCCTGTTTAACTTCTTCGGCAGTTTGTTTGGATTTATGCACTGGCTGCAGTGCGTTCATCGCTTTCAGCCGAATCCGTTCTTCGATCTCCTCCATCCACGACTTTGTAGTAGAAGCTTTTGGCACCTCTTGTCTCATATCTTGTTTTGGGATAGATTTGATATCTGGTTTTGGTGAAGCATGATCACTTTTAAATTCAGTACCGGTAGCGGGATTGATTGGCCGTGTTTCGAAAGCGAGCCGCTTAACATTAAATAAGTGTTTCGCCGATACATTTTCAGAAATGATCGATCCGCCGAATGTTCCTGGACCTAGCGTAAGCGAGGGTAATAATTCGTTTGTATATCCGACCGCGCCAAGCGCGCCTACGGTGTTTACCAAAATTCTAAATGCAGGTTTCTCCAATGCGAATTTCATGATGATATCTTCATCCATCGAGTGGATTACCATAGTATGACCGATCCCGCCGAATTCCAATAACTCGATGCAGCGCTCGCATCCTTCACGCCAATTTTCGACGGTGAAAAATGAAAGAACAGGGGAGAGCTTTTCATGTGAGAGAGGATAATCTCGACCTACACCTTGAAGCTCAACGATCAACACTCTTGTTGTAGCAGGAACGGAGATACCTGCATTTTGTGCAATGTATGTTGCTGGTTTTCCGACAACATCAGGATTCAGTTCGCCGCGCTGATCGAACATCAACCGGCTTAATTTTTCTTTATCATCTCCCGCAACGAAATAACAATTATGCTTTTTGAACTCGTCGATAACAATATTTTTAATTGCCGAATCAACAATAACCGAAGCTTCTGTTGAACAAAGCACACCGTTATCAAAAGTTTTTCCTGTGATTATATCTGCAACGGCTTTTTTGATGTTCGCAGTTTTCTCGATGTACGCAGGCACATTGCCCGGACCAACACCGTATGCCGGTTTACCTGAGCTGTATGCTGCTTTCACCATCGGTGTACTGCCGGTGGCAAGAATGACTGCAACTTCTTTATGTTTCATTAAAGCGTTTGTGGCTTCGATGGTTGGAATACTCAAGCACTGGATCAAACCTTGAGGCGCGCCTGCCGCTTCGGCTGCCTGTGAAATAATATGAGCCGCTTCCATTGTACACTTCACTGCTTTAGGGTGCGGACTGGCGACGATGGCATTTCTTCCTTTTAAAGAAATAATCGCTTTGAACATCATCGTCGATGTAGGATTTGTTGATGGAATCAATGCCGCGACAACACCCATCGGTTCTGCGATTTCGATGATCCGCTTTTCGCGGTCTTCCCGAATTACTCCAACCGAGCGCAGGTCTCGGATAGATTCGCAAACACGCCGGGTAGCGAACTCATTTTTCTTCTTCTTATCGTCGGGATTCCCGAAACCTGTTTCTTCATGTGCCATGCGCGCTAATTTTTCGGCTGCTTCGTAGCCGGCATCAGCCATTGCCCGGCATATGCGGTCGACGCGTGTCTGATCATAAGCGCGGAATTCTAATTGAGCTTGTTTGGCTTTCTTTACAAGTTCGCGCATTTCCTGAATTGATTGTAGGTCTTTATCGAGTTGCATAACTATTTTCCTTTTTCCTTTGCGGTTAAATATTCACCGCAAAGGCGCAGAGATCGCTGAGTGTTTAAGATAAATTTCCTGTTTTCCACAAAAACAATCCCGTCTTCTCATCCTGCCCGCGTACCAACTCTTCACCTTCGAACTCATCTATGATTACTTCAGATGCCCATAGTTTCGTGCCAGGCATAAGGTGCCCGCCGAATACTTTACCCTGCGGATCACTGAGCAGAATATGAACGTGTACAAATGGCTTACCATCCCGGATACTCACATTGCCTTGAAGATTCAGAATTTCCATACCGCCTTTGAATTCCATCGGGCTGTACTTCTTCGTGTTTTGATCATAATAAGCAACCACGGCATGTGTTGTTGCACCGATACCGTGGATTCGTCCGCAGCGTATATTTTCTTTCTGAACGAGCCGTGTTAATTCTTCCAGCAAATCTGTTCCGTGTGGGAATTGTCCAATGATTGTTCTATTTAATTTGTAATTGGTCATTTGTAAATTGTCATTGGTTGAATAGTGTTGACTGACTGGAGGGTGGTTTCCGCGATGAAAGCTTAAAATGTTTATACACAAGCTCCGTAGCTTCCCGCCCTCGTGGAGTTCGCTTGAGAAATCCTTCCTGAATCAGGTATGGCTCGTACACTTCCTCAATTGTTCCGGGTTCTTCACCGACTGCAACTGCAAGTGTGCTGATACCCACGGGACCACCGTTATATTTTTCGATGATTGTCGTGAGTATTCTTTTATCCATATCATCAAGCCCTAACTCATCAACCTCTAACGCCTTAAGCGAATACTCGGCTACTTCTTTTGTGATGATATTATTGGAGTGTTCAAGTTTTTTATCTGCCTGTGCGAAGTCGCGGCAGCGTTTGAGCAACCGATTTGCTATGCGTGGTGTTCCGCGTGAACGGCTTGCGACTTCTTTTGCCCCGTCGGTCTTGATCTCAACATTTAAAATCTTCGATGAGCGTTTGATAATTTTTTCCAAAAATTCGGATGGATAATAATCCAAACGACTCGTAACGCCGAAACGTGAGCGAAGGGGAGAGGAGAGGAGTCCGGCACGTGTTGTCGCGCCGATAAGTGTAAAGTTCGGGAGATTAAGCTGAACACTTCGTGCATTCGGTCCGCTGTCGATAACAATATCGATCTTGAAGTCTTCCATCGCTGAGTAGAGATATTCCTCGATGAGCGGATTCATGCGATGGATTTCATCAATGAATAGAACATCGCCTACGCTAAGATTCGTCAGGATGCCTGCAAGGTTGTACGGTTTATCAAGCGCGGGTCCCGAGGTTGATTTGATTTGCACGCCCATCTCGTTTGCGATGATGTAGGCGAGCGTTGTCTTTCCCAAACCGGGAGGTCCGGTAAGGAGAACGTGGTCTAAACTTTCGCCGCGTTTCTTGGCGGCAGCAATAAAAATCTTGAGGTTATCGACTATCTTCTGCTGTCCCACGAAATCTTCAAATTGCAGCGGGCGCAGAGTCTGATCGAACTCTACTTCGTTCTCAAGCCGTTCTGGAGTTGTTGGGTCTATTCGCTTTGCCATGTGATTGGAAATATACAGAGAATGGAGATGAAGAGCAAAAAAAATATTGAGATGTCGTATGCCGTATATTCATACGACATCTCATAAAAAGAGATTATCGTATACTGAAAGTCCCCGGTCTGAATGGACTATAATGCGGTTCCCATTGTGCTTTGCGGATAACCTCTCCGAGTTGTTCATCTGTAAGCAAACGACCTAAGCCGGATTCACGCGATTCAATTGCAACTGCTTTTGCGATCTCGAACGATACCTGACGGATGTCTTCCATCTCAGGTAACAGTAATCCGTTTTTCATTTGTTCTGCAGTAACCATGTTGCTCAATGCTTTGCTTGCCGCCAGGAACATTTTGTGTGTAACTTTGGGCGATTTACTTACAAGCGCTCCAAGACCAACGCCGGGAAAGACATACATGTTATTACATTGCGAAATAATGAATTTCTTATTATCGCGTTCGATAGGAGCGAATGGACTGCCCGAAGCCATCAATCCTTTCCCAGTCGTTGCGTTGAAAACATCTTCAGCCGAGCATTCAGTTTTTGAAGTTGGGTTCGATAATGCGAAAATAACCGGTCGCTCATCATTCTTTGCCATCTGACTAAGAATGTCTTGATTGAATAATCCGGCTTGTGCGGTAACGCCGATAAGAACAGTCGCTTTTGAATTTTTCACAACATCCATCAAACTGATCTTTCCTGGTGTTTCAAATTTCCATCCTGCGATATTTGCTGCGGGTTGAGCGAATGGTAACATTTGGTTTTCCAACCCGGGCATATTATCGATTAATAAACCGGGCTGATCGATAGCAAAAATTCTCCGTTGAATCTCATCGTCGGAAAGACCTTCGTCCCGCAACTTAGCTCTGATGTTAAAGGCTATTCCGTTGCCTGCTTGTCCCATACCGACAATAACAAACAGCTGATCGCTGAATGTGCTTTTTTTAATTTTCATTGCGGTCATCAATGCGGCTAAAGCTGTTGCGCCGGTTCCCTGTATATCATCGTTAAATGATAAAATTCTCTCGCGATAACGATCCATCAGCATGAATGCTTTATTCTTAGCGAAGTCTTCCCATTGCATGAGGGCGTCAGGGAAATTGCGCTTCACACCGAGTACGAATCGCTCGATAAAGTCTTCATACTCTTGCCCGGTTAATCTTTTTTGTCTGTGCCCTAAATAGACCGGATCATTCAGTAACCTTTCATTGTTTGTCCCGACATCGAGAGAAATCGGCAGACAACAAGCAGGATGAAGTCCGCCTGCCGCAACATACAGATTTACTTTACCGACCGGTATACCCATACCGTCGGAACCCAAATCGCCTAATCCGAGAATTCTCTCGCCATCGGTAACCACGATAAGGTAAACCGAGGGAAGGCTGATGGTTTGAAAAATGCGGTCTATGTTTCCAATATTTTCAGGTGAAATATAAATTCCGCGATATCGACGGGTGATATGACTTAACATCATACATGCCTGACCGACAGTTGGAGTGTAGACGATCGGCACCATTTCTTTTAGATGCTCGGAAAGTAATCTGTAGAAGAGAATTTCATTCCTGTTAAGCAATCCCTGAAGAAAAATATATTTTTCAATATCGTCCGGTTTTCTTTTGAACATCTCGTAGCTGCGTTCGATTTGAATATCGATGTTTGAAACTCCCGATCTCAGGAAGCCGTCTAAGTCGAGACTTAAGCGTTCCTCTTGCGTGAAGCTCGAACCTTTGTTTAAGAATGAATCTGAAAGTAATTGTTGTCCCCGAAGGTAAACCTCGTAATATTCCTCGCTGGTCAGTGGATCCATCTTCATTGAAAAAGTTTTCATTGTAAGTTCCTTGAATGATTAATCAAAAAGTGGGTGGTGCGTGGATCAAGTAATTGAGTAGAGTATATTTGTCGTTCTTAATTTATATTATCTCTGCTTCGCCGAATGGTGCAGCGCCCTCTTTATCAATTCTTCCACAGGTAACTCTTTATTTGCCGATTCACTGAGGATTGTGCGAATTGCTTGCTCTGCGCTTGTACGATTGAAACCAAGCGACATCAAAGCGATAATTGCTTCGGATCGGGCTTTCAATTGCGGGCTTGTTGGAGTAACCGTTTGCTCTGTAAACTCAATCTTTCCCAGTTTACTGCGCAGCTCAAGAATAATTCGCTCCGCAGTTTTCCTTCCAACACCGGAGATAGACGTCAGCGCATCGATATTGTTCATTAAAACTGCTTCACGAAGTTCGCTAGTGCCGATGCCGGAAAGAATTCCCTGTGCGATCTTCGGACCGATTCCGGAGATCGAGATGAGCATCTTAAAAATATCCCGCTCGGCTTCAGTGGCAAATCCGAACAAAATCATCGCATCTTCGCGCACATGCATGTATGTCAGGATATTCACTTCACCGTCAAGCTTATCGATCTTTTCGAATGTTGAGAGTGGGATGTGTACCTGATATCCAACACCGTTAACATCTATTGTGATTTCGGTGGGAGATTTTTGAACGAGTTTTCCTCTAAGATGAGAAATCATTTTGTACCCTTCCGCTTTGATAAGATTTTTTCAGGATGAGCAGTGATGAAAGATTTCCAGCTTTTAAACGAGTGCGGCTGAGATGATTGCCTCCTTTGAAGATGACAAATTGCCACGGCTAACGCGTCGGTAACATCGTAATGCTTAGGCAGCTCTTTAAGTTTAAGGAGTGATTTCACCATGAACTGCACCTGCTCTTTTGCGGCGCCGCCGTTGCCGACAATTGCTTTCTTAACTTCACGCGGTGAGTATTCATGAGTGGGAATTTCTTTTATAACTGCAGTAAGGATCGCGACACCGCGCGCGTGTCCCAACTTTAAAGCAGACTGGGCATTCTTTCCGTAGAATGCAGTTTCAATTGCAAACTCGTCGGGGTGATAACGTTCGGTAAGTGTAGTTAATGTTTCGAATATTACTTTTAGACGCAACGGCATGGATGTCCGGCTGTTGTTTTTAATTGCACCGCAATCAAGAATTTTCATCTTTCCGTTACGCGTTTCGATGATGCCGTAACCGGTAATTAATGTGCCGGGATCAACGCCGAGTACTATCATTAATCAAATCAAAATTCAAAAGTAAAAAATATTTAATTGTACTATGTATTCAAAGATGCTAGAGTTTTTTCGTCGATATCGAAGTTTGCGTAAACATGCTGCACATCTTCGTGTTCTTCCAAAACTTCCAAGAGTCTGAGTACTTGTTCTGCATCCTTGCCGTCAACCTTTACCGTATTTTCAGGGATCATTTGAATTTCTGCTTCTTCAAGCTTGATGTTTTTAGATTCGAGCGCCTGCCTGACCGTTTCGAAGCTGTTCGGCGCAGTGTAGATTTCATACATATCGTCTTCTGTTTTCATGTCATCCGCGCCTGCTTCTATTGCGAGGTTCATCAGATCGTCTTCGTTGTGGCTGGCTTTTAAAATACGGATGATTCCTTTCCGGTGGAACATCCATGCGACAGAATTTGAAGCGCCGAATTTACCGTTATGCCGTTCGAGCAAATGCCGAATTTCGGATACAGTTCTGTTCTTATTGTCAGTTACTGATTCGATGATAATAGCAACTCCGCCCGGTCCGTATCCTTCATATGTAACATCTTCGTAAGTGACGCCGGGGAGTTCGCCTGTGCCTTTTTGGATGGCGCGTTTGATGTTATCTGCGGGCATATTTGCTGCTTTCCCTTTATCAACGGCGAGCCGCAGCCGTGGATTACCTTTGGGATCACCACCGCCCATTCGTGCGGCGATTGTAATTTCTTTTATTAACTGTGTGAATGCCTTACCTCGTTTTGCATCGGTAACGGCTTTTTTTCGCTTTATGGTTGCCCATTTCGAGTGACCAGACATGCCTACATTCCTTCTTATTAATTAGAATTAAAATCTATTTGTTCATTTTGAGTTGTTGCAGTATCTACAGTATTTCTTCTGATATCTTTCACTTTAAGTTGAGGGAATGCCTCGGGAGTGCCGGCGCCTCCTCCGGATGACCACTTATGTTCGTCAACCGAAAAAACCAAATCTAAATTCTTTCCACTCTCGCGGACTTCGTCGATGAGTGAACCAAGCCCGAATCCGATAGCGTCCAGAACAAATTGATTTTGACGGACACGGAATCGGAGATGATCTTTGCCGACGATTTTTGGCTGGCTAACCGTTTCAACGTTTCGAGCAAGAAAAACAGGGCGCATGTTACTTGGACCGTATGGGGCGAATTCCTTCAGGATTTTTAGAAACCGCGGGGTAAGTTCGCCGAGGGAAATTTCAGCATCTATTCTTAATTCAGGTGTGCGAATTTCTTGCGACATTAATTCTTCAACCGCAACATTGAAAGCTTTGCGAAATTCGTCGACTCTATCGAGTTCAACCGCAAGCCCAGCCGCGTATTTATGCCCGCCAAACTGTATCAGCTTATCTTCAACGCGTTTTAGTGCCTGATGGATGTCGAAGCCGACGATAGATCGGGCTGAACCTTTCGCAACTCCATCAACAGTGGTCAGCATGATCGTCGGTCGATAGTACTTTTCAACCAGCCGGGATGCTACAATACCGATAACACCGGGATGCCATTCTTCGTGGTGCAATACTATTGCAGGATCGCTCTCGCCGTCCAGCAGATTCTCTACTAACTCCTGAGCTTTAAGAAATGTATCCTCATCTATTTTTCTGCGATTTCGGTTTTCTTCTTCGAGTACCTGAGCAAGCTGTTTCGCCTCTTCGTAACTATCGCTCGTAAGTAATTTAACCGCTCTTGTAGCATCACCCATTCGCCCGACCGCATTGATTCGTGGCGCTAAAACGAAGACTATCTGCCCTGTTGAAATTTTGCCAGGTTGAGTTCCGGAGCTTTCAATAAGCGCTCGTATGCCTGGACGCGGCTCGGTATTGATTCGTTGAAGTCCGATTTTTGTCAGGATACGATTTTCTTTTACCAAAGGAACGATATCGGCGGTTGTTGCAAGTGTTACAAAATCTATGAAGTCGTTTGCAAGCTGTCCGTTATCACGGCGTTGTTCAAGCGCCTGTATTAATTTAAAAGTAACACCGCACCCGCAAAGATATTTAAAAGGATACTTGCAGTTCGGGATAAGCGGATCGAGAACTGCATGAGCGTTTGGCAGTGTCTGTCCTGGTTCATGGTGATCGCAAATGATTACATCTATGCTGAGAGATCGGGCATACTCAACCTGTTCGATTGCTGTTATTCCGCAATCAACGGAAATTAAAAGTGTGGCTCCAAATTCTTTTCCTTTATTGATGCCCGTTAGTGAAATGCCATAACCTTCAATAATACGGTCGGGTATATGAATAATAGATTGGCACCCTAATTTTTTCAGGTAAAGAAATAACATCGCCACACTTGTTGTTCCATCGACATCATAATCGCCGAATATTAGAATTCGTTCGTTTGTTTCGATTGCTTTCATGATGCGATCAACTGCTTTTTGCATTCCATCCATTAAAAATGGATCGTGAAGATCACTAAGTTGCGGCCTGAAATATTCCTTTGCTTCGGCGTATGTTGTAATGCCGCGATAAATTAGAATCCTTGCAATAGTTTCAGGGACATTTATTTCCTTGGCAAGTTGTGCGGTTAGTTGGTTATCCGGTTTTGAGGCGACCGACCAACGGTATGTTTTTTTGGTTGTCATTTTTATTTTATCGTATTAAGTAAAGATAAGGCTGCGCATCTATAAGCCGAATTCTGTTCCCGGTTGATGTATTCCATCAGCCGGGATGCAATCATTTCTCTGGACCCGTTCTCACGAGCGGGTTCTAGCGACCTACCCATTCCGTCTTCATGTTCCCGATGGGAATATAAAGTTGAACGGACCACTCTTCTCACGTTTTCCGTGAAACGGAATTTACATGGTCTTGCTCCGAACAGGGTTTGTCAAGCTTCAACATTACTGCTGAACTGGTGAGCTCTTACCTACGCCTTTTCACCCTTACCCCGTCTCGATCAAAGATCGAGACGGGACGGTATATTTTCTGTTACACTTTCCGTTGCCATAAGCTTTCGCTTATGACACCCTTCTGTTAGGAGGTGCTCTGTCCTGTGGAGTTCGGACTTTCCTTCCCGTCTAACTCATTGAGTTAGACGGGACGATTGCACGATGCGCAGCCTTGATTCTGTGATTTAAAATCTTATTTTTCTGCTCGATTCCGTAGATTATGTGTCGACCGGATATTGGCAGTATATCCACCTGGGATGCTATTGCTATGTTTTTACACGATAGCCTTGCAAGTAATGCAGGAGGATCACTTCATCTCGATGCTGATTGAAACGATGTGATCCGATACGAGTATTCGTCCACAATGTTCACATGCATATAATTTCGAGTTTTGCCTGATTTCCAGGATTTTCTGCGGAGGAACGCGACTGAAACATCCGCCGCAAGCGCCACGCTTGACGGCTACAACCGCAGTTCCATTTTTTGCTTTTCTTATTCTCTCGTATTTCTCGATCTCAATTTTATCTAATCGGACAAGAAGTTTTTCGCGTTGATGCTGTAGAGACAGTTCTTCTTTTTCATGTTCTTTATTTACTTCCCGCAATTCTTTCTTCCTGTCGCTCAGCTCACTATTCGATTCATCCAATTGTACTGTGACAATCTCCAAATCTCTTTTTGCAATTTCAAGTTTTCCTTCAGATAGTTCCATTTCTTTTTCAAGCCCTGTCGATTTCTTTTCTGCTGCATCGATTTCTCTTGTCAGAGCGTCATATTGTTTGTTAGATTTGACGTTCAATTGCTGGCTCTTGTATTTTTCAACTTTTTCGGCAAGATCTATGATATCTACATCGGCTTTATCGCGGTCGATTTTCGATTGCTTGATGATATTATTGAGCTCTTTTGTTTTTGATTTCAACGCATCGACTTTGCTGCTAAGTTCATCAACGATCATAGGTAGATCGCCTTTTAGCTCGTGCACTTCCTGCAAACGTGAATCAACTTGCTGGAGAGCATATAAAAATTTTAATTTATTTTCCAC
This sequence comes from uncultured Chlorobiaceae bacterium, assembly GCA_964520905.1. Taxonomy (GTDB): domain Bacteria; phylum Bacteroidota; class Ignavibacteria; order UBA10030; family SZUA-254; genus JAGVIE01. The sequence goes on along the minus strand of CAZFQL010000002.1, from coordinate 98,702 downwards.
AGTTGTTTCCTTCATGGTATAAAATACTGAATATTGTTACTCGGGACTTTTGATTCGAATATCTTGATATCGTCTGAATGTTTCATGAATTCATTTTTTAAGCGAACGGCAATTTTATGAATTATCGGGTGTTCGGTTTCAAAATGGCCTGCATCGATCATAATAATTTTATCTTCAGTCTCTTCGAAGCGATGGTAAGAAATATCACCGGTTATAAATGCATCCGCATTTTGTCGTATGGCAGCTGAAAGCAAATCCGATCCGCCGCCGCCGCATACGGCAACACGTTTGATTTTTGCATTACCGGTTCCACAGTACTTGACTACGGGAAGTTTTAAAGAATACCCGATATGTTTGAGGAATTTATTTTTATTCATCCTGCCGGGAAGAATACCGATAGCGCCTGCGCCGTAGTCGTTGCTAAAATTTGATAGTTCATAAATATCGTACGCGACTTCTTCATAAGGGTGAACCGCCTTCATTGCAGACACGACGCTGTTTACCTTCCAGCTCGGGGCTGTCATTTCAAGCCGTGTTTCAGTTATGTGCTCCAGATTGCCCGCTTTACCTTTGAAAGGAGTTGAGCTAATGCCGGGTTTATACATTCCGACACCATCGGTTTCGAATGCGCAATTTTCGTAATTTCCGATGATACCCGCTCCGGCATCAGACATAGCCGATGAAACACGCTGTGTATATTCCGGCGGGACAAAAACCGTAATTTTTTTTTGCGTCTGCTTATCCTTGTACAGAAAATCAATATCTTTCAATCCGATTTGCTCGGCGAGCGTGAAGCTGACGCCATCCTTTGTGAAATCTAAATTTGTATGAATGGAATAAAGTGCGATTTTGTATAGGATCAATTTCTGAACCAGGTTGCCGTTTCTTTGGTCGAAATTAACTGACTTCAGAGGTTTGTAGAGAAGAGGATGATGACTGATTATCAGGTCGGCTTTTTTTTTGCGAGCTTCTTCTACAACTTCGTTATTAACATCCAGCGTAATGAGAATGTTTTTTACACGTTGATTGGGCGAACCAATTTGTAACCCTGTATTATCTTGTTCCCATGCTATATCTTTCGGAGCCCATGTCTCAAGTATATTTTGAATGTTTTGGAGAATCATTTATTAACAGCGGTCCGGAGAAAAAAAATGTCCCGTTTTTTGGCGGGACGTTTATAAAATCTTATCTATGTTTAATCGCTTTTTTAAGCCTTTTATCGATGTTTGCCGTACCCCTTTTTCTGATTGTTTGCTGAAAGCATAATTTTAATTCAGTACATGGGTATAACAATAGGCAATTCATAACGTTAACAATATAGAGAATTTCGGATAGAAAATCAAGGTCTTCAAATAATTTGACACTATCGGAGACAAACTTCTTTTATTTAGTAAACAAAAAAATGAATTGTAAATTCGAACACCAAAAAAAGGTTCTGAATACTTTCAATTTTGCTCCTCTGTGTTTATGTCGCGCAATTTCACGATCTGTTTTTCAAGATGTGTGATATTGGCGTTGAGTTTGGCGAGGATCTCCTTCTGTTCGGGTGTAATTGACTGCCGATTTAGTATGTCTGTGCTTATTTTTATCGCAGCAAGAGGGTTATTGAATTCATGGCACATTGTGACAACCAGTTCTTGTACTGCTTCCATTTTTTTCTGTGTTATTAATTTTTCTTTTTCAATATTTAATAACTTCTTGTTCAATTGTACACGTTCCAATACATTTATTATCGTGCGCGGAAGCATTGTATCTACTGCCTCTTCTTTAATCAGGTAATCTTCAACGCCGTATTTCATTGCTTCAATTGCGATCCGGAAATCTTTATTTGATGTTAACAGAATAATTGGAATTTCGATTTTTTCTTCAAATATTTTCTTAATGCACTCCAGTCCATTGCCGTTTTGGAGGAAATAATCCATCAGAACGAGATCGACTCTCGATGAAGATTTGAGCTGCGCGATCACCTTAGAAGTATCGCTGATCCAAGAAATCTCGAACCGTTTATCCTGAAATGGTTTTAGAAGATGTCTTATAACATTAGCATAGCCCGCATCATCATCGACCAGAAGTATATTTATTGTTTCTTCTTTCATAATCTCTTTTATTTCAATTATACCATTTGTATTTCAAAATAGCAATCTCCATCGGTAAAGTATGGAATATTTCACCCATATTGTATGATTTGGGCACTGCCATTTTAGACATACAATTTAGATAACGGAAGTCAATTAGGTGATTCTGTAGAAATCGTGCTTTTTCATTGACTTTTATTGCGATAATCACTAAATTTAAACACTTTGAGAAAAACTTACTACGATATTCGGGCACGAATGGCAAATTTATCGATAACAAGATGGTTTGAAACACATTTATCGAAAATTATTTTGGGAGAAACTGTTATCCTCGCAATCGGCATTTGTGCTATGATCGCTGGCGTTTTAATTGACTTGTTCTTTGTTAGAGTTATTTGTTTGGTAATAGTTATGGGTTCCGCTCTGATGATATTCTCATCTCTGCGCGCCAAACACCTTCAGATTCGATCGGGTACCAGGGAATCAAATAATATAAACCACTCACAAATCGGAAATAATATGATGAAAAAACTTATCTTCGATGATTTCCAACCAAATATGAACGGCGATATCCGGCTCGAAGAAGTTAATGAGGAAGAGAAAATTGTGGAATCAACCGACTCGTCCACGAAACCCGCTACCGAGATTGCAAAACATCGTGGTGATCAATATTACAAACCGATGAGAGAGAACGAACAACCGGTAACGAGGGAATATCATCTGTCCGATTTTTTTGATGTTGACTCAGCAATTTTTAAGGAAGATGCTGAGCCTCGGACCGAATTTGATTTTCTATTAAACAAAGTCCTTGCGGTTATCAAGGAAGTTCTATTTGCTCATAGTGTCGCATTCTTCTGGGCAAACCGAGAGAAGAATCAGATGATAATGGAAGCTCACGTTACTGATTCCGCAGATTTTTTTTCATCCCGCAGGTTTGTGATCGGGCACGATCTGGTGAGTAAGGTTGCGTTGACAGGAAAGCCGGAATTTATTTCGGAAGTGAATCCGATTTCCGAAAGCGAATTGTTCCAGTATTATGAAAAGCCGATAGCTATAAAATCATTCGTCGGTGTGCCGGTCTTCTTCTCGCGAAGCTCTGCTGAGAAAGTATCGGATCAACCGGTTGCCGTTCTTGCTATCGATAGCAAAGCCGGTGATGAATTTGGGCCTGAAACGCTCTCGTTGCTTGGGCAATTCACAAAACTGATTTCCGCCTTGATAAAAAGCTATAACGATAAGTATGATCTTCTCCTTAATTCGGAGCTATTACGTTCGATTCGCCGTTTGCAGGAGCGTATCAGAAATAATTTTTCGCTAAATACCATTGTCCACGCGCTCGCTGAAGAGTCATCGAAACTCATTAATTGGGATTTCCTTTCCATAGTGCTGTACGATGAAGCCAAGCGTGCATGGGTTGCGAAGAAAATAACAAATCGCGCGCATGAAGGATATATTGTAACCGAGCAGGCGGTGGATTTTCCGGAAAGTATAGTCGGGCACACGATAAAACACAATTCACATAATCTGATAGATGATCTGAGTGCGCTTACTATTCCCAGATATTTTTCGGAAGAAAAACTTGAAAAAAAGGGTTCGTTCCTATCGGTACCTATCAGCTCACTCAACAAATGTTATGGAGCGGTAAGTTTGGAGAGCCGCGAGAAACTAAATTTTTCTCGCCAGGATCTGGAAATGGTATACCGGCTCTCGGAAAATATTGCTTCTGCCCTGGAAATATTCTATATGCAGGAGGTCATTAATGAGTATGTTATCATAGATAATGTTACCGGCACATACTCAAAGAAATTTTTCATGCAAAGGATGGAAGAAGAACTGCAGCGTGCGGACGATACCGGAACCGAGCTATCTTCTCTCTTCGTTACAATCGATAAGGCTGACGATATCACACATCGCTTCGGTATCGATGGATTTGAGCGTGTAATACTTGCGCTGGCAAAAGCAATACGATCGAGCATTAGGCATTATGATCTTGTAGGCAGGTATGAATCGGATCGTTTCGGCATTCTCCTTATAGACACTGCGGCTAATGAAGCGTATTTATGGGCGGAAAAAATCCGGAAAAATATTGCGGGTCTTGTCATCAATCTTGACGGCAAAACATTCTCGATTACCATCAGTGTCGGGGTTGCAGGCGCTCTTGAGGGTATGAAAAAAGAAGAGCTTCTTGGCAACACAATCGCCGTTTTGAGCAATGCTTCGAATGCCGGTGGGAACGTTGTAAGAGTTTTTTAATATATAAGACGAACATTTAATAAAAAGAAAGAATACTTATGGCAAAACAACAAACGTTTGCAGATAAAGCGACAAAAGCAGCAATGCAGCATGGCAAAAAATGTCAAACATGCGGATCGATTAAACAGCCGGTTCTTTATGTAGTATCGGAACCGTCGAAACACGGCAGTGTTCGGTTCAGCCATCGCCGTATGCAAGTGTGTAAATGTAACGAGAAAGAGATTTACGCTTAAGAGTTTCTGAAAGTATAATCGAACGGGACGATCGGGAAATTTTTTGCGCTGTATTCAAACACTATTATCGAACACTTCTTGAGATCGATTGGAGGTGGCAGTTCGCGATGTCATCGTGCGTAATGCTGTCGGAATGGTTTCGAAAGGAAAGCAACATCAAATCACCGTATTCGTACATAAAGACAGGATTCTGATATGTTTTTAGGAAAAGTTATCGGTACAATATGGGCAACAAGGAAAGACGAGGAATTGGTCGGTATGAAGTTCCAGCTCGTCAAACATGTAGGCTTAGATTATAAAGTTAAAGATACATTCGTTGTCGCAGTTGATACAGTTCAAGCCGGCGTTGGCGATGTTGTTCTTGTGTGCAGCGGAAGCTCTGCCCGCCAAACAGCATTGACTAAAAATAAACCCGTTGATGCCGTCATCATGGCGGTTGTTGACAAATTGGATATTACTGAATAACCAAAACTATAATCTGCTTATGTTTTTTGGAAAGGTTATCGGAACGATCTGGGCAACAAGGAAGGATGAAAGTTTGATGAATTTCAAGCTTCAATTCATTCAACCCCTTAATGCGCATCGTGAAATCGTTGGTGACCCGATTGTGGCTGTCGATACTATCGGTGCAGGACCCGGTGAAACAATTTTCTATATTACAGCGCGTGAAGCGACTATTCCGCTGCCGGTTGAAATGGCTCCGGTCGATGCCAGTATCGTCGGTATTGTTGATAGAATCGATGTACAGAATACTCGAAGCGCATAACAAGACACGTATGAAGTTTACCTTGTAAGGAAACGCTATGCCGAAAATGACTAAGCAATATACTAACCGTGAGAGCCAATCGCTCGATAAATATCTTCAGGAGATTGGTAGGGTTGAACTACTCGACCCTGAAGAAGAAATCGATCTTGCCAGGCGGATTAAGAAGGGTGATCAAAAAGCGTTGGAGAAGCTCACGAAAGCCAATCTTCGATTTGTGGTTAGCGTAGCAAAACAATATCAGAACCAGGGATTATCACTTGGTGATCTGATCAATGAAGGTAACCTCGGTCTTATCAAAGCCGCAAAGAGATTCGATGAAACACGCGGCTTCAAATTTATTTCTTACGCTGTGTGGTGGATCCGGCAGTCGATTCTGCAGGCGCTCGCCGAACAATCGAGAATCGTAAGGTTGCCTCTTAACCGGGTCGGCGCACTGAATAAGATTGGGAAAGCGTTCAGCACCTTAGAGCAAGAATTCGAGCGCGAACCGAGCGCAAGCGAACTTGCAGAAGAACTCGACATGTCGCTCTTCGAAGTTGCAGATACGCTTAAAATTTCCGGACGCCACCTCTCGATGGATGCTCCGTTTATTCAAGGCGAGGATAACCGGCTACTTGATGTTATTCAGGACGAGCGTACGCCGATGCCTGATCATCTCCTCGTCCGTGAGTCACTAAGCAAAGAAGTAGAACGCGCACTCGGTACTTTGACCGAACGCGAAGCCGAAGTTATCCGATTGTATTTCGGACTCGGACGCGAACATTCTCTCACTCTTGAAGAGATCGGTGAAAAATTCCAACTTACCAGAGAACGTGTTCGCCAAATTAAAGAAAAGGCGATTCGACGATTGCGTCATGCGTCTCGCAGTAAACAATTGCGGGCATACCTTGGTTAGAACGATGAGCCATCCGGCAAAAAGGATGGCTCAAAAGTTTTTGACCCGCACATGCTTGATGTTGCGAAGCATATGGGGTATTATCTTTTTGGTCTGCATTCTAAATTTTTCCATATCCGGTTGTTCTTCGTCTTCGCACATTACATCAATTAATGAACCGTCAGTCACTGACACTATCGATCAAGATGAAGATCTTTCCGCCAATACAGAAATGGATGAGGAAGAACCGCTCGAAGATGATATACCACCCGTTTTCAATACGGTACTAAAATCGCCGACAATCGAGAATAATCCTGCAATCGACAGGCAGAAATTATTAACCAAAATCATGGGATTGATGGGAATCCGGTACCGGCGCAGTGGCGACGATAGCACGGGATTCGATTGTTCCGGATTCGCGATAAACATTTTTAACGATGCTCTGGGCATCACCATACCGCGCTCGTGCGGTGATCAATATAAAACCGGCACACCTATCATGCTGGATAGTTTGAAATTCGGTGATTTGGTTTTCTTTAAAACAAGAAAAAAGCGGCCCTCGCATGTCGGTATCTACGTCGGTGATGGACTTTTTGCGCACGCGAGTCTTTCAATCGGTGTTACTATATCGCTGATGGAAAGCGAATATTATCGGAAACGTTTTCTCGGTGCACGCAGGATCGTCGAATAAGCAACTCTTTTGTTTTTCTTTTTGTTGATATTTATATTAATATTGAAATTTGATGGATAAAGAAATGGCAGTTTTACCAATATATACGGATGGTTCACCGGTTCTTAGAAAGAAAGCCCTGCCTGTCAAGCAATTAACGGACGATGTGATTCAATTAATCATGGATATGTTCGAGACAATGCGTAAGGCAAGCGGCATAGGACTTGCGGCAAATCAGGTGGGTGTCTTACAGCGGGTGATTACTATCGATGTTTCAGATGTCGAAGAATTGGAAAACATTAAACCATTTGCCCTCATCAATCCGGAGGTTATCAATAAGAAAGACTCGTGGACGATAGAGGAAGGATGCCTGAGCGTTCCGGACGTCCGGGATGAAGTTGAGAGAGCAAAAACAATTAAAGTGCGTTACAAAGATACCGGGTTCCATGATCGTGAAATTGAAGCCGGAGATCTGCTCGCAAGAGTGATACTTCACGAGATCGATCACCTTAACGGAATTCTATTCATCGATTATCTCACGCCTGAAAAGCGAAAGATGCACGCTGAACTTTTACAAAAAATTCATCGCGGTGAAATGGAAGTAAATTACCCGGTTGTAACTGCGGCAGACATTCCTTTATAGATTAATCAATGTCAATCAATTACTGAGTGCAGATGCGAATAGTGTTCATGGGTACGCCGGATTTTGCAATACCGAGTTTAAAAATCCTGCTCGATAATCAATACGATATCGTTTCAGTTGTCACGGTCCCTGATAAACCCGCAGGCAGAGGACTGCAACTATCGACTTCAGCAGTGAAGCAATACGCACAGAATCATGGACTCCAGTTCTTACAGCCTGAACGGATGAAGGATGAATATTTTATTCGGCAATTAACCGATCTCAAACCCGACATCTTCGTCGTTGTTGCGTTTAGAATTCTTCCTCCCGAAGTTTTCCAAATACCAAAACTTGGTTCATTCAATCTTCATGCATCGTTACTGCCGAAGTATAGAGGCGCCGCGCCGATCAACTGGGCGATCATCCGCGGGGAAAAAGAAACCGGCGTAACTTCGTTTTTTCTGCAGGAAAAGGTTGACACGGGAAATATTATCCTGCAAGCGCGCGTACCCATAGGTCCCGATGAAAATGCAGGAGAACTCCATGACAAGTTATCTGATATTGGCGCGGAAATAGTTCTGCATACCGTTCGCTTAATCGAGGCAGGCAAAATTTCTCCAAAGCTTCAGGACGATAGTCTTGCCTCTACCGCACCGAAAATATTTAAAGATCATTGCAGGATCGATTGGGATAAACCCGCCGCACAGATTCACGATCTTATTCGCGGATTATCACCAAGACCCGGGGCTTTCACGATGTATGACGGACGCATACTGAAAATATATCGTTCTCAAATAGTCGATGTCGATAAGAAATGCGCCTCAGGTGAAGTTCTACAGGCAGATAATAAATTGATTATCAAAACAAACGATGGCGCAATCGAATTATTGGATTTACAATTGGAGGGAAAGAAACGAATGTCCGCTGAAGATTTTTTACGCGGTTACCGTTTAACAATTGGCGATAAATTTTCTTGACACGCAGATGACAAAAACCACATCGATCCTCCGTGAAATCGTTATGATAATCCTGCTCTCAGTATTTCTGGCGCTTGTATATAATGCTTTCTCAAGTAGGGGAATACCTTTAATCCGTAAGGAGATCCAGAAAATTGCAGCATCGGATTCGGTTTTGTTCTCCCGGTCTTCGCGCGATGATTCTACGCAAGGAGTGAAAGTAATTGCCCCCCTGCATGAGCGCGCTCTTAGCAATCCGGATTCGATGGCAAAGCTGTACCCGACGGTTCAAGAGCAAGATTTCAAAATAATCTCATTGACACAGTTGAAAAAATTACTTGGAGAAAAGCGCGGGGTCATGCTCGATGCACGCAGCGCCGAGGAATACAAACAAGGACATATTATGGGGGCGAGCAACATTCCTGCTTTAGAGGTAGAAAAATATTTCGATAAGCTCGTTACTATTCCGCGCGATACTCTGGTAATTATTTATTGCAATAACCCCGAATGCTACCTCGGACAAGTGCTGGCAGATTTTTTGAAAGTAATGGAGTTCAAACATCTCCTCATTTATGATGATGGATGGGACGGATGGACGCAGGCAAAAATGCCGATCGATACGACTTCGTTAAATTATTAATCGATATGAAAAACATTCTCTCAAGTAAATACGTTCTTCTTCTTTCCCGCCTGATTCTCGGTACGCTGTTCATTATCGCAAGCGTTGAAAAGATTGCTCTGCCGGAAATATTCGCCGTCAACGTGCAAGCATATCAAATACTGCCGTTATCTATTGTGAATTTGGTCGCTTTAATAATTCCATGGATAGAACTGCTCTGCGGCGTTTTTCTCATCAGCGGAACATTCGTTCGCTCAAGTTCTTTTTTACTTTCAGCATTACTATCCTTGTTCATTATTATGTTGATATCAGCGATAATGAGGGGACTTATCATAGATTGCGGCTGCTTCGGCGCGTCGAGCGACTCCAAGGTGGGATGGCTGCGTGTTATCGAGGATATCGGACTTCTGCTGCTGGGGGTGCACATAATATCCTTTACACAGCATGATTCGATCCGATTGATATCGGATTAGCATTTGCAACGGATGTACGTAGATTATGACTTATCGATATCATTGCTTTCTGCAGAAAATTATTTTATATTTGACCATCATAAATATGCACATTTTGACAAAATTGGTTTCCCGTTCGATTTGTTCTCATCAGTATTTCATTAGGAGTTCTCGCACGCCTTTGCTTAAGGTGGTGAATTTATATGGGTAAAATTGTTACTCTTGCTAATCAAAAGGGGGGGGTTGGAAAAACCACTACCGCAATCAATCTTGCGGCGGGTATTGCTGTAGCCGAGCATTCAACCTTGCTTATCGATATTGATCCGCAGGCAAATTCGACGAGTGGTCTCGGTGTAGATACACGAAGCGAGGGGAATAACGTTTACGATGTTTTAATAAACGATGTCGATCCTCGTAATGTTATCGTCAAGACCCAAATGCCGTATCTTTCGCTTCTTCCATCTCACATTAATCTGGTTGGTGCCGAGGTTGAGCTGGTTGATATAGAAAACCGCGAGATGGTTCTGAAGAATATTGTCGAGAGGGTAAGAAATGATTACGAGTACATCTTTATTGATTGTCCGCCGTCGCTCGGTCTTCTCACACTCAACGGATTGGTTGCCGCAGACTCTGTAATCATCCCCGTGCAGTGCGAGTATTATGCGCTTGAGGGACTTGGACAACTTCTCAACACGATTAACATCATCCGGAAAAATCTAAACCCTGCATTGACAATTGAAGGCGTTCTGATGACGATGTTTGACAGCCGCCTGCGGTTATCAAATCAAATAGTGGAAGAGGTAAAAAAGTTTTTCGGGGATAAAGTATTTTCAACTATCATAACGCGCAATGTCCGGCTTAGTGAAGCGCCGAGCTACGGCAAACCGATTATATTGTATGAAGCGGTGTCATCGGGTGCGCGAAATTATATGGAACTTGCAAAAGAATTCCTGAAACGTCAACAAACAGCAACAGTTCGGCAGGAAGTTACGGTATAAAACAATATGTCAAAATCAAAAGGTGGTTTGGGAAAAGGTTTATCGGCGCTGATACGCACGCCTGTTGAGCCGGAGCGACCGGCGATTGCAGCCATAATCGTTGCAGAGAATAAAGGATCGAATGCCGATATTGATATCTCACAGATTCGTCCGAATCCTTTCCAGCCTCGCGCAGACTTCGATCAGCAGGCGCTCGATGAACTGAAAGAATCGATCAAGCAGAAGGGTATAATCCAGCCGATCACCGTTCGGCAGGCGAAGGATGGAAGGTTCGATCTCATCTCGGGCGAGAGACGCCTTCGCGCATCGGCGGAAATCGGGTTAAAAACAATCCCGGCTTATATCATCGAAGTAAAGAACGATGAAGAGATGCTCGAGCTTGCATTGATCGAGAATCTTCAGCGTGAGCACCTTAACCCGATTGAAATTGCGATATCGTACCAGCGATTGATGCACGATATCGGGTTCACCGCCGAAGAGATCGCAAAAAAAATAAGTAAAGACCGCACTACGATAGTAAATTTCCTTCGTCTCCTGAAACTGCCGAAGCTTATCCAGGACGCTCTGCGTAAAAATCAATTAACGATGGGGCATGCCCGCGCACTTGTCTCGTTGCCGGATGAACAAACACAACTCCGGATATATGAACGGATCATCAAGAAAGATTTAAATGTCAGACAAGTGGAAAAACTTGTCCGCGATGCCGGCAAAAAATCGAGCAAAAAAACATTCCGCGGTACAAAGAGTCCGGGAACCGTAGAAGAAAGTATCGCCGATAGAATCCAGCAGATATTTGCAACTAAAGTCAAAGTCAATGTTCAAGACGGCGGCAGCGGAGAAATTATAATCGAGTTTTACAACAGTGACGACTTAGGCCGTCTGTTTGATCTTATTTCTTCAATCGAACAATAATCGGAAAACTTATGGCAAAATCAATTATACTTACTAAAGAAGCTCCGGCGCCGATAGGTCCGTATAATCAGGGGATAGTCGCGCAAGGTTCGTTTATGTTTGTTGCCGGACAGGTGCCTATAGATCCGCACAGCGGACAGGTGATTCAGGGAGATGTTAAAGCGCAAACACGCCAGGTGATAAAAAACCTTCAGGCGATAGTCGAAAAAGGCGGCGCGAAGTTAGATGATGTTGTCAAGACTACAGTTTTCCTGAAAGATATGAACGAGTTCGCCGGTATGAATGAGGTATATGCCGAATTCTTTAAGAACGATGCTCCTGCTCGCTCGACCATTGAAGTCGCGCGGCTCCCACGCGATGTGAAAGTCGAGATCGAAGCAATCGTTGTCGTGAATGGCTAAGTGCTAATCGGATGAGGAGCGTTTGTCATCGGTTATTTGTTTTAGGTCAGTTGTTCTTATGGCTCTCACTCGTTAACGCTCAAACCGATTCAACAATAATTAATCCGGATGCATCTGTCACTACCGAACCGGGAGTGAGAGATACGCTTATCGCGAATAATCAAAAACCGGTTGATACAACTTTCCATCTTTCCAAATCTCCGTTATTAGCTATGGGTCTTTCAGCGGCAGTGCCAGGCTTGGGGCAAATCTACAATGAAAATTATTGGAAGCCGCCGATAATCTGGGCTGTGGGCGGTTACTGGATATATCAATGGCTGGACTTGAACAAGAACTATAAAGATTTTCGAAACAAGAATTCACAAAACCCGAGCGATCAGTATGTTCGACTGCGGGATTTTTACCACGACGAACGCGATAAATTCGCTTGGTTCCTCGGTGTCCTCTATGTTTTAAATATCGTCGATGCTTATGCCGGAGCGCATTTATACGACTTTGATGTCAGCCCGGAACTCACGCTCAACGGCAGGATTGTTCCGAGAGTGACGGCATCGGTGAGATTTCCATTCTGACTTGGGACCGTGTGCTGTTAAAGCAAGTGATATTAACTGCGGATAAAGTGCGGCATCTCAAACGGAATTTCGAGAGATAGCTCGACAAGACCGGCATACTTTCCATCCTTGAACCACGGCGACTGATAGATTAGCTTCTTGATACCGTTCTTCTCGATGGTATAAATATTCTTCTTCTGCGATTTTAAAAGCTCCCTGACTTTCGAGCGGGACGGCTCCGGGTGACATTCCAATAAATTTGTACCGATCAACTTTGCTCCTCCTTCATTTGCAAAAGTATCGATGGCTTTTTCATTCATCTCGATTATGATTCCCTGAGTATCGCAAACAGTCACAGCGCCGGGGAATTCTTTAATCCATTCGTGCAGGTTCATGATAGGTTATGACTTTCGTTTTGGGTTATGATGAAAATATTTCACATAGAATAAACCGCTTCCCATCAGCAATGAGCCGCCCATCGCAACGTACAGCACCGAGAGATAATGTTTAGGGAAAGAAGAATTACGCAGCAATATCCCCGCAGTAACCATGAATGCGATGATCAGGTATCCTTTCCATGCCGTAAAAGCGAAAATACAAACGCTCTCAGGCAGTGAGTTGATGCGGTTAATATTTTTTCGTGCTAACTTTATGAAGCCGAAGAAATGAAAAATTAATGATAGACCCGCACCGAGTGACAGGACTATGATCAACTGCCCGGTCTCAAGGTCGTCTAACCACCCATAGGCGCGCTCGATCAGGATAAATCCCGCAACACTCCATATGAGTCCCGCGATAGCATAAAGCCACCTTCGCGGTACGGATGGCTTCGGGATCGGAGAATTCATGCTAATTATGTAGTTGTGAAATGAGTATTTTCAGGATCGCTCTTTAAATCCTTTTGCTAACATCGCCACGGTTTTCGAAACGCGCGTCGCACGTGTCTCTTCCTTCTTCGCTGTTTCAATCCACTGAACATATTCCTTCCTGTGTGTGAACGAGAGCGTATTAAAGAATGCCTCCGCTTTCATATTTTTCAGAAACTCCGCCTTCAGGTCTTTAGGAATTTTAACTATCCGTTTCACCGTATCGACTGATGGAGTTTCTATTTTTTTGTTCACAACGCTTGCCTCCGGTTTGAATCGCAAAGCAGACCAGATTTCATCTACCGATATTTGTGAGACGAGGCGGTAGCCGAACTTCTGCATAATCTCCCGGCACTTTTCACGGCTCAGGTCTGTTTTCTGATCTGAACTGAGTTTCGGATATGAAACCCATAGAATTGCTTCAGGATGAATGATGTGAAGAATCTTTGGCGTTTGCCGCTCGAGTTCACCCGCACTTCCGGCAAAAATCTGGATGAAGTCGAATGAACTCTTCAATTCTTTATGCCCGGCAATGCTGCCGGCGGCAGAACCGAACTGTTTTTCATAACCCTCCGGCGGATTGATGATCGCAATCCGCTGGGCGGGTTTCATTTGGAGTTTCTTTATAGTCGGATTTTCAGTCATAATTTTTTTCGGGAATTATTAGCAGTCACCGCAAATCTTCATCGCATATTCTTGTCTATACAATGTGCTTCCTGAGTTCACGCTTGAGGCGGTGGATTTTTTCCCGTACCTCGCGAAGCTTAACGCCGTCTTTGTTTTGCATCGCTGCTGCCCGCTCCACCTTCAGCGCTCTGATTTCTTTTTTTATTTTTGCTTTGTTGATACCCTTCACTTCATGGTGCGCACGTGCCTCGATGCCAAGAGCCAGACATAATGCGGGCAGAAGTTTATCTTTGTGCATTGTGCTGTGACCCTTGGTTGCTTCGTGTTCGATCCCGTCGGCGATTTGACGAAGTTCGATAACTGTCATTTTGCTTAGTTGTTCGTAAGTGTACGGCATAATGTGTACTCCTATTGAGGTTCAAACTATTATGGTGAATTTGCTGGATTTAAGAATTAAGGAAATATCATTCTGAAGAATGTAACAAGAAAGAAGGAAAGTGTCAAACGGTGGTTATTGTGGGCTCTATCTCAAACTCTCGTTGACTTCCTGAACCAAGTTCAACCATTTTCCCGACGTCGGCAAAATGGTCATCAACTGATTGCTCTGATTTTAAACAAGCGATCTTGTTGAGCCCTAATGAATTTCACCGGGACGAAATCCCGCTTGCCACGAATTCTCTTTTCCGGGACATTTTATAAAGTGTTAGACGACTTTGTGCCAATTGTGGTGAAAAGAAGTAAAAGACGCCACGTATCGTCAAAATAGACACATCACTCAAAGAGAACTAGAATCTTAGGTTGGAGTCCATAGTTGTGAATTACCAAACTGTCCAGGATGAGAAGAGAATGATTTCGTGGGACAGTATCAGGTGGAACGACAATGTTGACTGTTAAAGTTTCACGTCTGGCAAAGTACTTGTATGTATCGCCGGTCTTGAGAGTGACAGTATGATTTTGAATGAGAAGTGCTGCCGTACCATCAGGTTGCATAGATAATATCTTCGAAGAAGAGTCATTCGGGAGGACAAAGGGTAGATAACGATAACCGATTATATCGCTGTTTGGAGTGACGCAAGAAGCTCTTAGATGTATGTCACCCCACCAGTACAGTGCGCTTGTGGTTGAGTCCAGCATGATAGGGTCTGCGTTGAATATTCGAAGAATCCGAGAGCGAGTATAGAATTTGAAATATGGCAGATCGTTATCAGCGAAGCCGCAAAATGGGCAGTCATCCGATATAGTGAAAACCCGAGACACCTTAGTGTTGCTACAATAAGTTAGAGGTTCAGGTGTAAAAATCGTACCTGACTCGATCAGGGTCTGTGTGGTGACAGTTTGGGAAGTTAGGAAGAGGTATCTGTCCTCACTGAGCATATAAGGAGAGGCTGTGGTTTCGCTCTTACAACCCCAATGCAGTAGAATCAAAGAAACAGATGCAATGATCGTTACTGGAAGGTAGATTAATCGAATTCTATTTTTCATTAGTTAAGTCTCCTGTCATTGCTTGAAGGCACAATAGTGCATAACGTCTGCAACAAAAATGCCGTTGCGAGCGAACTTTTACAGATAAATTCTCTGTGAGCGAAGTAAGGGTTCATTTTACATTTTTGTTGTTATGCGCCGGCCCGTTGTGCAATGTTTCAAATTTTTGGAGAACTGCGTTTACCAAACTCAAGATGTCGTTCCCCTTTGCGTCGAATCTGTTTAATGATGCGCCGCCGTCAATGTAAAACCGTTCGTTGGCTAGATCGATCAAAAGATTTGAAATCTTGAGAAGAGAGTCTTTAATCTCGACGCTCAGATCGTGTGGTCCATTTGCTGCGATGATAACAAGCTGTTCCCCGATCTGGTTGAGCCTAAGTTTCAAATTGTCAGGAAAAGGGTTAAGCATCTTATCATGGTCAGTACCATACGTTGATAACCAAGTGTGCTTGAACTCTAACAACTTCGCAAATGCGACGAAATGCCAATCAGGGGAGCTTGGAGCTATCTGCGAAATTAGGATCGACGGATTGCGAAGGTTTATACCATCAGAGACCATCTCCGTTAATTCAGTCAACTCCTTGCTGATATTTTCCGTGTACCGTGCCACCTTTTCAACTCTTTCAACAAGCTCGTGCATTCCATGCCGGGAGATAGAGCTCAAGCCTTTGTACACAGATAAATCCAAGGTTTGTTCGCTCATACGTTCGCCTTCGTTCAAGCCACCAAAATATCGTATCTTCGCACGATAGGTGAGTGGCCGTTTGTTTTGGTCACCAAACATTGACATTGCGGTATCGAAGAATGTCTTGATTTCTCCCCCTGGCGGCAGTGAAGGAATTCCATCCTTGATCAGTGGGAGGGTTGAAAAATCTTCCTCACGAATTCCGATCAACTTGGGTTCAAATTCGATCCTCACATTTGTTGCTACGGTCTTACCAACATTCTTGATTACGAGGTGAATTACGTGTTCAGAAAATGGGAGATCGAAATAAGCGAGAACGTATGGAGCGACCTCTTGATCTCGGGCTGCTTTCATTTCTTGCAAGGTCTTCTCAGAAATTTCGGCTGAGCGACGTGTGGCAGAAGCGATGTGCCATGTCTTGATGACATATACGATGAGTGCGATTGATCCAAATATTTGAGTGATCGCAAGAACGATGTTAATTGTTTCTTTATTCATAATCTCACATTCCACGTCTATCCTCTATCTAAGGGCTGGCACATAACGTATGTGCTTTACGCCGTGCTGTTGCGAACTACAAATTGACTCATTTTCTGTGAAGCAACAGCATGGAGCGAACTCTATAACCCCAGCCAAACTGAGTTTCAATCCAGACTTATTAATAAAAAGTGAGCGCCGTAAAGCAGCGTTGTTAGCTGGCGTTGCGTACATCATTTCTTAAGTCCTGGCACTGTCATAGTCTGTTGTTTTGGCGGAAAGAGTTGATCGAAATCATATCCCTCAAGGTCTTCATCTGTGAGCGAAGGTAACTCGACGCTATCACGCATTGAACGCAATAGAGACTTGAGGTTTTCGACAGTAGGTGCCGCAATGAGTTTGTTGGTGTTTACGACAACTTTGGGGTCGCCGAAAACCCAAGACTCGATGTGCACTACAGAAATTGCATCCTTTTCTGATGGATTGCGGATGAAATCTCCCACCTTCTCCAACAGTTTTTGGTAATTCTTCTGTCTCTCAATTCTAATTGCCTCTTGACGGGACTGTTCCAATTCGGTAGTATACTTCAAGACTGCTGCGAGAATGATCCCAGCAAGACCAATTATGGCTACGACAATTTCCTTTCCAGCCACAATGATTACTAGAGAACTAATGTAGACTAGGATTGCGATTAACAAAATCGTTACTCCTAGAAATATCCAATCGTTTTTATCCATTGTCTGATCCCTTATGATTATTCCTTGAATTGTGAGGCGCAATGCCAGCTAACTAGTGTATTAACGAATAGCGTATATCCACACCAAATGGTATTGATAGACACATTGTAAACAAATCTAAATCATTGAATCTTTTGAAGGACTCCCGCGTCCGGTTTATTATTATGATCTGTTTTCTCCCCGGTTACGCGTGCCATGAATATACTATTCTTGCTCGTAAGTGTCAAGTACAAAATCCTGAAAATTCCCAATGATAGTGACCTCACCTATAATCCTCTCCTAAAAGGAGAGGATGTTATTGCGCGTTACAAATAATACCGCATAATAGGCCTGGCTTTGGACCAGCGTTTTGCAATTTTAAAGCCGGCTCTTTCAAACGAGGTGAGAAATCCCGTCCATGCGAACGCCGCAGGCATATTGTTGGAGTAAGGGAGTATCGGGTATGCTTCGAGGATTTTTACTTTCTTCTTCCTGCAATAGTCAATAACTCCTTTGAGTATCTCGTCAGATAATCCTTTACGTCTGAAATCTTTGGTGAGGAAGAAGCAGGTAATCGACCAGACCGGCTCATCATCGATCCGTTTTAACACGCGGGCAGTTTCGAGTTTTAGGAATTTCTCCCTCGGTGCAACTGCACACCAGCCGATTGGTTTACCATTCAGGTAAGCAATAATACCAATCTGCTCACCTTTCTTCACCAATTGCTTCATTGCTTGCTTGTTGCCGTTGCCCTTCCTCTTTTCAAAATCGGAACGCGACAATCGCCATGACATACACCAGCATCCGCCGCACGCACCGCGCTCGCCGAAGAGATCCTCAAAATCTTCCCAGGTTTTTATTGTGAGGGATTTGAATGTTAATTTGTCTTTTGTTGTTGTCATATCAATTCGATGTTTTAAAAGAAAATGTATACGGAGCCGCGAGAGTATCTCCAGCCATTGATCGCATGGATGTTCCAATTATAACAGTGTAAGTTGTGTTTGCTAATAAACTTTGATATGGATAGAAGGAAAATCCTGTGTTATAACAGTTGATCGCTCCTGCTATTGATGGTGAGATATTAAATGCGCCTCGAACTAATGATGTATCTATGTAAGATGAAAAATCTACCGATATATTCCCCGATCGATATACATCTTGTTGACCATCCCACGGGTATGTACTGGTAACTCTGAATGGAATGGTCTTGAATCTGAAAGTGGCCGGATATGGAAGGTGATTATTGAGTGTATCTTTGATGCTTGTTGAGAAAGTAATTTCATACCAAGTGTTCCCCTTGAAACCGGAATCCGGATAAAAAGATATATTTTCCAAATTGTAATAATTGGATATCCATTTACCTTTAACGTATGGAGAGATGGTTATATTATTGGATAATGAATTAGAATCTATCGGTGAATTAAATGTGGTATAGATGGAAGAAATGAAATAAACCGAAGTATCATTGTTCTCCGGATATGTGGTTCTGATTCGAAGTACCGGTTCAGGTACTAAAACTTTTTGGTAGTCAATTCCTAATTTTCTATTTGTAACATCTGTAGCTTCTTTGCCAACCGTTACAGTGTATGATTTGGCTACTTTAAAGTAGCCGTAAACTGGTAATTCAAAAGTTTGACCGTCTATGGAGATTGCGCCCCAAGGACTTAAATATGCGAAACCATCTTCCTTTGGAAGGAGTGTTACATTCGGTATAACAGTGTAGCTCACCATAATCTTATTGAATCGAATAAGCAACCTACCTGGGATATATCCAATCGGTAATGTGTCGCTTTGTTGAGTATAATTATCAATTCGCCAATAATAAGGTCTTTGAGAGTCTAACCACACCCAAACAACGCGCGGCGCTATATTGGGATCAGTCGGATCTTCAGCGGAAGGACCGGCCGGTCCCTGAGGACCTTCCTTACAGCTTATTAAAAGCAACATCAGGACGGAGCAGATTAATAGTAATGTTTTCATGATAGACCACCCGTTCTATTAAGAAAGAAACATTTTGTTCAAAATATGGATTTGACAAAATGTAAAAAATTAATAACCAATAATCAAATTAGAATGAACAAATGGTTATGACCTTCTGCAATGATTGGTACTGGAACGATTACAACTCTCTGCCTGTTAATACATGTATAAAATCTTATGATTTCTCTGGGTCGTTCAAAAGAACAAGTAATAGATCGTATAGTTCGCCACATTAGTCGGCATTCGGTATTCTCTATCCTGTTCAGGGCGTACGCTACCGTTGTAATAATTGCGATAATTGATTATGTAACGGGACCTTATTTATCGATGTTGGTATTTTATTTAATACCAATAATCATAGTATCATGGTTTGTGGGAAGACGTGCCGGATTGCTCATATCGTTTGTTAGTTCTATTGGATGTGCTATTCATGATGCATTATTTTTTCCGGTATCATCTTCTCATACAGTGATATCCTGGCTTGTGTTGTTGTGGAATCCCCTCATTTCGTTCGGCGTCTTTCTAATTGTTGCTTATACGCTTTCCGCTATGAGAAGAGCAATGGATGAAAAACTACATTTCGAATTCAAAGTCGCGGCTGAAGTGCAATCTCGTCTCTTTCCTCAATCATTACCACCAATGAAAACGTTAGCATATACGGCATTTTGTAAACCGGCGGCTACAGTTTCAGGCGATTATTATGATGCGATACTTATTAAACCCCACGCTCTTGGAATTGCATTAGGCGATATCGCCGGTAAAGGAATATCTGCGGCACTATTGACTGCAAATTTGCAGGGACTAGTTCGAAGTTTTGCACCGCGTCATTGTGAGAATGTAGCCGAACTTATGAGTTCTGTCAACAATTCACTGTATAATTGTACCGACTCAAGTAAATTTGCTACACTTTTTTATGGATTGTACGATGACACTAATCAAACTCTGACTTATGTGAATGCAGGTCATAATCCACCTATTATATTTAAAAGAAAAAATAACCATACGGCTCAAAATTTAAATCATGCAGTGAATCCTTTATTGTTCGATAGGAAAGACATAGAGGATGGTCACTTTTTTGATATCATAAGAATCGAAACCGGTGATACGGTTATCGGTGCATTCCCTGATGCGATATATAAACCGCAAACAATACAACTTCATTCCGGCGATACGCTTATTTTATTTACTGATGGACTTTCTGATGCGAGGAATTTTATTCATGAAGAATATGGTGAAGAAAGACTGACAGCGATTGTTTCATCAAATCTTCATCTATCGTCGCAATCTTTGCATGATCTCATCTTGGATGATGTGAGTCAATTTATCGGTGGCGGGATTCAATTCGACGATATAACTCTAATCGTGGCTAAAGTTAACTGATTTATTTTTCTTTCCTCTCGATTTCCTCGATTTCACTCATTACCTGATTCCATAATGAATATTTATCATTCAATTTCTGTTGAATATCTTTGGATTCGCGCGAAATATTCTTTACTTCCTCACCATTTGTATAGAATTCCGGGTTTCCCATCATCGCTGCGATTTCATCTTTTCGCGATTCCAATCGTGATATTTCTTTCTCAATCAGCTCTAATTTTTGTTTGAAGGGGAGAAGTGTCTTGGATAACCTTTGGCGTTTTTCGGCTTCAATGCGCTTTCGATCTTTTTCTGAAAGTTGAGAGGTCTGAGAACCGGTTTCCGATTTTAGATTTGAGATTCCGGGTTTTTTAATTGTTACTTCACGTTCTTCTTTTTTCTTTGCCAAATAGGCAGAAACATTGCCGAGATATGTGCGGATTCCGTTGGAGCTGAATTCGATCACTTTATTTATAATCGGGTCGAGAAATGCGCGGTCATGCGAGACAATAACATATGTTCCCCCATACTCCATAAGTGCTTCCTGAAGAACTTTTTTTGAACGCATATCTAAGTGGTTTGTTGGTTCATCCATAATAAGGAAGTTTGCCGGATGTAACAACATCTTGGCTAATGCGAGCCGGCTTTTCTCGCCGCCGGAAAGAACGCCAACTTTTTTAAACACATCGTCACCGTGAAAAAGAAATGACCCCAAAATCGTTCGTAGTTTAGTTCGAATCTCGCCAGTTGCCACCTCGTCAACAATTTCGATTGCCTCTTTTGAAAGATCAAGTTCCTCTGCCTGATGCTGACCGAAGTATGAAAGAATAACATTATGTCCTAATTTACGTTCACCGCTCTGGAATGGCTCGGTGCCGGCAAGAATTCTTACGAATGTGGATTTACCAGCGCCATTCACGCCAACAATAGCAATTCGATCATCTCTTTCAATCGTATAGTTAAGATTATCGAATACCTTCAGTTTATCGTAATTTTTACAAATGTATTTTAGATCCATTACCACAACACCGCTTTGCTGTGGCGCAGGAAAGTGAAAGCGGATTTCTTCCTCATCATTTTCGATCACAATCCGTTCAATCTTATCAAGCTGTTTAACGCGGCTCTGTACCTGACGGGCTTTAGTCGCTTTGTATCGAAACCGTTCGATGAATCGTTCTGTTTGCGCAAGTTGACGCTGCTGATTTTTATAAGCGTTGACTTGTTGCTCTCTCCTCACAATCTTCTCTTTTTCGTAGAAAGAATAATTGCCGGAATAAACTTCAAGCTTGCCTATGCTGAGCGCTAAAGTTTTTTTTGTCAGTGAATCGAGAAATGCCCTGTCGTGCGAAACGAGTATGATGGCGCCATTGTAGTTGTGGAGATATTCTTCTAACCACTGGAGCGATTCGATGTCAAGATGATTAGTCGGTTCGTCTAAAAGAAGCACAGATGGTTCTCGCAGTAAAAGTTTCGCCAGTGCTATGCGCATTTGCCAGCCGCCGCTGAATTCTTCGGTCTGCCGTTCGAAATCGGTTACAGCAAAACCAAGCCCCATCAGTACACGTTCGATTTTTGATTTCATCCTGAATGCATCGAGGTCTTCTAATTTATGCTGAAGCTCGCCATAAACTTCTAACGTGTCGTTATATTCTTCCGATAACGGATCAAGAGATGAAAGTAGTTGATGCGCTTCGTCTATTTCCTGCTGTACAAGAATTATATCTTCAAACGCCGTCTCAACTTCTTTGTAAAGTGTTTTGCCTGAGGCAATAACTCCATCCTGCGGCAGATAACCGACGGTTACGTAATGCGCTTTGCTGATACCCCCGCTATCCGATTGATTTAACCCGGCAATAATTTTAAGAAGAGTGGATTTGCCCGTGCCGTTGGAGCCAACCAAACCGATGCGATCGTGCGGACCGATAACAAGTGAGACATCATCGAATAGCATTCTACCGCCGAATTGGATTGATATGTGGTCTAATGAAAGCAAAGTTCAATTCAAAATTAAAAATTCAAAAGGAAAAATGGGTTATAAAATCCGAAGCACGAAATTCTAAGCTCTAAATGGCAAAGCCATCACTTCGTGACAATATCGAAATTCAAATATTCTTTCTTTCAAAACTGCTTATTGTACACTCGTTTAGAATTTAGGGCTTTGAATTTGTCCCAAAGGGATCCTCCAAAGGAGTCCTTCGGACCTTCGGGATTTAGGGTTTAGATTTTAGGATTTCGTATTTAAACTGAATATACGAAAATGTGAAGTGAGAAGGAAAATAGCCGAAGTCATCCAGTCTTATGTTTAATAAACGTTCCGTTGTTATACTCCTCAAACGCAATCTTCAACTCTCCCTGCGTGTTCATCACGATCGGTCCGTACCATGCGACCGGCTCGCCTATCGGTTTACCGGAGATGAGGAGGAAGTGAACAGGTTCAGCGTCAGTGCAGACAACAACCTGTTCTCCATCATTAAATAAAACGAGATTCTCATTTGCAACCGTTTTCTTTTCATCACTGAAATATCCTTTTCCTTCAATGACATAAGCGAAACATGTGTGTCCCGGTTTGGTCGGATGAATAAAATCCGTTTTTGCCGGGACGGTAATATCAAGATATTCGGGATCGATTACGATATCCTGAACAGGTCCCTTTGTGCCATCAACTTCACCGGAAATGATTTTAACCTTCGCACCCTTCGCGGTTATTAGTTCCGGTATCTCACTGCTTTTCACATCGCGATAACGCGGGTTCATCATCTTATAAGATTTGGGAAGATTCGCCCACAGTTGAAAACCCATGTTCCAACCATCTTCATCGCCCTTCGGCATTTCCTGATGAATAATTCCGCTACCGGCAGTCATCCATTGAACATCACCCGCACCGATTATGCCTTTGTTTCCCATGCTGTCGCCGTGCTCAACATTTCCGCGAAGGACATAAGTGATTGTCTCAATTCCACGGTGCGGATGCCATGGAAATCCTTTAATGTAATCTTGCGGATTGTTTGAGCCGAAGTGATCGAACAATAAAAATGGATCGAACATTGGTACCTCGTTATAACCGAAAGCACGTTTTAAATGAATGCCCGCGCCTTCCCTGGTTGGATTTGCAGTAAAGATTTTTTTTACGGTTCGATTTCTACTCATACGGTTCTCCCGTTAGTGAATTGGGGTGAGACGATAAAACTCCATATGTTTTAATTTGAATTTCTCGATTTGAAATCCGGCTTTGCTCGCAACCTTTTCAATATCTTCAGGTTTCAGACGATGATGCAAAGGCGGTCCCTGCTCTTCTTCGATGTAGGGCCATTCGAGCACGACAACTCTTTTTCGTGCAACGCGCTTTACTTCGAAAAGTGCTTTAAACATGTCGTCGGTTTCGTGCAGGACGTGAATTAGAATTACTAAATCGAACGATTCATCGGGGAATGGAATATCTTCAGCGGTACCTTTTAGAAATTCTGCGTCCGGCAGAACGGTTCTTGCGATTTCAAGCAGCTCTGTATTAGGATCGATGCCGGTAACCCGAATTTTGTGTTTGGCAAATGCCTCAGCAAATATACCGGTTCCTGTTCCGACATCGAGAAGAGTTTTTACTCTTAGATTTTCTATGCTAAGTTCGATAACACGTTCCACTTCAAGAAGAGCGACTCTCTCGGGGCGGCGCAAACGATCGGCTTCTCCGCTGAAGCGGCGTTCATGTGAGTGCTTAACCATTTTGCAATTGAAAAATTGATTGTGATTTCATTTTATCAATATCGCTTTGACAATCGAAACATAGCTTCCGGCAGTCAGGTGAACAATGTAAATTCCGCTGGTCATTTCGGCAGCATCCCATTCAACAGATTTATAACCCGCAACCTGAAACTCATCTACAAGCGATCGCACTTCTTCACCGAGGATGTTATACACCTTAGCCGTTACCCAATTGTCAATTGGCAATTGATAATTGATAATTGTCAATGGGTTGAAAGGATTAGGAAAATTTTGTGCAAGTGAGTATGAAATTGGAAGAGTTTGAAATTCGTTTATGTTCGGTGGAGGGGGTGGTGTATCTTTAATTGTTTTGATTGATACCGGGAATGCCGTTGCATTAGGATTAAGGAATAATTGACCACTTTGATTCGATTTTACCCAATAACCACGACACGGTAAAAGCGTGTCAGCAGTATAATAATTGCCATTGAAGCCAAAGAAATTGCTCAATGTAATTTCGGGCGAGCTTGTACTGATGTTATTCAGAGGAACCGGAACGCCCAGAGTTCCAACAAGATTCCATCCCTCCTCAATGTTGATAGTGTTGGCGTGGAGATCATTTCCGGTAATGTACAGATCGTGTGCCGCGCCAAACTTTATCCAATAACCGATACCTGTTTCAAGCGTTTCTTTTTCAACATAACTGCCGTTATAGATGAATGCCGGTGAGATTGCGGTGGGGAAAAGGAGCGCTTTATCCTGAGTGTTTGTTTGCCGGGGAATCGAAATTAAATTCCAGCCTTGTTCCATACGGTAGGCTTCCATCCCGGGGATTATAAATGCAGACGGGATAATGGTTCCAGCCGCATAGGGGGTATGAAATTTCAATAGCTGCGATAAACTCGGTGCAATATTGATTTGAGTTTGCCGTGTCGAATCAATTTTGTTGATGGGCGTATCGGGTCCAATAATTAGCATTGTGATATGCCGGCATCCGTCGCATCCATCTCCGTGCGATCTGAAATCGGTTGTATGCCGTCCATGATCATTGGTTACAATCAGCGTTGTTTTATCTTGATAGCTTTGATCTGTTTGTATGAAATTCCATAATGCGTTTACAATACTATCGGCACGCTGAAGTTTTGTTATATAATTTGACCATGGTCCATCATGTGCGGCTCGATCTGTTCCTGATAAATTTGTGATCATAAGCCGGGGGTGAGTTGCCGCGATTACATCTTTTACATTTTCCAATGTATAAACATCATCGTATTGGAATGCAGTAGTATCAACCATTGCGCCATACGATGCACCATAATCGGGATGATCACTGTAGGCGAGAATATCGAGTTTAGTTTTACCGAGGACTACGTAATTTTCAGCGACGGGAGAGTTTCTTTCCTTCCGGTGATATTCGAAGATGGTTGGTTTGTGTGGCAGTTCGCTGCCGTCATTCAGAATTGATTGCCATGTTCCGGTGAGGATGCTTGCGTGTCCTGAATTAGTTTGAGTTATCCCGTCGTTATAGAACGACGTGTAGATTGTTCCGAGAGGTCTAAGTTGATTCCAAATGTTAGGTATGTACTGATGTGCCGGATCGCCGAAGGTTTCAGTATACCGTGCACCGTCGATGACTACGATAATAACATTTTCGGTGGATTGGGAGAGGAGAACGCCGCTCAGGAATAACAATATGCATGTAGTCAGAAATAATTTCTTCATACGTAATCAAAGATAAGAAATAATATCGATTGACAGTAGAATCAATAGTAATGTAATAAAAATATTTCAAATCATTTCGACCAGGATTGAAGCTCGATTACATTTCCTTCCGGATCGGTAACATAACACCAGGTAACATTGGTTTGCGGTGACGGTTGCAGAGTAACAATTTCACCAACGGAACCACCGCCAGCGGCTAAAACTTCTGCGCAAGCTTTGGCTACATCGTCGACGATGAATGCGATATGACCAAACCCCGGACGATTCACTGCTGTTGAAGGTTTTTCCTGCAATGTATTGTAATTGAAAATTTCCAGGGTTGGTCCGTTCTCATCGTAGCCCGGCAAACATAAATGTACTCCGTCGAGTTGGGCGCCGGGGATGCCGGTACCACGTTCTAATTCTATTCCTTTATAATGACGCTCCGGAGGAACCGGTACACAGCCAAACACATCTTGGTAAAATCGTGCAAGCTCGCGCCAGTTCTGTGCTATAAGATTTGTGTGAGCGTATTTTGCTTTGATTGGCATTGGTGATTTCGTTTATTTATATCATTGTTGGTATTATCGTGTGGACCATCGTAATCAGGTAATTTCTATCAGCTTGAGCCGCCGGATATTACTGTTTACTTGACTTTTTCCTTTTTAAAATGGTTAGGCAGGCGAAGATATTTTTAGAATCTTTTGTACTGCTTCACCAGGATTATTGAATTTAATTGAACTAAATGGAACCTTACGTAATTCTCGCTCTAATTCAGTGACTGTAAAAGATTGTCGGTGATCTACTATTGATTTAATTTGAAATACAAGATCATTCATCGAACCCAATGTACTTCTGTTTGTATTTGTTGAGAGAACAATTTCAGATGTGTTGCCAACTTCGGTAGCAATAATCTTTTCCGGTACTTTCAACTCTTTAAATTGCTTGTTCAATGAAGCACTATAATGCAAATTGAGATTCTTAAATTCTTTTAAGGGAAACAGAACACTTAATAAAGTCATTTCATTAGTCAACAATACAAATGGAAATCGACTTATATTAAATACGTTTGCACACCACGCTCCAAGAATATTTGTTGATATTGGAGTTCCAGTTAAACTTTCAATCTTAAGCCGCTTTAACAATTTTTTAGTGCAATTAATTACGACCATTCCTTGTTTTCGCCTGCCGCCGACTTGGCGAGCCGATGATGCGTCGAGCTTATTTTTCTGGCAAAATGCCGCTGCGTACCCACGCCGAAGGCGGTCAGGTGGAGCCGGTGTTGGGCAGGCGTAAAGATGATATAAGACCTTTTTTAGGAATCGGAATCTTATGAAAACGCAGACAGGATTATGAATACTGTAACACCTTCAAGTATAAAGATCGTTGCTAAAAGCGTTAAATATCCCATTTCAGTTGTTTGTTGTTCAAAAGGTACTGAAAAAGGAGTGACTATAGATTTGAAAAGCTGTTTGATGTAATAGATTGGTAACCAGAGAAAGATGGGAAAGTGCTTAAACTTAGCAAATTGAGAGCGGCGGAAATGTAGTCTCGTAAATGGTATTTTAGGGATTATGAATGACCATGTAAGTAAGAATGTCGCGAAGAAACTTAGAATGAATACTAATGATGACAGAATACGAATACCCAGGTGGGTTTGTTGATTTACAAAAAGTGCAGATATGGCAAATATAGCAAGTGTAACTTGAAGGGTGCCAGAATCCACTTCACTATGCACCCTTAGCCATTGCTCATTTAGGAATTGTGCCGATTCATAATCGTCAATTTTGATCGAAGTCTTACCATTACCTTTTCTTACAAAGTAACCTGGTTTTGTTTCTTTAATTGTGATTTTTTTGGGCATGTTGTAACTCTCATTCAATGCATCTACTTTTTAACAAAGCCTGCCTAACGGCGTTGCCGATAAGCGGCGCCCCAGAACAAGGATGCCGAATAACTGCAACAACTTTTTATTTATTAAAAATTTTATTTAACAGAACAACTTTGAACAACACAGCCGAAACGTAACGACTAACTTCAAAATTTCTAAAAAGCCGAAAGCGAATACGGCGTCCGCTTGATTGGCGTGTTAGGTAGCATTTAACTAACTATATTTAGCAAATATTTCATTAACAATATCTTGATGAATTTGTGAACCTTCTTTAATTGGAATAGCATTAGCCCATACTTCTTCATAATATGGTTTTAGAACTCTGCATAACTCCTCACTTTTTATTGAACAAAGGAGTGAATTAGTGGAAGAAGCAAAAAAAACAATTTCGGTGTCATCGATTATAACAAATTGTAATCTAGGAATTATCGAATCGTCTTTATAATATCTACATGAATAACCATTTTTGTTTTCTGATAAACGTCTTTTAAACTTTTGAAATCTTCGCGGATCACTAAAAATAAAAATTTCCCTAAACAATATTTTTTCTGAAGCATTCTTTATACACTTATCGTAATAATCATGTGATTGTTTTCTTTTATTAATTGAAAAACCAGCACTAATTTTTGATTTCCACGACAAATCACAAACTTCCTTCCGAGCATCTAATATTCTTTTACCTAAATAGGTCTCAAGCTCTACAGCATCAGAAAATGTCCTTATGTCATGTGTTTTAACACTTTTTAAAATTTGTTTTAGGGATAATTCGCTGTCAGTTTGGTATTTAACATTTGATAAATATACAAGCCCTAAATGAAATCCTATAAATGCGAGCAATACCAACATTACTATAGAATAATCTATTTTAAATAATGGTTTACCCAAAGAGAATAGATCGAAGAAATCAATTACATTAATAATAATGGTGATTATTGATATTATTATTAAAATTGTCACATCTAAGTATTTTATAATTTTCATATTGAATCTGCACCTTTATAGTGTTCTTTTAAACCATTCAATAAAAAGAGAAGCCATTTTGTCCCAAGCCCCATTTTCGGAATAGCCATGACCAACATTCTTAAAAATTTCTAAATGTTTTTCTTTTGCATTTTGAAGTGCCTCAAGTAAATGATTACTCTGCGAGATAGGAACAATTAAATCTGAGGTCCCATGTGTCATAAGCACAGGGCACGAAATATTTTGAGCATCACCATAAATGTTATATTTAAAAGCATCCAAATAGAAATTATAATTGAAACCGATTGATTCTAAGTAACCAGTATTTTGCCATTGTTCTAGTAACTCCACCCCAAATTCAGTTAAAAATGAGTCTGGGTAAAAACTAACGGGGGTTTTTAAACCTAACGATTTGATGTTACTATTCTTTGAAGTATAAAGAATTGCTACAGTGCCACCAAAACTAGCACCAAAAATTCCAATTTTGTTATGATCAATAATAGGTTCCAAGTAGACTTGTTGCATGGCAACCTTCATATTACTTAATCCAACACTTAAGCATAAATTTTTTCTTTCACCCTCACTATAACCTAATCCTTCAAAATCAAAAACAAAAGAAGCAATGTCATTTTCGGCTAATAACGGAGGTAAATTTGTCCAGCTTAAACTTTTACTTCCCTTGGGCCCATCACCAGTTAACATTACAACAATAGGGAAAGTTTTTTTTTGAGATGATAGAGGGATAATAAACCGACCATGCAGAGTGATATTTTTTTGAGCTGAAAATGTTATTTTTTTTTCTATGTAATTCATATTGACTCCACTAAATAATATATTCTGAGGGCTGTATATCTCTATTTACAAATAATTTAATAACTTCTGTTGGTCCAATATTGAACAATGCATCGACTATTGATAATCCCTTAACAAAAGGTTTGCCATTACGATTAGAATGGATTTGATAATATTTTGGATGGTTTTCCATATACTTTTGAATAACTATTTGTATACCATTTG
This sequence comes from uncultured Chlorobiaceae bacterium, assembly GCA_964520905.1. Taxonomy (GTDB): domain Bacteria; phylum Bacteroidota; class Ignavibacteria; order UBA10030; family SZUA-254; genus JAGVIE01. The sequence goes on along the minus strand of CAZFQL010000002.1, from coordinate 68,866 downwards.
CTTTTATCAATCCCAGATCATGAACTTGACTCATCTGACCATCTCCAATTAATATTTCATGAATATTAAGCGATTTACAAATATTGATTATCCTTTGTGTGCGATCTTCAAAATGATTGAATTGACTAGAATAATAAAATAGTTTTTCCTCCAATTTCAAATGTGATCGGATTGATCTAAATATTGTAAAATTGGCATCAATCAAATTTTTACCATTATATAATGAATCAAATAGAATTTCATGTAAAATCGGAAATTCTGATTCAAAGTATTCTGCCCGACCATATGATCGTTTAAATGTATTCATCATTTTTATAAAATATTTGTCATCTTTAGGTAATCCAATTTCCATGCACATTTTAGCCCAGTTATTACCAACCGGAATTGATAGCCAAAAGGCATTACCATGAACGTCGAAAATCCTAACTCTTTTTAAATGGTTTCTTCGGAATCCTACATCATCAAGAATAATAAAAGCATCAGCATATTCTAATTTGCTAAAATAACCTAACCAAGGTAAGAAATACATATGATGAAATATTGCCCGCATAGATCTCTTAATTTATTTTTTGCTACCTAACGGATGGCGCATAAGTTGCGGCACTGATTAACTTTCAAAATAGTACTATCCGAAACAGATTGCATGCTGATAACAAAATTAATAAGTAATAAAGGTCATAGGTACAATCAACTTAATAATAAAAACTGAAACCCACCACCAGCCATGCTATTTGTAGTACGCTTATTCCGTCAACTTGATGCGCTGGTTATACCGCTTGCTATTATTTATCAAGATTGCCAACTTTTTGTGGATTAACACTCATCACTTGTTTTAGAGAATCAAGATTAAGTCATAACCGGGAATTATCTTTCAACAAAAGTTTGTTTTCTCGCGATAAATCATTCTTCTCCTTGTCAAGCTTCCAGGAGTGCCATAGACGAGTGATACTTCAATAGGTGTTCCTTCGAAATTTTTAGTCAATTTCTCAGCACTCCCGACCCGCGGCTATCAACGAAGAATTAGTTTTGCATTGGACGGATGTCTCGTTGAAATGACAAGCCCTCCCTCGCGCCACAAATCTCGCCAAGCTGGCGAGATACTGGAAGCCTCATGGGATGATATGGTATTAGCATGGGAAAATGCCTCTCCCAAGCTAGATCCTTTCGATAACGAAGAATAGAACGCATAGCAAAATGCTCGGCAGTAGCTCGCAGACAGCATGCTGGTCGCAGCAATTACGCAGGGTATATCGGTGGCATTTAGGGCTCCAATTATGCTCGCGGAATTACAGGCCATAAAGATCGCGCATTTTATGTCACGATTCCCGAGGATACCTGCTAGAGCAGACGGTGTAATATTCTCTGTGCCAAACTGAAGGGAGCCATCCGAAGACACTCCGATATTCTGGAATTGAATTACTTGGTAGGCTTTCAAGAGAGCTTCAGAGATCAGAACACTATGGGACGCTTTCAGAACGTCAACGGCGTCGAAAGGAAGCAATGCGTTTCGGATGTGAAACGCATCTTCTTTCGCAAATTCATAATAACCATCTATAACCGTCGGGTGTTCGGGTACGATTATGAGCACATTAATCGGCTGAACCCGTGCATCCGAATTATCGCCTTCAATGTTCCTCCGTATATTCTCTTCTGAGATCTGCTTCCATTTATGACGTCGAGGTGACGCAACCTTGCGAGGAAATTGGATTTTCTGGACATCAACTTGCGCTGTTTGAGGATGTGAGGTTGTTTTCGCATACTTCATTTTTTTGTTTGAAATCAACGGCCAGCATACTGGATGGCGACATGCTTCGAGAAGCTTCTCATACTCTTGCTCGCGGTCTGCTGGATTCCAGTTGATATAAAGAAATTGCACCAGGGAGCCTTTGATAGGGGTGTCGTCGAGCTGTAGGGGTATGAAGCGGCGCTCCTTATTCAACGGGTCACGAAAGCGAAACGTGCCGGCCTCCAACTGCGCCCACTCTGACCCGAACGCATTGGCAGACATGCAGAGCAACAACACGCGCGAGTGCTCCAGCCCTTCCTCAATCTTCGCCGGGATACTGTCGCCGGGCTTCAGCACCCATTCATCGAACCACACCTTAAGTCCATCCTTGCGCAATCGCTCGGCTAGCGGGCGCACCACCGTCTTGTCCTTGCTGCTGTGGCTCAAAAAAACATCGTATAAAAAATTTTCATTCATATTTATCCTAAATATTTATTATGCAAGCGATATAACGGACTGGAGCTAAGCTGCGTGCAAACGCTCCAGAGCGTGAGATTAAAAGTTTAAATTAAAAATGCTGTTTCGTAACACATGTTGTAAGTTGATTTGTCCACACTTAAAACCTAAGAGCGTCGGCGGTTTGCACGTCAGCTTGAGCGACTGGTTAGCCAGCGGTACTAGTTTAATAGTTGTGCGTTGTCGTCAGGTAGAAGTCTAAGTACTTTTATAAATGATTCAAGACATTCCTGAACAAAAAGTTGCTTCTGACGATATGGATCAATCATCAAATAAATACATAGGTGCTGGAAAACAATATCTCGGAAATTCAAAAGAAAAGTATCCTTTAGTTCTCTTATTTTTGGAACACCATCCTTTGAGGCATAGAGTAATTGATTACGTCGATTTGCCAAGTCCTTAACATGTTTAGTTATTGATTTTGCATTTTGTTCGTTTACAATCCATTGAAGTTCTTCTGTGAAATGATATCTCTCATCGTTTCGTGCAAAATTGAAATTAAGAGGTGGTGTGGGATAGGCAAAGTTTCCCTTTTGTGGACCATCGGGAACTAAAACTCGAAGTAATACTTTTGCGTTACCGTCTTCCTCACGAATTTCAATTGTTGGATTGAGTGATTCTAATTTGCTATCTGCAAAAGTATTTCCAATTGCAATTAAGAATGGACGAAGTGCTGCTTTGTGAACGTGATTACGCAAATTTATCTTTTCTGCGCCAATATAATTTCGCCGCTTTAAACTGTGGAAGATTGCTACTGTTGCCTCTTCAACAGCTGTAATCGAGCGAAATCCAGCCATTTCAGGATCAATATCCTTGATTTTCCATGCCATCTTTATGTGATTTATAGCGCTTCTTGCACAATGCTTAGCAGGAGGAGGAGTTTGTAAAATTAACTTCTCTACCTTCTCTTGAAATGGAGTTAAATTAATTTCGGTCATATTCCGCACTCGCTACCGCTGGCTAACTATTAATTATACTGCCATATGGCGGGCTATCAAACAGTCATCGTGCGTGATAGATTCCATATGTTTTATTGTTTTTATCCTGTTTCCCATAATTTCAGCGGGCTATCATTCACATCATTATAGGATGTTATCCAGTGGGCTTTTAACACCCATTACTGTCTTTAAAACATGCGTGTAGATCATCGTTGTTCGAACGCTTTTATGCCCCAGCAATTCTTGAACAGTCCGTATATCGTATCCGGCATCCAATAAATGTGTCGCAAACGAATGACGGAACGTATGCGGACTTCCTTGCTTGTCAATGCCAGCCGATTTCATCGCTATCTTCAGTTCTTTTTGGATAACACTTTCATGTATGTGATATCTGAATTTAATTTTATTTTCTTTATCGTATACGAAACCTTTTGCCGGGAAAACATACTGCCACCCAAATTCCCTTCCGGCATTCGGATATTTTTTATCTAAGGCATAAGGCAATTTTGTTTTTCCAACTCCTTCTTTCAAATCTTTTTCGTGAAGGTTTCTTACTTTACTAATATGGTCTCTTAATATCGGAATTAATTTTGAGGGCAGGAGAGTAATTCTGTCTTTCTCTCCTTTACCGTCACGAACAATTATTTGGTTCATCTCGATATCAACATCTTTTACGCGTAAACTCAATACCTCACCCAATCTCATTCCAGTACCGTATAGTAAACTGACAATTGTTTTTATTGTTCCATCAAGCTTTCCGATAATTGCGGCTGCTTCATTTCTCGAAAATACCACAGGTAGATGTTTTACCCGTGCTACTCTTTTAATATCTTCTACCCAGCCAACATCTTTTCGCAATACATTTTTATATAAATACAAAATTCCCTGTAACGCCTGGTTCTGTGTGGAAGAGGAAGCATGCTTTTCGACAGCAAGATAATTGAGGAATTGCTTTATTTCTTCGGCACCCATTTTTTCCGGATGCGTTTTATTGTTGAATAAAACGAACCGTTTTATCCAGCCAATGTAACTCTCCTCTGTTTTTGGGCTGTAATGGTTTGCCCGGAGCGTTATTCTCGTTTGATCGAGCAGCTTTGGTTTATTTTGATTTCCTTCCATCTATAAAATCGTTTTAAATTTCCAACTAATGTATTAAAATATAATCAAAAATCAAATGCCTATTCGTTTTTGGTAATGATGTTATACGGAATGTAACAAACTAGCAAAAAGTCCCCTCTCCAGAGGGGACCACAGGGGTGTGTAAAAATAGCTAAAAGAACACACCCCTAAATCCCCTCTCGCTATGGATGAAGCGCAATTGAGAGGGGACTTTATTACCGCATCAACCTCTTGTACTTAATCCTATGCGGTCTGTCGGCTTCTATCCCTAATTGTTTTCTGCGGTGCTCTTCAAATTCTGAATAATTTCCGTCAAACCAGATCGCTTCACTGTTTCCTTCGAATGCGAGTATGTGTGTTGCAACGCGGTCTAAGAACCAACGGTCGTGAGAGATGATAACGGCACAGCCCGCGAAGTTTTCTAATGCTTCCTCAAGCGCGCGGAGTGTGTTCACGTCGAGATCGTTTGTCGGTTCATCGAGTAAAAGAACGTTAGCGCCGGTTCTTAAAATTTTAGCAAGATGAACACGATTCCTCTCGCCTCCAGAGAGAACTCCGACCGGTTTCTGCTGGTCGGTTCCGCTAAAATTAAAACGGGCAACATAAGCGCGTGAATTAACTTCTCGGTTCCCTAACTTGATTAAATCTTCGCCGCCCGAAATTTCCTGCCAGATTGTTTTGTTAGGATCAAGCGGTCGGTTTTGATCTACATAAGCAAGCTTGACTGTCTCACCTACGGTAATGGTTCCAGATTCAGGTTTTTCCTGATCAGTGATCATGCGAAATAAAGTTGTCTTGCCCGCTCCGTTCGGACCGATGATGCCGATTATTCCGCCGGCAGGTAAATTGAAATTGAGATTCTCGTATAGAATAATATCGCCATACGATTTTGCGACATTCTCTGCGCGTATAACAACATCGCCGAGCCGCGGTCCGGGTGGAATGAATATTTCGAGTTCCTCGCTACGCTTTTCGTTATCTTCTTCCAGCATTTTTTCGTAAGCGGTGATGCGGGCTTTGCTTTTTGCGTGACGTCCCTTCGGATTTAACCGAACCCACTCAAGCTCGCGCTGTAAAACTTTCTGCCGTTTCGATTCTTGTTTTTCTTCAAGCTTGAGTCGTGCCTGTTTTTGTTCTAACCATGATGAATAATTTCCCTCGAATGGAATTCCTTCTCCACGGTCAAGTTCTAAAATCCAACCGGCAACATTATCGAGGAAGTAGCGATCGTGCGTTACAGCGATAACGGTTCCTTTATATTGGGAAAGAAAATGTTCAAGCCACGCAACCGACTCAGCGTCGAGGTGGTTCGTCGGCTCATCGAGTAAAAGGACATCAGGTTTCTGTAAAAGCAATCGGCACAACGCGACGCGCCGCCGTTCGCCGCCAGAAATTACCGAGATAGATGTTTCGGATGGCGGACATCGTAACGCGTCCATCGCCTGCTCAAGTTTACTGTCGATATCCCATGCGCCAAGATGATCGATTCTTTCCTGAAGCTTTGCCTGCTTGTCGAGTAAAACATCGTAATCTGCATCCGGTTCGGAGAATTTTGCACTGATAGCTTCATATTCTTTTACCAGATTGACGGTTGCCTGAGCGCCTTCTTCAACGATTTCTTTTACGGTTTTTGTGGGATCTAATTCCGGTTCCTGAGACAGGTAACCGAACGTTATATCTTTTTGCGATGTAATCTGACCGATATAATCCTGATCGATACCGGCGATGATTCGAAGTAGAGTGCTTTTACCGGAGCCATTCAAGCCGAGTACGCCGATCTTCGCTCCGTAGAAGAACGAGAGATAGATATCTTTTAAAACTTGTTTGTTGGGTTTGTGAACTTTCCCAACGCCAATCATGGAAAATATTATTTTATTGTCTGACATATTTTTGTGAAAAGTTTTTGTTTATAATTGATGAATCGATAAATCCGAAGCACTAAATCCGAAATCCTAAACAATATCGAAATTCTAATATTCAAATCAACTAAATTTTTTGGATTTATGGTTTAGAATTTATTTAGAGTTTAGATATTAGGATTTTGAATTTAAGAAGAATATACGAAAATGTAGGGTTAGAAGAAAAAGGAAGAGCCAATAGCTAAGGGCGAAGAGCAGAGAGTTTTTAGTTATGAGCTATGAGTGTGTCGCAAAGTGCGTGGAGAATATTTTTGACTTTTGTACCAAGGGCATTCCTTTGGGACATTTTAAATTACCATCACTCCTTTGGTTTCAGGGGCTTTGTCTGCGTCGAATCTGCTGGTGGTGGCGGCGGCGGCATAGTCTCATCTTTGGGAATTGTAATACCTGTTGTGTCAATATTATATAAAGTATAACTATCAACCAACGAATCTTTCCGTGTGTAAAACTGAAACATAATACTGTCTTCCGTTGCAGTTACAAGCTGTGCGCCGTAATCTTCGCAATATCTAACCTGACTCCCCTCAATCGGTTTTGCAAATGTATAAAGACTGCGACCGCCGGAGCCATTCACAAGATATAATAAACTGTCAATCATTAAACGCTCGTACAAATGCTCGTGACCTGCTAAAACCGCGTTTGCCCCCATTTTTTTATAATTCCATTGGGCGGGAATGAAATTGCCGTGATCTTTTCCGGACGAGTATGGCGCATGATGCAGGTAAACAATTTTCCATTTTGAGGTCGATCTTTTCATTCGTTCCTGCAACCATTTTGCTTGCAGTGATGTATCGGTGTTGCCGTCAGGTTCATGCTTGTCGCTGTCGAGTGCGAAGAGATGAACCGATCCTTTAACGAAATCGTAATATCGTTCATTACCAGGCAGAGTAAAATATTTTAAATATGGTACTGCACCGGCAATCCGCCAGTCGTGGTTGCCCAACGTCGGGAAAAATCTGTTTATCGTATCTCCTTTCCCGAACTTGCCGAAGTAGGGAGAAATAAATTCGCTGTAATACTGTCCGATATTTTTATCGATTGTTGAATCCTCTCCGTAATCGTAATTATCATCGCCAGTGGTGATAACGAAATCAGGATTCCAGCTTTTCACAAGGGTTGCAACATCTTCGGCTTCCTTGCTTTCCCAGCCAAAATCTCCGATGACGGCAAACCTGATTATCTCTTGACTAATACCTGATAGAGAGAATCCTAAGATTAGAATTATGGTTGACAAAATTTTTGAAGTCATATAATATTAGTTAAATGATTTTATTTTTTGAAATTAGTGATGTACCACGCCGACATAATTTTTCTCACCGGCTTCTACGCGTATCGGGAGGTAGTTCTGTTTTGGCGGAAGCGGACAGGTCGCGAATTCCGTAAAAGCACACGGAGGGTTGTACGCTTTGTTGAAATCGAGAATAACATTATTGGCGGAATCGGGTAAAGCGGCGGCGAGGAATCTGCCCATGCCGTAAGTTTCTTTTCCCGCTGTCTCATCGTGGAAAATGATAAAGAATTCTTTCCCTTCCTTTAATGCATCGAGCCGGTATGTATTTGTATTAATCTCAAAGACGATCGCGCCCGGGCATGTATCATTACTCACCTGATTGAGAACATTCACGATCGGGATAATTTTTGGCGGATTATATGGCTCGAACTTCGCATCTAAACGCCATTCGCGATTGATCGGAAAATATTCCAATCCTTTAAAGTTGACTCGTGCCGGGTTTTCACTATCACGCACACGCACTCCAAGTTTTTCGCTGCGCTTGATGATGTGAAAACTGAGGGTACCATGTTTTAAGATCGTGGGTGTCGCTTTGCCGGATTCATCCGATTGAATTTTCATTTCTGCAACCGCGGAATCGTTGCACAGTACCGGAACGCCTTTCGCACATTTGAAGCGCAATTCATTATTCATCCAGAATATCGATCCGGCATAAGCAGGCGATTTGCCCGGAGGAAAAATTACCATATTCGAAGAATCTGTGCCAAATTTATTCTCACCTTCTTTCAGCCAGAATAAGCCGGATATCGTAAGCCAGCCGTTCTCCTTTTTCAAACCCTCGGCACGCTTCATCTGCCATTGTTCTATTTCGATTTTGTAAGCGGCGGCATCAACGGTATTCTTTTTACTGCAGCCGTTGAAGATGATTTGCAGTAAGATCAAGCTGAGGAGGGTGAATCTGAGTATTTTCATCGGCATAAATGATCCTGTTTATTTGCAGCGGTATAGATTTTATTTTTCGACGGTAAATATTTGATAACCTCGCGGAGCAAGAGATATCGAGTGCGTTTTTCCGCGTTCCATTGTAATAGTAGAATTGGTAAAAACTTCTTTCATCTTCACTTTATTTTTCTTACCAAAGAGTGCATCGAACGGAATTTGCAAATCAAATGATTGTTTCACCTTCGAAGAATTTAATATAGTGAAGATGTTATCCTTTGCGTCCGTCCGGAAGAAAGCATAAACATCATTATCTATTGGAGTCGGTATTTTCAATAGGTTGCCGCGTGATAACGCTTTATGATTTTGTCTTAACAGAAAAAGGGTTCTGTAAAGCGTGTCCATCTCTCGCGGACGGCTCCAGTCGATATCGATTTTTTCAAAGAGACTCAGTTTTTTGTCGTTTGCAACCTCTTCGCCGTTATACAGAAGCGGAATACCGGGGAACGTGTTTACCAATACGGCAGTGAGCTTCAAACCATCCGACCCAAATTTTGTTACAGCAGGCGCATCCCACGCATTCTTGTCGTGGTTTGTGTTGAACCGAAGCCGTAATGAGCTTGAGGGAAATCTAATGGATTCAGCCCCAAGTATTTTGTCAAGCTCTGACGCAGGTTTCATGCCCGTTAATAATGGGTCTAAAACATCGTAGAGATTCCAGGCGTAAGTAATATCGAATGCTTTGAGATGTTGTTCCGGCAACGAACCTTCCGAAAGCATCATAACGGGTTTTATTTTATCGAGCCGCGTGCGGGCTTCTTCCCAAAAATCCAATGGTACAAGTTCCGAGACGTCACACCTGAAACCGTCGATGCCGATATCCTTTACCCACCATTCCATCATTTCCAGCATATATTTTCGGAGACCGGGTTTTGAATAATCGAGGTCGGCAACATCCGTCCAGTCGGAGTTTGGCGAAACGATATTGCCATCGCTGTCTCTGGTGAACCACTCGGGATGCTGGCTGATAAGTTTGCTGTCCCACGCGGTATGGTTCGCAACGAGGTCGATAATCAATCTCATTTTGTTTTTGTGTGCACTGGTGAGAAGTTTTTGAAAATCGACCATCGTACCGAACTCTGGATTAGTCGTATAATAATCTCGAACGGAATAAGGACTGCCCAAACTTCCTTTTCGGTTTTTTACACCGACCGGATGAATAGGCATCAGCCAGAGAACATTTACGCCAAGTCCTTTTAATTCCGGCAATCGCTTTTCCAACGCCTCGAATGTTCCTTCCGGAGAAAAAGATCGGAGGTAAACACAATAGATCACTGCATCTTTTACCCACTCGGGACTTTTTAGAGCAGATTGTTTGGAATAATCGCTTGCTGCTAAATCTTTTTGAGACTCTTGTGCGAGAGCGATCGAAAGAGCGATAAATATTCCTAAGAGAGCAAGAATAGTCCGATGAATAATCATACGTATTACTACAGAATAAAAGAGGTTGTAATATTATTTAACCGAAAGTAATTCGACTTCGAAGATCAAGGTCGAATTCGGTTGAATTAACTGCCCTGCGCCGCGCTCGCCGTACCCAAGCTCCGAAGGAATAAAGAACTGGAATTTTGAACCAACGGGCATCAACTGTAATCCTTCTGTCCAGCCTTTGATTACCTGGTTGAGCGGGAACGTAGCCGGTTCTCCGCGTTTGAATGAGCTGTCGAATTCTTTTCCATCGATCAATGTACCCTGGTAGTGTACTGTAACGGTATCGGTAGCTTTCGGTTTTTTGCCAGTACCCATAGTGATGACTTTATATTGCATGCCGTTCGGCAATGATATCACACCTTCTTTATTTTTATTTGCGGCAAGGAATGCTTCGCCGTCTTTTTGATTTTTTTCGCCCGATGTTTTCATAGTTTCTTGTTGTTTTGCCATAAGTTGTTTTTGGAATGCCATAATAATTTCTTGTGCCTGCTCATTCGTGAAAAGGGTTTTGCTGCTGTCGAGAATATCTTTTATTCCCTGGGAGACGATAACGGGATCGACATCGACCATCTGACTTTTTAAATTGTTGCCAATGTTTATGCCGATACTGTAACTGACGCTGTCCTTCGAACTTTTCAACTCAACTTTATTCTGGGTGCTACTTTGGCAGGCGAAAAGTCCTACACATAACAGGACGATGGATAGATACTTCATCAAAAAAATCCTTTCATTTTGAAGATTAAATGGGGAGAAACTTAGTGTTCCATACCTTAACCTTATAATGATACGATTTTCAAGAGCATTATCCAAATTTAATTCGGGCGAATTCTTGATTTTGAGTCGAATAGTGAGCATATTTTAGTACGACAATGTTTATTTTTTGAGGAAAGAATGAAATTATCAATTATTCGGTTCACGGTTGCAAGTACTTTTTTTGTTGTTGCCTGGATCTCCGCGGTTTGGTATTCAGATCGATCTACTTCTATAGATGTAATCGAGATTGTCGGAGATGAGCAGGATATACTTAAAGCCACAGAAGCGATGGAGGCGATGCAGTGGTATAACGCCCAGCGGGCATACCCGACCGGAAAAATTCCTCTCGATTGGAAAGAAAGAGCCGAAGAGCATACCAGAAAATATAATCTTGCAAAAATAGGATTGATCCGGTCGTTACCCTGGACATCTGTTGGACCGAATAATATTGCAGGTCGTGTACGTTCTATAGCGATCGATCCGACGAATTCAAATATTATATACTCAGGTTCTGTAAGCGGCGGGATTTGGAAGAGTACTAATGGCGGCACAATTTGGACACCGTTGACAGATACCACAGCGAACTTGATAATCGGATGTATTGCTATCAATCCGACAAATCCCAATATAATTTATGCTGGAACAGGAGAGGGATATTATAACGTGGATGCCTTGCGTGGAATCGGTATTCTAAAGTCTACAGATGCCGGTGCATCGTGGACTGTGCTAAAAAACTTTGTAAATCCCAGTGCACCCAACTATTATTACTTCATCAATAAAATTGTCATCGCGCCTGATAACCCGAATACACTCTTTGCAGCGTTATCGGCATACGATGCTGGTATTTGGAAATCGACCGATGCAGGCGTGAGCTGGGCGAAAATAACTTCGCCGGGTACAACTTCAAAATTTTGCGTGGATTTGGTGATGGATCCATCCAATTCTAATGTCATATATGGAGCATTCGGGTTATTCACTTCAGATGGAATCTATAAAACAATAAATGGCGGCACAAGTTGGAGTAAGCTCACTAATGGTTTTCCGTCCACATCTACTAAATATGGAAGGATTAGTTTAGCGATCTCCCAGAGCAACAGCTCCATTATCTATGCGTCGCTTGCCGATTCAAATTATTATACACATAGTATTCAGAAATCTACGAACGGCGGTAATAGCTGGTTTCCGGTTACCACACCATACGACGGTTCATCGGCTGTAAGCGGGACGCACCTTGGAGGACAAGGATGGTACAACAACGTGATAATTGTTCATCCTACAAATCCGAATATCGTGTTTGCCGGTGGAATAAATATTTTTAGATCGACTGATGGCGGTACTTCATGGAATCGAATGAGTGACGGTTATGGCTCGCCTTATGTTCACGTCGACCAACATGCTATTGCATTCGATCCGGGAAATCCGCTCGTAATGTATTTCGGGTGCGATGGAGGTATGTTTAAATCTACGAGCGGCGGAAGCACGTTCATTGACTTGAATGTCGATCTAGGAACGGTTCAATTCTATAGCGGGGCTGTCCATCCGACACAAGAAATATATTACGGAGGAACACAAGATAACGGGACGTTGAAAACAAATTCACCGCAGATCTGGTCGATGTCATTAGGCGGCGATGGCGGCGCTACATATGTTGATTACATCACACCTTCGACTGTATATACGGAATATGTTTATCTTGCGCTTCAGAAATCTACAAGTTCGGGATCGTTGGGGAGTTGGGTTAAGATTATGAATGGTATTCCACAAACCGGTGGGGGCCAGGGTGATGGTACATCAGATCGGTGTTTATTTATAGCGCCATATGTGATGGACCCGACTAATCCGGGTATCTTGGTTGCCGGAACATATAGAATGTATCGGACAACTAACGGCGGAAATTTATGGACTTCAATCAGCGGTGACCTAACCGGTGACGGACCGGGTAGTGTCGGCTCATCAGGTTCTTGTATCTCTGCCACAACAATTGCCAAAACGTCTTCTTCAACAATTTATATCGGAACAAGCGGGAGTTCAACCTCTCCTTCGCGCGTGTGTGTTACAATCAATGGTACAAGCGGAAGCGCAGTGTGGGATACTATTTCAAAATCACCTTTGCCAAATAGATGGGTTCGTGCTATCGCAATTGATCCGACCAATCGGGATCGCGTATTTGTTGGATATTCAGGATACAATACACAAACGTCGCTCACACCGGGTCATTTGTTTTTATCAACCGATCGTGGCGGATCATGGACAAATGTCAGCGGCGATTTACCAGATATACCCGTGAATGCTATCGTCATCGATCCACTCAATCTTGAGCACTTCGCAGTTGGCACAGACATCGGTGTCTATGAAACAGCGAACGGTGGTTCTAACTGGATTCGCCAGAATTACGGCATGGCGAATGTTTCTGTTGCAGATCTCGATTTGAGTAATGCCGGATATTTAATCGCGGCTACTCACGGACGCGGAATGTTTAAATCCGATTCTCCATTCACCACCTCGGTTGATCCCCCGCCGCCGCCTCCCCCTCCTCCAGTTACGAAGAACTTCGTACTTTTTCAAAATTATCCGAATCCGTTTAATACTGGCACAACGTTATCATTCAAGATGGGTGAAAGCGCATTAGTGACGATTAAAATTTATAACCTTATCGGTCAGGAAGTGGCAACTGTAATCAATAGGGAGTATCACGATGAAGATACAGAAATATTGATTCCAAATGAAAAACTGCCATTCAGTAGTTACATATTACCGTCCGGTGTTTATTTTTATATAATGACTGCTGAGACTGTCGTTGGGAATAAATTTCTTTTCTCCGAATCTAAAAAAATGCTATTTGTCAAATAAATCAAGACAATGATATAACATAGGTTGAGGGATAACATCTTTTATTTGTTGATGTAAACGAGGGCAGATCGGGTGTGTTGTGCATAGGATATGCTTCCTAAGATTGTAAAACTCCGTTGTAGAAATACACGGAGTTTTTTACTTAAAAAATGGCTTTAAATTTTTCATAATTTGATCAACAGTTATTCCGAGTTTCCTATCATCCGTAGAGATTATAATATCGGCTTGGGTGTAATATGGTTCTCTCTCGGTCAACAATTCGTTTATGCGGTTGGTAAGTTCTTGATCGCTTATTACTCCGTTGCTTTTTGCCAGAATCAAAGGTCGGTTGGTTTTATGCCTTAATCGTTTATGAATTTGTTCAGTAGTGGTCTTTAGATAAATAAGTATCCCTGAAGATTTAATAATATCCAAATTTGATTGATTGGAGATCGTGCCGCCTCCGAGAGAGATTACATGTTTATTAAGCCGGCATGCTTCCAGCAATACTGATCGCTCGACCTCGCGGAAATGTCCCTCACCTAATTCGGAAAAGATATCAATAATCTTCTTTCCGGCTGACCTCTCGATCTCTTTATCCATGTCGAAAAAGCTATAACCGAGAGTGTTGGCTAATATGGGACCGATAGTGCTTTTGCCGCTGCCCATGAACCCGGTAAGATAAATTCGGTTTTGCTTTGTATCGTTCATTAGAAATACAGAACAGTGCCGAGATTTAACATCATCCCATCGATGTGGACGCGGGAATACATCGGGTCTTGTTGAATCGATTCTATGTAACCGTTGTGAGTAACCATACTTTGTGGAAATCTATTCGTAACCTTAAATTGTACATCGCGGAATTTCCATTCACCACGCAAAGAGAGACGAGATGTGAGTGAGTATTCGATGCCGCATAGTATATGTATCCCAATAGAAGGTTTCAGCGATACAACTTTAGATGATACTCCGGCTTCTTCATAATGTCGGGTACCAAAGTATAAACCGCAGCCGCCCCCGATATAAAATAGAACTTGATTTAATTCGATAGGAATTTTATAATATGCCGAAAGCTCTACCGGGAACGCGCTGTATCCTTCTTTAACGGAAATAGCCGCTGATTGTAAACCTGCGCGCGAATAGTCATTTGCTTTGTGTATGTATTCAATCGAAAGTCCTATTATAATGCGTAAATCGGGCAGATTTTTACGCAAATCGATTCCTCCACCGAAGATATTATCCATGATTAGAAATTGATTTCGTATCACCTCGTTTGCATCGTTGGGATGCTGGAAAATTTTTGAGGATGTTGTGTAAGAACCGAAAATGGAAAGTGAATAACGAAAGTCCTGTGCGGCAGCTTTTGTAGCGCCGCACAAGATAAATATGATTATGATAGCGCTGAGGTGGCGCACGTTGTTCTTACCTCATCGAGGTTATTACTTCATTCTATCGGTAGAACATGTCACGATTATCGACTATCTCAGCCGATTTCTTAAGCTGATCTGACCATTCTGTGAAGAAACGATTTTTCTTCTCTGCCAAAAGTTGATTTCGTAACTCTATTCTCTGAGCATTAAATGCGGTTGTATCGAAATTAGATTTGCTTATCAGTTGCATGATGTAAACGCCGCGGCTACTCTCGATTGGATTCGAGATGTCACCGGTTTTTAACGTCTGAATGGCGCCCATAAAATTTAAATCGCGGCCTATTCCGGGAATATACCCGGCGAAGGTAAACGGTGCCAGGTGTTGTACATTTATTGAAGAATTTGTTACCGATAATTTTTGCAAACTATCTGTTGGCGCAAGATTCTTGCGAAGCTCTTGTGCGAGTTCCTTCACCTTTTCAATTTTTTTCTCGCGCTTCAATCGATTCTCAACAACAGTTTTAACTTCATCGAATGGTCGTATTCCTGCCTCTTTGACTTCGGATACCATAACAACAACATAACCGTTTTGCAGTGAGTAAGGTTCGCTTGTGGTTCCTAATTTGTTTTTATATGCAAATTTGTTGATTGCATTATTCATGCCGATACCCGAAATAGCGGCGTCCTTTTGAAATGGGGGAGTTTCAAGAATTGAGTATTTACTTTGCTGGGCTTCTTTCTCGAATGAACCTTCTTTTGCCAGGTATGCAAAATCTTGAGCGTGTTGTCCAACATCGCCTCGAGTCCGTGCGCTTGCACGAATCGTCAGATGAATATCCGAAAACTTAACCTCACGGTTATCTTTTGCATGTACCTTTATGATATGATAACCGAACTGAGTCCGAACCGGACCGATAATCTGCCCCGGTTTTGCTTTCCTAACAGCCTCTTCAAACGGTTTCACCATTCGTCCTTTACCAAACCATCCGAGATCACCGCCTTTTGCGCCGGATCCGGGATCTTTAGAATATTTCTGAGCAAGAGCGGTAAAATTCTGCCCTGACTTTGCCATTGCCAACACATCTTGCGCTTCTTTCAAAGCTTTATTGCTGTCGTTGTTATCTACTTGAATCAAGATGTGGCTTGCGTGAATAAAGTCATCTTTTCCCGAACGATACTCGAGTATTTTCAGCAGGTGATATCCATTAGATTCCCTGATCGGTCCGATAATATCGCCGGGTTTACAAGAGAAGATAGAATTTTCTATTTCTGCACTCAGCGTTCCGTGTGCCTGAAATGAATTGCTCGACGGAGTTTCCGAATACATCTTAGCTAAAGTATCAAATTCAACTCCTGATTTTGCTCGCTTAGTAATATCATCGATGTCCGCGAGAACATTCGCTGAGTCGTCTTTTGACGGAGCCATGGAGAATAGTACGTATTTTAATTTTCTGGACGCTTCGATTTTATAATCATCGGAGTGTTCATTGAAATACTTCCGGGAATCGTCATCCGATATTTTTATGTCTTCATCTTTAACCAGAATATTTGGATCGAAGAATGCATAGTTCGCTTCGTATTTTATATTCTGGTCGGAAAATTTTTGTACGACATCTTCTTCGCTAAGCTGAACACTCGCTGTAACAATACTCTGTAATTTTTCGCGAAGCCGTTGCTTTCTTAAAGCATCTTCTACCCGAACCATAATGGATTTATTTCTCGGGTCCATTATCGTTGTTTCGTAAGCCTGCCGGTTGAACGCTCCTGTAGAATCGGTGAATTGTTGGCGGAGAAAATCTGGTGGATTATCTCCTTTCACCCAATCGACGATTTCTTGATCGGTGACTTTAATACCAAGAAGCTCAATCTCTTTATCATACAGCGTCTGGTTGACAAGTTGGTTCCAAATTTGTTCTCTTATGGTCTGTTGTTGATTTTCATCAGGCTCAGTTCCTGTTTGAGCTTTCTGATTATCGACTGCCTGACGGACCATTTCAGAAAATTCCTTAGCCTGAATAGGTTGTCCATTGATTTTTCCAATTTCCTGAGATTCAGCCATACTTTGTGCACGTTTTCGACCGGTGATATCCATTCCCCAGTCCAATACGATATAAACGACGAATACTCCGGCAAAAATCGAGAAGAAGGTTGATAGATTCTCGCGTATTTTTGTCATTAACGGCATGTGATACTAATCCTTTTGGGTTATAAAATAGAATATTAATGCAACAAAATATACAAGAAAAATGATTTAGATGCAATGGGAGAAAAAAGTCGGAAGAGAAGAAAAAAACCGTCGTAGATTACTCTACGACGGCATTAGTACCATCCTTGCATCCTATCCACCTACTCTAAGAATCTAATCCAACAATGTCTTGCACAGGACAGGTACATAATCAGTAACGTCACTGTTGAGCAATAAGTTCCCAGTAGAGACATTTACTAACATTTTTCCATAAGATTTAAGATATCAGGTCCTGGGCGGGCAGGTAATTTTATATTAATAGGATTAGTACAAATTATAGCAAGGGGCACGCGGAAGTTTAGTGATCAGGCAGAAGTTGACTTTTTACAAAGACTTTTGTATGATTGAGCAATAGATTTAACAAGTTATATTCATATTGTGAGGTTTCCTATGCAAATTAAAGAAAAAATAGAGAACGACATCGCCATTCTTACCATGAAAGGTGATCTCCTCGGTGAACCGGATACAACGACGGTGAGAGATAAGATTTACAGCCTGGTGAGTGATGAAGTAAAAAAAGTTGTCATTGATCTCGGTAGTGTGAATTACATGAACAGCTCTGGCTTGGGATCGTTGATCTCTGCGCTTACAACGATGCGTAATTCCGGCGGCGAACTCCGCTTAGCGCGTGTCGGAGCGAAAGTGCTAAACCTTTTCGTTATTACACAGCTCGTTAAGGTGTTCGATACATACGAGACTGTCGATCGCGCATTGGCAAGTTTTAAAGCTAAGAAGAAGTAATAGTAACTTAATTATAGGTCGGTATATGAATATTTCATCTCCGGCGTTTGAGGATGGAAAACCCATACCTACAAAATATGCGCACGGTGGTGTGGTTGGCGGGAAAAATATTTCCATCCCTCTTAAATGGAGCGGTGCTCCAGCCGAAACTAAATCGATTGCGCTCTCGATCATCGATCCTCATCCTGTTGCAAGAAATTGGGTACACTGGCTGGTCGTCAACATACCGAGGGATACAATTTCTCTCAATGAAAACGCCTCCGGGAAAGCGATGCCCGAGGGGTGCAAAGAGTTATACAATTCTTACGGTGAGATGGGTTACGGCGGACCGCAACCGCCTAAAGGTTCGGGAGCGCATCCATATGTTGTAACGATTTATGCTTTGAATATCGATAAACTTGATCTGTCATCGAATACAAGTTTAGAGGCGTTCGAAAAAATGATCGAAGGCAAAGTAATCGCGTCTGGAAATATTACAGGGATTTACGAGAGATAATATAACTCAAACAATTTTACCCTTACCATCTGATTTAAGCCGACTTTGTATTGCAAAGTCGGCTTTTTCATTTTTCACAGTTCAAATCCACGCTTCCTATACTCATCCTATCTATAAGAATTTACCTTGCATATCGTTTTAACCTTTTCTATATTTGTCTACGCAAATATCCTTATAACCTATTTTAATGTCCGATTTCAAATATTTAATCGGTCCCCGTATGTTAAACATGTTGATATAATTATTTATGAACGCAAAAAAAATCGTAACCGTTGTTCTTCTTTTATTTGTCATTGTTAGCGTGATATTCCTTCTTGCGAAAGAATTCACGCCAAAGCAAGTTGCAATCAGCTCTTTGGGAAATGAATCCTCTATAACGCAGGGTACCTCGGTTGATTCAAGTTCTCGCGACACAACTCGAGAGACAACGGTGAGCAATGGAAATCCAGACACTACCAAAATCACTCTGAAAAAAAATCCACTAGTCGAGGATCGCAAAATAGTTGTCTACTATTTCCACAGAACAATGCGGTGTGCTACATGCATTAAACTGGAAGAATACTCGGATGAAGCTATTAAAAGCGGATTAGCTTCGCAATTAAAAAAGGGGGAATTGGAATGGAAGATAATCAACATTGAAGATGCAGGTAATGAGCATTATGAAAACGATTACAAACTTTATTCACAATCGCTTGTCGTTGTGGAGTTGCAGAACGGTAAACAGCGGCGCTGGAAGAATTTAGAAAAAATTTGGGAGCTTGTCGGTACGAAGGAGGTATACTTTCATTATGTTCAGGACGAAATTAAAAATTTCCTCAAAGGAATTTCTTGATGGACACACTTCTCCTTGGCGGATTATCGGCATTATGGCTTGGAATCATGACTAGTATCAGTCCGTGCCCGCTTGCAACCAACATAGTTGCAATCTCATACATCGGCAGGCATGTTGGTAATACTCGTTCGGTGTTGTTATCCGGTATAATGTATTCACTCGGAAGGATGTTGACCTATCTGATAATCGCGATAGTGGTAATATCCAGTATTCTCGCGATACCGGAAATTTCGAACACGCTCCAAAAATATATGAATAAATTGTTGGGACCGATTTTGATAATAGTCGGAATGTTTTTGCTCGAGCTTCTTTCATTTTCTCTTCCCAGAATTCGAACCGGTGATAAAATGCAGAAGCGTATTGCGGGAAGCGGAGTTATGGGCGCAGGTTTGTTAGGGATGTTATTCGCGCTTTCGTTTTGCCCGACTTCAGCAGCGCTATTCTTTGGAAGTCTTATTCCGTTATCGTTGAAGCATGAATCGAACATTTTGCTGCCGTCGATTTATGGAATAGGAACAGCTCTGCCCGTTTTCGTTTTTTCGTTTTTAATCGCATTCAGCGCTCAAATGGTCGGTAAGGTATTCAACAAACTCACTCAGATAGAATTGTGGGTGAGGCGAATTACAGGCGGTGTATTTATTATTGTTGGAATTTATTTTTGTCTGATATACATATTTCGAGTTTTATGATGATTATTGATGAAGGAGTTACTCATGCGTGATCTTGCAAATCTTTTTAAAGCGTTATGCGATGAATCCCGGCTGCGGATTCTCAACCTCCTTGTGCATACCGGCGAATTATGTGTGTGCGACATGCAGCGTATTCTCAAATTCTCACAGCCGAAAGTTTCGCGGCATCTCACATATCTCAAGAATTCAGGATTGGTTGTTGATGAACGGAGAGGGATGTGGGTGATCTACTCACTCGCGAATGCCGAGGATGAAACAACAAAACGATTGATGAAAGAATTGAAAGATATTTTCGATCTGAATCAGAATTTAAAAGGGGATCTCCTTCAATTGAAACAAGCAATAAAGGATGGAACATGCACTACTTATTGTGTAATCTATCCTGCTAAATCGAAAAGAAAGAAAAAATAAATGTTATCACGAATTATCACATCCTATCATGCGAATACTAATTCTTTGCACAGGTAATTCCTGCCGCAGTCAAATGGTGGAAGGTTTTTTGGAGTCATTCGATTCAAACTTGGAAGTCTTTTCTTCGGGGACACAACCATCTGCTCAAGTTCATCCAAAAGCAATACAAGTGATGAAGGAGGTTGGGATTGATCTCTCAAAAAAGTATCCTAAGTCGGTGGATCAATTTCTGAATGAATCATTTGACTATGTAATAACTGTGTGTGATAACGCCAAAGAAACTTGTCCGGTTTTTCTTGGCAGGGTTGGTAAGCAATTACATATTGGATTTGAAGATCCTGCCGAAGCAACCGGCACGGAAGAAGAGATACTTTCTGTCTTTAGGAAAGTTCGGGATCAAATAAAGAAAGATTTTTTAAAGTTTTATCAAGATAATATAAGGAATTAAAAATGATAGAGATTAAAGTATTAGGTGTGGGATGTACAAATTGCGTCACACTGGAAAAACTTTGCCATGAGGTTGTTGCAGAAAATAATATTGAAGCGAATATACAGAAAGTAACAGACTTCGTAGAGATTGCAACTTATGGAGTCATGAGCACACCCGGATTAGTGATTAACGGAAAGGTTGTGCTAAGCGGCAAACTTCCTACGAAATCAACACTAACTCATTGGTTGATGAATGCATTGGCGAGTGAAGGTTGATCTAATCATTAGTGAAGAAAAATGACGGCGAAGAAAATCACCATTCAAGTTCAGCATTTCGTCGGTTGTCCCAACTCCGGTGAAATGATTAAGCGAGTTAAGGAAGCTATTAATCAACTGGAATTCGAGATTGAATATGAAGAAATTTTGGTAGACACACCCGAGTTAGCCCGGCAGCTAAATTTTCGCGGTTCTCCAACAGTGCTTGTTAATGGAATCGATTTAGAAAATTTACCCAAGCCGCAAGAGGCAAATCTTGCCTGTCGGTACTATCGAAATGGTTTACCGACTGTTGAGACAATAAAAAATTTCATTATTCAGAAAGTTAATGAAAAGGGGAAAAGATGAGCACACTTACAAAAAAATTATCGTTCTTAGACCGCTACTTAACATTGTGGATTTTTCTTGCGATGTTTATCGGCGTTTTTTCAGGTTATCTTTTCCCCAGGATAGTCGAATTTTGGAATTCATTTCAATCTGGAACAACAAACATCCCAATCGCTATCGGATTGATTTTAATGATGTATCCGCCACTGGCAAAGGTTAAATATGAAGAACTTGGAGATGTATTTAAAAATGTAAAGGTGCTTTCGCTTTCACTTGTGCAAAACTGGATTATCGGTCCGGTGTTGATGTTTGTGCTGGCAATAATCTTTTTACAAGATTATCCGGAATACATGGCTGGTTTGATTCTTATAGGTCTTGCCCGCTGTATTGCGATGGTAATAGTATGGAACGAGCTTGCAAAAGGAGATACGGAGTATGCTGCCGGTTTGGTCGCGTTCAATTCAATTTTCCAAGTTCTCTTCTTTTCAATTTATGCTTATGTATTCTTAACAGTTTTACCCAATTGGCTCGGATTGCAATCATTCAAGGTTGATATAACAATCGGACAAATAGCAGAAAGTGTATTCATTTATCTCGGAATTCCATTCATAGCCGGAATAATTACACGCTTCACATTGATAAAACTGAAAAACAAGGAATGGTATCAGACAAAGTTTATTCCAAAGATCAGCCCAATAACTCTCATTGCATTGCTGTTTACAATCATTGTAATGTTCTCACTTAAAGGTGAATACATTGTCAAGATTCCGCTCGATGTTATACGAATTGCAATTCCTCTTGTAATTTATTTTGTGATAATGTTCCTCGTTTCTTTTTATATGGGGAGAAAAATCGGTGCTGATTACTCAAAAACTGCAACTCTCGCATTCACGGCGGCAAGCAATAATTTTGAATTAGCAATCGCGGTTGCAATTGCAGTGTTCGGAATAAATTCGGGCGAGGCATTCGCGGCGGTGATAGGTCCTTTAGTCGAAGTCCCGGTGTTAATCGGTTTGGTAAATGTGGCGTTATTTTTTCAACGAAAATATTTCAAGGTAAATGCATATGCAGCCCAATAAAAAATTATTTATCGGTTTAGCCTTTGGTTCTGCGGCTGGAATCATTGATGTCATCCCAATGATATTTCAAAATTTAACTTGGGATGCAAATTTATCTGCTTTTTCTATGTGGGTGGTAGTCGGTATTTTTATTGCGACGATAGATTGGCGAATCAATCGCATTATAAAAGGGATAATAATTTCTCTATTGACCTTCTTACCATGTGGAGTTCTCATAGGTTGGCAAGAACCGAAATCAATCTTGCCAATTATCGTTGTCACCATTATTCTTGGTGGAATATCAGGTCATTTTATTTCTAAACTCACAAGCAAGAATGAAAAATAAGTCGTTAATACCATTCATCCTTTTGCCTGTTTGGATTGTACTTTACAATTATCTACAACCAATAACCGATTATTTTGTTGACTCAATAATAGGGATGGAGAAAGGGAGTCATCTCACTGAATCAATTCGCTTTTTCATTTTCGAAGTCCCAAAAGTTATGCTTCTGCTTACCTTGATCGTTTTTGTAGTTGGAATAATCAGGAGCTACTTCTCACCGGAGCGTACAAGAAAAATTCTTGGCGGGAAAAAACTTTTTGTCGGAAATGTTTTGGCAAGTCTGCTTGGCGTGGTTACGCCGTTCTGTTCTTGTTCTGCTATTCCCTTGTTTCTCGGATTTGTAGAATCAGGCGTACCGCTTGGAGTAACATTCTCATTTCTTATCGCGGCGCCAATGATAAATGAAGTTGCTCTTGTTTTACTCTTCGGTTTGTTTGGCTGGAAAACAGCGCTGTTATACGCGGCAACCGGATTGATTATTGCAATGCTATCCGGTTATATTATTGGCAGACTTAAACTCGAGAGATTCGTGGAAGATTGGGTCTATCAGGTTAAAGCTGGTCATCTGGATATTGTTGAAGAAAAAATTCCTTTCTCACAAAGAATCAATGCCGGAATGGATGTGGTCAAAGAAATTGTAGTGAAAGTCTGGATTTATATTGTAATCGGCATCGGCGTTGGAGCCGGCATCCATGGATATGTCCCTGAAAATTTCATGGCTGGCTTGATGGGGAAGAGCGCGTGGTGGTCTGTCCCGATTGCGGTCATTATCGGAGTTCCAATGTATTCAAATGCTGCGGGTATTATTCCGATAGTTCAAGCATTATTGGAGAAAGGGGCATCTCTTGGAACCGTACTTGCATTCATGATGAGTGTGATAGGTTTATCGCTTCCCGAAACAATCATTCTGAGAAAAGTTTTAAAGCTACGACTTATTTTTACATTCGTTGGTATTGTGGCAATTGGTATAATAATAGTCGGATATATCTTCAATTTTATTTTCTGAAAATAGCAGTAGGGCTACAGAGAAAATCCTAACCCTAAAAATCTGAAATCCCAAAATTAGAAATCTGAAATAAATTATGCTGTAATTCAATAAACTGCTTTTACCGTTTGGGTTCCTAATTTGGCTCTATCGCGAACTTTTCGTATCTTTGTATCGCATGGTTTTACTTATTAGTTACATAATTCTTACACCTCCGTAGTCCATCCTCCAATATTCGGGGCATGATGCCTGTCCCGTTCTTCATGTATTCACTAAAAATTCAGTTAAATATACCAAACAAACATTGATGAAACATACCGAACTTACACGACGCCGCACTTTTGGCATTATCAGTCACCCCGATGCCGGGAAAACTACACTTACAGAGAAACTCCTCTTATTTGGTGGCGCTATACACACGGCAGGCGCAGTGAAGAGCAACAAGATCAGGAAAAGTGCTACTTCCGATTTTATGGAAATTGAGAAACAGCGCGGGATCTCCGTTGCAACTTCTGTGATGGGATTCGAATACAAAGGGTATAAGGTCAATATTTTGGACACACCGGGTCACAAAGATTTTGCGGAAGATACATATAGAACTCTCACAGCTGTGGACAGCGTCATCCTCGTTATCGATTGTGCGAAGGGCGTTGAAGAACAAACACGAAAGCTCATGGACGTCTGCCGGATGCGAAGCACACCGGTAATTGTGTTCATCAACAAATTAGACAGAGAAGGGCGCGATCCGTTTGCTCTTTTAGAAGAGCTTGAACGGGAACTCGGCATTCATACGCGACCACTTACATGGCCTATCGGTATTGGCAAACGCTTTCAGGGTGTGTACAATTTGTTCAACAAACAACTGGAGCTTTTCTCCCCCAATAAAACCGGCATCTCGGATGATATCGTCGCCATCGACGATATCACCAGTCCGCTCCTTGACGAACATATCGGTGCTGATTCTGCCGCAAAACTTCGTGAGGATATTGGAATTATTGAAGGAGTGTATGAGCCGTTCGATGAAGAACACTACCGCGATGCTTATCTTGCTCCGGTTTTTTTCGGCAGCGCCATAAATAATTTTGGCGTAAAAGAATTGTTAGATACATTTGTTACCATTGCTCCCTCTCCTCAACCGAGGGAAACAAACATCAGAAAAGTCGACCCTACAGAGGATGCCTTTAGCGGATTCATTTTCAAGATTCATGCGAACCTCGACCCTAACCACCGGGATCGGATTGCATTTTGCCGCGTTTGTTCGGGAAAATTCGAGCGGAATAAATTTTATTCTCATACGCGGCTCGACAAAGAACTTCGGTTCACCAGCCCCACGAGTTTTATGGCAAACGAAAAGAGCGTAATCGAGGAAGCATGGCCCGGAGACGTGGTGGGATTGTATGACACCGGCAATTTTAAGATTGGGGATACGCTAACGGAAGGTGAACAGTTCAGTTATAGAGGTATCCCGAGATTTTCGCCGGAGATATTCAGGCAGGTTTTCAATAAGAACCCATTCAAAGCAAAGCAATTAGATAGGGGAATTCGACAGCTTTCCGATGAAGGTGTTGCTCAACTCTTCCTTCGTCAGCAAGGGAACATCAAGATTGTTGGCACGGTCGGTGAGATGCAATTTGAGGTTATAAAATTCAGATTGTTACATGAGTACGGCGCGGAGTGTGATTTACAATCGTTGAATATTTACAAGGCGTTCTGGTTTACATCTGCGGATGACGGGCAGCTCAAGCGTTTTCACTTACTGCAGAAACAGCATATTGCATTCGATAAAGATGATAATCCGGTTTTCCTTGCTGAGGGGACTTGGTCGTTGAAATCTGCACAAGATATGTTCCCGGAGATCGAGTTTCATCTTACATCGGAATTTAAGACCGATGCAGACGCAGTTCTGAGTATCGGACAATGGGAAAAAAGAAGTAACCTGCGTGCTCAGTAGAGTTTTGATTAATTACACTGATTTATCGTCTGACTTTTCCATCCTTACTCAGATATTATCAATTATCTACGGCGCAATCCAATAAGCCACTTTTATTAAAAACACATCTTCGTGATTTGGCGCTCTTAGAAGATTTCCAAAGTCACGCCCAAATTTGAATTCACCTGCATTTCCGGAATGATCGCCGCTTCTTGTCCAGACCAAGAATGCTGTTGAGCCGGGTAAAAATTCCCAGCGCAGTACCGCATTAAAACGGAGATATTTATCGTTGAAGTTTGGATTACTGAATGAAAAATTCCGCTCACCTGATCCATCAGGATCAACAGTGTAGCTATCTGTGCTATCGATATATAAAATTGTTGAACCATTTTCACCAAATCGGTTGAACGTAAACGTGCCTGCTTGGGCTAATTCTTTAAAGCCATAATATTTTCCAATCGAGATTAACGGCTGGAGAAATAGCTGTAAACTTAGTCTCGGTGTAAAAGTCCAGTCGACCCGTATACTCGCAGATATTTCATTCTGATCGAGGCGGCTGAAGAGATATCGTTTTCCGTATGTGAAAATAGCAGTTGAATCATCAACAGGATTTGAGTCAGGGACCCATTGCGCAGTAGTCAATCCGCGACTGAATTGCGGGTTGAATTTGATATTAATTCCTGGTGTCGGTTTCCATTCAATTCCCGGTTCTATTTCAAAATAAGAGCCGCCCGACTCGCTTCGCGATCCGCCAAGATCCAATTCGTACACAACTGGGTTTCTGGAATCTGTTGAACTATATAAACCGGTATTGTAAGAGCGGGTGTTCGTCATCAGCGGTCCACCACGCGTTGAAAAGAGATCGTACGCAGGAGCGTTTATTGAAAATCGGCCTCCTAAATTCCAATAGTTCATTAACTGTGCATTCCAGAAAAGAAAATATCCTTCTCCAAATTTATTTCCACCAAAATCGTAGTTTCTAAAAGTTGCAATCTGAAAACTTTTACGTCTGAACACACCATCAGGTTCATACCACCGATATCCCAAAACAATATGTCCGTTATAAGTGTTAGCGCGGAACTGAAATCCGAGATCGTTTACTTCAAATCCGGGTGTAATAAATCCGAATGCTGTGTTGAAGATAATATTTCCTTTCTCTTTGTTCAGCGCAAACCTGCCAGCGTAACCGCTCAAACTTGTTTTCAAAGAATCTACACTTACATAACTTTGGCCAGGTCTTTGGAAATAATGTAAATAAGATCGTTGAACATCAATCATCCGTTGCGCAGATCCTTTGACTAAACTTTTGGCGAGCCATCCGGTAACAACATATTCTCTGTCAGTATCGAGATTGGTCCATCCGTCTAATCCAAACGCATAAGAGCGTTGGTTGTATTGGTTGACCAAATATGGTTTATTTAAATCACGAAATACAGCAGTGCCGATGATTCCCAGAGCTTGACGCCCTTCGTTAAACTCACGCAGACTTCTTACAATATTGTAAGATGCTAAAGGTTCAACTACATCATCAAATCTATTCCCCGCTCCATCATCAATCTTCGCATATTCACGCTGCGTTAGCGCGCTCACCGTTGCTAACGACCATCCCTCAACAATTTTGCCTGTAAGTTTTGCCGCTCCGAGAATTGTACTTGCATCCGGAAAATCTTGAAAGCCATAATGTTGAACATCTCCCTGCGGTTGCCTACCAATCCTGCGACTGTAAAAGAAGTCGGGGTTTCCCCAATTAAATCCGTAATTATTATTTGCACCGCCATAACCGAAATTGAAATAGTTTGAACCTTCCACAAAGAAAGGGCGTTTTTCGTCAAAGAAAGTTTCAAACTGACTAAGATTGACAACTGCAGGATCAACTTCCACCTGTCCGAAGTCTGGATTTATGGTTGCGTTTAATGTTAGATTGCTTCCAAGTCCTAATTTAATATCGGCTCCGGCATTTCCAAAGAAATTTTTTCCGTCATTATACGGGTCACCTTTTTCAAATTGGTTTGTAAGCTTTAAACTTGAGACAACATACGGGAGAATTTCAATTCTTGCAGGGGGGTGGATATTTTTTATTCCTGTCAGATCGGCAAAATGAGAAACGAAGCCGCTTTCTTTTTTAGGAATCATGACGTACCATAATTCTTCTTTTGTTCGTTCAATTGTACGCGCAATATTGACTCCCCAAACATATTCATCTTGTTCAGTGAACCGTAATTGGGAATAGGGTATACGGAATTCGGCAGTCCAACCTTTTTCATCTATCGTGGTAGCGGCATCCCATACACCATCCCACGATTTATCGTCCCATGAATCGTTGTATAAAATTCCATCTAAGATAGAACCGCTTGGATAAACTCCAAAGAAAAATCCTGTTCGTCTGTCATGATAAGAATCGAATGCAACTGCAAACCAATCAGAATTAAGTTCGGCATCCCTTCGTCCGATTCTGCTTACGATAGAATCCGGATGATCATCGTACAATCTGGCGGCAACATAAATTGCTTCATCGTCATACCCAATCCATACTTCAGATCTCTGGCTCGGTTTTGCACCCTCGATTGGTTCGCGCTGTGTGAATTCAGTTATACCTGATCGTTGCCAATCTTCCTCGAAGAGCATGCCATCGACTTTGATTGGGCTTATTATACGCTGCGCTTCAAGTACAGGTCGTGAGGTTAGCGAATCGAGGTTGAAAGAAAAGATTGTAACCGGGAATGACAGCAAAAAAACTGTTAAAAAATATTTCATTGTAACAAGATTTTTAGTTGGTTTTTATTAGGTTTAAGTCCATTAACGATATTATGTGTAAAATGTTTCAAATTGACTGTTTTTTTCGTGAGATTAGAACGAATTATTTTGAGGAAAGTTAGCAAACTTGCATTTTTCCATTTTTTTTTAGATATTTTTCATCCATATATTGGATAATCAACAATTCTTTTCTTCACAATCATCGTTCAAGTGCGATGTCTATTCTAGTTGAAAATTTATCGAAATTATACGGCGATGCCAGAGCCGTAAATGATATCTCTTTTGAGGTGCATTCAGGAGAAATTCTCGGTTTTCTCGGACCAAACGGAGCCGGGAAGACCACTACGATGCGCATCATTACTTGCTATCTGTCACCTTCTGCCGGCTCTATTAAAGTCGAAGGGCACGACGTGCAATCGGATTCACTCGCGGTGAGGAAGCTTGTCGGGTATCTTCCCGAACAGAATCCGCTATACCACGATATGAATGTGCTGGAATATCTCGAATATACTGCACAACTGCAAGGAGTTCTTCCGCCCTTAATCCCGAAACGGATCAAGCAGATGGTCGATGCCTGCGGTCTGGGTGAAATGAAACATAAGGATATTGGTCAGTTGTCCAAGGGATATCGTCAGCGTGTCGGGCTTGCGGCTGCAATGATTCATGATCCAAAAGTATTGATACTTGATGAGCCGACAAGCGGTTTGGACCCGAATCAAATCGTGGAAATCAGAAGTTTGATTCGCGATCTCGGAAAGCAGAAAACCGTTATTCTTTCCACACACATACTTCCAGAAGTCCAGGCGACATGCAACCGCGTAATCATCATCAACCGTGGAAAAATTGTTGCCGATGGACCAATTGAAGATTTACAGCGAAGTTTGCACGGAGGAGAGAAAGTCATTCTTGAAGTTGAAGCTTCTGCTGACCAATCATTCGATCTCATCTCTGTGCAACTAAAAAGCATTCCCGCGGTTGAAACGGTTTCGCTCATCGAAGAACGGAATGGAACGAAGAGGTTAAGCGTTGAAACTTCCGATGCTACCGATATCAGGAAGGATCTCTTCCAGCTTTGCGTTCAAAAAGGATGGGGAATATTGGAGCTTCATCGTGTACAAACAAGCCTTGAGGATATTTTCAGACAACTTACTTCGGATTCAACAAAATGAAACTCACGAATATAAAATACATCTTCTTAAAAGAAGTGCGTTCGTTTTTCAATTCACCCGTAGCGTATATAGTCATCGTTGTATACTTAGCGATTTTAGGGTGGTTTTTTGTCAGTAATCTTTTCATAAACAATATGTCGACTCTCCGGACGGTTTTCGAGATGACGCCGTTCCTTCTCTTATTTTTTGCACCCGCGATGACGATGCGGTTAATTTCAGAAGAGAAGAAAAGCGGTACGCTCGAGCTTCTGTTTACTAAACCTATTAAAGAATATGAAATAATTGCCGGAAAATTTTTTGCGGCATGGGCGCTCTATTTTTTCACATTACTTCCGACGCTATGTTATTATATTACCGTTACGCTCATAGGAACTTTGGATACGGGTACTGTGATCGGAGGTTACATCGGGTTGATGCTTGTCGGCGCTGTATTTCTTGCGGTCAGCGTATTTGGCTCGGCGCTTACAGAAAACCAGGTTGTCGCGTTCATTGTAAGCTTATTCATCGTGTTTGGATTGTTTATGCTTGATAAAGTCCTTTTCTATCTGCCGATTTCTCTGGCTAATATCCTGGAATACATCAGCGTCGATTATCATTTCTCTAATATTGCTCGAGGCGTAATCGACACAAGAGATATTATCTACTATATCTCGGCTGTAGGGTTCGCTTTATTCATGGCGACAAGCGTACTTCAAAGACGACGATGGGCATAAAGAAGGATTAGACAGTATGAACCGACGACAAATAATAATACGCACGCTTCTTATTCTCGGCATCATCGTTCTTGTGAATATGATCGGATTACGTTTTTTCATACGCTTCGATCTGACTCAGGAAAATATATACACGCTCTCAAGAGCAAGCAAGAATCTTGTCGGATCTCTCGATGACAAATTTTTAGTGAAAGCTTATTTCACATCCGATTTGCCACCGGAATACGCGAATAACCGCCGTGATCTCCGCGATCTTCTTGATGAATACCGGGCGTATGCCGGCGGTAATTTCCAATATGAATTTATAGACCCGGGTAAGAAGGAAGAATTAGAACAGGAGGCACAACGCTATGGTATACCGCCGGTGCAAGTCCAGGTGTTGAAGGAAGATAAACTGCAAATCGAAAAAGCTTACATGGGAATGGTATTTCTTCACGGTGATAAACAGGAGCGTGTACCGGTTATTCAATCGACGTCGAATCTAGAATATGAAATAAGTTCTGCGGTAAAGAAGATGACATCAAAAGATTTGAAGAAGATCGGATTCCTTGCCGGACAGGGTGAACCGAATTTACAGCAGATAAGCCGTGTCCAGGAGATGCTGGCGAAACAATATCAGGTGACCCCCGTTGAATTCGGTGATGGGAAACCGATTCCTTCAGACATTGCCGTTCTTTTGATCGTTGCGCCCAATCAGCCCTTCAAGAGATGGGAAAAGTTTTTGATCGATCAATACTTAATGAAGGGCGGGAAAATTGCGTTCATGCTGAACAAAGTGAATTCATCTCTTCAAACTAAGATGGGCCAACCCCTCAATTTGAATCTCGATGATCTTCTTGAATCCTACGGAGTCAGGGTCAATACCGATCTTGTCAGGGATGCGAGCTGTGCATACGTACGCGTCGATCAGCAAGCAGGTTTTATGATTATCCAGAACCAGATACCGTTCTACTATTTACCGCGTGCCGGCGATTTTCAGAAAGACAGCCCGATAGTGAAGGACCTAAGTTCGGTTGTTTTTTACTTTGCAAGTTCTATCGATACGAGCCTCGCGAAGGAAAAAGGGTTGACGGCGAGCGTGCTGGTGCGATCCTCAAAGAAAAGCGGAAGACAGGAAAATTATTTCGTTATTGATCCGACGATGCAGGTAACAAAAGAAATGTTCGGTGAATCCGGTATTCCTCTTGTTGTTACTGTTGAAGGCGCTTTTGCCAGCCTGTTCGGTAATAAATTTGTGGGTGGAGATACTACGTTCAAAAGTTCGGTTGATACGACGAATAAAATTGTATCGGGGAAATTATCGAAGATTGTTGTAATCGGTGACGGAGATTTTCTGCAAGACCAATTCTCCGGCGGAAATCGGGATAACTTTCTGCTTGCAAGCAATATGATTGATTGGCTTGCCGATGACATCGGACTTGCGGAGATACGTTCACGAGATAGTGGAAGCAAACCGCTCGACGAAGTAAGCGAGGGAACTAAAACATGGCTTAAGGGGCTTAACCTCGCCGTTCCGCCGATAATCGTGATCTTAGTCGGCGTCTTGAGGTGGCGGATGCGTGTCTCGATGTACAAAAGACTTGAATTAAGAGGATTATAATATTATCATCTGAAGAAAATTGCCATGAATAAATTGACGATATTATTGATTGCAACACTGCTCGTGCTCGTAGCGATTGTATATTTTTTCCTTCCGTCGGAAAAAGAGCGAGAGGTAAGTTATAAAATTCCGGTGGTATCGGTGGCGATTGATTCTGCCTCGATAGTCAAAATCGAAGTCAAACAACCCGCCCGTTCAGTTGTTATTGAAAATATCGGCGGCGTATGGACTGTTACAACTCCGCTGCGTGCGGCTGCCGATCCTATCGCAGTAGCACAACTCCTCAATGGTTTAACAAAATTTAAAGTCGGAAGTCATATATCTTCCAATCCTGACAGACAACGGCTCTTCCAGGTAGATTCCGCAGGAACTTTCCTCAGTCTAACCGATAGATCGGGTAAAGTTGTCAGTATGATTGTCGGCAAAATGGGACCTTCGTTCTCGGAAATATATTTCAGACTTCCCGATTCAAAAGATGTATTTCTGGGGAATGGTATTGACAGCTGGGCGATAAATAAGAATCTTAAAGATTGGAGAAACAGATACATCATACGCACTCCCAGCGAAGAAATGAATGAGATTTCGATTGCAACAGGTTCAAAGACTTTTATTTTCCGCCGTGAGGGTGGGGCATGGAAATTAGGCGATAAGATTGTAGAAACAACAGAGATGAATCCACTTCTTAACGCTCTTTCTAATATGCGCGCCGACGATTTTATCGATTCGACGGCAAATCTAAGATTCAAACCGATAACGCTCAATATAAAAGCGGGGAATAATATTTCCTTAAATTTATATCCCACATCGGCTGACTCGGCGCATTACATTGTACAGTCGTCTGCGTCGAATCAATTGTATCTAATAAATAAATGGACTGTCCAGCAGATTCTTAAGCCCACCGGTAAACCAACCCCGGTAGCCTCACAGGCCAAACAGATTGCTGAAACTCCGAAGCCCGCGCCGATTGTTCCAGCTCAAAAAGAGATTGGGAAAAAACCTACATCGGAAGTGATTTCCTCGACGAAAGAGGGTGATCAAAAGCCTGCTTCAGAAGTTATCTCGCCCAAGACCGATGTCGTAAAGACACAACCGGCAAAAAAGAATCCGCTGGTAGATAAATCTCAATCTTTAGAGCCGCCTGCACCCCCGGCTGATGAGACCAAAAAAAGTCTTGAACCTTCTGAACAAACCGGTGATGATGAAGGTACGCTAATAGTTCATACGGTTAAGAAAGGCGAGACGATGACTACCATCGCTAAAAAGTACAATGTCAGGACTGAGCAGGTTCTCAAATGGAATCTTCTGAAATCCATTGCCGTGAAACCGGGGCAAGAACTTTACATCTACACTAAAAAGTAAATTTAAAGATCAGGTAAGAAGCTGACAAATTGTACTCCGTGCGTTCTTCTTAATATTCCCGCTTATCGCATCGCAAGGGTGTGAACTTTCCAATTATTCTTTTGTATCATTTCGTCGATAATTAAATTCGGAGTAAGATAAAGTGCAACAAACTTGTACATTGAATCGATCG
This sequence comes from uncultured Chlorobiaceae bacterium, assembly GCA_964520905.1. Lineage (GTDB taxonomy): Bacteria > Bacteroidota > Ignavibacteria > UBA10030 > SZUA-254 > JAGVIE01. Next base: position 35,506 of record CAZFQL010000002.1, on the reverse strand, counting down.
GAATCTCAATAACCTTCGTATCGTAAATATAATCGTTTGGGTTAAGCGGCATTTTTGGGAAATGCGGAATAGGCGACGAGAGCTTTGTGACAAATGGATGTGAAATCACGAGGTTGACTTTCCTCTCACGCAAATAACCGAACGTTGACATTCGCTGGTGACCGGGCTTCGATCCTATCATAAATCCATCACGAGCTACACGCTCATCATTAATACCTAACATATCGACGGCACGCAGACGCGAGAAGTATGGTATAGCCCCCGCCGCTGTTGTTGCAATTGTAACATCGGTGTTATCACCGAACAGTCTTCCTAAAACTTTTCCTATACCGGACCAATTTTGATGTTCTGAAGTTATATGTCCGTGAAGGTCGCTGATCGGCTCGATGCCGTCTTCCGGATTGAGGACGAACGTTGCTGAATGATTAATGGTCCCTGCGGCGATCAATAACACAAGCGCAGTGCGGATTAATGGTTTTTGAATATAGATGAAAATAATCCAGCTCAGTATGATGAACACCATCGGGAGAATAGGCACGAAGAAACGGAACTCCATAAAATCACCGCCGATTTTGGTAATGTACGTAAGCCAGAGAAATACTGATATTCCAATGAGCAATAATGAAATCTGGAATTTTTTGAAGAAAACTCTTGCGGCGAATAAGCCGATGATGATAAACGGAAACAGAAGGTAGGAACCCAAAAAAACATAAATGTAATTCAATCCTCTCGAAAGCGATGTAATCGAGGATGCCTTGATGTAATAAGTATTCGGCAGAATATCGCCGTAGTAATAAAGCTTCCATAAAAACCATACACCGACGACTAATATGATCGGTGCAGTGAAGATAAATAATTTTTTGATCTTTTGATGAATCATATTCTTGTCTTTAAGAAGATTAAAGACGGCGAACGTCCATACAACTAAACCTAAGAGTGCTGAATCAAGTCTCGTCAGGATTGAAGCGGTTAAAAGAGCGGAGAGTGTAAGAAGCGATCGGGTAGTCCATTCATTTGAGAGCATGCACTTAACGCATAAATATGAGCTTGCAATGAATAGCGCGGTCTGCATCTGTGTTTCCAAACCGCCTGTTGCGTAAGAACTGAAGCTCTGGTTTGTGCCGAGAAGAAAAATCGTGAGAAGACCGATGTATTCTGATTTGAAAAAAAGAACCGTGAGTTTATAAGTAAAGATGAGTGTAAAAATAAGGGAAAGAATGCCGAGCATGAAAGAGCAGTCGATCGGATCGATCCCGAGGAAAATTCCGCCGCCGATCAGAAGCGTCCACAGGAAATTTGTGTAACCTTCTACCCGCTCACCGATGTTCCAGACAAGTCCGTTGCCGTGCGCGAAATTATCGGCATAGCGGAATGAAATGAATGCATCATCCTGAACGAAACGATTCATCCATGCAAGTAATACTAAACCGGCAATGGTAATAATAAGTAAAAGCTGAAATCTTTCCCTAAAAATTCGGGGAATATCCAATTGCATAATACAGTCTGATGTTTGGTCGATTTTGTAGTTATGAACGCAGTAGTAAGATCGCGATCGGTTCTACCCCCGTATACCCTTTATCGTTCTTCAGATAGTAGCGAAAATATTTCAGACTGTCAAGAATTATTTACAACGGCAGGTTTATTAAGCCACTAATGCCGGATAATCTCGCAAAATACGCTCGATTCGTCAACCCCTGAAATTTTTACTTCTATGCTGGCAAGTTTAGAGGAGAGGATCGCAAGGGCGAGGTATGCGCCCGGTGAGTTCTCTGCTTTGTCTATTTATACTGATTAAAAATACCCTGAGCGAATGGAGTCCATAGGCAAGCATTCAAGTCAGCTGCCTTTAGACCTTCATTAGTCCAAGTATTACAAGTAAAAAACAAATTAAATGCCCCCTTTGCATCATAAAACAAATCATTGTCTCCGTATGAAATGCCTTTTATTAAACTGTAATTTCCTAAACTGTCTTTGTCAAAACTCGAGTCAATGTAATTAATTAATTTCCGGTAGCTCTCTTTATTTATGCATATTTTTCTGCATGATTCATTCTCTTCAAGCCCATTAAAAAATGTCACATGAATAGCTGCGCTGCCTAAGAAAAAAAGCGCATTAAATGCTGTCTTAAATTTAAGATCTTCCCATGTCGGTGTTTCTAAATAGAACGCTTTATCTCCCCAGCCAAAAGATAAGTAATTAACAATAACATTGCCTGATTTTGTGCACGCTGGATCAACATTCTTACTCCAATCTTTGTATGCATTTTTCAGAGGCAGCACTAAGTCTGTATGCACACCATTTGTCAAAATATAAATCTCTATACTGTCTTTTTCGCATTGAGTAAAGTCGGAATTAACCGGGATATAGGATAAGCCGAACGCCGCGATAAAATATAGAGCAACGAATAAAACTAACACCCATAAAACACGTATGGTCAATCTCAATATTCTACGGATCTTCATTTGACTTGTAATGTTCGTTAACGTCCGGCAAAATAACGCAATACTTTAGTCCCGCGCGGAAGGTGCGGGATGAACAAAAATATTGAGTGAGGATTTTCATTCTCTGACATTACCAACATCGTTGTTTGGCGTGTTAGCTGCCGTTGCAAATAGCTGCTTAAACTGTGTAATCATCTCCGCTTTGTTTCTGGCAAGGATGAACGAAATTGGTGTGGTCGGGTTTGAGTTATTGAACTCGGAAATAAATTGCCGTGCAGCTTCGTTGAGCTTGGTGTTCGCAATAAGAATGACAGGGCCATCAAGTTCAAGAACATATCGAGTAATGCGAGCCAATGTGTCTTTGCCGATTGGTTGATTGAGTCGGTATTTTGCCTCGATGTAAACAGGCTTACCAGTATGATTGATAACAAAGTCAGTAAAGAGCGCACGACGTGCAGATTGCCGCTCGTGAGGAATTCTTAGCTCAAAAAGCACCTCACTTATCATATTCTCGTAATCCAAGCCAGACTTTGTTTCTGATTCGATATCGGCGACCTTGGTTTGAACCTCGTCTGCAATTAGGACTTCTCTCTCCTTTTTGATCTTCAGAAGGCTGACGATAAGGCCAAGTAGACCGACGAGGGTGCCAAGAATAGGAGCAGCAATGGAGAGCCAATCGGTTGTAGCCTTCTTTTCTAGTACGGATGTCACTGGCTCAGCCTTCAGCTGGGTTCGCACAGAATCTATGGCTGTCGAGAGAGCAGACCTTTGCGCAAAGGGTAGAAACCTTGTTGCATTGAATGACTCCTGAACTTGAGCTAATAGTTCGTCGGGGGAATAGGGATAGGTAACATCGTGTTTCAACTCTTTGGCATGAATGAGAGTGCGGACCTGATCAGGTGTTATCGAATGACCGTTTGAAGCCATTTCCTGAATACTTAAAATCAGGTCAGCATTGGTAACGGCAATTCGTTCCTTTTCAGCAGTCTTGATATAGTTAGGCACATAGAAAAGAGCGAAGTAGATCGTGAGTAACGCTCCAACTACGCTAAAGGTGTTCCCAACTATACTAAGTAAGCTGTATCCAGATTGTTGTGTCGATGCCAATTCGGTCTTCCTGTTTCAAATGCTATTGCAATGGCTGCGGAACTAGTGGCTTAACGAATTTTGTTTATCCCGCTTATATTGTTTTATCAAATGTCTTAATAATCTATCCAAAATTTATAATCTCATTTGTCAATGCAAATAAAATCTCTGAAGGTAAATCATCCCTTTTCAAATCCGTCATCCTATCTTATAATGCTCAGAGAGTTTACAAAATTTTATGAACAGTGTCAAGTATTGATATCGATGTTGAAATGCTCCGTAAAAAATCCTATATTGCTCACGAATCTATCAAAAAAGGAGCAACAAGAATGACACAACGCAGTGAGCACGACAGCGTACAGGATATACAGCTTGAACATCTGATGAAAACCCAGCAGGATGTGTGGCGGGTATTCCGGGCAATGGCAGAGTTTGTTGATGGCTTTTCCACGCTTTCGAAGTTAGGTCCGTGCGTTTCTATCTTCGGCTCGGCACGTATCAAGCCCGGGACACATTACTACCGGCTTGCAAAAACAGTCGCGAAAGAATTTGTCAAAGCGGGCTACGGAATTATTTCAGGCGGTGGTCCCGGTGTGATGGAAGCGGCAAACCGCGGTGCGCGTGAAGCCGCCGGTGCCTCGGTCGGCATCAATATCGATTTGCCGCACGAACAGAAACCAAACCCGTACATCGACCCTGATAAGCTTATCACCTTCAAACATTTTTACATCAGGAAAGTTATGTTCGTGAAGTATGCGCAGGGTTTCATCGTCATGCCCGGCGGTTTCGGCACGCTCGACGAGTTCTTCGAATCGATTACACTTATCCAGACCAAGAAGATTCATCCGTTCCCTATCGTTTTGATGGGAAAAGAATACTGGGACGGATTGATCTCGTGGTTCAAAACAAGAGCGCTTAAGGAAGGAATGATTTCGAAATCGGATTTAGACCTATTCTCTATTACTGATGATCCCAAAGAAGCGGTTGCAATCGTGAAACGTTTTTACAAGAAGGAAGTACACGGACCCAATTTTTAAATTTTTCGTTATTCTGGAACACTATCCCGACCGTGTCTTCGGCTCCGCTCAGACATACGGTCGGGACGAAGCCAAAGAGTGAAAGTAAAATTTATTATGACACTAAAACCCTGGAAAAAAATTCGACAAGCATTTGAAATGAAAAATCCCTGGTGGACCTACCGGAAAGATGAGGTGCTTCTTCCGACAGGTAAGCAGGGCGAATATCATTACGTTCACGTCAACGGATCGAGCATGACCATTCCAATCCTCGATGATGGAAGAATAGCGCTCGTCAAACAGTATCGTTATCTTGTTCAGCGTGAGAGTATCGAGTTTCCCTGCGGCAGTGTGAAGGATGGCTCCACTCATGAAGAAACCGCACGGCATGAACTCGCCGAGGAAACAGGATACGAGGCGAAAGAGCTAAAACCTGTTGCGGAATTCAATCCGTACAACGGCGTAACGGATGAGATGTGCAAAGTTTTCATTGCGACAGGACTATCTCCCGTTGTTGCTCGTCCCGACGAGACGGAGGAGTTTGAAAAAATCATCATGACTCTAAAAGAATTCGATGAAAAAGTTAAGTCGGGTGAAATCTGGGATGGAATGTCGCTGGCAGCATGGGCAATCGTGAAACCACTATTGATGAAATGAATCTGATGAATAGAGCGATACAAAATAAGAGCCATTACTTGTCATTCATAACTCATAACTCTCGACTTCTTGCCGTTGGCTGTTTGCTTTTGGCTTTTAGCTCTTGCCTTTTTGCTCAGCATGTACGCATCGGTGCGGAAATTCTTCTTGAAAAACATCTCGACTCGCTTGCCGGAAAACGTATCGGTGTAATCTGCAACCATACATCGGTACTGCCGAATGGTATTCACCTTGTCGATACACTTTTGAAGCGCGGAGTGAAGATAACCGCATTATTCGCACCGGAACATGGGATTCGCGGAAAAATTCCGGCGGGCAAGAAGGTCTCGAATGAAATCGATTCCGTAACAGGCATTCCGGTTTATTCGCTTTATGGCGGATCGAAGAAACCGACTATTGAAATGCTGATTGATGTCGATGTCCTCATTTTCGATATGCAGGATGTCGGCGCTCGATTCTATACTTATATCAGCACGATGGGTTATTGTATGATGGCGGCAGGAGAGAACGAAAAAAAGTTTTACGTGCTCGATCGTCCCAATCCGATAAACGGCATCGACATAGAAGGTCCGCCGCTCGATCTTGAGCTTCGGTCGTTCGTCGGTTTATATCCGATTCCTGTCCGGCACGGCATGACGGTCTGTGAGATAGCGAAGATGATCATCGGCGAGGGTTATCTCAATCCTTCGACAGCCGAAGTAACTGTCATCCCGATGGAAGGGTGGAAGCGCACAATGTGGTACGATGAAACCGGTTTGCCGTGGATTGCTCCATCGCCTAACATGAAAACGCTTGCAACGGCGACTGTCTATCCCGGAACATGTTTTTTTGAAGCGACGAATTTCACCGAAGGCAGAGGCACCGATAAGCCGTTTGAGTACATCGGCATTCCCGGACTTCACAGCAAACTTGTTTCTGCAAAACTGAATGAGCTAAAACTACCCGGCGTTAAATTCCTGCCGGTTGAATTCACGCCGAAAGGAAATCCCGCTACATCGGCTGACCCAAAATTCAAGAATAAAAAATGCGGCGGCATCTATGTTAAAGTAACCGATAGAAAAACTTTTCAACCCGCGCTGACTGGCGTGATGATGCTGGCGGCAATGAAGCAGATTTACCCGAAGAAATTTATAATAAAGAAAGGTTTACTCGATCGTCTCATCGGCGACGACCAGATAAGCGAGAGGTTGGAGGAAGGGAAGGTCAGTAAAAATATTTTTTCTATCTACAAGTCATCGATGGAAAGATACCTGCAAATCAGGTCTAAATATCTTTTGTATTAGCCGCAACATTCAATTTTTGACATTCTTTCAAATTTTAATTATATTTTTATCCGATTGATGAATATTTTAACGCAAAAATAAACCATGTCGCCTGAAAATGTTCGTGAGCGAAAAGGACCGCATCGCTATACGTTTGTTATCGTTCCTGACGCGAAATCAGAGAAAACGCGGACACTTTCTGTTACAAAATGGGGATTCTTCAGCACGATTATCTCGGTACTTATCGTCTTGGTTGCTGTGGTTATTGCTGTTGTTACATATACGCCGGTTGGTACATATCTTCCCATTGCTCATACCGAACTTACAAAGCGGTATGGGAAGGAAATTGTAGATATTCAGAATCAACTCCAGCGGCTCGCGAATGACGTAATAGTGATGAGAAATTACAATCTGCGATTGCGCAAAGTACTTGGAGAAAAAATCACAGCCGAAGACAGCGCACGTATGATTATCGCCGGTGTTGACACCTCGGCTGTTACATCGACATTTTGGCTGGACTCTCGCGACACGGGTGAAGATTCTACCGGAGAAATTCAATCATCCGGTCAAATTCAATACTTAAATCAGGGTACTGGCGCGCCGGTGCAATTTGTGAAAGCAGATGAAACGGATTTTATTTCGAAACTTCCTCTTACCAGACCGGTAAGCGGATATGAAACTAATGGATTCGATCCGTCGCGATTTCATTACGGTATAGATTTCGCCGGCAAGCAAGGAAGTCCGGTATTGGCTGCCGCTGATGGGAACGTAATCTTTGCAGGATGGACATATGATGACGGTTTTATGATAATCCTGATGCACGAATTAGGATACACGACGGTATACAAACATAATCAGTCGGTTGTAAAAAGTATCGGCGATGTTGTCAAGCGCGGTGAAATAATTGCTTTACTTGGAAACACCGGAGAAAAGAGCCGCGGTGCGCATCTCCATTTTGAAGTTTGGAAAAACGGCATAGTACAAGATCCAAATAACTATTTACTGAGCATTAATTAGAGGAGATCCTATGGCAATAAAAAATGAACCCGGTGGAGAATTAAATCTTATCGCCGCCGGAACGGTCTTGGAAGGGAAGCTGAAAACACCAGGCAGTATCCGCATAGATGGTAGAATTGTTGGTGAAGTAACAGCGGCACAAAATATATCTGTAGGCAGCTCAGGGGATGTAGATGGAAACATATCGGCGAAGAATGTTACCATCGGCGGAAAGATAAAAGGTATGGTCGTTGCGCAGGAGAAGCTCGTGTTAGAGACTAAAGCGATGGTACGCGGCGATATTCGTGCGGCAAAGCTTGTAATAGATGAAGGAGCGCAATTCGACGGTAAGTGCATGATGTCGTCTGAAGCCAAGCCGATGCCTAACCTCGTTGAATTGAAACCTGAAGCGCGCCGGGCAGAAGATAGATGATAGAATAATGGAAAACCCGGAACCAAACAAAGATAATTCGGGTTTTTCAGGTTATGGAAAAGCAATCCGAGCTGCCGGACCTCTTTTCGGCTCAGGAATTCAGCTTGCGGCATCGGTAGTAATTATGTTTTTTATCGGTCGCTGGTTGGATGGTGTTTTCAACAGCACTCCGTGGTTAATGATTGTCGGCATCTTCTTTGGTTTTGGCGCAGGTCTCTATAATTTTGTAAGAATCGTCAATAAAGTTGAAAAAGACAAAACCAAAGAGAAGTAAATAATGAAAGTCGATTGGTCATTCCCAAGGCAAATCTTTCTTGCCCTCGTGGTGATCGGATGTGTGGGAATTTATCCGCTCGTGAAATTCGGTTCGAATGAAATCATTCAGGCATCTATTGTCGGTGCAATCTTCGCCACAGTAAATGTATTGCTCGGTTATGCTGCAATTGAATACTCGCACGGAAAATCAACAACGACATTTTTTAAGTTCGTAATCGGCGGTATGGGACTTCGCCTTCTGCTGATGGCGGTTGTTCTTGTACTTCTGGTAAAAGTGTTCCATCTTCATGTTGGAGCGTTAGTTGGTTCGATGGGAATTTTTTATGTTGTCTTTTTAACATTGGAAGTTTTTTATATCCAGAAAAAAATAAACAATAAACAGCAGAGTTAAATCATAGTGTACTTTTCAAATCCAGATACGGCAGTGATTCATCAGTCGGTTGCAGACACGCTTCACACTGCCGCCAAGACAGGTGAGCACGGTGAAAGCGGCGGAAATCTTTTTACCGGATTACTCCATCATGTCTATGATTCGCCTAAGCTTGATCTGCCATTCATAGGTGAAATTGAATTACCACACTTCGCCCCGGTTCAAATCGGTAGTTTTTCGCTCGATCTTTCAATTACAAAGCATGTTGTTTTCCTCTGGCTGGCTGCAGTTATTCTCCTAATTCTTGCAATCACTGCCGCGCGAAAAAATTCCAAGCGTACAGTTCCCACCGGTTTCGGAAATCTTGTCGAGGTTTTTGTTCTCTTCATCCGCGATGAAGTTGCGATTCCAAACATGGGACCCGGCGGTGTAAAATATCTGCCATATCTGCTCACGACATTCTTCTTTATTCTCATCATGAACCTTTCCGGACTTGTCCCGTATGGTTCGACTGCAACGGGAAACGTGAGTGTCACAGGCGGATTAGCGCTGATTGCGTTTATTATGATTCAGGTTTCGGCAATTCGTGCCCAGGGATTCGGTCGTTATCTTGCTCATCTTACAGGCGGTGTACACTGGATTCTCTGGCCCATAATGATACCGATTGAAGTCTTGGGTCTCTTTACAAAACCTTTCGCACTGATGATTCGTCTTTTTGCCAACATGATCGGCGGGCACATCGTTATTGTCTCTCTTATTGGATTGATATTCGTATTTCAATCTTACATCATCGCGCCCGTTCCGATAGTGTTTGTTCTCGGTATTAATTTCTTGGAATTGTTTGTTGCGTTTTTACAGGCGTATATTTTTACTATGCTCACATCGCTGTTCATGGGGCTTGGCATGCAAGCCGCTCATGAAGAAGGAGTGAGTGGTTCACACGAACATTAATGAATAACATCAATCTTAACTTATTTTTACAGGAGAAATAGAATGGAAGCAAATGCATTAGGTTATCTTGCAGCAGGAATCGGCGCAGGTATCACTGTTATCGGTGCCGGAATCGGAATCGGAAAACTCGCCGCCGCCGCCATGGACGCAAGCGGTCGCCAGCCGGAAGTTGCCGGGCAGGTTCGTACGTCAATGTTGATTGCCGCCGCGCTTATCGAAGGCGCAACTTTCTTCGCGCTCGCGATCTGCATTATTCTTGCAACTAAATAACACGCCGGATAGATTATGTTAAATCCAAATCCCGGATTGATCATCTGGACGATCATAACATTCGTTTTACTTCTTATCCTTCTAAAAAAGTTTGCATGGAAACCGCTTCTCGAAGCGCTTCAGCGGCGAGAGGAATCAGTTCGCAATTCGATCGAGCGCGCTGAACGTGCAAAACAAGAAGCCGAGCGGCTTTTGGAAGAGAATCGTAAACAGCTTGAGCGTGCAGGACACGAAGGTCAACGGATCTTGAATGAAAATCGCGCTCTCGCTGAGAAGCTTAAGGAAGAAATCGTAGATAAGGCGAATCAGCAATCACGCCATATGGTAGAACAGGCGAGACAGGAAATCGAGCGCGACAAAGAAGCGGCGTTGATTCAGCTTCGCGGGGAAGTGGCTACCCTTGCTGTTCAAGCGGCTGGTAAAATTCTCGATGAAACCCTCGACGAACATAAACACCGGAAGCTTGTCGATACATATCTAAAAGGACTTCCAAAGAATTGATTGCTTATGAGTGACATACGGTCGGCATATCGATACGCCATAGCAATCATAGGGGTTGCGGAAGAGACAAAATGTCTTGATGAGGTAAACAGAGATTTCCAGTTTATCGAAAAAATGATAAACGAAATACGGGAATTCTCCCTTTTCCTGAAAAATCCAATATTGAATGATCTGAAGAAGAAACAGATTTTCACCGAACTTCTCGAAAAAAAGGTGAATGCTCTCACGTTTAAATTTATCATACTCTTGACGGCTAAGGACAGAGAAGGATTGCTTCCGGAAATCATACGCCAATTCTATCGCCTGAGAGATGAGAGGATTGGAATCCTCAACGTTACAGCTAGGACGACCGTCAAGTTCACTACGACACAGGAACAGGAACTTGTGAGAAGGTTGGCTGCTGCTACTAAGAAGCAGGTGAGAGTGAATTATATTATAGACCCATCATTGAAAGGCGGATTTACTGTCAAGTTCGATGATACCGTCTGGGATGCAAGTGTCGCACGCCAGTTAGATCTCCTCAGGCAGAAGTTCATGGAGAGCGTTTCATAGTTATAAGCGGCAAAACAATCTTCCCTTGGCGGGGAGTCTTATTGAAGAAGTCATTTGCAAAAAAATATTTTTATAAAGGAATAAATAATGGCAGAAGTTAGGCCCGATGAAGTATCCGCGATACTGCGAAGACAACTATCCGGTTTCGAAAAAGAAGTTGACATCTACGATGTCGGCACCGTATTGCAGGTTGGTGATGGTATTGCGCGCGTGTACGGACTTTCCAAAGTAATGGCAAGTGAGCTTGTGGAATTCCCACATGGTGTTTTTGGCATGGTTCTGAACTTAGAGGAAGATAATGTAGGATGCATTCTTTTCGGTGAGAGCAATCTCATCAAGGAAGGTGATACAGTTAAGCGCACAGGTCGCGTCGCATCCATACCGGTCGGTGAGCAGATGCTGGGTCGTGTCATCAATCCGCTCGGTCAGCCGATAGATGAACGAGGACCGATAAAAACGGAAAAAATTCTTCCCATTGAGCGCAAAGCGCTTGGCGTAATTCAGCGCCAGCCGGTAAAAGAACCGCTGCAAACCGGCATCAAAGCTGTCGATGCAATGATACCAATCGGCAGGGGACAGCGTGAATTGATTATCGGTGACCGCCAGACAGGTAAGACTGCTATCGCAATCGATACAATCATCAATCAGAAGTTTACACATTCAGAAGAAGCAAAACGATTGGGCGTCAAACCAATCTATTGCATCTATGTTGCCATCGGCCAAAAAAGCTCAACGGTTGCGCAGGTTGTAGCTAAGCTTGAGGAAGAAGGTGCGATGGATTATACGACTGTTATTTTAGCGTCGGCAAGCGATCCATCACCATTACAGTTCATCGCTCCATATGCCGGCGCTACGCTTGGTGAATTCTTCCGCGATAGTGGAAGACATTCGTTAGTCATATATGATGATCTTTCGAAACATGCGCAGGCTTATCGGCAAGTTTCCTTGTTGCTCAGACGACCGCCCGGCCGTGAAGCATATCCCGGCGATGTATTCTATTTACATTCACGGCTTCTTGAGCGCGCTTCAAAATTGAGTGAAGAACTTGGCGGCGGCAGTTTAACTGCACTGCCGGTTATTGAAACACAGGCAGGCGATGTGGCGGCTTACATCCCGACAAATGTTATCTCGATAACAGACGGACAGATATATCTTGAGCCGAATTTATTCAACTCGGGCGTTCGTCCGGCTATTAATGTTGGTATTTCAGTATCGCGCGTCGGCGGAAATGCCCAGATCAAGGCAATGAAGAAAATTGCAGGCCGGCTACGTCTTGATCTCGCCCAGTACCGGGAGCTTGAAGCCTTTGCGAAGTTTGGTTCCGATCTCGATAAAGCTACGCAGGCACAGCTCCGTCGCGGATCCAGACTCGTCGAACTTCTCAAGCAGGGTCAGTTTGTCCCGATGGCTGTTGAGAAACAGGTGGTCAGTATATTTGCAGGGACGAACGGCTATCTGGATGAAATCCCCATCAAGCATGTCCAGCGGTTTGAACGCGAGTTTCTTGAGATGCTGGAATTAAAACATCGTGATGTTCTTACCGAAGTTGCGGCTAAGAAAGATCTTTCGGATGATCTTCAGAAGAAACTTCACGCTATTGCAAAAGAATTTCTCACGGCATTTAAAGTATCCTGATAGATGGCAACCTTACGTGAAATTCGCCGGCGCATAAGCAGCGTCAAGAGCACACAAAAGATAACAAAAGCGATGAAAATGGTTGCGGCGGCAAAATTGCGCCGTGCTCAGGATGCCGTTATATCTGCACGGCCCTATGCGCGGAAATTGAAAGAATTATTTTCTCATCTCAACGGCGTTATGGATATCGAGGCTCATCCGATGTTCATCGAAAGACCTATCGAAAGTGTGTCCATAATTGTAGTTACGGCAGACCGGGGTTTATGCGGGGCATTTAATTCGAACATAATCAAATCGACGGTAAATTACATCCGATCGAATTATGCAGATTTGAATAACGCCGGTAAAGTCAAGCTTGTTTGCGTCGGTAGAAAAGGAAATGATTTTTTTCAAAAAAACGGCTTTCAGGTTCTCGCCAAGTACATTGGGATATATAACGATTTGAATTTTGCCGGCGCACGATCAATCATAGAAGAAGTAGCAAAGGGATATCTCGCCGGTGAATATGACCGGGTGGAAATCATTTACAACGAATTCAAATCTATTATCCAGCAGCGCGTTGCAGTTGAACGGCTTCTTCCGATAAAGACGGATGTCATAAATTCTCAGCCACTGATCTCCGGCAGTAAATCACCGATTAATTATATTTACGAACCATCTGTTCAGGAAATAATAGGCGCGCTTGTTCCGAGGCATATCAATTTTCAGCTATGGCGCGCGCTGCTCGAATCGTATGCAGCAGAGCAAGGCGCACGGATGTCGGCGATGGATAATGCCACCACTAATGCTTCAGACATGATTCGTTCCCTACAGCTTTCTTATAACAAAGCCCGTCAATCATCAATTACCAAAGAATTGCTCGAGATTGTCGGCGGCGCGGAAGCGTTGAAGAACTCGTAAAACGCTCAATTCTGGAGTGTATGGAAATTAATGCAATCCCTTTTGACTTTCTATCTAATCCTTCCTACATTTAATAAGTCTACTAATAATCTGTTCAAATAACCTCTGAGTTTGATAATGAAACGCCATTCTATAACACTTCTCGCAATCATTAGTCTTTTATTTCTAACACGAGCTTATGCACAGGAGGATAATTCAAACATCGATGAGAAATTTTATCAGCAAGAGATGCTACGATACAAAACAATTTTCCAAGATCAACTGAAGGGAATTAACTCTACTCAATTGATAGATGCAAAGTATTACAAGCTCGATATCAAAATCACTACTTCCCCAGAATATTTATCTGGCATGATGATGATGAAAGCAACAAGCCAGCAAGATAATTTGGGAACAATTTCTCTCGATTTAATGAACACCTTAATAGTCGATTCGGTTAGAGTCGGGGGTGTAAAAACTTCTGCGGTTCAATATTCATCATACTTCGATATAACACTTGATAAGTTATATGATTTGGGTGAACTGATAACAGTAGAAGTATTTTATCGAGGCGTACCGGGCAGCAGCGGCTTCGGCAGTTTTGAATTCTCCTCACATTTGGGAACTCCCTATGTATGGACACTCAGTGAACCTTACGGTGCCAAAGACTGGTGGCCCTGCAACGATCATCCACTCGATAAAGCAGATTCATCCGATATTATTGTAACATGTGATTCGGCTTTTAAGGTTGGCTCTAACGGCAAGTTAATTTCAGTCGTGAACAATGGTGATGGAACATCGACTCATTATTGGCAGCATAGATATCCGGTTTCAAGTTACCTTATCTCGATTGCTCTAACGAATTATTCTTCATTTTCAAACTGGTTCAAGTATACTCCAACCGACTCGATGGAAGTTTTAAATTACGTTCTGCCGGAAAATCTATCTTCAGCCATGGCTGGATTGCCCAAAGCGGTTGATGGATTGCAAATATTTTCTGACCTGTTTGGTTTGTATCCGTTCATCAGTGAGAAATACGGTCATGCGCAATTCGGATGGGGCGGCGGGATGGAACACCAAACTATGACTTCGCTCGGCGGTTTCAGCGAAGGACTGGTAATTCATGAACTTGCGCATCAATGGTTCGGCGACATGATAACTTGCAGAACATGGCCCGATATCTGGCTGAACGAGGGTTTCGCAACTTACCTTGAAGTTCTATATCAAGAAAAAAAATACGGCACGAGTTCCTATTGGAGCAGAATCACTAGTCATATGAGTTCAGCAAAAAATGCGGTCGGAAGCATATACGTGACTGATACAACAAATATTGGGACGCTTTTCAATTGGAATTTAGTTTATGCTAAAGGTGCTACTGTGTTGCATATGCTTCGACATGTTATAGGCGATACGATGTTCTTCCGCTCGATGTATAATTACGCGAATGATATGCGGTTTAAATACGGAACAGCTTCAACGGATGATTTTCAATCGGTTTGCGAAACTACATCCGGGCAGAATCTGGATTACTTTTTCAATGAGTGGGTGTACGGTGAAAAATATCCCAATTATACATATGGCTGGACGTCTGAACCATCAGCGGGCGGCTACACTCTTACTATCGGTTTGAGCCAGACAACCGGCACTGCCAATCCGACTTTCTTTACGATGCCGATTGATTTTAAAATTTTTGCCTCCGGCTGGGATACGACTGTGGTTTTGTTCAATGATCAGTTAACACAAACATTTTCATTCGATGTATCACACCAACCCACGTCTGTTCAGCTTGATCCGCAAGGTTGGATTCTTAAAACAAAAGATACACTCAAAGCATTTACCGTATTCCCAACAGTAAAAAATTTCGGTGATGTGTATGTCGATTCAATTAAAACGGATAGTGTTACGGTTTACAATACGGGATTGACAACCTTGAATGTTAGCTCGGTAGTATCTGATAACAGTCTGTTTACAGTCACGCCCACCAGCGCAAGCATCGCTCCATCATTGGGAAAGAAATTTTATATCACTTTCGCGCCGCTAAGCAAGGGTGTACAAACGGGTCACCTGACGTTTACACATAACGGACCATCGTCACCCGATCAGATCGGTCTGTCCGGGAATGCAATCGTACAATCGATGGGTGTAGCAACAGGGTGGAACATGGTTTCAATACCTTTTGTTCCAGCTGATCCACGGAAAAATATTATTTTCAATACGGCAATCTCGAATGCTTTTCGTTATTTGAATGATAGCGGTTACGTAATAAGAGATTCTATTTTTCATGGAATCGGTTATTGGCTGAAGTACAATAACGCCGACCGTGTTGAATTAAATGGCGAATGGGTATATGCGGATACGATTGCTGTTGAAACCGGATGGAATATGATCGGATCGATATCCAATCCGATAGCTGTTGGTACCATTAACTCGGATCCCCCGGACATCATGGTTTCCGATTGTTTCGGATATAATAATTCATACTTTATTACCGATAGTATAAAACCGGGGAAGGGATACTGGGTAAAAGTGAATCAACCGGGAAGTTTGATACTCAATTCATCATCAATTATGAAAGTGAGTACGGCGCGGCGCGATATACGCGAAGAATGCAACAAGCTCCTTTTCCGGGACAACCAAGGAAGGATACAAGAACTGTATTTCACAACTCAGGGTGAACGTAATACTCCCGGACGATATGAACTTCCGCCGATACCGCCCGATGGTTCTTTCGATGTGCGCTATGTGTCGGGTAGAATGCTTGAAACTTTTAATAATGGAATCAATGACGAGTATTCTATATTAATTTCATCGGCAGAATATCCACTGACAATAACCTGGGAAATAAAGGAACAACCGTTTGATGGTATACTCAAAGTGGGAGAGAAGGAAATTTCGCTTAGCTCTAATGGCAGTATACAGATTCTGAATCAAAAATCTCAAATTGTGCTCAGTAAAGCAGGTGTTGGAGAGTTACCAAGAAATTTCTTGCTTGAGCAGAACTTGCCTAACCCGTTCAACCCATCGACGACTATCAATTATCAATTGCCGATTGACACTTGGGTAACTCTGAAAGTATTTGATGTTCTCGGTCAGGAAGTAGCGACATTAGTAAATGAAGATAAGAAGGCAGGAAGATATGGAGTTGAGTTTAACGGATCGAAGTTATCCAGCGGTGTGTACTTCTACCGGTTACAAGCTGATGGTATGTCGCAGATTCAGAAGATGATTTTGGCGAAGTAATGGTTTGCAACAAAAATGCCGTTGCGAACCTCCCTTCATCGTGTCATATTGATCCCGTTCGAAGAACGGGAGGAACATCTTACTCTTTGTAAAAAGAAAGATTCTTCACTTCTCCCGACTTTGTCGGGATCCGTTCAGAATGACATCTCTAGTTTTATTAACGGTGTTTTTCCTATTGCTCTCATCTTTTTTAGATTATTAATTTAATAGCACACGACGTGTTTTGTCAAAAATAAGTCCCGCCGATCTGCGGGACACCGGTCGCGGAGAAGTTGTACTAAAATAGGAGATGTGAGGGGAAAAAGCAAACGAGCATATGAGGTATGAAATTAGTCTGAATTTGAATAGCCCCGAACTTCAGTTCGGGGTAACAATAATATCCAAAGAGGGGGTTTCAACCCCATAGCTATGGGACTGAAGTCCGATATATTTTTTGAATAATTTATCCCCACGATGAATCGTGGGGCAATTAATGTGTTTTCATACCGGGTGTCACGGTCCATATTCCGAGGGTTCGAAGAACTCCTTCAGAGAATCACTTCGTGACCGTGACACTAAAAAGGGACTGAGCTTCGGTGGGTACTACGGAGAATGCCCAGTAACATCTTGGATTCGTTTGATTCCATGTCACGACCTACGATTGCCTTGCTGACTGGCAAAAGTGCTCCAGCAGAAACCGAAAGCGCAGCAGTATCAAATGGATTGCTTCGGAAACCATATCGCGACCAGATGTTCTGTATCAGTTCCATTGCCATAGGAATAACGTGTAATATAAATTTGTATTACAAAGTATTACATTCCAGTATATCACTTGCCAGCTCGCTCCACAATTTAGCTCAGACAATCTTTCTAATTTTATTCACGGTGTTTTTCCTATTGATTTCATCTTTTTTATATTATTAATTTAGAAGATGATTTTGGCGAAGTAATGGTTTGCTAAAGTACGAAATGCTAGAGTGAACCTGAAAAAAAATTATTAGTCGTTACGTTAGAGGAATGATTGAGTGAGTATTATCCTCTGACATTTCCAGCGTCGTACTATAACGTGATGGATGATGTCAGATTATTCCATCAAATCTCTCGTCTGATGGTAACAGTAAATACTCTCAGAAATCGTTTACTTTTTTCTTTGTTATCGTAGTGCTCGAGAATATCTATCCTTGTTTTAAACCTACTAGCGGCACATAGCGGAACGTTGCCGCAAAGTTCGCCGCACGTTGTTTCTGCTTTGTCTCACCTGCTGTTCTCCTCCTCAGTGGCTTTTCGCCATCCGGCATATATTGGAGGAAGAAAAATATCCCTTTGTTTGATAAGCAGTTTGAATATTGCAATTCGATCACTCTCCGTGAATGTTGCTGAGACGACAGACGATGCGTGTTCTATTGACTGCGAAAACCATTCATACAAGTATCCCTGGGCTGCTAAGATGTAAACCGGTTTTTGTAAGCCGATTGTCGGGGCCGAAGCGAACGTTATGTCTAGATAATTGGGAGGTAGAATGAGCGCATACGATGAATCGCTGGACTTAATGGCGCCTTCCCAGTTCATTTGGTCGGAGGCACTCACAGAGATAATTTCCAATTGGTGAAGGGGGAGAGGTTGCACTGGGGAGAAATCTATTGACACAGCATCGATGCGCCACACGTCGGTCAGCGAAGAAAGCCTCACGCGAAGCGGGCCTTGGAGGCCACCCAGGTTGCTGATCCGAATCGCACGGGAGAATGGCGCCACATTCGCCTCTGGCGGCATCATGCCTACCTCTTTCCAGTTGGTGCCATTTGCCACTTCAATTCGAAGATTGCACTCGCGAATCCACTCCCGTATGTTGCTTTGGAGTTCCGGGTCCTGCTCCAGCGCGTGGTAGAACAGCAGCGTCGCATCTCCCAGAACAGCGCCCACGGAGCGATACACTTCAGTAATCAGTTCAGTGTTGATAGCGTGGATCACAAGCGTTGCCTCCGATGCACCTCGCGGAAGATCGAACTGTACCTCCAGTTCGTCCCGGAATGCTGAGAAGGGTGCTGTGTGAGCTAGATCTGATTTCCAGTAGCACCTGTCCTTGTTTACAATATCAATCAGGATATTCTTCCCTGAGTGGTCGCGGGCGGCGGCTGGAGGAACGGCGTGAGGGAGTGGCCAAAGGACGTTGTCGATGTCCAGGACGACCGACGAGGCTTCTCGTGCATCGGCGACGAGAAGATGCACACTGTTCAGCAGATGAGTCTCCGGCCGTTCATTACTGACACGGACTGTGAGGCGCCCATCAACGGGCACAAGGGAGGGAAGAAGGTTGAATGTTTGCGCTTCGAGCGCCTTTGAGATTGATGTACCGAATGCCTCTGCCTCCAGTTTGAACTGCGTACCGTCGAAAGCGTATACATAAGGGCAGGAACCGCCGCTCGGCCGATGGATATTGAACTTGGGGTGTTCGTCCATCATGGTGGCCAAACCGCCCACAACTCCCGCCATCATCGGAATTACCCAGACCGCTTTCCAGTAGCTGGTTTCAAGCCCCTCAATGAAAACAATATGACTGAACGGGATCGATCCATCGAACGGAGCGGTCAGACCGTGCTGCTTAAGGGTCCCGCGTCCGCTGAGAAGCGAGTCATTAAACGAGAATGTTTCCAACGTGTACAGGAGTGAATCGACTGTGAGTGCTCGGATCGGGCCTTTACCATCCCGTTGCTGCAACTCGGTTTTGTTTTCCAGCTGGTACGTGGCAAAGCAGCCACTTCCGATTAGGGCGGCGATAAGGATGAAGGGGCTAAAAATACAGATCGTAGATTTCATATTGGGCCTCATTTCTTAAGAGTGCAATCTTCAGAGTGACAAAAGCAGGCTTAATCCGAATCCTGCAGGTTTAATGGTGTACGACTTTGACTCGAACGTTGTATTCAGTCCTCTCGTCAGGGGGTATGTAAGCAAAATGGCGAAAGTATGAGGAACAATGTTCAGTCCCAAGAGAAGCGCAGGATACGACTCGGAAGCGTTAATGATGATTCCAGGACTAGAATAGTTGTAATTTGTATACCCTGCCCCAAACCCAACGATCGGTTTGAGAAAAGAAAAGCTGCCTGGTCGGTACAGGAGAAAGGATGAAAATGAGTAAATACTACCTCCCCCTCCTCCTCCGACCGCAAACCCCCAACCGCCGATCAACATGATTGACGGATCTTCCATAATTGGAACCTGAACATAAAGCGTTGCTGGGATGTAAACGTTGTTTGGGCCTCCAGTCAGTTGTTCTATTTCGGAAAAATTGCTGAGCACGAAACCTATCGCGACATCGAGGCGGATTGTCTCAAATCTCGGACGTAAAAGTTCTGAGATGTTCAGTGCGAGTGGAATGGCATCAGTAGAACCATGACGAGGAGAACTGAGTGTCTCCATGGATACGGTCGATGGTAGCTTCAACGGAGTACCATCGTCATATAGAATATGCGTTAGTGATGTGCCCATCTGATATGTCCCTTGTAACAGTTCTTCCCAATGATCGATACGTTCAGCGTAAGCATTTAGAAGCCCGAAAGAAATTGCGAAAACCGAATCACTAAAGATCCCTTCAGTGGATTTTAGCTGGACCACTGCCGACAAGGTGCTGTCAGGTGCCTGATAGAACGAGGCAGAGTGGAAGTTTTTGATGGTTGGAAAAAGCCTGTACGTTGTTACTTCCTGCCAGTCAATGACGCCGCCAACACGAGGGCTCACGACTACAAGAGGCTGATTCTGGGAAGACGCATCGAACGGAAGCAGAGTTCCGATCAAGAGGACGATGACAAAAGCGCAAATGGGTGTTTTCATGGCTTTTCCTTTTTAGTAATGTTCATGCTAAGACATTTTCATTGTGAACGATAGTATTGTGCAAAGATTTGTGGAAGAGATTGTCATGGATTTGTCATAATTTTGTAAAAAGACAACCATTTAGCGATTGAACAAATTGTTCGGCTACTGACTTCATGAACGCGCGGCACATTTTCAAGTATGAATTTCGGTTATTTTTAAGATGCCTTATTATGATAAGTGCAGCTTCTATACTCCAAACCTCGCTATATTACCGCCCAAGATTTTACAAAATAATATTCTCAATGTCAAGCATAAAACAAGCACAGTATTGCCCTAATTTACCGGGCAATTTAACCCTAAATCTCCCGTCTTGCTGTCTCGCTCCAAAGAGCGGGATTAGTCAGCATCTATACTAAAATTGCGTGGTTCAGATCCCGAATAGAAACATGTCGGGATGACGCAAACAACTTATGTTTGGAAAAGCAATATCCTTATCTTAAATTATAATCATATTGCAGAGTGTTTTGTCCTTTTTGAGACGAATTCACTATCATTATTATTCAAAGAACGAAAATGAAATAAATTATGTTAAAATCTAAGAATACTATCCCGCTTAATTCAGCTACAACAGGTCTGAACCTGAGGATCACTTCTGTGCCCCATGGGACGCTTAAAGCGCAATTTGTTCGTTTGGGTATCCACGAAGGCGAGAAAGTAAAATGTCTTGAGCGATTACCGGGGGGAACGATAGTCGTGCAAAAAAATAGACAGCAGATTGCAATCGGTCACCAGTTAGCTAAACAGATTATGGTGGTTGTTCTCGGTGATAAGGAAAAATAAAGATGGAAGAAAATAAATCAGAGAATTTAAATCATTTTGAAAAACATTGTCATCCCGATCTTTCATTTTTTGAGAAGGATATCAACAAGTCGAAGCTGGTGCTTGTTGGTAATCCTAACGTCGGTAAATCGTTAGTCTTTAACGAATTGAGCGGGATGAATGTCGAGGTTTCCAATTATCCCGGAACGACAGTTGAGATCATAAAGGGCTATTATCTCAATTACGTTGTTTACGATACGCCGGGTGTTTACGGTGTGTCATCGTTCAATGATGAAGAGATTGTAGCGCGTGATGAGATTCTCGGCGCCGATATTATTCTGAACATCGTTGATGCGACACACCTCGAGAGGGATCTCTTCCTCACGCAGCAATTAATTGATATGGGAAAAAAGATTGTCGTGCTGCTAAATTTTATGGATGATGTGAAGCGGCACGGTATCGAGGTCGATCTCGGTAAACTCTCTCAATTTTTGGGTGTCGAGGTCATTCCAATAGTTGCAGTGAAGAAGGTTGGGTTCGATAAACTCGCATATGCAATTGAGAGTGCTCGTGAAGGTGTTCAACGGGAAGGAAGACATGCTTCGCTTCATTCGATGTTGAAGATGGTCGGCTCGCAAGCCGAAGCTCTGATGATTCTCGAAGGAGACGAGTTCATTGCTAAGCGGCATGGTGTTCCGCCCGGTAATGCACGCGACGAGATATACATAGAGCGAAGAAACCGCGTCAATTATATTGTCAATCAGGTCGTGGTTGATGTCTCACCGAAGAAAAGATATTCGGAGTTAATTGGTCGCTGGGCGATCAGACCTTTGACCGGTATTCCTATTCTCGCGTTGGCGCTCTTCCTTGCTTATCTGTTCGTCGGAAAATTTGTTGCTCAGGATGTAGTGAATTTCACTGAACAGCAAATCGGCAAAGCTCTTTGGGAACCCTGGCTTCGCGAGATTATCACCAGGATGATTCCGGTATCATCATGGTGGAATACGCTCCTCGTTGGTGATTTCGGCATCATAACGATGACAACAACGTATCTTATATTCTTACTTCTCCCGCTCGTAACAGCATTTTACATCGCACTTTCTCTGATGGAAGACAGTGGATATCTTCCTCGATTAGCAACTATGGTGGACAGAACATTAAGTGTGCTTGGATTGAATGGAAGAGCTGTTATACCGCTCATCCTTGGCTTTGGATGTGTCACCTCTGCAACCATAACAACACGATTGCTGGGAACAGAGAGAGAAAAAACGATTGCCACTGCGCTTCTTCAGTTTGTAATCCCATGCTCTGCACAGCTTGCGGTAATAGCGGCGCTCTTGGCAGGCGCCGGAATACTCCCGATGCTTGTTTATACTATCACTATCCTCGCTGTCTTAATCGCTATCGGTACAATCTTAAATAAATTTTTAAAAGGAGAATCGGCTCCATTACTTCTTGATCTGCCGCCGATGCGTATTCCACAACTTCAAAATGTTATCCGGAAAACTATTTACCGAACATATAATTTTATGAAAGAAGCATCGGGCTGGTTTTTTGTAGGAGCGCTTGCCGTGGGAATCGCTCAGATTACAGGCTTGCTTGTTTACTTAGAGCAATTACTAATTCCACTCACTACTCATTGGCTCCAACTTCCGGCTGATGCCTCAATAGCATTCATCATGGGTGTCGTTCGGCGGGACTTCGGTGCGGCAGGATTATATCACATGTCTTTATCGCCCATGCAAATTACCGTTGCTCTCATTACAATCACTCTTTTTGTTCCCTGCATAGCGTCACTGATGGTGATGATGAAAGAGCGCGGGTTGAAAGAAGGGATGATCATCTGGATCGGGACATGGGTGGTTGCATTTTTTATCGGCGGTCTCGTTTCACATATTGTTATTTGAATGAACATGAACAATGCTTCGAGCGAAAGTACCAATCTTCAACAAAAGCTAAGTTCTGAAGCACGGGCTTGTCCGCAATGCAAGTTCACTATCGACAATCCATTGGTAGAGCTATGTCCTCGCTGTAATGCCTCTCTGCCTCATATCGAGGTTGACTGTCAGGGTTGTGTGCACAGTTTTTTGTGTCCCATCGGAAAAAATCGTAGATTTACACACCAATAATTCAAATCTTTACACCAAAATCGTCTATTTCAATTGAGAATATTTGATTTTGCTGTTTAAATCAAAATTTCAGAGGATTCATATATGAAGAAGATTAAAGTAATTATAATGGGTGCAGCAGGAAGAGATTTCCATAACTTCAATACCATCTATCGCGATAATGAACTTTATGAGGTAGTAGCATTTACCGCAACTCAAATACCAAATATCGATGGCAGAAAGTATCCAGCCGAGCTTGCAGGTAAACTCTATCCAAAGGGAATTCCAATCTTTCCCGAGTCGGATCTAAAAGAGCTGATTCAAAAAAATAATGTCGATGAAGTAGTGTTTGCGTACTCGGATGTTTCGTTCAACTACATAATGATGAAAGCTTCATTCGTCATGGCTGCCGGCGCTGACTTTAAAGTACTTGGTGCAAAGCCGACTATGTTGAAGAGCAAGGTTCCGGTGATAGCGGTCGTTGCAGTGCGCACAGGTTCAGGAAAGAGCCAAACATC
Organism: uncultured Chlorobiaceae bacterium; assembly: GCA_964520905.1. Taxonomy (GTDB): domain Bacteria; phylum Bacteroidota; class Ignavibacteria; order UBA10030; family SZUA-254; genus JAGVIE01. The sequence continues at coordinate 11,710 of CAZFQL010000002.1, read as the reverse complement.
TCGAAAAGTTTGTAAGCTTCTCCGCGAGATGGGCAAACGAGTCGTAGCTATACGTCATCCTATGCCGTACGGTGATCTGGTAAAACAGAAGGTACAACGTTATCAAACACTGGATGATCTTGTTAAATTTGAATGTACTGTTGAGGAGATGGAGGAATACGAGCCGCACATTGTACATGGGACGATAATTTATGCCGGTGTTGATTATGAGGCAATCCTCCGGCAGGCGGAACAAGAAGCCGATGTGATCGTCTGGGATGGCGGCAATAACGATATGTCGTTTTACCTACCCGATCTTACTATCACCGTTGCCGATCCTCATAGACCGGGTCATGAAATCAGTTACTATCCAGGTGCGACTAACATCATGCTTGCCGATGTAATTATCATCAACAAAGTTGAATCTGCAACGCGGGAAAATATAGATATTGTCAGAAAAAATATTCGTGCCGTTAATCCAAATGCAATTGTAATAGAAGCCGCATCACCGATTACAGCAGAGGATGAAACACTTATCCGCGGCAAACGTGTTCTTGTCGTTGAAGATGGACCGACTCTTACGCACGGTGAGATGGCATACGGTGCGGGTATAATCGCCGCTCAGAAATTCGGAGCCTCGCAAGTTATCGATCCACGTCCATGGGTTGTGAATTCTATTGCAGAAACTTTTGCAAAATATCCTAAAATTGGAACGCTCCTTCCGGCTATGGGTTACGGCGGAAAACAAATCAAGGATTTGGAGACGACAATTAATCGGGTGGATTGTGACACTGTCATAATTGGAACTCCAATCGATCTTCGACGCATCATTAAGATTAATAAACCTTCGGTTCGTGTCAATTATGATCTGGATGAGATCGCAAAACCTGATCTGAATGATATTCTCACAAATTTTTTAAAGAAGATAAAGGGATAATTGTTTATGAAAAAAGATTTTTTAAGCATCGCCGATTGGTCGACAGATGAATTGTATCAATTAATCGATCTCTCAAAGAAAATTAAGTCGGAACCGAAAAATTACTCAACTTCACTGCAAGGGAAATCGATTGCGACCATATTTGAAAAGCAGTCGCTCAGAACTCACGTGACTTTCGATGTCGGAATACACCAGCTCGGTGCGCATGCTATCTATCTAACACAGGCTGATATAAGTCTGGGCAAACGCGAGTCCGTTTATGACACAGGGAAGAATCTTGAGCGTTGGGTAGATGGTATTGTTGTTCGTACTTATGCTGACAAAACCTGCACAGACCTCGCTAAGGCGGTCAGAGTTCCTGTAATCAATGCTCTTACAGATCTAGAGCATCCCTGCCAGGCGCTGGGTGATTTTTTGACGGTTCACGAAAAGATGTGGAGCTTCTCGGGGAAGAAATTTGTTTTCGTCGGAGATGGAAACAATGTATGTCATTCGTTGATGCTCTTCGCTGCAAAGGTTGGTATGAATTTCGTTGCGGCTACGCCTAAAGGTTATGAACCTGATAAGAATATTTTTAAAATTGCCATGGCGGTAGGTAAGAAGATGGGATCCACGGTAGAAATTATCCATGATCCTAAAGAAGCAGTGAAAGGTGCAAGTGTAATCTATACCGATGTCTGGACGAGCATGGGACAAGAAGCGGAAAAAGAGAAGAGACTGATGATATTCAAAAATTATCAGGTAAATAAAAAATTGATGTCCATCGCCAAATCCGATGCTATCTTTATGCACTGTCTGCCAGCCCATCGTGGCGAAGAAGTTACAGATGAAGTTATGGATTCAAAAAACTCGGTTGTGTTCGATGAAGCAGAGAATCGCCTGCACACTCAGAAGGCAGTCATGTTTACACTGATGAAGGGAGAATGATCTGAAGAATTCCGTTCTTATTGCGATAGGGGGTAATTCGTTAATCCGTGCCGGACAGAAAGGCACTATCCCCGAGCAATTTGCGAATGCGCATACAACAGCAGTACAAGTCGGTGAGCTTGCCGAACGCGGTTATAGAATCGTGATTACACACGGTAACGGACCGCAGGTCGGTTCACAGCTTCTGCGGTCTGAAGCAGGCTCGTCACAAACCTATACTCTGCCGCTCGATGTTTGTGTGGCGATGACGCAGGGAGAAATCGGTTACATTTTGCAAACATCTCTTCAGTCAATTTTGAAAAGTAAAAATATTTCAACACCGGTCGCAGGTCTCATCACTCAGGTGCTTGTCGATAAGCATGATAAGGCATTTCTGAATCCAACGAAACCGATAGGTCCTTTTTATTCAAAAGAAGCTGCCCAGAAAAAAAAGGACGAACTCGGCTGGGATATCGTTGAAGATGCCGCGCGCGGATATCGGAGGGTTGTGCCTTCCCCGAAGCCATTGGATATAATTGAACTTGAAATCATAAAAGATTGTCTGGAAAAAGGGATTATTGTGATTGCTTCAGGAGGAGGCGGAATTCCGGTTAGCAAAGAAAATGGAACCATCATAGGCGTAGAGGCAGTAATCGATAAAGATCGAGCTTCGGCGCTGCTTGCAAATCAACTTGACGTTGAGTGTTTTATCATATCAACTGAAGTCGAACAGGTGTACATAAATTTCAAGAAACCGAATCAAACAGCAATTCACAAAATTTCTCTTGAAGAAGCGAAAAAATATCTTCTAGAAGGACATTTCCTCGAGGGAAGTATGAAACCGAAGATTGAAGCAACGATCGATTTTCTTGAGGGTGGCGGAAAACAAGTTATTATTACCGACCCGGAACATATTGTCGCCGCGCTCGATGGTCAAACGGGAACACATATTATTGGAAGGAGTTCGTTATGAGGCTGAATCACGTTATCGAGTCACAACAGTTCACTCTTCCTATGCTCGTTGAATTGTTTGAACTTACCGATCTAATGGGGCATACACATGCGCGCGGTGGAACGCAGGATTATCATAACAAAATTATGGCGTCGTTATTTTATGAGCATTCTACACGAACCAGGTTCTCGTTCGAGTCAGCCATGTACCGGCTTGGCGGCAACGTGTTATCGACCGAACGCGCGAATACTTTTTCTTCAGTAGCTGCGGGCGAGACACTTGAAGATACCATTCGTGTTGTGGGAAATTACGCCGACGTTATAGTCTTACGCCATAATGAAATAGGCGGTGCACAGCGTGCGGCTGCCGTTTCAACAATCCCGATCATCAATGCCGGCGATGGTAAGGGTGGACAGCATCCTACGCAAGCTCTTCTTGATTTATACACTATCTACAAAGGAGTAAAAACGATCGAAGGCGTAAAAGTTGCTCTGGTCGGAAATCTCACAGATGGAAGAACCGTCAGGTCGCTTGCTTATCTTCTCGGGAAATTTGATCGCGTTAAACTATTCTTCGTGGCGCCATCTTCATTTCAGATAAAACAAGATATACTCGATTATTTAACGAAACACAATGTGTGGTTCTCGTTGGAGAGCGATCTAAAAAAAGTTTTACCCGAAGTGGATGTTGTTTACAGTACCCGGATTGAGCCTGAACTGCTTACCCAAAAGGGCGAGAGGCTTGAAACGATCTCAAAATATTTCATCGACGATAATATATTGAAACTCATGCCGCGCAGTGCGTTACTGATGCATCCTTTACCGCGGCTTCATGAAATATCTCCATCGGTCGATAGCGATCCACGAGCCGCTTATTTCAGACAAACAAGAAATGGAGTTCTCATAAGAATGGCGCTTCTTGTTTCTGTTTTAGGATAATTATTTTCCGACATCTTTTTTGATCGCCGCCGAACGCGGTTCGTGAACTTGCAGTATTAGTAACGCAATTCCGATTAGCGAACAAAATCCACCCATCAAAAAAACCGCATGATAACCGATCAGATCGCTTATCCATCCTCCGAATAGACCTGAAAGGTAAAGCGGTGCAAGTGCGGTGTTCATCAAACCTATGTAAGTTGATCGCTGCTCAATAGGACTGTATTCGAGCGCAAGATTGTGCCGCGTCATCAGTTCCGACCCGAGATTAATTCCCATAAAGAAAAAACTTATTTTGAACCATACCAACGATGGTGAGATCAGAGCAAATATACTTGCCGCAAGCAATGCGCCGGCTGCAATTATCAGAGCAAGTTTGTTTCCGAACCGGTCAGCGAAATATCCAATAATCAACGCTCCGATTCCCTGCCCAACAACCATCAGTAACGTAAACTGCCCGACGATACTCTCTTCTGCATGGAAGTGCTTTAATCCATATACTGTAAAAAATCCAAGAGGCATTGCCGCCAGGATTAAAAACGTTGAGGCAAAAATATATTTTCTAAAAGGGATATTGTTCAGAAATACATTCTGCAGTTGCTTCATGTAATCTTTCATCGATTGAATGGGGAGGACGGCGCTTGGATGTTCTTCGATGATACCATTTTGGAGGATGATTGAAATGAACTGGAGAATGAATGTCACGAAAAATATCAAAGTGTAACTCGATGGGAATTCAAAATTCGTAAGCAGCCATGTAAGCAGGAACGCACCGCCGAAAGCTCCGCCGCCTGCCAGGGCGGTCCTCATTCCCGATAATCTTCCGCGTAATCCGACCGGCGTAAGCTTCGCGTACATATCGAACCAAAAAGGTGTGGCAACACCTGTCAGCACCTGGTAGAGAGCGTACAAAATGAAAAATAACCAGAGTGTTAGAAGTGTATTCTGTTTTCCGAAGATGAATATGACAACGCTGAGAACAAGGATCACCATGCGTTGAATTAAGCCCAATCGAACCGCCCATTTTTTCTTCCATGGCTGCGCCTGTGCATACCGCGCGGCGAATGTTTGAGGAAGAAATAAACCAATCCAGACAATTACACCGAGTGCACCGATGGCAATATTGCCTCCCCCGAGACGGTTAACAAGCGCAGGAAGTACTGTCTGTGCGGAGATGAACGAACCGCCTGCGATGAAGAGAGCTCCTTCGAAGAAGTTGATTAAGAAATTTCGTCTGATATATCGATCCGGAAGTTCTCGCATCAGATAATATTAATTCTCTGAAAAATCATTGCTCAAATATAACAAATGCTGTACATGTAATCCACTTACGTTTCGGGACGTAAAAGGTAATACTGTTCAAATTTAGTGATATACATTGCCGGTTACGTCGTGCGATACAAGACTAAAATATAAATAAGAAATCTTCCATCACGTTTATCAAATTGACTTTACTTCAAGGAAACGGTATATTTATTCAGTCAAGAAAATCGAACATGAAAATATATTAATTTGGTTTGTGAAATCTGAAAAAACAATATTATTTCTCGAAGATGAAAAAGAGTTTCTTGCGGCAGTAAGCGGGCTTATCCGGGATTTAGGTTATGAAGTAATCGAAGCGCCGACCGGCGAAAAGGCGCTTGAACTATTGAAAATCAAAATACCCGATTTAATCATCGCTGATATTAAGCTTCCCGGTATCGATGGATTCGATTTTTTCTCACAGATACACAAGATTGAAAAATATCGTTCCATTCCGTTTATCTATCTTACCGCATTCAACAATTTACAGGCAGCTATGAGAGCGAAATCCGAAGGTGCGACCGATTATATCACGAAACCTTTCGAGCTAGAATATTTGATCACGAAAATAGGCGAAATACTTCCGTTAAAATAGATAATTAGTGACTTCGATCACCACGAAAAATTGACAGCTTGTTTATTTTGAAAGTAAAAAGGAAAGGTAGTTTATTATTATGGACGAGGATAAGGGACTCAAGAAAATCCTCAAATGGGCCGGTTTGGCTGCTTTGATTGCAATACCAATCATGGTAATTTTGAAGAAACAAAAAAATTCTCAGAGAAAAGATTCGTTGGAGGACGAATCGAATATTTTCGCTACAGAATTAGAAGAGTAATAAATTTTTTTATAAGTAATGCTCGCTCAAAACGATGGGAGAGGTCGTTTTAGAAATGGATTATATTTTTATTTTCTTCTCCTTCTTTCAATCCTGTGTGTTTTTGACACGTACCAGGTAAGTATTTCTTATTGAACAATTCTATTTCTTTTTCAGGACAAAATGGCGTTGCAAGTTTTTTGGTTTCTGAACAAATCGTATCTCGTTCAACACCATCGGGTGGATTGAAATATTGAAGCGGCATCGCTATAGTAGGGTCATCATAAACATACTTCATGAAAAGCCCCCAGATCGGCGCTGCAGCTCTTCCGCCTTGACCGTCACTTGTTGTAAAGTGTGTAGCTTTATTATCGAATCCCACCCAAACACCTGCTGTTATCTGTGGAGTAAACCCGACAAACCATGCGTCGGCATATTCCTGAGTAGTTCCTGTTTTACCCGCGGCAGGTTTGACAAAGTAATTTCTAACCCGCGCGCCAGTTCCACCGTCAACAGTCCCGGTCAGAATATCAGTCATCAAGTAAGCAGTCTCTTTACTCAATACTTCACGCTTCGTAGGATGGCTTTCTTCAATAATGTTGCCGTCCTTGTCTTCGATCCTTAGAATTGAAATCGGTTCAACGTAAACTCCTTCATTCGGGAATACACCGTAAGCCGCCGTCAGCTCGAGCGGTTTAACTTCACCGGTACCTATTGCCAAAGATTCGTACGGTGGTAATTCTGATTTAATTCCCATACGATGGGCATACTGGATTACAGTGCTAACCGGAGCGATTTCCATAATCGCACGGATTGCTATGAGGTTGATAGACTCTTTAATACCTTCCCTCAAAGTGAACTTCCCGCCGAACTGGTGGTCGAAATTTTCAGGCGTCCATCGTTTGCCGCCTGCCATCATTAGTGTTACAGGCTGGTTGAGAAGTTCGTAACACGGCGGATAACCGTTGTCGATTGCAACCGTGTAAACAAAAGGTTTGAAAGCTGACCCTGGCTGCCGCGAGATTTGGGTTACATGATTTAATCCATATTTAAAATTTTTAAATTCTGAACCACCTACCATTGCGAGAATATTTCCATCGGTATGGTCAAGCGCTACAAATCCTACCTCAATACGCGATGCGATTTTCTTAACTGAATCTATGAATGCTTGATTTTTCTTAAGTGCGCGCGCCAGACTGTCCCGGCGCTTCGTTGATTCCGTGTCACGATAAATATCGGAAGTTCGTATCGCCATCGAGATTGCCTGGCGAAGTTCATCTTTATGGTTTTTCCAGTTCCATTGTTTGTTGAAAATACTCTGATAAATTGCCAGATGTTCTTCCACGGCTCTATTCGCATGGCGCTGCATCCGGCTGTCGAGCGTAGTATATACTGAAAGCCCATCCCGGTAAATATCGAATCCGTATTTTTCTGCTTTTTGAATAAGTTCCTGACGAACCATCTCGACGAAATGAGGCGCAATACCCGCTCTTAGTTGTTCATCCAGCGGGATGAGCGCGGGCTTATCATCAATCGCCGTTTTCTCATCTTTTTCATTTAAATAATCATACTTTGCCATTTGATTCAGAACGGTGATCCGCCGGTTCATTGATCGTTCGAAGTGCTTGAATGGATCGTATGTCCCGGGACCTTTTAATAGCCCTATCAACAGGGCGGTTTCAGATAGTGAAAGATCGGATGGATTTTTTCCGAAATAGATTTGTGAGGCTGATGCGATTCCGTAAGCGCTCCTGCCGAAATATGCAACGCTCAGGTACATCTCGATAATCTCTTGCTTGGTGTAGTTTCTCTCAATCTGCACGGCAGTAATCCACTCGCGAATTTTCCGCGTTATTTTTCCGAAGATCGATTCTCGTGCACCTTTGAGTTCATAAAGATTTCGTGCAAGCTGCTGCGTGATTGTACTTGCACCCGCCGCTTCCCGTAATTTTAATGTAAAAATGTTTTTTACCATCGCCCGAATAAATCGCGGGACATCGACGCCCCAATGGTTGTAAAAGTTCTTGTCCTCCGTTGCAATCAGCGCGTTTACCATATAAGGCGGAAGCTGGCTTAATGTAACAGACGTTCGGTTCTTTATGTAATACTGATCAAGAATCTCCCCGTCATTAGAATATACTTTGGTTGCAAGTTCCGGTCTCGGATTTTCCAATTGCTCGAGCGAAGGCAGACCTGAGACTAAAAATATTGTATATATGATTATGAGAAGCAGGACAACTCCTCCGCCAATCAGAGTTTTCTTGCGATTATTTTTCAAAAACTTTTTTACTGTCATAGATTATTCCATTATTTCCATTGCTCAAGAACAATCCCATTTTTGTCGAGCTTCGCGTATGTGTTTGATCTTATCCAATCGCCGAGGTTGATATAGATTCCATTACCAATTTCTTGTCGGGTTGGAAGATGTCTGTGTCCCATAATGACGACATCGTAACCCGTTTCGATAATATGTTTTGCAAATTTCATCATACCGTCACCTTCACCATAATGTTTGCTGGCAGTATATTGGCGGCTGGTTTTGGATGATGAGCGTGCCAGTTTCAATCCTAAATCGGGATGTAACCAAGAGTATAGCCAGATGGAAAATCGGCTGCGAAGAATTTTCTTCAGAATTCGATAGCCCGCATCATTATTCGCTAAACCATCGCCGTGGTGCAGATATATTTTTTTTCCATTGAGTGTTATGCCAAACGGATGGAGGTAAGTTTTCATTCCGAGTTCATCGCGAAAATAATTACGTATCCAACAATCATGATTACCCACAAGAAAATGAATAATGATACCTTTTCCTGAAATTTCATCCAGTTTGGCGAGGATACGGTGGAATCCTTTAGGAATAACGGTTCTGTATTCGAACCATGCATCGAACAAATCCCCGAGTATGAAAAGCTGAGCCGCATCGTTCCCGATATAATCGAGAAATGCTAATAACCGGTCTTCCTTAATACGCTCTTCTTCCCGCGTACCAAGTCCCAAATGTGCATCCGATATGAAATAAATATTTTCCATTCAGTACTATTGAATAACTTTAACGCTAATATCGATCGGTTGTTTGAATCGCGCGCACCACCCATCGGAACCCGAACAGTAAAAATAAGATAATGTTCCTTTCAATTGAACGAGTCCCGGTTTTATTTTTTTTGATAGTGTAAATGATTGCATTATTGGTTTAGTGACATCGATGTACTCACTTTTATTTGTTTTTGAAAATATAAGCTTTCCAACTAACGAGTATGCCACGGAGCTGTCGAGTTTTAATGTAAGCGGCGGATCAAGATTAATATGGATCCCATCTTTTGGTTTCAACGAGATCAATAATTCGCCGGCTGCACCCGCTTTCATCGATTTCTGTTTAACCGAGATTTCACATTTGACGAACTCATTGGTTTTCGGTGATTCACCGGCGATGAGCGGCAGATTGAATATCAGCAGTGATAAAATGATTATTAATGTATTGGATTTCATAAAATAGCTTCGTTTAAAGAATAATAGTAGTAATAAATTAAAGAAAATTTTGGTAATCTGGAAATCCTATATTGTGTATGGTTGGATAATCTTCCGTTCAGGTTCCCTAACCTTTTGCAGGACGATCAAGCCGGTAATAAAAAATACGCCGATTGCCAGCGCCGCTACCCGTTCATCGGTGAAGTCGGATATCAAACCATAGATGAACGGACCCAGCACAGCCGATGCTTTACCGCATAGTCCGTCATAAAATCCAAAAAATTCGGCTTCACGTTCCTTAGGTGTAAGCAGAGCCATAAAACTTCGGCTCGACGATTGCGATGATCCAACAGCGACGCCCGCAGCCATCGCCACAATGTAGAATACGGCAATAGTATGTACAAAATAAGCTCCTATCGAGATCGCTATCCAGAGTGCAAGAGTAATCATGATAGTTTTCTTGGGTCCGATTTTATCGGTTACAAAGCCGAATACAAACGAACCAAGAACAGCGCTAGTTTGAACAATCGCGAAGAATACGATAATATCTTTATCCGACATATGAAGAATCCGGTCTGCGAAGATTGCCGCAAATGCAATCACAGTTAAGATACCGTCGTTGTAGATAAAGAATGCGATAAGAAATCGGGCGATGTTCGGATGCTCTTTATCGATGAAGAGCGCGCGAAAGGTTTTCTTCGCCTGTCTGAATCCGTCATTGAATTGATAGACGGTTTTTTCTCCGCCGTACCTGGGCTCCGGAACCATAAAGAAAAGTGGAAGGGAAAATAAAAAGAAAAATCCGGCTGCAACGATGAAAGATAATCTGACCGAAAATAAATAATCCGGATCCGAAGGTAAAGGCAACATGAAATTCACGATAAGAAGGACGGCAAGCGCCCCGAGATATCCCATCGCAAATCCGTACCCCGATACCCTGCCGTAAGATGATCTGGAAGTGAGGTTCGGCAGAAAAGCGTCGTAAAAAACAATTCCACCCTCGAACCCGATATTTGCAAAGATGAATAACAGTATACCGAGAAAGATCATACCCTCTTGAACGAAGAAAAGAAGCCCGGTGCATATGATCGAGATCAGCGTGAATACGAGAAGGTAACGCTTTCTATTATGTGAATGATCGGCGGCGGCTCCTAAGGGTGGTGAAAGAATTGCCGCACAGATCATCGAGAGGCTGACCGCAAGACCCCACAGCCAACGCTGACCGCCCGCTACATGATTCGTAAAGTAACGAGAATAAATAACGGTAACGATGATTACGGAAAAAGCAGTATTTCCAAAATCGAACAAAGTCCATGCAAAAATCTTAGAACGTTGCGAACGGACAATCGAGGTCTCCATCGATTCCAATTATTGTTTCTTGGGTTTACTGATCGGTTTATTTTCGGGATGAAGATTTTCTTCCACCAATCCTCGTCCGGTTTTTTTAAGTAAGTTGGATTTTCTAAAGTCGTCGAGGATAGCATCGAGAACGCCATTGACAAATCTCCCACTCTGCTCGGTGCTGAAGGTTTTTGCAATCTCTATCAATTCGTTAATAGTTACTTTCGGCGGTATGTCCGGGAAGTAGAGCATTTCGCATATTCCCATTCGAAGAAGAATTCTATCGATGAATGCGATTCGTTCAAATTCCCAATGCGCTACTCTGGCTTTGATGATTTCCTCAATCTCTTGTTCGTGGTGGATGACTTCGTGGACGAGTTTCTTAGCAAACTCAAAATCGTCTTTAGAGTTTTTCAAATCTCCCATGATGTTACTGATAACGCTGGTGATGGGTTCCTTCGACATCTCATACGCATATAGAGTCTGAAGAACTTTTTCCCTGACCAATCGTCGTTTGAATGTTGTCATACTTCATAAATGTATATAAATTCTCACTGGATTCCAAAGAGCAGTGATCGACCGGGAAGTCGGTCAGCGACGTATATTCTTATTTAATAAAGCGATTCGATCTTTTGCAGGTTCGAAGTCTGGATTATGTTTCAATGCCGCGTTATAAGCATATCTTGCATCTTCAAGACGGTTCATGTCTTCCAATAATATTCCGTAATTTAACCATGCATTGAAATTTGAAGGTTGGAGCGCCAATCCTTTCCTGAAAGCAGAATCTGCTTGTGCTGATTTGTTTAACGAGTGAAATGTCGTTCCCAGATCGATCCACGCATCGGCGAATCCTGATGAAAGTTGTATGGCATGTTGAAGATTTATCGCGGCACTGTCATTCATCCGGCGTTCAAGAAAAATATGCCCCAAACTGTAATATACTTTAGAACGAAACTGGTTCCAGCTTCCGCCAATTCTATATTCATTAGAGAATTGATATTCGGGTTCATAATTCGGCTGCACATTGATCTTGCCCCGATTTTCTGGACAATAAGTTAAGAGAAAAGATACAATTTTT
>CAZFQL010000001.1:253800-279469 GCA_964520905.1 uncultured Chlorobiaceae bacterium | reverse complement strand
GTGTTAGGCACGCCGCCAGCGTTCGTCCTGAGCCAGGATCAAACTCTCCGTTGTAATTTTATAAAATTTCAACTTCGAGTCTGACTGTTTCCTGCTAAAATTTAGCAAGATGGTTGAAGTTCTCTTAAGCTGACTTAGAGCTATGCACTATATTTTCAAAGAACACTTGGGAAAAAAATCCCGATCCCGCAGTATTTTTGGGGGATCGGTATACCACATTTAGTGGGGATTTAAATATACTAAAATTTTATTAAGATGTCAACTCTTTTAAAGATATTTTCAAAAAATATTTTCATCAAAGATTGTCATTGAATCTTATCCAAGAATCGAATAATTCGTACATGCGTAACCGAATATATACTAACGGCTTAGCTGAATTCTGACTCTAGTATGGAATAAACGTCTCTTAATGGGAGATTCATTTCAGAGGAAAGTCTTTTGCACTCCTCGAACTCGGGGATCAATCTTTCTTTTCCATTATAGAAAACTATTTTCATTTTTACATTCCCTAATCTTGATTTTACATCCCTACAAGATCGTTCAATCTTTCGTCTGTCTATCGGCAAAATACGAACTCCCAGGGATGTCGTTTCTTGAAAAAATATTGTCAGTATATCATCAAGTTTATTTCTGTTGACAATTGCAGAAAGCAATATCCCCGGTCTTCCTTTTTTCATTATGATTGGAATCAGAAATGCATCAAGAGCGCCGCGGTTGAGCAACCGCTCTATCACTAATGGATATATCTCCGGATTCATATCATCTATATTAGTTTCGATTATTACTGATTCATCTTCCTCGAATGTGCTTACCAATTCACCTATCATAATACGCAAGAGATTTGGTGTCTGTGGTATATTAATCGAACCGGCGCCATAACCGACGTACTCAATTTTAATTTTCTCGATAGATAATACACCGGAAGATAATGCCTTGATGATAGCGGCGCCTGTTGGCGTTGTTAATTCGTATCCAATATCGGTTAGTATTATAGGATAACCGCGCAGGATTTCAACTGTTGACGGAACCGGAATCGGAAGTTTTCCATGATCCGCATTAGTATATCCGCCGCTGCCTAATTTGACCGGTGAAGAGTATACTGATTCAATTCCAAATTTATCTAAACATATTGCCGTACCAACGACATCTATTATAGAATCTAAAGCTCCAACTTCGTGGAAATGAACTTTATCAACAGCTATGTTGTGTACATTTGCTTCTGCGCGCGCAACCTCGCTGAAAATCTTCTTTGAGTTTTCCTTCACGCGATTGTTTAACTTACTTTCATCTATTATTCTAAATATATCGCTCAGGTGGCGATGCTGCTTTTGTTTTTCAGTTATAGTTACGTCGATCTTTATTGCGGAGATCCCGCTCCTTTCGACTCGTGAAGCTTCAAGTTCAATACCTGTCAGATTTAACTTTGCAATTTCACGCTTAAGATCCTCTAACTGCATTCCTGCGCTGACAAAGGCTCCCAGTGTCATATCACCGCTAATTCCCGCGATCGTATCTAAGTATGCAATTTTCATGATAAATATTTTTTTTAATTATGGTTGCAAATTTATGAAATCTTTTCAAGATAAGAAAGAACCCGTTCGGTTGCACCGGTATTTTTTCTCACGAATTCTATCGCCCGATCTCCGCACTCTTTCCTCAGTATATCATTGATCAGGAATTGTTTGATATGCTGATACAATTCATCGCTATTACTTCCCGAGAAACCAATTTTGACTTGCACTATTGAAATTGCTTCCTGTGAATTAAAATACTTCGGTCCAAAAATGATCGGTATACCATACGATGCCGGTTCCAGCACATTATGAATACCGTTATTGAAACTTCCCCCAACATATGCGATGTGGCCATACTGATAAAGCGCCATCAGGATTCCAACACTATCCACGAGAATGACCTTCTCACTATTATATTCGTGCATCAGTGAGAATCGGATGTTGGAAACTTTTCCGTTAAATTCTTTTTCAAGATATTCAAGGTTTTCTTCGGTCGGTTCGTGCGGCACAACAATTACAAGCAATGCGGAAATTTCCGCAAACAGCCTGAATAACGCCGGAATTAACTCTGCCTCATCTTCCTTCCAACTACTTCCTACAACAACTACCTTTTTTCCAACGAGTATTTTAGGGTCAACCAATTTTCTGATTCTGGATTCGGCGCTCCGGTTCCAGACCTGATCGTAACGTGTATCGCCGATTACTTCAAGCGTGGGGCATGTTAGATGAAATCTATCGAATACCATTCTATCGTTCTCAGATACTGTTAGAATACAATCCAACGAATTATATAACGACCGTATAAATTGACGTATCACCGGAATATTCCGATATAATTTCTCTCTAAGAGTTGCATTTGCGATAATTGTCGGGATCCCCAAACTGTTTAAAACCCAGAGATGATTGGGCCAAATATCGTACCGCATCAGCACTACGATTGAGGGCTTCATAAGTTCAATAAATTTCCGGGCATTTGAACGCGAATCAAATGGTATGTATGTGATAACGTCGGCTAACTTATATGATAGAGAATGCTCATATCCGGAGGGGGAAAAAAAAGACACTATTATTTGAACTTCCGGTTGCCGTTTTTTTAATTCTGATATAATCGGTTTTGCCTGTTCGAATTCACCCATGGAGGATGAATGAAACCAAATTCGTTTTGAACCCGCTTTCAATCCATTCATCTTTACCTGAAATTGCTCAAGCAAATCCCGCCGCGCCCGCAGTGCCCGTGCGGCTTTCCGGTTTATCAATCCATAAATATGAAACCCAACCCACAAGCAGGGAATCACGATAATATTATAAAATATTTTCCAAATCATATTCTACCCTTTTATCGCTCCTCTGCCATCTTTTGAATAGTCGATAGGACAGTCTCGACATGAATATCCTTCATACATTTAAAATGGTTTTTCGGACATCTATCCGAACCAATATGCGAGCAGGGCCTGCACGATAAATTTTCATTTTCGACAACAGCGCTTTGTGTTCCGAATGGAAAAAATCCGAATTCTTTTACAGTTGAACCAAAAATGGCGACAATTTTTTTCTTCCTTGCCGCGGCAAGATGCATTATTCCGCTGTCATTTGTAACTACAATTGAACAACTGTCAAGTACCGCGGCAGTTTCAAGAAGATTTAATTTGCCCGCAAAACTTTCAGCAGTCGTTGATCCAAGATTGGCATTTATCATCTGTGCGATGTCGCCGCAATAATCTTGTTCAAATTTACTTCCAAAAATTAACAATTTAGCGTTAAATTCCCGCGCGACCTGTGTGCCAAGCTCAACATATCGTTCGGGAAACCACCTTTTCGTGTAATGCCGCGCCGAGGGAGCAATACCCACAACGAGATCATATCTCTCAAGTTGATACTTTTCCATCATTGCTTTAACGGTGAGAATAGTATCGTTTGGAATAGTGACTTCCAATCCTTGACCGTCGTTTTGAATAGCAAATCTTTTTCCTGTTTCAAGATAGCGGTCAACTACAGAAATAACAGTTCGATAAAAATTCCATTTGAAACTTATCAGCAAGAATCTCTTGATTATTCTTTTGTTGACAACTTTTATATGCCTGGCGCCCGAGAACCACCTAAGATATCGGCTTCGAAGACTATTATGAAGATCGAGAATGATATCGTATCGGGTTCTGCGGAGCGTTCTTTTAAGTGTTTTCAGTTCTTCTTTATCATTCGATTTCAATTCTATAATAGAGGAGAGATTCGGGTTGAATCTAACGAGGTCGGTGTACTCCGATTTAATAAGAAAATCGATTTGCGCCAGCGGATAAGCTTTGCGCACTGCCCGAATCAACGGTGACGCCAGTATTATATCACCAATTGAACTTAACCGAATAATCAGAATTTTTTTCATTGCAGGATTCACGAAGAAACTTACAACTTTTTTTATGGAATTGCAACATATACCGTTTAAAAAATAAAAAGGGTCGGATCCTTAATAAAAGACCGACCCTTGACAGTAGAACTCTAAGTAAATTAACGTAATATAATCATCTTCTTTATATTGCTAAATTTTTCGGCAGTCATTCGGCAATATTAAACACCGCTCGTAAATTCGTCGACCTATTTACAAATTCTTAGTATATATATGCCGTCAATTTCTGGTGGATTGCCATATTCATGGACTTTTGTTGAATAGATATATCCGCTTGTTTCGTCTAAATCCAGAATCCATGTATCTCCATAATCACTAATAACATGATGCCAATTCATCCCCCCATTTGTAGTTTTATAAACACTTCTAATCATACCTGGTTCAAATGTTTGAACGTATATTACATTGGGATCTATTGAAGGCAGGATGAAAACACCCAGTAACGAATCCGGTAAACCCAAACTAAGAGTCTGCCATGTCTGACCTTGATCTGTTGATCGAATGAATATTTCCGCACCGATATAAATAATATTAGAATTTTCTGAGTTTACATGTATTGAATTAATTACTCCAATTTCTTGCTTTGAAAAACAGTGCACTATTTCCCACGATGCACCTCTGTCTGTAGACCGATAGAGTACTGTATCATTGTACAATAAGGGACAAACGTAAAGTATATTTGAATTTTGGTGATCGATTGCCATCGCAAATGGGCTTGCTTCGTAATAGTTGGTGTCAATTATACAGTTGTCGCTACTGGGTACATAAATTGGAAACCATGATTTTCCCCCATTGGTTGATCTGCGCAATCCACCTCCAAAGTATCCGTACGTTTCAGTATAAAGAATTTCAGAATTGTTTGGATCAATCACTATTGCTCCGGCGCTCATTTCATCCCAATTAAAAGTAATCCCAAAATCAGCATGAAACCATGTCGCACCTCCATTAGTTGTTTTTAATACTCCCAATACGCCACCTCCTGAACCTAAAGATGCATAACCGATATCGGGATTCTTAGGATCAAGCACAATTATCCCGCCATTAACATTTCTAACAAGCGTATCCCATGTAGCTCCCCAATCAATGGATTTCAGTATTGCTCCATATCCATATCCATATGTACCTGCATAAAGAATATTGGGTTCGGTAGGATGAACAGTCACTCCTGCATTACAAAGATCTGAAATCTTTATCCATTTCCTTTCAAACAAGCTCCCCGGTTGTGCTACCTTCAGCCAATACCCTTTGCCCGGTTCAAGTGTATCGGTTTGCACGTACCCTAAGCCGGAATCATAGGCATAATAATTTGAAGAAAAAATATTACATGAATTGGGTTCAAGTCGGTTTATCGCGATCTTTTCATTCAGTGACCCGATCATATTCCATCCCTGCTTTAGATCTATACTAAACTCGGAGATTGTACCAATTACCGTGAAACTGTCGTTCGCGGCAAACTTCAGCCAGTAACCTTTACCAAACTCAAGCATGTCGCTTATTACATAACTCACATCATAACTGAATGCACTTGAAATTGTGTTTGGAAATAAAATCTTAACACTACCATCCGGAACTTGCAGGGGGAGTGAAATCAAATTCCAGCCTTCACTTACTTTTATTTGAACTGTATCGTAAATTTCGATTTGATTTACGGTTGATAATCTTTCCGAAAGCGCGGTTCCCCCTAAGAGTTGTACGGGATTAATCAGACATCCTAATACAATCCAAATGTTGATTACAATCATCACAATGTTATCCTTTGTATGCTCCATCCGGGTTTCCCTATGGCTGTTATTATCCTTGCGGGCAGACTGTGCGGCAATATACAAACCCCAAAGTATAAAGTCAAATTCCCGGAATTTATCAATGCCGTTTAGCTGAGAATTGAAGTTTAAGCTCTTCCTCGAATGCATCAAATGTAGTCTTATCATAAAGAACGAATCTTACATTCCGAAGGTATGATGATTTTATCAAAAAGGCGATCGTCTCAGTAATCATAATGCTGGCACAGTGATATACCGAAAAGGCGCCAACGCCGGTACCCAGAGCGGGAAAACTGACTGATGGAATTTGTTTTTTCTCGGCAAGCTGCAAAGCGCTGATGGTCGATCGTTTTATTTTGTCCGGATCGGTGTGAAGGTCCTGCCCCATCACTGCCGCGTGTATAACATATTTGGCTTTCAATTTCCCGCCTGAGGTTAAAATTGCTTGTCCAATTTCGACGGGACCCTGCACAATAGCTTCACGTTCGATGCCTTCACCGCCGTTCCTCTTTATTGCTCCAGCTACACCACCGCCCATCCAGAAATGATTATTGGCTGCGTTTACTATTGCCTCGGTATCTTGGGTAGAGATATCTCCTTGAACAACTTCTATCAATCCATAATTAATCGGATAACGCATGATCAAATTCGTCAATATTATCAACTAAATTTAAAAGAATTTTTATCAATCCTCGGAATTATAGGGGAAGCCATAAACGAATAGTAGTGCCTTTTCCTGCCTTACTATCAATCTCTATGTATCCTTTATGATCGTCCATTATTTTTTTTACGATTGCCATGCCCAATCCGGTACCGTGTTTTTTTCCGCTTGTAAAGAATGGTTCGAAAATTTTTGTTTTAACCTGTTCAGACATACCTTTGCCGTTATCGATAAACTCGATTACCAGATGAGCGTCCGATTTAAACGCTTTCACAATAATTTTACCGCCCTTTTCCATGGCATCTGCCGCATTGCCGGTGATATTATACAACACGCGGAGAAATTTTTCAGGGTCGATTTTGATATTGTCACGGTACTCTAATTTTGTTTCAATATTAATATCGTGTCTCATCATCTCTTTTTCAATTATCAGCATCAAGGTATCCATCAACTCTCCAAAGTTAACATTCTCGAAATTGATGGAAGAGATCCCGCGTGCAAAATCTAATATCTCCTGGGTCATGGCAATGAAACGATCGGTCTGCCGGATTATATCGTCGGCAAATTTTTCTATCTCCTGGTCATCCGCCCTCGATTTAATCACTTGTGCAGAAAGCCGTAAAACCCCCATTGGATTTTTGATATCATGAATAATTGTGCTCGCCATTCTCCCCACTGCCGAAAGCCTCTCGTTCTGAACCATCCGCTGGGCAAGCTGCGCATTTTCAATAGCCAGTGCGGCATGAACAGAGAACGCCTCTATAAATTCTTCATCTTCACGGGTGAACATTCCCTCCGTTTTATTTAGGAGTTGGAATACTCCGATGGTTTTATCGTTTCTATTTTTCATCGGCATACAGAGTGTCGCTCTTGTACGATAACCGGTAACTTGATCTATCTCTTGATTGAATCTCGGGTCATTGTATGCATTCGCTATATTGATGGTTGTTCCGGTAGCCGCAACGGTGCCGGCGATTCCAACTCCCATCGGCAGTCGAATCTCTATTCGCGAAGATCCTTTTTGTACTTTTGACCACAATTCTTTCTTCGCCTCGTCAATAAGATACAATGTACCTCTATCCGCGCCAACAGTACGCGCAACCGTCTGAAAAATTAGATCAAGCAATTGGTCGACATCGAGCGATGAATTAACAATCTTCGAAGCGTCCACAAGCTGGCGTGTTTTGGCAAGTTGCTGTCGCAGTGCGATAAGATTAGATTCTTGATGTTGAACGTATGTAAGGTTATTTGTTCTTAGCCTCAGCGTCACCATGTGCAGGAGATTCAAAGCAAAGGTTTGGCTTGTTTCCAGAAGTATATCAAAATCTTTCTTGTTAAGTTTTCCAAGAACACAATCGCCTATCGCGGTAGCTTGAGCAGAGCGATGCTGTTGGTCTATCAAATCCAATTCACCGAAGAAATCTCCGGAATGAAGAATCCCAAGTACTATTTCTTCTCCCGTTCGCAGTTGTTTCGATATCTTAACACTTCCGGAAAAAACAAGAAACAGACACTCACCTATGCTGTCATCCTGAAAAATAACTTTTTCATCCGCGAACTTAATTTCTTTTAATGTCAATAGGATTGTTTGTATGATAGGTTCTTCCACAGACTGGAAAAGAACATTTGACCGCACCCTCTCATAAAGCGTATATTTGTTCGTCATAATGGTATAAATAATAAAAAAACTGAGGCTCAGAGTCAAGCAAATACGTATTCGCCGGGTGAAACATTCATCATCCTACATCGTACTTTTCTAATAGGTATATATACTAATGATATGAATCAGGAATAGCATGCGTTTTCAAACATATTTCCCTCAAAAAATATCCTTCTTTATTATAGGGATTTCATCAATTCTGCTGTTATTTTCGAGTGTTCGAGCCGATGAACGTCTTATAATACAACTGAAGGATTTCTCTCAGATTGAAATCAAAGCCGGTGGGTTTATACTGCCGTCTGACGCGCGCATTCACATTTATGCACTCGGAGGCGGGACAGGAAAAAAATATGTCTTCCAATCCTCATCGATGTACGCATACGGCTGGATCATCAATGCCGATACGCGCGAACTCGTCTGGAAAATGGATCGATATAACACTACAAAGGAAAATAATTATCAAAAATTCGACGACCGGGTTTTCCTGCCAAAGGGCAGCTACGAAGTGTATTATGCCGCCTATGGTTATGCCTCGAATTCTGCTCTAACAAATTTTAATTTCAACATCGACCGTCGCCGTGATTATAATAATGAAGACCAAAACCGAAATGGATTCTTATCCTGGCTGGAAGAATTATTCGGCGGCGAGATGAGAACCGACTGGAAGCGCATGGCAAAAAACTGGGAGATATCGTTATCAGTCGACAAGGATACAAAAGAAATCCCGACATTTAAACCTACCAAGCAATTCTTGAACATCGTATATAAAGCTGTCCCGCTGGGTGAGACTGTACACATCAAACAGCGATTCAAAGTTCTTGCCGCAACTCCGATACGTATTTACGCGCTCGGAGAAAAAGATAATCAGGATGCTCTTGCCGATTACGGCTGGATCATAAATATGAAAACTCATAAGCGTGTCTGGGAAATGCGCGCGGGTAATGTAAACAGCGCCGGTGGAGCGGATAAAAATATTAAATTTGACGAAATCGTTAATTTCCCTGCCGGAGATTATCTTCTCTATTATAATACCGACGATTCACATTCATACGTCGATTGGAATTCCGCGCCCCCCATCGATCCTTTCAACTACGGCATCACGATGACGGTATCCGACAGCCAAAAGATTAACGATTTCAAACTAATGACTACCAGCATTGAAGAGCAGAACGTCGTTGCCCAACTGACCAAACTGAGCGACGATGAAACACGCAGTACAAGCTTCACACTCAAAGAAGAAACCGCTCTTCGTATTTATGCCATAGGTGAACGAAGCAACTCATACCGTCAATTAGCTGATTACGGCTGGATAATAAACACAAGAACACGAGAAAAAGTCTGGACAATGGATGCCGACAGAACAGAACGGGCAGGCGGCGCAGATAAGAACCGCATGATAGACGAAGTTATTACGCTACCGAAAGGAACATATACCGTCTTCTTTCAAACCGACGACTCACACTCATATGATGATTGGAATTCTTCCCCACCGGCAGACGCCGAGCATTGGGGAATTACTATTTACGGCGAGGGCGATGAATTCAACATGAAGAACGTCGAGAAAAATGTTGCCGACAAACAGCCCGGAGTTATCGCACAGATAGTTCGGGTTGGCAATAATGCATCAAGAACTCAGCAATTCAAGTTAGATAAAACTACACGTGTGCGAATTTATGCGCTTGGCGAAGGACAGAATCGCGAGATGTACGATTACGGATGGATAGAGAATGGATCGACACATACTGTAGTATGGGAAATGACATATTCGATGACTTTTAACGCGGGCGGCGGAAAGAAAAATCGCTCTGTATCGACAACATTATTGCTAGATAAAGGTAATTACATCTTACATTTTGTCTCAGATGATTCACATTCATTCAATCATTGGAACACCGATCCGCCCGATGATCCTTCAATGTGGGGAATTACAGTTTACGAAGATCAACAACAACATGGAGATTAATATTATGTTTCGCAACGGATATTATTTTCTACTCTTTGCTTTACTTGCAACAATTTCCCCGCTGACCATTTCCGCTCAAGAAGAGGAACACAACAGCAAATTTCGCGATCAAATAGACTCGATTGTTGAAAAAACTCTCAATCGTTTCGATGAAGAACTCGGAACTTACATATTTAGAGATAAATCTTCGGCAGATGAAAATGACAAAGAGACATTATATACAGATGAAGATAATTCTGCTAACATCGATACTGATAGGGATGCAAAGCATTTCCCCCGTTACACATTTAGCATATCTAACATCGATAATAATAGAAGTATTGTGAGAAATGTTTTCCCAATATTTCCATGGGAATCGCTCGATGAGAATTTTCTGTTCAGATATAATCGCGTTGAGGGGTTATTCCTCGGCTTAAACTATCCTCAAAAATATTATTGGGAAGATAGAAGAATAACAATGTTCGGATCGGGAGGTTATGGATTCGCTGCTCATCGCTGGCGCGGCGGACTTGGTATAACTCATCAACTCGGATCGGGAAACAGTATTTTTGAGATCGGTGCAGAAGGACACAGCTTAACCGACACTCGCGATCAGTGGCTCGTTGGCATCGGGGAAAATAACATTGCCGCTCTCCTCTTACGCGACGACTATCGTGATTATTTCGGCAGAGCCGGATTTTCTGTATGGTCGGGCTGGTATAAACAGTGGCTCCGGTCGGATTTTCAATTTCAATTGGTATATCTAAACGATCAGTACGAATCGCTCGACCGGCATACAAACTGGTCGGTCTTTGGCAGAAATAAAATATTCCGGGATAATCCTTCAATTCCCGAAGGTAAGATGAAAAGTATTCTGACATCCTTAAAATATCATTCCACCCAATCCCAAAGAATTTTTACTACAGGATGGAGTCTTGCGGTAAGCGCTGAAGTTGCGGGAAAATCTTTCGGCGGCGATTACGATTTCAATTCGTACTGCATCGATGTCCGCCGCTACCAGCCAATCAGCGATTATGATGTATTTAATATTAGACTGCGTGCCGGTTCAGCAACGGGTGACGTTCCGCTGCAAAAGGCATTCGATATTGGCGGTTTCAGTACGATATCTGCATTTAGGTTTAAAGAATTTACAGGCAACAGAATGCTTTTAGCCAACGCAGAATATGTTATCAACGGGAAAATGCTCGACGATGTTGAGTTCTTCCCATCGTGGCTTTTGCGCAATTTGAATATTATACTTTTTGCCGATGCAGGATATGTTGGCTCGGCGAAATCGACAGATACTTTCACTGAAGGATTCAGCGACATCAATTCCAAAACGATTCACTCGGATTGGGGTTTTGGAATAGGAACCCGTGATGCAAAGCTTCGCCTTGGATTCGCATGGCGTACCGATCAATCCGGACCTCCAATGGTGTTCATTCGTTTAAACAGACCGTTCTAAAACGAGAGGATATTTCCTCCCTGTGGAAAGTCAACCTGTGTGAGAGACGGGTTGACTTTTTTATTGCTTTTGCCAAAGCTTCTTTTTAAATTCCTGCTGACATTAAACCATTTTCGCAGGATGCGAACATTAAAAACTTGAGTGTGCAAATTTTATTACCCCGATATAAGCATAGAATCCGACTGAGAGTCGGACTTTATATCTTGCTGTTTACCATTTTCAACGGCGTAGTATTATTCGCTCAAGACAGTTTATTCATAACTTGCTCCGGCTCATCTCTTTTCCTCGGCAGTAGACCTTTTTATACGGTGGGCCTTAATTGTTACTATCTTCAGAATCTTGCCGCATACGGTGATACCGTCCACCTTTATGAGGTATTCCAAGAAGCGAAGCAACTTGGTGTAACAACAATCCGCACGTGGGGATTCTTCGATTCACCAGACAGCACTAACGCGGCTACTATTCAATTCGCACCTGCCCGATATAATGAACGAGGTTTGAAAGCTCTGGATTATGTCATCGCGAAAGCGAAAGAATATTCAATCCGGCTTCTCATACCGCTTGTTAATAACTGGGAAGATTACGGCGGCATGAATCAATACGTCAGATGGCATGCTAATCAATTCCCCGCATCAATAAAGACTTCGAAGCAAATTCAACAGAAAATTATTCATGGCGCGGAAGGAAGATTCTATCGGTTTCTTGTAGCCGGCACTTATACTCACGATGATTTCTACACAAACACCGCCATACGGCAATGGTACAAAGATTATGTCTCGATGCTTGTAAATAGAATTAATTCGGTTACAAACATTCAGTACAAAAACGATCCGACAATTCTTGCATGGGAACTTGCCAACGAGCCGCGGTCATCGGATCCAACAGGTGCAATCGTTGAACACTGGTTAGATGAAATGTCGTCTTATTTAAAATCAATCGACAATAACCATCTGATCTCGACAGGTGAAGAGGGGTTAGATATTTCGGATGAAGGTTACAGCAACATACATTCTTACAACGATCAATCATGGCTGTTCGATGGATCAGGCGGTGTTTCTTTTCAACGAAACATTTCACTCCCGAACATCGACATTGCAAGCATACACTTATATCCCGACGCATGGGGATTGACGGGCAGCCAGGGAGTACAGTGGCTCACCGATCATAATCGAATTGCCGATGAAGCCCGGAAACCGCTGATCCTCGGAGAAGCCGGCAAGTGGTCCCAGAGAAACTTTTATTTCGATGCGCTTCTGAATGAAGCATATCTCAGTACAACTGCCGGTGTTTTACTTTGGCAATTTGTGTACGACGGACGTATAAATAATGACGGTTACGCATTCGCCTATCCTGCCGATAGCACATTATGCGACATCATTCAAACATACGCGCTCCGGTTTTCAACGAAGGATGATAATTTTATTCTCCCATCCAGGATTGAACTTTTTCCAAATTACCCGAATCCTTTCAGTAACGTCACGCTTATCCCTTACGACTTATCAGTATCAACGCATGTCCGGCTTGTTGTCTACGACGCATCGGGAAGATCGCTTGCGACACTTGTCAATCAGCCGCAGTCGCCGGGCCATCACCTCGCATTGTTCGATGCATCTGGTTTGAGCAGCGGTGTATATTTCATCCAGCTTGTTACCGGCTCAGATAACGACAGCCGAAAAATGCTTTTATTAAAATAAATTATCCGAATTCCGCTCAGTTTAATAGGCCGCCTTGCGCCTAACGCGGTATTTTTGTATTTTCAAAATATCACTGACAACATTTAACTTTTTTCTTTCACGTTGATTGTTCTTCACAATGTTTCCTGAGACATTCGGACTTTTTCGACGGCATGGTGGTGCAGGACGTACAGCGGAGATAAGAAGCTTTGTATGAAAATAAATCAGGTTACCGGAAAACACGCAGACTTTGAAACCGAAGCGATTCCGCACATGAATATCCTCTATCATTATGCGCTTCGCATGGCGGGAAGCTCCGACGATGCTCACGACCTCGTGCAGGAAACCTACATGAAGGCATTCCGGTTCTGGGATAAATATGAAAAAGGAACGAACATTCGTGCGTGGCTGTTCCGTATAATGAAAAATACGTACATCAATCGATACCGGAAAGAAACCAAAGAGCCTGATAGGGTCAACTACGACGACATTCAAAATTTTTTCACACTCATTAAAGGCAATGGAGCCGACGCGAACGATTTACAGGAAAAAATATATAACGGAATGTTCGAGGACAACGTTGCCCGCGCAATCGAATCGCTCCCTGAAGATTTCCGCACCGTTGTTATTCTCTCGGACGTCGAGGGATTGAGTTATGAAGAGATCGCCGAATTCCTAGACTGCCCGATTGGAACAGTGCGTTCGCGATTGCATCGGGGAAGAAAAATGCTCCAGCTCTCGCTCCGTGATTATGCAAAAGATCACGGGTATATCAACAGGTAAATTTACATGTTTTATTTTTAATTTTGAAAATTGTTTATCCATTCGTAAATTAATCGTAAGCAAGACCCGGTCGAACGATTCGACGGATGCGTTCATATTAAGAATCATGACTTTACACATTCAATAGAAAGCAGGTAATTATAATGTTTCCGCGTTACTTTATTTTACTTCCCCTTGTCCTGTTGTTTCTTTTATCGGGTTGTTCAAAAAAACAGCAATCCGGCAACGATATAAACGGACGAAAATCAGCCAATGTTGCAGATGTTGTAAGTGTAACAAAGCGTACCGATGTGGTTTCAAATTTTTCATGGAAAGACAGCTCCGGAAAGACAATTGACCTTGACGCTTACCGCGGAAAAGTCACACTCATTAACTTCTGGGCTACGTGGTGTGGACCGTGCAAGATGGAATTGCCGGACTTGATCGCAATCAGTAAAGAAATGGCAAGCCGCAATGTAAAAATTATCGGCGTCTCGACAGACCGCGGCGCAAACGTGCTTGAGGATGTAAGCTCATTCGTAGCTGAAAAAGGTATTCCTTACCAAATCGTCATCTCGAATGAAGAGCTGGACGAAGCGTTCGGAAACATACGTCTGATTCCTACAACGTTCGTTGTCGATGCTGACGGGAAGATAGCTCAAACAATTGTGGGTGCGCGTTCGAAAGCCGCATTCCTCGAAGCGATAAATGCGATATTGAAGTAAGTATGGTTGAGTCTTGTCTCCCTTCATTGTTATTTAATCTATTGGCGTAGAGTGAATAAAGTGATACAGCGGTTTCCGGGCGCGCCTTTTTTTATGGTGGAGATCTGTTCCACATAATATCTTATTAGCTATTTATCAATCTTATACATGTATATCCCTTTTAGGGAAGTTGTACCATACGCAGCATATAGAAATGCGTTTTTTTTATCAATAGAAATTGTGTTTGCTCTGGTAGATCCAATTCGGTTCCAGTCCGATCTACACTTTCAGCAATTATCACTAAAATGATTCGGGTTTGAAGAAAACACACGGTCTATTAATTAGATGATTACTCATGACTACTTATGGTTATGACAACTTAATATGTTATTTTTTATTTACTCGCATCGGTGATTGTCCATTAAAAGAAACCCACTTATCCTCAAATGTTTTTTGGGAATATTCTCCCCATTTCTTTCTCTGTTCAAAAGATTGAGTCATACCAAAGACTCTTAACGTATTAACCATAAACACCCCACCGTTATTGCCATTTATGTCTCCTCCCATATGCATGGTTTTCATTAATTTATCTGCCAATGATAAATGGATTTTCAAATTATAAATTTTCTGTTCAACTAGTGAACCATTTACATAGATTCGCATAAAAGATAGGTCATCTTTTGTCCCAAATTCAAAGGTTATATACAATACCTTTTTAAAATCATAAACGTTTTGATTCTTTTTTACGGTAACCTCATACGAATTTGATGAACTATCAATTATCCGAAAGCATAAGTCATCTTCTTCAGTCAAGAATATGGACACACGGTCTTGACTTAGGTTATACCCAAGGTCAAGGATATATTGCTCCCTATTTAATAATGTATCATTAAGTAGTAAAATCATTTCAAAAGAATAACCAGGATAATTTTCCAGAACACGACTTACTATTTGTTGATTATTAATTATTTGTGATATATCCTTTTCGTTTAGAATACCTTCTTGTCTATTTGCCTCGGAGTAAGGATAAATTTTTGCTACCATATCTCGGGATGAAATAATCCATCTAAATATAGAATGGTAGTTTTTTAATTCTCCATTAATGATAGCATCGAATGAAACCATTAAAATAAAGATGCTGAAAAGTTCCTTGTCCTCAAAGTCGGATTTTATACCGGATGGATTGTATTCCATGGGAGAACCATGCGGAGATAATGATATATTTATCGGTGGAATATATTCAATCCCGGCAACACCAGGTGCTTTAAATAAGAATTTGACATTCTCCGCAGGTAAATTACCAGAATTTTTTATTAAAAAACTGAAATTATAACCTTTACTGTCAACATTGGTAATCGACAACTCAGGTTCAATGTAGGGACAATTTAGTCTCGAATAATCTGAAGGTATTTTATCTGGCTTTATCCAATTAACGATAATTGATAAAAATGTAGTAAGAATTGCAATCAGGAAAGATGTCAATATCTGTCGTTTTGTCTCTAACTTTCGAAAAACTACTAAGAAAATAATGAAGACGATAACCCCGAGTATTATAATTATTAACATCGCAGTTTCCTTCCTCCTAATATTTTTTTAGGTCTGTATTATAAACATTCAAAATTATACCCCTTATCACCTTAGATGGTTACCAAATTAGTCATTTACAATGTAACAAACAAGAGGATGTTATTTTGTCTCTAGTTAATTCCTTCTTTTTTCCAACGGGTTTTCAATAATTGCAAATAGCAAAGATTGCTCTTGTGCCATGATGCTTGGCCAGTTATATTTATTCAACAATATGTTGAACAATACAGTCATTCTACAGGGTGGAAAAATAATGAAGGTTGCTTCGATTAATGCCGTATTTTTCTTCTTTGACTTTTATGCTGTATTTGAGTAAGTTCTTTTCAATCGAGAATAACTGAAACTCTATGCCGCATACCGACATCTCTACCATCGGCGAATTCGGTCTCATAGACCGCATCCGTAAAATCATTGACGTTCGTGTTGATGATTCATCACTGCACGATAATCTTCTCATGGGCATCGCCGATGATGCCGCTGTTTACAAACCATCACCCGGTAAGGTTCAGTTATTTACAACTGATGCACTCATCGAAGGAATTCATTTCGACTTGACATTTACGTCATTCATGCACCTCGGCTGGAAATCGATTGTGGCAAACATCAGCGACATTGCTGCAATGGGCGGAATTCCACGTTATGCAATAGTAACACTTTCGCTTCCAAAGAAAATCTCCGTCGAGATGATAGAAGACTTTTACCGGGGAGCAGTATCAGCATGCCAGAAATATTCCTGCCTGATTGTCGGCGGCGATACAACGACTTCAATGGCAAATACGATGATATCGGTGGCGATGATCGGTGAAGCAGATGAGCGAACAATCAAATACAGAGGAGGCGCGACTGCGGGCGAATATTTATGTGTAACCGGACATCTCGGTTCATCGCTTGCCGGTTTAAATGTACTAAAAAGAGAAAAAGAGCGATTCGCACAAGCGCTGGATCAGCATGCGTTCGAACCAAACCTGGAACCATACACCCAGGCAATTGAAAAGCATTTGATGCCGAAGCCGCGTTTAGATCTTTCTAAAATATTGACGGAGCGGGTAAATATCGGCGCGATGATAGATATCAGCGATGGACTTGCATCCGAAGTCCATCACATCTGCAAAAACAGCGGCGTTGGGGCTGCCGTGCACGAACATAATATTCCTGTCGATAGCGTTACACAAAAAATCGCCGGGGAGTTTTCCGATCTTCCCACGGAGTACGCACTCTACGGCGGTGAAGAATATGAGCTTCTTTTCACGATAAGTGACGAACAATATAACATACTCGACAAACTCACGAACGACGTTACCATCATAGGCCGCATTACGGAAAAGAATAAGGGAATAGAACTCATCCATGAAGGAGGCGAGCACGAGCCGTTGCGGTTCGGCGGATGGGAACACTTTAAATTATAGATTACGGATTGGGGATTTCGGATTAATTAGTTCAATCATAAATAAATCTTGAGAATGAACAAATATCTGTCAGTTTTTTGTATCCTGTTTGCCTATGGCATCTTCGGTGGACACTCGTTCGCTAAAGCCCAGACTACATCATCTCATCTTGATTTTACATTTGCCCCGGGTCTCTCCTTTGGACACGTAAACTGGAACTTCATGGATGACAGAACCGATAATAAATATCATGTAAATTCATTGCTCGCATTTAGCGCCGGTATGCAATACGGACCCGTGTTAAAAATTGACGGCGCTGTTATGTATTCATCATTAGAAATGGGCTTCGGCACTCTGAAAACTAAATCCTGTGAAATCGTCCCTATTTCATATCCAAGAAGAGATGAAAAAGAGTATTATGCAAACTTAGAAATTCAAAGAATACCCGTCATGTTCTGGATGACAATCACTACAGAAATGAAACTTTCTCCGTTTGTCAGATTCGGCGCGGGTATTTCGAACACAGGGTTTAAAGAAGTATATTCCTATCAAGATGGACCAACTGTTCAGTTTCACAAATGGGCGTTTACATGGGGAATCGGCGGCGGTGTTCGGCTGACAACTTCGGACGAATCTGAGCTTGCTTTATTCCTCGATGATTGGATAACGAACGCCGAGTTGGTTGGAAAATCTTCGACGAACTTGAGATCGAACGGACCCGGGACACCTTTTAAAATGACTGTAGTCGGCATAAGAGTCGTTGTGCGTCTCAAATCATATTAATCGATAATCATAACTGTGTATTCCACTATTAGAAGGAGATCTGATTATGATAAGCAACAGAAGAAATTTCATCAGGCAAGTATCCGGCGGAATTATTGGAACATGGGCGCTTATATCGGTGCCGGAATCTTCTTACGCCCGTTACATTTTGTCGAACGACGAAAAAATATTACCCGACGATGAACTATTTTGGAAAGTAGTGCGCGGCCAATTCCCGCTTACACACGACCGTGTCTATCTCAACAACGGCACGATGGGACCATCTCCCTACGTCGTTCGTGAAGCCGTGAAAAGTTACATCGACAATATCGACATATCGGGTGAATACGGCGGCTGGGAAATTGCCAGGCCGAAACTTGCAAAGTTCGTTAATGCCGAAGAATCGGAAATATCTCTCACTCATAATGTCACCGAAGGAATCAACGTTGTTGCATGGGGACTTCCATTAAAAAGCGGAGACGAAGTCATCCTTACGACTCATGAACATGCCGGCAATGCGCTTCCATGGTTGAACCGCGCTAAGTATGATGGTATCGTTATCAAAACTCTGAAGCCGGCACAGACTTCCGCTGAAAATTTGAACCGCATCAATGATCTCATTACAAATAAAACGCGCGCAATTGCCATCCCGCATATCACCTGTACGATCGGACAAGTTTTTCCTGTAAAAGAAATTTCAAAACTTGGTCACGATAAAGGATTGTGGGTTTACTTCGATGGCGCTCATGGACCCGGCATGACAATGCTTGATCTTAAAGATATCGGGTGCGATTTTTACGCCACCTGTTGTCATAAGTGGATGTGCGGACCGAAGGGCACGGGTTTTTTATATGTTCGCAAAGAGATGTTGGATGTTCTACAGGCAAAATGGATTGGCGGCGGCTCGGATACAGGCTGGGATATGACAGTTGATCCGCCAGAATTTAAAGGATACGTAAACACTGCACATCGCTACGATTTCGGAACTCAGAACGCAGCAATTTATCAGGGACTCGGGGCTTCAATCGATTTCCTTTACCATATCGGGATGGAAAATATCGTTCGCCGCGGCAAAGCGCTTGCGTCCCATCTTCAGCAAGAGTTGATGAAGATTGAGAATGTGGAAATGCTCACGCCAACCGAAGACCAATCGCGTGGATTCGTTATCGGTTTTCGTTTGAGGAACATGCCATACGATAAGTTTGACGAACATGCAACCAAGAAGGGGTTCCGCATCCGGCTTGTTCCGGAAAATCATCTAAACTCTATCCGTATTTCCACACACATCTATAATAATTTTGATGAAGTGAATAAGTTTGTGGACGCGGTGAAGGAAGTGGCGTGATAGTCCGAACTCCCGATCGAATCGGGACAGGCAGGATTTGTGGGATTTTATACGGTTGCTTGAAAGCAACTGGAATAGATGTATAGAGCAACTGCAATAGATTAAGCAAGAGATACATATTATTCAACATGGGCATCCATTGCAGTTCACTTCAGTGAACTGATTGGAGAAATATACAATGATTAGGATTCAGCCACATAGAATAATGATGCGGCTCTGACAATCACGCAACGAATAATCTATTTTATCGTATCAATAATAAGTTTCAATCATCAATCTTCAGTCATACATTATAAATCAATATCAAAGGAACACTCTATGAATCGTTCTTTCAATATCTTCCGATCTTCCTATCTTCTTGTTTTCCTTATCTTCCTAACTTCCGCTCTATCACAAAACAAATACCACTCGTATGATGAGATGACTAAAGCAATCGAGAGGGCTGTTTCATCTCACAAAGATATTGCAAAAGTTGAATCGATCGGACAAACTATTGAGAAGCGTGATATTTTGGTTGTAACCATAGGAGGAAAAGATGCGGATAGTCGACATGCAGTTTTCATCGTCGGCGGCGCCGAAGCCGATCGTCTCATAGGCAGTGAACTAACGCTTCGATTTATCGAGTTCGTCACCGCCGGTTACGGAAAAGTCGACAGCATTACACAGCTCGTTAACGCAACCACTTTCTATATTATTCCTCGTGTCAGTCCAGATGCAAGCGAAGCGTTCTTCCGCAAACCACTTTATGCAAGAACCATGAATGCGCGACCGACCGACGATGATAAGGATACTTCGATTGATGAAGACGGTTTCGAAGATCTCAACGGAGATGGTCTTATCACGCTGATACGTGTGAAAGATAACAGGGGCGAATGGATACCTCACCCGGACGATGCGCGTATAATGAAGAAGGCGGAAACGTCAAAGGGCGAGCAAGGAATATATAAACTGTTCACCGAGGGAATCGACAACGATAAGGATGAGCAGTGGAACGAGGACGTTGCCGGCGGCGTGGATTTCAACAGAAACTTTCCGCATAACTACCAATTTTTTAGTCGGGGCGCCGGTCAATACCAGATTTCCGAGCCGGAAACAAAAGCTGTCGCCGATTTTTGTTTTTCTCATGCGAATATTGCCGTTGTGTTTACCTATTCCTCGAATGATAATTTAATGAACCCATGGAAAAAGGAACCGCGACAGGGTCCACCTCAGGAAGAACAACGTTCCTCGCGCCGAAGAATGATCGATGATGAAGAATTTGCTCCACGTCTTGTTACATCGGTGATGGAGGGAGATGAAGAATATGCTTCCTATGTCAGCGGTAAATATCAAGAGATTACAAAATTAAAAGGTGCACCGCAAAGTACAAAGGGCGAGGGCGCTTTCAACGAGTGGGCTTATTATCATTTCGGCAGATGGTCGTTTTCCGCAAACCCCTGGTGGATTCCTGAGATCGAACAAAAGAAAGATACTGTTGCATCTGACTCGGCAAAAATGAAAAGGCAGGAAGATAAAAAAGGTCCTGGTGGCGATGAAAAAGTTGACGTCAGAAAAGGAAAAAGTCCGGAAGAAAAGCCGGATGAATATGCAGATCAGCTGAAAACGCTTAAATGGATCGATGCAAATAAGATGCTTGAAGCCTTTATACCTTGGACAAAAATCAGCGACAAAGATTTCCCCGACAAGGAAGTGGAAGTCGGCGGGTTCAAACCCTATGTTACGACGAATCCCCCCGGCGACAGCATCGATGTTATTGCATCAAAACAAAATTTATTCTTAGCATGGCTTGGAACGAAATTACCAAAAATTGAAATCCGTAATGTTAGAGTTGAACCGATTGGCGGGAAGGTATTCCGGCTGACCACCGATATTGCAAACACAGGTTATTTACCAACGAATAGTGCGATCGGTAATAAAGCGAGGTGGTTGCGAAATGTGAGGGTAACACTGAAATTATCAAAACACCAGTCGCTTGGAAGCGGCAAAACGAATACAATCTTCGAACCGATTAAAGGAAACGGAGGTCGGCAGGAGATTACTTGGTTGATTGTATCCAGCCCGGAAGAATCGGTAACAATCACTGCTGAAAGTCCTGTTGCAGGCAGTGCAACTCAAACAGTTACTTTGAAATAAGGAGATATTTATGATTGAAAAAATTGGAAAAATTTTAACGATTAACTTTGGATTGATAATTTTGCTAAATACAGTATTGTTCGGAAGGGCAGAAAAGGAATTAACGCAAAGTTCACTTAAAGCGCTTGGCGCGCCGAACGATCCCAAAGTTGAAGTGGTATGGAATAGATACTACGATCATAAAGAGATCGGTGAAATTTGTGAGCGGATCGCCAACGCTTATCCCCGGCTGGCAAAATTCAGCAGTATCGGAAAGTCGTATGAGGGAAAAGACTTATGGCTATTGACGGTTTCGAATTCAGATAAAGGCAATCCGGATACAAAGCCGGCAATGTACATTGACGGTAATATTCATGGAAATGAAATTCAAGGCGGTGAGGTTGCGCTTTACACCGCATGGTATCTTACCGAGATGTACGGGCATGTGGATTGGATTACCGAGCTTCTTGATCAGAAAACATTTTATATCGTTCCGACAATCAACCCCGATGGACGAGATGCTTTCATACACAAACCCAATACCGCCAATTCACCAAGAAGCGGATTCGATCCACGCGACGACGATGGTGACGGGCTGATCGATGAGGATGGTTTTGACGATCTCGACAATGACGGTGAGATAACTCAGATGCGAATAAAAGATCCAAACGGCAGATGGGTCACCGATCCCGACGATGCGAGAATGATGAGACTCGCAAAACCAGACCAACAAGGAGAATATGAACTGTTAGGTGAAGAAGGAACCGATAACGATGGCGATGGATTTGTTAATGAGGATGGTCCCGGTTCTTACGATCCGAACCGCAACTGGCCCTGGAGATGGGTGCCACAGTATGTTCAATGGGGAGCCGACCGATATCCCGGTTCTTTGCCGGAGACAAGAGCAGTCGTTAACTTTGTGGTTAAACACGATAACATATCTGCCTTCCAAACATATCATAATTCCGGCGGAATGATCCTGCGGGGACCCGGAAATAAAGACGATCAACAAACTTACAAATGGGATGATTTGCGCATTTTCGACTTTCTCGGAAAGTTAGGCGAAGAAATATTGCCCGGCTATAAATATCTTGTAGTTTATAAAGATTTGTATCCGGTATTCGGCGGTGAACTCGATTGGTTCTATGCCGGAAGAGGAGCGATCACGTTTTCAAACGAGTTGTGGTCTTCCTTTGATTACTTTAGGAAAAAAACAGAAGACAATCAGGATTGGTTCGGAAACCTAAAAGACACCTATCGTTTTGATAAATTGCTTTTATTCGGCGAAGGTGTTGTGAATTGGAAATCTTATATCCATCCTCAATACGGCAAGATTGAAATTGGCGGGATAAAGAAAGCATGGACAAGAACTGCACCTTCTTTTCTTCTCGAAGAGTTATGCCACCGCAACATGGCATTTACGCTCTTTCATGCTTATCACACACCTCAAGTCGAGATAGATTCGATTTATACAAAAGATTTAGCGGGCGGCTTAACAGAAATAAATGCTGTTGTTAAGAATACCCGCGTCATACCAACACATACGGCTCAGGATATTCAGAACAAAATTACGCGACCTGATTGGATTAGTATATCGGGCGGGAAAGTTCTCGCGGGTGGAATTTTGGAAGACCGGTTTGTCGGACCCGTACATGAACAAAAACGGAATCCTGAGCGATTGGAAATTAATACTATTCGCGGCATGGAGGCAGTATATGTTCGGTGGATTCTTGATGGAAAAGGTCCATTCACTATTACAGTCGATGCGGCAAAGGGTGGAAAAGACTCAAAGATTACTAAATGATTTATAGGTAGATGATCATTGAGGACACAGAGATTATTTTGTGTTTTCAATGATTCAAGAATAAAATATTTTTTAGACTGGCGATTTCTTCCGGGTCTAATTCTCGACTATCCCCCGGTTTTAATCCTTCAATTGTTAGCGGTCCGATTTTAATCCGAATCAGTCGCAGTGTCGGATGACCTATCGCAGCGGTCATCTTTCTTACCTGCCGATTGCGGCCCTCTCGCAAAGTTATTTCCAGCCATGACGTTGGGACATTCTTTCTATATCGTATTGGAACACGACGCGGCGCTATGAGAGGTTCTTCTTTTAATAGATTTACTCCGGCTGGCAATGTTATCCTTCTTTCGATTCTTACACCCTTCTGCAATTTTTTCAAATCTACTTGCGAAGGATTTTTCTCCACCTGCACAAGATATGTTCTGGAATGTCGGTATTTAGGGTTAAGCAGTAAATGTTTTAACCTGCCATCGTCAGAAAGTAATACCAATCCTTCGCTGTCAACATCCAGACGTCCAACGGGATAGACATTCTTTGGGAAGTGTCCATAATTAGCGAGCGTTTCCCTCCCCTCAGAGTCTGTAAACTGACAGAGAACACCATAGGGTTTATTCAGAATAATGTAAGTCAATGAATACGAGCTTTCAAGTGTAAATTAGCTGGTTTTATCGTCATCGATCCCGGTGATGGCGACCAATAGCGGTGACGGTAGCCACACTCATCTTCGTAAATATTCCGCTTATTGTAGATGAAATTTTACGAGGATGAATTGTTATGAAATTTAAATATCAGTGGCAAACTATCACATTCGAACAACGGATAATACATGATTATCTTCTACTTAATGAGATCGAAAAGCAAAAATGGTTTTCGGTCGCATATTTGAAGCTATGGAAATCAGTTGGACTCATTTGCACACAATAATGGAGCGACTATGAACTTCTGGAAAATCGCCGGATTCATCACAGGACTTTTAGTAGTGACATTTATCGCCAAAACATGCAAACACACTCAGGTTCCCTTTAACGATCCTGATGTTCGTTATAGCGTTGATGATTTCCTTTCAGATCAAGATCTCTAAGCTTTGATCTTATCATTTAGTATCGAGAATAACCGGTAGGCCATCTTTACCGCTTCCAATGATAACCACTTTTGCATTCTGTGATTCTGCGATTTTAAGCGTTGCTTCGATTCCTTTCCATCGTAATAATTGATCACTAATACCCGATGTAACAATCCTCTGAAAATCGGCAATACCTTGTGCTTCTATTCTTTTTCGGTCCGCTTCCTGTTTCTCTTTCGTCAGGATAAATTCCATCCGCTGACTTTCCTGATCGGCACGCTGTTTCTGTTCGATTGCTTCCGTGAGTTGAGATGGAAGTCCGACGTTGCGCAGCGGTGTGGCTTCAATGATAATTCCGCGGGGAGCGACGACCTTTGCCAGTTCTGCCATAATTGCTACTCCGAGGGCCTCACGTTCGGTTGAGTACAGTGCGCTTGCCTGGAAGCTCGCCGTTACGGCACGACTCATTGATCTGAATTGCGGGATAAGAACTATCGTCTCATAATCGCCGCCGGCAATCGTTTTGTAAACCCGTGCGGCTGAGTCGGGATTTAACCGATAAAGAGCGCTGATCTCCAGTCCTATCGTCAATCCTTCCCGCGAGAGTACCTGCATAGCTTCTTTATGCTCTTTTGTCTGAATCGAATATTTCTGAATCTTCGCCATAGGATTTACCATGTTGATTCCTGCCGACAGCGTACGGTCGGAGACAATGCCGAAGAAATCAACCACGCCGACATGTCCCGCCGGGATGATGCTGAAAAATTGCGAGAGCGCGAGAAGTACAGCAAGAACCGCGGCCGTCCCGCTGATCATCATTGCGCTGCGGAACATGATATTATGCTGCTGAACGACCTTCTTGCGTGCCGTTATCCAGCTTATTAACGCAATTATCGCCACGAAAAGAAAAAATACGAATATCATAATGTGCTCCTTTTATAAGTAATTGAATGTTACTCCCGTAAGAAGGTAAGAAAGTTACTCCGTAATAGCAATTCGATATTGGCTTCTTGAAATTGATTCTTGAAATTGATTCTTGAAATTGATTCTTGAAATTGATTCTTGAAATTGATTC
>CAZFQL010000001.1:92862-253700 GCA_964520905.1 uncultured Chlorobiaceae bacterium | reverse complement strand
TTGAAATTGATTTGAAATCTGACTATCTTTCCGCATCTATGCGAATCATGAAACCCAAACGTTTGAAACAAGGCGATGTTATCGGTATTTGCGCTCCGGCAAGCCCGCCCGCATCGGTGGAGAAACTCAATAAGGGCATTGCGTATCTTGAACGATGCGGTTTCCGTGTTGAAGCGGGAAAAAACATTTTCAAGAAGCGGGGATACCTTGCCGGTACCGACAACCAGCGAGCGGACGATTTGAATAAACTTTTTGCCAACCCAAAAGTGAAAGCGATATTTACTATCCGCGGCGGATACGGCTCGCAGAGAATTCTTCCATTGCTCGACTATAATCTTATCAAACGTAATCCCAAAATTCTTGTCGGGTATAGTGATATAACGGCGTTGCACTTTGCGCTTCTATCGAAAATTGGGTTAGTTACATTTTCCGGACCAATGGTCGCAGTTGAGATGGCTGATGATTTGACAAAAAAAACGGAAGAACAATTTTGGGATTGCTTGATGTCTGCAAGACCGCCACATTCTATTAAGGGGGATCCAACGCAATCATCAATCTTCCATCGTTCTGGAAGTGCAACCGGGCAACTGTTAGGCGGGAATCTTTCGTTGGTTACCGCGCTTGTTGGCACACAGTTCTTTCCATCTATCCGGGATCCAATATTTATTTTGGAGGAGATCGATGAAAGACCCTACCGCATCGACCGAATGCTTCAGCAGATGAAACTATCCGGCATTTTCAAAAAGGCAAAAGGTGTTGCTCTTGCCGATTTCCGCGGCTGCGAACCGGAAAAAGGGAAACCTTCTTTAACACTTCAGCAAATTTTCAGAGATATTTTTCAGGATTATTCATTTCCCATCGTTTCTGGTTTTTCCATCGGTCACATCAAAGATTCGCTGAGCTTTCCAATTGGTGTTAAGATAAAAATTGATGGGGGGAAAAATTGTATTGAATTCATCGAAGCGGGAGTAACAAAATAACCCGGTAACACTTTACCCGTTTTTTGATTATTCTTCAAATTATATGTAAATTTGAAGTAAATTTTCATCAAGGGTCTGTTGTCTGATAAATTAAACATTGCAATTTTCGCCTCCGGTAAAGGATCGAACTTCAAAGCTATTCTTGAGGCAATCAAGACTGGGAAA
Source organism: uncultured Chlorobiaceae bacterium (assembly GCA_964520905.1). Lineage (GTDB taxonomy): Bacteria > Bacteroidota > Ignavibacteria > UBA10030 > SZUA-254 > JAGVIE01. The sequence goes on along the minus strand of CAZFQL010000001.1, from coordinate 252,555 downwards.
ATCCAAAATGCACAGATTATTCTTGTTGTTAGCAATAATTCGGATGCCGGCGCTTTTAATATTGCTTGTGAGAACAACATCCCTGCGCTTCATATAAATCGAAAACAATTTGGAACGGATGAAGATTTTAATTCGACTCTCATGTCATCTCTGGAGAAACATCGCGTGAATTTCATCGCACTTGCAGGATACATGAAGAAAATCGATCCGACGATTGTGAGGGCATTCAAGAACCGCATCGTGAATATTCATCCGGCGCTGCTTCCAAAATTCGGCGGGAGCGGAATGTACGGCATACACGTTCACGAAGCTGTTATTACAAGTAAAGACAAAATTTCCGGCGCCTCCGTTCACATAGTCGATGAAGAATATGACCAAGGACCGGTTGTTCTTCAGGAAACAGTTCCGGTCGAAGCGAATGATACACCTTTTACTCTTGCGGAACGAGTGCTAAAAGTAGAACACAAGATTTATCCTGAAGCGATTCGATTATTCTCTGAAGGAAAAATAAAGGTGGATGGAAGGAAAGTAATAATTATTAATGACAAGTCATAGGGTTTAAAGAATGAATCTAATTCCTATAAAACGTGCGCTTATCAGTGTTTCGGATAAAACCGGAATTGTTGACTTTGCCAAACAACTTCAGAGATGGAAAATCGAGATTGTTTCTACAGGTGGAACATTGAAGGTACTGCGTGAAGCCGGAGTAAACGCAATATCAGTTTCAGAGGTTACCGGTTTTCCTGAAATTCTTGACGGTAGAGTTAAGACTCTTCACCCAAAAATCCATGCAGGATTACTGGCAATATCGGATAATCCCGACCACCAACGACACCTGAAAGAACTTGGTATCGACCCCATAGAAATGGTGGTCGTGAATCTATATCCATTCGAACAGACTATTGCAAGAGATCAAATCACGGTTGATGAAGCTGTTGAGCAAATAGATATCGGTGGTCCTTCAATGCTGCGTGCGGCGGCAAAAAATTATAAATACAAAATCGCGGTATCAAATCCATCACAATACCGAACAATACTCGCAGAATTGGAATCAAACAACGGATCGATCTCCGAAAATACTCGCTTTCAAATGGCGAAGGAAGTATTCCGTCAAACCTCAAGATATGACGCGGCAATTTCAAATTATCTTGACGGATTACTAACTCACACGGCAGAGAAAGTATTACCGGAAGTATTTTCTGTAAACTTTCAGAAAGCCGATGAACTCCGTTACGGCGAGAATCCACACCAACGCGCAGCAATATACGGCGACTTTCAAAAATATTTCGAAAAACTTCACGGCAAAGAACTTTCTTATAATAACATAGTCGATATTCAGGCGGCTGCGGAATTAGCACAAGAATTTTCAGGGCCGACCGTTGTCATCATCAAACATACGAATCCGTGCGGTGTAGGAACCGGCAAGTCGTTAGCGGAAGCATACGAAAAAGCATTTGCCGCAGATTCCAAATCCGCATTCGGCGGAATCGTTGCTGTGAATCATCCTCTGGATATAGCGACGGCTCAATTAATCGACAAAGTATTTACTGAAGTTGTTATCGCGCCTAAATTTGACGACGGTGTTTTAGAATTTCTCAAGAAGAAGAAAGACCGCCGGTTAATCAAGCAAAATATTTCACGACAAGCACACAGCGGATTCATTCTCAAGCACGTCACCGGTGGTGTTTTAGTTCAAACACCCGATGATGTAACAATAAATCAAGATAATTTGAAAGTTGTCACCAAGCGGTCGCCTACAAATGAAGAACATGCCGCAATGATGTTCGGATGGAAAGTAGCAAAGCATGTCAAATCGAACGCGATAGTATATTCTCGTTCCGACCGAACAATCGGCATCGGCGCCGGGCAGATGTCGCGATTCGATTCATCGCGAATTGCGGTTATGAAAGCACACGAGGCAGGGCTTGATTTAAAAGGAACTGCAGTCGCTTCAGATGCATTCTTCCCGTTTGCCGATGGTTTGCTGGAAGCTGTAAAAGCGGGCGCGACATCGGTTATTCAACCGGGTGGATCTGTAAGGGATGCCGAAGTTATCAAGGCGGCAGACGACAATAATATTGCGATGATATTTACCGGCATCAGACATTTTAAACATTGATGGATAATTCTTATATTATTCCATGTCTCTTAATCATTTAGAAGATTTCTCATGGGCTTGTTATCTTTTTTCTCAGCGGACTTAGCAATCGATCTCGGCACAGCCAACACCCTGATTTTCATGAAGGGCAAAGGTATAGTGCTTAATGAACCATCCATCGTTGCATTCGATCGCAACACCAAGCGTATCGTTGCCATAGGCAATGAAGCGAGAGAGATGCTGGGCAGGACTCATCGTGATATTCGCACAATCAGACCGATGAGAGATGGCGTCATTGCCGATTTCGAAATCGCGGAAGGAATGTTGCGCGAATTTATCAAGAAAGTTCACTCGAACTGGCTGCCGAGCAGGCGGATTGTCGTATGCATTCCGAGCGGCGTGACAGAAGTGGAAAAGCGTGCAGTCCGAGACGCAGCCGAGCACGCCGGAGCAAAAGAAGTTCACCTGATAGCAGAACCGATGGCTTCTGCTATCGGCATCGGTTTAGATGTTGATGCACCTGCTGGAAATATGGTTGTCGATATCGGCGGCGGCACAACTGAAATTGCGGTGATCGCTCTTTCCGGAATTGTGAATGAAGAATCGATCCGCATAGCCGGCGATGAGATGAACAACGCCATCGTACAATTCTTCAAAAAGAATCATAACATTTTAATCGGTGAGAGAACAGCAGAAGCGATCAAGTGTGAAGTCGGGTCTGCTATGCCGTTAAAAGAAGAAATTACAATTCAAGTAAAGGGGCGCGATCTGGTAAATGGCATTCCAAAAACAACTGAAGCAAGCTCGGTTGAAATCCGTGAATGTTTGAACGAATCCATACAGCAAATCGTCGACGCAATTAAGCTGACGCTCGAGCGGACACCTCCGGAGCTATCAGCAGATATTCTCGACCGCGGTATCATGCTAACCGGCGGCGGTGCGCTCCTCAAACAACTCGATGAGCGTATCCGGCTGGAAACAAGTCTGCCGGTACACGTAGCGGAAGATCCATTGACTGCGGTAGTGCGCGGCACGGGAAAAGTGCTCGAGCATTTAAGTCATTACAGCAAAGTTTTGGTAAAGAGTAGGAGATACTGAGAGCGCTGAGCGTCGATTATGCATACCCAAGAATCGCTTGTTACCGCTCTTAGCTATACATGCAAAGGCTAATCAATATCATATTGTTGTTCAAGGAATACTTCGTTCTTACACTCCTTATTATCTTTTCGTTAATCCTTCTCGGCTCAAATGACAATGTCCAGATTAGGGCGTTTCGTTCGTATACAGTCGGTTTTCTCGGGATATTCCAGGACGCACTTTCAATCATTCCGAATGTATTCGAACTGAAACGAGAGAATGAAATACTGCGGCAGTTAAACGTAAATTTATCCGATGAAGTTAACCGGCTTCGCGAAGCGCGTCTGGAAAACATACGTCTTCGCTCAATGCTCGGATTGAAAGAGCGCAGTGATATTAAACTGATCACTGCCGATATTGTCGGCAAAAGCCTTCACCTTCTCCGGAATACGGTTACTTTGAACACAGGTGAAAACGGCGGCGTACGATCTGATATGCCGATTATTTCTGAAAAAGGACTCGTGGGAAAACTGATAGCAACAAGCGCTCGGTATTCCATAGGACAGCTTATGCTGAACAAAGATTTTCGGGCGAGCGCCAAGATTCAACGAAGCCGTATTGATGGAATTATTGCATGGGACGGCGGAGAGGTTCTGAAACTCAAGAATGTTTCTAAAACGCAGGATGTGCGTGAAGGTGACATCATTACTACATCGGAGTACAGCAATCTATTCCCTGCCGATATTAAAATCGGATTTGTCTCCAGGATAAGTGAAAAGAGCGGGAGCCTATTCAAAGATATTGATGTTATTCCCAGCGTCGACTTTTCCTCACTGGAACAGGTATTCATCGTAATTACACAGGTCGATTCGGAGCGTGTATCCATTGAAAAGAAAATCATTCGGCCCAGAAAATGACGCGGCAGATTAAATATCTTTTCCTGACCTTTTTTCTTATTATCATCCAGACACAAGTATTCAAATTGCTTTCTCTCGAAGGCATAACGCCCGACATTCTTATAATCTGGATCGTTTACATCGCACTAAAAAGGGGACAGCTTCATGCGACCTTATGGGGATTCATAATCGGATTATTATTCGATTTGACAACCGGAAATTTTATCGGTCTCGCCGCACTGACAAAAACGATTGCCGGATTTACCGCCGGTTATTTTTTCGGAGAGAATAAAGCGCCGGCAACTCTCGGCAGTTACCGATTTGTTCTGATCGTTTTGCTCGTTTCGCTTATCCATAACTCGATATATTTCATCGCCTTCACACGCGGAAGCGACATAGGTTTGTTGCGGGCAATTTTCCAGTTCGGTCTTGCAACCACATTCTACACTGCCGCTCTGGCATTTCTTCCGATGTTCGGTTTTTCAAGGAAGTATATTTACTGATATGTCAGAATTCATTGAATTATCTTCCCGAAAAATTGTTTTCTTCATCGCCATCGGCATTGTATTTGCGGTCTTCTTCCTGCGGCTTGTTCAGCTTCAGCTTCTGTATTCGGATGTATACGGAAAAAAATCCGAAGAGAACAGTATCCGGCAAATCGCCCGCGATCCTATCCGGGGATTGCTGATTGATCGAAAAGGAAAGCTCATCGTAGATAACCGACCCTCGTATAGCGTTACCATTACACCCGCAGAATTGCGAACCGATAATTTTGACTTCCTCTCTAAAATCCTGCAACTCGATACTGCTTTCATCAAAGAAAAGATCGTTAGGGGAATCAAATACAACCGTTTCGCACCTGTAAAAATAAAAAGAGATATTGATTTCAAGACGCTTTCCATCATCGAAGAGAATAAAGAGAAATTTGTTGGCGTCGATTATCAGATTGAATCCAAGCGGTTTTATCCGACGAGCGCTAAAGCGACTCATCTGTTCGGATACACGAAAGAAATTTCAGATCAGCAGCTAATAGAGATGGGAAATGAATACCGCCCGGGCGACAATATCGGCGCAAGCGGGTTGGAAGCGGCTTACGAGCGCTATCTCCGCGGACAAAAAGGATATGAGCTTCTAACAGTGAACGCGCTGGGCCAAATGCTCGGCAATTTCAACGACGGAAAAAACGATATTGCCGTTCGCGAAGGCAGCGATCTTTATCTTGCGCTCGACTCAGACCTGCAAGCCCTCGCAGAATCTCTTCTTAGCGATAGACGAGGCGCGATTGTGGCAATTGATCCGAATGACGGCGGTGTGCTTGCGCTTGTTAGCAAACCAGATTACGATCTGACATCGTTCGGCAGTGTAACGCCCTGGGATGTCTGGAAGGGTCTAAGCACGGATGAAAGTAAACCACTTTTCAATCGCGCGACTCTTACAAGGTATCCGCCTGGATCAACATTCAAGATGGTTCTTGCCGCCGCAGCGCTGGAAGAAGGAGTCATTAATACCAATTGGCGCGTTAACTGCACCGGCGCTTTTCGTTTCGGCAATAAAATCTTTCGTGATCTGCACATTCACGGCTCAACAAACGTCGTCGAAGCAATTCAGCGATCGTGCAACGTATTCTTTTATCAATTAATGCTTAAGACCGGTTTAGAGCGATGGACACGCTATGGACGAGACTTCGGCTTCGGCTCGCCGACTGGAATAGATATACTTGAAGAAAATCCCGGATTGCTTCCATCTGATGAGTACTTCGACCGCGTTTATGGAAAAGGCAGATGGACGCAAGGGTATCTCGTCAGTCTGAGTATCGGACAGGGAGAAGTTGGTGTTTCGCCGATTCAGATGGCAAACTACACCGCTACACTTGCCAACAAAGGATATTATCATACGCCACATGCAGTCCTGAGAATCAAGGATAAAGACACAGGTGAAATACAAATTGTACCAACTGAGACGCGGAAAATGGAAATCTCAGATTGGGTTTGGGACATACTCCAAGATGGAATGTACCGATGTGTGAACGAACCGGGTGGAACAGGACAGGCGGCTAAAGTCAAAGGAATCGCTGTCTGCGGGAAAACCGGCACAGCACAAACCCCGCACGGTAAAAAAGACCACGCATGGTTCATTGGTTTTGCGCCGCGTGAAAACCCGAAGATCGCTATCTGTGTTTTAGTAGAGAATGCCGGTTACGGCGGCGCATTCGCCGCGCCGATAGCCGGGTTATGTATCGAACAATATTTATATGGATCTCTCATCCGTAATAATCCGCAGGGCATAGTCGCTGCCGATGAAAAGAATGCAGATACAGGAGACTGATGGATACCTGGTTTAAAGATAATGTTGATCTTAAAACGATTGCCCCTACCCTGCTACTGCTGGCAATCGGTATTGCTTCCGTGTACAGCGCGACGTACGACGCAGGCGCCTCAATGTATTTTAATCGGCAATTGATCTGGACAGGCATCGGAATTCTCCTGATGCTCATTATCATGGTTATACCTTTCCGTACGCTCCAGTTGTTATCTTATCCGTTATACGGTTTTTCAATTTTATTCCTGATAGTCGTACTAATTGCCGGAAAAATGGTCGCAGGTTCCAAGAGCTGGTTCGGCGTTGCAGGGTTCGGATTACAGCCATCCGAGATTGTTAAAGTAACTACTATTCTTGCGCTCGCATCATATCTGTCTGAACGTCATGTCAATCTCAATCGTTTCAAACATCTCTCAATTACGTTGGGATTTGTTCTGCTGCCTGTTCTTCTCATAGTTCTTCAGCCCGATGTTGGAACTGCAATTATATATCTCGGCATACTTGTGATTATTTTATATTGGGCAGGTGCTTCCAATTTTTTGATGATGACTATGATCGCTCCATTTGCGGCGGTTATTGCCTCGCTATTCGGCACTACTCCGTTCTTGATCGTTATTGCAGTTACATTTGTAACACTATTTTTACTGCGCCAGAATCATCTTGCGGCGGCAATGGTATTTTCGCTGACGGTTCTCATGGGCGTTTCTGTTCAATTTATCTTTGGGAAGCTCGCACCGCACCAGCAAAAGCGCATCGTAACATTCCTCAATCCTGATGCAGACCCGCTCGGTGCGGGGTACAATGTCATCCAGTCGAAGATTGCTATCGGCTCCGGTGGATTGTTCGGTAAAGGATTTCTACAAGGATCGCAAACGCAGTTAAACTTTATCCCTGCGCAGTGGACTGATTTTATTTACTGTGTGCCGAGCGAAGAATTCGGATTTATGGGTGCGTTTGCAATTCTGCTTTTTCTTACGCTGTTTCTCATCCGTGGAGTGCAAATTGCCTCGATGGTTAAAAGCCGGTATGCAAGCTTGGTTGCAATTGGTATTGTAGCAGCATTCGCCACGCACACTATAATCAACATAGGTATGTCGATGGGTATAATGCCCGTTGTCGGTGTGCCTCTTCCATTCTTAAGCTATGGCGGCTCGAATCTTTTGACGAATATGATTATGGCGGGACTGCTTCTCAATATGTACGCGAACAGGAAGGAATATTAAAAATGTGATAAGTGATTGGGAAAGTAATTAGATAATAAGATCATCCTCAACATAATCTCTTCGTATTATCATCTCCAATTTGCCATTTACCGGGAACGTTCTTATTTTGAATAACAATGTTTCAAACTTCCTCACATAAAATCTACGGTTATGGCAAAATCTAAATCAAGCAGAGAGGTGCCTGTCGATCAGCTTCGCTGGCGCTGTGACCCGAAAAGTCTGAAAGTCAAATCGACAGACGAAGTTAAACCCACAAAAGAAATCATCGGTCAGGATCGCGCATTGCGTGCGCTTCAGCTCGGCTTGGAGATGAAGCATCCCGGATACAATGTGTTCGTCACCGGCTTCTCCGGCACGGGACGCATGACAACGATTAAGCGGCTTCTATCGGAGTTTCACCGTAAAAAAATTCCATTGAAAGATCACTGTTACGTGCACAACTTCCAGAACAGCGATCAACCTATACTCATTTCACTTCCCGCCGGGCATGGTATAAAATTTCAGGAAGATATGGAAAATTTCGTGCAGGAACTTCTCAAAGACATTCCATCAGTATTCGAGAGCAGGCGTTTCAAGGAAGAGCGAAAACGGTCTATGGAATTTTTTCAGGAACGACAGCGGAGTGTGTTGAAAGATTTCGAACAAAAAGTCAGGGAACGCGGCTTCGAGGTTATTCAAGTGCAGGTTGGTCCAACCATGCGACCGGATATCGCACCCGTTATCGATAAACAGCCGATAGCGTTCGAACAGCTCGATACATTTGTGAAGGAAGGAAAAGTAACGAAAGAACAGGTCGAGCAAATGATGAAAGACCGAACATTGCTCGAAGGACAGATGGAGTTTATGCTGCGTGAGCTCAGGAATATCGAGCGGAAAGCTAAAGAATCTGTAAACGAACTCTCGGAGCGGTTCATACTGCCTATCGTGAAAGACCATATCAAAGATATTCATGTAAAATACAAGAACGAAAAGCTTCTACGTTACCTTGAAGATGTTCAGGAAAGCGTCAGAAGCGATTTCAACCGGTTCCGACCTGAAGAACCGGCACAGCAAATACCCGGGTTATCGCAGGTACAGCAGATAGAAGAAGATACATTCGTAGAGTATCAGGTAAATGTCGTTGTCGATAACTCGAGAACCGAGGGTGTTCCAATCGTAATAGAAACAAATCCTCGTTTTAAAAATATATTCGGAACAATCGAACGGGAGATAGATAGAAACGGAATTTGGCGAACAGATTTCACGCTCATCAAATCGGGATCTCTGCTGAAAGCAGACGGCGGGTTTCTCGTCATCAATGCTCTCGATGCGCTTGTTGAACAGGGTGTATGGCAGACATTGAAGCGCACTTTACGCAACGGCTTACTCGAAATCCAGCCGATTGAAAGCGGGCTCTTCGGAACCAACTCGGCATTCAAACCGGAACCTATAGACATCGATGTAAAGGTTGTGATGCTGGGTGATGCTTATATATATTTTCTCCTATACGATCAGGATGATGACTTTAAAAAGATATTTAAAATCCGCGCAGATTTTGATACCGAGATGCCTAAGCAGCCGCAAACTATCGACAAGTATGTTCACTTCATCAAGATGATCTGCGACGATGAGAAACTCAAGCCGTTCGATCACTCCGGAATCGCAGCAGTGATCGAATATGGCGTGCGCCTTGCCGGCAGACAAAATAAACTTTCCACCCGATTCAATGTTATTGCCGACCTTGCGCGTGAAGCAAATTACTGGGCGCTCAACGGCAAAAGTTCTATAATCACAAAGGAACACGTACAGAAGGCAATCGATGAACGGATCGAGCGCGTCAAGCTGGTAGAAGATAAAATGAAAGAAATGATAGACGAAGGAACGTTGATGATCGATACGGACGGCGATGTTATCGGTCAGGTCAATGGTTTATCGGTTCTCGACATGCGGGAATATATGTTCGGCATTCCAACACGCATCACGGCAAGAACCTCCATAGGAAGAGTAGGCATCATTAACATCGAGCGTGAAGCCGAGATGAGCGGACCTACGCATAACAAAGGCGTGCTGATCATCAGCGGATACCTTCACGGTATGTACGCACTTAACAAACCGCTCACGATGAATGCAAGTATTACCTTCGAGCAAAATTACGGCGGCGTTGACGGCGACAGCGCATCATCAACCGAAATTTACGCGATACTTTCCAGTCTTGCAGATGTTCCTCTGCATCAGTATATTAGTGTTACCGGTTCCGTGAACCAGAAAGGTGAAATTCAACCTATCGGTGGTGTGAACCAAAAGATTGAAGGTTTCTTTGATATCTGTAAAAAACGCGGACTGACCGGTAAAGAAGGCGTTCTTATTCCTCATCAGAATAAAAAAGATCTCATGCTGCGTCAGGATATTATTGAAGCCGCAGCAAAAGGCAAGTTCCACATTTATGCAATCAAAACAATAAACGAGGGGATTGAAATCCTTACCGATCTCCCCGCTGGTAAACGACTAAAAGACGGTTCTTTCGAAAAAGGATCCATCCATTATCTTGTTGACCAGACCTTAACTCAATACGCAACTCACTGGAAAGCGCTCTCAACCTAAAAGAAAGATCCCGATGAAACGCTATATAAGCATCCTTATCGGATGCCTGCCACTTTTATTCCTTTCACTGAACTTCGCATATGCGTGGGGTTCTACCGCGCACAAATTAATCAACCTAAAAGCCGTCATGCATCTGCCCGGATCCATGTCTGCACTTAAAGCCGATAGTCTTTTTTATCAGGCACACGCATCCGATGCCGATTACCGGAAAGATTACAGCGACACTTCGTTCTTTGCAGAAGATACAAGACACTACCTCGATATCGATATCTATCCCGATTATCTCAACCTCCCGCATAGTCTCGATTCCATGATAATTTTATACGGAAGAGCTTATGTAAAAAGCCAGGGTACGCTGCCATGGGCAATAGCGATGGTGCTGGATTCGTTGACCGCACAGCTCTCGAGGGGCGATATGGTCAAAGTGGAAACCACCATGAGCGATCTCGGTCATTATGTTGCCGATGGACATCAGCCGCTTCATTGTACCGTCAATTACAATCCCGGCGGATTGCATTTCCGTTATGAATCACAGATGATCAACACCTATCAGTCGTATATTACCGTTCATCCCGATTCAATTCAATATATTACTGCGCCGCTCGATTACGTTTTTAATTTTATATATCATTCAAATTCACTTGTCGATACGTTGATTGCGGCTGATTCTTTATCGAAGATTATTTCAGGATGGAACGGTTCCGGAACACCGCCGGCGGCTTACTATGAAGCTCTCTGGCAAAAAACCGGAGGTTTTACTAAGGATGAAATCCAGCAGGCAACGGTTGCTTTGGCATCATTGTGGTATACCGCATGGTATAATGCGCAAGTGATCAACGCAGTTAATGAAGCAACCGGTTTGCGCCCGCGATCATTCACGCTGGAACAAAACCACCCGAATCCGTTCAACCCGACAACAGATTTCAGATTTCAAATCGGAGATTGGAGTCACGTCAGTTTAAAAGTGTACGATGCAATCGGCAGAGAGATAGCGACTCTGATCGATGAGACAAAACAGCAAGGAAGTTACGATGTTAAATGGAATGCTTCCGGTATTGCAAGCGGAACCTATTATTATCGATTGCAGGTTGGTAATATCTCCGAGACGCGAAAGATGATTTTGGCAAAATAAAAGCCGACCCGTTATCCGAGCCGGCTTGTGTTACGTTAATTAAGATAATACTATCGGACAAGTACCATTTTCTTTATATCGTTGAAGCCGCCCGCCTGTATACGGTAGAAATATACACCGCTTGGTATACTGCTTGCATCAAACATTACCGACCTGTACCCTTCTTCCTGGACTTCGTCGACAAGTGTTCTAACTTCACGACCAAGTATATCATAGATTTTCAGTGTTACATGTGATTGCTCCGGCAGTCCATACTGGATGAGAGTTAGGGGATTGAATGGGTTTGGATAATTCTGCACAAGTGAATATACTGTGGGTTTTATGCCGTCAGTACTCTCATCGTTATTCCCGAACGGATTATTTACACTGGCAACTTTTCCGTTGTTGAGACCCATTGTAAGTGTGAGATATTCTTCCATCGTTTTAATCGCTGAGCTATCGATAATCCCACCATAATCCTTTATTCCATTGAAGGTTGACCAAGCGTTGAGACTGTCGCCCAGTCCAACTGATGCAAATATCTTTCTGGTCTGGCAATATAACCACATGTCGGTAGTGATACCTTTCCGGCTTAGTATCTGATTCGATAATGTAATCGCACTCCGAAACTGATTCTGATCCAACATCGATTGAAGGCGAAGTCCAACTGCTAACATTTTCAGCTTCACTGGTAACGTGGATGTCTCGATTGTACTTAAGAAAGTTTCCCACGATACAGACAGCACACTTTGATATTCTCCTCCGGGACCTGCATGAAGTGCAAGCTGATAAAAGGCATCTTCTGCATTGTCTCTGTTCGCTTCAATGTCATTCTTTAATTGTTTCAACCAATCAAGCATCTCCTGTATATCAAGGTCATAAGCTAATTGCCCTTCTTCCGGCAGAGTAAATACCGTTTTTGAAGGTGTGTTGACTGCGCTTCCAAGTTGATAAAGCGTATCGACAGGTCCAACGTATTCATTGGGCCTATGTGTACCCCAGTAAGTGTACCGAGCTCGGACTGTTGTTGTTGTGGCATTGTTGATTAAACGACCGGTGTAGGTTCCGTTATTATATACATTATTCCATCCTCCTATTGGCCCGCCTGATCCTATATATCCAAGGAATGCAGTAGCAGAATTATGTACATATATCTCGCCAACTCCATTTTGTGTTACTGTATTGTAGCCCTTGGTTACTTCATTGATACTAAGTGAAACTCTTGAGTTTGTTCCGCTGATATCAATGCCGCTGCCAATATTATTCTGGATTCGTGTGCTGTCCATATAAACTTTTCCACCGTTACAAACGTAAACATTCGACACACCGATCGATTGCAATTCATTGCTCTCGATTCGTGAATATGATATAAGGATTTTTGCATTATTGACTTGAATTGCTCTCCCATCGTTATAACTCACACCGCATTTATACATTTTCAAGGAAGTGTTTGCTGTTCCTGTGTTAGAAACAAACAGTCCATAATTTGCCGAGCGTGAGATTGTATCATTTTGCATGTAGCTATTGGCAGCAGTATTCATTAATCGGAGACCGTCGTATGCATATTTGATATTGCAGTAGGTTAGTGTATCAGGGCCGCCGCCTGAGCAAATGATGCCTTGTCAATCGCCTGCAGATGGATTTGAATTATTGGATGTAAAAGTAATTCTATTGTTTGGGTCTCCTTTTGCGATTAGTTTACCGTTGATGGTTAATGTATAACCATTGACAACCTTTACTGTTGTACTGGGAAAAACTGTGAGGATATTACCGCTTGTGACTGTTGCATCAGAAACTAATCTGACGTCAATTTGCCAAGTCCGATTGGAACTAATTGAGCCATTTGCAACATGAGTGAAATAGGCATCAACGTATTCTGACTTGACGGATTCTTTACCTTCGTTATCCACGGCAGTTATTCTATATCGGTGGTAGAGATCGATGTTTTGTGGAAGCCCTGCGATGGACTCGTAATTGTTGTCTGTGTAGGAGATTGTGGTCACGATCAATGAGTTGATCTTAGTGTAAGTTGGTTCACTGCTGCCAGAGTAAGCAACACCGCGATAGATGTTGTATCCAGAAACATCTGTTTCTGGATTTGCAGTCCAAACTAGTGAGGTGCTACCATTTACAACTGATGTTGTTCGGACATCTTGAGGTCTTGACGGGGAAGCGCTTAGAGGATTTCCGATGAAAAACTGAATATCCAAAGTTGAAGTAGATGATGGTAATATTTCTATTCCAACATTTGATAGTGTTCCATTTTTTGAGCAAGCAGAAGGATTACTCCAAGGTGTGAAAACAGTGTTAAATCCCAAATTAAAAGCATCTTTCCCATCACCTTTGTAGAAAGAACCATAGACTGTCTGTCCCGATATTTCATCAACTTTAGCAATTAAATAATAGTAACCTTGTTGACCAGTATTAGGATTAACAGCAGACAACAAGTCTCGGTCATTTGAACCTAGTGTTCTATTGCTGACTCCTCTTTGAAATGTGGGGTAAAAAACATTTGTCCCTGGAAAAATCCCCCAACTTGGATTTGACCAATTAAAACGACCATCAGCAGTTTCAATTTTTAAATTGCCTGCATAAGGAGAATACTGAAATGAAAATTGGCGAAGAGTATATAATCCTTTTGCTGCGGGAACATTTACATCAGGATTATCATAAATGCTGTTTCGTTGATGATTTTCCAAAATAAAATATTCTCCATTGCCTAATGAAATTCTATACGCATCGCCATAGGCTCCAAAATCACGCAATGACGCTATTTGGGAAGAAGTAATATCATGATAAACAATCCATCCAAGTTGTGCTCTTTCAAAGGCATTCATAAAACTGCTCGTGCTCGGATATCGTTGACCCATTAGTGCCCACATTCCAGGAGCGTATTGATGGTTTAAACCCCATACATGACCGAATTCGTGCACCACATTCTGTACGCTTCTTCCCCAATCAGGATATTGAATCATATTCAGAACATCAACTGTCTGGGCACCACCAATTCTCCTCACACCACTATCGACATAAACGTCACCCGGCAAATCTGCTGGCCACCAACCCTCATATGAAAAACTTGGAGCTTCGCTATACCACCTTCGATAGCAAAAGAATACCATATCTACTTTTCCATCTGTACCGGGTGAGTGGCTGTAGTAACTGCTTATCCATCTATCAAAATCTGAAAAATTAACTGATTGGTCGAGAATTTGAATTACGTCTTGTGATGAATATGCAACTTCATCCCATGGATGCACTCTTTTGTAATAAGCAAGAGATTCAGGTGCTTGAACGTAATATGCCTTCCCAATCATTTTGAATTGTCCGAAACTCTGATCGTTAAAAAATGTTGAAACGTTTGCATACGTTCCGGAGTTTTGCGTTTCGGTTTCATCCACAATACTATTCAAGAAGTTTGGTCCTGTGCCAACGGGCCACGTTGAATTCGTGCGATCTTCCATATCATCCTTGAAGTCAATAAAAATGAAGACCGCTTTTATAGTTCCAGATGCTGTGCAATAAGCGCCGCCTATTTGCGTTTGCTGCTGCTGAGTTTGCACGCCACAAGAATTTTCGTCCGCAGCATAGGCTGTTGTTAAGGATAAAATAACAACACAAACTAAGTGTACTGCTATTCGGGTAAACATAACAACCTCCAGTATTATTTGATGAGAAGTAATTTGTGAGTTAGTGTCTTTGAAACAGTTTGTAGAACAGCAAAATAAATACCGCTGGTAAGACCATTTCCATTAAAAGAAATTTGATGCTCTCCTTTTTGTTGATTTTCATTGACAAGTGTTTTTACAACCCGTCCTAAAACGTCGTAGATCGTAATTTCCACATGGCTTTCCGATGAAATAGTATATGAAATAACAGTTCCATTGTTAAACGGGTTGGGATAATTCGTTAACACTTCAAACGATTCGGGAAAAGTTAAATCTGTTTTCACAGAAACAATTGTTCCATAGTGTACACCATTTATTATTGCCCCTGCAAGATAATAAACATCCGATGGTTCAATGTCCCATTGTACCATTCCAAATCCCGTCGCCAAATATCGGTTGCCTAACCAAAACGAACCGAATTCTGAATATTTTGTATATTCAATTTTTTTAACTGTTACTTGTTTACCATATACGAAACCTGGGAAAATCCCCACGACTTTAGCAAGAATACTATCTCTATCTCTTTTTAGATATGTCCACACAGTCCCAGTGTCTGCACTTAGTTTATAAAGTAACGGCACATAACCAGTGTCGCTCACTGAATAGAGTATATAAACATTACCTGACGAATCTATTTTATAAATATTAAAAGTTCCCCAGCCAGCATTATGATACCAGATAAATATGTTCCCAAATTGATCAGTTGAATCCTTATCAAGGTATTCTGTTATTGTAATCTCGCCGGTGAATTGTGAACGGTACTGCCGTACATCACCAGCGTGTGCGGGAAAAAAATTGAGCGAGTCTGGTGTCTGGGACATTACAAACGAAGTAAGTGCAATGAACGAAAAAACTATATGGAATATTTTCATAATCACCTCCTTTCGTTATTTGATGAGAAGTAATTTGTGAGTTAATGTATTTGAATTCGTTTTCAATACAGCGAAATAGGTGCCACTAGTAAGATTGTCTATCTTGAAACAAATGCTGTAAGTTCCATTCTTTTTTCTTTCATTGACAAGGGTTCTAACCATTCGGACTAGCAAATCATATAGAGTGATTTTCACACGGCTATTGCTGGAAATGTAGTACGCGATCAAGGCAGAATTATTGAAGGGGTTCTGGTAGTTTTCCAACACATCAAATGATTGAGAAAAAAGGAATATCCTCCTTAACAGAAAGGATAACACAATAATAGGTGGTGTTGACCATTTTGCATAGATTTTCACCGACCCGAAAAGCATGGTTATAAGTAAAAACAAATATGATATGCGTTTCATGAAATCTCCTCTATTGCCTTCAATGGAAAGTATAACATCTTTTCTCGTGAAAGTCAAGGTTTATACACGAAAACAGAATAATAATATTTTATGTCTTAGCTTCTCGTCCAAAAATCGGGGAAGGGTCTAATCTATCATTACATCAATCCACAGTTTTTGCTCAAGGCTTTAATGAATATTTTGATTAATAGAAAGGAAAAAATACATTTGTTTTCCTTCATTATAACAACATCGGCCAATTTGCCATTTACACCAAACGTTCTTATTTTCAAATGTCTTATGAAATACATTCTTCTCACACTCAAGCTTCTTCTTTATGCGTATCTCGCATACCTCTTATATTTTTTAGCGGCAGAGTACGATCCGGCATCGGGCACATTCAGACCGCCGTTCTTTCTCTGGGTAACCGACTGGATGAATTTATATATACACGAAGCGGGTCATCTTCTTTTTAAACTCTTCGGACGCTGGATGTACTTCCTCGGCGGTTCTTTAACGCAGATTTTACTGCCGCTTGCACTCACACTCGTTATTGCGCGACAGCGGAACTGGTACATCGGGGCGGCAGGCTTCTGGATGGGCGAGAATATGGTGAATGTGAGCGTGTACATCAAAGACGCGCCGGTCCGCAAACTTCATCTTATAGGTAAAGGGTTGATTCACGACTGGAACTGGCTTCTCTCCAACAACCTCGAAGCCGCTGAACCTCTCGGAGATGGTGTGTTCATTGTCGGTGTTCTACTCTGTGGCACATCAATTATTCTTGGAATAATTTTCGCCGTCAGAGACTACCGGTGGTTTGAGGACCAACCTTTTCCCGAATGATTTTCAAACGAGACTAATTATGACAGCAAAAGATTTGTAATCAGCATCAACCTTGATATATTTGTTTATATTTAAATAATATTTTTTATACAATAAGGAATAACTCCATGCCGGCATATGTTATAGTTGATATTACCGTTACCGATCCGGTCAGGTACGAAGAATATAAAAAGTCAGCCGCCGAAACCGTTACAGCATTCGGGGGCAAATACATCGTCCGGGGTAATCCGGTTGAAATACTCGAGGGTGATTGGAAACCGAATCGGTTGGTAATCCTTGAATTCGAAAGCTTATCGCGTGCGAAGCAATGGTGGGCTTCTTCCGAATACAGTGAACCCAAAAAGCTGCGGCATGAAACAGCCCGGAGCAAGATGATCGTTGTAGAAGGCATCTGACGCTGATTCTTGGCAATTCCATAAAATATTTATTATCTTATTATCCAAGAAAAAAAATCCTCAAAAACCTGCATGACCCTGAAAATTTCACCGGCGTTTTTCGTTGTTGCGTTGCTTCTTGCATTTACTTCCTGCAAGAAAGAGCTGAAACAGAGAGTTGCATCAAAAGATGAGCTTTACGCCTACCTCGATTCTCTCGAGAAGCGGTATGAAACCGCATGTTCACAGGTGCAGATATCAGACTGGAGCCGGTATTCAAAAGATGGTTCGAGCGATGCAGTGGCGGCACGCGGCAGGCTGGCAGAAATTTTTCGTGATACTACAGCGTTAAATATAATCGAAGAATGGCGAAGCCGATCTGCCTCGCTCGCCGATAAAATGCTTGCGCGACGGCTTGAATTATGGCACCGATGCTTTCTCGGCGGTGCGATTTATGCCGACCAGGAAATCGAATCGCTAAAAAATTCTCTGGCACAAAAATACTTTAATCTCAAATTTACAATCGACGGTAAACAGTACACGCCGCAAACGCTGATACCTGCACTTCGGGAAGAAAAGAAGCGAACGCGCCGGCGTAATCTGTGGATCACCGCTTCTCAATTTACAGCATCAGTGACAACCGATTACCTCAATCTCGTTAAAGCGTACAACACGAAGGCGCAAACGCTCGGTTTCCCAAATTATTATTCACTCCGGCTTTACCTCGAAGCAATCGATGAGATGTGGCTGTATAAAACTATGGCGAGTCTGGAAACTTTTACCCGCCCGGATTATGAAAAGCTTACCGCATCCGCCAAAAAGAAACTTCGCATGAAAGATTTTACACCGTGGGATATAGATTTCGTGCAGCACAACACCGTATCACTGCCTGACAAGTACTTCCCAGCCGATTCCGCATTAACCATCATTCATCGGTTTGAGAAAGGGATCGGTTTCAATCTCGATTCACTTCCTATCTCGATAACATCGGTAAATTCCGGACAAAGAGGTATGTGTTTCTCTGTAAATATCCCGAAAGACCTGCGGGCCATCATACCGCAAGGGAAAGGCGTAGGATTTTACAGAGCAGGATTGGATGGATATGGTCACGGTCTGATGGCAGCACATACGAAAGTCGATTATCCGATCCTGAAAGGTTATGCAACGATACCGGGAACATCTACCACCGCCTACGATTATGGCGTGGCACAGATGCATGGAGATTATACCGGCGATTCATTGTGGATTTCCAGATTTACAAAGGTAAAAGAGAAAGATTTAAGACAATATCTCTTAAAGCGAAATAACACGGCATTATTTCGTATGCGCAGTATGTTGGCAGATTTTTTTACTGAATATGAAATATATAAAAACCCAAACTGGAATTTAGACTCGCTCGCACAATCGATATCGAACAAATATTTATTTTTTACCGACGATCGAAAAACGATGTTCACATTTTCGCCCTCGATTCAGAATATCGAAAACGCCTGCGGTAATCATTCAGCGATATTGCGTGAAATGATATCAGCCCAATTGCATGAAGCGCTGGCAAGCAAGTTCGGAAACGAGAAGATATCAAATCCCGATGTGTCAAAATGGATGATTGAATACCTTTACATGCCGGCTGAATCGATTGAGTGGTACGAGCGAATCCGGAACGCTACGGGTAAATATCTTGAGCCGGGCGCATATCTACGAAAACTCAATGTTGAGCAAACCACTTTTATTACAACAGAAACAAAGCAATAGTTTGAAGACCTAACATATGGCAATGAAACAAATTCTATCTACGCTGCTCATCATTATTCTGTTCTTCCCTATTATAACGAACGGGCAAGTGAAAAACGATATCTCGCATTTCTATCCGGCGGCTGATTCTATTTGTAAATATCCCGAACTCCATCGGAAGATTACGATTCAGTGCCAGCAAAAAATCGACAGTCTATATGTAACTTTCATGGGATACAAAGATCAAAAGAAAATTTTCATCGCGGCTGTTACCAGAAAACCGATTATCGATCCGGATAAAGAAATTTCGCGTACTGTTGTTTTTAACGAGACTCGACCATCACTTGGCAAGACTGTAACGTGGGGATATATTTTCGACCGCAACAATGACGGAAAGATCGATTACATGGCTTTAATTGGAGGCGCCGCGGCATTTAAAGAAGAAAAACAGTCTGAAAAATTTCCTGCCCGCGGGAACAAACCTACATTGAAACAATTAGAATATTTTATCGCTCACTGCAAATTGATTTTTAATCACTGGGCTGACGATAATTACGACGGAAAGGTTGACGGCGTAGTTCACATAGATATGGATCCAATGCGCGATTGGGTGGAACGAATGATCGTTGCCCGCAGCACTAAATTCGACGGCATACCGGACGACGCGTGGGCGTTTCGAGACAACATCTTAACAGAACACGAAAAAATTATTCCTACAAATTCAGGCGTCCCTTATTACCCGCCCGGCGATAAACAGAGCTACATTACGAGTACCATGCTTTTTGAGAAAACCGCATACATGGAATTATTCAACCGCGCCGTCTCACAATGCAAGATCGGAAAGAATGGCTTCGGGGTAAAATAAAAATCTCCTTTAGTCATCAACATTATAACCTCCGTGTATTCTATCGGCATGCGGGAGATGATCGATTTATAGTTTACCCCGTTGATACAGGTATTTTCTGAATAAAAAATGCGATATACCTGCAAGAGTATACCGCATTTAAATAAAAATATTTTGTTAGATTAGAAGCGCAGATGTACGCCGGCATGAAACGGGAAAATTTGTTTTGCCGGTTCTACAACGCCCAATACCGATTTCCCCTCGATGAAAGCGCCGATACGCTGGTTAATAGGAACTTCGATGCCTAACCCGAACGTCCACGCAAAAGCTAATTGATGTCTGTTCTTAACAGTGGTTATTCCTTTCTCATCAATATTTACACCACTCGATATATAATTCATCGCACCCACGCCGAAAAGGAAATACGGTTCTATTCTTAATATTCTCAGATAAATGTTTCCTTTCAGATTTACCATAATGTCAGTAATATGCACGGTACCGCTATTCAAGTACTTTCCATCATAAGAGCTTGACTGCTGGAATTTCATTTTGCTGTAATCGATTGTTTGATAAAGAGTAATATAACCTAACTCGCCCGGCGGTAGTGAAATACCGTAGCCAATACCCGCGCTCCAAGCAGATCTCCAATTGTCCTTAAAATATGTTGGCAGGTACGGCAATGCGCCACCGCCGTAAGCTATTACTTCATAGCTAATCGGTGCAGATTGATCTTCTATATTAATAGAATCGGTTTGACTGAAAGCAAAAGTTGAACAAATAATTCCGAGAAATAACAGATGGACTAACGACTTCATATGAGGTTCCTTTAATGTTTGGTTATACTATGTAATGTATGGCTCGCAGCTGGGGTGCCGCTGCTCAAAGAATATTTAGATTATACGAAGATTTTTATGTATTTCCAAGAAGTTTTGGCTTCACAAATACAACATGTTCGCGCTCTAGCAAAACAGATCCCTCTTTTAAGTGTTTCGGTTTTTTAACATATTTCCGTTCACAGTATGCAACCAGTACTGTACCGGCATTTCTCATTTTACTATAATATGCCGCAATGCCTGCCGCCTGCCGGACTGCTTCCTTCGGAACAGATTGAGCGTCACCTTTAACCTTCAGCACAGTATGTGAACCTCCTGCGCCACGCACATGAAACCAGAGATCGTTCGGCTTGGCATATTTCATAGTAAGAAGATCATTGTTGGCGCTGCTTTTACCAACCCACACTTCATAACCACCCGCCACGGTAAATATCCTAAACGGCGGGAGTTCTCGCCCTGGCTGTTCATCAATTAATTTCATTGATCTTAACTTATCTTTATGTTCTTCAATAATTTTTTTCAAATCTTCTTCAGTTTCGCATCGATGCAGTGTGTGAACGAGCGTCTCCAGCCAGGTTAGTTTACCGGTAAGCTGCTTCAAGCGTTCCGCAGATTCTTCTTGCGCGCCTTTTGCCTTTTTCGCTTTATCAAAATACCGCTCTGCGTTCTGCACCGGAGTAAGTGCGGGATCGAGCGATATTCGTATCATTGAAGATTCACCTATAGGCGAGTGCAGCTCAATGTGCTTCATTCCTTTTTTCAGTAGCGGCAAATTAGCAAGAAGTATTTTGCCGAGCAATTCATATTCTTCCGGACCGCTCGACGTAGCAGAGGCTTTCTTGTTGAGAGTTTGCCTGAGTCGCCCTAATTCATGTTCTGCTTTATCTACAATAGGGTCTTTCTCACCTGAAAACTTTGATTCCTTAAACTTATCTATTATAATCTTTTTTATCCCCTCGTTTACGGTTGCGCAGGTCTTTTCAGTCTTATTTCTTAAATGATCAATCGGTAAGATGGAAAATATCTCTTGATGATTCTGCAATAAATAAATTCTCGGCTCCGGATAGGATGTTTGATAATATAAATTCTGAATTTCTTTATGTATCCTCAACATCTGATTTTCTCCGACAGCTTCTGTAATTGTTTCTTCAGGTGTTTCGGAGCGAAACAGTATCTCACGGCAAAAAACCGGACCCAATAACGGTAGTGTTCTTTTCAACGCATTATAGATCGTCACGTTTTGCTGTTGGAGTACTTTATCAATAAATGATTCCGCGTTTCCAATATAATCTATTCCCGGTCCATGTTCTTCGATCTTAAAGGTAGTCCCTTTAAGTGTATCATTATTTTTAAATGCCTCAGCTATTACATAATTCTCATCGACTAAGAGGATATTGCTGGCAACAGTATTATAAATTTGAAACAGCATTCTTTTTCCGTTTTCGAGCGTGACTACAATCAGGCGATCCGACTGATGTATGCCGATGCTTTCAACGGAATGTTGAACCACATCGTCAAACAGATCAACCGAATTCTTACGCGCACGCATAACTCTATCCCGCAGGTAAATATAATTGAGCTTCGGCTCAACGGAAACACACAGCGTCAATTCTGATTTAGTATCAGACGTCGCTGATGGATTTTCAATTGAAATCAATAATTCGTTTTTTCGCTGTGAAAAAATCTCATGAATTCTGCCGTCGTGGATTACGGTGTTCATCTCGGCGGTCAATGCCTGAAGTGTGAAATAGTTTGTTATCATCTTTGATATAAAAATTAAACAGATGTACACAATATATTTAAAATGCGGTTGTTTCTCAATGACGGGATAAAATTGCACAATATAGGTGTGAACATTGGGGTGAAAAGGTTGTGCAAAGGTTTCCCTTGACGCACGAACGAATATTTCGTACCTTAAGATGGGAATTTTTCCAATAAATGGCGAATATGAAATGATTTCAAGTATGACAGGATATGGGCGCGGTGAAGCGACCGAGGACAGAACTACTGCCTCAGCAGAAGTTCGCTCCGTCAACAGCCGTTACCTTGAAGTAACTTCACGACTCCCGCGCACGCTGACACTGCGTGAAAATGAAGTGAAAGAATTAGTTCGCGCTAAATTTGTCAGGGGAAAGATAAGTATTTCCCTGAATGTGGTACATGAAAACGCTAATGAAGTTCCCCTAAAAATTAATATCGCCGCCGCAAAAGCATATTACAAATTATTGAACGATTTAAGGAAAGCCGTAAAAATTCAAAGCAAGGTTTCATTGGAACATCTTTTAAATTTCCCCGAGGTTCTTGAGATCGACGAATTTGAAAGGGGCGACGAAAAAGAATGGCGGTTGGTTAAGAAAGCGCTGGATGCCGCGCTGAGTGAAGCTGTACTGATGCGTCAAAGAGAAGGCGGTGAGCTGCTGAACGATTTGGTATATAGAATTGAAATTATAAATACGAATCTTACTGAAATAGAGCGTATCGCAAAACAGCGAGTACCAGAAGAGCGTTTAAGGTTGACAGAGCGAATTAAAGAACTTGTTACCGATCAGTCAATCATCGATCAAAATCGTTTGGAGCTTGAGTTTGCATTATTAATCGATAAACTCGATGTAACAGAAGAATCTGTCCGCTTCCGGAGTCACAATAAATTCTTCCTGGACGCTCTTAAAAAAGAAGACGGCGTCGGACGTAAGTTAAACTTTCTCGTTCAGGAGATGAACCGTGAGGCAAATACAATAGGCGCAAAATCCGATAGTTCTGAAATTGCCCATCTCGTCGTCGCAATAAAGGAAGAGCTTGAAAAAATACGGGAACAATTGCAGAACATAGAGTAAGCAATCATGATCATAACTCAGCCAATGAGCTGTTGAATAATATTATGTCAAAGACAAAATTGATTGTTATTTCTGGACCAAGCGGATGCGGAAAGACCACTATTGCTAAGGAGATTTTACGGCGGCATCCCGATTTTTTTTTCTCCGTGTCGGGAACAACCCGAACGAAGCGATCTGCGGAAATTGACGGTAAGGATTATTTCTTTTTAACCAAGGAACAATTCGAGTATAAGATCCGGCATGACGAACTCGCCGAATGGGAACAAATTTACGGCGATTATTACGGTTCACTGAAAAGTGAAGTCGAGCGCGCATTCAGCGCAAATACATCGATATTGTTCGATGTCGATGTAAACGGCGCGCTTTCTATTAAAAAAAAATATCCGCAAGTTGCATTACTAATTTTTATTAAACCGCCAAGCATGGAACTACTTACAGAGCGGTTGAAGAATCGGAAAACGGAAACTCCCGAGACCTTCGCAAAACGAATGGAGCGGGTTGAGATGGAGCTCGGGCTTGCAGTAAAGTTTGATTATACTATCATTAACGAAACGCTTGAGCAAGCCGTCGATAAAGT
The DNA here is from genome assembly GCA_964520905.1 of uncultured Chlorobiaceae bacterium. GTDB lineage: Bacteria > Bacteroidota > Ignavibacteria > UBA10030 > SZUA-254 > JAGVIE01. The sequence continues at coordinate 228,285 of CAZFQL010000001.1, read as the reverse complement.
CGATGAGATCATAGACCATGTGCTTCAATCGGCGTAAAAGTCGACGAGATCAAAAATTTAGACCGAAAACAAAATAAGATTCACCATAAAAGGAAACATCAATGCCACTAAAACCAATAGACATCGAACATCTGACAGGCACTGCCGAGAACATTTACGAAGCAATCGTCGTGTTACTGAAGCGTGCACGCCAGATCAACGAGGAGATGAAGATCGAATTCAACCAGCGTGTTGAAATGCTGCAATCGAAAATATTCGAACCGGAAGAAGAAGGTGAACAGCCGCAAACAAACCCCGATCAGATTCTTATTGCACAAGAATTTGAGAAAAGGTCTAAACCGCACGAAACTGCGATAAATGAGTTGTTAACCGGAAAACTTCAATATCGTTACAAAGAAGACGACCGCCCGATCACCGAACCCTAAACCAATACAATTAGGTATTCAATGCTCACAGGTAAAAGGATTTTGATCGGAATTACCGGAGGCATCGCTGCATATAAAATCCCGCAACTCATCAGGGATTTTAAAAAAGCCGGCACAGATATACGTGTTGTAATGACCGACTCTGCTAAGGAATTCGTCACACCTTTAACGCTATCAACTGTCTCCGGGGATGAAGTTATCATTGGGACTTTTCCCGAACAATCATCCGGCATTTTAAATGCCGGTACATGGCACATCACGCTTGCCCAATGGGCTGACGCTATGCTTATAGCTCCGGCTACTGCGAACACAATCGCGAAAATTGCACACGGTTATGCCGATAATGCTGTTACCATACTCGCCCTTGCCATGCGATGTCCGGTGATTATTTCTCCATCTATGGATACCGACATGTGGCTCCGCTCCACAACTCAACAAAACATTAATACTCTGCGAGAAGCTGGATATATCGTTCTTCCGCCTGCCGAGGGTGAACTCGCCAGCGGTTTAACAGGAGCGGGCCGCTTACCCGATCTTCCCCGGATTCAAAAAGCAGTTGAAGATATTTTGGAATCGAATCGGAAAGATTTTCTTGACAAGAAAATACTCATCAGCGCTGGTCCCACTTACGAGCCTATCGATCCGGTTAGATATATCGGAAATCGATCTTCTGGAAAAATGGGCTTTGCAATTGCGAATGCGGCAGCCCAGCGGGGCGCCGATGTAACGTTAGTTGCCGGACATGTTCATCTGCAAACCCCGCGGAACGTTAACCGTGTCGATGTCGAAACGGCGCTACAGATGTATACGGCTATGATGAAGCATCGTAAGGGAATGGATGTAACGATTATGGCGGCGGCAGTCGCCGATTTTACGCCGATAACTGTTTCTAATAAAAAAATTAAAAAGAACAAATCGAAAAGCGATCGCTTTATTATTGAGACAAAGGAAACAAAAGACATCCTCCAACACTTAGGGAACATCAAGGGTAGAGATATTCTTGTCGGTTTTGCCGTCGAAACGGATAATGAAATCAAAAATGCTAAATCAAAACTAAAAGTTAAAAATCTCGATCTTATAGTTCTCAACAATCCATTAAGTGAAGGCGCCGGGTTTGATACAGATACGAATATTGTAACGATTATTTCGAGCGGCGGTAAAGTTCAGAAGTTGAAGAAAATGTCTAAACATGAGGTCGCCCGCGAAATCTTAAACCGAGTATCTAAACTTTTTAAATAGAAAATACTGTGCCTTCAAAAGATCTCTTGGAATTCATAAATAATACCGAGCGGTATTTTATGCAGCAGCAGGATTTATTCGGTAATACCATCTATCATGAAGAAGAACAAAGTTTGAAAAAGAGCGCGGTCAGGGAAAACATTAAATTACCTGAAGAACTATTGGTTAGCTCCAAGTCGTTGAGTGATTTTGACAAGGAGATAAATACTTGCTTAAAATGCCCGCTTGGGCATACACGGACTAATTTTGTTTTTGGCATAGGAAATCCGGCGGCTGACGTTATGTTCATAGGCGAAGCGCCCGGAGCTGACGAGGATGCACAGGGTGAGCCGTTTGTTGGAAGAGCGGGACAACTTTTGAATAAAATTCTCTCGGCAGTCGATTTGAAGAGAGAAGAAGTGTATATATGCAACATTCTAAAATGCCGCCCGCCGAACAACCGTGACCCGGAATCGACAGAGATGGAAACATGCACTCCGTATCTTTACAGGCAAATTGAACTCATTAAACCAAAATTCATCATATGTCTCGGAAGAATTGCCGGACAATGGCTCATGCAAACCAACAATACTCTTACATCATTACGCGGCAAATTCCACGATTTCCGTGGTACAAAACTTATGGTAACATATCACCCTGCCGCATTATTGAGAAATCCGAATTGGAAATATCCTGCATGGGAAGATATGAAAATGTTCCGCAAAGCATATGACGAAATGAAAGCTGGTGAATAATGGCAAGGACGAAAAAGAATACAGCGTTTTCTACTCCAACTGAACCGGCAAATTTTGGAGGGCGCATTCCACCGCAGGCGGTTGATGTCGAGAAATCTGTTCTGGGCGCAATACTGATTGATAAAGAAGCGGCGCCAAAAGTATTGGAACTGCTTGATCCTGCAAGTTTTTACAATCCTACGCATCAGAAAATATTCCAGGCAATGATGGCGCTTTTTGAAAAAGGCGATCCAATCGATGCAGTTACACTCGTCGAAGAACTACGGCGCCGTGGTCAGTTGAATGCTACCGAGGATCCCGTCTATATTACCGAGCTTACAATGGGTGCAACATCTTCAGCCAATGTTGAGTATCACAGCCGCATTGTTCTTGAAAAAGCTCTGATGCGGAGTTTAATCAGCTCGTCTTCAGAAGTGTTAACCCGTGCTTATAACGAGACTGAAGATGCACTTGACCTGCTCGATGAAGCCGAAACAAAGATATTCCGAATCTCCGAGAAGCGGATGAAACGATCATTCACGCCGATCAATCGTGCGTTGCATGAAACCTTCGAGATGCTTCAGGAAATTCATGGCAAGCATAGCGGTGTGACCGGGGTGCCGAGCGGTTTCCCGACACTCGATGAAAAAACGGGCGGATTCCAAAAGTCAGACCTTGTGATTATTGCAGGAAGACCAAGCCAGGGGAAAACGGCTCTTGCTTTATCCATAGCGCGCAACGCAGCATTACACAGGGAAAAACGCACATCGGTTGCAATTTTCAGCATAGAAATGTCGGAACGGCAATTGATAATTAGGATGTTATCATCCGAGGCAAGAGTTAATGCGCATGAACTTCGTACCGGAAGATTGCATGAAGACAAATGGAAAAATTTAAGCAGGAATGTAGGCCGCCTCGCCGAAGCAAAAATCTTTATAGATGATACACCTGCGCTAAGTATCCTTGAATTGCGCGCCAAATCCCGCCGGCTCAAAGCCGAGCACGATATTGGTCTCGTAATTGTCGATTATTTACAACTCATCCAGGGACCGAAAAATTCCGAGTCGCGAGAGAGAGAAATTTCCATGATATCCCGGTCACTAAAGGCGTTAGCTAAAGAACTTGATATCCCTGTTGTAGCTTTATCCCAGCTAAACCGCGCAGTCGAATCGCGCGGTGATAAGCGCCCAATGCTCGCCGATCTGAGAGAATCAGGCGCAATCGAACAAGATGCAGACGTCGTCTTATTCGTCCATCGTCCAGAAACATACGGTATGGAAACGGTAAAAGATGATGACCTCGGCAATATACCATCCGAGGGAATTGCCGAGATCATAATCGGTAAACAACGCAATGGACCTACCGGGATGGTGCGTTTACAATTTCACAAGGAATATGCAGGTTTTGAAAAATTAGAATCAATGATTGCGCCTCCTCTCTCCTTGCCAGAGGAAACACCATTCTAACCGAATCGATACTTATTTCCGTTTGTTTGCGACGCGAGATTTCATTACTTTATGTAAAGAATTGCCCCGCTAAAATGGGGCAAATTGTTTTTTATGGCTGAAATGAAAAATATTTGCATTCTAGGATCAACCGGTTCCATCGGAAAAAACAGTCTGGATGTAATTGCAAATTTTCCAGATAGGTTCCGTGTTCAGTATCTTTCAGCAAACACAAATACCCGCACGCTAAAAGAACAAATCGATCGTTTCCATCCAAAGGCTGTCGCAGTACTTGACAAATTTTCTGCTGCAAACCTGAAACGGTCTTTAAACGGTTCCATTAAAATTTTTTCCGGCGAAGAAGGATTAAGCGAGCTTGTTAATCAAAAGGATTTTGATGTCCTGATCAATGCACTCGTCGGATTTGCAGGTTTGAGACCGACAATTGAGGCAATCAAAAACGGAAAAACCGTTGCGCTCGCAAACAAAGAGACTCTTGTTGTTGCCGGTGAAATTATCACGGCTTTGATCGATAAACACAATGCCTCTCTTGTCCCTATCGACAGCGAACACAGTGCGATACTCCAATGTCTCATGGGAGAAAACCGCGATAAAATCAATCGCCTCATATTGACCGCATCGGGGGGACCGTTTCTTCATCTTGACAAAAAGAATTTTAAGGACGTCACAGTCGCTAATGCGCTTAAACACCCGAATTGGAAAATGGGCAATAAAATTACGATCGATTCAGCGACTCTCATGAATAAAGGATTGGAAGTGATTGAGGCTCATTGGCTCTTTAAGCTGCCTCCCGAAAAAATTGAAGTTCTCATCCATCCGGAATCGATAATTCATTCGATGGTCGAATTTGTTGACGGCTCTGTGAAAGCTCAGTTGGGCGTCCCCGACATGAAAATTCCGATTCAGTATTCACTCACTCATCCGGAGCGCGCTGTTTCGAATTTCAACAGGATTGATTTCGTTAAGCAGCAAAAACTAACATTTTCAAAGCCTGACATGAAAAAATTCGAATGCCTCAAGCTCGCTTATGATGCTTTGAGGATAGGTGGAACCGCGCCGGCAATACTAAACGCTGCAAATGAGATCGCCGTTGAGTTCTTTCTCGGCGGAAAGATTTCATTCAATCAGATTCCACAACTTATACGAAAAGCGTTGGAAAAAATTCCCGTGAAACACTCTCCTTCGCTCGATGATATCATCGATACCGACAATGCAACACGCAAATATATCGAAACCCTAAACAGAAAAAAGAAATAGGAAATTATAATGCAAGTTCTCAGCATGTTATTTTATACAGCAATCACTTTGGGCGTTTTAGTATTCATCCATGAATTCGGTCACTTCATAGCCGCGAAATTAACCGGGATGCGTGTCGATCGGTTTTCAATTGGATTTCCTCCGCGCGCATTCGGGAAGAAAATTGGCGATACGGATTACTGCGTTTCCTGGATACCTATAGGCGGTTATGTAAAAATAGCCGGCATGGTCGACGAGAGCATGGATACAGATTTTGCAAATCAAGCGCCTCAACCATGGGAATTTCGCTCACGGCCCATGTGGGCAAGAATGCTTGTCATCTCTGCCGGTGTAATAATGAATGTTCTGCTTGCCGTACTAATCTTCTGGACTATTCATTTCAAACAAGGGTCTTACATTGCAGAGACAACGGATATCGGTTTCGTTGCAGAAGGAAGCGCATTTGAAAAAGCAGGATTAGCGGCTGGAGATAAAATTCTATCGATTAATCAAACGCAGGTTACACACTGGGATCAGGTTCAGCAATTAATTTATATAGAATATTTAGGGGACGATATTACAATCGATGTCGATCGCGGCGGCAAGCACCTTCAGGTTTTCGTTCCTGCGAAAACCATACCTTCGCCTTCGAGCAATCAACCCGGAATCATGGTGGGGCATACTGTAGCAACAGTAGAGGGGGTCGATCCGAAAATGCCAGCATCAAAAATCGGTTTGATGGCGGGCGATACGCTCATAGCCGTTAACGATACGACCGTAAATCAGCCTATCGCTATTGCTCTCATAAATAGAAATGCCGGGAAGCAAATTACTCTTAAATGGAAACGGGGAAATAACATTATCTCCGATACTGTAACAGTAACTTCTTCTGGGAGGATAGGAATAATCGTCGGAAGCCGCTATACAGGACCATCAAAGCATATTGAGTATTCGATTGTCGAAGCGCTCGGCGAAGGGATTAAAGATATTGAGCAATCTGTATATCTTTTTTATCTGACATTCAACAAAATCTTTACGGGAAAAGCCTCTATAAAAGAATCGTTGGGAGGACCGGTTGCAATAGCCCAACTTGCAACGCAAAGCGCCGAGATGGGTCTACTGACGTTCATCTGGTTTATGGCACAGTTGAGTATGAGCCTGGCAATTCTCAACATCCTTCCCATCCCTGCTCTTGATGGCGGACATCTGCTGTTGTTAGGATATGAAAAAATCTTCAGGAGAGATATCCCGCATAAAGTAAAAATCGCTATCCAGCAGGCGGGATTTATTCTATTACTGGCTTTTATGGCTTTCATAGTTTACAATGATATCTCACGATTCTAAGCGCATTTAGTGATATTACACACGTTGAGTTTATGGGATGTGTTCTATATTATACTGGGTATTGATTAAATACAGAGAATTTATTATACTTTTGCATAAATTATAATGGCACCAAAAATGGAGTATCTATGAAAATGAAGTGTTTTAATATTGCCATACTGCCGTTTGTTTTTCTAATCTTGACAATACTCAGTTTTGCCATCACCACAGAAATACAGGCACAGTGTGAGACATCTATTATTGATATTATACCCGCCCCGGTTCAACAACTGACAATCGCCGACATAGACTTTGATCATTTTGAGAGCACGACATTGTTATTTACGGTGAGATTAGGTCCGAGCGCGCGCGGTGATACAGTGCGACTGCGCATTATATTGAATATAAATCTCGCAAATGGCAGCACATATCCCAATGCCGCCGATTTTACATCCAAGAGTTTCTTCGTTTCACCGGTAGGCGCGACATACACAAATTTAGATATCGGACGTTCTATTCAGAGACAAGAATTCAAGCTCGACTCACGCGCAAAAGAAGATGTACAAGATGTCGCCCTTGCAACAGGTAAATTTCCCGCTGGGATATATAGATTCCAAATTGCAATCATCTGCTCTGATAATATTCCATTTCTCGGTCCACCGATTGATATCGTACTGCTAAATTCATCAAGAGTCGATCTCCTTTCTCCGCAGGAAGGTGAAATGACAAATGAATTTCCGCTCTTTGAATTCTTCCACGACGGGAATAGAGCTGTATTAACAGTTGCAGAAAAGAACCCCGAGCAATCACGCGAAGAGGCAATATCTCATGAGCCGCTGATGGTTGAAACAGAATTAGTGGGACAAAATTCATTTTTTTATTCAGGCGGACGTCATCTTGAGTTCGGAAAAACCTACGCTTGGAAAGTTGTAAGTAAAACGGCCGGACCGGGCGGGACAGATGTGGAAGTCTCAAGTCCGATACGTCTCTTTACAGTTTCAAGCTCTCCGCAGATTCGTTCGGAAGATTTTATTCTTACATATCTCAAAGATACATATGGCAATAGATATCCGAAGATTTTTCAGGATATCGAAAGAGATAATTATATCCTCACAGGAACATATTTGCTTAATGGCCGCACTTACTCAAAAGAAGATTTACTGAAACTACTGAACGAATTACGTTCAATGAGCGATTCTATCGAATTGAGCTTTGAGTAATAATTGATTGATAAAGGAGAATGACCATGAAAAACCGACATTCATATATTTTAAAATCATTAATTCTTATACTTTTAACGAGTTCTTTATTGTCTAACTTTATAATTGCCGCCGGCAATATCGATCTTGCAGTTATTCAGAAGACTATTAAAGATGTCAAGAAAAAATCTTCTCAAAACGATTATATGCCGGCAAGCACCGGCGATGTATTATTCGTCGGCGATCAGGTTCAGACAGGAAAGGGATCGCTTGCGTTGATTAAGTTTAAGGATAAAAGCATCGTGCGCTTGAGAGAACAATCCATTCTGACGATGAATGGCACGGGCAAACAAAATTCATTCATAAAGGAAAATCATTTAACTCAAGGTTCGTTAGAATTCGAAGTGCAGAAACAAAAGGCGGAACTGTTTCGTCTCACATCACCGACTTCGGTTGCATCTATCCGCGGTACAAAGGGAAAGTGGAGCGGCGGACAAGGACATGATACACTTGTTGTTACTGAAGGACGCGTCAATCTTAAAAACAAAATCTCCGGTAATGAAACAGACGTTAATGCTGGGTCAATCGGGTTTTCTAATGAGGATGGCTCCGTTTATTCCAGGATTGCAACAGAAGAAGAACTTGCCGATGCAATCACTGCGGCTTCAGACGCTAAGATAAACGAGTTGAAGCTTGAAATGCAGGATTCGAAGGGCAATAAAAAAGAATTGAAGTTGCGATATAAGCAACAATAAAATGCGTATTAATTGTATTTTTCGTATCTTGTCATCGTTGTGAATACGTTCAATTAACGATAATAGGACTGTGCGTAATTTATTTTTTGCTGCGTTATGTTGCCTCGTTGTGCAGGTTGCTATTGCACAGGTAAGCGACAAAATAACGAAAGTTAATGTAGGCATTGCCAATGCCAGCCAACCATTGACTATCCAGGTCGATCTTTTTCAATCCAACCAGATAGACCGTATTGAAATCGCATATAGACAATTCGGTGAGCGCGACTTCAAGCGGAGCGAAATGCCCGTCATCGGAAATTCCGCATCTATAACTCTGCCTGCGGAAATAATCCTCCCTCCATTTCTTGAATATTACTTCATCCTGACATTAACCGGTAAAACCGATCCGGAAACGTATCCCATCGAGAATCCCGAGCAACAACCGTTTCGGATTTCTTTACAGGATATTCCAATCAAACCATATGATTTTGTTATTTTGAGTCCGGATAAGGAGGATAAGCTTGCACCAAATGATGTACTGATCTCATTTTCAGTATCGCAGGATGACAGTTTGATCAGTATGAATTTGACAAAAGTTTTTCTCGATGATATCGATTTATCGAATAGTTCCGTGCGAGCGGGAGATATTTTCGTGCTCAGACCGGAGAATGCTTCAATCTTTCTTGAATCCGGTACTCACACAGTACGTGTTGTTTTATTCGATACATCGGGAAAAGAGATTGATAGCTACGATTGGAGCTTTTCAGTATCAGGCATGGCTGAAAAAAAGCCAGCTGTAGTATTTTCTCCATGGCTTTATGGAGCTTCGGCACAGATTGAAACCCGACAGGAAAATATATCGGACAACACTGCGTCTTATAATCGCGCAACGATAACAGCAAAGGGCAGTTATAATGAATTTCGTGTTCGAGGAAATCTGTACATCACCAGCGAAGAAAAAAATTATTTACAACCTCAAAACAGATTTTTTATCGGCGGGGAGTCGCCATGGATAAAGCTTGGGTACGGAGATAGTTATCCCGTATTCCCAGACCTAATCATGAACGGCAAACGCATCTGGGGATTCGTGGGAAGTTTAGACTTAGGAAAATTTAATGTCGATATCGCAACCGGATCTGTTACACGGCGCATCGGAAGCGTAATCGGCACACCTTTCCCGGACAGCATGCTGATTGCACAACAAAATTCCGATAATACTAATGCAACATTTGTACTTTATGATTCCACGGCAAGCGGCAAGAGATGGGTTAAGGTGAATCCCGGAACTTTTGACCGCCGCCTCTTTGTTGTCAGGACCGGTTTTGGTCGGAGGGACGATTCCCATCTAGGATTTACTTTTTTAAAATCGTCTGACGACAAGAATTCAATTGAATACGGAATTAGACCGATGGAAAACATTGTGCTTGCATCGGATTTCTTATTAGCTTTCAACCACAGAAATATTGAGATCACGGGACAGGCAGCTTTTAGCGCGACCAACAAAGATATATCAAAGGGATCGTTCAGCAATGCGGATATTGATCGTATTTTCGCCGAACCGGACTATGCAGAATCAGACAGAAATACTATCAGCAGCATACGCGATGTATTTTCCCGGGTCATAACGGTGAACGAGCATCTGATTCCCTTAGCAATGAAAAACCTTCCAACGCTCTCGTATGAAGCAGGAATAGCTTTAAATTACTTCGATAATAATTTCAGGTTTAACTATCTCAGGCACGGTGCAAGTTACGAATCGTTCGGACAATCTTTTCTGCGAACCGATGTGGTCGGATATAACATTTCAGACCGACAGCGCCTCATCGGAAATCAGTTATTCCTCTCTGGCGGTTTTGAACGACTTCAGGATAACACGACTAAAATAAAAGCTTCCACAACAACGAGTACAACGGCAAATATCGGAATTTCATACTATCCGAGCATCAATTTCCCGAATATCAGTGTCGCCTATCTGCGTAACGCTAACAACAATGACATGAAGATAGACAATTCACTTTATGCAATTGACGATAAAACAAATCGTATACTTGTACAGATCGGAAAAGAATTTTTATTCGGTATTCGTCATAATACCATGCTGAGCGTCAGCACATCCGTAAAAAACGATAATACAATCCGGGATCTCGATACGCGCGGCACCGCTGTAACATTAAGCGCAATATCAAAATTCAACATTCCATTCCAAACAATTGTTAGTCTTACGGTTAATTCGAATAAATTTGTCTCCGCAGGCGGTGCGCCGGGCGTTCCGGCAAGTTTAACCTACACTACTCTTTACGCGAATGGGCAGTACCGTTTACTTGACGATAAACTTCGCTTAAATAGTTCGTTGAGTCCGACATTCGGCGACATCCAGCGGGTGCTGGTGAATGCCGGGGCACAATATTATTTCTGGAAGAATCTCAGCGCTCAGACGCAATTTAATTGCTATTTCAATAAAAAGATGTACATCTCTTCGAACACCAATACCGATATTGTCTGGAACCTGATACTGCGTGCAGACCTCTGATTAGCACATGGCACAAATGCTGTCCAAACCAGTCCGATTATTTTTTCTTCACATTAGCATAAGTATTTTTGTCGCTGTATTTGTTCTATTGTTGACACAAAATATTTTATTCGAATTTCCTCCGCTTAAAAGCGCCGAACTTTCCCTTATCGATCTGCGATTCCAGCAACGCGGAGCCAACTATAAATTGAAAAATAATTCAAAAGTTGTCGTCGTTGATATCAACGGTGAATCGTTTAAATCGTTGCCTGCAAAATGGCCTTGGCCGCAATCGTATTACACCCGGCTGGTGAAAAATCTGAATCGTGCCGGAGCAAAAGTTATCGGCATTGATATTCTTCTTTCTCCCGGTTACGACACGGATAAAATTGAAGATGAGAATTTTCGAAGGGAAATCAAAGAATCCGGGAATATTGTTCTCGCAGGCAGGTTGAAATCGGAAAGATTTCAATTCACCATACACGAACAAAATCCAAGCTACTATAATAGGTTTATCGATACTACAACCGGCTTCGGCATAGCAAATATCCCTCAAGACATGGATGCCGGATGCCGGCGCTACATGCCTTTGTATTACGATGACAACCAGGAGAAATTTATTCCCGCATTTTCCATGGCTGTGCTGAACGCCTATTATAATCTCGATAGATCTTATACATCGAGTCTAAGCGATGACTATTTTTATTATTATACCAAAACGATTCCTCAATACGATCGACGATCGTTTCTCATCAACTATTATGGACCCGACAGCACCTTCCGAATAATCAACATCACAGATATTCTTGACGACAGTGATTTCAAAACCGCCGAAGAGCTGGAATATAATTCCGATATCAACACCTTCGATAATCCCGATTATGGAATTATGCACGACAGCATACTGAACGGAAAGATTGTACTCGTAGGATCACGAGTCCCGGAAGATAAAGATTTATTCCTGTCTCCGCTGCTTAACGATAAGCAGGGAAATAAAATGATGTACGGTGTCGAGATGCACGCGAATGTAATCCAGAGCGTCATCGACGGTAATTTCATCACGCGGGAACCGTTCTGGATGACGGCATTTGTTGTTTTCGGTTTGACTCTCTTCACCTTTGTTTTCACCGAGAGACTTAAAGCTATCCGCACGAAGTTCAGCGCTCTTATAGAAGTATTCGGTGTTGCTATTATACTCGCAGAGATCTACATCATATATTGGATATCTCTTAAACTGTTCATCGATAAAAATATCCTTGCCGATATGATGAGTCCGTTCCTTGCAATCATCATCAGCTATATCGGAAGCACTGTTTACAACTATGTAGCAGAGCGCAAGCAAAAAATTATGATCAAGAGTATGTTCAGCCGTTATGTAAACCCTACCATAGTCGATGAATTGGTTGCCCATCCTGAAAAATTAAGATTGGGCGGCGAGAGAAAAGAACTAACGATATTCTTCAGCGACATCGAAAACTTTACGCAGATATCGGAAAAAATGGCGCCGGAATCTCTCGTTGCTATATTAAACGAATACCTAAATTCGATGACAGCCATTATCCTACACAACGATGGAACACTCGATAAATACGAGGGCGATGCTATCGTCGCTTTCTGGGGAGCGCCCGTGCCGCAAAATGATCATGCTCTTCGTGCATGTAAAACAGCAGTACAAATGCAAAGTACTCTAAACGGCCTGTTTAAGCTTTGGCAGCTTGAAGGAAAACCCATACTCAATACGCGTATCGGCATCAATACAGGCGAAGTTATCGTAGGTAATATGGGCGGTGCTAACCGATTCGATTATACCGTCATCGGGGATAGCGTGAATTTAGGCGCTCGACTCGAAAGTGCGAATAAACAGTATAAGACCCGTCTGATGATCAGCGAAAACACATATAGAAAAGTTCAAAGCCATGTTTATGCAAGGGAACTTGATTTACTTGTTGTAGCCGGAAAGACAGAGCCAATCCGTGTATATGAGCTTATTGGAACGGTTGAGGATGGTGTTACATCCGACAAACGGAAATTCATCGAAGTTTATTGCAGTGCTCTTCAATTGTATAGACAGCGGGAATGGGATCGGGCGGTTCAGATGTTCGGGAAATCTCTGGAATTAATTCCTAACGACTACCCGTCTCAAATATACATCGAGCGATCACATATATTTAAAGCATCGCCTCCGCCGGATGATTGGAACGGCGTGTTTGTCTTAAGAACAAAATAAATTTTCAATAGGTGAGAGATGAAAGAACTGTTTGCTGTGTATTGAAAAGGTGCGTAAGTTCTGTGGCGGTCCAAAGGCCCTTCATTGTTCGTATCTCGCACTCATAATATTTTCCGCCAGCGGCAAAAACTACAAGACGTTTTCGTTCACTCCCGGCTCCAACTTCATAACCGCAAAATTTTCTTCCCCTGATATCGAACTCTTGGAATGCTATTACCTGTCCTGAGAAGCTTTCTGTTTGAAATTTTGAGCTAATCTCAGCCAAAAGCTTTAATCCTTCTTTGTTTATCTGTTGTTTAGCAAGCTGATCGGGGATTAATTCTTTCAATGTTAGGGTAGCAGAAAAATCTTCCTTAATAAGCCAAACCAATACAGCCGGCGCCAATGTATCTTCAGTTGATGAGAACCATCCCTGAGGAATTCTGCCTCCAAGCACGCCGTCGCGCGAATGAAATATTTGCCGAGTCAGCGGAATATTTGATGTGTACGGAAGTTTAGCGGCACACGATGCAAGGATGATTGAAAGAATAAGAAGAAGAAGGCGATCTCTCATCGATTACTCGATGCTCCGCTTGAATTGATCGGCTTGAAGCGTAAACGTCAACGAGATACGGTGAGTGTTCCCCAATTGATCGTCATTATTGAATTTGACAAAAGAATAATCGACGTTGAATTTCGGAAGATGAATACCGACGCCGAAATTGAGCGATCCTATATCACTGTAGCCCGCACGAAGCGCAACAAGATTTTTAAAATCAAATTCAAGACCGCCGTGGAAATCGAAACTCATAGAACCAAGATGTGCGTTGGAAGAATATTTTCTGTTTTCGAATCTCACATCGACATCGAAAGCGGGCGTAAACCGACCGCTCAATGCATCGATGAAATATGCAGATCCAATCTTAAGCGTCGGGGTGACAAGCTGATTCGTGCCGTTATTCCAGGCAATAAGCGTTGTAGTAACATCTTGAAGATTAACGCCAAGCGCGATATTTTCGTAAGGCAAGTATTTTACCGCAACATCAAACCCGATCCCGGTTGCCGAGGCTTCCCCCATTTCACGGCGTATTACTTTTAGGTTTGCGCCGTAAGAAAAATTGTCTTTCACTTTCTTCGCGTACGACAGATAGAATGCCCAATCTGCACTATTGAAATAAGTGATGCGGCTCTGATCGAGATGATCGAAGTTCTGCCATTGATCCGGCGGTAACGGGTTTCCGTTCACATCGATGCCTGCGTTTTGCGTGTTAGGTATATTATCCACACCCAGACGGATGACACTAACGGCAAATGTTGTAACCGATCCTACCGGAATAGCGATTGCACCATAGTCATAGTTTACCAATCCGGCGAAGCGCTCGTCGTGCATAAGTGAAATTTGCGGATACATAAGAGAAGAAAGTCCTGCGGGATTCCAGTAACCGGCAGTTATATCGTTGGCTATGGCAGAATACGCACCGCCAAGTCCAAGCGCCCGCCCGCCTACACCGATGGCAATGAATTCACCAGCGTATTTTGCTTTGGATGCCGCAATAATATCGGGAGAGGAACCGACGAAAAGGATAAGAATGCAAAGAGTTTTAAGATGCATTTTTCTATCGACAAAAATTGATACCTTCATATCATTACCTCATAAAAATATTTTCTTGAAACAGTGCTATAGAGAACGATAATATTTATTCAGTATCAATAATCGATATTTTTTGATGATTAGTTAGATTGCTAATTAAATATTTAGAAAATTGATTTAAAAAGCAAATGTGGAAAATGCAAAACTACTACTTCTTAGAATGAATCAACGATTGATTGGTTTCGCTCCAAATTCCCTTATTAACGCAAGTACTACTGGATGCTGGTTTGTTTTCGTTTGCTCAGCGGAAGTCTCATGTTGAGTAGAGGTGTAGCTTGCTTGGTTTTTAGGCGTAACGGTATGAGATATGATTGCATCGAGTTGGACTTTTGCGCCGTAAATTTTTTCTGCAAGCTCTTGTAAAAATTGGTGATTACGTTTCATCGTCAATGTATCGCGGTGAAAATCATCGGGACAGCCGATCCGGAGCCTGCCGTCACGAACCTCTACAAGCGATGTTTCACTGAGCATCGTGCCCAACGCGATGCGCTGCTTCAGGGTTTCATTAACGAGCGCTGGCCATTTGCTGAACGCTTCCTCGTTGGAAAGCGATGAAGATAATGAAACTCGCTGATATACCTGCGACGGTTCGGAAAGCGGTATTGTCATCGTAACAACCTGCTCTGCATGCAATGTTGGTGGCGATGCTTTTACAGTGCCTTTGATTGGAGCTTCCGTTGCTTGGGGGGGAGAAATCTCGGTAGAGAGTATTGTTTTTTTATCAGCCGGGTTAAGAATGTTTTTTTTTAACTCTCGGAGTTGTTCTATAAGCTGGCTGATCTCTATGCTGCTGTCGAGTTTTATCATCTGCACCAAACCTATTTCCAATTTCAAGCGGGGCTGCTGGTTCCAGCGAATTGCCGCGTCGGTTTCGCTTGCAATTTTAATCAGACGGAGAAGATCCATTTCGGAAAAATTTTTTACCTCCTCATTATACAGTTTACGATAATATTCCGATGTTTCAATCAGGGTAGTAGATTTCGTCGTAATCAATACCAGCGTGTTACGAAAGTGTTCCATCAGTCCGTTGAGAAATTCCCTTATATCGTAACCGCGGTTAATAACTTCCTGAACAAGCAGTAATCCGGCTTTGACGTCTTTTGTTTTGATCAAATCTGTTACGCGGAAATAGATTTCTTCATCGACAATATTGAGCATTGCGATTATCTGTTTCGCATCTATCTTCTCGCCACAATATGAAACGACCTGATCGAAAATGCTCTGGGCATCCCGGAGGGATCCATCGCCTCTCCTTGCAATGAGAAAGAGCGCATCATCGCTGATGCTGATACGGTCTTCGGTTGCAATGAACCGGAGTCTTTCGGTAATCTCGTCGATAGTTATACGCCTGAAGTCGAAACGCTGACATCTGGAAAGAATTGTTAGAGGTACTTTGTGGATTTCGGTTGTAGCGAAGATGAACACAACATAAGATGGCGGCTCTTCGAGAGTTTTCAGAAGCGCGTTAAACGCCTCTTTCGTGAGCATGTGTACTTCATCTATGATGTAGACTTTATATTTACCCTTAGCCGGTCCATAACGAACGGCTTCCCTTAGATTTCTTATTTCCTCTACGCCGCGATTGGAAGCGCCATCTATCTCGAAAACATTAACGCTTCGACCTTCGGTTATTTCTCTGCAAAGCTCGCATTCGTTATCCGGATTAATATTTTTAGAATGTAAACAGTTGATTGCTTTTGCAAGGATACGCGCAGTTGTTGTTTTCCCCACGCCGCGTGGTCCGCTGAAGATATAGGAATGCGATAACCGGTTGGTAGAGATCGCATTGCGAAGCGTTGTAGCGATGTGCGACTGTCCGACGATATCTTCGAAAACCATGGGCCGCCATTTGCGGGCTGTAACGAGGTATGCCATCAGTTACTCTTATCCCTAAAAATTATTCAATCAAAAAAGTGTATTTAATATAGTCTAATCTTGGGTGAGTTTCAAGACTTAGTAATAAATATTTTCTGCTTATTTCTTTTTTGTGCCGAATAACCACGGCAATGCATCGGCAATCTGTTCTATGCTGACAATTTTTAGTCCCTCTTTCACTTTAGATTGAATTTCGGTCAAATCTTTTTCATTTTCTTTGGGGATGAGGACTGTCTTAATTCCACCGCGCTGCGCCGCCAAAAGCTTCTCGTTTAATCCGCCAATGGCAAGTACATTTCCGCGAAGCGTTATTTCACCCGTCATCGCCACATCGTTACGCGCGGGGCGGTTGGAAGCTGCAGAGATGATAGCCATCGCCATGGTAATGCCAGCCGATGGACCGTCTTTCGGAATTGCGCCTTCCGGCAAGTGTATATGAATTTCTTTTTTCTGGTAAAAGTTAGCGGGGACACCAAGCCGTTTTGCATTCGAACGAATATAACTTAACGCCGCCTGTGCTGATTCTTTCATGACATCGCCGAGTTGTCCGGTAAGAGTAAGCCTCTCATGTCCGTTCATGATCGTTACATCGACATTCAGAATCTCGCCGCCAACGCTAGTCCAAGCTAAACCGATAACTGAGCCGATTTTCCTTTCTATGTTGGCTGAGCGGCTTCTAAACTTCGGCACACCGAGGTATCCTTCAATTTTCTTTTCGTCAACGTTAATCGATTTCTGTTGCGTTCGCCTGCCGTTTTTCTGTTTAAGCAATACAATATCTTTTGCCACTTTTCGGCAAACCGACGCGATCTCACGTTCAAGATTTCTCACGCCTGCTTCGCGCGTATATTGCCTGATAACTTTTATGATTGCGGAATCTTCAAGCTTTACCATCTCATTGTTTAATCCGTGCTCGGACAACTGTTTGGGTATGATATGCCGCTTTGCAATCTCACGCTTATCATATTCCAAATACCCCGGCAATTCGATGATCTCCATTCTATCCTGCAGTGGCAATGGAATCTGGTACCTTACATTCGCCGTCGTAATGAACATGACGTGTGATAGGTCGTAATCCACATCCAGATAATGATCGTTAAACGTGACGTTCTGTTCAGGATCAAGAACTTCGAGAAGCGCGGACGACGGATCGCCCCGGAAATCCATACTCATCTTATCAACTTCATCCATCAGAATAACCGGATTAATTACGCCGGCGCGTTTCATCGACTGAATAATTTTCCCCGGCATCGAACCAATGTATGTCCGGCGATGCCCGCGTATTTCTGCTTCATCGCGAACTCCGCCGAGCGAGATACGCACAAATTTTCGTCCGAGCGCACGAGCAATCGATTTTCCAAGAGATGTTTTACCAACTCCGGGCGGTCCCACAAAACAGAGGATCTGCCCCTTCATTTCTTTAACGAGATTTAGTACTGCGATGTGTTCGAGTATTCTTTCTTTGGGTTTCTCAAGTCCGAAATGATCCTCGTCCAGAATATTCTGAACGTGTTTTACATTCAGATCATCCTTTGTTCGTTTATACCATGGAACGCTAACCATCCAATCGAGATAATTACGGCTGACCCCGAACTCGGGCGACTGCGGCATCGTCTTTTTGAGCTTGTTGAATTCTTCCATCGCTTTCTCGTTGACGTCGCGGGGCATCTTTGCATCTTTGATCTGTTGTTTCAGCTTCATTAGCTCGGGCGTAATTATTTCCTCAGAGCCAAGCTCGTCCTGCATGATTCGGATTTGTTCCTGAATAAGAAATTTCCTCTGCGACTTCTGTATGCTTTCATGAAGTTTCGTGTCGATGTCTTTCTCAATCCTAAGCACATCCAGTTCCGAGGTGAGCAGTTTGGCAATTTCAAAATACTGATCCTTCAACAAACGATATTGGAGTATCTTCTGTTTCGATGCGACAACCTGATTAATATTCGCAGCTATGAAATAAAGTTTTCGGTGTGGCTCTTTGATCGCTTCGTACGCCGCTAATACTTCTGCCGGAACATTCCTGCTAAGATTAATATACTCGGCGAATAATTGTGAAGAGTGCCGCATCAGAGCTTCAATCTCCGGACTGATATCTTCTTTGGGCAGATTCACCGCAATTTCCGCTTCGATGAACGGATCGTAACCGATATATGTTTTGATAAATCCCTGCACGACACCACTTACAAGAATTTTCATCAAACCGTTCGGCAGTTTCATGATTTGTATTATCTTTGCGACGGTTCCTTCTCTATATATATCGTCTATCGTGGGTTCTTCGATTGCCGGATTCTTCTGTGCTGTAAGGAACACTAATTTGTCGCGTTCGATTGCAATCGTTGCGGCTTTAATCGACGATTCTCTGCCGAGCAAAACCGGATAGATCATATATGGAAAAACAACTACATCGCGAAGCGCAAGCACGGGAAGCTTGTCAGGAATATTTTCTATCGGATGAGGTTCGTTTTCTTTAATATTAAATTCTGGCTGATTCATAGTTCGATAAGATAAAAAATGCCCGAAAGGGCAGTATTATGTTCAATATGATAATTATAACTCCAAGTGAAAATATACGAAGTTTACCGAATGGATGCAAGGAAAAGAAGATTTTGTTATATTACCGCAATCCCAATCAACATTAATTTGGATCGAAAAAATAATGGATGCTCAAACAATATTAGATTACTCAAGGAGATTATTCAAAGAATACGATGCATATCGAGTATGTACGTTTCCGCAGCGATCATTTCCACCTGAAACATTACAAAATACGCTCGAAAACCTTGCCGAAGATCCATCGGGATTTCTACAGCTTCGCACAATAGGTAAATCGTTCGAAGAACGGAACATCCGATTGATAAAAGTTGGGGGAGGAAACATTTCAATTCTCCTTTGGTCGCAGATGCATGGCGACGAATCGACCGCGACTATGGCTATATGCGACATCCTGAATTATTTAAAAAAGACGAAGAACGAAAAAATCACGGAAGATATTCTCTTATCACTTAAACTGTTTTTTGTTCCTATGCTGAACCCCGATGGCGCCGCCCGTTTCCAGCGCCGGACTGCTCAAGGGATTGATATGAATCGCGATGCACTCTCGCTGGCAACACCCGAAGCAAGAGTGTTAAAATCCATCAGAGAAGAATTACAGCCCAGATTCGGATTCAACCTGCACGATCAGGAATTATCGACCGTAGGTTCCACCAAAGAAATCGCGGCTCTTGGCTTGCTCTCACCATCGCTTGACCACAAGAATACAAATAATAACGTTCGAACCAGATCTAAATATATGGCTTCTGCATTCGCAAATGTAATGAATCAATTCATACAGGGAAAGATTACAAAATACGACGACAGCTTTGAGCCTAGAGCGTTCGGCGATAACATGCAACTATGGGGAACAAGCACGCTTCTCGTTGAATCAGGTCATGTACTTAACGATCCTGAAAAGAATTTTATACGCAAGTTAAATTTCGTCGGGATACTGACAACTCTATACGCAATCGCCGTAAATGTGTACGATAAATTTGAAACAGCAGCATACGAAACCCTGCCCTTCAACGGCAAGCGCGCTTACGATGTAATTATCAGAAATATTTTTGTCGAGTATCCTAACGGAAAGAGATCGCCAGCCGATCTTGGAATTTCTTATCAGGTTGATACACACTCGGAACTGCCTCCGAAGCTTATCGATATCGGCGACTTGCATACTTTTGTCGGCTTGAGAGAGATTGATGGGAAAGGTAAAAGCATATCGCAATCTTCACTGTCGTTAAACCGGGTGTTTGAGTGGGAGAAATATTTTTAAACGTAGAGTCCGATATTAACCGGACTCTACGCCTTAAGGATTCTACTTAACTCATCCCCAACCAATCGCCGAAGCGAGGAGAACATAAACCAGCCACAAGCCGAATGCGAAACCGATACCTGTTCCCACAGACTTGTTCGAAACTTTAGCCATACCAATTCCGACAACAGCCGTCTGCCAGATAGTGAGTACATTTAGAGATGCAATAACTTTATGTGCAAAGTTATGGTTATCGAAACTGTTCATCAACAACAGCGAAGCGCCCGGAGTCGCGCGTGTCGAATCGAACAGGTGCATCATTATCAGTGTTACGATTGCGCTCAATATTCCGATGAGCGAAGAAAGCCCGTAAACTTCCAGCATCTTCTTGTATCCTGCAGTCGATTTGAGGGCAAACTTCACGATGAGCCAGAGTATCAGGGGTATTCCAAAAACCGAAACCGTGACGACAACGACCGCTCCAACCGCACCTGTAACCAACATCATCGATGAAGACCCGATGAATTCTTCGGCACGGTCGGCTTGCTCCTGTGTCATCTCGCCTTTCTGAACGCGCTCTTGCATTTGCTGGCGCTGCGGCTCCATCATCTGATCGCGCAAGGATTGATTTGAAAAAAGAGCAATCGTAAAAACAACGGCAACAATCATTGATAGAATGTACGGCATCACCCATGAAGACGATTGGACAGGCGATACTGCAACTTCACTGTATAACTTTCCGGGCGCGGAAAAGATATCTGCCGCCCTTTCCATGAACGAAGAAATTTTAGGCTCTTCTTGAGCAATAACTGGTTGTTCTTCCATAACAATCTCCTTTATTTTGCATGAAAATACGTAAATAAATCGAAAGTGTCAACTTTTATTTTCAAAACCTTGATTTTCAGCGAATGCTTTGTTATTTTGGCAATGGCTACTTTTTACATATTGCATGTCTAAACTTACTATTGACGAAATACGGAAACGGTTCGATTCATCGAAAGAGTTCAACGAAATCTTTGATGCGTTCGAACAAGCGCTCGAACAGCGCATCGATGATATCGAAGTGTATAAACTTCTTTTCTGGAATAATTCCCTGAAAGCCGAAGAACTTTGTCTTTTCGGCGAAAAACTCGCCAAGGAATTCACGCATATCTCGTACGACGCTTACATGTGGCTTGCTAATGTTTTCGAAGTGACGCACTCGGTCTACGACAACTACGAACTTGCACTGAGATATTACCGTAAAGCCGCTGATGCGAAACCCGATGTACCGGAGCCATACCTCGATGCCGCTGATTGCTATGAGCACGATTTGAAAATTCCGCCGCTTCATTCGCTAATAGATTTTTTAAAACAAGGCGCCGGAACCGTTACGCAACCACGCGAGCTTCACAAAAGACTTTCTAATCTTTATGAACTTGCCGGCAACGACGAGATGTGTAAATATTTCAAACGAAAAGCGGAAGAGGGCACACCTCCACCTCCCGATCTACCCCCCAATAGATGAACTCACTTAAAGGTTATTTCTTCATCATAGGCGCCACCACCTTCTGGGGCATCTCTGCAACGATTGCAAAATTTCTCTTCATCCAACATGTGGACACTCTTATTCTTGTTCAAATGCGCATAACGATTTCTTGCGTTCTGCTGGTGACTTATTTTCTGATTTTCAAACGGCATCTTCTTATCGTTAAAATCAAAGACCTGTATAAGTTTGCCCTGCTTGGTATTATCGGCATAGCCGGATCTAATTTTACTTACTACTTTACTATCGCAGCCACAAATGTCGCTACGGCAATTCTGCTTCAATACTTAGCTCCGCTGTTAGTGCTGTTGTACGCTGTTGTCTCGCGCGAAGAAAAAGTTACTTCCACTAAAGTAATTGCGGGAACAGTATCATTAGCCGGCTGTTATCTTGCAGTGGCGGGAAAAGATTTCTCGATCATAACGATTAATCACCTCGGATTACTTACAGGATTGGCGTCGGCATTTTGCTGGAGCTTCACGAATATCTGGCTGAAACGTTTGCTGAAGCAATACAATGTTTGGACTTGCCTTGTCTATGCATTTATTTCCGGTGTGCTGTTCTGGATAATCATCAATCCTCCGTCAAAAATCATCGATGCGCATTATTCACTTGAAACGTGGGAAATGTTTTTTGGATTTGCGGTGATCTCGATTCTTATTCCGCACTCGTTGTACTTTTCCGGTATGCGGTACTTGACGGCTTCACGAGGTATAATAACTGCAACGTTCGAACCGATTGTCGCAATCGCATCGGCGTTCTTTATTGTCAATGAACTGCTGACGCCGGTTCAAATCGTAGGCGCTATCCTCGTAATCACGGCGATTGCCATTCTTCAAATGAAACAAGAGGAATCATAAGATGACCGAACGCCGAAAAGAAAAATTTCTATCCGTTCTGCATCAGCGTCAGCCCGACCTGACTGTTCTAATGGAAGACATTTTCGATCCCCATAACGTGAGCGCAGTTCTGCGTACCGCAGACGCCGTTGGGATACTCGAGGTTCAACTGCTTTATGTCAACGAGGAATTTCCGAAGCTCGGCAAGAAAAGCTCTGCCAGCGCTATGAAGTGGGTAAAGCGGCGTAACTTTAAATCTATAGCCGAGTGTTACGACCAGCTTCACCGCGATGGCTTTACAATTTATGCCACACATCTCGGCAAAAAATCTAAATCACTATACGATCTTGATCTGACAAAAAAGGTTGCATTGGTTTTTGGCAACGAGCACCGCGGTGTTTCTGCTGAGGCGGCAAAGCTTGCCGATGAAAATTTCCAGATACCTATGCTTGGAATGATAGAGAGCTTGAACGTTTCTGTCGCCTGCGCTGTTTCATTATATGAAGCTCTGCGGCAACGGCAATCGGCTGATAACATGATGCACCTCAGCGAAGAAAACATTAAAAAATTGTTCAACGAATGGCTGAAAAAATAGTTGACCGCAAATTACAAAATTATTCATTTATGGTTTTCTTGATGAAACGAGATTTATGTCTGCCCTATTGATAATATCCACGACTCTTATCACACTCGCATTAGTTTTCTACTCCCTCGGTGTTTGGTCGGAGCGGATCGCTCGTTACATTAAACCCTGGCATGTTGCTTCTTTCTGGACCGGTTTCATTTTCGATGTCACGGGCACCTGGGCTATGCACCGGTTGGCGAAAGGACCTTTCGACCTTCTAGCGTCACACACACTTACAGGACAGATCGCCCTTTGGCTTATGTTAGCCCATGCTTTATGGGCAACCTCTGTGGTACGGAGGGGAAGCGAAACAGCCCGAACAGGATTCCATCGGTACAGCTTCATCGTTTGGCTGATTTGGTTAGTTCCTTATTTTGGCGGGATGTATATTGGTATGACAAAATAAAGACGGCTATTCGGTGTGATGGATAATCTAATCTTATCAACTGATGTCATACACGGTATGATTTATTGCAAAAATCCTAAGCGCGAATTTCGAAGTACTAAATAAATCCAAAATACGAATTCCCAAAAATCTGAAAATTGGTGCTATTAAGGCAGTTTTGGATTTTGGAAATTCGAATTTATTTAGAATTTCGGATTTAGAGCTTCGAATTTTTAACCGCCGCCATTTCGCATAACATGAGTTATTAATTTTTTAGGAGATAAAATGAAAGGAAATAAACTTAACATAAACGACGTGATGCCGGAGTTCAAAAACCTTCCCGGCGTTGATGGAAAAAAATATTCTTCCTCCGATTTCAAGGATGTGAACATTTTGATCATTGTCTTCTCATGCAACCACTGCCCGTATGTAAAGGCATACGAGGATAGAATGATTGCGGTGCAAAAAGATTACGCCGGTAAAGGAGTTCAGCTTGTTGCAATAAACTCGAACGACGAGAAAAACTATCCCGACGATAATTTTGATGAGATGGTAAAGCGGGCAAAAGCAAAGGGGTTTAACTTTAAATACCTACGAGATGCTGACCAGCAAACCGCTGAAGCGTTCGGTGCAACACATACGCCGCAGTTCTTTGTCTTTAACAAAGATAGAAAACTAAGTTACAGCGGCAAGATGGACGACAACTGGGAAAACCCAAAAGCGGTAAAAGAAAATTATCTCCGCGATGCGCTAGATGCATTGCTTACAGGTAAAGAGGTGAAATTTCCGGAAACGTTCTCGATTGGATGTACGATTAAGTGGAAGACGTAACGGTTTGCAGATTGGCGAGGAAGCGTATATAGAAGCACGAAATTGGCAACCTACCACAAAAGTTTATTAGGAGAACTGCACTTTATATAACCAAGAAACCCGCTTTTTTGCCAATGTGCTGTTATGGGTTGGGCTTTTCGTCCGCTTATGGTTCAATGCCTAAAATAAGTAAAGGAACAGGTGGATTATTTCGTCCGTGTCGCAATACATTATAAACTTCACCTTCATAGTAAGCAACACCGCTACTCATTTGTGATTGCATTTTCTTTGTCGGCAAAACTTCAATACCAAGATTAATTACACCACCAGAATAAAAAAGCAAATGTTTTACGAATAGGTCAAATGCAACAAAAGCATATTTACCAAATTGAACCTCAACGGCAATTTGTTCTTTCACAAAATCTGTTTGTTTGTAAGAGGATATTGGCGACTTAATTCCTTTTGAAATAAGAAATTCTTTCTGCTTCTCATAAGGTAACAGGATTAATTCAGGTAATAATTTTTGCTCTGTTGTTATGTAATATTGATAACGACTTTCATTCCAACCAAGTTTGTTGAATCTAGTATTGAATGTTTTATTGAGTTCAATAGGACTATAAAGCATTTTTCCGCTCATGGTTTTTTCTTTACTCTCTTTAGTCATAAACTTTGAAGCATCAATGCTCTCAATAGTTTCAACGATTTCTTTATAAAGTTTTTTGTGATGAACGATAAGATATTCTTCTCCGTTTAAATGCGAATATTTTTGTGCTATTTTCATTAATGTTTTCCGTTTAAGCCGTTAGATTTTCCATTGCCGTTAATATGTTCAAGTTCTAACCATTCTTTTGGTATTTGAGCAATTTTATCTTTTGCTGTCGGCTTATGAATTGGTTTATTAATAGGTCTGAATTTTAAATTTCCTTCGTTGTAATCTTTAATTCTTTGTTTGGCAATTTTGCAATATTTTTCTTCCTTTTCTATTCCCATTGCGTTGCGGTCGTTTTTTATAGCTCCAATCACAGTTGAGCCTACACCAGAGAAAGGGTCAAGAACCCAACTGTTTTCTTCTGTCAAAGCAAGAACGCAACGTTCAACAAGTTCTATTGGAAACTGGCAAGGGTGGTTTGTTTTTTCTGGATGATTAGATTTTACATTAGGAATATTCCACATACCATTTTCCCAGTCTTGTTGAATAATTTCCCAAATATCGCTTGGGTTTTTCCCAAGCGGATTGCCGGAAGGCAATCCTTTTTTTGGTCCTTTGAAATGTAGTTTACCTGGATACTTTGAAGGAACTCTAACATTGTCAAGATTAAAAATATAGTCGTCTGTCTTGCTGAACCATAACAATGTTTCATAGCGTCCACTGAAACGGTTTGAAGCGTGAAGCCCGTGTCCGAAATGCCAAATAATTCGATTGCGAAGTTTTAGTCCATACTTTTTAAAGATTTGGTAATAGTAAATGTCAAGGGGAAAAATTTCTCCTTTGTCGACATAGTTACCAACCTGCCAACAGAGATTTCCTTTGTCAGAAAGTGTCCGAACAAGTTCGCTTATAATTTCGTCCTGTGTCTCTAAGTATTTTTCAATGCTCGTCTTTGTCTCGTATGACTTGCCAACGTTATAAGGCGGTGAAGTTAAAATAAGGTCAAATTTTCCGTCCTCAACTTTTTGAAGAACAGTCAAGCAGTCGCCCTTTTTGATTTGATAATCAATGTCGGGGCTTATATAATCGAATAATGGTTCTTTTACTTTCATTGTCCTAAAGTTTCCTTGCAAATTTAATTAAGGGCAGTCCTAAATATATGTTATTTAAAAATATAAACGCAGAGAACGCAAAGAATTCGCAGAGTTCGCAAAACGTTTTTGAATTTTTAGAACTGCCCTTAATTGTGTCTATGAAACGGTCAAAATTACTGTCAAGTTATTCACGGTTCTGTCTGTCAGGTTTGGCGGTCTTTTTAGCCTTGCCCATAACGTAGTGTATTAACGAAGGCGTTTATCCCGCTCATGTCGGACATTTGGTTTTGTTTGAAATATAATATCATTTCCATTATCGTGTATCAATATAAATAGAAAATCACCAAATCGAAAACTTATTCACCGCAACCGCTCCGAGTCATCAACTCAAAAATTTACTTCAGCATGAATATAAAGCTTGTCAAAACAAAAGTCAAAGTTTTTTTATCTCACACCCATAAGCAATCTGTCCGAGAACCTCGTTATGTTGTCATGTTGATCCCGCTTCAGCGGGAGAAACATCTCGTATCTACTAAATTATGTCAGATTCTTCACTTCGCTACGCTCGTTCAGAATGACAATCCTTCTTTTTAGACGGTCCAATATATAAATTCTATTCATCTTAACCGTGTTTATTTGTTTTGATAGCAGGCATCAATAAGTTTTGGAAGAATCTCACCCGATTTACCAAGCAGCACTTCATCTGCTTGATGGCTCAACTCTGTTCTCTCCAAATTAATCTCCACCACGTAAGCCCCTGCTCGCTTTGCTATCATCGGAAGCGATGCGGCAGGATAAACAACAGCAGATGTTCCTATTGAGAAAAAGATGTCAGCACGATCTGCCGCCGCTTCTCCGGCATCCCACTGATCCTGAGGAAGAAATTCACCGAACCACACAACATCCGGTCGTATCAATCCGCCGCAGTTGCATCGGGGAGCTTTTTCTTGTTTGATTATCTCTTCGTTTGAGTAGCTCTTCCGGCAGTCTATGCAGTAATTCCGCTCTATGTTTCCATGAAGCTCGTAAACGTTCTTGCTTCCAGCGCGACGGTGCAAATTATCAATGTTCTGAGTGATGATAGCAAAATATTCGTGGCGCTTTTCCATTTCCGCCAGTGCATAATGTCCGGCATTCGGTTTTATGTCGGCGATGATCTTCTTTCGATATCGGTACCACTCCCACACGAGATCGGGATTGCGCATGAAGGCATCGAAGTTTGCAAGCTCTTCAGGGCGGAATTTTTTCCAGAGTCCATCTTCACCTCTGAATGTCGGCACACCGCTTTCGGCTGAGATGCCTGCACCTGTGAAGACTGCGATCGAGTCAGCTTTTTTTAGTTTCGATATAAGTTGTTGTGAAAACATGTTTAATTTCAGATTTGAGATATGCGTAATGCGATATGAGTATAATGATAAGGGAATTCACATCTCACATCGCATTTCACTTTGGTTTCAATACGAGGTGTTCCCAGTTCTGCTCGTAGATTTCTTTCCAGTCGATAGTTGTCTGGCGGTAACCGCCGTTCAGCCATAAGGAAACCTGATCGTCATAATGTTCATACATCGGCTGACCCGATTGCCCGAGCGATAAAATCCTATAAGCGTGTTTCGGATCGGCAAGATCGACAATCTGCCTCATCGAAGGCGCGGCGAATAACTGGAACGGGTCGCTAAGCTTAAAAGCTCCTTTGTTTATCGTTTGCTCACCTCCGCCGATAGGATACGGTCCAACATTAAAAACTTTATCAAGCGGCTTGCGTCTTCCCAATGGGTGCTCGAATATCACCTGATGAACTTTTCCCCACTGCCAGGTTTTGGTTTCGCCTCCGAGTTTATCGCGCAACTCATGAACCGCATCTATTAAACTTTTCCGGATTAACATCTGTTTTGTTTCTATGGTATCGGTGCAAATGTCATCGAACCACGGCGAGTTTTCTTTCTGAAGAAGCCGCTGTGTGACACGGTACGGCACTAAAAGCGAATAAACAAAATCGTGGAACACCTCGGGTCCCATTTCATCTTCATACGTATTATGGATCAACTTCACGAAAAAAGTATTCACTATGGTCGACGCAATATCGGTCGGCGTACACCGGTTGTTCCAATTCCGCAAATATACAAGAGCGGTGTTTACATCGGCTTCCACGATGCTGTCACGACTGAAAGCTCCCAATATTTCCTGAGCGAGATCTCTTGAATAGTACGACACTACATCTTGCTGGAATTGCTGAAAATCCTCCGTCAAAATTTTTTCAAGCGAAAGCAGTTCTTTAATCCGGTCATAGCGCGACCATGGTTCCCACAACGTCGAGAGATAATAGGGATACGATTCATCTGCAAGCTGGTTATTCGCCGAAACGATAACGCCATCCGGCGGATTCCAGATGCGCGGCAGTTTCTCAAACGGTAAATATCCCTGCCATTCGTCTTCTCCGTTTTTGCCAGACATTATCTCGGCGCCGTTATGTTTCCCCCGGATCGGTACTCGTCCGGTCGTCCACCATCCGATATTTCCCTGGACATCGGCATACACAGCACATTGTCCCGGTACGGTTAATTGTTTGAGTCCCTCCTCGAACTCGATTTTATTTCTTGCACGGTTAATGCGATAGAATCCTAAAATCTCATCGCTCATATCGAATCCGGTCCATCGCATTGATATGGGTGACTTCTGATGCATTGAATCTGCATGAGAGCACTGAGACATTGGATGCACATCGTTGATGATGGGACCGTGATGGGTTGTTCGAACTGTAATCTCAATGCTGTCCGATGAACCTATGTATATGACTTCTTCGCGAACCCGTATCGGCAATAGATTATTCTTGAAGCGGTAATGGTTTGGCTTGAGTGTGTCTTCTTCTTCAATATAAAAATCTGCATCGTCGAGCATAGCATTGGTGAAACCCCAGGCGAGCGAATCGTTCTGCCCGATTAGCACTAGCGGAATGCCGGGGACTGAAACGCCGGCAACATTCCATCCCGCAGTTGTGAGATGAAGCTCGTACCATTTAGCAGGAAGCGATATCAGAAGGTGCGGATCATTTGCGAGAATCGGTTTGCCGCTCATCGACTTCGATGAATTTATTGCCCAGGCGTTGCTGCCCGGTGAAAACGATCCCATGTGAAAATATTCGCGGTAGTCTCTGAACGCCGCAAGAAATCCGCCGATATCACCGGGTGATATACCTGTTTGCGGCTTTTGTGCTGCGGATTGAATGTTTTCCGGATAGGAAAGAAAAATTTCTTTGTATTTTTCCTCCGGCACTAATTTTTCAATCTCCGCGTAAGTCAGATCGACCCACCATGCGAAGTTTAATTCCCACGCCATCAGTCTGCCTATGATAAGACTGTGCTGAACCGTCCACGGTTCCGGCTCATAGTTCAGCATATCGAATTCGATCGGATATTTACCCTTATGAGTTGTGATGAATTCGTTCACACCTTCGGTATAATCTTCGAGCAACCGACGCGAGTTTGGATGAAGATGTTTTTCAAGCGAATCGGCAAGCGCTGAAAACTGCAACGTGCGGAAAAGTTTATCGAACTTAACCGTAGCCGTATCTAAAATCTCCGATAGTCTCCCCTGCCCGATTCGTCTCCCCATATCCATCTGCCACAGGCGATCCTGTGCTTGCACGTAACCGACTGCGTACATCAGGTCGTGTTCATCGCGGGCTGAGATATGCGGTACTCCGAACTTATCGCGATAAATATCCACCGTACCGTGCAACCCGCTTAATTCCAATGTTCCGCTTGTCACCGGATACGATTTAGTCACAAGATACCGGAGAAAAATTATTCCGGCGATCATAACAACCGCCAGAGTAATCCCTACACCGATGCTTATCTTGACAAGGTTCGACATTGTTGTCTTATTATTGAGGTATTTTCAAGATGTTTAATTCACGCAGGACATTATATAAATAAAAATCCCGTCCCGGTAATTATCGGGACGGGATAATATACAACTTTAACGCTTTTATTTCAATAAATTAAAACATGTACGATACTGTTCCGATAACGGTATCTGTATGGATCTTTTCATCAGGCATCGCATACTCGACAATTTCATTCGTATTCCAGAATCCGTATGCATAGCCGATATCGAATTTAAGCACGTTATCGATTACCCAACCGAGACCGCCGGTTATGTACTTTTGTGCGTTCGGCGATGAATCAAAAGTATACGGCGATGGAAGATATACAAACCCGGCGCGCAATCTTAGATCGGTTCTGGGCACAGCGTATTCCGCTCCAAACCTGAAGTTGACGGTTGATTTGAAATCTTCTTTGATGTAAGTATTCTCATCAATTAGATCTGCGTCTGTGGTATTGCTGAACTCCATCTGCGTCCAATCTGTAAAATCAATATCTCCGCTGAGCAGAAGGTCACCGAATGCGTATGATAAACCTGCATTGAATACGAATGGCGTTGTCAGATCATACTCGGGAGCGCCGTTTGATTGATAGAGAAGAATGCTGTCGGGCTTATCGTAATATTCTGTTTCATCGATTGCATAGTTGCGGCGAACGGTATAGTAAGTCGGGAATTTGATGTTGATCCCGACACGCCCGTTGTGATTATTGAATTCATACAACATACCGAGCCTTCCGGTAAAACCGCCGATATCTTCTTCGATAGTATACTTCTGAATAAATTGATCTAACGTATAAAGGTCTTTGCTATCCGTCTCGACATAATTTCTGTTGTAGAAATAAGAACCGGATATGAAATTTATAGATAGACCTATAAATAAATTTTTCGCCGCCTCTATCGCGCCGGCTACAACCCAGTTGTTAATACCGCCGCTCCTTAATATCTTCCCCTCCATGTCAATATTATCGGGATATCGGAAAATAGTATCGGGATATATTGAGGCGCTATCCTGAAAATTAAAGCCGCGAAATCCTAAAGCGCCCGTATAATCATTTTCTCTTCCGTATCCAATGGCAAACACCAAGCTGCCCTTTGTGACCGGAAACGGATAAACGAGACCGAATGTGTTCAGCTTGGTTCCGCTGTTTGAAAACGATTCTTTAGTCCCGAACAATGTGCTCGTATTATCGAACGACATATGTGAAAGCCCAAGAGAAAATTCGTTTTGTTTTATTTGTCCAAGCCCTGCGGGATTCCAATATACAGCAGAAAAATCGTTTGCTACTCCGCTGTATGCTGTGCCCAAGCCAAGCGACCTCGCCCCGTATCCCAATCCAAAATAAGAGAGACGGTAGGCATCCACCTCAGTTTGCGCTGAACCTGTATTCCAAAAAATTGCTATTCCTACAATTATATATAGTAATGCTTTGATGATGTTTTTCATATTCACTTACCTGATATTGTTTGATGATACTTAGGGCTTCCGTCCTCTTGACTCGCCGCTACTGCGATCGCTTCCGGACCGACTTGATCCGTTATTTGGCGATGACGGTTGTGCTGACGGCGCCGACGAACTGGGGGTACTGCTGCGATTTTCTCTCGGTGGCGCACTATAAGTTGGCGCCGGAGAAGTACTCCTTTCAGCCGGGCGATATTGCGGCTGAGCATCTCTGCGCCGTTCCGGGCGAGAGCTACTTCGCTTGCTTGCGGCACGGGTAGCATTATCGGCAGACCGAGTAGATACTCTGGATTCTCGTGTCGCATATCCGCGGGTATTCCCCGTGCGGCGAGAATTACTTCTTACTGTAGTTGAATTCTTATTCGATGAAGCAGTACCGCTGGAAGATTTTCCTATTGCCGCGCCCGTTGGCAAATTGTAATCGCGTACACCCTGAATTTCGTAGGTGCGCCCACTCGTCTGGATTCCGTTGCTTTGAGCGCGAATTTCTCCTACATCGCGTTTGCCATTTATTGTGCCTGATCCGGGATAGCCATAGTAATATCCGTAATAACCTGAGTAGTAGGGTGAATAATATGAATACGGATAATATCCCTGATACGGATTCCAAACCGGTGAGTAGTAATTATACCATGAGTTGTATCTCCATGCGTAATCGTAGAACCAGGGGTCTGCGTAAGCCATGCTGAAGGCAGTGGAGGGCCAATAGCTGGATGGATAGTAATAAGAAAAACCTACGCGCGGATGATAGAAATCATCACTGTATTCCGAATTATAAGTATAATCATCGCTTTCACTTTCCTCCAAATACGTATCATCATTTTGCTGGTCGGTTGCCGTATATTCTTCATCCCCTTCTTTCTCATTGTATTGTGAGCCAAGTTGTGTATAGCATCCGGAAAACACAATTAGTATAATACCGATTATGCTTAACAATGCAAGAAGAGTTATTTTCGTTTTCATGGTGAACCTTCACTTTCAAAAGAATTGACTACAATTTTAAAGACAACATTGATGCCAGAGCGCAATTACCTTTAATCTAAATTTACTCATATACTGATAAGAAAACAAGAGATTTTCAATTAAAATACGGAGCAGAGGAAATAGTGTTCTGGGAAGTGGACAGAAAATCTTATAACCGTTTAGTTTTCAGCACATTAGAGCGATTTAACGTACTCGATAATCATCGTGCGGTTTCCCACGGTTATCTCCCGTTGATTTTTTAGAACATCTTTCAAATTCACGCCGACCGAAAAACCCTTCCCTATTGAAAGACGAATACCAATGTTGAGGTAACCTCTTCCCCGCCCGAGGGCTTTTTCATTACTGTCATTCCAGCCGATATTATATTCACCCAGAATTGACATGATAGGACCAACAGATTTTTCTGCACCGACAAATACATTCGGATCTTTATCGCCATCGCTTCGCTCTAGACTGTAATTGATACCGCCATGAAAACTTAGATAACCGAGTACATTATAATTTTTACTGGCGACCGCAAAAAAACCCAACGATTTAATTATATATCTATCAAGCTGGGGGTTATATATTTCCTTCCCTTGCGAGTCGAAGCCAAGCGCAATAGCAGGAACAACAACGGTTTCATTAAGCAGTCGTACTCGTATCTGAAAACCGGGGGTTTCATTCCACTTTGGTTTTTCATTTCCGATAAGATTCGCACCTCCATACGATATTCCAATTAGAAGTCTATCGAACAAACCGATAGTTGTCCCGACAAGGAGTCCACCCCCCTGATAAACATCCATGTCAAGCGCGAGATTACCGTGTGGTATCATGCCGGCCGTAGGTAGATCAATCAAATAGCGAGGCTCGATCTTCGCATCGGTGCCGGCAGAACCCTGGGCAAGAATCTGGTTAACGTTCAGAGCGCTTGATATCACAAGCGACAGAATAATTTTCCATCCTTGAATCATAACGAAAATGAGCTTGATAGCTTATTGAGTAAGACTGTATTGTCTATTTGATTATACCAGAATAATAATACGGAAATTTTATTCAAATTCGAAATGCCGGAATATCAATGCCAATCCGATCCTTAAACAATCTCTACTGAATCTACGCATCCGGCATTAAATCGCATAGCTTCAACCTTGTCTGATTTTATTTCATGTTTACCGTTTGAATTTCAGAAAAATTTTCTGCATTTTAGAATTGTTCCAAAACATGTAAATCATGAGTTTATGCTCTTAATCATCCCATCTATCGAAATCGAAAATGGAAGGTGCGCCAGAAAAATTCGGGGCACCGGGGAATTTATCTACAGCGATGATCCTATCGAGATTGCCAGGCTTTGGCGCAAGGAAAACGCAAAGTCACTCCATGTAACCGATCGCGATGGAATAGCCGCCGGCAAACCCGTAAATTTCGAGGCTGTATGCAGGATGGTTAAGACCGTTGATATTCCGATTGAGCTTGGCGGCGGTATTAGAAAATTTGAGGATGCACAAAAAGCTTTCGATAATGGAATTTATCGAATCACAATCGGAAGAATGCTGATCGAAAATCCTGATGAAGCCAGGAAAACTCTCGATACATTCGGACCCAGCAAAGTAGTTGTCGGCATCGATGCAAAATATTTAACAAAGATCATAAAAGAAGAGTTCAATGCCGCTCCGCTAACTCCTTTATCTGTTGCGGCTGACGCACAACAAATCGGTTTCCGACGAATTATCTATACCGATATCGTAACAAGCGGGATGGTGTACATGCCCAATTTTGTGGCTATTAAACTTCTTATTGAAAAAACTCGCCTGAAAATTACTGTCTCTGGGGGAATTTCAAATCTCGATGACCTCTTAAAACTGCAAGAGTTTGAACCGCTTGGAATTGATTCGGTAATTATCGGCAGGGCACTGTACGATAATAATTTTTCCTGTCAGAGGTTATGGCGATTGTGCGAGGCGGGAAACTTTCCTTACACAGCGAAAGTATAAGATGACCATAACCGTCATAGGACACTTGTGTCTCGATATCATTAAATTTCCCGATGGAAGTGAATCGGATAGCTACGGCGGAATCGTTTTTTCTATTGCAGCACTTGCGAATCTTCTGGGAGCCGGCGATACCATATTTCCCGTATTGGGTGTCGGAAAAACAGAATACGATTCTTTTGTCGAACGATTGAAAATATATCCGAATGTAGATACATCGGGAATTTTCCGGCTTGGCGGTCAAACCAATCAAGTCGCGCTTATGTATTCATCGAAAGAGAAACGGATTGAGTGCTCAAAGCATATTTCCGAACCGATCTCTTTGAAGAAGATTCACCCGTTTCTTGAAACCGACATGGTTCTCGTGAACATGATCTCCGGATTTGACATTACATTGGAAACGCTTGACGAGATAAGGATGGAAGTCAGAGAAAAACTCGTCCCGATATATCTGGATGTTCATTGTCTGGCGTGTGGAATCAACCCCGACTTTACAAGGTTTTATCGTCCGATTGACAGATGGCGCCGGTGGTTTTTCATGCTTCACGGTGTTCAGATGAACGATGACGAAGCGGCAAGCATCGGGACAGAAAAATTTAACGATCTTACGCTTGCTAAGCATGTACTTGCGTTAAATACAAAAGCGTTGCATATTACGCATGGCGAGCGCGGTAGCACCGTTTTCATCGATGAACATAAAAACATGAAGCGATTCGATTTTGAAGGCATAGAACCCGAAAAAGCGGTAGATACAACCGGGTGCGGCGACGTTTTCGGAGCCGCCTATTGTGCTTATTATTTAAAGAAAAAAGATGTCGTCTCATCAACAGAATTTGCTAACCGGGTTGCCTCTTATAATGCACAACTCCCCGGCTCTAAAGAAATCGATAAGCTTTCTATATTTAATCTCGATAAATATTTAAGTCAGGAGCAAAGAGTATGAATATTGCTATTATCGGTTACGGGAAAATGGGACAGGAAATTGAAAGGGTTGCTAAAGAACGTAAGATCAACGTCAAGTTATCATTAGATATCAAAAATAATCTAAACGGCATGGCTATAACTCCGGAAACTATGAAGGACGTTGATGTATGCATCGATTTCTCCACTCCAACGGCAGTGGTTCATAACATAGCGGCTGCTGCGGATTGCAAGAAGAACATTGTAGTCGGAACAACCGGTTGGTATGATAAATTGAAGGAGATCGAAAAGATTGTGAAAGAAAAGAAAATCGGATTTCTCTATTCACCGAATTTTTCGCTGGGCATGAATATATTTTATCAGGTTCTTTCATCCACGTCGCACATATTCGATCAATTCGATTGCTACGACATTGCAATCCATGAAATACATCATAAAGGAAAAGCCGACAGCCCCAGCGGTACAGCTCTTACATTGGGGCAGATAATTCTTCAGAACATCAGGCGGAAGAAAGAATTTTTGCACGAAACATCACGCGAACAAATAAAACCCAAACAGCTTCATGTTACTTCGACAAGAGTTGGAAGCGTTGTTGGAACACACAGGGTACTGTTCGATTCCGACGGCGACACTGTCGAGCTTGTTCACACCGCTAAGAATAGAACCGGATTCGCGCTCGGCGCCCTCATAGCCGCCGAATGGCTCAAAGGTAAAAAAGGAATCTTTACAATGAAAGATGTTATCACTTCAATCTAAACTATTATGAAACGAACATTATTATTTAAAGGAACAGGCACTGCGCTCGTCACACCATTCACCACTAACGGCAAGGTTGATGAAGCCGCTCTCAAGAAAATAATCGAATATCAAATCAAGGGCGGTGTAGAAGCAATTCTTCCTACCGGCACAACCGGTGAAAGCGTTACGCTAACCGAAGAGGAGCAGGAACAAGTTGTTTCCATCGTCGTCAAACATGCAAGGGGTCGAGTGAAAATAATTGCCGGAGCCGGCAGCAATTCAACAAGCAAAGCGATCGACCACGCAAAGAATGCGCTAAAAGCGGGAGCCGATGGAATACTGTCCGTCGCGCCGTACTATAATAAACCCACACAGGAGGGCTTCTACCGGCATTATGCGGCGATAGCGAATGAAATCAATGCGCCGATTGTTATTTACAATGTTCCCGGAAGAACTTCCAGCAACTTAGAGGCGGCAACCACGCTCCGGCTGGCAGAAAAATTCCCGAACATCGCCGGTATCAAAGAAGCATCGGGTAATTTCGGACAGATAATGGAAATAATTCGCCACCGACCTAAAGGGTTCGGCGTCTGGTCTGGCGATGACGCAATCGCCCTCCCGTTAATCGCACTTGGAGCCGATGGAATTGTTTCCGTGGTTTCAAATGAAGCGCCAAAACTTTTTTCCGATATGATCCGGCTGTGCTTGAAAGGAAATTTTCCACTGGCATTAAAAATTCAATATAAACTTTTTGATTTGATGAACTTCAACTTCATCGAATCAAGTCCGATTCCCGTGAAAGCAGTTCTTGCGCAAATGGGGGTTATAAAAGAACTATATCGCTTACCGCTTGTTCCCTTAAGCGATAAACACAGACCTCTGATGAAAAAGATATTGAAAGGGTTGAAGCTTATATGATCCTACAACAAACCATTGAGCGGCTGTTTGAAATTCCTATAGACAAAATCGACAGAGAGGAAGTACAGCAGGCAGTAGATCAATTGAAGCTTGCCCTGAATCGCGGTGAAATCCGTTCCGCAGATTTTCAGAATGATTCATGGCAGGTCAACACATGGGTAAAAAAAGGAATACTGCTTGCTTTTCGCGCCGGTGAGCTTCGGGAATTCTCCGGAGACGATGTATTTAATTTCTTTGATAAAGACACAATGGGAGTGCGGCAATTTACCGTCAATCAAGGTGTTCGAATTGTCCCGGGCGGAAGCGT
Source organism: uncultured Chlorobiaceae bacterium (assembly GCA_964520905.1). GTDB lineage: Bacteria > Bacteroidota > Ignavibacteria > UBA10030 > SZUA-254 > JAGVIE01. The sequence goes on along the minus strand of CAZFQL010000001.1, from coordinate 190,819 downwards.
CGTGAGAGACGGCGCATATATAGCCAAGGGAGTAGTTATGATGCCGCCATCTTACGTGAACATCGGTGCGTACGTTGACGAAGGAACTATGATCGATTCACACGCGCTCGTCGGATCATGCGCGCAAATAGGTAAAAGAGTTCATTGCAGCGCCGCAGTACAGATCGGCGGTGTGTTGGAACCAATCGGCTCGATGCCTGTAATTATTGAAGATGACGTATTCATAGGAGGCAACTGCGGAATTTATGAAGGTACTACTGTGAAACAGCGAGCAGTCCTCGGTGCCGGCGTCATTCTCACCGGTGGAACGCCCGTATATGACCTTGTGCGTAGAGCAATCTACAAAAAATCCAACACATCACAACTCATTATCCCGGAAGGCGCAGTTGTTGTTGCCGGGAACAGACAAATTAATCATCCCTTTGCGCAAGAAAACAAACTCTCGATATACGCTCCTGTTATTATTAAATATCGCGATGATAAAACAGATATTTCAACGTTATTGGAGGAGAGTTTACGATAAACGCTCCAACGAAACGCATCATCGTCACCGGCAGTAATGGTTTGCTTGGACAGAAGACTGTTGAGATTCTTTCACGAACACGTTATCCTCTCTTATTATTATCATTGGAGGAACACTCTGTCTTCGACGAAGAAATTTTGCCTTACCGTAAAATCGATTTGACCCACCGACAGGATGTTAGAAAAGTTATAGATGAATTCGAGCCGGATGTTATTGTGCATACAGCCGCGGTAACCGATGTTGATCTTTGTGAAAAGGAACGCGCACTTGCCTGGCAGGTAAATGTTGGATCTGTTGAAAACCTGGCTTATGCAGCAAAACTTGTGGGTGCGAAACTCATTCATCTTTCCACTGATTATGTGTTCGACGGCAAAAGTGGTCCTTACAGCGAAGTCGATCGTCCGAATCCTATCAGTTACTACGGAAGAACAAAGCTTGCAAGTGAAAATCTTCTGCTAACCAGTGGTGTTCCCGCTACGATCATTCGAACAATGGTACTCTACGGACTCGGACTGAATGTTAAATCGAACTTCGCGCTCTGGCTGTATAATAATCTGAAAGACGGCAAGCCCATTCGTGTGGTTGACGATCAGATCGGTAATCCAACACTTGCCGATGATCTCGCCTATGCAATCTTAAAAATTATCGAGCTTGATCGAACAGGCGTTTATCATATCGCCGGTTCCGACATGATCAGCAGATATGATTTTGCTCTTACACTTGCACGCGTATTTAATTTCAATAAAAAGCTGATAATTCCGGTCAAGTCTTCTACTTTTATACAACCGGCGCCGCGCCCTTTAAAATCCGGATTGATCATACTTAAAGCACAAACCGAACTCGATGTGAAAATGTCCGGCGTTGAACATGGGCTTACGGTCTTTAAAAACCAACTTGAGGCGTTTAACAAACAAAACGAAAATAATTTACATCTGAAATCATGAACGCGAAAATTCTAAATCCTAATCTCTAAATCCTAAACAAATTCTAAAATCCAATTCCAAAATACATATACTAGAAGCCGGGTTGGGGAATTGGGATTCAAATATTACTTAGATGTTAGTTTTTCGTGCTTAGGATTTTCTTTGTAGATCTATAACAACATTATATATACTTAACGAGAGAAACATTAACACTGAAAAGGACTAAAGAAATAAATGCTTGATATTAAATTCATTCGTGAACACCCAGGCTTAGTTAAGGAAGGCATCCTAAAAAAAGGAGGCGAAGATAATATTGATGAAGCGCTGAAGTTTGATTTACAACGAAGAGAACTTCTTCAGAAGGTTGAAGTATTAAAAAACAAACGCAACGTCGTTTCAGATGAAATCGGTAAACTGAAGCGTGAAAAAAAAGATGCCGCAACAGCGATCTCACAAATGGATGAAGTGAAAACAGAGATCAAATCTATTGATGATGCCCTCGCGCTGATTGAAAAATCTTTGAATCAACTCCTGCTCACTATTCCAAATATTCCACACCCATCTGTTCCTGTTGGAAAACTGCCGACCGACAACAAAGAAATTTCAAAGTGGGGCGAAGCACCTGTAATTGATTTCAAACCGAAACCTCACTGGGAACTTGCTGAAAAGCTTGATATCATCGACTTTGAGCGTGGTGTAAAGATTTCAGGCGCGGGCTTTCCTTTATATAAAGGACAGGGTGCACAGTTACAGCGTGCGTTGATCAATTTCTTTCTTGATGAAGCCGCGAAGCGAGGATACAAAGAAATTCAGCCGCCGCTTATGGTGAATGCAAACAGCGCAACAGGCACAGGACAACTTCCAGATAAAGAAGATTTGATGTACGTTGCAACTAAGGATGAATTGTATCTCGTTCCGACAGCGGAAGTTCCGGTAACAAACATTCACCGAGACGAAATTCTGAAGGAAGATCAGCTCCCTGTAAAATATTGTGCGTACACGCCATGCTTTCGCCGCGAAGCCGGTTCGTATGGTAAGGATGTTCGCGGTTTAAACAGACTGCACCAGTTCGATAAAGTTGAATTAGTAAAATTTGTCCACCCGGGTGTCTCGTACAACGAACTTGAGAGTTTACGCGAAGATGCCGAACTGCTTCTCCAGAAATTGGGACTGCATTATCACACGCTTCTCATGTGCACGGGCGACATGGGATTTACACAGACGAAGAAATACGATCTTGAGGTATGGTCTATCGGGCAGCAGCGATGGCTCGAGGTTTCGTCAATTAGCAACTTTGAATCGTTTCAGGCGCGGCGAATGAATATCCGTTTCCGTCCGCGCGGAGAAGGAAAGCCGGAATTTATTCACACACTAAACGGCTCAGCGCTGGCGCTGCCAAGAGTTGTTGCGGCACTCATAGAGCATTACCAGACACCGGAGGGAAAAGTGATTGTGCCAAAAGTGTTGCATAAATATACTGGGTTTGAGGTGATTGGATAGAGGGAAAAACGATAACCATCTTCAGTCTGTATCTCACGGCATACATAATCTTGAAACAAACACGATATTTTTGTATTATACTGACAAGTGAATATTTATAAGGATTTATTTATGGGCATGGTAAAAGAAGAAGCGCAAAAGATTGTAGAAAAACTTCCCAGCAAGGCGACTTGGGATGATCTCATGTATGAAATCTATGTTCGACAGGCGATTGAAGCTGGGTTAGCTGATAGCAAGGCAGGGCGAACGAAAGATGTAAAAGAAATCCGCGCAAAGTTCGGTTTACAAAAGTGAATGTCCATTGGACAGATACAGCCACCGATCATCTGCAAAGCATCCACGATTACATATCTCATACATCTGCCGATTACGCGACAAGAATAGTTGATCGCATAACACGACGATCACAACAAATTACAGATTTTCCTCTTTCGGGTAGGTCCGTACCGGAATTTAACATTAAACAGATTCGCGAAGTTATTGAACATCCATTTCGAATAATTTATTACATCAAACCAGATCAAATTGATATTCTTGCTGTGCTTCATACATCGCGAGATATCCTAAAGAAAAAATCAAAGCGCTAAACCCAAATTAGCTTGAATTTATTCGATGAATTAATTGCCCGGTATTACCAGACCCCGAAGGAAAAGTGATTGTGCCGAAAGCGCTGCATAAGCATACGGGGTTTGAGAATATTGGATAAATAAAATTCTTTTCTGGTCTCTACGCGCTTTGTGCATTCTCTCTGCACTATTCACATCCATTTTTACTCTCGATGTATTCAATAGGGAGTGCGTTTTCCGGGAAACTCTGCCTGCTATAACAATACATTTGATTCCAACGGGAGTGATAGTTTTTGCTCTTATTATCTCATGGCGATGGGAATTGTTTGGCTGAATTATCTTTTTTACTCCTGTGATATTTTATGTATATTGATATTGGCAAAGATTTCTACTGCCGGTATATTTGGTAATCTATGGACCAATGATACTAATAAGCATTCTTTTCTTTCTCAGTTGGAAATATCTGTTGAAACTTAGATCAAACAAACAATTAAATAAATAAAATAGACTATGTTATTACATCAACAATTTGTCCGAATTGCAAAACAATACGAGAAGAAATTAGCAATTATAGATAGAACTCTCGATCGCCGGGTGACCTACAAACGCGCATTGATCGGCGCACTCATTCTTTTTAAAAAATTTCAGAAATACGCTCCTGGTTTTCTTGGAATTATGCTGCCAAATTCAGCCGGATCAGTTTTATCGATATTAGGCACGCTTATGAGCGGCCGGATTCCGGTGATGATCAACTACTCAACTGGCGCTGCAATGAACTGTGAATTCGCTCAAAAGAAATGTGCGTTCAAGACTATAATCACCTCAAAAGCACTTCTTGCGAAAATTAATTGTCCTCATGTTGACGGTATGATTTATCTCGAAGATATCATGAAGTCTGTAACTCTATTAGATAAGATGAAAGCAATATTAACCATAGGCCTTCCGGTTGAGCGACTCCTAAAAAGAATTCATCGCGGCAATGAAAATGATACTCTTCTGATTCTATTTACCAGTGGAAGCGAAAAAGATCCGAAAGCTGTTCAGCTTACACATAGAAATATTTTCTCCAACTATGAAAGTTTGTCAAAAGCATATTCTTTTTCATCAGATGATATTTTTCTGGCTAACCTTCCATACTTCCATGTATTCGGTCAGACTGCAAATCTATGGGTTCCGCTGATAGTCGGGATGACAATTGTAACATATGCCAACCCGTTGGATTTTAAAACTATATGTGATATCGTTCGTGAAGAAAATGTCACGTTAATGGCTGGAACACCTACGTTCTTCTGGGGATATCTCAGGAATTCGAAGCCGGGCGATTTCAAATCTACACGCATACTTCTCTCGGGTGCGGACAAGTGTCCGGATGCATTAAGGGAGGAATTCATGAAAAGGCATAATAAGATTTTACTCGAAGCATACGGAGCGACCGAAACAAGTCCTGCGATTACGGTTAATACATTAGAGTATAATCGTCCCGGTAGTGTTGGCAGACCGATTGACGGCGTCAAGGTAAGAGTAGAGAATTATGAAACCAGTGAAGAGTGCAAAGTTGGAGAAATAGGTAAAATACTTGTCAAAGGCGATAATGTGATGAAAGGGTACTTTGATGATTTTGAGCAAACATCGTTGAGCATTCGTCATGGCTGGTACGATACCGGTGATATGGGATATATGGATGCCGATGGTTATCTGTGGCATGTTGGAAGATTGAAACGCTTTCTTAAGATCGGCGGAGAGATGGTGTCTCTGATAAAAGTGGAAGATGTTCTTGAACATCTGCTTCCTGCCGATGTTGAGTGCTGTGTTGTCGAAGTGCCGGATGCCTTGCGTGGATCCCGGATTGTTGCTGCCGTTACACAACAGATTGATGAGAAAGCAATTCTTCAAAAAATGTCGGGACAACTTCCCAAGATTGCAATCCCGAGCAAGTTTATTGTTCTCTCAGAGATGCCGAAAACAGGTAGCGGCAAGATTGACTTCAGAACGATTACCGAAAGAGTACGAGATATTATTCAGATAACCTGAAACTCCCTCCAAGAAATTTATGTTATAGTTTTGTATCTTTTGAATACGACTTTTCTGGAAATTCTTTAAAGTGATCATTTCATTTAACGCTTATGATTTAAATGATTAAATAAGGTTGCTTTTCGCAAGTTGCTTTTCGCAAGGTTGACTTGATTCAATTCTCTTCGTATATTAAAATGACATTGCGAGAGATAACAATGAGTTACATCGAAGAAAAAATTAAGCAATTATCCCCATCTTTGCGTCAAGAAATCGAGGACTTTATCGAATTTTTGATCAAAAAGCACCAGCATCGGGAACATAAAACATTAAAATTTGATTGGGCGGGAGCGCTTAAAAATATGCGAGGTACGTACACATCTGTTGATCTTCAACATGACATTACCAAATTAAGAATCAGAGAAAAGTGAACATTCTTCTCGACACAAACATTTTCTTGGAAATAATATTAGACCAAGAGAAATCTGCGGAAGCAAAATCACTTCTTCTCCTCAATGGAAATATCAATTTCTATATTAGTGACTTTGCATTACATTCAATCGGATTGTTACTTTTCCAGCGTCATCAACATATTGCATTCGAGCAATTTGTCGACGATGTAATTCTTAATGGCGGAATATCGGCGTTGACTCTTTCGGTTCAGGATCTAAAATCTGTCATCGAAGCATCTCGGGAATTTAAACTTGATTTTGACGATGCATACCAGTACGTTGCTGCAATAAAATATGATCTCTCGATTGTCAGTTACGACGAGCATTTTGATCGAACTACGCGAGGGAGAAAAACACCGAATCAAATTCTTCAGCGATCAATATAGCTCTGCCCCCCAAGAAATTTATGTAATAGTTTCGTATCTTTAAAGTGCGGCTCACGTTCGAATTTAAACTTATGTTGGATGTGAGTTGCTTATCAGAACTATATGAAATCATTACTCCGCTTAATCCCATATCTTAAAAAATACAAACGCACGCTGTTGTGGGGACTCCTCACAGTTGTGATGAGTAATGTCTTCACCGTCTTCCAGCCGCGGATTGTCGGTAATGCTATCGATAAATTGAAAATCGGACTTGAAACAAAAAACATCGATGGAACAAATCTGCTTATTTATGCCGCCTCTCTTGTCGCGTTAAATCTTATCGCCGGTATTTTCACTTATCTTACGCGACAAACAATCATCGTTGTTTCGCGGCATATTGAGTTTGATCTGCGAAATGATTTTCTTAAACACATCCAGAAACTTTCGCTCTCGTATTTTCAGAACACGCCAACCGGTGATCTGATGGCGCACGCTACGAACGACATCGGTTCGGTACGCAACGTGGTCGGTCCCGGCATCATGTATCCAAGCGATACTATCATGACGCTCTCTATGGTTCTCGTGATGATGTTTCTAACAAACTGGCAGTTGACGCTTTACGCTCTTATCCCTATGCCGCTTGTTTCTTATGCTGTTTATAAACTTGGAAAACAAATTCACAAAAAATTCGAAGAACGGCAGGAACAATTTTCCATTCTCACCACACGCGCACAGGAAAATTTATCAGGCATAAGAATTGTGAAAGCATACGTGCGCGAAGAGTATGAGATAGATCGCTTTAAAAAATTGAGCTGGGAATATCTTAAGAAAAATCTCGTCTTAGCAAGAATCCAATCGATACTCTGGCCCCTGATGTTTTTGCTCGTCGGCTCTTCGCTCGTTATCATTGTATACGTGGGCGGTCTGAAAGTCATTAACGGTGAAATGTCCATCGGTACGCTTACGGCGTTCTTCGGATATCTCACACTTTTGATTTGGCCCATGATCGCATTCGGTTGGGTGACGAATCTTCTTCAGCAAGGTGCGGCTTCGCTGAGAAGATTGATGAAGATTATGGACACCCAGCCGGATATACGCGATACCCATCAAACAAATTTTTCTATAAAAGATATTCAGGGAAGAATAGAGTTTCGGAATGTTTCCTTCACTCATAATAACGCGCAATCACCGACACTAAAAAATATTAATCTCGAAATTCCTCAAGGCACGACTATAGCTATAGTTGGTTATACAGGTTCTGGCAAATCTACAATAATAAATCTCATCCCGCGTTTGTACGATGTCACAGATGGCGAGCTGCTGATTGATGGAATAAACATCAAAAAGATTCCGCTCGAAGTTCTTCGCTCAAATATCGGGTATGTCCAACAGGAAACGTTTTTATTCTCTGATACACTCGCAGAGAACATTTCATACGGGATGGATGATGGAAAGATGGATGGAGTCGTAAATGCAGCAGACGTCTCTCAGATAGCGAAAGATGTGAAGGAATTCCCGAAAGAGTACAATACAATGCTTGGTGAACGCGGTATTACACTTTCGGGCGGACAGAAACAGCGGACAAGCATCGCCCGCGCGGTGATGCGCAATCCGAAAATTTTGATTCTTGACGACGCACTTTCTGCCGTTGATACTTATACCGAAGAAGAAATTTTAAAACGTCTCCGAAACGTTATGAATAATCGCACAAGTATAATTATCAGTCACCGCATTTCGACAGTGAAAGATGCCGATATGATAGTCGTGCTTAACAACGGAGAAATTGCTGAGCGGGGCAATCATAATGAATTAGTAGCACTCGGCGGAATCTATGCCGATCTATACGAGAAGCAGTTGCTTGAGGAAGAATTGGAACAACTATAATGAAAGTCAAAAGTTAAAAATAAAAAGTAAAAACTAATTGATTAATAAAAGGGGGAACTATGTATCAAGATATAAAAGAGAGAACTTTTAATTTGGGATTAAGGATTATCAATCTGTCGGCTCATTTACCGGACAAGAAAGCTGGATATGTGATTGGTAAACAGATATTACGATCCGGAACCTCAGTTGGAGCAAACGTCGAAGAAGCTGTGGCTGCCTTCAGCAAGGATGATTATACTTATAAGATGAGTATTGCACTTAAAGAGGCAAGAGAAACACACTACTGGTTAAGATTGATAGAAGGATCAAAAATGATAGAAAAGAAAAGACTTGCAGATATGATTATTGAGGCAGAGGAAATTAAAAAAATATTGGGTGCGATTGTAAGCAAGCTACGCGGTAAATCAAAAACTCAAATTCAACTCCAGAAGGTAAAATGATAAATTTGGCAATATTCATTTTTTACTTTTTACCTTTTACTTTTTATTTCTTGCTTGGCTGCATATGAACGACGACGAGATCCTGGGTAAGGCATACGACACCCGTTTGATGAAGCGGCTCATAAAATATTTGAAGCCGTACAGATGGCATGTCGGGCTTGGAATATTGTTGAGCGTACTTGTTTCAGGTATGGAGGCGGTGCGACCGTGGTTTACGAAGTACGCCGTTGATACAAATATTGCAAACAACGATAAACACGGTTTACTGATTACCGCGATTGCATTTTTAGGATTGCTCGTTATCCGCGGACTCGTGCAATATGCAAGCGCATATCTTACCCAGTGGATCGGTCAAAAAACAATCTTCGATCTGAGGATGCAGGTGTTTACGCATTTGCAGAATCTCAGCATCAAGTTTTACGATAAAAATCCTATCGGTCGTCTCATTACCCGTGTTACAAACGATGTTGAAGTTTTGAATGAAATGTTCTCCTCCGGAATCGTGATGGTATTCAGCGATGTCTTTACGATCATCGGTATTCTATATTTCATGTTCACGATGAGCTGGGAGCTGGCACTGTTATCGCTTAGTGTTTTACCATTGCTGTTTTACGGAACATTCCTATTTCGAAGAAAAGCCCGCGAAGCATACCGCGAAGTACGGTTGCAGGTTGCACGTATCAATACATTCATGCAGGAACATATCACCGGCATGATGGTAGACCAGATTTTTAACCGCGAGAAAAAATCTTATAATCAATTTTCCGATATAAACTCCGCACACCGCGACGCGAACATCAAATCGATTTTCTATTATGCACTTTTCTATCCGGGTGTCGATCTCATCGGCGCTATCGCAATCGGACTTATTATATGGTACTCCGGCATCGATGCTCTTAAAGGCTCGCTCACAATCGGTACAGTGATAGCATTTTTCCAGTTCAATGAAATGTTTTGGCGGCCCATACGCGACTTATCGGAAAAATACAACATCATGCAGTCGGCAATGGCGTCTTCAGAGCGCCTGTTCAAACTTTTAGATGACCAAACGCTTATACCGAATCCACAAACACCAGTTTCACTTGAAAAAATAAACGGCGAAATTGAGTTTCGCAATGTCTGGTTCGCTTACAACGATGAAGAATGGGTGTTAAAAAATGTATCTTTCAAAATTAATCGGGGTGAAACTGCCGCATTTGTCGGGCACACCGGCGCGGGAAAAACGACTATCATTAATCTTATCTGCCGCTTTTATGAATTTCAAAAAGGTCAAATCCTCATTGATGGTATCGATATCCGCTCAATCAACAAAGAAGATTTGCGGAAGCATATGGCAATTGTTCTTCAGGATGTTTTCCTTTTCTCCGGCGATATTAAATCGAACATCAACCTCGGTAACGATGGTATATCTATCGATCGCATCAAAGCATCTGCTCGTGTTGTGGGAGTGAATCGCTTCATAGAAAATCTTCCAAAACAATACGACGAAGAGGTGAAAGAGCGCGGCGCAACTCTGTCTGTCGGACAAAAGCAATTGATTTCATTCGCACGCGCGCTTGCTGTTCATCCGAAAATACTCATACTCGACGAAGCGACATCCAGTGTCGATACCGAGACTGAGATTCTAATTCAGCAGGCAATTAAAAAACTTCTTCAGGGCAGAACATCAATAGTAATCGCGCACAGGTTATCTACGATTCAGCGAGCGAATAAGATTATTGTCATGCACAAAGGGGAAATCCGCGAGATGGGTACTCATCAGGAATTGCTTGCTTTGGAAGGAATTTACTACAAACTTTACCGCTTGCAGTACAAAGAACAAGAAAAGGTGGTTGTCGGTAAGGGTGGGAAATAACACGAAACATTCTTACCTTGTAACTAAACGAAACAGCAAATCGAATCGTCTTATTATAAGAAAGGGGATTACCATGAAAAAAACATTATTCATTACACTGCTCTTTTTGATTACTTGGGACAATCAAAGCATCTTTTCCCAAATGAAGCAGACAACTGCAGGGGAGCGTACATCTGTTGATTTGACTATTTATAACCAGAATCTCTCACTTATTCGTGAGGAAAGAAAAATAACTATTCCCGCGGATATGAGTCGGGTGATCATTCCCGATATTCCTACAACAATAGACGGAACATCGCTTCACTTCTCAAGCTTAACAGACCCTACTGCGGTTAGAGTGCTTGAGCAAAATTACCAGTACGATCTTGTCAGTCAGGCGAAGCTGATGGAAAAATATATCGGCAAAGATGTCGAGTTTGTCCGACTAAATGAGGAAACAAAAAAAGAATACACGGTCAAGGGGAAATTGATTTCTTCAAGCTTCAGTGGCGGACTTGTAGCCGAGATAAACGGTAAAATAGAAATCAACCCTGCCGGACGATTGGTTCTTCCATCGCTTCCGGAAGGATTGATACTGAAACCACAGCTTGAGTGGCTTGTTGAGAATGAAAAAGCAGGCGAGCACAAAACCGAAATCAGTTATCTTGCCGGACAGCTTTCTTGGAACGCGAATTATGTTGCCCTGCTGAATAAAGATGACTCGAAATTGGATATGACCGGCTGGGTAACTCTGACAAATAACTGCGGAACATCATTCCACGATGCGGGCTTGAAACTTGTAGCGGGTGATGTGAACATTGTGCGGCAGGATTTTGACGGCATGAGACCGAGGATGATGGAAATGGCGGCGAAATCTGCCGAGCCGCAATTCAAACAAACCGATTTGTTTGAATTCAAACTCTACTCGCTTCAGCGCCGCACAGATCTGAACGATAACGAAACAAAGCAAATCGAGCTGGTAACGGGAAAGAATGTTGCTTCGAAGAAAGTGTTCATCTACGACGGCATATCCGACCAGTGGCGGTATTGGTACAACAATTATTCTTATAGAGATCAAGGAAGTTTTGGTCAGCAATCGAATCAGAAGGTCGGCGTGTTTGTAACATTCAAGAACGAATCGAAATCGGGGCTTGGCATTCCGTTGCCGAAAGGAAAGATTCGCGTGTACAAGCGTGACGATGACGGCAAAGAGCAGTTCATCGGCGAGGATTTAATCGATCACACACCCAAAGACGAAGAGCTTCGACTTTATTTGGGAAATGCTTTCGATATAGTTGGCGAGCGCGTGCAGAAAGATTTTAAATCGATTAGTAAAAGAGTTGTAGAAGAAACGATTGAGATAAAAGTCCGCAACCACAAGAAGGAAACGGTTGAAATTCAAATTTACGAGCACCCATGGCGCTGGAGCGAGTGGGACATTGTTAAATTCTCAACAAACTTTGAGAAGGTTGATCAATCCACTATAAAATTCCCTGTGAAGATCGGAAAGGACGAAGAGAAAATTGTTACTTACACGATAAGGTATTCGTGGTAGCAATAACCCGTTGATAATTCCACAGAACAAAACGGCTCGCCCAAAAGGTGAGCCGTTTTTATTTAAAAAACGTTCATTATAAGTGTTTTTTAGTAAAAGGACGATTGTTTTCTTGACTATGAATTAGATGTTTTATATTTTGCATCTCACGATTGGATTGATTAGAAACGCGGGAACTCACGCTGATGAGAATGTCTGAATTTACGTTAAAGCTAAAATGATATCTTGATGAATACAAACAATCCAAAATGTAAGAATGTTCAATTTCTTACTAAGGGCGGACAAAAGGAAGTATATCGAGCCGACCATGATGATTATGGCGCAGTTGTCATAAAGGAAGGCGTTTTCCAAAGCTTATCGTCACTCGAAAGAATCAAACGGGAGGTAGATTTTTTACGATCGATCAAAAACAATTTCTTCCCACAGAATTATGAATTTAATATAGATTTGTCAAATAATCAGTTTTCAATTGTAGAAGAATTCATTGATTCGGAAAATCTATACACAGCGTCATCGAGATTTGAAACCGAAGAGGCCATTACACAACTATTTATGACTTTGATAAACGCTTTAAGCATACTCTGGCGACAGAATATTATTCACAGAGATTTGAAACCTGACAATATTCTAATTAGGCCTACCAACGAACCTGTTATAATCGACCTGGGAATTGCTCGCTTCTTAAATAAAGACTCGTTAACCAAGACACTTCAAATGATGGGACCATGTACACCGAATTACGCTTCTCCCGAACAACTATTAAATCAAAAGAATGCGATTAGTGTAAGGACGGACTTCTATTCACTTGGCATAGTGTTTTTTGAATTAGCATTCAAAGTTCATCCTTTTGATCCACAAAAAGTTGGTGGTGCATCAATTCCTGAAAATATCATTACAAATAAGCGTTTGAACACAGGGCAGTTCAATAAGTTTAGCGAAAATTTTCTTGTACTGATAGAAAAACTGTTATCACATCAGCCATACTTAAGATTTAGAACATATTTGGATTTGGCGAAATATGTGAAAGAAAGGTGGTAGACATGAAAATATTCCATCAGACTGGACACAATTATGTGTGGAATGTTGATAGCTTTGAGAAAGATGGATGCGGAGACGGCCTTATTCTATCTCCCGTTAATATTCCATACGACAAATTCGCTGAGATATCAAACGAGACTAAATCGAAAAGTATTTTTGATCCACAATTCTATAGACCTGGAGATAACAAAGGAAAGTTAGCAACGTATCCATTCTTTCCAGGGAACATCAGAAATGGTTTTTCTTCATCTGATTTTCAAGCTTGGGGTAATGAGATTGCTAAACAATGCACCGATTTTCAATTAGAAAATAATTTTCAGGCGATTGTAATACCAACAAAATATACCGACGTTCCAGGGCATTACTATGGGCAGTTATCTGAACAGATAGTTATTCCTTTCATTGAATACTACAGAAGTGTCAAGGCTGATAAGAAGCTTTTTTTAACAGTCATAGTAAAAGCTCCAGAGCTGATGGATGACGAATTGCGAGATCAATTACTAAATTGGATAACTGGTTTTCAGGATATTCACGGAGTTTACATAATTTTTGAAAATGAATTCACGACTAAACAGATCAAGGATTCGGGATATTTAATTAATGTGCTTAACCTAATTACTTTGCTAAAATTGAATGGGCTTGAAATACATATTGGCTACAATGGGATTGAAGGGATTTTATATTCCGTTGCTAACCCTGATTCGGTCTCAATGGGATCGTATGAAAATCTCAAAAACTTCAATATTGAGAGATTTGATACACAAGATAAAAAACAAATATATCCTCCTACTCCACGTGTCTATTTTGCCAGCTTGTATCAAGCAATAGTTTATGGATATATTGACGCCTTAAAGAGATCGTATCCAAAATGGAATGAGATCTTTGATGACACTCAGTATAAACCATTAATGTTTGAAAAGGAGTTCAAATGGCACTTTACGAACCCGGTTTTATACAAGCATTATTTTACATTATTCCATAGGCAGGTGCAAAGCTTACCAAATGAGACAGATAAAAGAATTGCTTTTCTTGCTAGCTCGTTTAAAAGAGCTATTGAGATTTTCAAAGAAATACAAAGTGAAGGCGTTCTTTTAGATGATGACAGTAATGATTCACATTTGTATATTTGGTATAGCGTCCTCATGACATACAAAAAAACTTTAGAGGAGAATCAATCTCGTGTTTAAATCTGAGAAAGCCATGTCAAATGCTTTTGCCTCATTTATGGAAGGCTTTATTCATAGCGAATATTCTGTCTTCTCTGAAGTTGCTTTCGGCTTTGGAATTCCAGATTTTGTCGTAATACGCCAACAGAATGATATTAGCAGTATAATTGCTTTTGAACTTAAAATTGACAAATGGAAAAAAGCATTGACACAAGCATATAGATACAAAACTTTTGCTAATGCTGTTTTTGTAGTTCTCGATGACGCAAGAATAAAATCAGCTATAAAACACATAGATGAATTCAAGCATTTCAATGTCGGATTAGCTAGTCTTACATTGAATGGAATATTTAAAATATTCTATGTTCCAACAGTCCAAGTACCATTTTCGCAACACTTAACACAAAGGGCACTAAGTGCTCTGGATAATACGTCAGATACTGAATTCGCTTCCCGTTTTGAATCAATCTTCTGCCCGCCCTTTTTCAGAATTGAAGATGTATTCCCTCGAACATTTGCAAATTATGAAATCGCCGCCCACATCGGATAACACGGCACGACATGTTTGGTCGCGTTACGACGAGTTTATTATTATGATAGAGATATGGGATCGCGCCAACTGTTATGCGAAATAAGTGCATGAAGCATTTCTTATCATGAAGAAAAATTTTAGAAAACCTATTAGCTTCATTAATGAGCATACCGCTGAATACGTGCTTGTAAGGCAAATCTACTGTATGCTCGAGGGAAAACAATTCGCGGTTATTTTTCCTCACCAAACAAGAGAAGGAAGCAGTATTTCAAAAGAAATACATAATAATGATTTATTTAAGATTGTGGGAGTATTTCCAAGACGTCCCAAATTGGTATCGACAAGTGATAATATAATTACTATTAAGATCAATGATTCAATAATTGACGCAGTCAAAGAGAGCAGAAAATACAATATTCCGTTTATTGCTGGTTGTCCCTTGGCAAAATGCTTTTGGACGTTAGGTGAAAGTATTGTATGGATAAGATTGGAAAAAATTAGTAAAGAAAAAGAAATTATTGTTAATATTCAAAATGATAATAAATACATTCAAACTATTCCAGAAACATTCAAGGATAAACAGGAATTGATCGAATATATCGATAAAGCTGATAATGAATTTGGTATATCTGATGCTATGGAAGCAATTAAACAAATAAAAACAAGTTTGAATAACAGATATGGCAGGCCTTTATTTGGAAATAATTATAAGCCGTTCTATATCCTAATAAAGACTAAGTAGTTACAACTTCATGTGCTTACCTTATCTAACACTTTATAAAAAATCAAATTCAAGAGAAAAAGATATCTTGCATTATTTTATTTTTTTACAACAAAAATGTATAATGCACCATTGTTTTGCCAACACTCATCATTATCGGGAAAAACTTCAATGTCCGTCTTCTACATTCGGCGAATCAGAAATTTGGCCATCATACAATACATTTTCTTGTTTGATAATTTAAAGGAGTGAACCATGAACAAAGCCGAGAAAAGTCTTTTCGTTTTTAGAAGTGCGACTGGCTTCCCGCGTTGAGTTGCACTTGCGGCGAAGCCGTCAACATGGAAAAGTGATTCACACATTATCTCTCGCAAAGAATGCTAAGAACAAAGTCCACTCCATCCCCCAACTCATAACTCACAACTCATATCTCATATCTCACATCTTCTAACTCCCCGCTCTTATCTTTTCCCATTCAAAAACTCCTCACACAAATTTACATCTTCAACGCTGCCAAGAAACACGGGCGTATGTTGGTGAAGAGTTGTCGGTTGAACTTCAAGTATGCGCTTCTTCCCGTCGATAGCTCTGCCGCCCGCCTGCTCGATGATGTATGCCATGGGATTGCATTCGTAGCACAAACGTAATTTACCATCGGGATTTTTTTTGTCGCCTGGGTAAGCGAAAATACCGCCGTACATTAATGTCCGGTGAGCGTCGCCAACCATCGTCCCGATGTATCGCAACGAGTATGGTCTGCCGGTCGCTTTATCGTCTTCAGTAATGTACTGGATATAGTTTTGTAAATTTTCATCCCAGTTGCGGTAGTTGCCTTCGTTCATGCTGTAGATTTTTCCTTTTTGAGGAATGACAATTTTTTCATTAGAGAGAACAAACTCGCCGACACTGGGATCGAGCGTGAAACCATGCACTCCGCGTCCGGCAGAATAGACAAACACGGTACTCGATCCGTAGATTATGTAACCTGCAGCTACCTGCTTCAATCCTTTTTGCAGGCAATCTTCCAATTTTCCTTTCCCGCCGGAAGAAACTCTTTTATAAATACTGAAAATCGAACCGATAGTTATGTTCGCATCGATGTTAGATGAACCGTCAAGCGGATCGTACAACAGAACATATTCCCCCGAACGATATTCCTCCGGAATATGGAGTATGTCTTCGTTCTCTTCCGAAGCCATAACGCAAAGATGACCGCTGAAATCCATCGCGCGGTAAATTGTTTCATCGGCGAACTCGTCTAATTTTTTTACAGCGTCGCCGCTGGCATTGGTGCGGCCCGTCGATCCGAGAATGTTCACAAGCCCCGCTTTGCTTACTTCGCGCCAGACAAGTTTAGCGGCAACAGAGAGATCGTGAAGCAGTTCGGAAAATTCGCCAGTAGCGCCGGGGTGCAAATGTTCCTGTTCATGGATAAAGCGTTCCAGTGTCATTAGCTTTTTCGAATTGTTCATTGTGGCTGCTTTCGCTTATTGAAATACGGTTGGAAGAAATAATCGAATTGAAAAAATGTACTGAAATCTACGGTGAGTTGCAATATCAATTCTTGCCTTTTATTCAGATAGTGACTATATTCATGGTAAATCACGGAAAACTTCACGATGTTTCCATTGTTCGTTTCAGGAATCTAACACTTCAACAGAACTTTTTATGAAATTTGTCGCTTGTATCAATCATGTGCCCGATACCGAAGCCAAAATAAAAATTGCGCCCGGGGGTAACGCTATCGATCGTACCGGGGTTAATTATATCCTTAATCCGTATGATGAATACGCAATCGAAGCCGTGCTCCAGTTGAAAGAAAAAAATGGCGGCGAAACATTGGCTGTGACGTTAGGCGGCGATTCACACAAAGAAACTCTTCGCAAGGCGCTCGCGATGGGCATCGATAAAGTTATCCTTCTGAAAGACGATTCGGTAAGAGATTCTTTATCGGTTGCAAAAGCTTTGGCTGATGAATTGAAAAAACTCTCGCCCGACTTTATTTTTTTCGGAAAACAGTCAATCGATTATTACAGTGAACAGCTACCCGGACTCGTTGCAGAGCTGTTGGGAATACCGTCGGTATCAGCTGTCGTGAAGATGTCCGTGGAAGAAACGAAGGTAATTTGTGAGCGCGAGATCGAAGGCGGACATGAAGTGGTCGAGACGTCGTTCCCCGTCGTTATCTCCGCTCAAAAAGGACTTAACGAGCCGCGCTATCCATCGTTAAAAGGAATCATGGCTTCAAAATCGAAGCCGATTGAAGAACGCCAACCGATAGCGGTTCCATCTGCCGTCGAAGTTGTCGGGATGCAGAAACCTCCGTCTAAACAATCCGGCAAAATTGTCGGGACTGACGCGACTGCGGTTCCGGAGCTTGTAAGATTATTACATGAAGAAGCAAAAGTCATCTAATAGATATGCGATATGAGATGTATAAAGATATTTTTTTTAATTTTTAATTTTTTATTTTGACTTGATTATGAAACTACTTGCATTTGCAGAACAGCGTGAAGGAAAATTCAAAAAATCGGCTTTCGAAGTTACCCAAACCGCAAAAGGAATTGCCGATAAACTCGGTGCCGAGCTTGTGGTTCTGGTTATCGGCAACAACATTGAAGGCATAATTCCGGAACTCGGGGCATACGGAGCCACGCGGGTAGTCGCTGTACAGGATGAACGGTTCCAGCATTATTCCACTACGGCTTATGCCAAGATCGCCGCAGAGGTTGCTTCGAAAGAACAGGCTACGATTCTTTTCTTTCCCGCAAGCCAGATGGGAAAAGATTTAGCTCCCCGAATCGCAGCCAAGCTCTCGGCAGGCATGGCAGCGGATTGTATAGCTTTGAAAATCGAATCCAGTGAAATAATCGCTTCACGACCGGCGTACGCCGGTAAAGTAATTCTCGATGTAAAAATTACTTCGCCGGTTAAAATTTTCACGCTTCGTCCTAATGTTTTCACCGCGGTTTCGATAGATGGCGGCAAGGTATCGACCGAGAAATATACGCCTCAACTTACCGATGCAGATTTTTCCGCAAGAGTTACCGCGGTAAAAGTTGCCGAAGGTCGTCCGGATGTAACGGAGGCAAGCATCATTGTTTCCGGCGGCAGGGGAATGAAAGGTCCCGAACACTTCAACCTCATCGAAAAATTAGCAGACGTTTTCGGCGGTGCGGTCGGTGCGTCGCGTGCCGTTGTCGATGCCGGTTGGCGTCCGCATGATGAGCAGGTAGGACAAACCGGTAAAACGGTATCTCCGACATTGTATGTTGCGTGCGGTATTTCAGGTGCAATACAACATATCGCCGGCATGTCTTCATCTAAGTATATTGTAGCCATTAATAAAGATAAAGATGCGCCAATTTTCCAGATTGCAGATTACGGAATTGTGGGAGATGTATTTGATGTTCTTCCTCCACTAACTGAAGAATTAAAAAAGACACTAGGAAAATAAACTGATTGGAATTTTGTGGAAAAAGTTCAAGTTGACATATTAGGGTTATCGACAAGTCCTTCTAGCGGTGGGGCTTATGCTCTCATTTTAAAAGAAGTAAACGGAAACCGGAGACTACCAATCATCATCGGCGCCTTTGAAGCGCAATCTATAGCGCTTGAGATTGAAGGAATCAAACCACCCCGCCCTTTGACTCACGACTTAATGAAAAATATTCTCGAGTCGTTAGATACCGAACTCACAGAAATTACAATCAGCGAGCTGAAAGACGGAACGTTCTTCGCAATGCTGAGCTTCGATAATCAGGAAGTCGATGCCAGGCCGAGCGATGCAATTGCGTTGGCGGTTCGTTTCGGCGCGCCGATTTTTGTAGCGGAAAAAGTGATGGATGAAGCCGCATTCCTCCCCGAAGCTGAAGACCAAGAACAGGGAAGTAAGTCTACGACTAAAGGCGGCGACGTCAGTTTAACAAAACTTGAAGCGCTCCACGCACAGCTCAATGAAGCGATCGAGCGTGAAGATTACGAGCGCGCGGCTAAACTTCGAGATGATATCAGAAAAATTGAGCAGCAGCACTGATTATCCCGGTTCATCACTTTCCTTTTATCAATTCTATCATCTCCCGAACCGCTCCTTCAAGTCCCACAAACAGCGCTCTCACAATTACTGCGTGACCGATACTCACTTCTTCAATCTCGCGGATTTTGGCAACAGGTTTCATATTTTCGTAATCAAGCCCATGCCCCGCATTTACGCCAAGCCCCAGCTTTCTTGCAAAAACTGCCATAGCGTGAATCCGTTCGAGCTGTCTATTGCTTGATCTTTCTGTGCGGGCATTCGCATACTCGCCGGTATGTATCTCTATCATGTCGGAGTCGATCTCTTTTGCAGTCTGAATTTGATCGCGCGCCGGATCTACAAAAAGACTAACCGGAATTCCTTTATCGTGAAATCGGGAAATTGTTTTTTTTAGTGAAGGTTTCAATCGAACAACATCCAGACCGCCTACGGTTGTTAACTCTACGCGTTTTTCAGGAACCAAGGTTACAAGATCGGGTTTTACCTGAAGTGCGATGCGGATTATTTCGGGTGTTGCCGCCATTTCTAAATCTAATTTCGTAGTAATAACTTTTCGCAGTTTCACAACGTCAACATCGCGTATGTGCCGGCGGTCTTCACGCAGGTGGCAAACAATACCGTCGGCGCCGGCGCGCTCTGCAACGAGCGCCGCTCCAATTGGATCGGGCACTGTGCCGCCGCGGGCATTACGAAGCGTGGCAACATGATCGATGTTGATTGACAATCGCATAAGATTTAAACTCTCCTGGCTGGCTATAATTTTTTTCGTATGATATACTGAAAACGTTCCGGTTTTCTGCCAATTACTTTAACTTCCGGCGGGACTGTTAGTACAGGAGTAAACGCAACAGCAGAATCTTGAACTAAAAATTGATAATTAATTGAAGCATGAAAATCTTCGTTCGATAATTTTGCAAGCTGATCGATTCCACCTCGGATGATGATATCCATTTTAGGCGGGATAAAAATCACCTCCCGGTTTGGCGGCATAGCAAGCGCATGGACCGGTACTCCGGTAAATGTTTTTTCTGCAAACGGCTGAACGTCGATCGTCAGTCTAACCGAATGATTGAGGAGCGTTAAAGAATAATTCTGAGGTTCTTCTAAGGGTAGTTCGATATCGACGGGTGCGCGCAAGTCATCGAACCGTGTGAAATTAGTAAGCCACGATGTGATATTATCTATTTGTATCCGTGAACCGCCCACAACTACACTCTCCGGATAAACCCGGACCGATCCGACCTGTCCATATCCTTCCTTAAACGAGAGCATGATATTGGTTACAACCGGAACATGTTTTTCTTTATAATCATCCAGCGCCAATATTATTGTATCGGGTTTCACATCGAGCGGATGAAGCACGACGGGAAGTTTTACATGTTCCAGTAATTCACGCCCTGTAATAATGAAGTCTTCCGATCCCACGGTTGAAAAATCGATAAAATAATTCATGTCGGGCATCAGGTATAATCCGGCAAGCGACCACCCGTTACCTTTGAAGCGGACATTAACATTACGCGCGATTGGATACTTTAGCGCTTTCCCTGCCCGGACATTTTCCAGAACAACGGGGAACCGCTTGACAACCGTATATTCATCCCGTAAATTGACGGAGATCCACGTTAGCACCGCAAATAAAATTGAGGCAATTACGATATGATATCTTTTTTTTTCCATCATCCAAAATAAAAAAACTCCATCCAGAACGATTGGATGGAGCTAATGGTACGATTCACTATCATTTAGGAAATTTAACTTTCATGAGTTCGTCAATAAGTTGATCTCTGTTGGCACGAGATATCTGCCGTCCGAATATTGAAAGTCCCTGAACGCTCCGTGCATAACGCCGTAATTCATGGACAGACATAGCATCAAGCTGACCGCGAAAAGTTTGTTCATCATCGCTCATCGAGACAGCAGGAGAAGATATTGCGGATTCCGGTTCTTCGGGAACTGCCATCGGCTTTGTTTTCTCTTCTACTATTTTCCTGGTTTGAATTACTTTTACAGTATGTTTCGGTGAAGCGGAAATATTTTTCTTCAAAACAGGCGCCTTGATTATTTTTGGCGCTAACGGGAGAATGAGTATTTCCGTATCATCATGGGGACGGGGAATAACATGTACCGATACCAGCTCACCAACACGCTGAGCCGCTGCGGCTCCGGCATCAACTGCCGCTCGAACCGCCGCAACATCACCTTTGATTTTAACGGTAATCAGACCGCCGCCGGTGCGTTCCTTGCCGATCAGTTCCACCTCTGCCGCTTTCGTCATAGCATCTGCGGCTTCGATAGCCCCGACAAGACCTTTCGTCTCGATTAATCCGAGTGCATAATCAAGCATACAATCCTTGTTGATCTTCCAAGCTTAATGAAGAGAAAATTCTCAATTATTTTTCAGATGGGCGCTTCGGAAGAATCATCTCAACATCGCTGTGCGGACGCGGGATGACGTGCACCGACACCAGTTCGCCAACACGCTGAGCCGCTGCAGCTCCGGCATCGGTAGCAGCTTTCACTGCGCCAACATCGCCGCGAACCATAACGGTGACGTAACCGCCGCCGATAACTTCTTTTCCGATTAGCGTTACTTTTGCAGCTTTCACCATTGCGTCTGCCGCTTCGATGGAGCCCACAAGACCTTTCGTCTCAACTATCCCTAATGCATCAAGTGATATTTCCGCCATTAACTAGTCCTTTCTACAAATTTTTCTGTGGCATTGGATTTCTTTCGTGAATCGAATATACTGAAATGGGAGCATATTGTCAATTCAGATGGTTGCTTATCTATCGGTATTTAGGTATATTTTTTTTACGTTGAAGGTAAATTAAGAGGAAAATTCAAATGGCTTTGAGTAAAACCGCAAAAACATGGATCATAATAGCGTCTATTCCGTTAGTGCTCCTTATCGCTGTAATAATCGGGTTAAAATTTTATCTGACAAGCGAACGGCTGAAAGCTCTCATCATCCCCAAAATAGAAGACGCTACACACCGTTCTGTTACTGTGCAGGATGTTTCATTCTCCATACTTCCGTCTCTCGCTGTTTCAATCGATGGTCTTAAAATATCAAACCCCGATGGAATGAAATTCGATAAAGAATATTTCCTCTCTCTCGACAACTTGAGGTTGAAAGTAAACCTTTTCGCACTGCTCAGCAATCAACTTGACATCAAGTACATTATTCTTGAGCATCCGGTCATCAATATGGAAGTACTTGAAGACGGATCTAATAATTATTCTATGTCGGAAAAGAAATCTCCCGACGGAAATTCACATATCGAAAAGAACGGTGGCGGCGCACTTCTTCTTTCTAACCTTGAAATTAATAATGGCGAGATCGAATTCATCAACCGGAAATCCGATTTACGATTTGTCATGCTCGGTGTAAATCAGAAATCGAGCATCTCCTCCGAAAGCGGAACAAAGACAATAGAGATTAGAGGAACAACAGCGGTTGAAAAAGTTAGCTATGGAACAATTGCTTCGTGGTTCCTTATCGATCAGCCGCTGACGGGAACATCAAAACTGACTTACAACATCGACAAAGATATTTTATCGTTCGATGCTATCGATGCAAAGTTAAAAGAACTTCCGCTAAATGTCTCCGGCTCAATCTCGCAGCTTCAACAGGAAACAATGCTCTTCGATCTCACAATATCAACCCCCGGCACAAAAATGGGTCAGCTTCTATCGCTCATTCCGGCAGATATGCTAAAAGCAGCAAAGGGATTATCAAGTTCCGGCGACGTTAAGTTTTCGACTATCGTAAAAGGCGCACTCGGTGAAATTCAGACCCCCGGCGCTGTCGGTTCATTTATCGTTTCGAATGGAACAATCCAGTATAGCGGACTTCCGAAATCGATTACAAACATAAATATTGTAGGCGGGTTCAAACGACCCGAGGTTCGTTCCGGCGAAAAACCGGTGGGAAATTTTTCGCTCGACAAATTCACTGCCGCCCTCGGTGGCAATGAATTAAAAGGAAAAATGAGCGTTACGAATTTCGACGATCCGTTCCTAGCGGCTTCATTTGCAGGCATAGTAAATCTAAACGAAATTAAAAATTTCTATCCTCTCGAGCAGGGAACCGAACTCGGAGGCACGATGAGGGGAGATGTTTCCATTGAAGGGAAAATAAAATTGCCGCAGGGCATCAAAGCAGATGGCAGGGTCGAATTCCAAAATGTCAGCGTGCAAACTGCCAGCTCAGCAAAACCTCTTAACAATCTGAATGGAACAATTACATTCAACAACCAGCTGATCGAATCCAAACAACTATCGATGAATATAGGTCAATCGGATTTGAATTTAACATTTGTAATGAAAAACTATCTCGGTTTGGTTTTAGAAGACAGTGCGAAGACCGGTAGAAAGCCGAGCGCTTCATTGACACTTACATCGAAGCAGCTACGTACGGTCGATTTAATGCCTGCTGAAAGCAAGCCGCCAACCGGTTCTGAGAAGAAAAAATCGCAGGATAAGCAGAGCGGGTTTTTACCCGGCTTCGACATAGACGCAAATGTGAATATCGATAAGCTTGCGACCGAGAAATTCGAGTTCGACAATGCTCATGGCGCGGTATCGATTTCGAACGGCATCGTCAACCTGAAAAATTTCTCTGTTAACGCTTTTCAGGGCAATATTCTCTCTAAGGGAACACTCGATGTGCGCGATCTCAAGAAGCGTCCGTTCGATCTTGATCTGGAAATAGTAGGCGTAGAATCGAACTCTATCTTATCGAAGTTTACTTCGTTCGGAAGCAATATCTTCGGGAAATTTTCGATGAACACTAAAATCAAAGGCGATTTGAACGACACTCTCGGGTTAAATACCAAGACGCTTGCCGGTGACGGGAAGGTTCAGATATTCGACGGCAAACTATTGGGTTTTCCCTTGACTACTAAACTTTCAGAGTTTACAGGAATTAATGAACTTCGCGAAGTTAATTTCAAGAATTGGGTTAACGCTTTCACTATTGCCGATGGCCGCGTGAACATCAAAGACCTGAAAGTCAATGCCGGTTCAACCGATTTCCTTGTCAATGGTTCTCACGGTCTCGATGGATCTATGACGTACAATTTAACGACCAAACTTCCCTCTTCGGTTTCCGATCGGCTAAAATTACCCGGTGTGGGCAGTCAGCTTATTCAATTCTTTAAGGATAAAGATGGGCGTATAAATTTAAACTTCGACGTTTCCGGTATGACGGCAAGCCCCACACTTAAATTAAACACTAAAGCCCAAGAAGAAATGGCAAAGCAATCTTTAGAGCAAGCCAAACAGAAGCTTCTGGATCAGGGAAAGAAAAAAGTCGGAGACGATTTGCAGAAGAAAGTCGATGAGGGATTAAAAAAATTGTTCAAGAAGCCGTGAATAATGGCTCCAAGCACTCGTTTAAAAATCAAGCCGAAACAATCCCTCGGGCAAAA
Organism: uncultured Chlorobiaceae bacterium; assembly: GCA_964520905.1. Classification (GTDB taxonomy): domain Bacteria; phylum Bacteroidota; class Ignavibacteria; order UBA10030; family SZUA-254; genus JAGVIE01. Next base: position 165,841 of record CAZFQL010000001.1, on the reverse strand, counting down.
TTTTCTTATCGATGACAATATTGCCCGGAACATAGTCCGCGAATTACACTTAGAAGAAGATGATATTATTATTGAGATCGGACCGGGACAAGGCGCGCTCACAAAACATCTTGCAGGAAAAACAAGGAAACTCATTGCCGTAGAAGTGGATAAACGAGTTGTAAATGAACTTCGGGACAATTATCAATCGGAAAATGTCGAGATAGTACATCAGGATTTTTTAAAGGTATCGCTTTCGCAGATTCAGGAAAGATTCAAAACCAAACTCCGGTTGGTGGGCAATATACCTTATCATCTTACAAGTCCGATATTATTTAAAGCGTTCGAAGAGCGGATTGCGGTTCAAGACATCACTATGATGATCCAGAGGGAAGTTTCACGAAGGATAGCATCTGAGCCAAATAGAAAAGATTACGGGATTCTTTCAGTATTTTCTCATTTTTACGGAACTCCTAAATGTCTTTTCAATGTCTCTCCAAACTGTTTTTATCCGAAGCCCAAAGTAACTTCTACGGTAATACAAATACAATTACATGAAAGACTCCCCTACCAAGTCGATAGAGAATTGTTTGGATTGGTTGTTCGCACGGCTTTCGGAAAGAGAAGGAAAACGCTGAGCAACAGTCTTTCATATCTTCCCTACAGCGAAACAATTATGAACTCTCTATTGGAAAAAATCGAATTCCCCCTTGATAAGCGTCCTGAACAATTGACGGTTGAACAATTTATCGAACTGACAAAACAAATCGAACAATCGCTGAAACGACATTTATGATAATTTTCATCGATTCATTCCGGAAACTCCGGGCTGTGGATGTTGTTATAATAATATTCATCCACATTCTCTCACTGATAAGCATTGTTTTTCTATCAGGCGAACTGGCGCGGCTTCTCATTGTGGTTGTTAATTTAATAGTGACTGCTTTTATAATATTGCTATCGCGCGCTTGCATAACTTCAAATGGCGGGATCGTATGTCGATTATATGACTGGTATCCGGTTCCGATAATATTTTTCATCTTCAAGGAAGTGCACATCGTAATTCAATCTCTTACGCGAAACGATTGGGATAACACATTTATAGGAATCGACAGAGCAATCTTCGGCATAGATCCGACTGTCTGGCTTACTCAATTTGCTTCGCCGATTTTGACCGAAACTCTGCAAATTGCATACGCCAGTTATTATTTTATTATGCTCGCCGTCGGATTTGAGCTGTATCTGAAAAAGGAAAATATAAAATTTTCATTTTCCATATTCACGATTGTTTATGGATTCGTTCTTTCATACTTAGGTTACCTGGCGTTTCCGGCTGTAGGTCCGCGATTTACTCTTCATGATTTTTACGCCATGGATGCCGAGCTTCCCGGCCTTTGGTTAACCAATTCTATCAGAGAACTTATTAATGCAGGTGAATCGATAACAAAGGGCACAACAAACGCAATCGCGGTCGCTCAACGGGATGTGTTCCCGAGTGGTCACACTCAAATGACGCTTATAACAATGTTTCTCGCAGCTCGTTACAAGCTAATCTCCCGTCACTTGATTTCTTTTTTCGGGACATTACTTATTATCAGCACAGTTTATCTACGATATCATTACGTAGTCGATATTTTTGGGGGAATTATTTTTACGTTATTTACGCTTTGGAGCGCGCCAAAGTTATTTATCCTGTGGGAAAGATATCGAACAACCGGAGAAATTATCGATCGCGATTTTGATAAAATGTTCTGATAAAATTCCGGCTAAACTTTATAAACCACTTCCGAAAAATAGAAGAATTGCGCTTAGAATAATTAGTATTATTGAAGTACCCCACCCGACAATATTTTGAAATATGTTGTTGGTATATCCTTCCATTATCTCCGTTTTATTTACGATGATCATCATACAGATTAGAACAACGGGCAGTAGAATTGCATTCAGCACCTGCGTCCAGATTGTAATCGTGATTAATGGAGCATTCGGAATAAGAATGATTACGACCCCGACCAAGATAATAAGTGAGAACAGTGTATAGAATTGAGGCGCTTCACTAAATTTCTTATCGATGCCTGCTTCAAAACCAAATGCCTCACATACATAGAATGCAGTCGCGAGCGGGAGAATTGCTGCAGAAAAAACCGATGCAACAAATAACCCAAAGGCAAAGACCTCAGAGGCAAGAACACCAGCCAGCGGTTTTAGAGCCAGGGCGGCATCTTTAGCCTCACCGATCTGGACCCCATTGACGTGTAGAGTTGCGGCACAAGATACAATAATAAAGAAAGCAACAACAATCGTGGCAATGCATCCGATAACAACATCCCAGATGGTGAACTTGTAATCGCCAATCTTGATTCCTTTCTCGATTACGGACGACTGCATGTAGAACTGCATCCATGGCGCGACAGTCGTTCCCACCAATCCAAGAACTGTACTGATGTACGCTCCATCCCATTGAATCGAGGGCGAAATAATCGCGTTACCAATTTCCGACCAATCTGGTTTTGCCAGGATTGCCGAGACGACATACGACAGAAGAAATACGCTGAAAATCAGAAATATTTTTTCTGAAATTTTATAATTTCCTTTGACGACAAGAATCCATACGGCAATCGCCGCGAGGGGAACTGAAATGTATTTGCTCACTCCCAGTACCATCATGCTGCCGGCAACCCCGGCAAATTCGGTTGCAGTATTACCTATATCGGCAATGAGTAAACAGATAAAAATGTAAAATGTTATTTTTACGCCGAAGTTTTCACGGATGAGATCTGCAAGTCCTTTGCCGGTGACAATTCCCATTCTTGCATTCATCTCTTGCACTGTTAGCAGGGCAATAAAGGAAGGAATTAATGTCCACAGCAATCGATAACCGTAAGTTGCTCCCGCCACGGAATAAGTCGTTATCCCTCCGGCATCGTTGTCAACGCTACCGGTGATAATACCCGGACCCACAACGCTGAAAAATATCAACAGGTTGCGAAAAGCAGGCTGGGTTTTAAGTTGTTTTAATAATTTCATGTTAAGATTCCGATTCCTTCTTCATTTCCGGGAAGACGGACTCAAAAGCATCGCGCGAGGTAATAATCCCCTGTATTCGTCGATCGTTATCGACAACAGGAATGGCTATAAAATTATATTTGAAGAATATTTGTGCGACTCGCTTTATGTTTGTATCGATTTCAACTGAAATAATATTCTCATTCATAATATCTGCAATTTGGGCTTCCGGTCGAGAAGACAGCAATTCTCTAATTGTCACAACACCTTTGAGAGCATCGTCATTTTCCACCACATAGATATAGTAAATCAACTCGGCTTTATTACTCTCGGCTTTAAGTATCTCCAACAATTCCTTTACTGTTTGTGTTTCTCTTGCAGTAATGAAATCGGTATTCATTATACTTCCGACACTGAAAATAGAAAGCTTGGAAAGTTCTTTCAATTCGATGACTTTCTCGGAAGGAAGAAATGCATATGCAGATAGCCGGCATTCCGGCGATAGTTCATCAAGCAGATCCACCGCTTCATCCATAGGCATTTCATTAATGATGCCTGAAAGCCGGCTGGCTTCAAGAGTTTCCGATATCTGTATGCGTAATTTTAACGGCATTTCCTGCAATGTCGCAGCGGCAGTTTGAAAACTGAGAGATTCAAGCAGAGAGATGCGCTCATCGATTCCCAAATCTTCCAGAATGTCTGCCAGGTCGGCGGGATGAATCTCGGATAATTTTGACGAGTCAATTTTCAATTGCACCGATCCATATATATTAGCTGTTGCTGTTGGCTGGACGAACTTCCACGAGACAAATTTATCTTTCATGTCTCGGGCTATAATCCACTTAAATATTGCGTTAAATAATTTTTCCCACCCCAATCTTCTAAGTAAACCCTTCACACCGATATCGATGTGAACAAGCCATAGGTTTGAATTCTCTTTCGAAGTATTATCGATGAGCAGGTGAAGATCGTTAACGCGCACTACTTTATTACCCGATGTGGAAATGATCTGTTTATCGAGAAATGTTTTTTTTAGAAGTATATCTGAATCTGTTGATGCAAAGCGTCCATCCGGTATCTCGGGTACATGCTCGACTGTGATGGACTTTCCTTTGCTAAGGTTTTTTACTTTTCTCCACGGTATGAATATTTCTCCGTTGCTGTCTTTTGCTTTAACAATAATGCCTGTAATTTTAGGGAAAACCTGATTTGTGGTAGCGGATAGATCGTGCAGATAGCCGATTTTTTTGCCGTCATACACATCGACAACCGGCAAATTAAGGATGTCGGATAGAAAGATAAAATTAACAATATCGGATGCCATGTATCAACATTTTCCGTTTTGAGTTCAGAGTGGAACCCCGATATATGAGTAAATAAATTTTGATGTTTAAATATAATTAACAAAACTGAAAATTGCATCATCTTTTAAATATAAATACGGTGGATTATGAAATCGGATGCTATTATTCAATCGCGCCGATCTGTTGCATTTAATACTCCCTTTTTGTAATTTATGCAAACAACGATGCAATTCACCTGTGAAAGGAGCGCATTGCGCCGATGAAATCATCGCCGGAACATTTCTTTTACTCATTACACCCTTCTATTATTTTCACCGTTGCAATGTCGAAAAATTTACTCAACCACCGGGTAATATTGGGAATGTTCAATATATGATCGTATCCTGGATAAAAATCGTCATTATTTTTTTGTACACAGCGGCTGTTGCAGTTCTAACATTGTTATCGATTCCCTTCGATCGCCGCGGCAACTTATATCATGGATGCGCACGGTTATTTGCCCGCGGTGTCTTGGTAATCAGCGGAGTAAAAGTCATAGTAGAAGGCACCGGGAATTTAGATCGGTCAAAGAGTTACATTTATATTTCAAATCATGCCAGCCAGTTTGACATTCCTTCCATCATAGCGGGAATACCGGATCAGATCCGGCTTGTATACAAGAAGGAATTGGAAAAAGTCCCATTCATGGGATGGGCATTAAAGTTCGGCAAAATCTATATAAGCATAAACCGGGCTAAGGGTATAGATGCCGCTCAAAGTCTGGACGAAGCCGCAAAAAATATTCGCACCGGAGCTTCCGTTCTTCTTTTTGCTGAAGGCACTCGTTCGCCTGACGGTAAACTTCAGCAGTTTAAGCGTGGCCCGTTTTATCTTGCAATAAAATCGGGTGTTCCGGTTATTCCGGTTACCATCAATGGAAGTAATAAGATTCTTCCAAAGCACTCGACAAGAATCCGACCGGGAATAATTCGTTTGGTGTTGGCAAACGAGATCAAACCGCCACAAGAAGGCGGAAAAGAAACCGAGTTATTGTTACGTGACGAAGTACGTGAGATCATACAAAAGAATTTATCGGAATGAAAAATAAATTGAATATAGTTGCAATAATTCCGGCGCGCTACGCTTCAACCCGCCTGCCTGCAAAACCACTGATCGATCTTTGCGGAAAGCCGATGATTCAACATGTCTATGAACGGACAAAGCAGTCGACGCTCGTTAACAGAGTTATCGTTGCAACCGACCACGAAGAAATTGTTCAAGCGGTAAAAAAATTCAACGGCGAAGTTATGATGACTCCCCCCGATCTCAAATCCGGCAGCGATCGAATCGCATATGCAGCGAAAGAACTCAGTCGGGCGGATATAATCGTCAATGTTCAGGGGGACGAACCGTTGATTACCCCTGAGATGATCGATGAAACAATCCGACCCTTAATTAACGATACTACGATTCAGGTAGGAACGGTAATAAAAAAAATTGCACTAATCGACGAATTGACGAACCCGAATATTGTGAAAGTTGTGATCGACACGAATGGTTTTGCATTATATTTTTCACGGTCACCGATTCCATATTATAGAGATGACGTTAAAATAGAAAACTGGTATCTCCGGCACACATATTATAAACATTTCGGTTTATATGTTTTCAGAAAGGATTTCCTTTTTCGGTTTACTTCATGGGAGGAATCGATACTGGAACGTACCGAAAAACTTGAACAATTACGCATCATTGAGAACGGATATAAAATCAAAGTCGCGATCACAGAACATGACAGCGTCCCCGTTGATACGATTGATGATGCGGATCGAGTAAGGAGTATTTTAAAACAATTGGAAGCGCAAAGTTCATGAATACTAACGAAAACAAACCAACTCTTTGGGGAGTTTTACGAAACACGTTCGGCAGAGGATTAGTTGTTATGGTTCCCGTAGTAATAACTTTCTGGGTTTTGAATATTCTCTTCAGCGCAGTGGATGGAATTGCTTCGCCTATATTTGACAGGATATTCGAAAGACACATTCCGGGTATCGGATTCATAACTATGATTGTCCTGATAATCATAGTCGGGGCTTTATCACGCAATCTTATTGCCCGCACTGTGTTCAGAACGTTCGAGCGACTAATTTCAACTGTGCCTCTTGCGCGGACAATCTACACGGCCATGAAAGATATCATCACTGCGCTGCAACCCGGTAAAAAGGGAAGATCGTTCCGTGAGGTCGTGCTAATCGAGTATCCAAGTCCGGGATTTTCAACTATCGGATTCGTGACTAACGAAATCTCCATTGAAAATCAAAATAAACTTGAGGAAATGATCAGCGTTTATATTCCTAATCCACCGAATCCGACTTCCGGATTTCTTGTATTGGTTCCGCGTAAGAGTGCAAAAACCCTCCAGATGACTGTGGAAGAAGGATTGAAGCTGGTTCTTTCCGGTGGAATAGTTACTTCAGGCAATCTCACTATGAAATCTTGAGAAAATATTATGGCAAGAAACAAAGTTAAATATATTTTTATTACCGGAGGAGTAATTTCATCGCTTGGAAAAGGTATTGCCGCATCCTCCATCGGACTTCTGCTAAAAAATCGCGGGTTACGCGTTACAATCCAAAAATTTGATCCATATATTAATGTCGACCCGGGCACGATGAATCCGTACCAGCACGGCGAAGTATATGTAACCGATGACGGCGCCGAAACCGATCTTGACCTCGGACATTACGAGCGTTTTCTTGATGTTAACATGACAAAGAATAACAACGCAACGACCGGTCAGATATACAACGAGGTTATTACGAAAGAACGGCGCGGCGATTACCTCGGCGCAACGGTTCAAGTAATTCCCCACATCACAGATGAAATTAAACGAAGGTTTGAGGCGTTGGCAAAAACAGGACAATACGATATCATAATAACAGAAATCGGCGGGACTGTTGGCGATATCGAGAGTTTGCCATTTCTTGAAGCGATGCGTCAATTCATGTTCTCTAAAGGAAAAAATAATGCTATCTGTGCACACGTTACGCTTGTTCCTTATATCAAGCATGCGGGTGAAATAAAAACTAAGCCGACCCAGCATAGCGTAAAGACATTATTGGAAATCGGCATCCAGCCCGATATTCTCATCTGTCGATCTGAGAGTCGTCTCACGAAAGAAGTGAAAGAAAAAATTGCGCTCTTCACAAATGTCGCTGTCGAATCGGTCGTAGACGCACACGATGTTTCAACAATTTATGAGGCTCCGCTGCAATTCGCAGACGAAGAAGTTGATGAGATTGTCTTAGAAAAGCTCGATCTTACTTGCCCCAAGCCAAATTTGAAAGAATGGAGAAAATTTGTTGACCGCATTAAAAATCCCAAAAATCAGGTTAATATAGCGGTCTGCGGGAAATATACAGAACATCGGGACGCCTATAAGAGTATATCAGAAGCATTCGTCCATGCCGGGGCGGCAAACAACGTTAGGGTGAATTTAACATGGGTTCGTGCTGAAGATATAGAGCAAGATGGCGCTGAAGCACATATTAAAGGATATTGCGGATTGCTCGTAGCTCCCGGTTTTGGAGAGCGCGGCATAGAAGGAAAGATTGCCGCAGTAAAGTATGTCCGCGAAAATAAAATTCCGTTCTTCGGCATTTGCCTCGGTTTGCAATGCGCGGTTATTGAATTTTCCCGGAACGTTTGCGGACTTGCGCGGGCACATAGTACCGAGTTCAAGAACACGGACCAGAACGTCATCGATCTTATGCTTGAACAAAAAAATGTAACAGCATACGGCGGAACTATGCGTCTCGGATCTTACCCATGCAAAGTGCTGAAGGGAACAAAGGCATTCAAGGCATATAAAAAAGAGCTTGTACACGAGCGTCACCGCCATCGCTATGAAGTTAACAATGCATTCAAAGATAATCTTGAAAAGAACGGCATGATTATCAGCGGTATATGTCCGACCAACAATCTTATCGAGATCATCGAACTTTCCGGCCATCCATGGTTTGTTGCCGGTCAATTCCATCCCGAGCTACGTTCACGCGGCACAAATCCTCATCCGCTCTTTCAAGATTTCGTAAAAGCGGCAATGGACTTCTGCAACAAATAACATTAAGTTGATAAATAGAATTACTTTCACTTACAACTTTGATCTTTTTTATTTCTGATTTGAGCTTAACTTTTTGCCGGCACAAATTCTGTGGAAAATATATTTTCGAGATCCAAAGAGATTTTAGTATATTTGGACTAAGGAAAGAACAATCATCGTTGCTATGCTAATGCGCCAGTCTGTAGGATTAATTTGTTTATCGGTTTTGACATTTATTCTGTCTGCGTCTGTTTTTTCTCAATCGCCATACAAATGTTCATGGACAAAAGATGGAATAATTTTCGGAACAAGTTTAGCAACGGGGATCACCGCTCTTGCGGTAGATAATCTGCCGAAACCGGTGACACCCGAGGAAATTACTGGACTTTCGAGACAATCGTTAAGCCAGCTTGACCGCGGTGCAACATATAATTTTTCGGCAAATCTCGACGAAGCCAGTAACGCGGTTGTCGGGATCAGTATAACTGCCCCGATAGTTCTCTTACTCGACAGCACAATGCGGAAGGATTGGACCACGATTACCATAATGTACATAGAGACTATGATAATCTCAGCATCGCTTCCATCGCTTGGTAAGGGCGCCGCAAAAAGGATTCGGCCCTTTGTTTACAATCCCAATGTTCCGCTTGAAAAAAAAATTACAGCCGAGGCAAGAAAGTCGTTTTTCTCCAGACATACTACTCTTGCATTCGCTTCGGCAGTTTTCATCTCGACAGTTTATAGCAACTACTATCCACAATCCGATTGGAAACCGTATATATGGGTAGGATCACTTTTAGGGGCAGGTTGTGTCGGATACTTGCGATACGAATCGGGGTCGCACTTCCCAACAGATATAATCACCGGCGGATTGATAGGTGGAGCAATCGGGTACCTGATTCCATTATTACATCAGATAAGTGATGAAAACCTGAGCGTATACCCCTCCATTGGACAGTCACCAGGAATTTCGATGCAAATCAAGTTTTAAATATGAAGGGATTTCTTTTCGCGATTGTTCATACATTCCGATAAAATTTATTTAAAATTAAAATTCTTGATTCTGAGTTAAATTCCACGTATTTTTTCTCATTCCATCTTATCAATCATTTTAAGGTGAAGACCGTGCGCCGTATATATCTTCCAATTCTAAGTCTAATTACTTTTATTATTGCCTGTTTTATTTCATTCACATTTGTCGAGGAACTTTCTTTCAGGAATCGTGAAGAGTTGAAAGAGAGTGGTACTTCGGGCGCATTGGAAGCGTTGAATTTCTGGACGCTCTCCCGCGCATATCCGGATATAGACATTCCTGCATCCAAATATTTTAGAGCATTTCAAACAGGAAAATTAAAAGTGCTTGAAGTATCAAGCGACTTAAGTTCCGGTAGTATTTGGGATCCTATAGGTCCGCTCAATTTACAGGGCAGGTCAAAAAGTGTGGCGCTCAATCCTTTAAATCCAAATACCGTTTATGTCGGTACGGCAAGCGGCGGCTTATGGCGTTCGCGCACGGGCGGTCTTGGCGGTGACTGGGAACAGGTGAAACTCGGATACCCCGCATTGGGAATCAGCGCAATAGTTATCGATCCCACCGATTCGAACACGATGTATTTAGGGACGGGAGAAGTATATCGGTATGCTACGGCGCTTGGCGGACTTGCTGTTCGAACAACGAGAGGAAGCTATGGAATCGGTATTCTGAAAACAACAGACGGCGGAAATACATGGATGAAAAGTTTAGACTGGTCATACAGCGATCAGAGCGGTATTCAAACATTAAAGATGAATCCTCTCAATCCGCATACTATCTGGGCGGCAACCACAGAGGGAATATATAAAACAACAAATGCCGGCGCGACATGGGAAGAAAATCTCTGGGTTTATATGGCGGAAGATATTGCGATTCACTTAACAGATACTAACAGAGTTCTTTGTACTATCGGAAATTTTACGTCAAGTGTTACCATGCTTACAACCGACGGCGGAATCAATTGGAACTCTTCACCTTTGCCAAGTTATACCGGTAAAACAATGCTTGCGGTATATGCAGCTCATCCGAATGTTGTCTATGCAAGCGCCGCCGATGATACAACTGGTGTTGCCGCTCTTTACCGTTCGACAAATTTTGGCGGAAGCTGGACAAAGTTAAAACAATATTCCAGCACGAACGGATTATACGGCGTTCAGGGTTGGTATTCTCATTTTGTAGCTGTTCATCCACAGGATTCAAGCATTATTGTTCTAAATGCTGTCGGACGTAGCAAGTCGACCGATGGAGGAAAAACATTCTATGGTGTTTCAAGCGGTTACTCTGACAATCATTCTTACGCAATTCATCCAACCGATCCGAACATACTCTATGTGGCGAACGATGATGGCATTTACCGCTCTACAGATTTCGGCGATTCATACGATAATATTGGGTTTGGTTTGCAATCGGGGCAAATTTATAACGGTTTTTCCTGTTCAACAACGGATTCGCTGATAGCTCTCGCTCAATCACAAGACCACATTCCCGGTTATCGCTATTTGGGTAATTCTATTTGGGATCATGGAAGCGCGACCGACGAAAGCGGGTGGACTGCGATAGATCCATCAAACGATAATATTATGTACGCTGTTAATCGCTACGGCGGCACTATTTTTAAATCTATCGATAGAGGCGGTACATTCTTCGGTGTCTGGTCTTTCGGCGGATACGGCGCGTGGAATTCACCCTTCGTAATCTGTCCGTCGAATACTAATATCCTATATTTTAGCGACAAGAGAATTTTCAAATCGACAGACGGCGCAATGAACTGGTCGCAAATGAACGGCGGCAGTTTACTTGACGGCAACCCCGCGCTTTCTATGGCTGTTTCGGCAACCAATCCGGATACTGTATTTGTCGGCACTGCGCCCATTTATACATACGCACATATATTCCGCACAACCAACGGCGGAACATCATGGTCGAATATTACCAGCACACTTCCCGATAGATATCCGATCGATTTAGCTGTTGATCCGAACAATTCTAAAATTGTTTATGCCGCATTTGGGGGATTTGGAACAGGTCATCTTTTCAAATCGTCCAATGCCGGAACAAATTGGTTCGATATCAGCGGAACACTCCCGGATGCGCCCACAACGGCTATAGTTGTAGATCCGAAACATTCGGATGTGGTGTATGCCGGTAACGATATTGGCGTTTACGTCTCAACCAACGGCGGTGGCAGCTGGTCGAGTTTCCAGACAGGACTTCCGGATGCAGTTCTTGTTGCCGATCTTGTTATCTCTCAATCGAACCGAACATTGCGCGTGGCAACACACGGCAACGGCGTTTGGGAAAGAAAACTTTTATATGAATTACCATCAAACTATTTTGATTATAAAGCTCTCGCTATAAATTCACCGGGCGAAGGATCTATATTCAATCTTGGAACCGAAATAACGCAACTGCGGGCATCCTTCAGGAATCTCAGCACACAGGCACAAACCGATTCTTTTTACGTTAAATATAGAATACTTTTCGACGACTCGGAAGTTTACTCCTCAACAAAACGTATTGCCGGATTAGATATGGAAGAGACAAAACTTGTATTGTTTGATGGAAGCTATCTTCCGACAGTTGACGGAACTTACCTTGTGCAGGCTGTTACTCTCACAGCCGACAATAACACGAGCAACGATACCGTGCACAGCACATTCAATGTGGTTGCTGCATCAACTGTTTCCAATTGGTCTGTTTCAAAAATTTATTCTCCTTACAATGAAATTGTCGGCGGATCAAGTGGACCATTCGGTGATGACATCCAGCTAAAGGCACCCATACAATTCAACTTCCTCTATGACAATCATTTATATGATTCTGTACAGATAAGTACAAATGGTTGGATTGAGTTGGGGACAGGAACGCCGGGATATTTATTAGGTTTATCCACAAGCTCGCAGCTTGGAGGATATTTCCAATTTTCACTTGCAACAACCGGACATCCGACAAAAGCGCTTGGTCCCTGGTGGACCGATCTAAGCGCGGAAGCCGGTCATATAAGCTATACAACTATAGGTTCTGCGCCGAACCGGACATTCGTTGTTCAATGGAAGGATGTTCCAGCGTATTGTTGTGATCCCGCAACTACAACATTTCTAAATTTCCAGGTTAAGCTTTATGAGACATCCAATATTATAGAGTTCTCATACGGTTCGCTGATTGCCGGCGCACTTCCTTCATGGACCGGGGCTTCAATCGGCTTGAAAGATTATGCCGGTGGTGATTACCGATATTACGACATCGCTCGTCATGCATCCGGGCTTGAGAGTGAATTAAAGAACGATCTTCTTCCCGCGAACGATTGGCCCGGTGCAGATAGTTGTTTTCAGATTGTAACAAACGGAAGCGTTGGGGTAAAAGAAGTTGCCTCTTCACTTTTGCCTTCTCACTTTAGACTCGGACAGAATTATCCAAATCCTTTCAATCCCTCGACGACAATCTCTTTTGATTTACCAACGAGGAATGCTGTCAGTTTGAAAGTATATGACATACTCGGAAAAGAAATGATGACACTCGCAGAGGGCGAATATTCCGCCGGGGTATATAATATTACCGCCGACTTTAGCCGCCTTGCAAGTGGTATGTACTTGTACAGATTAAGAGCGGGAAACTTTACAGATGTAAAGAAGATGGTACTAACGAAATAAGTTTATTTGCTTTACCTTAAAAAGCGAGTTGTCGAATATTGACAACTCGCGTTTATATTTTGTAACAACATGCGATGAATATCGTATTGCATATCAAACGAAATCTATTTAGCTTTAACAAACTTCAAACTACTTTCTTTTAAAAACATGAAATTATCGACCGATCATTTCTTTCTTGGTTTTATAATAATTTTGCTTGTAATTTGTTCATCGGAAATTATTGCTCAAACACTCTATGTTCTCCGCGGCAGTGTTTCCGATGCGGCTAACGGTGAGCCGCTCGCCGCCGCCAATGTAAGAATTCTCGGAACATCAAGGGGGACGATCACCAACGCGCAGGGAAGCTATTCGCTCTCCCTTGAACCGGGGAATTACAAAATAATTTTCAGCTACCTTGCGTATCAGCCTGAGACCTTGCAAACAACAATCAAAGAACCACTTATTTATAACAGCAGGCTCCAGCCATCGCCCATTCAAATGCCCGAAGTGCTTGTGCTTGCCGAAGACCCCGCGATTGAAATAATCCGTAAAGCGATTGCCAACAAGAAAAAGTGGATCGATAAACTAAAATCGTACAAGTTCGATGCATTCACACGTCAGGCGTTGAGGCGGGATACTTCCATCGCAAGCATCACAGAATCGTACTCAACCGGCTATATGCTGGTCGGCGATACTCTTCGCGAAGTTGTCAAACAAAAACGCCAAACGGAAAATATACCCGGAACCGAAAATTTTGCCGCAGTACATCGTATAGTCAATTTCAATGACGATATGATTAACCTTTTCAATGTCGGCATAAACAATAAATCTACCTCCTTCAAGTTCATCGGACCAACTGCGCCCGAAGCCCTTGAATATTATGATTACAAACTTCTCGGCACAACTGTTGTCAATCATGTTGATATTTATAAAATTCAGATGATTCCAAAATCGCGTTTGAGGCCTCTCTTTCAGGGAACGATTATGATCGCCGAGGGAACATATGCCGTGATGGGCGTTGACGTCAAACCGAACGAGACATTTACATTTCCATTCATCAAAGATATCGATCTGCGTTACCGGCAACAGTTCGCTTTATACGATACAATTTTCTGGATGCCGATCGATAACCGCATCAACGGAGCGCTCAGCATCAGCCTGATGGGTTTTTCACTGCCGAGAATCGGAATCGATATTACATCCTCCATCTACGATTATGCAGTAAACATCACGATACCGGACAGTGTTTTACACAAACGTTCCCTTACCGTCGATTCGCTTGCCGCTAAATTCGACTCGACTTTCTGGGCACAGCACGAGATACTGCCGTTAACTCCGGAAGAACAAAAAGCATATGAAACACTCGACAGTACACAGACACTTGAGAAACAGTTCAAGCCGACAGGTGCACTGGCATCTCTGACAGGGGAAGGAACAAACGCTCTTTTCAGATACGTCGATGCACGATTTAACCGTGTGGAAGGATTTTTCTTCGGCGGAAAGCTTGAACTTGACACCCTCGTGCCGTTCTTAGGCGCTAACGGTTCGGCAGGATATGGATTTTCTGATAAGAGATTGAAGTATGAAATTGGTGCAACTGTTTTCCCGACTAATAATCGCCAGATAAAAATTGGATGGACACTTTATGACCGACTCGATAACGTCCCGGACGAAGGATGCTATAGTCCTTTTACGATTACGCTCATGGCTCTCATCGATAAAAACGATTACCGCGATTACTTTCGGGCGAAAGGGTGGAGAACTTTTTTATCTTACGATCCTTCAAGAACATTGAGCGGATCGTTGAGCTTCATCGATGAAAAGCAATATTCTCTTTTGAATGTAACCGATTACAGTTTCTTCTCCCGCGAGAAAGCATACCGTATTAACCCCTCGATCACCGATGGGAAAATGCACAGTATTCAATTCGATGCACGATGGGGCGACGCTCCCGTTGCGCTTAATCTTGTGCCTCGCGATGCGGTTGAGCTGAGTATCGAATATTCATCTCCAAAAATTTTGAAGAGCGATTTCAACTTCACACGGTATCAAGCGATTGTAAATTATAACATTACTACATTTTCCCAAAGTCTGCTGTTCCCGCCGATACTGAAAATAAAACTTAGCGGCGGCATTGGAGCCGGCGTGCTTCCGCCGCAGCGGTTGTTTGTTCTTGACTCGCGCGCAAGCGGTTACGCGCCGTTCGGAGTGCTTCACGGCTCGCGTGTAAAAGAATTCAGCGGGGATTGTTTCGTAATGCTGAACATCGAGCACAACTTCCGCAGCACACCGTTCCTCGCGCTCAACATTCCTTTTCTCTATCGCAACAGCATCGAGTTGATTCTCCACGGCTCGTTTGCGCAAACATGGTTGAACACAACCTCTGCCTCGGCTGGCTGGTACTCAGAGGCGGGGATCGGCATCAGCAGAATATTCGATATACTTCGCGCCGATCTTACTTACAGATTCAATGAGCCGAGACGGCTTTACTTTACTATGAGTGTGGCGAATATATTTTAATTTTCTTAAGCCACGAGGTAAGCTCGCCTTCCGATTAATCACTCAATACTCATCTACTTTGTACTCAAATACTTTTCTTGCATCTTATCACATTTCTACGTAATTTTTTTCAATAATTTTTTGTTGAGATTGAACTAATTCAATAATATTTCAACGATTTCGCATGTCTATCAAAAACATTCTACTTACGGTCATCATGTCAACGATTGGAACCATTGCAATATCTGCGCGGCAGGCTGCGCCAAGTCCGCGGGAGAAATTATTTGCCTCCCTTTACTCAACTAAAGAACTCGGCTGTACCGTAAAGAAGGATGGAACAACTTTCCGTCTTTTCGCTCCTCGCTCAACTCAGGTATGGCTTGTTCTCTTTGATAATTTCGACGATGAAAAAGGCGAGGAGATCAAGATGGTGCGCGATTCAAGCGGCGTATGGGAATATTATTCATTCGGCAGATTGCATGGAAAGTATTACGGATACCGGATCGAAGGTCCTAAGAAATCGGGGGAGAAGTTCGATTCATCTATAGTTGTTGCTGACCCGTACTCAAAAGCTGTGGTCACCAAAAATAACTACCATCATTCCGCTAAGACGCTCATACTCGATACCAAATACGATTGGGAAGGAGATACGTTTGTCGTTCCGGCAAATCATAACGAGCTGATAATCTACGAGGCGCACATACGCGATCTCACCGCACATCCGTCATCTGGAGTGAGCGCGGGGGGAACATATCTTGGCTTGACTGAAAAAGGAAAAACCGGCGGACTTTCGTATCTGAAAGAACTGGGTGTGAATGCGGTAGAATTTTTACCGCTGCAAAAATTTGGCAACATCGAGATCCCCTATAAAAACAACAGCGTAACGAATGACAGCGGCGAAGTAAATACCTGGAATCCCTACGAGCGTAATCACTGGGGATATATGACGAGCTACTTCTTCGCGCCGGAAACATACTACGCTTCTGACGGCACGATGGTGCGCGGTGATTACAACGGCATCGGCGGGCGGGCTGTAAAGGAAATGAAGGACCTCGTGAAGACACTTCACCGCGAAGGCATCGCCGTCATCATGGATGTTGTATATAACCACGTCTCACAGTATGATTATAATCCGTTCAAGTACATCGACAAGTTTTATTACTTCAATACCGATTCTGCGGGCAACTTTACAAAAGCATCGGGATGCGGCAACGATTTTTACACATCGCGTTCAATGGCTCGACGGCTTATTGTCGAAAGCATTAAATACTGGATGAAGGAATACCACATCGACGGTTTTCGATTTGACCTTGCCACAATGATTGATTGGGAAACATGCAAACAAATTGCCATTGAAGCAAAAAAGATCAATCCGAATGTCATTTTGATTGCCGAAGCATGGGGCGGCGGAAAGTACGATCCTCCCGGATTCAGCGATATCGGGTGGGCATCGTGGAACGACAGATTCCGCAATGGAGTGAAGGGGCAAAATCCTTACAACGATGCCGGTTTTATCTTCGGAAGATTCCAGGACAGGAATACAAAACAATCGATCAAGAGTTTCGTGACCGGTACATTGCGCGAAGATGGCGGCATGTATCTTCAAAAAGAGCACAGCGTCAATTATCTTGAGTCGCACGATAATTATACAATCGGCGATTTCATTCGCATATCCGCTGGCAGCGTTACTGATTCGACCCGCGTAACCAATATGGACAAACACGTTGCTCTCACTCCGAACCAACTTGCATTAAATAAACTTGCGGCAATGTTTCTTCTCACTTCACAAGGTCC
Organism: uncultured Chlorobiaceae bacterium; assembly: GCA_964520905.1. Taxonomy (GTDB): domain Bacteria; phylum Bacteroidota; class Ignavibacteria; order UBA10030; family SZUA-254; genus JAGVIE01. Next base: position 148,516 of record CAZFQL010000001.1, on the reverse strand, counting down.
GATGATGATTCACGAAGGGCAGGAATACGCGCGAAGCAAAGTTATTGCCCACACAAGCGCGCCGGATATAAAAGTCGGAACGATAGATCAAAACAGCTACGAGAAGGATAATGAAACAAATTATATCAACTACCATCATCGTGACCTCAACCGCGAGTTGTTCGATTATTATAAGGGACTGATCGAGCTTCGGAAGCAATATCCAATTTTCAGCAGTGCACCGAAAGAAGCTGTGGAATTTTTATCAACCAATGATGATTTCCTGATTGCCTTTAAACTCGACGCGAAGAAAACAAAATCGATTAAAGGAAAAGACAGTTTCATTGTGATCATTAACGGCAATCCGACCAAAATAGGTGAGATTAATTTACCTAAGGGTAAATGGTCGGTAATAGCAAACGACAAAAGCGTCTCTCTCAGGAAACCTCTTGCAACATTAACAAAAACTGCAATTGTTCCCGCTGCCTCGGGAATTATAATTATGAAAGAGGGAAAATAGTTATGATAAAAGCTAAGAGCATAAAATCATAAGCCAACAGCAAATAACAAATTACCACTGACCAATGACAATAGAATTTCTCGGCGCCGCACGAACAGTAACAGGTTCAATGTATCTTTTACATATCAACGGTTATCGCATCCTGCTCGACTGCGGACTCTTCCAGGGCAGGCGAGCCGAAGCTAACGAGCGCAATAAAAATTTTCCATTCGATCCGAAATCGATTGATGCTGTAATTCTTTCACATGCACACATCGACCATAGCGGCAATCTGCCGAATCTCGTTAAGCAGGGATATAACGGTCCTATCTATTCCACTCCCGCGACAAGAGACCTATGTGAAATAATGCTCGCCGACAGCGGTCATCTCCACGAGAAGGATGCCGAGTATCTAAATAAGAAACGCAGGAAAAACCATGAACCACCGATCGAACCGCTATATACCGTCGATGATGCAGTAAAAACTTTGGAGTTTTTTAAGGAAATTCCTTATGAAAAAGAGTTTGACGTTCTTAAGAATGTCACAGCAAAATTTACAGATGCCGGACATATTCTCGGTTCTGCATCCATCAGGATAGCAAGTAAAGAAAAGGGAACTATGCAAACTCTCGGCTTTAGCGGTGACATCGGCAGGTGGAACATGCCAATCATCAAGGATCCGATGTTTATGGGAGACGTGGAGTCGCTGATTACTGAAAGTACATACGGCGGCAAGCTTCACGATCCGCCCGAAGATATGGAAAGATTACTTACCGCCGATTTGGAACGTACAATAAATCGCGGCGGGAAGGTAATTGTACCGGCATTCAGCGTGGGACGCACACAGGATTTGGTATTTACTTTGCATAAACTTTTTGATAAAGGAGCTTTGCCGCGCATCCCGATTTATATCGACAGCCCGCTTGCAATCAACGCTACCGAGATATTCAAGAAACATCGTGAATGTTTTGATGAGGAAACTTATCAGCATATCGCACAACATCACGACCCATTTGGATTTATGCGACTGCAATATGTGCGCTCGGCTGAAGCATCAAAACAACTCAACGACAAGAAGGAACCGTGCATGATAATATCTGCCTCCGGAATGTGCGAAGCCGGACGCATTTTACACCATCTCGCTAATAATATCCAGGACCCACGCAATACCGTTATGATAGTCGGGTATTGCGCCGAGCACACTCTTGGCAAACGACTGGTTGACCGGAAAGAAGAAGTCAATATTCTTGGCGCCACGTATAAGAGGAAAGCGGAAGTAGTCGTTCACAACTCCTTCAGCGCGCACGCAGATAATTATGATCTGCTGAAGTACATCAACCGCTTCGACAAACGGCATCTGCAAAAAATATTTGTTGTCCATGGTGAAATAGAACGCTCTACGAGTTTGCAAAATGGATTGAAAGAAATCGGATTTACGGATATTGAAATCCCGGTAAGAGAGCAAAAAGTAGATTTGTAATTATTGTAAGCCGTTGCAACCGTTTACTTATTCTATTATATTATAATGTTTCCTTGAAACAACAAATGAACTTTTATATACCATATGGCAAGCAATAATCGGTTCGGTGGTTTCCTCAAACGAAGGAATATCGAGAAATGAATACGGGTCTTCAAGGTAAAGTTGTTCTAATCACCGGAGCCAGCAAGGGTATAGGTAGGGCTATTGCACAGGCTTTGGCAGAAGAGGGTGCGCGGCTTGCATTGTGTGCCCGCGATGAACGGGAATTGAAGCTCGCTACAGATCAAATCCAGTACCATACCAAGGCGGATATCATTGCTGTTAAGGCAAACACAACGAAGTTGAATGACATCCGGAGGTTCGTCGCTGCAACAGCAAAGAAATTCAACCGCATCGACATTCTCATCAATAATGCCGGCGGCGCGCACATTGGCGGGATATTCCAAACAACCGATGAAGATTGGGAATATCACATTCAATTTAAAATCTTGGGTTATATTCGAATGGCAAGAGAAGTGATTCCTCACATGAAGAAAAATGGCAGCGGCAAAATCATTAACATCATTGGTACCGCAGGTAAAGAGCCGAACCCTTTATTTATGGTGCCGGGGGTTACGAACAGCGCGCTGATTAATTTTACGAAATCACTTTCCAGAGAACTCGAACCTGATAAAATTATTGTCAACGGCATAAACCCGGGAACAACGGATACTCCGCTTACGATTGAAACTTTCAATGCGCTGGCTGAAATTTTGCGGAAAACCCCGGAAGAGATCCGGCGATCGATAGTTGAGCAATCTCCCCGCGGATACATCGCCTCACCGGAGGATATCGCAAAGATTGTTGTCTTCATCGCTTCCGACACAGCCAATTTTATAAATGGTGTTTCGCTCAATGTGGATGCCGGAAAAATTCTGGGGCTATGCTGAGACATTTTCCAATGCATGCCCTGCTTGGATTGGCGTTTTTTTTATCATCCATTACGAACGCACAGGAAGAATATTCGACTGCAAAACGGATTATAGGAATCCAGGTGGATACACTTCAACGCAATACCGCATCAATTCTTTTTGACAAATCCCTGAATACATATCACTGGACCGGTGCGACATTTTACAAAAATTCGATCGGTCCGTTATTTATTCGGCTAAGCGAACAGTTTCTATCGACGCTGATCAGGACGAATCGCAATCTTGTTACCGATAACCAACTATTTGATATGCGGCTTCGTTATCGGCTGACTGATAAATTATCGGCGGCATCAAATGTTTCATCGTTTATCCTTTCCGACAATCGCGGTGCAAGAACGGGCATCGGGAAAGCTTCTTCGCATGGCGCATACGGCGGGGTTGCCTTCCAACCTTTCGAACGATTCATTATTGAACCCCTCATCGGAATACGGTTTGACAATCAGCTCGATCAGGAGAATCGCGGAATTTCCTACTGGCTTAGTCTAAATTCCGACAGCATCACATTTTCCGGATATCTCAGCCGGGTAAGCGGATCATTCCAATACGACAAGCTTAATCCGCGTACGCTTGAAACTCACTATGCTTCCGTTGGAATTGAGAAAATATTTTTCAAGCAAACACGCAATCTTGTTCAGTTCAATTACTATCGTAATCGGCGGGATTTTTATCTCTCTGCCGATTCGGCTCTTATGCGGCAACATAATATATTATACAATATTGAATCTCGATTCGATAATGTATTCGCTATCAGCGATACGCTTAATTACAGCGTGAGCGATAGAATGTTTTGGACATTTCAGGGGAATATCTACACGCGCGAGATTAATCGTTCAACGAGATACAAAAATATAAATACCCCGACACAATCTCAACCGAATACCAGCGTTAATGAATTGAAAATGGAAGGAACAATACGCGGTATGTATATTTTCGGCAATTCGTTTAGGTCTTCACTGGCATTTTCATATCTTGAAAGAGATGAAAAACACCGGCTGCCCGAAATTGGTAAGGATGGCTCGTCTGCAACAGACCTGCTCATTAAAAACGAAGAGCGAAAGAATAACCATGCGCGCCGTACCTCGTTAGCCTCGATGACGGAATGGCATGTTTCATCTTCCGATACCGTTTCACTTTCCGGTTCTGCCACTATACTCAAATACGACACACCGAGCAAAGAGAACGATGATGATCGCGATGAGCTTTTATATCTTGTTAATCTTTCTACAAACCATCGTATAAATCAGCATTTGCATGTTCATCTTGCCGTTGATGCAAGCTTATCACACCTTGTATATCTTTTTGCGGCACGCAGCGCCGACAATAATTGGAATCGAGTTATTCGTCTTGCGCCCGGCATCGAATATTTACCGTGGAAGAATTTCACTACCTCGAACACATTTGAGGTGCTTGCAAATTATACGGTTTATGATTTTGAGTCGGTATCTTCATCACCCCGCAGCTATTCGTTCCGTCAATTTGCATTCATTGATTCTACCAGTATATCTATAACGCCCCGCTTGGGGGTTCATTGGTTCAACAATATTCGCCTTTATGAACGTGGGGAATTACAATGGCAGACATTCTCCGAGCGTCCCGTCAATTATTTCGAAGAAAAGACATATCTTGGCGCTATTCGATATCGTTTCGATGAGAGTTTGCTTTTGTCTATAGGTATTCGTTATTTTAGTCAGTTAAAATTTGATTATAATGGTCGCGAACGCTCTCTCAACGGTTATCTTCGTAGTATAGGACCTGTATCGAGCATTGAAATTGATGTCGGACAGCGGACGCATTGCTCCGTTCGTGGATGGTATGAATCACAGTCACAAACCGGTCAGCCACAGCGCGGTGTAACCACGATGTCACTATTACTCAATATTAATCTTTGATTATTTAAATGACTAATAATGAACACTTCAAAGATGTTTTAATTCTTCAAAGTGACCCGCAGCAGGTTACTAAAGTCGAACACTATTTGGAAAATATCAGCAAGTTGCTGAATCTTGATGAGATACAGTTCAATAAACTGCTGGTCGCTGCTACAGAGGCGGTCAACAACGGAATAATTCACGGGAACAATCGTAATCCCAAGAAGAAGGTTACGTTGACCTGTGAATACGTTAATGACGCGCTCATCGTTACTGTTGAAGACGAAGGATCTGGAATTAATCCCGCAGCCTTGCCCGACCCGCTATCGGAGGAAAATTTATTACGCGAGAACGGACGCGGAATATTTCTCATGCGTTCATTGATGGATGAGGTCAGTTTCGCGCGTACTTCGCACGGAGCGGCGGTAATAATGAAAATGAAATTGAAATAGGTCTATCTTTTTTGTGTCTACCTATTATAGGGCGGTATTGCTATTGAAAATAAAAAGCCATCCCGATTTTTCGAGATGGCTTTTTTACGCATATTAAGAACAGTTAACCGGTTACAATACTCACGACTTTTTTGGCTTTTCCGAACTTTTGGAAGGATACAATACCATCCTTCATTGCAAAGAGCGTATCATCACTGCCAATGCCGATATTTACACCGGGGGCAAATCGTGTTCCGCGCTGGCGCACGATAATACTTCCGGCGGTAACTTTCTCGCCGCCAAATCGTTTCACGCCCAATCGTTGTGAATTACTATCGCGTCCGTTTCTTGAACTTCCGCCGCCTTTTTTATGAGCCATACAAAATTCTCCTTAACCGATATCTGTTATTTCAATTTCAGTGTACTGCTGTCTATGTCCGCGACGAAGACGATAACCTTTACGTTTCTTCTTCTTAAAAACAATTACTTTATCGTCCTTCACAAAACCGATGATCTTCGCGGCTACCGAATGGTCTTTCATAAAAGGATTACCGATTTGCACGTTTTTATCATCAGCTATAAGTAACACCCGATCAAATTTCACCGTACTTCCAATCGCCGCAGGCAACCGAGGAACAAAAACCCGCGCTCCTTGGCTGACTTTTAGCTGCTGCCCGCCGATATCAACTACCGCAAACATAATGATTTTCCCTTATTTTTAAGTGATTTCTAAAATTTCTGACTATAATGTACTAATATTTTGTCTGAAAGTCAAAGTTAAAGATTTTATTTGACTTTTATTTGAAATCTCTATATGTTAATTAGGAATTTCAATTCGAAAAATTCATTATCGCTGCTGTAGGGACTCAGTTATTACGTCTCTGTACGACACAATCTTTACCTAACTCATGAAGAAGAAAACTGTTCTGATAGTTGAAGACAGCCCGGGATTCTCCGAGCTGATGAAATATGTTGTTGAGGACGAAGGCTATAGGGGGGTTGTTTTCCCACTTGAAGAAAATTTCATCCATTGGGTTGATAAAGAAAAACCTTCTGCCATTATAATGGACCTCGCTTTAAACCGATTAAGCGGATTTGACCTTATTAGGGAAATCAAAGCTAACACAAAACATAAAAATATCCCCATTATTGTTATTACCGGTCGTGACCTGGATGTTAAGGATATAACCGAGCTGAAGATTCATGGAATTCCTTATCTTCGTAAAGGACGGGTCGATATGCACGAAATCCATCAGGCAATCCGGAACATCGTAGATAAATCCGAAAAATAGCCCCTTCTTACTATTTTACTTAATTATTTCTTCCTTTTGTATGGAAATCTATTAATAATGGCAGGCGGAAATCTTTTCTCTTGCTATTAAGCATTGACAAGATTATATTTTGTTATAGATAGTGGGTACTCCAAGAAAGCATTATGGTCATTACATTAGAAGAAAAAATATCTTTAGCATTTTGGTGGGTCGTCGGAATCGCGATAACCTCATACCTGTTTTTGGGTATTATTAATACCCTAACGGTCATTCTACATTAATTAATCTCTGCCTGCTTAGATACTGATTAATGTTTGTAATTTTCCGAAGGGTGAATTACATACCTACCAGCATTATTAATCCCCTGTATTATTCACACAATCATCTGTATTCGTATAATTACTTTGAAGAGTTGAAAAGTGTACGAAGCTCCTCTGCGCCTTCCTTCCCTAAAACATATTCAAGCTCGGTTGGGCACACATCGAATACATTCAACGAACCTTTCGGATCGATGATACAGCACGGGGGACGATTTTCCAACTCGACATCATCTACAATAAGAAAACCATGATCTACTGTAACCGGGAAAGCAACGCAATAGAACGGTTTAAGAAAATATGGAGACATTCCCTCGGCAGTACAAGCTTTTTGCAGGGTACAGCGTCCCGCGCTGTCTAAAAACACACACCCATAATCCATCGCTACAGTTCCAATAGTCCGCCCGGAGGGAAAATCTTTATCCTCGACTTCATGACCATCGAACCATTTTGTCGGATCATGCTCTTGCTGTGGCTCCATATACTTGTGAATTAAATCTACATGAGCTAAAATTTTATCGCGTTCTTTTACATCGGCATACACCCCAAGTTTACAGCAGACACCTTCACAATTTGACATAGAGCAACCAATTGAGAACCGATGTTTAAAAAGGTTTTCTCCGACTTTCAATTCGGGGATATGAGATAGATGATGTTTTCTTAGTTTATGTTCCATTGCTTCCTGAATAATTTGATATTGCATAATACTGCTTTCATCTCGTAAATCCAAAAGTTGGTCTATGCTTGGGGAAGTTCGTTGTATATTCTTACTCATCCGCAGAACACTAAACTCATCGATGAACTTATAAGGAAGATAACTTCTAAGCCATTAGATTTTTTATTTGAAGAATACCTGCCATAGCTAAAAAAACAAGTAAGATTTTACTTGACACTTCATCGGAGATTGTGTAAATTCTTGGCAATAGAAAGATGCTCTGGGTGCGGGTTAGCACGGGAAAGAACCTACGGTATGAAATTGACGTAATGGAAAGACGAATATAAAATACAAGATGAAACACCGAAATTGCCTAAATAAGCTAAAAAGAAAAAAGATAATAACAGTTTATCCTGTCCCGAATTTTTGCGGGACGGGACAATATTGCGTACTTACAAAAGTTCCGCAGCCATTGTTTTGCTGATTTTTCTAATTGAATCGGATCAATCTTATGGCATATAAAGCTATAGTAATCGAAGTGATGATTGCCTCCCCCTCTGATGTTCTTAGAGAACGGCAAATTGCACGAGAAGTTGTAAATCAGTGGAATATTATTCACTCGAAAGATAAGCAAGCCGTGCTTCTTCCAGTCATGTGGGAAACCCATGCGTCCCCGACTATGGGTCAACGTGCCCAAGAAATAATCAACAAGGAGGTTTTGGAGAACTGTGATCTCTTAATCGGAATTTTCTGGACTCGAATCGGGACACCTACTGGTTCTTCAAAGAGTGGAACAGTCGAAGAAATACAGAGACACATTCAAGCTGGAAAACCAGCTATGCTCTATTTTTCAGAAGCACCTGTGATTCCCGATAGTGTCGACCCTGAGCAATATCGTCAACTCAAAGACTTCAAGAAAGAATGCGAACAAAAGGGGCTCATTGAAACATTTGAAAGTGCTCAAGATTTTGAGAAAAAGTTTACCCACCAACTTTCATTGCGGGTTGCTCAAGACGATTATCTCCAATCGGTTCTTGGATCCACCGGGGAACCTTCTATGACCGAATCCATAATATCCCAGCCAAAACTGACCGGGATTCCTCCGCTTTCAAAGGAAGCACAGGAGCTTTTGATCGAAGCCTGTAATGACCCACACGGAGCTATACTTGTGGTTCGCTTTATTGGCGGAATGTTTGTACAGACAACCGATAAGCAATTTGGTGACGGACATGATCGGCGATCACAAGCAATATGGGAAGGAGCAGTCCATGAACTTGAACGGGCCGGACTGCTAGTTGATCGTGGCTACAAAGGTGAGCATTATGAGTTGACTCGTGAAGGTTACGATGTTGCTGATTTGTTGAAAACAGAATTAAGCAAACGCTGATCAAATGTCGAAGTGGACACGCAAAACAACTGCAGCTAACACTTTGAAGTATTCTAAATAAAAAAGGTTTCTTATGACAATTGCAGTTGTTCTATTTCTTCTGGTCTGTTTCATCGCATCGGTAGTTCGTTTCAATGCAATCGGCAAACCTTATAATGGACTATTTGTGATTTTATCCGGCGTGCTAGTTGTCGGCATTCTCATGATAAAGTATGAGAACGTCGCTGTAAGTACCCCTTGGGCGTCTTTGGAAAACAGGATCAACCAAGTCCGTACAACACAGAAACAGATTGTCGACATCGTTAATCAGACAATCGAATTAATTGAAGTTCAAAGAAAAATGCCGAAGGCCGCCGTGTGGTGGGGTCCTGAACTCGACGATTCTGTCAAGCACTACGAAGCAAGAATCAATCAGTTAGAACAGAAACTCCGCCAATTGGCTAAGGAAGAATAATCGATGAGATATAACATCGACCTTTAACTTGTAGCGCGGCTCCTATCGCGCAAAAACACGCCGTTGGAATTGTCACGGTTACGAAAAGCCTCACTCAATACAAATAAATAATTTTTTAGAGACACCCTCATGAAACCACAAAGCATTCCCGTCTTGATAGACGACTTCATGGAGTGAAGTTAAATCTCACAGCATCCCGCTCCTTTTCCGTAAAAACCATTCAATGCCAAGAAGAAGAACGATGATGGCGGCAATATATTTCCAATTCCAAAGTTCAATTTCACTTGTCCGGATGATCTCTTTCGGCGTGAATTTTACATCTCTCCCAATATCCGCTCCCATAGCATCAACTTTACCGATATCGTAATATTTTCCACTAGTCCGGTAAGCGATTTGTTCAAGCAGAGATTTATTCATCTTAGTTTCAAGAAACTCGATATTCATTTGACCGACAGATAATCTGCCTTTATCCTCGCCAAACATTTTTCCCTCACCGGATGCCTTTGCCGTAAAAAGATAATCGCCCTCACCTGCACCATCGAGAGATCCTTCATAACGCCCGTCTCCGATTGCGCGTAGAACAAGTGGAATTTTTTCGCTGCCGTGAACCAGCTCGACCGTCACTTCTGCATCACTCACAGGTTTTAATTGTTCATCATATACCTGTCCCGTAAATTCAACCGGCTCTGCCGTGGTAAATGTTTCCTTAACGGGTACGACTCGCACGTTCTTCTCATCTTCTTTTGTCGTCAGCCAGCGAACAGCGTTGGAGATAAGAAGCGGGAGAAATTTTTCAGTTTCCGAGTTGCTGTGTGCGAGAAGCCGCCATCGCCATATACCATACCCGGTTATCGCAAACGATTTTTGCCTGTTGATGGTTCTAATAGCTACAAGCGGCTCGGAAAGAACTACGTTCTGCATTTTCACGGCGGCAATTATATCGGCTTCAGGTTTAACTTTGAAAAGAGTTTGTGTCTTATATACCGGCGGCAATTGGTGCCAGATTTCCGGCGTCATATTTCCTTCCAGCGTAACCAGCGGATGTGTTTTTTGTTTCTCGGCGACAGAGGGAAAGACAAGAATTTCATCCGTGCTCGTATTCGTCCAGGTAAAAGGCAGAATCGATTCAAAAGTCTTCAACTTATCGTAACTTATCGTTTTACTGTTGACAAACAACACGGGGATTTTTTTCTGCTCGACGATCTCCTGAAGCCGCCGGATAATTCCTTCATCAGTCATCATCGAAGGGAATCCGACAAACACAAAACAATCCACACTATCGGCTGTAGAGCTTGTAAAGTTGCCCTCATAAAAACCATTTCCATCTCTTTGCACAAACGATTGGACTGAAAAATGCTCTTCCTCGACGAGAGCTTGTCTCACCGCAGATACATCCGGGCTGGGAGCGCCGGCAATAAGAAGCGCTTTAATTTTGCTTCGAAGGACTTTCAAGAAAAAAGTACGCGCATTATTTCTGTCGGTCAATTCTCCCGGAAGTTTCGATACACTCACCGTATATTTTTTTGTTCCTTCTTCCTTCGAATCCAGAAATAACCGAACAGGATACTCGTGCGTTCCTCCGGTAACCTGTACAACTTTCCGATCTATTGTTGCCTCATTCTCGCTGAGGATCACTTCAACATTAGCATTGTTATAACCTGAGGTTTTGATCGCAACATCAACGGGAACGCGTGTTCCGGCATAGGCAAGATTGTTGGTAATAATCTTTTTAACAAGAATATCCTTCTGTTCACTCGTATCACCGACACCGATTGTATAAACGGGAATTCCCAAAGCTTCTGCCTCGTAGAGCGGGTTCTTTCCGATATTATATTCTCCATCGGTAATGAGTACGACGGACTGAATGTTATCCCGTTGCATATGTTCCTTTAATTCTGAAAAAACGTTTGAAAGATCAGTTGTTTCACCTTTAAACGTCAAGGAATCCGGGGGAGTTGTATAGAGTCCATTCAACTTCGATGATACCGCGTAATAATGAATTTTCACGTCCGACGATACATTACCTAAATATTTTCCCTTTAAAAATCGTTTCACAGCGTCTGTCCTGTTTCCTATTCCCTCTTTGATCGTCATGCTTTGAGAATCATCGATAAGAACGGCAACTACCGGCGTCTGCTCGTTGTGATTAACAAAACGAAGCACAGGCTCGAACAAGATCAGAATAATCAATACCAGCGAGAGTGACCGTAGAGAAGATAAAATAATTTTGAGTCTTGCGGGAAGAGGTGGAAGCGTGTACCGATAAAAAAGCAACGCCGCCCCAACTGCAATAATGAGCGAAAGGATTAGGACAAGAAGGCTTCCGACTAACGTTATATCCATACTCGCAGTAAGCATGGCTTCACCGGATATATAACATTTTTCTCGTTTCCGAGAATGATGGTGTCAGGAGCCGATAAAAATAAACTCCACTGGGATAATGTGAGGCATCCCAAACTCTTGTATAAGAACCTTTAGGATAAACATCGTTTGCTAATGTTGCAAGTTCCTCTCCAAATAAATTGTATACCTTGAGAATTGCATGTTCTGTCCTTATAAGATCAAAAGATATAATCGTAACTGAACCCGGTAGAAGACCCGCCGGCAAGCTCGCTGTGGCATGAAACGGATTTGGGTAATTTTGATTAAGTATATGAGTTGCCGAACCGGTTTGGCGACCCGTTAAGCCGGGAACACCATAGATAAAATCCCACTCTGTCCCAAGAATTGAAGCGGGGCTTCGATATGAATACCCGGCGCTATCGTTCGCTTCTATGTGACACCGGATCGGGGTACCGAATTCCTGTTTAGGGATAACGGCTCGGTATATCCCCGATGTTGGAAAAATGTCCGGGGCATTAAGAACCATCGGAATTCTGGAAAATGTATTTTCCGATCCCGCTGAATGGGAGAGAATTACATTATCGGGTCGAATGCCAAATTTCGATATAACATTTATCGAGACTACACTGAAATTTGATTCAACACCTATTGTCGGTTCGTTACTGAAGATTGGACCAAACGATAATGCCGCATTGAGAGCGTTTACTAATCCCCAGCCGATGAAATTATTGGGGCGATTAGGATACATGAATGAATCAATTGTATCGGCAGATGAGCGTAATGCATCTTGAATTTGAATAGGCGTTAGTTCGGGACGGGCAGAGAGTAAAAGCGCGGCGGCACCTGCAGTTAACGGTGTAGCAAGCGATGTTCCCGATGATGCACCGTATGTACTTGGACCGGGAACGGTAGCATGATAAACGCCGACACCCGGCGCAACGATATCGGGTTTTGTTCTGCCGTCGTTCGTTGGACCTGTAGAACTGAGATACCAGAGTGTACGGTTAAATGCAGCCGCCCCGACAGAAATAATACTATCGGTATCGGCTGGCGTTAACAGCGTGCCGGTTATGCCATCGCCGTTGCCCTCATTTCCCATAGCAGTGCATACAACAACACCAAGACGTGCCGCGCGCGCCGCCGCCTTTGCAGTGATTGTTGTTTTTCCGTCAAAGTCGCCGTTTTCCCATGTGTAATCCCCGGCACTTGGACCCTGTGGATCAAAATCGTTATAACCCAGCGAACTGCTAACAACATCGACGCCGTAACTTTCCATCCATTCGATTGCCGCAACCCAGTTATCTTCTTCCTGCTGGGTTTCAGTGGGGATGTATTCCGTTTTCCCAAGTATAAAATCTGCATCAAATGCTGCGCCGATCAGTTTACCGGGTTCATAACCACCGATAACCGAGAAGGTGAGCGTTCCGTGCGAATCCTGATTCTTGGAATCATTTGCCTGATTTGCGGTGACATCATCGTTGAAGATAAAATCATGTTCTGCAAGAATACTCCGGGTTTGAAGCGCTTCGTGTTCCTTCCACCGGAAACCGGAATCAAGCATCCCGATCAGCACGCCTTTTCCGGTAATCCCCAAATTGTGAAGCACGGGAATGTTGATCATCTGCAACTGCGCGAGAGACTGACCATAATCAAAGGATCCTAACTTGCTGAATGATTGAATAGAAGAAAAAGACGTTTCAGTTTTTCTTTTATCTCGAAAATTTATTACCGGTTGTATGTTTTTCACAAACCTCAACTTATCAACGGCAGAAATATAATCCGGTTGGAAATAGAAACTTGCCGCATTCATCCATCGGCTTCGCTGTACGAGGGTTCCCCCAAGATTTTGAATTTGCAGTATATACGATTCGTTAACCGGGAGATCGGCTGCATCGATCAGGTAATCGACGGGAAGAATCTTCGCCCGTCGTTCGAGTGCACGCGAACCGACATACTTCAGCGCTTCTTCATAATGGATACTGTTCTTAGGTAATAATCCCGAAGACGGGAGAGAAGAACCTTTATCTGTAAAGAAGACCCAGTATTTTTTTACAGATTGTGAATATGAAAGCTGTACTGAAGAGTTCAACAAAAATAATATCAAACAGATAATATTCCTGGTTGTCTTCATGATAATATTAATTCGTTTATATGGTAGCGAGAAGTTTCTCGACGATTTGAATTGTACTTACCCCATCAGCTTCAGCGTTGAAATTGGGAACTATGCGATGCCGTAAAACAGGCCCGACTACTTTCCGAACGTCATCTATATCGGGGGAATGCCGCCCTTCCAGCACAGCGCGTGTTTTCGCTCCTAAAATCAAATATTGTGAAGCGCGGGGTCCGGCTCCCCAGCTCAACCAATCTTTAATGAATTGAGGAGAATTTGCATATTTTGGTCTTGTTCTGGTAACCAGATTTACTGCAAAAGATATAACATTATCTGCAACGGGTACCCGGCGTACCAAATCCTGATAAAAAAGTATTTCTTCTTTTCCCAGAATACGGTTCAGGGAAGCAACATACATGCTCGTAGTGGATTTCACGATTTCCAATTCTTCTTTCTCTGATGGATACTCGAGCCAGAGATTGAACATGAAGCGGTCTAATTGAGCTTCGGGAAGCGGGTATGTTCCTTCCTGTTCGATCGGGTTTTGAGTCGCTAGAACGAAGAATGGTTCTTCAAGTATATACTTTTGACCGGCGGCAGTCACATGGTGTTCCTGCATCGCTTCGAGAAGCGCGGCTTGAGTTTTAGGCGGGGTCCTGTTGATTTCATCGGCAAGAAGAATATTGGCAAAGACAGGACCATGAATAAATTTAAAGGATTTACTGCCGGTTATACGATTGTCTTCAATAATTTCCGTTCCGGTGATGTCGCTGGGCATTAAATCCGGCGTAAACTGAATGCGGCTGAATTTTAGATCCAATACTTCTGCAAGCGTTTTAATAAGGAGAGTTTTAGCCAGTCCTGGAACGCCGATAAGCAGGCAATGCCCGCGTGCGAGAAGAGAAATCAACAATTGCGATACTATCTCATCCTGACCAATGATAACTTTGGCAATCTCGGATTTGATGGCGGCGAAGCTCTCCTGAAGAGACTTTACTGCATCGACATCGTTTAAATATTTTATGTTCATTTTATTTTCCACGTTAGATTCCTGTTTTTATAATCGTACATCCCAATATATCTCTGAGCGTAGCCGTTTCATCCAATTTTGATATTCATTGTTCCTCTTAAAAGAAGTCGCAAGCTGTCCCAACCGGTTCCAGTCATCGGCAAGGCTCATAGAGTGTTCGGGGATTCTCTTCTTGAGATAAATAATTTGATAGCCCCTGTTTTTTCCGGCAGTAATTTCCACGGGATCACTTATTTCTCCGTTCTTTAAATCTTTGATTGCATCCAGAACATTTTTCTCGAATTGTGTAACGGGAAGTTGCCCCAAAAAACCGCCGAGTAATGCCGATTCTTTATCTTCAGAATGTCTCTTTGCAAGATCAGAAAAATTTGTGCCCTGAGAGGCGCTGTCCTTTAAAATCCTGAGGAATGCAATCGCAGTGTCAGTCTCAGAGACATCGCGCTTGAATCGGAAAAGAATATGTCGTGGATGAACCTGTTCGCCCCGGCGTTCTATCAACTGGATGAGATGATATCCCAACGGTGTTTCTACCGCATCGGATAGTTGTTTTTCTTTGAGAGAAAAAACCGCTTCTTCGAATTCGGCAAAAAATTCGCCTCGCCTGACAAATCCCAAATCGCCGCCCGAAGTTTTTGTCCCTACATCGTCCGAATACCTTCGGGCGAAATCGGCGAAATCACCGCCCGCTTTAATGGAATCTAATACTTTTTGGGCTTCCTCTTTGAGCTGGGTCTTTGCAATCCCGCTCGTCTTCGGAATAATGAATATATGGTATAATTCTAATTCTTCGGGAACGCGGGGAAGACTATCTTTAAATTGGCTAAAAAAATCTTCAACTTCACGGCGAGAGACATTGATCAGGATTTTTTTTGCTTCCCACCATTTAGCTGCAAGTATTTGTTTTCGCATTCCGTCCCGATATTCTCGCCTTAATTTGCTTATCGGCATGCCGAAAGCTTCTTCGACACGTTTTTCGGAACCAAGCTGTTGAATGCGTTGCGCGATTTGCGCGTCTAACTCGCTGTTCACCTCATCTTCCGATACGGTGATGGTAGTATCCTCGAGCGCTTTTGAAAGGATAAGCTTCTCGTTTATCAGCGCATCGAGAACTTGTTTTTTTAATCCCGGCGTATTCGGATCGGCGCGGTTTGTAAAAGTATACAATTCAACTTGTGCGTTGAGGTCGGAAAGAAGAATCGGTTCTTTACCTACAACTGCAACGATACCATCGACAACCTGCTGTTGTGCAACAAGCCGTGGTGCACAACAAATAAGGAATAAAATAAATAAGAGCGTTTTATTGTTTTTCATGGCAACCATTTTAATTTCTCTCTGAGGTCATAGTCTAATTATATAATATTTCAACTTTATATCTTTTATGCAAATTTTCTAAAAGTTCATTATAACGCAATCGCCGCTGTTCTATGGTATAGCGCTGACGAACCATATCCTGAACAAGCGAATATTCTGCCGGATCGCCCTTTTTAATGTTGGATACTGTTTGAATAACTGTATATCCTATTGAGGTCTTTACTGGAAACGAGACTTCTTTTACGCTCAAAGTCGATGCGACCTTCCAAAGTTCCAATGGGAAGAGGGTGCGTTGGGTAGTATACTTACTGGAGAAATTTGAAACAACTCCGGTCGATGTATCCTCCAGAAAAGAGTTTACAGCGTTAGACCACTGAGTACCCCGCAGAACCGACGCGGCAAACAAACTCGCTTTCTCACGCGTGGTAAATGTAATCGTATTCATTTTAATTACATCTTCCTGAACGATAAATTCTTCCAGATGGATTCTAAAATAATCCTGAATCAATTTTTCATCGATTCCCGCTGTATCGGAATAGATATACTGTTCGAGAAAGTACTGGTTAGCAAGAATTCTGTTTGCCTCCCTCACCCGAATTTGAAATTGCCTATCACTCTCAATCCCCTTCCGCGCCGCTTCCTGATTAATCAGTTCATCGTTCACCCACTGCGCTATATATCTTTTTATCTGATCGTCAACCGGCATCCGTGAAGTATCAATGTGCTCCAGTGCATCATCAAATGTAAGGGCAGTCCCGCCAACCCTGGCAATTACTTTCCCCTCCGGTTGTTTCCGGCAGCCGGCTACCAGCAATACCGAAAATAAGAATGTTAAAATAAAGATTTTGTTTTTCATTTATTCGGCGGAGGCGAAGCAAACGCCTTCGAAAGCATTTCCTTGTATTGTTTTACCGGATGAGTTTGTTTTATACGTTCAAGCCATTGATGTTCGAGTAACTTTGAAGTATAGTCCTGATATGCATTCGATATCTCGGCTCCTGCTTCTACAAAAGTCTTCTGACGCGCCGATTCTTTTGCAGTCAGTTTAACAATTGCCGAAATACCATCCTCGGTCCGGATGGGATCGGATATCTGACCGGCAGAAAGCGTCCATGCTATCATAGTCAAAGTATCTGTATTTACGGGCTGAAGACCGCGAGATCCATCTTTTGATTTCGGCGGTGGCATTTCTTTATAGCGGGTTATCAATTCCGCAAAATCGACGCCGTGTTGCAGAGAATCGTAAACGAGAGCTGCGAGTGTATCTGTGTCAAACACGAGAACGCTGATATTCACACGATCCGGGAAAACAAATTTGTCTGGATTCTGATTATGGAATTCTTTCAGCGCACTATCTGAAACTGTGGTTTTTCCCCAGACTTCCAATTGCTCTGCTTTATATAGTATGATTCCATCGGTATATTCTTTCATTAAAGCTGCGAATTCCGGAGAGCGCTGTTCCAATCCAACCGATTTGACGTCAAGCAGGAATGCGTTTGCGATTTGATCTGTGCGTTTTCTTAACTCGCTTGATCTTAAAGGCGTATTCTGATATTCAGGGCGGCTTCCAAGAACAACAACGATCGTATCGACTGAAAATTGCAGGTTGTTGATTATAATAAGCGGTTGTTGAAGAATCTCTGGCGGCACTGAACTTGACCAAGCACTGTCATATGTCGATTTTGATGAATCAAGATTTGCAACAAATTCCTCGAAGGTTTTTTCATCGAATGAATACTTATAATCTGCCTTAAGTTTTGCAATATATGCGGCGTAGTCTTCGTTATATTTGTGTTGTGAATATACTTTTTTCAAATCATCGCGATATTTAGAATCCGAGATGGGTGGAAATGGTTTGACGCTGTCGCAGAATATCAAATGATATCCATACGGAGTACGGATAATACCTGAAGCCTCGCCGATCTTCAGTTTGAAAGCGGCTTCGTCAAAAGGCTGAACGAACCGTCTTCGCTCAAACCATCCAAGATCGCCGCCTTGTGGCGCACTCCCGCCATCTTCAGAGAGTTTTACTGCAAGTTTATGAAATTCCACACCGCTCTTCAGGCTATCCTGAATTCCCTTGATACGTAAAAGTGCGGCGGCGGTATCGGCAGAATCCGGAGTTGGGTTTTTAAAGCGTGCCATAATATGGCTGACTTTAATAGAGCCGCGTGCAGGTTGACGGTCTGTTACTTTGATGATATGATATCCGAAAGTCGACTTTGCCGGAACCGGGCTGATCTCACCCTTCTTCAATTCAAACGCCGCGATTTCAAACTGCGGAACCATTTGCCCGCCGGTAAAAAAGTATATATCTCCAAAATTTATTTTTACTGAAGGGTCATCGGAGTTTTGAACGGCAAGCGAATCAAAATTTTCGCCGGCTTTCACCCGACTAATAATATCCATAGCTTTTGTGTAAGCTTTTAATGTCTCTTCCGGCGATGATGTTGGAGATAATTTCAATAATATATGCTGTGCGCGGATTTCCTCTTTTCTGTGATCGTATAAATCTTGGATACCCGCTTCCGTAATATCTTTATCTATCATGAAAGTAGAAGCAAGACTCGCCCGGTACTCGGCTATTTCCTTAACGACATCTGAATCGTTTGCCAAATTACGGTCAACGGCATCCTGCAATTTTAACTTATAGTTTGTCAGCAGATCTAAAAAATGTTCTCTTTCTTCCATCGAGGTATTCCGCGCTGTTTCCCAGCCACCGCTGTTGCGCGTATAGAAATTTTCATAATCAGATAGACTGACTTTAGCTGGTCCTACTTCCAGTACGATAATATCGCTCGCTTTGGGGGAACATCCTCCAATAATAAAAGCAATGATTAACAGGGATGATACGGTCCTGAGTACAGTTTTCATGTGAATAATCCTTTCGTTTGCAGTATTACGGTTGGGTATATTGAGATTTTGAACTTGAATTATAACCAAAATTTGGGAAATAATCAAAAGATGGGAACAATATGGAACAGGATCATGCCTTGCTTCAAATTCTATTTTTGTCTATATTTTTTAACGAAAACATAATTTGAAAGCCCGTTCTTGCGAAAATTTCTTCGTTTTGTTAAAATTGAACATACCCTTTTTACACTTCCGTTAATATATTGCGGCGTTTTTTTAGGGCTGCAACAAACACCATCGGTTGAGTTATTAGTTTTGGTCTTTACCGCCGCCGCCGGCGCACGTACAATTGCATTTGCATTGAACCGAATAATCGACCGTGAGATCGATTTTCGGAATCCCCGAACCGCCCAGCGTGAACTTCCAAGCGGAAGAATGAATCTGCGTGAAGCTGTATTTGTTCTTATTGCAGGATGCATTTTTTATTTCGGCTCGGCAGCATTCTTATCTACATTCTGTTTGTTGCTATCTCCAATTCCTCTTATCATTTTCATTGTCTATCCTTACATGAAGCGGTTTACAATCCTTGCCCACTTTGGCGTAGGACTCGGTATGTCGATGGCGCCGCTCGGCGGGTGGTTTGCCGTATCTCCATCCTTCGAGAATCTTCTTCCCGCCGCGCTTCTTTGCTTATTCACTATTATGTGGGGCGCGGGCTTCGATATTATTTACGCGACACTCGACGAAGAATTTGACCGGAAGGAAAACTTGTATTCGTTCGTTTCGAAGTTCGGAAGAAGTAAAGCTCTCCGGTATTCCGCTCTATTTCATTTGATCGGTTTTATCGCTCTCGCATCACTCTTTTTTATCTCGATCCATACCTGGTACGCGTTCCCCTTTCTTCTTATTACGGGTGTACTATTGTGGATTGAACGGATTAAAGCGGTAAATGTCGATCTTGCTTTTTTTAAAATAAATGCCTGGCTCGGATTTACAGTATTCGGTATGATAATCGTTGGAGCGATTCTAAAATGAAAATCATTGTCGGAATTACCGGTTCGTCCGGCGCAGTATATGCTGTAGATTTCTTGAAACGATGTCATGCAGATAAATATCTCATCGTCAGCAAATGGGGAAAAGTGTTGTTGAACGATGAGATGAAAATGGTTGAGAAGGATTTGCAGCCATACGTCAAGCGGCAATTTTCAAATGACGATCTTACAGCGCCGACTGCTTCCGGCTCAAATAAGTTCGATGCGTTTGTGATACTTCCTTGTTCAACGTCTACGCTCGGAAAGATTGCGTCCGGCATCGGCGATACACTCATAATGCGTACGGCACAGGTAGCATTGAAGGAACGCTATAAACTTATTCTCTGCGTGCGGGAAACGCCGCTTTCAACAATCACGCTGGAACAGTGCGCAAAACTTTCCCACAACGGTGTTATCATAATGCCGATCTCACCGCCGCTGTATTTTGTTCCGAAGACTGTCGATGAATACATTCAGGCATTTACAGAAAAACTTCTTCATACATTAAACCTTGGCACCACAAGGGGTTGGCGGTCAGAGGAATTGGAATAATTCATGCCGTTTTATGATTTCCAATCATACCTGCGCGCTCTTGAATCCGCAGGTGAACTCCACCGCACACAAGTCGAAATCGATCCTGCGCTTGAGCTGACTGAAATTGCCCGTCGTGCGATCAAAGAAGGCAAACCCGCACTTCTTGTTGAGCATTCGAAAGGATCATCTTATCCGCTAGTGATCAACCATTACGCAAGTGAAAAACGAATCGAGCTTGCGTTAGGTAAACATCCCGAACAAATCGGTAAAGAGTTGATTCATTTCCTCGAACAAGTTTTCCCACCGACACTAAAGACACTGTTAGATAACAAATCCACCATTAAACAATTTTTCAAAGCTCGAACGAAACAAGTTGCTTCCGGTTTCTCACAAGAGATTGTTGGAACCCCCGACCTTGATGCTCTTCCAATTCAAATCTGTTGGCAGGGAGATGGCGGCAGGTTTATAACTTATGGACAGGTAATCACTTATCATCCGGTTACCGGAAGAAGAAACATCGGTGTTTATCGCATGCATGTGTTCGATAAAGCGACAACAGGAATGCACTGGCAGATACAAAAAGGCGGCGGCTTCCACTATTATTATGCAGAGAAGTTGGGGAAAGAATTCGAGCTTGCCGTAGCGCTTGGTACTTCACCCGCACTAACTCTCGCAACTGTCGCTGCGCTTCCAGAAGGAATTGATGAAGCGATGTTTGCCGGATTTCTTCAGGACAAACGAGTGAAATTCACAAAAGGAAAATCAATTTCTATTAACGTTCCTGCTCAAGCTGAATTTATTTTGGAAGGCATTGTACCAGCAAAAGAAAGAAGGATGGAAGGACCATTCGGTGATCACTTCGGACATTATTCTGCGGCATCTGAATTTCCGGTATTTCATCTGAAAGCGATTACACACCGACGTAATCCGATTTACCCAGCAACAGTTGTAGGCAAGCCGCCGATGGAAGATAAATTTCTAGGCAATGCAACTCAGCAGATGCTTGGTCCGCTCATAAAACTTATTCATAAAGAAGTAACTGATATCTGGGCGTACTACGAAGCCGGATTTCATAATCTTCTCGTAGCTGCCATAGAGCAACGCTACCAGAAGGAAGCTATCAAAGCCGCACTTGGCATGATGGGAACGGATCAACTTTCGCTGACAAAGTTTATGATTCTCGTTTCGGCGGGCGTGGATGTAAAAGATTGGCATGCGGTGCTGAGAGAAATCAGAGACAACTTCGATCCGCATTACGATTTCATTATGATTCCGAAAGTCCCGCTCGATACGCTCGATTTCACGAGCTATAAGATGAACCTTGGAAGTAAGATGATTATCGACGCCACAAAAAAGCCGGGGAGAGATTTAAGATTCAAGATTCAAGATTCAAGTCAAGAATCTAAGCTCAAATCCAGCGATAGAAGAATAATCGATGTCAATCTAGTTGATGATACGCTTCTGCTTGTTAAAGTCGAACCACCATTAAACCATTCCGGTTCAAATTCGACTGGCAGAGAAATAGTTGAAAAGCTTGTGGCACTTTCTGAACTTTCATTTCTCAAAATCATTGCGGCTGTCAACGGGGATGTGAATATTCACGACAAAGAGAGTTATATTTGGGGAGTCTTTACCCGCTTCGATTGCGAGCGCGATGTTGTGTTCACCGAGCAGAAACTCGCCGGAATTTCCCCGATTTATAAAGGAGTTATGGGTATTGACGCTACATGGAAACCCGGCTACCCCGAACCGTTGTTAATGAATGAAGAGATTGTAAAACGAGTAGATGAAAAGTGGGGAAAGATTTGGAAATAACTGGGATACTCAATGCCTAATCAGAGATTTGACATTCTTCGCGACGAATTACGTCAACGTTGTGACGAAATTGTTTCGTTCACTTTCCCGAAGAATGATCCGTGGGATCTTAATCCAACGAAAAAAGATGAGTTTCTGCAAACAGTAGCTGAATATGTCTACTTCATTCTCATCACGCCTGAATTGAAATCGCATTTTGTAAAGTTAATTCGATGGCACCAAGATAGGATGGAGAGTAAAGATGTCAAAGAAAATTTGGATCTAGCGGCAGCTATTATTAAACGACTCGGCACCAAACTTATTACGTATACGTCCCAGCTCAACTCCGTAGACTTCGCTGGTCGAAAATGGAAGAATCCATTTGATAGATTTTGCAGTGTTTCACCCGTCGAATTATTATCCATACTAGATCAGAACCATACATATGACGATCCAATAGAAACGATTGAGACGCTAATTCGCGTCTTGGTAGGCGATGCAGTTCCGCAAAACGGAATTCTATTTTACATGAAGCCGTTTGAGCCCGAGATTTACCAAATAGTCCAACCATATTTTGCAGAATTAGAAACTTTACTGAACAAGCTGAAAGCTGCTTTAGTTTTTGAACTGAGCTTTGTTGGTTATAAAGAGTCCCACGAGATATTACAAGCGTTCAAATTTAAATACCCTGATACTCAGATACAGTCTATTGATGAAAGAGTATCCACCTTTCTAATGTATGACGCTTTGCGGGAAGAAGATATCGCATATATAAAGAATGCGAGTCAGAAAATATTCAAAATTCTCTCTCGTGCACTCTCGGCCAATCAACTAAAAACCTATTTTATCTTCAGATTGAAGTCGTATATGGAATGGTTCTACAACTCAAAGAGGAGCAAAGGGAAAACATGGCATGAAAACCAGTTGACAGAGGAAATGGCAAAATTCCTCTTTGCTCAGGGATTTTTTCCATTTATAAGATTCAAAACTGGTAGAGGAGAACCCGATATGGTGGCAATCTCGGAACACGAAGAGATTATCATTGAGGCCAAAAGATATTTAAAGAAAGAAAAATTTAACGCCCAAAATATCAATCATCATATTTCTCAAGCAATTCAATATTATGACAAGCTAAGAAGCAGAAAACAAGAAATGGGCAACCAAGTTTATCTGGTGATCTTTTATAATGGTGACTTTTATCCCGTATGTACGGAAAGCATAATTAAGAATGGAGTCTTCGTCAATATTGTTTTTGTCTATCTTGGAAACAAAACTCCGCATGAGAAAAGGAAAGATTTAATTCTTGAACTAGATACTCAACAGAAAAAGTAATCAGATTGTATATATGCTAATCAGTTTCCGCAATAAAAATCTTATTCCCATCTGGCAAAAACTCCAGCACTGCGAACGTCTCTCGCTCGAAGACGGGCTTATTCTCTTCAAGACGAATGACATCATTGCGCTTGGCAAGATGGCAAACTTCGTCCAGCAGCAAAAGAGCGGCGATGCGGTGTACTTCGTGCTCAATCAGAAAATAGAGCACACGAATGTTTGTGTCCTCTCGTGCAAGTTCTGTGACTTTGCCAAGAAAAAAGGTGAGCCGGATGCTTACGAGATGACAACCGAAAATATTCTCGCACACATCACTCCTGAGATTCGTGAAGTCCACATCACCGGCGGTATGCCGCCCGACTGGGAATGGGAACGCTATCTCGA
Organism: uncultured Chlorobiaceae bacterium; assembly: GCA_964520905.1. Taxonomy (GTDB): domain Bacteria; phylum Bacteroidota; class Ignavibacteria; order UBA10030; family SZUA-254; genus JAGVIE01. The sequence goes on along the minus strand of CAZFQL010000001.1, from coordinate 124,482 downwards.
TATCGTAAGAAGAATCCACGAAAAATTTCCCGAAGCAGACATTAAAGCATACACGGCAGTTGAGATAGATTTCTTCCATAAGAAATTCAAGATGCCAATTGAAGAAGTGCTCAAACAGCTTCAAGCGGTTGGATTAAGAACAATGCCCGGCGGCGGTGCTGAGATTTTTACCGAACGAGTTCGAAAACTTCTCTTCCCTCAGAAAATTGGAGCCAAAGGTTACCTCGAAGTCCACAAAACGGCACACCGGCTCGGCATCCCAACAAACTGCACAATGCTTTATGGACATATTGAAACGCTTGAAGAGCGTCTAATTCACATGATAAAGCTTCGTGAAGCTCAGGACGAAACAGGCGGATTTCTTTCGTTCATCCCGCTTGCATTCCAGCCGGGTGATACGGGAATACCCGTCGGAGACGGATCCGCCTCTGGCGGAAAATCTCATAGGCAATTCACATCAGCCATCGATGATTTGAAAACCATTGCCGTTTCGCGACTCATGCTCGATAACATTCCACACATCAAAGCATATTGGGTGATGCTGACTGAAGAAGTCGCTTCGGTTGCACTCAACTTCGGTGCGGATGACATCGATGGGACTGTCGGACAGGAACGCATTGCCCACGATGCCGGCGCCGTCAGTCCGATGAAGCTCGCAAAAGATCAAATCATTAAGATTATAAAAGATGCCGGGAAGATTCCCGTTGAGCGGGATGCGTTTTACAATCCGCTGAATGTTTATTCTGAAAATGTCATCGGAAAAATTCCATATCTCAATTCTGTTCCATTCTATTATCATCTGGAAAAAGGTGCGTTCAAGATTCTTCCCGTTGCACCGCGGCGCATGGGCATGTTGAGCAAACAGGGACAACTCGATGCAGGGTTATTCTCGCTGATGGATTATTTTGAACAGGAAGAAAATCTTGAATTATTGCCTTGGTGCATAGCTACACGTAACCAAGTAAAAAGTGTAATGCTTTTCTCGAAGGACGGATGGACGGGTTTAAACAGAAAGAAAATAGGCATCACCGACGACACCGCGACTTCTGTGAAATTACTTATGGTTCTTCTTGAGAAGAAATATAATGTGCAGGCAAAATTGGTACGACTCCATTCGGGCATAAATGATTATTCACAATTCGATGCGATTCTTTTCATTGGCGATGAAGCGCTGAAACATAATAAGATAGGATTGAATGGATTTGAACTTGTCTTCGATCTTGCGAAAGAGTGGTACGATTGGCAAAAACTGCCGTTTGTGTTTGCGGTATGGGCGTGTAGAAAAGCATTGAGCGGAGAGCGTAGAGAAGAATTAAAAGAAATGATTTCAACTTCACTCGAGAAGTCTGAGGTTAATCTTGGTATTATTGGTTATTCACACGGAAAGAAAATCGGTTTAACGAAGAACGAGACGAAGGAATATCTTGAGGGCTTCAACTACCGGATTGGGGAACGAGAACGAGAAGCAATGAATAAATTTAAATTTTTAGTCAGCAATAAAAATGTGAAAGTATAAATATCCTCAGCGCTCTCTGCGACTCTGCGTTGAAAAAAATATTACCGCAGAGACGCTGAAGACGCAGAGATAAGACTATGGACAAATTAACAATAAAAGAAAAAGTAATAACTGGGAAAAGGATTTCAAGAGAAGAGGGGCTACTCCTTTTACAGAAAGCTGAGCTACTTAATCTTGGTGAGATGGCAAATGAAATCCGTTTCAAGAATAATCCAAATCAGCAGGTAACATTTGTAGTTGATACAAATCCAAACTATACTAATATTTGCAACATCGACTGCATCTTTTGTGCGTTCTACCGCCACCCGGGTGAAGCAGGTGAGTACACTTATTCCGTCGATGAGATGATTCGGAATTTTAAAACAGCGGCGGCTAACGGTGTTACTACAGTACTGCTTCAAGGCGGAGTGAATCCCGCTCTACCGTTCGATTATTATCTCGAACTTGTTAAGCGGACAATAGAAGAAGCGCCGGAAGTCCATCCACATTTTTTCTCAACGTCGGAAATCATCGGTATGTCACAAGTAGTTGGGCTCACTATTCAAGAAGTACTCCAGAAGTTATGGGTTGCTGGCTTGCGTACAATCCCCGGTGGTGGCGCTGAGATTTTATCGGATCGAGTGAAGAAAAAAATCAGTCATCTCAAAGGCACGTCCGCCGATTGGCTGAACGTCATGCGTGAAGCACACAAGATCGGATATAAGACGACGGCAACAATGATGTACGGCCATCTTGAAACAGATGAAGATATCATCGAGCATCTCGAAGTAATTCGACAGCTTCAGGATGAGTATCATGGCTTCACGGCTTTCATTCCGTGGAGTTTCAAGCCGGGGAATACACCGCTTCATAAAATCATTCCTACTTACGCATCATCTACACGTTACTTACAGATTCTCGCACTCTCAAGAATTTATCTCGACAATTTCGATCACATTCAGGCATCGTGGTTTTCGGAAGGAAAAAAGATCGGACAGGTTGCGCTTCACTTCGGCGCTGATGATTTCGGCGGGACGCTTTACGAAGAAAACGTTCATGCAGAAGCCGACTTTGTGAACAAGACAACAGTTGATGAAGTTATTCAACTAATTCAGGATTCGGGATTTACGCCGGTTCAGAGAGACACGCTCTATAATACTTTGAAGATGTATGAAAAAGCAGAAGTGGTGTAATGTCCAACTCTCAGAAATAGGCGGATCTCTTACGTAGGCATCGATTCATTTAACAAACATAAACGAAACAAGTCTTGGCGGCTTGTTTTGATCTTCTTCATGCCACCATTCCTTTAAACTCTCAAGTGTTAATCCATTAATTTCTGCAGCGTTAAGGAAATCTGAGATATGATGCACAAATGCCTGAATCTCTGTGGTGTTTTGATCTTGTCTGAAGTTTGCTTTCGTACCCTCGTATTGTCGAAATGGATGAAACTCGCAAACAAAGAAGCGTCCTTTCTCAACTAAAGTACGAGATGCCTCTGAAAAAATAAACGAGAGATTTTCTACGTGCTCTAACACGAGGTTGCAGACAATCAGATCGGCAGACTGATCTTCGCAATGCCATGGTTTTGTTATATCGGCTACCGTGAATGTTACATTGTCTAATTGTAGTTTTGCTTTTGCTTTATCGATCATGCCTTCGGAAAAATCGATGGCGTGAACCTTCTCACCAATTTGTGAAAGAAAGGAAGTGTTCTTACCTGTCCCGCATCCGATCTCAATGATTGATTTACAACGGAGATTTATTAGTGTGTCTCTTGTGACCCGCTCATCTAAATCGCGTGTAAGGTTTCTATCGAAGTCGTATGTTGCCGACCAATCGGTGTATTTTTCTTTAATGCTCATATCAGCTTCTATAGCTAACCTTACAAATATTACGAATCTTCACAGGTCAGCAATCTACTCCTCATCCAACTGCCGTACATATTCCAGCATCTCATCGTATGCACGCTTCACAATAAACCGCGAAAGTTTTTTCATTGTATCCATTCTCGATTTCCGCTTCACGTCTGAATTATAGTACAGCGAGATGTTGTCTTCCATTGAGGGTTCTATGTTTCGCATCGTCCAGCTTATCGTAGAATCGCCAACCTCATAATTATCCGGATTGGCGTCGAGTGTATCGCGGGGTGATAATCCTTCTTTAAAGACAACTGTTGCATCAAACAAACCGATGACATCCCTCCAAATCGCCGCTTGTGAGAGATTCAGAAAAATTTCTCTTTTTCCGTCTCGAATTTTTACCGTATCCAAACTTGATATTGAATCAACATCCGTCAGTGAAGTCTGCACCCAGAAGAGCGATTTCACTTTCGTCGTTATTCCCGGAGGGAACATGGCATCTATGGTGTACCATTCAGTATCCCCTTCCTGTCGAATCTCTGACTCGACACGTTCACCAGCAACCCACAACTGCACGCTTAAAATTCCATTTGAGATATAGGCTTGTGCCGCATTACTTTCTTCCCGATATCCGGTTGATGGAAGTGCAAGTTCGTATTCGACAGTATCCGCTCCAGTATTCATTAAATCTGCTTCCGAGTAAATAACCGCTGCGTTGCGATAAAGGAAAATCACAAAGCTCTGCTGTGTGAGCTGCAACGGAGTGCTCCATTCTTCGGAGTGCTGACGGTCCATGAATGGAGGAATTAGCGCAATAAAATTATCCTGTTGTCCTTTCCCATCCACAATGAAACAATGGATAAAGATAATAACAAACAACAAAAAGCGGAATGGTTGTTTCCACCACTCAAGAAAGTTAATTATATTCATAAGTAATTCCCTTCATTTACAAAAATGTTTAATCTAATAATCTTAAAACAAAACAACTTCGGGAATCTTCGCGATCATTTTTTTTTCAAACGCATGTGAAAACAACAACTCCAACGCTTTCTTGCCTTGCTCACCCATATCAATTGTCAGTTCGCTGACATACATCTTCACAAATTTTTCCCCAAGCTTGTAATCGATGCCGCGCCCCCACTTCATCGCGTAGGGAATTGCTTCATCCTGATGCTCGTAGCCGTATTTGATACTTTCTTTCAAGCCATGTGAAAGTTTTCGAGCCATATCTTCGCCCAAATCTTTTCTAACAATATCGAGTCCGAGCGGAAGCGGAAGTCTCCCGAATGCTTTCGGGATTTCTTTTTCCCACAACTCACCGAAATCTAGAATCTTATTATATCCAAGCGATTGGTACGTGATCTGCCCTTCATGAATCAATAAGCCTGCATCAATCTTTCCATCATCAATCGATTTCATTATTTGATCAAACGGCAGATCGATATTTTTAATTCCTTCTGTAAAGATTTTGAAAAGAAGCGTCGCCGTTGTGAGCTGACCGGGTGTGCCGACGACTTTTCCTTTCAGTTCATCGAGCGATTTATATTTTCTGGAAACGATAACCGGACCATATCCTTCGCCCATGCTCGCGCCGGTTCGCATTATCCAATATTTATCGGCAACATACGGAAAAGCATGCGCCGAGATTGCAGTAACTTCAAGTTCAGCCTTCTTTGCGCGCTCGTTTAAAGATTGGATATCCTCCAGCAGATGCTCGATGCGGATTCCTTCCAACTTCACCTTGCCGGATGCAAGTCCGTAAAACATGAACGCATCGTCCGGATCTGGACTGTGACCAACGTGAATAATTCTGTCCTGCATATTGTCCATTCTGTGATTAGGTGAACAAAAGATAACGAAATTCTCCTCGACTTAAAAATAAAATTAAAGTCATGGTGAGCCTGTCGAACCATGACATATCACTATAGTTCCACGCTTCGGCAAGCTTAGTGTGACAGTCTTTAGCAGTATAAAACAATTTTTCGAAGGTTTTTATTTGTTAGTGGAAACGAGAATTTGTACATTCAGAAAATGGCGGCATTGCTGAAAATATTACACCGATGGAGTTCATTCACGCGGTACTTGTTTTTTTTCGCAATCCTCAACGGTGCGGCGATCAATCTTCCGATTTTGCTCGGCAGCAGCGACACGACAACTTTACATTACACCCGTGCTTTTTTCGAACGTGAGGCATACAACGATTCGTGGGCGCCTATGCGGCAGGCATTGCAATATCTCCACACCCCCGATCTCCGTCATCTGTTCAACGATAAGCCGCTTTATACCGTTTTATTCTTCGACCAGAAAGTAAAATTTCAATACCCACTCACCAGTCTTTTACTTCTTGAGCCGCTGAGAGAGCTTTCCCCTGATGGCTTCATTCGCGATGATCTCCTTAACACTATCTCGTGGATCGGCATTTTCCTGATGGCATTGATGCTCTGGCGAATTCTTACCCTGAGCATAAGCCGGTACTCAAAGTTGGAGATTACAAGTCCGGTTGAAAAATTTATTCTCTTATTTTTATGTACAGCATTTACACTGACGTTCTATCCGCTGCTCAAAGCGTACGTACTCGGACAGGTGCAGGTATGGATTGATGTTCTTTTCACCGGCATGGTGCTCGCATGGCTGGCACATAGAAAAAAACTTTCCGGTTTTCTTGCAGGATTAATTTGCATCATTAAGCCGCAGCTTATACTACTTCTCCTCTGGGGGCTTCTGCGAAAGCAAAAGAAGTTTGTTCTCGCTTTGGTCATCACCGTTGTTGTATTTGCCGCAATCTCGGTTGCTGTGTACGGATTGGAAAACAATCTCGATTACTTCAATGCTGTCACTTACATTGCACAACATGGTGAATCGTACTTCCCGAATCAATCTGTGAACGGACTGCTGAACCGGATGCTCTTTAACGGTAACAACCTTGAGTGGGTTGCGCGGAGTTTCCCGCCGTACAATCCGATAGTTTACTGGGGAACGCTCTTAACTTCTATTACATTTATTGGACTTGTACTCTTCTGGCGGCGAAGAGAATACAAACATGCCGATGTATTTGATCTTTCTCTTGCCGTACTCAGCTTCACCATTGCATCGCCTGTGGCTTGGGAACACCATTACGGTATACTGCTTCCGATATTTGCAGTTGCCTTACCCACAACGCTCGGGGTGTACGATTTCAGGAAGCGCGGAATAATTTTTCTTGCCGTTACATTTTTTCTTTCAAGCAACTTTTTCCAGTTCACCGATAAGACAGCGGCAACATATTTCAATTTCCTGCAATCGTATTTGTTCTTGGGGCGGTGATTCTGCTATTTCATTTATACAAACTGAGGCATATGGTGAAGAAGGTGTGAGTTTGTGTTGACTTTGGAACGAGCAAGTTTTATATTCATTTACTAAAAAGAGTAAGGACGTAATACATGATTACAAGGGTTAGCTGAAATATTCTTACAATTAACAAGTTGATGAACGACAAAAAATTAATTCATGATTTGAAAAATGCAGAACCGCAGGCGTTCAAGGAGTTGGTCGGGCGGTACCAAAATATGGTGGTGAACACCTGTTATGGTTTCTTACACAATCAGGAGGATGCTGAGGATGTTGCGCAAGATGTCTTCATCGAAATTCACAGCGCCATCCATCGTTTTCGTGAAGAAGCGGCTCTATCAACCTGGATTTACCGGATTGCTGTGAATAAATCATTGAATTTAATTAAGAAAAACAAACACAGGAAATGGGCAAACAACCTCAAATCAGTCTTTGGTGGTGAAAAAGATTCCGAGCAATTTATCGACACTGAAACCCCCAATCCACATATTAGTTTAGAGCATCAGGAGCGCATCCGAATTCTTCAAGATGTAATAAACTCGTTAGCTGAAAATCAAAAAATAGCATTTACTCTCAGCAAGTACGAAAACCTCGACTACAAACAAATCGCTGAGGTGATGGGAACGACGGCCTCTGCTGTTGATTCGCTGCTCATTAGAGCAAAAAAGAATTTAAAGAAAAAGCTGTACAATTATTACAAGGATATCTAACAATATCTTCCCTCCAATAGATTAAACCAACAATTCCCTGTTTTTCGCTTGTTTTAGGGAATAATTTTTTAACGACTGGCACAGGTTCCACGAAAAACAATTGTCTAACTCAATATAAACAATACAGGTAGAAACATGAAAAATTGTAACAGAGACAGGCAAACTATTGAAGCAGAAGTGGACAAGACACTTCAATGCCTTGACGATATTAAGCAAGTAAAACCCTCTCCGTTTTTCTACACACGCTTACAGCACCGATTGGATGAGATCAAAGTCCAAGAGTATCAATCGGTAATGGATTATTTATCTGTGAAACTACTTCGTCCGGGGTTTGTGTCTCTACTCGTTGCGGCAAGTATTTTCGCTGGTATTTTGATAGAACGCTTGGAGACTTCATCAATTCGTCAGGAAAAACTCAAAACCATTGTTGAAGTTTACAACTTAAGCGGACCCGATTTAAATGAATATTTTCTAACATATATCGAATGACCATGGACAATATCATTAAAAAGCGTCTTGCCTTCTGGGGAGTTATTCTCCTCGTAATTATGAATCTATCTTCACTGGTAACAGTGTGGTATCTGCATTATCACCGGCCTGACGTATCTAACTTAGAAATGCCACCGCCTAACCGTGTCACTGATTTTCTAAAGAATGAGCTGGGATTATCTGAGATACAGACACAGCGAGCTGCTTCGGTAATAGAAGATCATTTCACAAAGGTTGAAATAATTCTTTATTCTATGAGAGATATAAGGAAAGAATTACTCAAAGAAATTTCTGTTGAGACTCCTGATTTTGCGAAGATAGAAAAACTTGCTGATCAAATCGGCGACAAGCATAGTGAATTGGAAAAACTCAAGTTCTATCATTTTCTCGAATTGAAAAAAACCTGCACGCCTGATCAGCAAAAAAAATTGGAAAAAATCTTTCGGGATATACTACCAGAAATTGGTCCACCAGGTATGCCCCCGGGGCAAACGCCACCGGGATTTCCTAGTGAACATTTTCCACCACCGCCAAATTTCCGTTGAGAAAAGCAAACCAGAAAACAAGTACTGACGTGAAAACTCTTCGCCAGTTTCACTATATATTGTTTGCAGTCATTGTACTTACTGTCTGCACATTATTCATCCCGATAAAAATCCCGTACTCAGTGCGCGGCACCTGTTAAGTAAAATAACATCATTGGAATAGGCATGGTAGAAATTCGCTCAACGCATCCATTCACAGGAATGGCAATTATAATTAATTCAAAGGATATCAAAATGTTCAAAGTAAAATACCGAAGCAACAAGAATCCTATTACTATTCTTTTTCTTTTCATCAACATCTTCTTCTTTTATATTACGTTCAATTCCGCTCTTGCACAAAACAAATATACGTTGAGCGGAATAATCAAGGATGCTGAAACAGGTGAAGCGCTTATCGGTGCAAATATTTTGGTGAAAGAACTGAAAGGTGTTGGCTCGACTACAAACGCTTATGGGTTTTACTCGTTGACGATCCCAGAGGGCGATTATACGATTCTGATCGGCTACATTGGATTCAAAACACTAACGGATACTATTTCCCTGAATAGAAACAAAACCGTTAACTATGTTCTCAACTCTGAATCCATCCTCTTAGGAGAAGTTGTAGTCTCCGGCGAGCAACTGAATACAAATATTATTTCAACTGAAATGAGTACAAACAAGCTTCCGGTCCGGGAGTTGCAGTCAATACCTGTATTGCTCGGTGAAAAAGATATCTTGAAAACGATTCAATTGCTGCCGGGTGTGAAGTCGGCTGGTGAAGGAAACACAGGATATTTTGCGCGCGGCGGACGCACCGATCAAAATCTTATCATGTTAGATGAGGCGCCTGTTTACAACGCTTCGCACTTGCTTGGATTCATGTCGGTTTTCAATTCAGACGCAATCAAAGATGTGAAGATGATGACGGGCAGTATTCCTGCCGAGTATGGCGGACGACTTTCATCTGTCTTGGATCTCAGAATGAACGATGGCAACTCGAAGAACTTCGGATTTTCCGGCGGCATCGGGTTGATTTCATCTCGGTTGACGGTTCAGGGACCGATTGTGAAAGACGAAGGTTCTTTCATTGTTTCCGGCAGAAGAACGTATGCTGATTTGTTCCTAAAGTTATCAAGCGATACTGTCGTTCAAAAAACAAGCTTGTACTTCTATGACATCAACATGAAAGCAAATTATAAGTTTGGTGAAAAAGATCGCGTATTTCTTTCCGGTTATTTTGGGAGAGATAACTTTGATTATCCCGATGTCATCGGCTTTAACTGGGGAAATACTACCGCAACCTTGAGGTGGAATCATATTTTCGGCGGCCAGTTTTTTTCCAACACATCGTTAATTTACAGCGATTACAGTTACACCAATATCTTTGGCTCAAACACCGACGAGTTCTCTATCAAATCCGGTATACGCGATTTGAACTTCAAGACGGACTTTCAATATTTCATCAGCTCGTTTAGTACAATGAAGTTTGGTATCAATTCTATCTACCATACATTTGTGCCCGGCACAATTTCAGCCGGATCGACAAGCTCAGTCAATAGCTCAACAATAGATCGTAAATATGCCCTGGAAAATGCCGCTTACTTTTCGCACGAGTATGAATTTCTTCCTGAATTGAAAATCAATTATGGACTTAGGTTTTCAACATTCAGTCTTTTGGGTCCCGGTACATTTTATACGTACGATGAAGACGGAAGCACCACTGACTCGAAAACTTATTCATCCGGGAAATCCGTTAAAACATTCATGGGATTTGAGCCGCGCATTGCAGCAAACTTTCTCCTCGATGATATGAGTTCAATCAAAGCGTCGTATGCTCGTAATACGCAATATCTCCACCTTCTTTCGAATTCCACAACAACGAAGCCGAACGACTTGTGGATCCCGAGCAGCAATAATGTTGAGCCGCAGAAAGCAAATCAATTTACGTTGGGGTATTTCAGAAATTTCAACGAGAATGAATACGAAACATCTCTCGAGATTTATTACAAAGACATGCGGAACCTGATCGATTATAAGAACGGCGCAGATTTGGAGCTTAATTCAAGAGTTGAATCACAACTGTTATTCGGCAGGGGCTGGAGTTATGGTGCGGAATTCCTTGTGAAGAAAAAATTTGGCAAGTTCACCGGCTGGTTGGGATACACATTGGCAAGAACGGCAGAACAGTTTACAAAAATCAACAACGGTAAGTCCTTCCCGGCGCGGCAGGACCGAACACACGATATTTCGGTGGTTGCAATGTACAACATGAGCAGCAGATGGAATTTATCAGCCACGTGGGTGTACAATACTGGCAATGCAGTAACATTTCCGAGCGGTAAATATATGATCGAAGGGCGAGTAGTTCCAAGTTACACCGAAAGAAATGGTTACCGAATGCCATCATATCACCGGCTGGATTTGTCAGTTACTTATAACTTCAGCGAAAGATCTAACTTAAACCTTTCAATCTACAACGCCTATAATCAGGCAAATCCCTATGCTATATTTTTCAGACAAAACGAAGACGACCCGACGAAAACTGAAGCAGTTCAGCTTACACTGTTTCCAATAATCCCATCGCTAACATACAACTTTAATTTCTAAATGATTATGAAAACAATAAGAATCAATAACATCATTACGATTGCTCGAAAGAGCAGCATCCTCATTATTTTTTTACAGGCAATGTTCACTTTTTCATGTGAAAAAGTAATTACGGTTGATCTAAGTGAAACCGATCCACAAATAGTAATCGAAGGCGTAATTACAGATCAACCCGGAACCTACTCAGTTATGTTGAGTAAGACAGGAAGCTACTTTGAATCTCCTCCTTCTTTTCAAACCGTTACCAATGCCTTCATAACAGTGGCCGATAATCTTGGCAACATTGACACGTTAAAAGAAGCTATATCAGGCATCTACGTATCATCAACGTTAAAGGGTATTGCAGGCAGAACATACACACTAAAAGTTGATGCGGAAGGGAAACAATACAATGCCGTTTCTTCGATGCCCAGAAAAGTGCTTATCGACTCGTTGTATGCAGTAACGGAAGAATTCTTCGGAGGCAAGAAGGGATACGAGGTTCACATTTTGTTTAAGGATCCGCCGGAGATGGGAAATTACTATCGGATGATAGCACAAGTTAATTCACTGCCGATGGATTCCTTAACAGATGGACCAACATACTTCCTTCATAACGATAAACTGACAAATGGCAATCAAATAGAGGAACATATAGGAATTGAAAAAAACGCCAACCCCGGCGATACATTAACGGTGAAACTGCTTTCAATCGACAAAGCAGCGTTTGATTATTTTAAAACACTTATGGACATTATATCAATGGCGCCAACGTCCATTTCGCCTGCAAATCCGAACACAAATCTCAGCAACGGAGCGCTGGGATATTTCACGGCATATACAATAGACACAAAAAAGATTATTCTCAAGTGAGTTAATGCTTCGTAAAGGCAGAACAACTGTCGAGGGGATGGTATTTTTGTTACATACTTTAGCTTGAATAGTGTGCAACTCAATAAAAAAAGATAGCCTAAATGAAATTAAATAAAATAGCAGCGAACAACATCAACGACGGAATGATAAAACTATTTTTTCTGTATGTTCTTTATCAGTTATTATTGCATGCATATTTTTCTTTAGCAGCACGCGATCCGCGATTATTTATTCCTCATTTAGTTGCCTACCTTCAAGACATTGCTCTACTCGGAATTGTTACCGCAATCGGTTACCTTGCAATAGTTGTTACTCCAACCCGTTTCAAGCAAACAGTTAATGATGTTGGGTCGGTACTCATTGCTATCGTTGGGATGCTATTGGCAAGCTATCCAAAAATTCTTAGAGAGTATTTGGTGTTTCCGGTAAATATATTCGAAGCGGATTTGGACAGCGCAACAACTCTAATTTCAGATTATTTAGGTATTACCGCTTTATTGCCATCATTTATTGCGCTATTCCTCGGTGTGGTGGTACTCTTCATTCCGAAAGGAATAAAATTATCGAATAAAATTAAACTGGTTGGTTTTATCATCATCCTGATAATCTTCGCATTGTCTTTGCAAAGACCAATACCTCATCCATTTGTGTTCAGCATGCAGAAAAAAATCGAAAGCGTTATAAAAAATGAAAAACGGGTAGTTGCTTCATTATCAAGACCGCACTCAGAATCAAAGATTGTTAACGACCAAAACGCCCTGATTTTTTCAACCAAAGAAATTACTAGGTATAAACATATTCTATTGCTTGTGCTGGAAGGAGTAACTTCAAAAGATTTTGAAAAAGAGTTTCTAACAATCTCTAACGGATTTTACCAGCAAAATAAAAGCAATGCAGTTTACTATAAAAATTATTACGCAACAAATTTGGACTCATATACAAGTTTAATTTCTATGGTAACATCTGTTCAAGTTCCTTACCGCGCTTATGCGGATGAGAACCTTTTTAAGAATGTCAATACGGCTTCAAGTATCACTCAGGATTTACATAACAGGGGATTCTATAATATTTTCATCAGCACATACGAGTACCAGCCGTTCGTTCCTACGCGCAGTTATTGGGATAAGATTTATGAGAGAAATGATCTGCCATCTATTAACAGATGGCTGTCCTTAGGTTCCAATAGAATGGAATCGGCTACGGAAGATAAAGCGGCAATCTCAACGATAATAGATAACATTAAATTGCATGACAAAACATTTATTCTTCACGAATTAGTTTATGGTCATTCGCCGGAATGGAAGGCAAAAACCGGAAAGACGCAGATCTCTTATTACAATGAATATTTGATGGAACTTTCTGAAAGATTAAAAGAAGAAAATCTGTTGAGTAAGACATTATTTGTAATTGTATCAGATCATGGCGATAGAGCTAAATCCTCGGAAATTGATAATTATCGTGTTCCGCTTTTAGTAGTTGGTGATAGTATTCCTTATCAGAGCAGAGAAGAATTATTAACTCATCTGGATATTCCTAAAATTATTTATTATTATACAGCTTCAGATAACCATCCGGCTTGTTCTGAGGAAATATTTTTTGTTGGTTCAACTGAAAAATGGGTTTACGGAAAAATGAACACGCAAAACGAATATCTGTTTATTGATGATTCACCAGGAACGATTCTCTCTCAAAAAGGAGGATTAATACCAATCGAAGTTAGAAACGATTTTCAAAATTATTTAGAGGGATTCCATGCAAAATATGGAGTTAAATGAAGGGGCGGGGAGTTTCGACCATCCATACTGAATCACACATTAATAAAGAACTTTACTAAGAATAACTTTGTGTCTTTGTTAAATTTAAAGAAAAAATTTATTATTGCTTTCATCCTCGAAAATCATGTCCGATGATTTCACCCGAACATAATTCGGGAGCTAAGAATTCACTTCTCCGGAACCGAGATTGCAATATCTGATACCGGCTTAGTGATTTTTTTACTGGAAAACTTTTTAATAAGTTGTAGTACGAATGCCGGTACGGTTTCTTTCCACTCATCGACTTTAGTATAAACAACCGGAACAAGAACAAGTGTCAACAGAAGCGAGCTTGTCAACCCGCCGATCAATCCCCATGCGAGACCCGACTTCCACTCCGAACCTGAGCTTAAGCTCGTTGCTATCGGGAACATAGCTACAATCATAGATGCTGTAGTCATTAGAATCGGGCGCAATCGTGTATTACCTGCTTCAAGCAATGCATTGTGAACGGAGAGTTTCTGCTCGGCACGCATTTGGTTCGTGCGGTCAACAAGCAGAATGGCATTCTTGCTGACAAGTCCGACAAGCATGATAATACCGAGAATAGTGAAGATGCTTAGCGCTTTACCGGTAAGCGCAAGCGCCAGCAAGGCGCCGATCATCGCTACCGGAATCGAGAATAATACGATGAACGGATAAACAAATGAATCGAAAAGCGCAACCATGATCAGATATACGAACAAGATTGCCGCCATCAACGCAAGTCCCAAATCACCAAAACCCTCCGAGCGGTTTTTTTCATCGCCAAGATATGTCACAATCGTGCCCGGAGGTAAACCTTTCTTTGCGATTTCCTTTTTGATGTCTCCCGCAACGTCACCTGAAGGTCTGCCGATGATTTGCGAGAATACAGTAACTGAGTAATTGCGATCTTGTCGTTGAAGTTTTGTAGGACCGGTGGTGATCGTCATGTGTGTAAACTGTTTCAATTCAATTATTTGTCCTTTTTTGTTCACGAATGTGAGATTCTGGATGTCGCTCGTTTTAGTTCTGTCGAACTGGTCGAGAATAATGCGAATCGGATATTCATTAGCGCCATCCCGGAATTTCGAATCGTCGTCGCCGTTAAACGCCGTACGCAATCCCGCCCCGACCTCCGCGAGCGTCAAGCCAAGGTCTGCCATTTTCTCACGGTCAATATCGATGCGTGTTTCCGGTTTCCCTTCTTCCGAAGATAGACGAACGTCTGCCGTACCTCGAACTCCTTTGACCATCTCAGATAACTGTCCCGCGGCAACACGCACCTCACCGTAATTGGTGCCGCTTACAACAATTTGAATCGGTGATTGGTTTGCGGTTCCAAAAATTCCTATCGGGCTTACACGAACTTTTACTCCCGGTATTTTATAAATTTTACTCCTGATTTCACCGCTTATATCATCGGTTGAGCGTGCGCGCTCTTCTTTCGGCAATAGTGAAACATTAACCTCGGCAACATTATTCGATGACTGCCCGATCATTCCCTCTGTAGATGCACCAACGTTGACGAACATTTTTTGAACTTCCGGTATCGCCGATACAATTTTTTCTGCTTGCTGTGCAACGGAGTTTGTATAGTCGAGCGTTGCCCCGGGCGGAAGTTCCATTGTTACGGTAAACTCACCTCGATCAACGGGCGTCATAAATTCTGTTCCGATGAAACCGAGCGGCACAAGCGCTATAGTTGCGATAAATAAACCGAGAGCAAGAAGCGCAACTTTACCGCGATGAATTAAACTCCATTTAAGAATTTTTTGATATTCTGCCGCAAGCTTGTGGTACTGTGCCTCAAACCAAACTGCAAATTTACCTATGAGTGTTGTTCGTGTTTGCCTTTCTAATTTTGCAAACCGGGAAGCGAGCATCGGTGTGATTGTGAAGGAAACGAACAAGCTCATCAGTGTTGAGAAGACAACGACCATTGCAAACTCGCGCAAGATGTTGCCAACTATGCCTGAGACTAAGGTGAGCGGCACGAACACAACCACATCGACCATGGTTATCGATAATGCTGCGAAACCGATCTCGTTTCGTCCGCGGAGAGACGCTTTCTTACGTTCATCGCCTTTCTCAAGATAACGGTAAATGTTTTCGAGAACGACTATCGAATCGTCTACGAGAATACCAATTACAAGCGATAAACCAAGCAATGTCATGAGGTTCAGTGTAAAGCCGAAGGCATAAATCGCGATGAATGTTGTAACAAGCGATGTTGGAATAGCGATCATCACAATAATCGAATTCCTGATACTGTGAAGAAAAGCAAGCATCACTACGGCAACAAAGATTATTGCAAGCATAAGATCGTGCTTCACCGCATCGGCTGCATCGGTTGTAAAGAGAGAACCGTCTTGTGCTACATTAAACTTTAATACGATGTTGGAATAATCTTTCTCAAGCTTCGCGAGTTCCGCTCTTACAATCCGACTGACTTCCACTGAGTTTGCCTCTCCCTGTTTTTGAACAAGTATGCCAACGGATGTTTTACCGTTGATCCTGCTCAGCGTCGAGTAATCCTTTCGTCCATCTTCAACTTCAGCGATATCGCTAAGACGAATATCTCCTCCCTGCTTCGATTGTCCGACGACTAATCGTCTTAATTCCTCGATTGAATTATATTTTCCTGCAAGCCGGATAATATATTGATAATCGCCATCTTTTACCTTCCCGGTCGGGAAATCCATATTGGATGACTTTATCAACTGCGTAACCTGCAGAAGAGATAATCCATACGAGCGAAGTTTTTGCGGATCGACATTTACTTTGATTTCGCGTTCATCGCCGCCAACGAGTGTAATCTGTCCGACCCCGGTAAGTTTTGCAAGCCGCGGCTGAATGCGGTCATCGAGTAATTGATAGAAATCTCTCGACGGCATACTCGCAGTTACGCCCATGCGAAGAACCGGAAGTTCGTCTAAAGCGAATTTTGTTATCGATGGTGTTTTTGATCCGGCAGGAAGTTGGGTTGCAACTTCGTTCACTTTCCTCTGCACATCCTGAAGGGCAATACTTATACTTGCCTTCATTGAAAATTCCAATGATACTATGGAAACGCCTTCCTGCGATGTAGCATATACAGTTGCTATCTTATCGATTCCTGAAACAGCGTCTTCAAGCACCTTGGTTACCGAAGTTTCAACCTCTTGCGGTGATGCGCCCGGATACACTGTGATGATCACGAGAAAAGGGGGCGTGATTTTGGGCAGCAGTTCATACTTCAACTGATTGTAGCTGAATAAGCCCAGAATGCCTAAGATAGTAAATACAACGATTACAAGCGTTGGGCGTTTGATTGATAATTCAGTTATAGTCATATTTGTTTCTCCGTTATTCGTGCATAGTGAAATACCGTTTCACTTTGCAAAATTCTACTTCATAATTGTTACGGCGACGCTGTCTTTAAGATTATTTTGTCCGTTTGTAACCACTATGTCTCCTTCTTTTAAGCCTTCAATTACCGAGATGGAAGTTCCAATTTCTGAACCCGCTACAATATTTCGGAGCCGTGCTACCGTCCCTTCGACGACATAAACCTGCGGCGACTTCATGCTTCCAACAAGCGCTTCGCGCGGAATAGCCAGCACATCACTGTTCATTTTCGCCACAAACGAGATACGACCGAACATGCCTGCCTTCAGAGGATGTTGTTTGGAATTATCGAGCGTAACTTCAACGGGATACGTATGCGCTTCATCGGCTTTCGAGCTGATTGATTTGATTTTACCAGCGTACTTTACGCCCGGATAGACATCGGTTGTTACATCTACTTTATCGCCAATCTTCAAATTAAAGGCATCACTTTCGGAAACATTTATTTTTACCTTGAGGCGCGATATATCCACAACGTTTGCCACAAGCATATTGTTTGAGACAAAAGTCCCCACATCTACATTTCGAGAGGTTACGATTCCTGAAATAGGCGTGCTGATTTTTGTATCGTTGTATTGCCGGCGAGCAGCAATATATTGCGCCTCTGCCGCTTTTGCCGCAAGTCTGGCGCCTTCGATTTGCTGATCGGTAACAGAATTTTGCTTGTACAACGATTCAAAGCGCTCGAGATCTTTCTTTGCTTTCTCAGTGTTTGTTTCCGCAGAAATATAAGCTGCCTTTTTCAACTCATCATCAACCTGAACAATCTGCGCGCCTGCCGATACATGTTGCCCTACTTCCGCGTGCACGGTGGTTACTTTTCCGGATGTCTCAGAAATTATTGCAATGTCGTTGTTCGCAGAGATTGTTCCAACCATCGAACGCGTTGCGGTTAGTTTCTGCTTATTTACCGTTTTTACCGAAACAGAGACGGACGTGATGATTTCGCTGTTGGATTTCAAAGTATTGCGTGATTTATTGTAAAATAAAATAGCAACGATAACGGCAATAATTGCTACGGATATGATTACAACTTTTTTATTTTTCATGAATAACTTTCCTTGTTAAGAAAAAATATTTTGTTATTAATCAATCATGAATTTATTTCGATTGACCAAGCGCCTTTTGCAGCCGTGCATCGGCAAGCAAATAGTCTACAAGCGATTGGATATGGTTAAATTTCGCCTGCATCATTGCGGCTTCAGCGTCGAGTAAGTCGGCATTCAGAGCAAGACCTGCTTTAAATTTTTCGTGGGTAATGCGATAATTTTCTTCTGCCTGGGTGACACCTTTTTCGGCAACGCTGATTCGTTCCTTCGATTGGTTAAAATTGAAGTAGCTTTGTGTTACCTCAAGCGTAATGGCATCGTTCAATTGTCCGAGTCCGTCTTTTACCTGCGCGAGCTGCGCCTTCGCCTCATCGGTTTGGTGGATGGTCGCTCCCCAGTTCCAGATATCAAGAGAAGCGGTAACTGAAACATCCCATGTATCTTTAAATTTGTCCTGTGTTGGGAATATCCGTTGGTTCGGTCGGGCATAAACATAATTCCCTATAAGATAAATTTGAGGGAACCAACCTGCGCGAGCGATTGAAACACCGGCTTCTCCCGCTTTCACCCTAAGCTCCATGGATTTTATATCAGGTCGATTATCAATTGCTTTTTGAACAAGTGTATTGACATTATCATATTGTTTATCCGTTTGTTCCGCCTTCGATGTCAGATCAATCTTCGTCTCTAAAGGAAGACCGATTAAGCTATTCAGTCCGATTTCGGCAAGCTGGACATTGTTCTTCGCGTCAATTTGTAGAACCTGAACGTTTGAGAGTTGTACTTCGACTTTTAGAACTTCATTTTTTGTTACGATCCCTTGATTGAAAAAATTTTGGATATCTTTAAGGTGCGCTTTGATTTGCCCGACATTCTCATCAACAACTTTTTTAAATTCATTCGCCTTGAATAGATTCCAATAGGCATTGGTGACATGATAGATGAGATCTGTCCTATCTTTTTGATAATCCTGCCCACTCGCTTCTGCCGAATAGCTCGCCGCTTTCGAACTGTTGATAAGCCGTAACCCGGTAAACAATGGCTGCTGAAGCGTAAGCCGCATGTTGTAGTTATCGAACACTGCTTGAGATACTGTAATTTTCTCGGTCATGAGCTGACCGAATGGTCCAATTTGAAATGACGGTACTTCGCTTAACCTCGTGTACGATCCGCCAAATTTCAATGACGGGTAAAGCAGAGTATTTGTTTCGCTCGACTTCGCATCAGAGTATTCTACCTTCATTAATGATGCGTGCAGCGATTTGCTGTTCTCCACACCGCCGGCAATCGCCTGCTCAATTGTAATGGAAACGGTTTGTTGTGCTTTCGCTCCAACAATAAAAAATAATGCACAAACCGCGAACGAGAAAATGTGCAAAATATTTTTCTGCATAATGAATATCCTCATATATTCCAAGTCTACTTTTCCTTCTTTAAATTAACTTTGTTTTTGCCTTGTCGGTCATAATACCTTCGAAAATTATTTTCACTATTGTTTCATATACCTGTAAGGCGGTAAACGGGATTTGTGATAATACCTCGGGGCTGATAATGTTTTTGATAACATTGTTGTAAATCAACAGTACAAGCTGCTGGTCGATATCGCTTCGGAAGATTCCTTTCTGAACGCCATCGTGCAGTAGTTTTCCAAAATCCTCATAGATACGTTTTGAACGAAACTCGGAAATTTCTTTCCATACATGTGGTGCATTTTTCTCCAGGTCTTCGATCAGCGGGCGTCCCATCTTCGAGATGTGCAGCGCGGCATAGGTCATCATTTGTTTCAGCTTCTCCACAAAATCCAGATCATTGTTATCAACTATATTTTTGCAGCATATATGAACCTCGGATAACGTTGATTCAATTACTGACCGCACCAAATCATCTTTGCTTGGATAATACTTGTAGATCGTTTTTTTACTTATTCCAATGCGAGTAGCTATCTCATCAACCGTCACTTTTGTGAAACCATGGCTGAAGAATTGGTCCCGCGCTGTTTCTAAGATTCTCTTCTTAATTTCAATATCGTTTTCTAACATTAGCTTTTTTTACCAAAATTGTATCTAATTTAAGGATTTATGGAAACCCAACAGGTTTCTACGGTTTCCAATATAAGAAGTTGCAGACTGAGGAGCAAATATTTAATGTGGGGTTACAAACCAATTTATATCTTCAATACTCCATCGTCTTGAATCCTATTTCCTTCATGGATTGAAATGCGTGGTTTGCTGGTGCGAGGGGAAAGACTTCAACTTGAGTTCGTGCTGGAATCTCTGCCGCAATTTTCAAAAAGTCAACAGCATCCCTCCTCGTACTGTCTGTAACACTACGGAGAGATTACTCACGGTAACGGAGTGAATAATTAATTTAGGAATTGGAGAGCTTTCATAATTACTTACTCATATTCATCCCAACTTTTTACTGTCAGCATATCGAAAGAATATTTATGAATCGCCCTTACATATCGTTTTGCAAACTCAATGTTGGTTATCAAAGATATGTTGAGGTCAACAGCTTTCCTCCGGACGTTATAATCATTCTCCAACGATTGCGCTTCTGCATCCTTTGGAATATTGATGACAAGATCAACCTTTCGATCGTTAAGCACTGAAATTACTTCGGGGACATCACCTTTGAGCTGCCATTGTACCGACTCAACTGTGATATTATTCTCTTTGAAGAAGTTTGCCGTACCTTCGGTAGCGTATAACTGAATTCCCATCCCGGCTAATAATCGCGCTTCACTTAAAAAGTCTGTCTTGTTCTTGAGCGATCCGGTCGACAGTAAAACCGATTTCGGCGATATATTCACTCCAGTTGAAATCAAACTTTTTAGAAACGCCTCATCAAAATCGTCACCAAGGCAGGCGACCTCACCTGTCGATGCCATCTCGACACCAAGAACCGGGTCTGAACCTTTCAACCGCGTGAACGAAAACTGCGGCGCCTTCACGCCAACATAATCCAGATCGAATGCCGAGCTTCTGAATACAGGAACGTCGGCGCCCGCGATAAGTTTTGCGGCGATATCGATGAAGTTGATCTTAAGTATTTTTGAAACAAACGGGAAGCTTCTCGACGCCCGCAGATTGCATTCGATAACTTTCACCGCGTTGTCTCTAGCTATAAATTGGATGTTGAACGGTCCGGTGATCTTCAATTCATGAGCAATCTGTTTTGTAATTCGCTTAATTCTTCTGATCGTTTCAAGATATGTGCGTTGTGCCGGAAAAACAATTGTAGCGTCGCCTGAATGAACTCCTGCGTTTTCCACATGCTCCGAGATGGCATAACAAAATAAATTTCCATTCTGAGCAACTGCATCAACTTCAATTTCACGAGCGCCGGTGATGAACTTACTTATCACAACCGGATGTTCTCTGCTAATATAGGAAGCTTTCTTTAGATATGTTTCAAGCTCATTTTCCGAAAGGACGATGCTCATTGCTGCACCACTTAAAACATAACTCGGCCTTATGAGAACAGGATAACCGACACGCGCTGCAAACTTTTTTGCTTCGGTTAAGTCGGTTAATTCACTCCACTGCGGTTGGTCGATTTCAAGTTTGTCTAATATTTCCGAGAATTTATGTCTGTTTTCAGCTCTATCAATTTGCTCGGGGGAAGTTCCGAGAATTTTCACTCCTGCATTATGCAGTTTCAGTGCGAGATTGTTCGGAATTTGTCCGCCCATCGAGACGATGACGCCGAGAGGATTTTCCCTTTCATAAATATCCATCACTCTCTCGAAGCTTAACTCCTCAAAGTAAAGTCTATCGCAGATATCATAATCGGTGCTGACAGTCTCGGGATTATAATTGATCATAATCGTGCTGTGCTTCAGATTGTTCAGCGTAAGCACAGTATTAACACAGCACCAATCGAATTCAACAGAAGAACCAATGCGATATGTTCCTGAGCCGAGAACAATAACCTGATTCTCTTCCCCGGCGTCTACATCATTTTCTTCGCCATTGTACGTCATGTATAAATAATTTGTCTTTGCGGGAAACTCGGCAGCCATCGTATCGATCTGTTTAACGACAGGTATAATTCCAAAAATTTTTCTTTTACCACGAGCCTCATTTTCAGTTGCGTCCGTTAAAAAACCGATCTGCTTGTCGGAGAATCCTTTCTCTTTTGCCTCTTTCAATATTTCTTTTGGAAGCGTATCCAATTTGTACTGTACAATCTTATTCTCTGTGTCGATGATAATCCTCAGCTTATGGAGAAACCAACAATCAATTTTCGATAGCTCATGAATTCTTTCTATCGAATATCCTTCCTTCATCGCTTGTGCAACGGCAAAGATTCTCCGGTCGGTCGGCTCCTGCAGGGCATGATCGAGATCTTCAAATTCAATCTTATTACAAACAAAACCATTCAGTCCAAGGTCGAGCATGCGGATTGCTTTCTGTAAAACTTCTTCGAAGCTTCTGCCGAGAGACATCACTTCGCCGACGGACTTCATCTCTGAACCGAGAAGCGGACTAACTTGCCGAAATTTCTGTAAATCCCAACGCGGCATTTTAAGTGCGATATAATCGAGCGCGGGTTCAAAGCAAGCGGAAGTTTCCTGCGTTACATTGTTCACAATTTCGTGCAGAGCATAACCGATCGTCAACTTTGTCGCAATCAATGCAAGCGGATAGCCGGTCGCTTTTGATGCAAGCGCTGAGCTTCGACTGAGCCGTGCGTTTACCTCAATGATGCGATAATCGTCCGAGTTCGGATCGAGTGCATACTGAATATTACACTCACCGATTACACCAAGATGTCTGATGAGTTTGATACCAATTGAGCGAAGCTTGAAATTTTCAATCGCTGAAAGTGTTTGAACCGGCGCAACCACGATACTGTCACCGGTGTGAATTCCCATTGGGTCGACATTTTCCATCGAGCAGACGGTGATGCAGTTGTTGAATTTATCCCGAACAATTTCGTATTCAACTTCTTTCCATCCGTAGAGAGATTCCTCCACTAAAATTTGATTTGTAAAGGAAAATGCCCGCTTGGTTTTTTCCACCAACTCTGTTTGATTGTTAACGATTCCAGATCCGAGCCCGCCAAGCGCATAAGCAATTCTGCACATGACCGGATAACCGATTTCCGTTGCCGCCTGAATAGCTTCTTCAACCGAGGTTGTTGTTTTACTTGTTGGAACCTTCAAACCGATTTCAGTTACTCTTTGGTTGAACAACAATCGATCTTCAGTGTTTATGATCGATTCTACAGGCGTGCCTAGAACTTTTACGCCGAACTTTTCAAGTGTTCCTTTTTTGAAAAGCTGGACACCAACATTTAGCGCGGTTTGACCTCCGAAACCGAGCAGAATTGAATCCGGTTTTTCTTTCTCGATGACTCTCTCAACAAACTCCGTATTTACCGGAAGGAAATAAACTTTATCTGCGAGATGTTCGGAAGTTTGTATGGTCGCTATATTGGGATTGATGAGAACGGTCTCGATGCCGTCTTCTTTGAGCGCTTTAATTGCCTGGCTTCCCGAGTAATCGAACTCACCTGCCTGTCCGATTTGCAGCGCACCTGAGCCGAGAATGAGAACTTTTTTTGGCTTTCCTTTCCGAATCATTTCAACGCCCTCACAAACATATCGAATATGAATTCTGTGTCATCCGGTCCGGGAGACGCTTCGGGGTGAAACTGTGCGCCGAAGAACGGTTTCGAGATATGGATGATTCCCTCGTTCGTTCCGTCGTTGTCGTTCTGGAACCACTCTCGCCAATCCTCAGGGAGCGTTTCTGCGTTTACTGCGTAGCCGTGATTTTGTGAAGTGATATAACACCTCTTAGTTCCCGATTCATTGCATGGCTGGTTTTGTCCACGATGACCGTATTTCAGTTTATATGTATCTGCGCCTGCCGCCAGCGCAAGAATCTGACCGCCCAGACATATTCCAAGAATTGGCAGGTTGGATCGTAATGCCTGCCGGGTGTGCTCTATCGTTGCTTTGCACATTTTCGGATCACCGGGACCATTTGAGATTACAACACCCTCAACATCTTCTAAAAGAAAATCGTGATCGTAAGGCACTCTGATGACTGCTATATTTCTTCTAAGAAATGCTTGAATTATGCTGTTCTTCACGCCGCAATCAACAAGGGCAATTCTCTTTCCCGGCTTATGATATCGAACCGTGGATGTCACCGCAACTTCCGAAACTAAATCCCGTTTATTCGGATCTTCGAACGGAATTTCTTTCAAATTATCAACCATTATTTTTCCAAGCATTGTGCCCTGCTGGCGCAACTTTTTGGTGAGCTTCCTTGTATCTATACCGTAAATTCCCGGTACACGATGTTCGTTCATCCAATCAGAAAGAGATTTCTTCGCATTCCAATGAGAATAGTTCTCAGAGTAATCAGAAATGATTAAACCCTGAACATGTATTTTTTCCGATTCAAAATTTTTTAGAAGTGCATTTTCTATCTCATCTCCCGGAACTCCATAATTTCCAATTAACGGATATGTAAAGACAAGAATTTGTCCACTATAGGAAGGATCGGTTAGTGTTTCGGGATATCCTACCATTCCCGTGTTAAAGACTACCTCGCCGCTTGTATTCCTCCGCTCGCCGAACGAATACCCCGGAAACTCTGAACCATCTTCAAGAACAAGAGCCGCCTTATGTTTTGTCAACATCCTTTAATGTTTACCCATCAATAACGATGAACATCTGTTTTAAAATAATCATGCTGTTCGTTGCCTTGCTTCCTGGCGACCCACAACATAATTGTAGAGCGCCATCAAAATAGTTGCAAGAATTCCAATTCCAAACAGCACGAACCAAATAATTCCCGGCTCGCCCGTGCGTTTTGCGTTCTCGTACATCCACCCGCCAAAAGGTCCGCCGACAAACCATGCAATGGCAATCGGAAGGAATGCATATCCTTGAAACAAACCTTGTTGACCCGGCGGCGCCAATTCAGAAATATACTCATAATATCGCGGCGCCTGTGCCATCTCACCAATAGCGAAAACAACAATACCCGCGGCAATCGTCGGAATGCTGGGACTCAGTCCAATAATCAACCAACAAAAACTCGAAACACCAAAACCCATAACAATCGCTGTTCGTGTCGGAATATTTTTCGTCATCCGATTCACAACAAGCTGCAGCGCGATGATCGCTCCGGCTCCCGACCACGATTGTATAAGCTCGAACGGCGCATCTTTATCAATAAAGTCGACAATATAATACGGTAT
Source organism: uncultured Chlorobiaceae bacterium (assembly GCA_964520905.1). Classification (GTDB taxonomy): domain Bacteria; phylum Bacteroidota; class Ignavibacteria; order UBA10030; family SZUA-254; genus JAGVIE01. The sequence continues at coordinate 99,178 of CAZFQL010000001.1, read as the reverse complement.
GATAACAAACTCTTGCCAGAACATAATCCAGAATAGCGAAAAGATGAGAAGGAAGATCATAAACTTCACGTTTCCGAGAACAATAACGAGATTCTTCATCTTCGTTCCGAGTGTTTCAACAACTTCCGTCGAAGCGCTCTTCACTTCTTTATAAAAGAAAAAGTTTACGACCAACATAGCCGCACAACTGATTGCTGAGACGAGGTAAACATACTCAATACCGATTTCATCTCTCACGAAGTAGGCAATCGTAGGACCAATCGCTGCGCCAACGTTTACAAGCCAATAATAAATTGCATAGCCAAGAGACTTTGTTTCTTTTGATGAAGTGACTGCGATGGTTCCAAGAACCGATGGTTTGATGAAAGAACCACCGATAGCTGTGAACACAAGAAACACAATCAATACCGGATAGAGCGGCAAGCCGCCGTAAATTCCAGAGAAAATTGACATACCGACAGAACCAATCAGAAAATAACCGACTGCTAACATAGAGAATGCAACCATGAACGCACGCCTAAAGCCGAACTTATCGGCAAGCGTACCACCGAGAATTGGAAGCAAATATATTAAACCGCCGAAGAGACCCGAAAGTCCGCCTGCCTCCGTTTCACTGAAGCCAAGTTTATTTCGGAAGTAGATGCCCATAATAATTTGCTGACCGTAAAGAGCGAGCCGCTCAAACAGTTCCATGCCGTTCGCAACCCAGAAAGTCGGATGAAAACCGGTTTTCAATTTTTCTAAACCTTTTTGAATATCCATCAATACTCCTGTTGATTCGTGAGCATAACAACTAAATTATTTTTCTTATGTGAAATTAGCGAAATGAAGGTTGAGAAGCAAGCCAAAAGCCAAGGGCTAAGAGCCAATGGCTAATAGATAACAACGGATGGCAGCGTACATTGAGAGATGAACAATAAGTGTATCAGCAATCCATATCTCACATCGCTAATAGATTGAAGATGAGATTCCTTTTCGTTATCTTTCGAAGTGATAATTTACCCGAAAGAAAGACTATGAAAGCAATCCGTTTCCACAATTTTGGCGAAGCAGATGTTTTGAAATTAGAAGAGGCACCAAAACCGACGATTGGCGCCAACGATGTTCTTCTCCAAATAAAAGCAGCCGCATTAAACCACCTCGATCTTTGGGTGCGGAGCGGAGATAGAGAAAAAAATATTCCTCTTCCTCATATCCCCGGATCAGACGGTGCGGGCATTATTGCAGAAGTAGGAAGTGCAGTTGATTTCCTGAAAGTTGGAGACAAAGTTTTGATCTCTCCCGGAATTTCTTGCGGACATTGCGAGATGTGTTTAGGTGGAACCGATAATCTTTGCCGCACATATCATGTTCTGGGAACAAAAGAGGACGGCACATATGCCGAGTTTGTAAAACTTCCGGCAACCAATGTTCTTCCTATTCCCGATGGATTGGATTTTAACCAAGCCGCAGCGATACCACTCGTGTTTCTTACCGCGTGGCATATGCTGGTTGGTTTGACGAAAATAAAACCGGGCGATACAGTTTTAGTACATGCCGCCGGCAGTGGAGTTGGTTCGGCTGGAATTCAAATTGCAAAACTTTTGGGCGCTCACGTTATTACAACTGCCAGTTCCGAAGAAAAACTGGTTAAAGCGAAATCACTCGGCGCCGATGATGTAATAAATTATAAGGAAAAAGATTTTGTTGAAGAGGTAAAGCGGCTTACGGGCAAGCGTGGTGTTGATATTGTCTTTGAGCATACGGGCGGAGAAATTTTCGAGAAGAGCATAGCCGTCCTTGCCAAGGGCGGTAAACTTGTAACCTGCGGTTCAACAGCCGATTACCGGGCGAAAGTTGACATCCGTTTCGTCTTTGCAAAACATCTGACTCTTTACGGTTCATTCATGGGAACCAAGCGCGAGATGATAGAAGTACTGAAGTTTTTCAAGAAAGGCGAAGGAAACATCCAATTACATCCGGTTGTAGATTCAGTGTTCCCGTTAGAGAAAGCATCCGAGGCACATAAGAGAATGGAAGAGAGAAAGAATTTTGGAAAAATTGTTTTATCAATAGAAGATGTATCACACCTTTAAGTTGTACTACACATTAATTAAATAAAAAGGAGAATTGTTATGAAAGGAAATACAAAAATCATTAACATCCTTAACGACCGGCTTGCGGATGAGCTAACGGCAATCAATCAATATATCGTGCATTCGGAGATGTGCGCTAACTGGGGATACGAAAAACTGCACCACGCAATCGAGAAGCGCGCCATCGAAGAAATGAAGCACGCTGAAAAGCTGATTGCTCGACTGCTCTTTTTAGAGGGAACACCCGTCGTCAGCAAACTCAATAAAATGGCTATCGGAGCAAATGTTGAGCAACAATTTAAAAACGATTGGAATGCGGAAAGCGGCGCCATCAAAGATTACAACGACGATATAAAGCTCGCAGTATCGGTTGGCGATAATGGAACACGCGAGATGCTCGAAGCTATACTGGTTGATGAAGAAAACCATATCGATTGGTTAGAAGCTCAACTCGATCAGATTAAGCAAGTCGGAATTCAAAATTATCTCTCACAACAAATCGAAAAAGTATAAAGGAAAAATTATGAATCATTTTGGACATATAGAAATACCGACGAAGAACTTTGAAATCGCGAAAACATTTTTTGGATATGTATTTGGATGGACATTCCAAGACGTACCAAAAATTGAATATGTTCTTTTCAAAGCAGGCATGAAACCGAACGGCGGATTTTTTAAGGTAAAGAAAATGCCAAAGACAAATCAGGTGAATGTTTACATTGAAGTTAAAGACATTAACGCAACCCTGAGAAAAGTTCAGAAAGCGGGTGGAACCATCATCATCAAAAAATCAAAAGTGCTCGATATGGGCTGGTTCGGCATGTTTTCCACACCCGATGGCTGTCATTTATGTCTGTGGCAAAGAAAAGTTTAGGATTCAATTCTGGGTCATATAAATTACTCAAGTACAACATTATGTTTGAACATCGAAGTAAACCGTTAATACCACCATCTGCATTTTATCGGCGGATGCTTTTGTATATATGTGTTTCACTTGGATTGCTTCTCTTTTCACTGGTAATAGGAATAATCGGTTACCATTATTTTGAAAACCTCTCAATGACAGATGCATTCTTAAATGCAGCAATGATTATGGGCGGGATGGGTGAAGTTAATGAATTACATACGGATGGTGCAAAAATATTCGCGGGTATATATGCCCTTTACTGCGGATTAATTTTATTGGTGGCGGCTGGATTGTTGATCGCGCCGATATTTCATCGGTTCCTGCATAAGTTTCATTTAGACATTGCGGATTCTGATTCTTAATATAGTTCTAAGAGATCAATCCGTAAATTGAATTCAAGATTAAAACACTATGATAAATATTGAACGCATACAAACAGCTTACAAAATTCTTCAACCGGTCGTTCACAAAACACCGCTCCTTTCATCCCGAACATTCAATGAGATGACCGGCAACGATGTGTACTTTAAAGCGGAAAACTTCCAGCGCATCGGTGCGTTCAAGTTTCGCGGGGCATATAATAAAATTTCATCCCTAACAGACGAAGAACGAAAACACGGCGTCATTGCGCATTCATCCGGGAACCACGGCCAGGGTGTTGCTTTGGCAAGTAAAATATTCGGAATCAAATCGGTTGTAGTTATGCCGCATAACTCTGTGAAAAGTAAAGTAGAAGCGACAAGGGGCTACGGCGCAGAGGTTGTCTTCTGCGGATTATCAACCGATGATCGGGAGAAAACGACACAAGAACTTATTGATAAACACGGCTACACACTCGTTCATCCATACAATGATGAGAAACTTATCGCTGGACAGGGAACGGTTGGACTTGAAATATTTCAGGAGATAAAAGAACTCGATTACCTGTTTGTTCCAATCGGCGGCGGCGGACTGATTTCCGGCTGTTCCATCGCAGCAAAGCATCTCTCACCGAAAACTAAAGTCATTGGCGTTGAGACAGAAGGCGCAAACGATTGCTATCAATCTTTCAGGGCGAAGAAACTAATCAGGCTGCAATCGGTTGATACCATCGCGGATGGAATGAGAACTCTTTCTGTCGGCTCATTGAATTTTGAGATCATCATGAAGCATGTCGATGATGTTATCACAATCAAAGACGATGACATTTATCCGATGATGAAATTCTTCCTTGAGCGGATGAAGATTCTCGTAGAACCGACCGGTGCGGTCGCACCTGCAGCTGTTATGAAAAATGTTTTGGGATTAAAAGGAAAGAAAGTTTGTGCGGTGATAAGCGGCGGGAATGTCGATCCGGTGTTCCTCAAACAATTGCTTTAACCCATCATTTCCTTGCTCGCCGTGGGAACTGGTCTTACAATTATTTTATTCCCCGTTTCTTTTTCTCGATGAGAACCTGCGCATCCACCGGCGCCGCGCAAAGAGGACACACATAACGCCGTGTGGTTTCGTTAAAGTCCGGCTCATGCACTTGTTTGCAGTTAGGACATCGTATTACGAGAGGCTTGTCTTCTTTTGGTTTTGCCATATCGATTACGATTTCTTCCCATTAATCGAAGCTATGATCTCACGAAAGTTCTCCAGCCCCGCTTCCAAATTCTCTACTATCTCTACTGCAAGTTCATCCGGATCGGGGAGATTATCAAGATCGGCTAAGGACTTATCTTTGATCCAGGTAATGTCGAGACTCGTTTTGTCGCGATTAATAATTTCGTCGTAGGTAAACTTCTGCCAGCGCCCGTCCGGATTCGATTTACTCCAAGTTGCTTTTCGTTTGTGCCTATTCTTCGGATTATAGCACTCAATAAACTCTTTTAAATCCTCAAACTGCATCCGGTTTTTTTTGAGTGTGTGGTGTGTATTAGTCCGGTAATCGAATATCCACACTTCTTTCGTCCATGGTTCCTTTGCTGCGGGTTTGTTGTCGAAGAACAGTACATTTGCTTTGACGCCGTTCGCATAAAATATTCCCGTTGATAAACGTAAGATGGTGTGCAGGTCGGTCTTATCTAATAATTGCTTTCGGACTGTTTCACCTGCGCCTCCTTCAAATAAAACATTATCCGGTACAACAACAGCGGCTTTGCCGTCTGTTTTTAGCATTGTGCGGATGTGCTGGACAAAGTTCAATTGCTTGTTGCTTGTCGTTACCCAAAAATCCTGACGATTGTAGGTGAGTTCCTCTTTTTCCTGCTCTCCTTCTTCGTTGGTAAAGGTCATACTGCTTTTCTTACCGAACGGTGGATTTGCCAAGACATAATCGAATGTTTTGGATGGAGAAGAAACCAAAGCATCGGCCGATGATATAAAATTTTCGCTGTCGATATCGCCGATGTTATGCAGGAACAAATTCATAAGTGCAAGACGGCGAGTGCTGGCAACGATTTCATTGCCGTAGAAGGTATTGTACTTCAAAAACTTTCTTTGATCTTTATCTAAATCCTGAGCAGAGAGAAAATCATACGCGGCAAGGAAGAAACCGCCCGTGCCGCATGCTGGGTCGGCGATAGTCTTTTTCGGTTCAGGACGAACACACTGAACCATTGTTTTAATTAGCGCGCGTGGTGTAAAGTATTGCCCTGCTCCGCTTTTTGTATCTTCTGCATTTTTCTCTAACAGTCCTTCGTATATTTCCCCTTTCACATCTGCCGCCATAGTGCTCCATTGTTCTTTGTCTATAAGATCAATGAGGCGGGAGAGTTTTGCCGGGTCCTGGATTTTATTCTGGCTCTTTGTAAAAATCTGACCGAGAATATTTTTTTCTTTGGCAAGATTGCGAAGCAAATTGTTGTAATGAGTTTCTAACGCCGCACCTTTGGGAGTTGTTAATGTATCCCACGTGTATTCTTTGGGGATGGGCAGTTTTCTGTTATACGGCGGTTTGCTGTATTCATCTGCCATTTTAAGAAAGAGCAGATATGTTAGTTGTTCGAGATAATCTCCATATCCAACTCCATCATCGCGGAGTGTGTTACAGAATGACCAGACTTTTTGGACTATGCTTGATGTGTTTCCGTTGCTCATTGTGTTAATTTCTTTTCCATTTGTTCAGTTAAATAATAACCACCCGTTTTGGGTGCTCCTTTAAATTCAATCAATCCAGCATTTTTCAATAACGCCATATCTCTTTGTGCCGTTGCCCGCTCGATGTTAAAATATTTAGTAATTTCTGGAAGTCGAATTTTTCCATTTTTGTAAATTAATGCTATTTCCCGCTTTAACCGTAATTTTACAGCATCATTTACAGCATCATTTACAGCATCATTTACAGCATCATTTACAGCATCATTTACAG
>CAZFQL010000001.1:0-92762 GCA_964520905.1 uncultured Chlorobiaceae bacterium | reverse complement strand
CATCATTTATTCCCTCAACTGTACCCTCAACTACTCCGCCACTTACACCGCCACCGCCGCCGACCATTTTTGCCATCATCTTTTCACTGATGGGAATGACCATCTTAAAAGTATTTCCTTCAATAAATTGAGGCGATCCTTTACCGCCGTATTCTTTTACAAAACGATTGACGTTCAAGAAACCTGAACCCAATTCTTCTACGAGACCTAATTGAATAAAGTATTTTGCAATAGTAGGATTTTTAGGAAACGGTGTAAACTTACCAAGAATAATAGGACCATGACCGTTTGGATTATTTGCATTTTCAGTTTCAACATGGTCAGGATGGATGACAAATGTCGCAGGATGTGCATTTGTGTATTCCCGGTGAACGAGGATGTTCGCAACAACTTCGTGAAATATATCTGTTCGAAGACTTTTGCGTTGATTTCCTTCTTTATAGAATTTATCTGGTAGATGTTTGGCAACAAAGTCCATTAACTTATCATACGATTCTATCAGGTTGGTTTGGATGTATTCGCGGTCGTCATAACGATGGAAGTTCTTTACGCGGAGAATTGCATCGGTTTTATAATGAGGAAGTATTTGCTGTATCAGCTCATCTCTGCCAAATAATAACACTGCAGCGAGCGTGTAGCCTTCTTTACCGGATTGATAATCTTTTTTCCACAATCCCGCTTTCTCCAACATTTGTTTATCAGTTAAAGCAAGCCATGGATGATTTGCAACGTTACTCTTTATTAGGTTGCGGACTTTGGGGAAGAGATCTTGTTTAAAATCTGTAAATCGAATTTTGGGATAAATTATTCCTTCTGTATAATGCGCGCGTTTGCGATTATAGATTTCTGCTATTTGTTGCGGGTGCTTTACGACGAAATCCCCATCAGCACTGCGGTCATAAACTGCATTTGCAGATTTATGTAATTGTGAGCTTGCCGGAACTTGAATGTGGATAATTGTTTTTTTATTGACTGTATGAACCAATGGGAAAAGTATGTGGGGCGGATCGAGTTTGTTTGGATTGTTCGACAGCGTAACAATTTCTTTTGTTACTTTTTCTACCGACGCTGGTTCAACTCCCTGTATTTCTCCTTTGTCTGTAACTCCCAGCAAAATATCTCCGCCGTCACGGTTGAGCATTGCACATATTGTTTCAAACAAGTTTGCAGGTAATGCACGCTGTGCTTCCTTAAACTCCAGACGGATGCCCTCTTTTTGCTTTAGGAATCGTTTTACTTGTTCGATGCTCATATATAAATTTTTACACCAACCTCCCTTCAAACGCTTTCTTTAAAATGCTTTGGCGCAGAGTTTCGCTTTGCTGGATGCTGGTTGTGATTGTTTCTTCTAATTTATCGGCGACGCTCAGGCGGCTTTCGATTTCTTGGACGATGTGGTGTTGTACTTCGAGAGGGCAAATAACCATCTCTAAGATTTCGAATTTCCCTTTATTCAATATGGGTAATGTGGTTGCCGACGCGTTGTCTGTTATTTGTTTCTGAAAATGTGAACAGATTGCCTGATAATAAATATACTTTGGCACGTACTCCTTACTAGGAACAATTGCGTTGATTTGCTGATTAAAGCCCCCGCCATTTTTAATAAATCCAGTCTTTCCGATTGTAGCCCCAATGCAGGTAACCAGAATGGATGCTTCAGGAACAACTCTGGCTTCTTTGATCCCCAATTCTGAAAGTCCATCGACGGATTTATATACATTATTTCCAGCGTTTAAATCAGTAGGTTTATAAAATGGATAATCAGTTCCATAAAAAGCAGGATTGTTCTTAGATGGTGTTGTGCCAGTTTCAATCCTTCCAATCTCTTTAATCTTCACCCACTTCCATCCTTCTGGCAATTCATTGTCTGAATCGCCGATTTCACTGATTACTGGATTCCGCAGATTATTATTTTCATTCTTCTGTGTTAATCCTTTAATCTGCTTAATCCGTGATTTCGACTTTTCCGTGTCATCCTTGAATCCGTTTAATCCGCGATTCTGACGGGTGAGCTTTCCTTCAAACGCATACTTCAACACGGCTTGGCGGTACACTTTTAGCTGAGCGAGAGCGGTGTGCAGTTGCTCTTTTCCTTTTTCTAATTCGCTTAAAAGTTCTTCTAACTTTGCTACGATGCGATTTTGTTCGGAAATCGGTGGAACAACTACTTCGATTCTCTTTAAGTCCTCAAGGGAAATATTATTCATCGCGCCGCCTCTAGCTTTCGTTTTTACAATTTGCGCAATGGAAGAGCTCAATTGGAAAGTCAAAAACTTGGGATAAAGATGTTTGTCGTAACCTCTTAGGATTGCTAAGGCTTGGTTAGTGTTCGCTGGCAAATATTCTTTCTTGACTAAGCATGTCTCACCTATGGTCCCAGCAATGGAAAATAAAAGATCATTCTCTTCAAGTTGTGACTTCTTTTGGTTCTTGTGTGCCTCAACCGAAATGAAGTTTTTTATACTATGTAGATTAACTTTACCCTGTTCAATGTTTTCAACTTTTATAAAATTTATTCCCTTGTGTACAAAAGCAAAGCCATATGTGGTCGGTGTACCTCCTTTGGTAATTCTATCACATACCTCACCCAACTTTACAAGTTTCCAACCTTTTGGTAGCCCACCGTTGTCTGAATCGCCGATTTCACGGATTATATGATTTCGCAGATTATTTTTTTTCATTCTTCTGTGTTAATCCTTCAATCCGTTTAATCCGTGATTCCGACATTTTCCGTGTCATCCTTTAATCTGCTTAATCCGTGATTCAGACAGCATAAGCCGTTTAAACTCTAAACTTTTCGCACCGAAATTGATTAACAAACCCACTTCCAATTTATACGCCTTCAAGTAATTCAGTGCTTGTGCTAAGTGTACATCTTCAAGCATTACCACTGCTTTTAGTTCTACCAATACTTTCCCCTCAACTACAAAATCAGCTCTTCGCGTACCAATCGGCTCCGGCAACTCTTTGTAATAAATATCCTGCTCTATTTCTCGTGCAAATTCCAATCCCGCTTCCCGCATTTCATACGCTAACGCCCGTTGATAAATCACTTCCTGAAAACCATTTCCAAGAAACTTATGCACTTCAAACGAAGCACCAATAATCTTCTCAGTAATGTCTTTATATTTTAATTCTGTATTCATTCTCTTCAGTGTAATCTTATAATCCGCTCAATCTGTGATTCAGATATTTTCCGTGTCATCCTTCAATCCGCTTAATCCGTGATTCAGACATTTTACGCTACCAACGCCTCATTCATCTCAATAATAATCTCGTCCGTCTTTTCACCAAACAACTCCCACATTCTTCCCAATCCGCCGTTATCACCAAAAGGAGACAATGCAAAATCGTCCTTCTCAATATGGAAACTGATTGCAATATAATCTTTGATCATTCTGAGCCACTGCATTTGTTCTTCCGTGAACTTGAGAGCGCCCGCCTGCTTTCTAAAAACCCATTCCTGAAAATTCTTATCAACCGTCTTATCATACGGAGAAAGAACCTTATCAATGCCGGTTACTTTACGAAGCAACGAGACGAGCGCAATTAATTCAGTTTTTGGCGAACTGCGTTGTGTTATACCTGCTAAAGCAGTTTCTTGTTGTTCGTACGCGCCCCACAACCTCAGAGGCGCTAACGACGGCTTATCACTACTCAGCTTGTCTGATAATTCTTTAATCATTGCAAACGTAAGCTCGCGCCTGCGATATGGCTGGTTATAGAAAATCTGCAATGCGATAATTTCATTCTTGTTTGCTTCAATCCAAGCGGTGAACTCTTTTATCAACTCATTTGCCTTCGCTTTATTCTGTCCATCCCAGCCGACATTGGTAAGTGTATCGCGGTTAATCGTATCAATCAGTTGCTCGTGTGTTTTGCGAACATTTTCTATATATGTATTCAATTCTCCCGTGAACACTTTTGCCGCTTCTTCTATAATTGCAGAATGTTTTTGCCGAATTGCGGATTCAATAGCAACCGGAGATTCCCCCGGCATTTTATTCTTTATTTTTTCTTCCAGCTCTTCTATGACATCCGGATTGTAGGCATGGAGCAATTCTTTGGCTATCTGTGCAAGAGACTTTCCTTGTGTTTTCTGGATAACCTTTGCCCGTTCCTGTTCGTTGATCTGCCTTTCAAGCCGTATCAAACGGTTAGCCAGCGAAGTGAACAAGTCTTCATCCCGTGCCCCTACCGCAACGGCGCCGAGCAAATCTTTTAAAGGCACGGAGGGTTTCTTTTCTAACGGACGGCTGTCGGTCTTCAGACTTTTAGTAACACCGATGGCATCCACAATAACAAAATGGTCTTTGGTGTATTTTGCGCTCGGAGTTACTTTCTTCAATTCGTCTAATATAATCGTCCGCGTGCCGCGCCCTTTCATCTGCTCAAAATAGTTGCGACTTTTAACATCGCGCATAAAGAACAAACACTCCAACGGACGCACGTCTGTTCCCGTTGCAATCATATCCACTGTAACGGCAATACGCGGATAATAATCGTTTCGGAATTGCGCGAGTGTGCTTTTTGGATCATCGGCAGTGTAGGTGATCTTTTTGCAAAACTTATTCTCTTCCGCAAATTCTTCACGCACTATCTGTATAATGTCGTCGGCATGCGAATCGGATTTTGCAAAGATAAGTGTTTTCGGAACTTCAAACTTGCCGTCGGTATCAAAGCGTTCAGGAAAGATTTCGGGGAAATGTTCCTTCAATGTCTTTACAATCAGGCGAATTTGATTGACGTTCACGACAGATTCATCTAACTGCTTTGCTGAATAAACAAAATCCTCATCCGTTTGCTGCCAGCGTTTCTTGCGTGTAAGTTTATCGCGGTGGTCAACGTATTGCCCTTTCCAAACAACGCTTCCCTTTTTCGTAATATCGGTTTCGATGATGAAGACATCACTGCCGACATTCACACCGTCGGTAACGGCTTCTTCGTGTGTGTATTCGCTGACAATGTTTTGGTTGAAGAAACCGAATGTTCTGTTGTCCGGTGTTGCCGTAAGCCCAACCAGGAAGCTGTCGAAATAATCGAGTACCTGTTTCCACAGATTGTAAATGCTGCGGTGGCATTCATCAATAACGATGAAATCAAAAAACTCTATCGGAACTTTTCCATTGTACGCAACAGGCACAGGTTCTTTCGGCTGGAACTTGCGCTCGTTCGGATTTTCCTCTTCCGCGCTTTCGTCTAATTCCGTCTCTTTCAATATCGAATACAACCGCTGTATGGTGCTGATGCACACCTGCGCATCGCCCGGAACGAAACTGGTTCTCAATCGCTGAACATTATACAACTCTGTGAACCTGCGATTATCGTCGTTCGGTTGATACGCGAGAAATTCCTGCTCGGCTTGCTCGCCTAAGTTTTTAGTATCGACTAAGAAAAGAATGCGCTTGGCTCCTGCAAACTTGAGCAATCGATACACGGCGGTAATTGCAGTAAATGTTTTTCCAGAACCTGTTGCCATTTGTATCAATGCGCGGGGACGATTTTCCTTAAACGAAACATCGAGCTTGGTGATTGCTCTAATCTGGCATTCACGCAATCTATCCGTTGGTAGAATAGGCAAACTCAATAATCGTTTACGAAGCGATGAATCTCTTTGTATCCAATCGCTGAATGTCTCGGGACGATGGAAAGAGAACACTTCACGAGAGCGCGGCTTAGGGTCTGTATAATCTGTAAACCGAGTAACATCGCCGGTGCTTTCAAACAAAAACACAAGCGGTTCGTTGTTCAGATATTTCAGTTTGGATGTTGCGTATTCTTCGGTTTGAGATTCGTGGGTCGTTAAATGTATGCCTTCTTCTTTCCGCTTTGCTTCGATAACACCAACCGGTTTTCTGTTCACAAATAGAATGTAATCGGCTGGACCAATATCTGTTTGATATTCCCGTACCGCAACGCCCACACCTGCGCCAAGATTAATTTTATCCTTGGTTTGTATAATCCAGTCCGAAGCGACAAGCTGCTTGTCGATGTTATCCCTCGCTATTTGTTCCGGGTTTTGGTTGATGATTCCATTCATGACAATTTAATTTCTATGAGTTGCAATTAGAACTAATGTAATAAATATTTTCAATAGTAGGAATCTATAGACGAATCTTTGCCGGGTAGATCTGCAAATTCTCGGATTCGGTTGCTGTCAGTCACCAGTCCCATCATCCGTCGTTGCGATCCTGTAATTTACGTCGGTAAAGAAACGTTATTCTATCAGAGTTGAAAAACGACATATCGCTACTCTTTAACAACCCGCACTCTTCCTACTTCACCGGTAGTAAGCCGCACTTTTATCCCGTGCGGGTGAAACGGACTTTTGGTTAGAATATCTTGCACTATTCCTTCGGTCAATTTCCCTGTTCGCTGGTCTTCTTTGCTGACAATAGCGACTTCGATTCCCGGTTTAATCTCGTTCCTGTTTTTTCCATCCATTATGATTGCTCATATATTGAGGTTCTTTCGCTCTACAGTTTACCAAGCGCCTGTTTAAAATCATCAATTAGATCTTTTATTCCTTCCACGCCAACTGAGATTCGAATCATCCCCGGTGTTACGCCGTGTTTTGCCAATTCTTCTTTACTCATCTTTACGTGCGATGAATAAACCGGAATGCTCACGAGCGTTTCCACGCCGCCAAGCGACATCGCATTGATTGCTACCTTTAATGAATCGCACACTTTGACAGCGCTTTTAATTCCACCCCTCACTTCAACTGTTACCATTCCTCCAAAACCCGACATTTGTTTCTTTGCAAGTTTATGTTGTGGATGCGAAGGCAGTCCGGGATATATCGCGCGGAGAACTTTCGGATGCTTCTCAAGAGCACGGGCAAGAGCAAGCGCGTTTTCATTTTGTCGCTGGACTCGAAGCTCAAAAGTTTTCAAACTTCTATCCAATAAAAATGCTGCAAACGGATCGGCACAGCCGCCAAGGTGTTTTGCCAGCTCTTTCACATTGTGAATAAACTTCTTACTTCCAACAACAACCCCGCCCATCAAGTCAGCATGACCGCCTAAATATTTTGTCGTGCTTTCCACAATAACATCAACACCAAAATCAAACGGCTTCTGGTTGAGGATTGTTGCAAAGGTGTTGTCGATTATTATGGTAATCTTTCTACGGTATTCCTTCTCCATCTTCCTCGTCAGCTTCACGAGTTTATCAATGTCAACAAGAGCAAGCGTTGGGTTGGTCGGGGTTTCAAAGTAAACAACCTTCGTCTTTGGCGTTATAAGATACGACAAATCCTCCAGCGATAACGGATCGACATGTTTGATGTTAATTCCGTAATTCGGCAAAGTGTCGCGGAAAAATCTGTACGTGCCGCCGTACAACGCCGGCGTGCTAACAATCTCATCGCCGCTTTTGCATACCGAAAGTATCGCAGTCGATATTGCCGCCATACCCGATGAAAACAACGCCGCCGCTTCTCCGTTTTCCATCAGTGTGATGCGGTCTTCAACTTCGTTGACTGACGGATTATGGTAGCGCGTATAAACTAAAACATTCGGATCGCCTTGGGCATAACGTATGGCGTCATTCGAATTCTCAAACCGGTACGTACTTGTCTGGTAAATCGGCAAAGTGACCGGACCTTTGAAAGCGTGAAGGTGCTTACCATGGATTGATCTGGTAGCAAGAGATAGGTTTTTATAATTCTTAATCTTCATTATCAACCTCTGAGAGTTATGAGCTATGAATTATTAGTTATGAGTTGTGAACTACAATTTTGATTTTGATGTAATAATAATACTTTTAATAATTTTCAAAATTTCGGCTGCTTCAGTTGAGGTGATTTGCAGAATATTACGGTCAGCGAAGCCTGACTCCATCAAAAGCTCTAACCAATAGAGCGTTTCATCACACTCTTTCTGGGCTATAGAAAATTTGTGAATAAAATCGGCTGTTGATTCAGCATTCAACGCCTCACGAACATTTGCACCTATGGAAGTTCCGGCCCGAAGCAATTGTTTTGAAAGTACAAATTCATTCTTCTGCAGCAGGAGTTTAGATATTTTTATAATCTCAAGTGCAAATTTGAATGTTTTCTCCTTTATAATAGACTGGCTCATATCAAAACACTTTTTAACGTTAACTCATAATTCATAACTTAAAACTTATAACCCAAAACTCATCTTGCGCATGTTTGCGCTCTTCCGCCATCGATGTTAAAACTTCCTCCGGTAATCCAGCCTGCACGATCTGATGCAAGGAACAAAATAAGTTCAGCTACTTCTTCAGGTTTGCCGACACGACCGATGGGATGTGTTGTTTTGCTGTGCTCAAGAAATTTCTGATATGCATCTTCCTGTATTCCGCTGTTACGATGGAGATTCGTAAGAACGACCCCGGGATCGACGGCGTTGATGCGGACACCCTTGGGTCCCAACTCCAATGCCGCGCAATGAGTTAGCTGATCAACTCCGGCTTTACTTACGCAGTATGCCAGCACATTGGGAAACGCGCGCACTCCGGTAACACTCGAAACATTCACGATGTTGCCCTTCCTATCTATAATAGAAGGAAGCGCAAGCTGTGTCAGCCGGAAGAGCGAACGGAGATTAATATCCATCATGTTGTCCCAGAACTCGAGCGTCGTATTCTCGATCGTACCGTTGCCGATAATGCCTGCGGCATTCACGAGCACATCTATTCCGGCGAATCGTTTGACGGTTTGATTAACAACCCGCTGTCGATCTTCATCCTTCGTTAAATCGGCGGGTATGATTTCAAATGATTCAGCAGGGAGTTTAGAGTATATAGCTTTGAGTTCGCTTTCTCGCCGGGCAACTAAAGCAACTTTCGCCCTACGCCCTATAGCTATTAATGCAGTAGCTTTGCCGATGCCGCTGGAGGCGCCGGTAATGATGAATACTTTATTTAATAAATCCTTTTCCATAAATATTTTAACTTTTTATTTGGTTATTGGCTGTCATTCGTCAATAGTCATTTGGATGAGAGGGTATTACTTACTTGCTTGACTATATCGTCAAGCATCTTTCTACGTGCGATACCGTATCGAATAGAAAGTAAAGAAAAACTTTGATAATTCAAACCTTTTTCGCATTTTACGATCAGACATTTTTCTCTTATTTTAAAGGATGATTATGAAACGATCTATTTTATTTTGGATTCTCGCATTTCTAATTACAATCGGAGCCGGAATATACCAGAAGCGAACCGGTCCTACATATGCAATCGACGGCAAGATAAATTTAAACGGAAAGGAAATTAAGTACGAGTTAGAACGATCCCACGCCGGTGAAGGCAACCAGATAGTGAAGATTGAAACTGGTGATGAAACCATTTCCGGATTTGTTGAATGGAAACGATACAAGACGGCAGACGAATGGATGAAGGTACCGATGAAATATGAAAACGGAATTCTCTCGGCAGAGATTCCTCACCAGCCGCCGGCAGGAAAGCTGGCGTACCGCGTAACACTGCAAGACGCACAGCGAACCGTTACACTCCCGGAAAAGGAATCTGTCGTCATAAGGTTCAGAGGAGATGTTCCGGCGGCAGTACTCGTCATTCACGTTGCATTGATGTTCATAGGACTGGTAATATCAACCCGCGCGGGTCTTGAATTTTTTTCCAAAGAACCGAATTTGAAAAAGCTGATTGTTTGGACAATCGGATTGTTTGCCGTCGGCGGTTTGATATTTGGACCGATTGTACAAAAGTATGCCTTCGGCGCGTACTGGACCGGTTGGCCCTTCGGCGGCGACATGACGGATAACAAAACTGCGGCGATGATTTTGCTTTGGGTTATCGCGGCGATTGCTTTGAAGAAATCAAAAAGTCCGAAGCGGTGGGCTTTGGCTGCGGCAGTTCTCACGCTCGTTGTTTACCTAATCCCTCACAGCGTTCTCGGCTCGGAGCTTGATTACTCGAAAATCGACAAGCAACCTGTAACGGAAGTTGTAAAGTAAGAATTAAAGGTAAGTGAGATTCAGAAATATGGTCTCGCTCGGTCGATGGTTCGACGAGGTTTATCCCCCGCATGGTGAGGTGTGTTCTTGCGGCTCTTCACACACACCCCCGTATGGGTTGTCTAAAAAATAAATTATTGGGTAGGTCGGACATTCTTGTCTGACCTTTATTAAACAAAATTGACCTAATTCATAGCACGGCGAAGAGGGGCTCTCTAAAAAGAATCAATTACTATCTGCCTGAGCTTGTCGAAGGCTCAATGTGACACACTCTCGGACTTATTAGACAGCCCTGTTTAACCAGGGTATCTATCTTTATTTAACAAAATGATTCTTAACGTCCACAAAAACTTGACACTTCGCTGAAGATTTGGTAAATTCTTGCACAGAAAAGATACGATGAGAGAGGAACTGCACGGGACGAACCGACAACACAAAACCGATACGATGGGAAATGCGAATATTTAATACTCCATAAAATACTGAAGCTGCTAAAACCGAGTGAAAATAAAAACGATAAAACCATTTATCCTGCCCCGCATTTTTTCGGGACGGGACAATACTTGTCCTGGGGTACGAAGGATTGTGTCATTACAGATGATGCGCAACGTTAGGCGAAATTGCACTTGCAGGAAGAGTGTGAAATGCACATAGTGTTTATCGATTCTAATATCTACTTGAGGTTCTTCGATAACGCTCAACCCGAGTACAAGAAACTCCTAACAACTGTTCTTGAAGTCAAGTCCAGCATCTTCATAACCGATCAGATTGTTGCAGAGGTCAACCGTAACAAGCTTGCTGTGTTCCAAGCAACCTGCAACGATTCACTTGCCGATTCTGTACTTACCAATCGACACCTTCCTGAGCATTTTGATTCCTCGACAAACAAAGTCATTACCGAATGGAACAAGAAACGGAAAGAGCTTCAGGAGTCATCAAAGAAACTGGTGAAAGAGCAAGACGATATTTTCCACTCGATTCTTACTCAAATTTCTACGTCAACGGATGAGGTTAGCAAAGCTCTTGAACCTCTATTTGCGTCAGCGAAAACAGCCTCAACCGAGGAAATAGAAGCCGCCGAACACCGGAAGCGGCGCGGCAACCCACCAGGGAAGGTTCAAGATTCTCTTGGTGATCAGATATCATGGGAGCAATTACTGATGCAAGTTACTGAAGCTAATGGAATTTGGATCATCACAAACGATTTAGATTACCTGACAGAACATCGAGACAAATGCTATTTCAATCCTTATTTGTTGGCGGAATTGACCAATGCGGCAAAACAAAAACCTGCCATACGATGCTTCAACAAGTTGGCTGATGGCTTGCGGGATTTCAACTCGCAACTGACTACAAAGTTGACAAGTTTACCCACCGAGAAAGTACTCGACGAAATATCAAAGAAAGAACTGTTCCCTACCTTGAGTGGTCTTCAATATGCAAGTGGGAGCGTTCCAGTCGGCTCGCTTTCAGGATTTTCTGGAAGCCAAGGATCAATTGGTAGATTCGCGCCTCTTTCGCAATGTCCATTCTGTGCAAGCCGTGGCACGGTGATCGGACCAATTACCGCTTACATCGGCACGGGCGCCTTAGCATACCAATACATCTGCAACAACTGCGGTCGCAACTGGGAAATAGTAGAGCCAAATGAATGAGTGCAACTTCGCCTAAAACACATAAAATGATGAACAAATTTATCTAAACTAAATCTGACGTTTCACTTTCGGACACATTGCCCCGTATGCAAAATTTGATTTATCATAGCACACTTCGCAACGCCATATTTATGCGAAACGATGTGCAATTACTTTTTCAATAATTCAAGAAGGAGATATCTAATGACTCACATTTCATTCTTTTTTACACTTTTGATGTTATTATCAATTCTTGCCGGACTAGCCTTCGGGCAAGAATATATAACAGACACTAACACTGTCGCTCTTTGGCAATTCAATGAACTGCATAGCGACACGGTAAATGATGCCAGTGGTAATGGCAATTTAGGTACATCAATCGGAACGACAATTGCTGACGGCAAGTTCCTGAAGGCAAGAAGTTTCAATGGTATATCGGATCGGGTGACCGTTCCAAACTCAGCTGAGTTGAATGTTTCTCCTTTTCTAACACTGGAGGCATGGATTAAACCAACTGCGTTTTCATCTGGACCGAACACCTTTCTAAGAAAGAATGGGCCCAACTCACAAAACGGATACTTGATGCACTTTAAGAATAATGGAACTGTTTTCGATTTTGGGATTAACACGAAATTTGGTTTAGGCACAGAAACCTCTGTTGATCCATCTTATTTTCTGGATGGTCGATGGCATCATGTTGCTGGCATGTATGACGGATCAATAGCAAGAGTTTACTTCGACGGTGTGTTGGTGGATCAAGACGCATTTAATGAAACAATCGGAACAAATTCAACTGATCCCGTCAGCATCGGTGCAAATGACATCTATGGCGAGTACTTCCAAGGATTAATCGATGAGGTTCGGATTTCAAATAAAGTTCGTCAGCCAAGCGAATTCAACCTTTTATTGCCTCCTAAGAACTTCACAATCACTGCTGTTGGCAATACTGCAATGCTAAGTTGGGAAAATGGAGGCGGAGCAATTGCACTACTCCACTATAACATCTACAGAGGGAATGATTCTACAAACGTGGTCTTGATCGATTCCAGTTCGTTAGAAGCGTATGCGGACTCCGAGCTTTCTGCGGATTACCGGTATTACTATCGAATCACTGGAGTGGATATCTCGGGAAATGAAGGTCAGAAAAGTTATTCGGTAAGTGTAATAATACCAGCGATAAATCTTCTCGGCGAATACAAGCCTGATACTAATACCGTTACCCTTTGGCACTTAAACGAACTACACGGTGATACAGTGAATGATGCAAGTGGCAATGGAAACAACGGCAGATCTATAGGAACTGCAATAGTTAACGGCTTTTTTGGCAAAGCACGAAGGTTCTCCAATGACGCTGATGCAATAAATATTAACAGAGAGAATTTCAAGCTTCTAAAGTTTACGGTAGAGGCAAGAATTAATATCGATTCTATGGCTGCTAGTCTAAGTCATTTCATCGTGAGTAATCTCCATTCTGGTGTTGATAAAGGTTTTTTTCTTACTATTAATACAGCCAATCAAAAGGTACTTTTCACAGTAGGGAATGGAGTTGGAGGGGATTACCATCTTTTCTCTTCAACAAGTATTACTGAGAAGAGATGGTATCACATTGCTGCTACGTATGATGGCAGTACAATGAAGATTTTCATCAATGGTAGAGAGGATGCCTCTGCATCTTGGACTTTAATTGCATACGAACCTGACAACACGTTTCCTCTCAAAATTGGAATTCATAATCTTAATCCTTGGGATCCAGCTCACCAAGGCTTCATTGGTATAATCGATGAGGTTCGTGTGTCGGATAAAGCCCGTGAAGCTTATGAATTCAATCTACAACTCCCACCGAAGAATCTTACAGCAATCGGTTCGGGCCGTGCAATCAATCTAGCTTGGCAGAACGGAGGAGGAGCGGTTGGGTTATTAACCTACAAGATATACCGTGGAGCAGATTCTGTAAACGTTGCTCTTATCGACTCCACTACTTTGACGTCGTATTCCGATTCATCTGTTACATCTGGAACAACATATTTTTATCGGGTTGCGGCGTTAGACTCAACAGGCTTTGAGGGAGCAAAGAGCTTGGCTACCAGTGGGCTGATTATCTTTGTTGGCGTTGGAGAGAATCAAAACCTGCCACAAGAGTATACCTTAGAACAAAACTTTCCCAATCCATTCAATCCCAGTACCGCCATATCATTTGCGTTGCCCTCCAAAGCATATGTAATATTGAAGGTGTTTGATGTAATAGGAAGAGAGGTGGCAACACTTGTCTCGGAAGAATTGTCGGCGGGGAATCACTCTCAGCAATGGAGCGCAGAAGGTTTACAAACTGGAATTTACTTTTATCGTTTGCAGGCTGGTACATTTACTGAAACAAAGAAACTTGTTTTGCTCAGGTAAAGGGCAACTTCACATAGCAGCAACAAAAATGTAAAATGCACTATTCCCGCTTGCCATATAAAAGAATAAGTCAATGATAATGACAAGCGGGACGGTATTTTTGTTATATACGTTGCTTCTCCTCCCTCCTGAATAAATTTTCCCTCCCGTTATTGTTATAACTTTATAAACCATCTCTCTCTATTTTTTGTTATATTTATTATGATGGTTCATATCAAACGAATACAGAAAATTTTTATCCTTGCGTTGTGTTTCTTTGGATTACACGATTTTGCCGCGGCACAAAACCGCCCGTCCGATATCAAATTTAAGCTTGCGCAGAGTTACGAGCGTGCAGGCGATTATGAAACGGCGGTGAAGCTTTACGAAGAAGCATTCGCCAAAGATTCTACAAGTCCCGTAATATACGATGCGTTGAGACGCAATTACCAGCAGTTAAAACGATACGACGAGGCAATTACATTGATGAAGCGCTGGCTCAGGAAGAATCCAAACGACCCGGGTCTTCTTTCACAACTCGGTTCCGTTTATATACTGAAGTCCGATGAGCAGAAAGCATTCGAGATGTGGGATCGCGCAATCGCTCTCAACCCAAAAAGCGAAATGAGCTACCGCATCGTTGGGAGCGCTATGCTTCAGAGCCGGTTATTCGACCGCACTATTGATCTGTACAAACGCGGGCGCACGGCTTGCGGCAATCAGGCGCTGTTCACGTCAGACATCGCGTATCTCTACGGCATCATGCTCAATTACGCCGACGCTACGCGCGAGTATCTTAATTTAATCCGTCAAAATCCCGCCCAGATCGGCATGGCGCAGGCAAATATTGCAAGTTACACGAACAGAGCTGATGGACTATCTGCGTCGATAGCCGTTGTTGAAGAAGCGGTTAAGTCCGACGAGAAGAATATTCCGTTCCAGCAATTTCTCGCGTGGTTATATATGGAAGGAAAATATTTTGACCGTGCGTATAATGTTTATAAAATTATAGATGAGAAAACAAACGCAGGTGGCCGCGAGCTGTTCAATTTCGCAGAGCGCGCGCTCAGGGAAAAAGTGTATGCGGTCGCAGTTAGAACCTATCGGTATATTA
Organism: uncultured Chlorobiaceae bacterium; assembly: GCA_964520905.1. Taxonomy (GTDB): domain Bacteria; phylum Bacteroidota; class Ignavibacteria; order UBA10030; family SZUA-254; genus JAGVIE01. The sequence goes on along the minus strand of CAZFQL010000001.1, from coordinate 77,691 downwards.
TGAACGGCTATCCGAAGTTCGATCTTATGGCACAGGTAAAGTTCGGATATGCAAGATCGCTCGAGGAATCGGACAACGCGGGAGACACCTTAAAATTATTCGGCGGGTTAAATTCGTTCTCACAAAAAGATGCGGCGGAATCGAAACAGCGGTATGCCGGAGCCATCGAAATTTTCAACCAGGTTATAGCCGAATACCCGAATACCGAGTTCGCTGCACGCTCTCTTTTAGAGGTAGCGCTGATAAAGCGCGATAAATTTTTTGCGTTAGATGAGGCGCGCGCTTCGCTGGAAATTCTGGTAAATAAGTACAACCGTTTTCCGGCAATTTCACTGGAAGGGAAGTTACATCTCGGGGATGTATATCTCGCGCTGGGAAATCTCGATCTCGCCGGTGCGCAATATAAATCTCTATCGGAAATCAGTTTGAATGTAAATCCACTGCGGGAAAATGCCGCGCTCCGGCTTGCCGAACTCGATTACTTCAACAATAAATTCCAGGATGCTATCGCAAAGCTCACCGATCTTACATTAAATCCCAATTCTGACGTTGCAAACGACGCATTGAGTCTGAAATTGTTCATTCAGGAAAATCTTCAATCTTCCGAAGAAGCGCTTAAAGAATATGCACGGGCGGATTTATTGAAGCGGCAATACAAATTTACCGAAGCGCTTCAATACTTTGAAACGATCGTGAAAAAATATCCCAAGGCAAACATCGTAGATGAAGCGTTGATCAATATTGGAGACCTTTTAGCGCGAATGGGAAGATACGCCGAGGCGGTGTCTTCTTACAATCGACTGATAACCGACTTTCCCGAAAGCATTCTTTTTGACCGTACACTGATGAAGATAGGAAGAGTATACCAGCTTGGGTTGAACGATAAAACGAAAGCGATAGAATCGTACGAACAGCTTTTGGAAAAATTTCCTACATCGCTTTTCGCGAACGAAGCACGGCGGCAAATCCGTGAGATGAGGGGAGATAGTATATGATTTCGTATTTGGGTTCTGCGCTCAGAGTTCGACTCTCAGCGCTCATCACGTTCTGCTTATTGATCTTCACACTGAGTTCTACCCTTTTCAGTCAAAAAATTTTGATCCCGATGGACCTGAAGCAAACAGATCATCTCAAGGCTTACGGTATAGCATACTGGGCTTTGACAAAGAACCTTGATGTCGATTGGCTGTTGAATTACCGCGCTGGTTCATTCATGCTCGATGGACTTGATATTGTTGCAAGAGAGTGTAGGATCCGCGGCGTGCAGTTCGAAGAAATCAGCGGGGCGCAATCGGCACAGATATATTCCGAGATTCAGGCGGAAAACACAAATATGGATGTGATTCGGCTTGAGAAAGCGCCTAAGATAGCGGTTTACGTTCCGCCAAATTTCCTGCCATGGGACGATGCGGTAACGCTTGCAATGGAGTATGCAGAAATTCCGTACGACAAAATCTGGGACGATGAAGTAATCGGCGATAAGCTCCTGAAATACGACTGGATCCATTTGCATCACGAAGATTTCACCGGACAGTACGGAAAATTCTACGCACAATTTTCTACAACGCCGTGGTACGTAGAACAGCAGACCATGTATGAGAAGGAAGCGAAGAAATTAGGATTCAATAAAGTTTCCGAGATGAAGAAAGCCGTTGCGCGAAAGATAAAAGATTATGTCGGTTCGGGTGGATTCATGTTTGCGATGTGTTCTGCCACCGATGCATTCGACATTGCGCTCGCCGCAGAGAATACCGATATATGCGACGTAATGTACGACGGTGATCCGTCAGATGTCAACGCCCGGAAGAAATTGGATTTTTCAAAATGCCTTGCATTCGAAAATTTTACGCTTGAAAAAAATCCGCTTGTTTACGAATATTCCGATATCGATTTCCCTCCAAGCACTATTGCTCCTGCGGTTTCCAACCCTGAGACAGATTATTTCACACTCTTCGAGTTCTCAGCAAAATACGATCCTGTCCCTACGATGCTCACACAAGATCATGCGAATATCATAAAAGGATTCATGGGGCAGACGACCGGATTTAAGAAGGGCTTGATCAAAAAGAACATCACCGTTCTCGCGGAGAAAGAAGGAAGCGAAGAAATAAAATACATTCACGGCAATTATGGAAGAGGTACATTCACTTTTTACGGCGGGCACGATCCCGAAGATTACCAGCATGCAGTCGGCGATCCCCCTACCGATTTGAACTTACATAAAAATTCACCAGGGTACCGGCTCATACTGAACAACATACTTTTCCCGGCGGCAAAGAAGAAACAACAAAAAACATAATCAATTATGCGTATTGCAATTATTTCAGATATACATTCAAATCTTGAAGCACTTGAGAAAGCGCTCGAGATCATCAAACAGAAAAATATCGATGAGATTGTTTGTCTCGGCGATATCGTCGGATACGGCGCGAACCCGAATGAATGTTTATCACTCGTCAGACAGAATACTCAACACATAATCCTCGGCAACCACGATGAGGGGGCGGTCTCGCTTAGGCAGATTGAAGATTTCAACCCTTATGCGCGTCAGGCGGCAATCTGGACCAACGAGCATTTAACGGAAGTGAATAAAGAATTTATTCAATCCTTACCGCGAACTATAGAATTAAACGGATTATTGTTCGCACACTCCTCGCCTTTCGAGCCGGAAGAATGGCATTATCTTCTTTCACCGGCAGAGGCGCAGTCCAACTTCAAACATTTTTCGCAGATGATTTGTTTTGTGGGACATTCACACATTCCGGTAATTTTCTCTGAGGATTTTTGGACGAAAGAAATTACGAGGGGGAAAAGATTTATCGTTAATGTAGGAAGTGTCGGTCAGCCCCGGGATCTCAATCCACGGTTGAGCTTTGGAATTTTTGACGCTGAATCTTGGACGTACGAAAATATCCGTTCCGAATACGATGTAAAAACTGCATCTGAAAAAATACGAGACGCCGGATTGCCGAAGCAGCTTGCCGATAGAATTTTGATAGGCAGGTAATTAGCCCCCGCCAAAAAAGTAAAGATATTGTCTGTATAGCTTAACGAATGCGCATTTCCAGAATTTTTTCTACTTCAGTTAGGATTCCAATAACAACTTTATAAATTATTGACACTTTCACAAGGACTGTGTATATTCATGGCATGAAAAACTTTGGGTGGATAAGATTTGCAGATATCGGGTGAACATACTTTTCAAAGTGATTATACCAACAGTGGTCCCATAAGCGTTCATTTGATAAATTATGCCGATAATAAAAAACATCTTTGCAATATATCCTGAACATTTAGAGCAGCGTGTATTCGATCCGATGCCGCCGCTTGGGCTGGTATGGATTGCGGCGATAGTTCGGGAACGGGGTTATAATATCCGTGTCATTGATGAACAGGTAGAAACTCTAAATATTGGAACACTGGCGAACGATATCTCTCCTTCTATTGTGCTCATCGGGGGAACCAGTCATAGCCGCTTTGATGTATTTGCCCGTGCCACAGAAATAAAAGCCGCACATCCAGCGACAACAATAATTTACGGCGGACCTCATGCTTCCTTTACCGCCGAAGATACGCTTCTCAACGTTCCGGCAATCGATATTATCGCACATGGTGAAGGCGAGTATACTGTACTTGATCTCATTAAATGGAAAGAAGCCGGAGATGATATAAATGGATTAGAAAAAATCGACGGCATTTCTTATCGCATGAACAACGGTGTGGCCTCTACTGTGGGACGACGCTTAAATAAAGAACTCGACAAGCTGCCATTCCCCGCTCGCGATCTGTTGCCCATCGAGCGTTACAACATGACTCTTGAGTACCTTGGCTTACCCGCACTGCATGTGATTACGGCGCGCGGATGTCCCTTTGACTGCTCATTTTGTTCTGCATCGCAGATGTACAATCACAGTTATGCCGTACGTTCGCCGAAACTCGTAGTTGACGAGATTGAAGCGCTTGTGAGGCGGTACAACATCAAAGGAATAAAAATCTTTGACAGCACTTTTACTATCAACAAAAATCATGTTCTATCCTTTTGCAACGAGTTAAAATTGCGCGGATTGGTCATGCCGTGGGAGTGTGAAATTCGCGTCGGGTCCGTTGATAAACCACTTTTAGAACAAATGCAAAAAGCCGGATGTTATTACGTCGACATTGGAGTTGAATCCGCAGACCAAGATGTCTTGAATGCAATGAACAAAAAGATATGCCTTGACGAGGCTGAGAAGTTGTTAGGTTGGTGCAAACAGCTTGGTTTGCGGACTAAAGTATTTTTCACTGTCGGTCATATCAAAGAAACTTATCGGGCTGGACTTAAAACCGTTCGCTTCATAAGAAAGAAAAGGAAATACATTACATTGATCGGTTATAACCCTGGCATACGTATTTATCCCGGGACACAGGTTGAAGCCTATGCGCGACTCAATAATATTCTTCCCGATGGATTTAGATGGTCGAGGCCGTACGAAAATCGAGACAATCTTAGAATATACCTTGCCGTTAATAACATACCATTGCTGTTGCAACCACAGATGGGAATCAGGGAATTGAGGAAACTACGCCATCGTTATATTTTGTCAAGAATCACTTCCCCCTATTTTCTATTATCGAAGTTAATGACTCTGCTAAGACATAAAGAAATAAAAAAATACTTTGGCTTGGGATTACGGGGACTATTTAGGAAAAAATAAGCGCAGACTGGTTTTGGAGGATGGACAAGTTTCAGTTATAGTTATCGCAAGATCAGCTTACCGTCTTGTTTTACTTTCACCCAATATCCTTTGCCCGGCTGAAGCGTATCCGCTTCAAAATAGGCGCTATTAAAACCAAAAAAGGATGATGTAACTATCTCCGGTGGAAGTTGCTCAATCGAACTTATTGCAACGGGAGTTGAGATCGTTCCGATAATATTCCAGCCCTCTACTACGTTTACGGTATCAACCAAAAGCGAAAATCCTGCCATATCGATGTTTTGTTCGCCGCTGTACTTCAACCAATAACCGACACCGTTTACCAGTGACGACTCTGGAACATAATTACCCCGATATGAGAAAGCATCCGATATAGAGTGCTCAAATAAAGAGACTTTGCGATAGTCGGAAACTATGAGCGGAACCGAGACCAAATTCCATCCGGTTTCACAGGTAACGTTGATTGTAAAGCTACCCGGCGTAAACTCATCGGCGCCTATATCGGGAACCCCGGTATTTCTGATATCGCCGTCGATATCGCGAACTATCCATGAGACCGGTGATGCTGCTGCGTTTGCAGGCGAGACTTCATTTGTGGTAATATGTAAGTTTCCCTCTGCCCCGGAAATAAATAATGGATCAGCGCTGACGCTCATACTATCCTGCTGTGGAGAAAAAGATGATTGCCAATCGCACAATGTTGTTTTGTTATCAGCATTATAACCGACGACTCCTTGTGGATTAGGCGCAAAGAAATCGTTATTGTTTGAAATAAAATTTGCCGGAACGGTAGACAGGTATACACAGTATCCTTTGTTGTCGCTTGAAGTTCCGGATATAATCGATTCATTTATAACGATATTATTTTTCACCGAGATATCGGTGCCTCCGACGAACTCGAAACCGGCGGTATGGCTTAAAGACGAGGTCGAATAGTCTGTTCCTGAAAGATAAATCGAATTATAATAATATTCATCTCCGCTATTCGATATATTGCTGCCGAAAATTCCTATTGAGTAATTGATATTACCGCCTGCGCCGGACGATAAAACATCATAAATCATGTTGTTGTAAATACGGGTATTGGAACCCGCGCCGGAGCTGTTTTCAATTCCATAAGCCCAGAAATAGTTTACGTTTGTTTTAATATTCCCGATGGTGTTGCCAGCCACAACCGCACCGATGGTTCCATCGGCTAACCATATGCCGTGGACATCGTTTTCGCCGCTCATTTGTGTCCAATCATGAATGAAATTATTTTCAAGCACTACACCAGTCTGCCACTGTGCCGCAATTCCTATGGCTCCATGTTTAGTAACCTCACAGTTGTAAATGATGTTGCCGGCATCTTTGAAAAGCGAATTATTTCCGTACAGCAGAATTCCATAAAATCCATCGGAAGATGAAAGTGAATCGGCTCCAGTCTGAATCGATAAATTCTTGACGGTGTTACTGTCGGCGGTCGCCTCGTCTGTTCCTCTGATAAGTAAAGCAATCCTTCCATTGGATCCGCTTACCATCAGAAGAGTGTTTCTATTATTTTGATCCGAATTTGCCCCGTCTATAATTACCTTCGATGCGCCGTCAATTGCTAACCCGAACGGTTCTGCTTCGGTAGCATTTATTGTAATAACGGGAGAGATGCCTGGAGCCGGTTGGATTTTAACAACATTCTGGATAAAGAAATAATCTATCGGATCGATCGAGAGGGGCGGCTCTGTATATGATGAACTTATCAAAGAAAATGTGATTTCGCCGGCAACGATATTGTGATTTAGTGTATCGATTGCACTTTTCAACGTCGGAATATCTCCTCCAACACCAACAGTGAAAACCCCCGACAACAACAGGGCGCCGGTAAAGTTGCCCGTTAGGGAATCGTTGGTTGTATTTTGGTCGCCGCTTAAAAGAGAGTGTACCGTCGCAGTGTACTGACCCGCAATGCCCGGCGCGTAAGCGTCAAATATTTGCTGATAAGATTCGCCGGGAGCCAGTGAGGATATTATCTTAGCGCTTTCGTATATGGTTGCTGTTGGTGAGGTGATACGAACCCGCACGGGAATATTAGACTGTACCGTGCCGCCGACATTCTGAAATGTCGCCAGCGGTTCAATGGTCTGACCAAGAGGTATTTTGCTTTTGCTGCATGGAAAATCGATTGAGGATGTTTTCACATCATTATCTACCTGTGTTCTAACAATTTGAACGAGATCAAGACCTACATAATCCGAGCTTGTGCCGGAAATTCCTCCATTATAAATGAGATACCTGAAAGCAATGTAGATATTGCTTCCTGCGGGAACAAAATTTCGCAACGGTATACGTTTCTGCATCCATCCATCCGTGGATGTTTTAAAATAATTCAGTTTTATTGTGAAGGATAAAATCGCTGTATCGCTTACCGATAAGCGAACTTCGAGTGAATCATCCCACGAAGAATAATCCGGCGAACGATGCCAGAAAAGGAGAGTATCGTTTGAGCCAATAGAAAATATGCGGGGAGAAATTAACCATTCATCTATGTAAAAATCGTTAGCGCCTTGATAATTCGCCGCGGCATAACCGGTTCCGCTATATGCAGTAAAGATCGACGCGTTTCCCTGGAACCATGGTCCGGTAGTTCCACCACCGTCTGCGTTTACAGTCTTCCAGCCGGAGGGAGGAAATCCTGTAGCGCCATCAAAACTTTCTTCAAAAACCACTGTCGATGAAGCGGATACCGGTGATGCTAAAGAAGCGGGAGGAGATGAAAACTTAAGCGCCTGTGTTTTCAAATTGCTCCTGCTTGAATATACCGACTTGTAGTATGTCAATGTACTTCGCTGATTATTCTGCGATGGGTACGAAGTCGCGGCTAATAATGGCAGAAGGATGAGAATTGTACGGAATTGTTTTCTCATCGAGAAGTATTTTAATATAGTTGTAAAAAAAATCAAAATGTCGGGCTTTTTGAAAATCAATACAATAATAAAATTCCCGTTCCCCTATGTGCGCCACGGGGGAACGGGTTGTCCCCTGTTATCTAATCCACCAATAAACAACGGATTATTTAACCAGCATCATCTTCTTCACATTCGTGAATGTATTTACATTGGTTGCTGAGTTTGCAATAATTTTATAGAAATATACTCCGCTTCCAACCGATATGCCTCGTGCGTTCCGACCATTCCACGTCACTGAATGATTTCCAGCCGTTAATTCGCCTGTGAACAATGTTGCTACTTCCTGCCCTAGAATATTATATACTGAGATATTAATATTACTCGTTACAGGAAGAGCGAATCGGATTTCGGTTATTGGGTTGAATGGGTTCGGATAATTTTGTTCAAGTGAATATTTCTGAGGAACGACCGTGTTTTTATCTTCGACTCCAACGGCGATGCTCATTAAACTTAACTCGGCATCTTCCACAGTGAAGTTATTTACCGCACTGACTTCATAATCAGGAGTGTTAGTCGGGTTATATCCTTCTTTATCTACTACAATCGTGTATGTGTCGGGCGCTAAATTCTGGATTGAAAATTTTCCATCATCCTCTGTGATATCGTATCCGACTATGGAATTCGAACTCTTTGAGACTGCATAGACGGTAACTCCCTGAACAATCTCTGAGCTTAGAATTTCTACCACGGTACCGCTTATACTCGCCAATCCAATATTGAATACCGGTTGAACGCAAATATCTATTCCGGTTGTCACGCTATCAACCAAGAACCGTTCCGCATTGAACCAGCACACCGTACCGCAAGTATCATGATCATACCATGCAGGATAATAATATGCAAAAGGAACCGCTTTAGCAAAATATAATCCTTTCACTAAATAGTTGAATGAATAATTTCCATCAGTATCCGATATCGCACAGCGAACGGGGAAGAATCCGCGAGGAGTTATATTGAATAAAACCACCTTCGAGAAGATGCCATCGCCGCCGGAGTTTTTGATTCTTCCTGAAACACTGTTTTGAATTTTGGGATTAGGCACAAGATCGAAATTTATGCCTGATGTATCGTTCGTGAGAAACAACCTGTCGGCATCAAATGGCGTTCTCTTGTCTTTGTAAAATTCCGGAATGTACCCAGGCTTGAAAGCGAGCATAACATACCTGAGACTATCCGGGACTTTAGCCAGATAATTGCCATTGCTGTCAGTTCTTACTACGCGGATAACACCAAGAAGAGTACCGAAGTCCGGCAATAAAAACGTTTCACTTCTGCTGCCGAACATCGACCCTTCGTGATTCTGTATCATATTGACCATTCGGTTAGGTCTCATTATAACAACATATGCGCCGCGAATCGGATCTCCCGTTAAGCTATCTGTCACGGTTCCGCTTACAGAGATTAAGCGTAGCGGTGGTGGAGTCAGGATGTGGGCAAGTCCGAAATTTACAACGCTGGTATCGCCGTACGTCACCGGAACTATAGTTGCATATTGAGGCTTTTGAACATTATCAAACCATTCCGGAACATACGTCCACTTGGTTGCATAAACAAGATATTTTCCCGTATCAATATGTATAGAGTAATAACCGAATGTATCGGTTCTTGCCTCACGGAAGTACATAAATCCGTCGGGAGTAAAAAACCTGAGGCGTACACAGGGAATCGGTAACCCTGTCGTATCATCTATAATTGTACCTGCTATAACTCCCCGCTGGATCTGCGGCGGATTCCCGTCGGGCGTGAATACAACATCATTGCTCGGCAAGCTCTCGCCGACGTAATTCAATGCTGTTACATAATATCGATACACGTGCCTCGGCAAAATCATCGGATCAATATAAGATGTCGTGGTTTTAACAAGGGCTATCGGTACGAATGGTAGCGTATCGATTGCTTTGTACACTTTATATCCTGTAGCTCCACTCGCAGCATCCCAATGAAGTTTCACATTGGTCATCATTAGTTCCACTGTCAGATTCGTCGGTGATTCCGGAACGCTCTGCGCTACAGCAAAACCAACAAGGAGAAGCGACAATACAATCAATATATAGAATGTAAATAGTTTAGACATATTAACCTCCTTAAGGTTAAGTTTTTTAAGCGGGCATTCGCTGGAAACTCGTATTACCTGGTTATTTTGAATCTTCTTTTGTAAAACTCTTAATTTTATCCACAACGATTAATCGTTGCGCATCTGTCAGTTGTTCATTTTTCAAATTGATATATTCGTTCAATGCTTCGCCCGTAAGATTCATTTTCTCTAAAGCGGCTGCTACCATAAGATGCATGGTGACCATTTTTGATAGTTTTGGGTGCAATCGAAAAATTTCTTTTACTTTCAGCACACAAGTGGCGTAAAATCCATGATCGTATAAAACCTTTGTACCGTTTAATTGCATTTGCCCGATTTCTTTATTTTCCACACTGGAACTTGGAACAGCATTTCTGTTGTCACCATGGACTGTTGTAGTGCGCGGGATAATCAATTCATTTTCATCTTTTTTGGGCGGAATGGAGCGAACCTGTTCCATCGCAAGCTTTAGCAATAGTTCCTCTTGCGTCAGGTTGCGTATATCGGCAAGATCTATGATGACGGATTCGGGTATCGTCATTTTTATTTTTCCGTCAATTAAAATAGTTGCGGTAGATTTTTTTCTTAGCTCGATCGAGTCTTCCGGTTTCAGAATATCACCCGCGGCGGCACGAGTCCATTCCTCCTGAACTCCATGACGAATAGACACTGCGCCGCTAACTGCGATGATCTTCATGTCGGCGCATGAATTTGAGATTGCAAAAAAGAATAACAAGAGCAATAAGAAATATGTTTTTTTCATTGGAAGACTCCTATGTTAATATGTCGATTGTAGATCAACTACGCGCATCCAGCCTTTTATCAAACCAAAATTTACCTCAGCGTCTTGTAAGTATTGATATGCGCCGGTACTCCACGCCTCATCAAATCCTTTGGAAGACACTGTAGTCTCGATGGGAATCCAGATGCTCTCAATCCCTTTATCATTATTTCGTGTGATATATCGTTTCGGGTTTTCGCTTATCATATAAGCGTCCTTTGGGCTTAGTCCGGTATCAAACATCATATAAATGTGTGCATTATCGGGTTGTTCTGGCGGAACTATGTCGACAAATGCCGTAGATATTCCGACGCTCATGAGAAGCGAGGAGAATCCCACGGTGATGTCATCGCAGTCGCCGCCATGAAGCGAGAGCGTCTCGGACGTATATTGCACAAAATCTTTACTGCTTTTGGGATCGTGAACGTAAGTTAGGCGACGCGAAAATTCATCGAAGATTATTTTCGCTTTTTCAAAATTCTGTAGCGTTGTTGCTACTTTATCCAAACGCGTTTTCTGTTCGTTTAAGACATAGCGTGTAAACTGCAGGACATCAGGGTCTGCGGGGGTAACAAAATACTTCAACAACATAACGTCTCCATCCCAATCGTTGCGTCCACGAACTAACACTCTGGTTTGATATCTATCGTCATAGTCGGAAGATATTTCAGCATTCACGAAAACAGTTCCATCGTACACGGAAAACTTTTTCACTCCCGCAATCGCATCATTAAAGACGGCAAAGAACGGGACTTCCAATATTTCTTCAGGAGAGATTGTATAGGTCTTCGTTTCGGTCGGCGCATTCATGAACTCTTCCAAATAAAAGCTGACCCTTACATCAATAGATTTCGAGGTTATATTTTTCACTCTTGCTTTCCCGAGCGGTCGGAAGGCATATATTTGCGGCGACGCCGTAAAGACTTCGCTTAACATCTCGACATACTCGATCCGAGCCAGAGGTTCTTTGGTTATGCCGAGATTTACATCTAAGGATAATGAAATCTGGTCTTTTGTGAAAGGAGTATAATCAATATCTGCAAACGATGACGTCTTAAATATACCGATCTCAACATTGCCGGAACGGTTCGTTTGATCTGAAAATCTTATATATCCAACATCAATGTGCGCCCGTGCATAAGTAAAGCCGAAACCAAATGAGAGCGCTTCTATGCTTTCTAGTTCTCTTGAATACATACCGGTGCGAATTTGCAGCCAATCGACGGGAATCCATTCGGCGCCAATGCGAAAATTCTTTTTCGTATCTCCCTCGGCGGCAAGTTTCCATGAAGTCAGCCCTTCATAGGCAACGCCGAGAATCGCAAGTTTATCAAGATTCAATTTATATTCGCGCATCTCTTCTTTCAGCTCAGACTCGTTAATCTGGAACAAGTTTTTGGTTACAATACCGAATGCCCAGTCTGATTTTGTTTTGTATATGCCGCCTATATCGAATGTCCACGCGTTGGCGACGTGTTCATCGATTTGAGAATGTATGATGTTGCTCGAATCAAAAAAATATTTTGTATCCGAGATATTTGTTTCAAAGAATTTTGCGCTAATACCGACCGCAATATTTTCCTCAACCTGGTAGCTATACCCCATCGAATACCGCTGATGATACGATATTTTTTTATCAAATTTCGTCGTCAGCAAATTACCCGATGAGTCAATAACGTCGAACGTTGCAGGCTCGATAAATTCTAATATCTTACCGGGCGAGTAACAGAAAGAAGCGGTATGGTTTGATAAAAATCTTTTACCGATACTTAAAGAGTGTAATGTTATTCCCGACTGTTGTTGTGTCGTTGGAAGAAAATTAGAAATGCCTACGTCCCAGTCCTGCAATGAACTCAATCCTGCGGGGTTCCAACCGATTGAATATATGTCGTTCGTTAGAACCGTGAGCGCCCCCAACCCGACACCGCGAGCGGAACCTAATTGCTGAGAAATCATTATATGAGTCGGCGATGTCATTATTGAAATCAATAAAAATATTTTTATAGAATATCGATACAATCTTATCTGACGTTAGGGTTGAACATTCATCGGTATGTTATGAATCGATGCTGTTTGAATCAATACGCCGCCGTAACTACCTACGGTTGTTGTAAACCTTGTTTCAGAAATAAATGAAAAAAGGAAGTTTTTGTAATTTCTTGTTGGGAGAATTTCCAGGATTTTGGCCGGTATTGTAATTTCACCTTTTGTGTTCCGGATTTTGAGATGCAGTACCGGAACCCATGTCCTTCTCTGAAGCCCGCCTTCTCTGCTGATTATCAGATTGATAGTCGGGTTGGTGCAATTCCATTTAATATGGAGCGGTTCGTTATTATTGATAGACTTGGAAGAAATTTCCGTGATTACAATTTCCGGAGGTGTGGTACACGGTATATCTAACGAGTCGATGTTCGCGCTTCCTGAACCTCTCCAGCGATATGAATGACCCGATAGAAAGGCGTACCGCTTTTTTAGCTTATATATATAACCCACCGCAGTATCCGATCCCGACACTGGCATTCTGATTCTTCTTTGGTATTTATTGAGAGTGTCTCCGTCAACGATCAGCATCCCGGCATCAAATGACGGATAAGCGATTATTTTCCCATTGTTAAAAACCGGATTTGTAGTATCCATAAATATCGCTTCGGCTTGAACCAAACTATCAGCCACCGGAGACAATCCGTATCTGATTCCGGCATATATCATCTTTGAACGATATTTGGAATTCTCCGAGCCAAGCAAGCCGGTGCTGTCTGTTCCCGACTGAATATATAATGAATCGGAAGTTATGCCTACCGATTTCATCTCGATAAGTTTTGAGTCATCTTGCTCATCAAACAACTCTACTGGTCCTGGATTTTTGCATCCCGACCAGAACAGACCGAATAGAGTAACGATCAATGCGAGATTTATTATTGAATGTTTCATCTTATTTTAATTTAAATATTTTTTTAATGTTTTCATATGCTCACACAGGAAAACCCGATGGATTGAAACAATTCATCGGGTTTAAAAAAATACGGTAAAAATTAGTACCTTTTTACTATATACGGAACTCCAACAAACATATTCATGAATGGGGCAATGTCATCATTAATTGAATTATACGACATTACGTCGTAAACGACATTAAACCTGCAAACATTAACGCCTGCCGGTAAGCGAGTTGCAAACCGCATTTCATACTCCCTCGTGTAAGACAGTTGATTACTGGTGCTATCGATCATTTGCATTCTTGTTCTGTACCGATGAGTAAATCTGTGGTCAACTGAATGTCGCAGCATGGCATATTCACGGCTCGTATCAGTACTTTGTATTTGAGCGCGGACCAACATTGTATCGCCAAGATTTAGAACGGGAATCCCGTAAGGACCGATTCCTAAGTGAAACCACTGCATCATAGGTTCTGATATTACCAGCGTATCGTGTGGTGTGTAGATTTCCAGTTTGGTAATGTTGAAATTTCTCGCTTCGCTGGTTCCTCCTACGACTGTAGTAATATCAATAGGCTTCCAATTCTTTTTAGGATCACTTGTTCTCGCGATTCGCTTGAACCGAACTTCACGCTGTGTTTGACTTGTGAATTGTTTTTGCAATGTATCGAGCGTCGATAAACCTTCGGAGGAGGATATTACTATTATCAATCGCCCTGTTATTGTTTTAACGATCGTTGCATTCGCTATCGAATCGCCCGTTATAACAATATTGCAGTTCCGTTGGACGTTGTCAATCTTACGTCCCCATCTGATTGGAGTTATGGGAGAAAGCGATTTTTCTAATGAACCGATCTCATAGTCTTGCGCCGATCCATCATCAATTGTAGCCTCATCGGAACTGGAAAAATCGGCGACCGAATCGATACTTTCGATCTGTGACTTTAATACTTCTTGATCGCTTAGCACTTCAGGAGAAGTACTATCTTTTGAACATCCGAAGAATATTACATAAAATGCGAAAAGAATAAAACTCAAAAAGCGGTATGTGTTTTTCATAATTTTCTCCAATTATGAATGATCTTGTTAATTATATCATCCCGCCGCTCTTTCCTCAATGCCCGCATGTGAATTAGGAAATTAAAATGAGCAGCGGGACAATTGAATACTATCATTTCAAACATCGTGCCACGCATTAGATGAAGAATGTGCTAGCATTTAACAGATTTTACAAAATCGTACTGCGGGAAAACTATGCGCTTGTGCGGGAATTATGCTATTCAGGCTTTTGTGAAGTTAATGGAGGCAGGATTATTACTTCAATGACCAGTCACCCCGGTGAGCTGATGCGATAATTTCATCGAGATAGTTATGATATCTTTGCGGTAAGTTTTTATATTTGGGTTTCGATGCAAAGATGACCTGCTCGCCGGATTGAGAGGATTTTGTATGTTCAATTGCATTGCTGATATATTCAATTAGTTTCCTCTCGACTTTTTTAAAGATTACTTCGTCCGATGATAGTGCTACTAATTTAGCGGCTGCCGCCACATTGTATTCCAACTCTACAAATGCTTTGAAACAATAACCCCGGAAATATTCCGCTACAGTTCCACGATTCAAGCCCCCGATATCGTCGGCTGTTTCCGATATAGAGCTTCGCGAGAATCTCTTCTCACGCAATAACCTGAGAATTTGCTCCTCTATATTCACCGACGTATTTTGTTCTTTGACTATCTCACCGGGAAAATCTTTCAGGCGCAACATCGTTCTGCTTTCTGCTTTCGACAGTAGCACGGCGCGTTTGATTATGCTCTGAAGTTCCCTAATATTCCCCTTCCATGAATATTGTTTTAGAGTATCCATCGCGCTGGCGCTGCAAGTTAACCCTGCATCTTCCAGAGCAATAAAATGTTCTACCAAAAGCGGAATGTCTTCCACTCTCTCTCTGAGAGCGGGAAGTCGGACTGTGAATACGTTCAGACGATAATAAAGGTCTTCTCTAAATTTTTTCTCTGTAACCATTTGCTCGAGATTTTTATTAGTTGCGGCAATAACTCGAACACTAACCTTTCTTGTTGTTGTTCCGCCAACGCGCTCAAATGTTCCGTCTTGCAGAACCCTTAATAATTTTATTTGGAATGCTTCGCTCGTTTCTCCAATTTCATCCAAGAATATCGTGCCCGAATCGGCAAGCTCAAATCGACCCGCCCGATCCTTCATTGCGCCGGTAAACGCGCCTTTCTCGTGCCCGAATAATTCGCTTTCCAATAGCGTTTCGGATAACGCCCCACAGTTGACCGCAACAAATGGTTTTGTTTTCCTTCCGGAATGAGCATGAAGCGCAAGCGCAACAAGTTCCTTTCCTGTACCGCTTTCTCCCTGTAGTAAAACTGTAGATTTGCTGTCGGAAATCTTTTTTACTAATGATACAATTTCTTCCATCGGGCTGTTGCTGCCGTAAATTATTCCGCAGAATTCTTGTTTGATTCCGGGCTGTCGGTTTATTGTCATGACGGATGGCTGTAAGTCGGCTGCAATTACTTTTAACCTGCGAATTTCTTCCTGGTATGATTTCACTTCCTCGGCTGTTTGAGTACGGTGCTTTGCAATATCCTGTTGTCGGGTTGTCTGCAGATTTGATTCAAGTGTGTGAAGTTTTAATTCTTTTTCGTGTAGAAGATTTGTTATTCGTTCCTTTTCACGCGTGAGATCGTAAGCGTGTTCGCGCACAGATTTATGCTGATAGATCAGAACCGAAACCGCCGCGATCAATCCTGTCAATAACGGCATAAATAATGGAAAGACTATAGATGCCGCTAAAAACAGAATGTACGATACAACAAGCAGAAGCAGAAGCAATGCCGCCACGCCTATAATGCCGAAGATTCCTTTTTTCATGCCCATGAGTAAAGTGCTCAAGATGCCTACAATGAACACAAGTAGATGCCCTGAGATATCACTAACGTGTCTTATGAATGTCCCGTGAATTGCGTTGTCAACAAACATTGTATGAATGCCTATTGATGGGAAGTCGGGCGTAAATGGAGTATTCACAAACTTACTGCCTCCTTCAGCAATTATTCCAACAAGAATGATTTTCCCTTTAAGATATTCCAACCGCGACAGCGATACAATGCCCGATTTTATCATATCATAAGACTTCAGAAGTTTAACCGCCGATAACATGTTTAGCGATTTCGTACCGCCTGTAATATTGACTAATACATTGCCGGCTCCATCTATCGGTATCTGATACGTATGTTTATCTGTGACAACGTCGATACCCGAAGACGATATGTGAACGCTCTGCCTATCGGCGCCAACACCAACCCTGAAAAGTTCTAACGAAAAAGCAGGAAAAAGATTTGAACCGCTTTGCACAAAAGACGGGAGACCGAACTCATCGCCTATGTGTGTGTGCCCGACACTTTTTGCGCACTTTAATAATTTAGATGCTGGTAGAACCGGATTATTGCCGCGGCTCCAGGCAATTACCGGCAAAGAATCATACAAAAAACCGGGGGGTATGGTTGTTCCATATTCTTGAGATGCTATATCGCTGAACGATCTAAAATAACCACCCAGGATTACATTGCCGTTTCTTTCCACCACCGTGGCAAGCAGATCTTCATACTCGGGATGTTCATTGCCCGTTTCGGTAAATGCAATGTCAATGCCTACCGCTCTTACATTTAGCTCGCGTAAAACTTGCAAGAGAAGCGCATAATAACTTCGTTTGAGCGGCAGTCCCCCAAGGGCGGCAATATCATCGTTATCGAAATAAATAATTACAATAGAGGAATCGATTTTTGTTTCACCTCTCAGCCGGTATTCTTCATTAACTATCCCCTGATCTATTCTTTTGAAAAGATCTGGCAATATAACCGACAGTAGCACAGCTATTAGTGTGATACCGAGTCCAAGAAAGAAATGTTTGTGTTTCGCAAAGCTCATTCTGTCATTTCATCGTTGAGATACAGTTTTGGGCTTCAGCCATTTTTCAGGATCAAGTTTTTCTCGTTCCTTATAGATTTCAAAATGAAGAACTGATCCTGATAGAGATTCACCGCTTCTTCCAACCGTATCACCCTCATTGATTTTTGCTCCCTCTTCTACCGAAATTTCTGAGAGATGGGCATATACGGTTCGGAATCCGTGATTATGATTGAGGATAATCAGGTTGCCGAACGACGGAAGCCAATAAATTTTCGATACCTCACCATCGGCAACCGCTTCTACTTTTGTACCGGCAGGTACCGCGATATCGATTCCGGGATTTTGTGTTACTGTATGAAGAGTAGGATGTTCCTGATTCCCGAAGCGCGCCGTTAATTTTCCTCCGGCAACGGGCCAGCGCATACGACCGCGTTTCGATTGGAACGCGCCTCCAACTATCGGCTCGCGCACCGATTCTTTACGACTCTTCTTCGCAATTTCCTCTTCGATCAATTTCGCTATAAGCTGTTCAAGCTCCTTAACGTCCTGCTTCTTACGGTCAAGCTCGCGCTTGTAATTCTTTTTATCCTTCCTGATCTGCGTTAGAAGTTGTTTTCTTTTCTTCGCTTTTACGGAAAGTTTTTTCTCTTCCTTTTGTTTCTCTGCGATAAGCTGTTGTTGTTCATTCAGTTGGGCGCGGAGAATCGTGTTTTGCTCTTCAAGATTGTCTCGCCTATCATCTATCCGATCCAAGTCTTTCTTTCTCTGATTCGAGAACCGCTTCAAATACTCCGATCGTATCAGCATTTGATTGAATGAACGGGCAGACAAAAGCAATTCCAGATCGTATGTTCTGCCGTATTTATATGCCGTGGTAACATAATTGGCGTAATGCTTTTTAAGAAAGGATAGTTGTCCGGTCAGATCGCCAATCGATTTCCGCGTAGAGGTTATCTCCTCCCGAAGCGAAACTTCCCGGTCATGAAGTTTGGCGATTAATCGTCTGAGGAGCAATGCCTGCCGATCGTAATTATCCAATAATTCGAGAGTCGCTTTTTCTTTTTTTTCCTTGTCGGTTATTTGCTTTTCATATTTATCGATTTCCCTGCGGAGTGTTTCAAGCTGCAATTGTTTCTTTTTGATATCGTCACCGCCCGACGCTGAAGAAGAGCACTGAGTGATGCTAATGACGAGAAGAGACGCTAATAGAAATCGCGCTATATTCATTATCGATAAATAATTTCAGCTTGTTTAGGAAATACGAATCGGCACGATACCGTTTCGTTTATTTTAATATCATCATATGCGATAGTCACGCTTTGACGTTCCTTCGGAAACACTACTCGTATAAATGTGGGCAGTTGCACATCTCCGATCTCTTCAGGATCAGATGTGTGTGCGACCAGAACATTTTCACCCTGATCGTTGGTTGCCCGGTAATCTGTGACAATAAATGAGTCGCCGTCAATCCAGCATTCCTTTTTTCCTTCAGGAGATTGATAGCGTACTACGTAAAAATTATTCTCGACTGAATATTGCAGGAGCGAATCCCGATCGCTCACACTCCTGATCTCGCCCGTGAATGTGTTGATGATTTGATCGAACTGCATCTTCAACCTAATGATTGAGTTCAGCGTCTTCCCGTCTGGTACGCCTACAATAGCGGTGTGCTCTATCCAATTATAGAATAAAAAATTTTCACGAGATAACATCAGCGTGGCGGCGCGTATGCCGAACGGTCCGCGGAATTCCATTCGTAGAGAATCGGGCATTTTCATATCAACGGTAAACGAACCGCTGGTTGATGATTCAAAACTCTCGATAGTAATTGTTCCTTCGCCTCTCAACGTTTTTATTTTCTCGTTTCTTTCTTCAACTCTTCCCAGTACATCATCCAAAGAAAGCGATCGTTCCGTAGTGATCTTCCGGGTGGGAGCACAACCGAATATGTTCATAACAAGAAAAAAGGCAAACACGACAACGCATATTCTCACATCGATCCCTTTTGTAATTTATCCTTCAGCGATTGATTGTTCGGGTCGAGTTCAGATGCTTTTTGCCAATATATCATCGCCCGTTCTTTATCCGATAACTTGAAATAGATATCGCCCAAATGTTCTTGAATTACCGAGCTTGCATTTCCCATCTCCACGGCTTTTCGGATCCAGACCTCCGCTTCCTTGTAATCTCCAAGTTGATAATATATCCATCCGAATGTGTCGAGATACGATTGATTTGCCGGTTGCTGGGCGAGTGCCTCTTTGGACATCTTCAGTGCGCGTTCAAGCTGAATGCCGCGAACTGCGAGATTGTATCCGTAATTGTTAAGAACGAGATGATTCTTCGGATCTATCTGTAGCGCGCGTTCATACATACTGTCTGAATCTTCCGGTCTGTTCATCTCATCGTACACTAAGCCAAGCGCGCTCATCGCATCTACGCTCTTCCCGTTGAGCTGGATCGCCTTTTCAAGTGAAGAAGCAGCTTCTATTGTTTGATGTTTTCGCTGATAACATATTCCCAGCAAGAAATAGAGGCGGAATTCTTCACGTACGTATTTGTTTGCTTCCTGTAAAATGCCGATCGCCTCGTCAAATTGATTCCTGTCGTAATAAATTGAAGCTGTGCTTACCCATCCATCGGGATTCCACTTGGCTAAATCCATCACCCTGGAAAAATATTTTAATGCGGCTGTGTCATCTTTCATGATATTCGAGATTGCGCCGAGAAACCAATATGGTCTCCAATCTGCTGGATATGTTTGCTGGATTTTTTCGAACATTTTGATTGCGTATGGCGCAACCACGGAATCTCTTTCAATAAAAGCAACGAATACTTGTCCGAAGCGGATTTGTTCATCCGCCGAAAGCGAATCCTTTTGTAAAACAATATCGAATTGCTCCTTCGCTTTATCGTAATCCTGCTTCACGAGGTAGGCGTGTGCCGTGGCGGCGCGAAGCTCAAGATTATCCGGATGAAGATCTGCAAGATCGGTATAAATTTTGAGAGCCGCATCGATACTGTCGCGCCGCAAATAAATATCGCCGAGCGCTTTTTTAACTTCAAAATTCTCCGGCTCTAATTCTAAAATCCCTCTCAGCGCAGCAGCCGACTTATCAAGCATGTTCATACTGCCGAAAATTTGTGCCATCTGGATATATGCTTCTTCCTGTGGTCCGAATCGATTTATGATTTCCTGATATGTCTCCAAAGATAGTTCGGGGTTTTTCATCTGTTGCAAACGAGCGAGGTTTATCCATCCTTCGCGGTATTGCGGATCGATGTGGATGATTTCTTGAAATTCTTTGATTGCATTATCGAGATCGCGGGCATTAATATATACTTCGGCTAATGTTTGATGATACTCGCGGCTACCGGGTTGCAATTTTATCGCTTCCAACCCCATCTGTATTGCCAGCGAATGTTTGCCAAGCAGTGAATAATCTTTAGCGATAGAATTATAGATGGCGGCATCCTTTGTATAATTCAAAGCATCTTGATACTCAAGAATTGCCTGAGCATACTCGCCCTTTTGGTCCAGCATTGAACCTTGAAGATAATGGTCAAGCGCGTGATCGCGATTTGGATCGTCTTTAGTCTCTACCGTTTTTTTCAATCCTGAACAACCGATTACTGCGGCTGACAACATAATAAGAAATATTCCGGTCGTTATATTTTTCAAATGGTTCATTTCGATATCCTTGTCTTTGAAAAATATAGTAATTTCAGCGGGGAATAACAAAAATCTTGACTTTCAGGTACAATTTATCTACATTAGCCCGCATATTTTATTTTGAATGTTAAATATAAAACCCGGATACCATTATGCTAAAATCTTTATTTAAGCCCGATTTGATTCTTTTCATCGCCGTATTATTTTCATTTGCAATGATCGGATGCGGAAGCTCCGAAGAAGCACAGAAGGAGATATCCCCGCCGCCGCCCAGCGCTACAGAAACGATGCAAAAAGAAATGAATGATTTGAAATCGCAGAATGAATCATTGAAAAAACAAGTTACAAAATTAGAGCAAGATAACCGTGCCGCAATTGCGAAGGCGGCAGAGATGGAAACATTGCTCGACGAGGCAAAAGAAAAATCGGTATCTCCCCCACCGCCGGTTGTACGTCAATCAATGCCGGGCGGGGCGCGCGAAAATTACAAAGAAGCGTTGCGCCTCTTTAACTCCCGCAATTATATTGAAGCCACATCACTTTTTCAGTCGGCACTCGATGGGGGCATCCAGGAGAAAATGCTGGACAATTGTTACTATTGGCTGGGTGAGTGTGCATTTGGTGAAAAAAAATATAGCGAAGCGATTGAGCATTTTCAGAAAGTGTTTACGTTCAAAATTTCTGAAAAGAAAGACGACTCCCAGCTCATGATCGGCAACAGCTATCTTGCGATGGGAAATAAGGAAAAGGCGAAAGAAGCATTCGAAAGATTTACGAAAAAATTTCCTGCAAGCCCGTTTATAAAATTAGTGAAAGAGAAGTTGGGAAAGCTGTAGCACAAGAAAAGTAGACGCCATCTCTAAGGAGAGTGTCCGAGAACTTCATAAAACTTGGTAGCCGCAGACTTTATGTCTGCGAAGTTAAGCCAAGAACGCAATCTGAAGATTGCGGCTACCGGGTTCTCAGACAGGCTCTAAGATGGTGACCACTTACAGCAATTTTCACTGGTTCCCAAATTCCCATTTGGGAACGAAAGATCAAAGCGCGATTCACTTTCATAGTCGATTCAACGCTGGAAGTGAGTCGCACATGTTTCTAAAACAGCGCCCCATTTTATTGGAGCGCCGTTTGCCCTAACCCAAAGTTGTATTTGATATTATTTCATTAGAAGCAATTTTTTTGTTTGTACAAAATCTCCCGCTTGTAAACGATAGAAATACACACCGCTCGTTAATCCCGAGCCATCGAATGTTACCTCGTGATATCCCGCCTCCTGCTTCTCATCCACAAGCAATACAACGCACTGACCGAGTGTGTTGTAAACACTCATTGTTACATGTGATTTCTCCGGTACTCCATAACGGATTGAAGTTAATGGATTGAACGGGTTTGGATAATTTTGCGCAAGTGAAAATACTTTTGGTAAATAATTTACACCGCTATTTTCATTTGAAGGTGGGGGTGGCGGCATTTCGGATGTTGGCAGTATCTTTATATTTGCTGTTGATGCAACTGAAGTATTTGAAGATAAAATTAACTTACCTGACTGATTAATTTTTATCCAATATCCTCTCCCCGGATATATTGTATCACTAATTACATAACTATCATTATAACCAAAGAAGCTGCTCGTCACGATACCAGGGGGATCGCTGATGATGGAGGAGACAGCAATTGGATCAGAGATTGAGCCGATTATATTCCAGCCATCGTTAACCTCTAGCGTCTCTGTCTCAACCGGTATCCCAACTACTCTAACAGTTTCTGGAGATGAGAATTTTAACCAGTATCCTACCCCATTTATGAGAGTATCTCTTTCGATATAATTCGATTCATAGGCGAATGCGTTCGAGATAGCAGACGGAAACAATTCGGATTTTTTATTATTGACTGCCTTTGATGGAATTGATACAAGGTTCCATTTTGAATCGACTACAAAATTTGTTGTAAGCTCATGGTAATTCCTTGGCAGGAATATCGTGTCTATTGTTCCGTTACCATCATAATCTACGAAAAGCTGAGTAAGCGGTGTAACGGATTCGAGACTACAGGTGGCAGTTGAATTTGGTTGAATATTTATACTATCAAAAGAAATCGATTTAAGTTGGTATCCCTGTTGGTAATCGGTAACTTTCAAATTGAAGAATGCCGTAGTATCCTGTGAGACAATTTTCATCGTATATGTATCATCAGCTTTCATGACAATAGTTTTCTGAGATAAAGGATCACTTAAATTCCCCGCCACATAATAACTCCCTGGTATGTCCACCTCCCATGTCGTATCGTTTATTGGTCCAGTATGTCGCCCCTGTGAGTCATACACATGTAGCAAAACTGGACAATCTATTGTATTACGAGTGCATCTGACGTTTTCAAAATTTGGTTCTTCTGCTTGTATGTTATCTTTATAAGAACCAACGGTTGTTCTCAATGATTGCACACGATCCATTATCTCTTGCCGGCTCAT
Source organism: uncultured Chlorobiaceae bacterium (assembly GCA_964520905.1). Classification (GTDB taxonomy): domain Bacteria; phylum Bacteroidota; class Ignavibacteria; order UBA10030; family SZUA-254; genus JAGVIE01. Next base: position 54,185 of record CAZFQL010000001.1, on the reverse strand, counting down.
ACTCAAACCTTTCACGTGGTAAATCCAATCGACTGCCATTTTCCATGATTTGGGGTCGTTATTTAGAGGGTCAATTGAATTAACCCAATTTTCAAATCTAATTGAGATTTGTGTTTTGGGATATACAGAAAGTGAAGAATTAAGATGCGTCACCTTATTCTGTCCCGGACCAACTGGTAAATCATCAAGATAATACTTTACCGAGTTACCATCGTTCGCATCGATGATTAACATATGCCAAACATCACCCAGCAGAGTATCATACTGAAATGTAGCTTTCGGATTATCTTGGGGAGTATCAGAGCATGCTTCTGCCCAGCTTGTAGGATTAAGGGTAGATTGAAAATTATAACCCGACCAAGTATGGTATGGTAAATATTCGAAATCAAGCTCCGAGTACAAATTGCAACAGCGAAGATATTTCCAACTGTTTATTCCAAAAAATGTTTGAACATTTCTGTCCATCCATGAAGGGTCCCCGTCGTCAAATTTAATCATTGCTGCGTATGTTCCCTCGAAATATTTTGTTTTTGAATGGATTTCTGCTGCTGCTAATTCGTGGTTAGTGATTGTACTTTGGAGTATCATCACAGAGTCGCTATTATTTCCTGTATTGGTTTCAAAAGAAATATAAGAGGGAACAAACTGGTTCGATTTATTACATTCTGATGAGACCTGCCAGCCATGATGTTTGAGATTGTCATCGTAATAATTTCTATAACAAAAATCATCAAAGAATTCCTCCGTTGGAATTTTCCACCCACCCTCATGATACAACGTCCGTATTTCACTCTCACTCAACGCACGGTTGTAAATACGAATATCGTCGAGGAAGCCGTGGCAGGCAGGGTAGTCGTCAATACCACCAATAACGTTGTACATCTGAGAAGTAGCATAGTTGAAAGTCCCAGGATGAATCTCTTCAAGGACATGGGCCCCGTCAATAAACAATTTCATGCTGCCGTTCGAATGGTCATATGTTCCTATAAAAAAATGAAATCTTGATGTGTCAAGACCAGTTATCGAATATTCTACTGTTGGAGAGTATACTTGCTGATAGTCTCTTTCAAACCTAATCTTGCTATCTTGTGTACGAATCCAATATGGATCAGCAATCGGAGTAGGATCACCTCGATAAATGAGTTGATTGAATTGATCCATTTCATTGGATTTGAACCAAACGGCAAGTGTTAAACTTGTTCTAATATCGAGACTTGCACTTGATGCAATTGTAACAAATCCGGTGCGATCTAGGAACAAAGCACCCGAAGGATTCCCAAAACGATCTGTTCCCCAAGTTATACCACCATTCGTTGTTCCGTTATTCTCATTTCCACTCTCATCATGAGTATTGCCATTAAACGGCCAATACCCTACAAGTCCATCTGTCGGTATTTGTGAAAAAGAAACTGATGCCAACATAAAGCAGATAACAATTCCCAGTGTGTAGATGTATTTCATAAGAAACTCCTTAGATATCATTGATAGGGACTTAGACTATTATATCTAATGGCATTTTGAAAGCGCTGCGGAAAATTTCTGGGAAAACTTTGGGCTGGAACCAATAAACTCTAAATTCTTAAGAAATCGGCAAGAAATGCGGGCGTAGAGTGCGATCCGAGATCGCACCTCTGGGGTGGCGCATTTGCGAAAAGCAGTCAACGCCGGGATTTTTGTGCGGTTACGAACCGCACGCTACGGATCGTATAAATTACCAAGATGGAATTGGGGATCGGTGTCTACAAGAAAATCTTCCTCGAGCCAACCGCGCCCTACAATATCTTTGAAATTATGATAAGGAAAATCTTTCGGCGGGATTTGCAGGTGTTTCCATGAGTTTGAGAAAAGATATTGAAGGTGATTATCAAAATCTTTGCCAGTCCAGGAAAATCGAATACAATGATCCATTGTGCCGCGCTGCCACACGTGAGGAATCTTCTCATTAAGACGTTTCATAATTTCTTTTGATGTGTGTTTCTTAAAATCTCTGAGAAAATTGGACATTGTTACCGACTTTTCCACCTCTATCAAGAGATGAATATGATCGGGCATAATTGTATAAGCAATCAACTCCTGTAAACGTTTTTTATAATACTCCAAATTTGATATTATCAATTTAGGAATATCTTTTTCATGTAATAATGGTTTGCGTTGATATGTACAGAATGTAAGAAAGTAGATGCTGAAATTATCATGATACCGTGGTGGCTGCCGTGTGATACGCTTTCCCATGTCGATAATATAATGAATGGATTTTTTAAAATCGAGTTGTAGAGTGCGATTCTAAATCGCACGTGTGTGTAGAATGCGATTCGCAATCGCATCTGGGGATGTGTGGTTGCAAACCACACTCTACTCGGGGTTTTTGTGCGTTTGCGAAACGCACTCTACGGCTGGGGTTTCACCATCGTCGGTTCTTTTTACCATTCTTTGGCTTTCCAGTAGTGAATATTCGGCGTGCTCTAGCGATAATGGTCGGTTACACTAATAATCTCGATGGTTTCTTTATCTCGAAAGATAAATATAGCACGATATTTACGGTCAATTCTAAAGCTAAAAAAGCGAAGGTGCTTAGGTTCAAGAAGCTCAACACGAAGACTTGGATGATTAATGTTTTCTCGAATTATTGATATTTGTTTATAGAGTTTCTTTTCTACATTGCGTTTTTTGACATATTCGATTATGTCACGATGTAGCGGTAAAAAATGAAGAGCGCTTTATTGCCTGTCCGATATCCTCAAGAAATTCTTTACTGTAGTAACCCGTTTTCTTGAATTCATTTAAAATTGCTTTCCTGCTTCTAATAGGCGGCGAGCTAAAAATGTCTTGCTCAACTACTCGTATAATTGTTTCATACGCTTCAGCTTTTTTCTTTAAAATTTCATAGTCAGATTTTTTTAATGTAACTGTGCTCATAGATTCATTCCAGATAATTCTTTAATATTAATATATAAAAGAAAAATACAAAAGAAAAGTTAGCGTTAATTCTATCTGGATTGTATGGATTTATATGAAATTCTCTTAAGGGCAGTTCTAAAAATTCAAAAACGTTTTGCGAACTCTGAGAATTCTTTGCGTTCTCTGCATTTATATTTTTAAATAACATAAATTTAGGACTGCCCTTAACAATCTCCATGAGTCAAAAACTCAGCAGAATTGTTCATCTCTCTTCAAACACTCCATTCATCCAATAATCCATCCGTCAACTGACGGACTCCATCATTCCATCTCAATAATCACCCATTCACCGATTCGCAATTTTCTCCCACTCGTGCTTCACCATCGTTGGCTCTTTTTGCCATGACGTACCATCCCAATATCGGACACCGTTCTTCAGATTTTCAAGATAGGCGTTATCAAATGTTCCTTTTATTTTCCCCTCGGTGACTAACTTCTGGCGCAACTTTAACGTTTCACTTGAATATTTTACATCTAAAACTTTCATTGCATCAGAGAGGATATATTCAAATAACGGATTCTTATTTTCATGTGTGCCTCTTACCCAAAAATCATAAGCGTTCTTATTATTAAATTGAATTACAGAGAATCTTTCGCCAAATCCACTTGATTTCCAGGTATAGTTTAAATCGGTTAACGGAAATTTGATGTAGTATAATTCTGCCTTTGAGGTTTCAAGACCGAAACCGGGCGTGCAAGATGATTCTGTTTTACCGTTTATTTTCTCAGGATCAAGAACTATAAGCACAGGGAAACTAAGCGAATCTTTCTCGCCAATATCGTTTAGACCACACAAGAAAATGATTTTCTCTCCCACCGAATTTTCCAGAACGGATATTTGTTGAATCCCGTAATGAGCATAATTACCTATAATATTCCCTTCATAGTTCAATCTAAAAAGTATTGTTGGCGAGCGTCCGTTCTCTGTTAGTAAAAATATTTCTGGATTGTTAGTCCCAATCTTACCACAGTAGATATCTGCGATAGTCCAATGTTTATTGTAATTCTTTCCGAGGAATTGGATTTCCTCCTCAAATGTTTTTTTAAGAAGAATATCTTTATCGGCAGAAATTATCCTCAGTGTATCGGTATAGTCATTTTGGCTTCCCAACGGTAAAGCTGTGATAATTTCATTCCTTCCATCTCCGTTGATATCGAAGATATTTATAAACTTGTACCGTGGCAATAATTGGTCTGTATTTGCTCCTGCCAATACTTTTGATGGTATACTCCATAACAGGTCATGGTCTTTGTTATAAATTGCTAAGCTGCCGCTCACCGGATCGAGAATCGGATAGGATGGATTTTTGTCTATAGACTTTTTGTTGGGAATCAAGAAAACCATCAAGGTAAGCACTGCCATCATCGTAAAACTTCCAACGCCGGTAACAACCGGATGAAGCCGTGTAAAATATGCAAGCTTGCCAACAAATGTTGTCGGTCTATACGGCACTGGAGTTCCTAATGGCACATCATAGGGCATAATATCTCTGGGTAAACGCATAAGAGCTGCGGTTTTTCGCTCTTCCGGAACAGATAATTTACCTAATCCCTCTTCAGCGTTTTGGTAAAAGGCTTCCATCTGCTCAACAAGCGCGCGACAGCCGTGGCATTCTTTAAGATGCGCTTCAATCTCGGCAATCTGCTTTTTTACCAGATCAGATCCGAGGATGTATAATTCTATAGTATGTTCGTCTATGTGGTGCATTGTTTTCTATGTTTAACTAATTGCATTTACTTTTTGTTGCGTAATTGTCTGAGCCTGGATCTGAGAAGCTTGTTCCCAAAGTCTCTTTGGGAACAAGACACGCTTGCTTCGTTCCGATGGAGACCATCGGAACGAGAATCATGGAATCGTAGTTCAGGCATCTTTCAATCTCTTCACCGTTTCTTTATTCACCTGTTTCAACAAATACTCAATTTTATTTCTATGGTTTTTCTTGTAATCTTCTTTCGTCATACTTGGAGAAAGCTTCTTTAAACTTTCATATAGCGAGAAGTCAGATCCATCTTTACCGATAAATTTCTCGCACAATTTTTCTTCCAACACTTGAAAATATTTCTCAAACATCTCTGTTGTAATTTTGCCGCCCTTAACATACTTACGCTAGTTTTTCTTCATTACATCATTGCACACTGTTTTGATAATCGTCGAGGTGTCGCTTGCAACAAGTTCTGTGTCAACCGCAACCATCTGATCCGGAAAATCTTGCCTGCACGTATAAATTGTGCGGAATAAAATACCGGTCATCACGAACGGAATGATGCGGCAGCGCTCGTTTTGCTCTCTAAGGAAAAGAGAAAGCTTTGCAAGCAATTCGGGAATATGCTCGCGACCTGTTGTGTGTTTGATAAATTGTTGCTCCAAAAATTCACGCTCGATAGCCGGAAAATCTTCGAGTGTATCGCACAAACTTGGTACAATACACGGCTCGCCGAAGCGCTCAACCTCTGTGAAATTCTTGAGTGAGATTATTGCTATTTTAATGTTCCGTAGAATTTTGGCAAGCGTATGGGAAACTGCAATAAGCCGGTTCAGTTGATCGTGCGTGTGCGAGCCGGCAAGAATTGCCAGGATATTCTCCCTTAAATTTTTAGAAAGATTCAGGTATTGCAACATACGAGCAGTGGATTAGGTGCTTAAGAGTGCCTGAAATGTAGCAAAATGATGAATGGGATGCAAGGTTGGTAATTTATTGTTTTGATGAAATATTCTTTAGCAAATGAGTATTAGTTACGCGATATTATGAACTCCGTTTTCAATTTTGCCGCTTATTTTTTCATTGATCTTGGAAACCAGCGGCAGAATGGTTTGATGTTTATTATTCTTGGCTTTGATAAGGAAGATAATGAGTGGCAGGTTGATTAAGTTTTGTTGGTATTGAATACCGCTATCCATAGTGATAAATATTCGGAAGCCATGCTCAATCGCTTTCCGCAGTAATTCGCCGTTCTTCATCCCCTTCCATCCCAAATCATTAACGGACATTACTTGATGTTCTACCCCCAAGTCAAATTAAATCTTCGCGGGAAGATTTTCATCAACCAAGATTTCCATTCAACACTTTTTCCGAGGTAATGAACTTTTCGGCGACGTGTAGAACTTGGAGTGCGTGTTCCTTTGACACTGAGGGAAAATTTTCCAGGAACTCTTCGAGTGTTTCATTGTTTTCAATATAATCGAAGAGTGCTTGAATTGGCACCCTTGTACTGCTGAAAACGGGTGTACCTCCAAGAATCTCTCGGTCAATATTGATTACGCTATATGTCATGAATATTTTACTTTCAATGTCTAATCAAATCTAACCAATGGAAATGCGAATGTCAAATATTATTTGGTAATTTCGGTAGGAGTTGAGATGCCCCAATTTCGATGTGTTTCCCTAAACGTCCGGCTGTGAACTGGACTCTGTTTTAGAACAATCTGTGATCTACTAATAACTGCAATATGTCAGACGTAGTCCAAACCCTCACAGTCTTCTGTCTCTGAAAATCTTTGTCTTGTGTCCAGATTCCATCGTTCTGAAACGAGAGCGCAAGCGCAATAAACGGCACGTCGTTAATATCAATATTCTTCATTATCTTAACCGCGCGGGGAATGAAATCAGCAAATGACGATTTTGGGACAACTATTGTTCGCTCTAAAAATAAATCGAGAAGTAAATCAATGTCATTATCAGATAATCCGGACTTGACTGCAATGGTTTGTCGGTGCTTTCGAATTTCATCGAGAGCATATTCAGGTAAGAAAAATTCCAGAGAAGGGTGGAACAAAATTAAACGTGTTTTCGAATCACGGATTAGCGCAAATAACAAAATGTTTGTATCGACAACAAACTGCATTTTCTATAAGAACTTGCGTGTGAGTTCTGTCTTAATCTGCCCGTTAAGCACTTCTACATCTTTATCCGATAGTGTGCTTTCGTTTGTCAGACGATCCGCCAGTGTTATCTTCCTTGCATATTCCAACAGCGATTTCTGTGCAATGCTTTTCCAGTCTATTTCTTTATGTAGTTCGATAATTTTAACTAACTCGCTCGGAATATCAATGGTTAAAGTCGACATTGTAATATCACCCTTTTCTTATTGGTTTTTGCTGATTTCTAATCTTAAGATATGCAACTTGATTGAAAGTATCAAGCAGTGATGCCAAACGTATGTATTGCCCATTTGTCCAGGCAATCTATAAAAAGCTGAGCGCTATTATTTACACAACCAATACCGGTATTTTCAACGCATGCCGAACTTTCGGAACTGTAGTTCCGAACAAAATATCTTTCAATCCACTGTGGCGGTGACCACCCATGATGAGGAGATCGATTTGTGTTTCGTTTGCGAGTTTCACGAGTTGTTTTGGAACATTGCCGAATCCAAGATTTGTATGAACTTCGAATCCGAATGTTCTAAGTTGTTCGGCAAGACTGGCGATATGTTCTTTGTCTGTTCGCGCTTCATCATCATATGCTTCTTTCCCAAAAATCTGTCCGCTTACTCCTTCAACAACATGGAAAAGGTAAATTGCGGCATGATGATGCTCGGCGATCGATTGAGCGTGAGAGAGAATTTTCTCTTCCATCCCGCCAAAATCTAAAGCAACTCCAATTTTTGTGTAGGTTTGATGTGAAAGTGAAAGCGATGGAATTGGCATGGCAACCTCTCTCCTTTTTCTCCATAATTTCGGAAATGTCATATACAAAAGTAAAACAGCACAGCCGATAATAACCGGTATGACTGAAATCCAAATCCAAATTGCATTGCTGCCCGCCGCTTCAATCCATTCTGATAAAACGCCATAGACCAACCTTGCATTAAGCGCTATAATTACTGCTGCCGCGGTCCATGCGAGAATTAAAACCCATCTCTTATTTGCGAATTGTTTCATGCGTATTTTATCGCTTGTAAAATGTATCAGTGGAACAACAGCAAACGGAAGCTGCAAGCTTAAAATAACTTGACTCAGGATAAGAAGTCCGTACGATCCCTCGTCGCCTTTTACTGAAAGAACAATCACAGCGGGAACAATTGCAAGCATACGTGTCATGAGCCGACGAATAACTGGGCGCATTTTGAATTGGAGAAATCCTTCCATAACTATCTGACCCGCGAGCGTACCGGTTAGCGTTGAGCTTTGTCCGGCAGAAATAAGGGCAAGCGCAAAGAGCGTGCTGGCTATTGTTGTGCCAAGCAGAGGTGTAAGGAGATGGTGCGCTTGCTGGATTTCTGTTACAATGATTCCGTTTTTATAGAAAACCGAAGCGGCAACTATGAGGATCGCCGCATTCACGAAGAATGCAGCATTGAGCGCGATTGATGTATCGAGAAGGTTCCACCGACATGCCTGCTTTTTACATTCATCCGTTTCGCATACATCTCGCGTTTGGACGAGCGCAGAGTGAAGATAAAGATTATGCGGCATTACCGTGGCGCCGAGAATTCCAATTGCAACATATAAACTCTCGGAAGTCAGATGGGGAACAAATCCTTTAGCAACTTCTCCCCACACCGGTTCCGCTAAAAAGATTTCGATACCGAAACACAATCCGATTGTCGAAATCAGCATAACGATAAACGCTTCAACTTTTCTGATTCCAAAATTTTGAATGATAAGAAAAAGGAAAGTATCGAAACCTGTAATGATAACGCCGTACAAGAGTGGAACATTCAATAAAAGATTCAAGCCGATAGCCGTGCCGAGAACTTCGGCAAGATCACAAGCGGCAATTGCAATCTCGCACAGCACCCATAAAATGAAAGCTACTGGTTTTGGGTAATTCTCGCGACACGCCTGCGCAAGGTCTCTGCCGGTAACTATTCCCAATCTTGCCGAAAGCGTTTGCAGTAAAACAGCAATCAGATTCGACATCAACAAAACCCAGATGAGAGAATAACCGAACCGCGCACCTCCTTCAAGATCTGTTGCCCAGTTGCCAGGATCCATGTATCCCACACTTACCAGATACGCGGGACCGAGGAATGCGAAGAAACGCTTAAATGTTCCTACATTTTTCGGAATTGAGACAGAGCGATGAACTTCGGAAAGAGAGTTTGATTTAGTATAATCGTTCATTGCCATTGCGTTAATGAGTTAGCTTGACTATACAATCGCAATACGTAAACGCTTGTCGGGTGGACGACTATGAAAATCATGTCATTCTAATTCGTGAATATCATGGCGCCGAAAGAATAAGCTTGCCGGCTTGATTTACTTTCACCCAATATCCTCTGCCCGGCAGTAATGTTGAAGCAATTCCATAGCTACCAGAGAAATCATAAAAACTAGACATAATAATGTCCGGCGGAATCTGTATTATTGAACTTGTAGAGACCGGATAAGTCAGAGAACCGATTAAATTCCATCCAATCATTACATTGAGAGTGTCTTCGTTTCTTGCCTGCCCCGAAATTATTATGGTCCGGGATGAATCGTACTTCAACCAATAACCGACACCAGGCTTTAGTGTATCGACGCTAAGATATCCGGTTACTGTGAACGCGAACGCATCCGACTTAGCTGTTGGGAACCAAAAGGTTTTGCTGCCATTCCCCACTACCAACGGAATAGAAATCATATTCCAGCCAGCAGACAACTCGACGGCCGAACGATCAAGATACCCTACGCCCCAACCGTTAACCATTACACTATCTTTATCGTTATTTCCATTATGATCTAATATTATCCAGCCTATTTGATATCCGGAATCTGTCGGGGCGAAAGTTACAGTAAACTCCCCTGCCTCCAATGGAATAATGGTTGTACTTAATGGTGTAACTGAAAATTTCTGATTAGTTGAAGAGACTGATGAAATTACAAGGTTTACATCTCCAAAATTGTAAACATTAAATGCGCCTTGCTTGATCGAATCGACAAAGACATAACCTATGTTTAAGCTTTTTGGTGATATATTGATAATCGGCGCATTGAGAAAAGTCCAGAGCGTGCCATCACTATTCATCTTAATAATAAAAATATCAGACGATCCCGCGCTGACAAAATTCATCACTCCGCTGGTAGGATCAAAGTCTGCTGTGTGGTAAAATTTACCTGTTACATAGCAATTACTTAAACCATCAAGTGCCAGAGAAGCAGCAAGGCTTAGATCGTTCGGATTCGAGGTCACCGCCCCTACACCGTCAGCCCAAAGGATGTAACCAACTGAATTGAATTTTGCTATAAATATATCACTCGCCCCGTTTGTGCCATGAGAATTTAATAGGAATATACCATCCCCGGGATCAAAGTCAACAGCACCTTTGAACCATCCCGAGATGAAGATATAGCCGTCTCCATCAACAACAATTTTACTTGCCCGATCTTGCTCAGAGCCTCCAAAGCTAAAACATGTCTGAAAGTTTCCCTGAGATGTATATTTCGCAACAAAAACATCTTCTTTGCCATGGCTTACTAAATTAGCAATCCCGGGTCCCGGATTAAAATCGACAGTGTCGCTAAATCCACCTGTGATATAAACATTTCCCACAGCATCGAGAATAATTCCGCCGGGCGCAGTTTGATTTATCCCGTTACCTCCCATCCGCCTCGTAAATAAAACTGATCCGCTCAAAGAACATTTAACAAGAAATATGTCTATTGTAGTTTGGGGCCCAGTGATTATCCTCGTTGAATCTTTCGGGATAATTTCTTCTCGCCACATAAATCCGCTTACGTAAGAGTAGCCGGCCGTGTCAACCTCAATTGCCATTCCCTGATCATCGTTAATTGTTCCGATATTCACCGCCCACTGATAATCCCCGGTTGTATTATACCTGGCAATAAAGACATCTTCTCCGCCCCTGCTAATAAGATTGGTGCTTCCTGTGCCCGGATCGAAATCAACTGTGTCCCGAAATGCACCAGTTAGACTGATTGCGCCATTCTTATCAATTTTTATATCATTCGCCTGGTCATCCAGCTCGGCACCGAATATATGTGCCCAGAGATACTGTCCATTCGAATCATACTTTGCAACAAAGGCATCTTTCAACCCATAAGATGGTTGAATTGCTACTCCGCTTCCGGGATCAAAGTCAGTTGAGCCGGACACATATCCACAAATGTAAATGTTACCGCTTTCATCAAGGTCAATCGTACTGGGGGCATCGAATCCATTGCTTCCAAAACCAATCGCCCACAAATAAACTCCATCTGCATTATATTTCGCAATAAAGTTATCGGTGTTTCCAAACGAGGAAAGAGTGTGCGTGCTCGCACTCGGATCGAAATCAACCGTTCCACTGAATTGCCCGGCAACAATAATATTACCATTTTTATCAAGTGCAAGATCTTTCCCGTAATCGGCTGAGTCCGCCCCCAACCGAAATCCAATCTGGGCATATACACAGTGCGTGATCGCAAGCGACAAGAACAAAAACATTGATGCGGTAATTTTAAACATGATCGTTATCCTTTTATAAAAATATCTTCGTCACACGTTGGGATTTTCTACAATTTAGCCTTATTGTTGTTGCTTACTTTTTATGCATTGATTCATATTCTCTTCAATCAACACAATCCGGTTTACCATCGTTCATAGTGAATCCGTGATTTATCAAACCTGCTTATGGGTTCGAAGTGTTCCGCCGGATATCCAACCGAAACAATTGAGAGCGGAATGATGTAGTTAGAAAGATTAAACAGGTTCTTCACATACCCAACACGGTCTTCTCTTGGATAGACGCCAACCCAAACAGCCCCAAGATTTAATTCTTCAATTTCAATCAGAATATTCTCTGTCGCGGCAGAACAATCCTGAATCCACATACCTTTTTTTATTTCACTATTCAGATCGCCGCAAACCACAATGGCGGCGGCGGCTTGTTTAATCATTGATGCATGGCGATGAGTTTGAGAAAGTCTTTCGAGCATTTGAGCATCCTTGACGACGATGAAATGCCACGGCTTTTCGTTCCCAGCCGATGGCGCGCACATTGCTGCTTCCAAAATTTTCTTTATATGCTCGTCTTGTATTTTTTGTCCTGTATACTGCCGAATACTTCTACGGCGTAGAATCGAATTCATTCTTGTGATTATGGGTTGTCTTTTTTAGATACTTTAATATAAGAAGATTTTAGAAGAAAAGACTGCGAGGAAGGGCGTGCTTTGCCCTATAAAATAGACTATTTACCCGGTTTCTTTGGAAAATTATAGGTTAATGGATTTGAATTTCTATAATTTTGTTATTGAAGAAAGCCATGCCTTTACACTGCCCTGCGGACGATTAGTCTGAAATTCGGCTTCTTTAATATAATTAATCATGAATCCATTGCTAAAAACACTTTTTATCTCCTCACGTGTCACTCTTCGAGGTCCCCATCCCGGTGGTTCGTTTTCATTGATACATATCATCAGGTAAGTTCCGCCGATACACAATGCATGACGAATGTTGGATACAAATTTTTCCCTTGCATCATTTGAAAATACATGAAAGAGTCCGGAGTCGATAATTGTATCAAATATTAATCCAAGTCCATCGAGATGCAGTGCATCGTGTATAAGGAACAATCCGTGAATTTCACGACTCAGCGCTTTCGTACGCGCTTTATTAATAGCAGCAGATACGACGTCGATTCCAATCACATCATATGTTTTCTTCGCAAGGTAGAGAACGTTTTCACCGGTACCGCATCCGACATCAAGGACCCTGCCATGTATCTCACCCGCTGCTTCTAATTTTATTATCTCATTTTGAGGGCGGCCGGTTTCCCATGACGGCATATTCAGATACGCTGACTCGAACGAATCGATTATTTCTTTCTTGGTCGCCATAACATATCAAACGTACAATTATTTTTTCTCTTTCGCCATTTCTATGTTGATTGTGATTTCAACTTCGTCGCCAACGAGAAGTCCACCGGCTTCAAGCGTTTTATTCCATATGATGTTAAAATCTTTTCGATTAACTTTCGATTCCGCCTTGAACCCGATTTTCGTGTTTCCCCACGGATCACTCATCTGACCGTTATATTTTGTGCTGAGCACCGCCGATTTGGTTATGCCGTGCATCGTAAGGTCGCCTGTGATTTTATAAGTGTCTTTTCCTGTCTTTTCAAAAGATTTACTCGTAAATGTAATCTCAGGATGTTTTTCAACATCAAAAAAATCCGCCGACCGCAAGTGTTTGTCTCTTCCTTCATTATCGGTGTTTATACTTTTAGTTTTTATTGTTGCAGTTAATTTGCTGTCCGATAAATCATCCTTTGTTTGAACGATAGTTGCATCAAAATCGTTGAAACGTCCCGTCACTTCCGAGATGACCATGTGGCTGACTGAAAATATAACTTTCGAATGTGCAGTATCTACTTTCCAAACCGTTTGCGATGTAGCAGTGATCGTTATAAAAAATGCGGCAAATGTGAACAAAAACAGCTTTTTCATAATGTGATTCCTTTCGTTTATTGTATTCATTTATTATGTAATTAAACTTCTTGTTAGCCGTGCCAAGCTTAAAGATTTTACGACTAATTCTTTCAACTGATTTTGAATTTTTATGTCAACCAAATTACCATCACCATCGAACGCTTCATTCGCAAAACGAATATAAACCTGCGGCTGCTGAAGCACGAATACATTCAGGGCGGTAAGTATCTGGCGAAGATGCGTCTGGGAGCGTAGCGTTCCGAACGGACCCGTTGAAGCGCCGAATATTATAGCTGTCTTTCCTTCGAGAATATTATTTTTAGTCGAGAGCCAATCGATTGCATTCTTCAGCGCACCCGTAACCGAATGATTATACTCCGGCGACGCGATTAAGACAACATCGGATGATTGAACTATCTTACGCATTATTTCTACTGCCCCCGGGAATCCCCGCGACTCAATGTCTGCATTGTATAATGGCAGGTCGAGTTTCTTCAAATCAATATCTTCAACATTCATTCCTTCTTCTATCGTAAATTTTTTTGCAATATGAAGCGCCTTTCGATTGAATGAATCTTGTCTGAGACTACCCGATATTGCAACAACTTTTAATTTTTCATCCATCGGGTATTTTACTTTACCTTTCCTAAATGCATTTCCTGCAATGATAAACCGAGCTTCTTTAACAAACCAGCCAGCAGTTCCTGCTCTTTCTCGGCGAGAACCGATGAGACAGAAGTAATATATTCCGCATGTTTGATGAAAATTTCATCGAACTTTTTCTCACCTTGAGGTGTAAGCCGCACAAGAATAGCGCGACGGTCCTTTTTGCTCGGTATTCTTTCAACCAATCCGTCCTTTTCAAGATTATCGACAACACATGTTATATTCCCGCCGGTGACCAACATCTTTTTTGAGAGAATGCTCAAGTTCATGAGACCAAGATGCCCAAGACATTCAATCACTGCAAACTGAGGTTCCGTCAATCCGAATGTACGGATGTTGTCGGTAGTCAGCTTATTAAATGTAGATGATGCTCTTGCTAACTTAATCCATAAATTAAGCGCCAAACTGGCTTTCTTTCCGTATTTTTCAACTGTTTTCAAGATATATTGATTTAAATTTAAAATATTCAAATTAGCTATATTATTAACATCACCATTCAACAAATTGGTTCCCGTGCATTTTTGTTCTTTATCTTGTACAGAATCCTTCTTATATTATGCCAAATAAACATTATAAACATTAGAGGAAAAGCATCATGAAACAATTATTGCTCGGCGCTCTTGTTGGGGGAATTATTTTATTCATTTGGGGATGGATTTCGTGGACCATCTTACCAATCCACACTTCTAGCATCCGTAATATCAATAATGAAGAGGCTGTCATATCTGCAATGCATATCAACATGGATCAGAAAGGCGTTTACGTTTTTCCGGCAATGCCGGTAGTACAAGATCAGACATTGCAGGATGAATATTTGCAAAAATACCAGCAAGGTCCGGTAGGCATGATCATATACGATCCCGGAGGGAGTGAGCCGATGATGGCGAGTCAGATGATAGTTGGAATTATTATTAGTATAATTTCATCTTATCTTGCGGCGTGGTTTCTTTCGCGAAGCACGGCTGCATCATCGAACTACTTTGCACGTGTTGCTTATTGCGGAGTGTTAGGAATTTTTGTATCTCTGGTTTCACATATAGTCAATTGGAATTGGATGGGATATCCTATGGATTATACAATCTCGTGGGTAATGGATGCGGTTATAGGATGGGTACTTGCAGGATTCGGAATCGCAGCGATTGTGAAAACGCAGAAAGTTGAAACATTGTAGTAGAAAATATTTCAGTTAATTAAGGAGATGATAATTATGAGAATTTTGAAAATTATTCTTGGAATGTCAATGGTGTTAGCATTTCTACTGATGGTTGCTTTCACTCATGGATATTCAATGTCTGGTAAGGAAAATTTAGCGCAGCAGGATGAAAGCAAAACATGCATCACCTGCCATTCACTTCAAGGGATGGGGGCGAGCATTGTACAAATGTGGAAAGACAGCAAACACTCACAAAATGGCGTCGGCTGTTACGATTGTCATAAAGCAGAAGCTGCCGATGTTGATGGATTTGAACATCACGGTAAACGTATTGCCACCATTGTTTCACCAAAAGATTGCGCACAATGTCACGAGCAGGAAGTTGCAGAATCCGATGGCAGTCATCATGCAAAGGGTGCACAATTTATCGGCTCTCTCGATAATATACTTGGTGAGATTGTTGAAGGAGCTGCGGCGGCAAATTCCGGTTGCCGTCAATGTCATGGAAGCGTTGTACAAGTTGATAAAAACGGAAAGTTAGATGCGCGAACTTGGCCCAACACAGGTATCGGGCGCGTAAATCCTGACGGCAGTAAGGGCTCATGCACTGCATGTCATTCGCGGCACAGCTTTTCTGTTGCTCAGGCACGTCAACCTGAAGCGTGCGGAAAGTGCCACATGGGTCCAGACCATCCTCAAATGGAAATCTATAATGAATCAAAGCATGGAATAAAATTCAATGCGGTTAGAAGCACGGGCGTTATGAATCTTGAAAAAGGTGAGTGGGTGGTTGGAAAAGATTACACAGCCGCACCAACCTGCGTTACATGCCACATGAGTGCAACACCAACACAAAAAGTCAACCACGATGTTGGCAGAAGAATTAGCTGGACGCTTCGACCGCCTGTTTCAATAAAATTAGACAGCGCAGATGTACGTCGCGATAGAATGAAAAATGTTTGCATGCAATGCCACGCAAAAGAACATACCGAAAACTTCTTCACTCAATACGATGAAGCGGTAAAACTCTACAACGAAAAGTTCGGCAAACCAGCTAAATCAATCATGGATAAATTTTATGCTAACAGCAAGCTGACCAAAACTCCGTTTGATGAAGATCTGGAATGGGTTTATTATGAACTGTGGCATCATGAGGGTCGGCGCGCACGGATGGGCGCTTCGATGATGGGACCCGACTTCACTCAGTGGCATGGTTTCTATGAAGTGGCAAAACATTTTTATAATAAGTTCATTCCGGACGCTGAGGAAATTCAAAAAGGGTCTACCAAAGATGTAATGGATTCAGAATTTCATAAATGGAAGAAGGGCTTAACCGACGAGCAGAAAAAGGAAATCCTCGATTTCTATAAGAAGCGGTACGGGGAATAAGTAAAGAAAATAACAAATCCATGAGACATCTGAAATGTTATTATATAGCTGAATCTAAAACTGTTGTCCGAAGGACTTCTTTGGAGAAACAGTTTATATTCTTCTTTTTTTATCAGTAACCCACGACTTAAGTCGTGGGTTAATAAAAACCTATTTAACGATTAACCGTTTCAACGGCTTATAAACAATTTTTCAGAGGTCTCTCCATATAATTCCTTGTAGGGGCTGTTAAAAGTTTCAAGCAAGGGTGCAAAGATGCAAAGTGATTATTGTAAATAATTTTCGCATCGCTATTTACTTTCTTTGTGTCTTTGCGTGAGACATATCGCTCGCTCTTAGGAAAACGAATACAAAACATCGAATCTATTTTATGACAAAAAAACAAATTCTTTCTCAACTCGAATCTCTTGGTAATCCAAAAAACATTGCCGGCATGGCTCGTTACGGCATCGTTGCAAAGAAAGCTTTTGGTATATCCGCGCCAACTCTTCGTGCGATCGCAAAAGAAGTTGGGCACAACCATGAGTTGGCATTAAAATTATGGGCAACAGAAATTTATGATGCTCGGATTCTGGCGGCATTCATTGATGATCCGAAGCTCACAACAGAAGTTCAGATGGACCGGTGGGTAAAAGATTTCGATAACTGGGCGATATGCGATGGTGTGTGTATTCATCTTTTCAGGAAAACTCCTTTTGCATGGAATAAAGCTATTGCATGGAGCAAGCGCGAAGAAGAATATATAAAACGCGCCGGCTTTACTCTCTTTGCTACTTTGGCTGTTCACGATAAAGAAGCCGATGACAAGAAATTCCTCCAACTTCTTCCGATCATTAAACGTGAGTCGAAGGATGAACGCAACGGTGTAAAGAAAGCTATCAACTGGGCACTGCGGCAAATTGGGAAACGAAATATCGCGCTTAACAAATCAGCAATTCAAACTGCAACTAAGATCAAAAAAATCGATTCTCCGGCAGCGCGGTGGATTGCGAGTGATGCGTTGAGAGAGTTGACGAGCAAAGCGATAAAGGATCGTCTAAAAAAATATACCGGTAATTCTAACGTATAGATGTTGAGTCTGCCGTTACAAGCTTAACTTTTGCCCACAACTTGAGTAGTTCTCTCATCTCATCTCTGTTGAAGTTTGGTTCGCCACCTCCATGTCCGCCGCCTCTTCGTCCACCCTTACCACCTCCGCCCGGACCGCCACCCATCATAGGTTTACTGCTTCTCCCGCCCGCGAAATCACCCGTTGCCGTTTCAATTCCGATACCAATAATCGATCCTGCCGCTGCGCCGATTACGTACGGCTGGGGTCCTTTATCCGCCAGAGGGACTTTCATTTCGTATGTAAGCAAACCCTTTGAAAAATGCAGCGCAGTTTCTATTCCACCGGTCTCTTGCAATGCCATGCGATGATGCTCGCCCTCCATTGGTCCTTCGATGTCAATCTCATTAGAAAATTGTTCGGGAAATGTCCATGTTGTATCACACTCACTATCTTGATCCTGTCTGGGTTGTCTCCGTTCCATCGGCATGTCTCTCATCATCATCGGCAACGGATAGTGAATACCAAACTTCTTTTCCTCGCCGCCATTCCGATCGAACCAAACAGTCAAGCCGCCGAACGCAACTTGTCGCTGCAACGCTCTATCGCTTATTGTGAGTGAGAGGTATAGATAATTTTCGTCGTTCATAAAACCGAATAGAACGTTCTTTATGTCTTCAACCATCCATGTTTTCCCCTGCCAATCGTTGCTGTTACCGTCTATCTTTATGTCACGGTCTCGCCAATAACTTGTCATCTCAAGCGTTTTACAACCAGAGAGAAATGTAATAAGGAAGATGAGGGAATATTTTATTTTCGTTTTCACAGTGTATTGCGTTTTGTTTTGGATTGATTTTCTCTTGTTTGACATAATGTTCTTCCGAAAGTTTAAGAGTTTTGATTTTTTTCATATTATCTCTATCTTGACTCGAGACAATCTCAACATCTGAATATTATAGAGCTGATATGCCTGAACATATATGCCCCTGGTGGATTGGATACTTGCTGGCAAGTCCACTGCGAAGATTTTTCCATAAACCCGAGGAGATCGTAAAACCTTATTTAAAGGAAGGAATGACCGTTCTCGAAGTCGGACCCGGCATGGGATTCTTCACACTTCCGATGGCAAGATTAATTGGTTCTCAGGGAAAAATTGTTTGTGTTGATGTTCAGGAGCAGATGATAAAAAGTTTGATGCGTCGTGCTACTCGCGTTGGTCTTGCCGACAGAATTATTACACGACTTACATCGGGCGATTCACTACAAGTCGATGATTTTATTAACCGTACTGACTTTGCCCTTTTGTTTGCTGTAGTTCATGAAGTCCCACATCAAGAAAAACTTTTCCGTGAAGTGTATGCATCACTGAAAAACAACTCGCTTACACTTCTTTCTGAACCTAAGGGTCATGTAACATTGGAAGAATTCAATCAAACACTGGCAACAGTAAAACGTATTGGATTCGATGTCATCGCATCGCCAGAAATCAAAAGAAACCACAATGCGCTGCTCAGGAAAAAATAACGTTTCAGAAAATGTATAGTCTTTCAATAGAAAATCTCACAAAGTGGTATAGCAAGATTCGCGCTCTTCACGATGTTAGCTTTGCAGTTGATGAGGGTGAAATTTTTGGTTACCTAGGTCCGAACGGAGCGGGGAAAACAACAACGCTCAGAATCATTATGGGACTTGTCTACGCTTCACACGGCAGCGTACAACTATTCAAGAACGATCAACGAAGCGCGGCAATACGAAACGATATCGGTTATTTACCCGGTGAGTTTCATCTTTACGGCAACATGACTGGTTGTGCACTGATCGAATACTTCCAGCAATTCCGTCCGCAAAAACCGCCTGTCCTAAGAGAACAACTTCTGAAGGCACTCGATATTCGACCGTCAGATCTAAATCGCAAAATAAAGTTTCTCTCACATGGCACGAAACAAAAATTAGGATTAGTCATCGCAATGCAGCACGATCCGAAACTTCTGTTACTCGACGAACCGACAACAGGTCTCGATCCACTCGTGCAGAAATCTTTCCGCGAGATTATCATCGACCGCGCGCGCAATGGACGAACAGTATTTTTCTCTTCACATGTTTTGTCAGAAGTTGAAGCCACGTGCAGCCGCGTTGCGATCCTGCGTGCCGGTGAGCTTGTCGCAGTTGAATCGATAGAAAACCTCAGAAGTAAAATGGTGCGCCGACTTCAGGTTCGCTTCCACAGTTCTGTACCAAGCGATTTAACCAGCGTGCCGGGTGTTACACGTTCGCAGATAATAGGTAATGAAGCTACCTTATGGATTCGCGGCAACGTGAATCCGATTCTTCGAACCATCGCCCAAACTGAAGTTGAGAGTTTTATTTTCCCTGAGCCGGAACTGGAAGATATTTTCCTTTCGCATTACCAGAATGGTGGAGGAAATGCCGTTGATTAACTTAATCATGCACTTGGTTCGCCGTCACGCAATATTCCTTTGCATTAATATGTTCTTACTTGCAGGATTACAATTCTTAATCTGTGGCATTGTCTCCATGATTGATATTCCTGGAATCGTGAATGAATCGATGAAGAATATTCCACCTTTCATGCGGGCGCTTATCGAGCAGCAATTCTTCGGCGGACTAAATCAAAAAGGTCTTCTTGCGTTCGGATGGAACCACCCCATTGCGTTAGCCATCGGGACTGCGGTTGCGCTTGTTTTCGCTTCGCGGGCAGTTGCAGGAGAGATTGAGAGCGGGGCGATGGAGTTGCTTTTAAGTCAGCCGATTTCACGATTGAATTATTTTACCGGACATGTACTGTTTGCGTTGACATCAATTGCTCTCCTAAGTTTGATTGGTGTGTGCGGCACACTCATCGGTATTCAAGTTTATTCACTCGCGCCAATTGAAGGAATAATTCTATTTAAGGTTGCGCTCAACTTTTTCTTGCTTCACAGTACATGGTACGGAATCACGCTTTTATTTTCCGTTTTTGGCCGGGAAGCCGGGCGTGTAGCGTTTATTGGATTTCTGCTTGCACTTATCTCGTACTTCGTTCAAGTAATCGCACAGCTATGGACGAAAGCTGCATTCCTCCTGCCGTACACGGTGCACACGTACTACTCGCCGCAGAAGATATTGGTTAACGGCGAACTCAAGCCAATCTCAGTTCTTGTTCTGATTGGATTGATTGTTGTGAGTATTAGTATAGCAGGATGGAGATTTAGGAAGAGGGATATACCATGAGTTTGTCTATCAACTCTGCAAGTGTGTGATCTTTTTTCGTCACCCGATTTTTATCGTGTGTTGTAAGCGTAATTTTCACGCTCTTATACGAATGCAGAAAAATATCCGGATGGTGGTTTTGTTTCTCCGCAGCAACTGCAACCCGATTGATAAAATCAACTGCTGATTTGAAGCCGGCAAACTCGAATTCTTTGACCAACGCATTATTTATTGCGATCCATAATTGATTATCCATACGACATTACTCCTTTCGATTGGATATTATTGCCTACGAGTTTGTCCGAGAACTAAAAAATCAGGGTTGTCATTCTGAACGAGCGTAGCGAAGTGAAGAATCTTGTTTGGGCTCGCGCTAGATGTTTCTCCCGCTGAAGCGGGATCAACATGACAGTCTTTTGAGGTTTTCGGGCACCCTCGTGGTGCGTAACATCTTAGTATCTTCTACTATTAACGCGTAACGCCCAGGGATCGTTTCAACCGCTCGAGAAAACCGTTGTAATCATACAACGCCTGTATTGTCGTAATAGGTGCGTTAGAAAGTGTAAGCGGGCGTGTGTAACTTCGACAGGAGAAAGATAATCCCAACATCCCTTGAACTGTAAAAAGAATTAAATATTCATAAAACGAAAAGAGAGCCGGACAAAGCAGAATTACGCCCCAAGCTTAACTTCTTTGTGCCAGCCCTCAATCCGTAAACTAAATTCATTGTTTTTTCATTCTGTAAATATTGGCAAAGGTATTTGCAAACTCTTCGATGCTCGTCGGCGTTGTGCTTTCCGGCGTTCTCTTCGCATCTGAAAGTATTTTGCCTTCATTCATAGATTTAATAAAGGTGTTCATATTGTCTGCAATACTCTCCGAAGCACCTATGCCTAGCATTGCTTTTCTAAACTCATCCGGTGGAAACTCAACATATTGCAGATCAGGTTTACCAATCGCTCTGCCAAGTATTGTTGCAACATCCGAGTAAGTCAGATCTCGCTGTCCGAGAAGATACTGAACGTTAGAACCTGAGAAATCCAATGCAAGCAAACGCCTTGCGGCAACGGCGGCGATGTCTTTAGTCGCAATCATATTTATTCTGAGATCGCGTTTCACCGGTGAGCCGATGACTCCCATATTTTTAACAACATCCACCATGCCGAGAGAATTTTCCATGAAGTATGTCGGGCGTAAATACAATGCGTTCAGTCCGGGGATTGCGTTCAGTTTTTGTTCCATGTACCGCAGACCCGATACAATCCCGGCGTCTTTTTCTAAATGTGTGCCGACACTGCTCAGAGCTACGACAAATTTAACTCTCGTTGTTTGTACTGCCTGCGCGATTGAATCTGCAATCTTCATCTGATATTTGGTAACATCGGGTGCGGTAAAATCTGGCGGTATCATTGCATATACTGCTGTTGCACCCTGGAACGCTTTCGATAAAAAATTAACGTCTCCAACATCACCCACAAAAAGTTCTGCGCCTTTATCAGTCAATTCTTTTGCCTTAACTGCATCGCGGCTGATAATACGTACTTTCTTTCCCGCGTTCAAGAGCGCTGCCGCTATTGGTTTTCCCGTGTTTCCTGTTGCTCCGGTTATTACATACATAATCTTCTCCAAAAAGTAATTTCCAATTAATTGATTAAAATAAGCGCGATAAATAGCTCATCAATATATTAAACAGAAGAAGTTCGAAAATCGTTCTCTTGGCAATAATTCGGAATTCTGATCCAAAGAAATGGAAACGCCGCATCTTGCGATGCGGCGGCTTTTGTTCAGCGTAATTGGTTAATCGATTATCTTGTTATCTACCGTGACACGAGTTGCACGACTTACCGTTTAAAGAAGCATGACCGTTAGCGCCTAACCCGACGGTTTGGGACTGCCTAATGGGTTTGGTTGGATGGACAAGCGGTGTTACGATGTATGATGGGTTTGGTGACTCGACTGTCACGGCTGCTTTTCCAAGAATTGTGGTAACGTTGAGAGAAGCTGTTGATTGAATTGGTAATGGATTCTCAAAAACACCCACATTAAGTCCGCTCTGCACGGGATTAATTTTACCGTTGTGAAGAGTCGCATATACCGTTCCCGCTCCGGCATAAGATGTCTGGAATAGACCCGCGCTCGTAAACGATCCGAGCACGCTTCCGTTTACTTTCAAACCCCATGAGTTCACTATGCAATAATCCGGGCTTGACGGATTGGTAGAATTATCCCAGGGCCAAGTATCAAGTATTGTTAAAACCCAATCTCCCCCGATCAACTCACCGTTGAATTTTGTTAGCGATTCAGCGGTAGAACGCGGACTAGTACTGCCGTGCTGATTGTTCGGCGACTCTGAGTCGTAATAAAAATTCAGGTTTGGTTCCCAATCGCCCCAATCTGATGCTTGGACATGAACTGTAGTTCCGGTTTGAACATGTGTAAGCGTAAGGTCGATATCGCCGCGGTAATGGTGGGTTGCGTTGAAATAGACATCGAGATCTTCGATTGTCGTGTTATCGGGAATAGTAATCGTGCTTGTTACAGTGATAAGTCCCCAACCTCCATTGCCGTTTGGATCAAATCCGATCGAGCGATCAAGCGGAATATTTGCTATCCTTGAAAACTCTGACCCCGGACTGCCACCGCTTGTTGTGACAAAGCCCCAATCCGTAAATCTATTTACAATCGCCTGGGAGAATTCTGCAAAAGCCGGAGAGGTTATTGCGTTGAATTGCTGAGAGTTGCTTACAACTACATTCACGCTGGAGGGTGAGACGGATAATGTTTTACCTGTGATGTTCACCTGCAGTAAGTTTGTTGTCGCCGAAGAGTGCGGCAAGTGACATTCCGTGCACTGCGTGCTTATACTCATATTCATGACGTCGTGACACTGGTTGCATGAAACACCGTTGTGATTTCCGTGAAGCGTTGTTGTGTTTCTCTCGTGACACTGGAAACATAAATCGCGGCGCATGCCTGTCCATGGTTGCGTAATATTTTTCGGATCTATTAAGAGATTTGTTGTGTGATTAAGCAGATGGGGATCGTGGCAGTTCCTACAAAATACCTTTCCATCCGATGTATTTAGATCGGCAGAAGCCGCATGTACAGATTTACTCGTTATGGTTCCGGTAGTGAATGCAACACGAATGTTTTCCATATATCTTCCGCCGGTATTTACATTGGCGCCTCCTCCGTGGCATCCATAACACATGTTTTCTTCACTATCATCCATATAGAAACTTGAGTAAAATTTGACCGCGGCTGTGTGTTCATTCGTCTCATTATGACAATCGATGCAGCGACCAGAAAAGGCGGTTCCATTCCCATGTACATTGGCAGTTGAATAAAACGCACGCTTATCAGGGGCAACTTTTCCTCCGAGACGATAGTTTGGATCGGGATTATCACCATCGTGACAATCCATGCACCACGCATCGGGATAGACGCCGCTCCATTCCTGCGATCCTGAATGATCTGGGTCGGGGTTAAAATCTATTTTTCCATCTGCGTGCAAGTTGGGATAATCGTTATGGCAGATTAGACAATTATTATTTGCCGGCAAATTAAGATCTCCGCCCGGGTTGAATGTTAGTGGGTGATGCGGTTTTGTGGTTGCAAAATCGGGACCAACAGCGCGCCGCGATCCCATTGCCGATTGATGACAACCCAGACAATTAGGTCCACCAGAAGCGCCGGAAAATCCAACATCATGAGGATGACATGAAGTACAATTAGCGCCATTGTTGTGCGACTGCCCGGTTCCATCATTGCGATGATACTTTGTTGTCGAATGACAAACTTCGCAGACACCGTTATAAACACTGTCACCGTCGGCGAAGGAGTTAACGCCGGATGAAGCCATA
Source organism: uncultured Chlorobiaceae bacterium (assembly GCA_964520905.1). Taxonomy (GTDB): domain Bacteria; phylum Bacteroidota; class Ignavibacteria; order UBA10030; family SZUA-254; genus JAGVIE01. The sequence continues at coordinate 29,544 of CAZFQL010000001.1, read as the reverse complement.
AGTCTTACCGACCGCTGGTTGATTGTTGTGCGCACCAACTTTGAATACTGGCTGTCGTACGCACGCTGCTGTTCCTGGTGATGTGGATTGTGGCATGTAGTACAACTTAATCCGCGGTGTGTTTCTGCAGCGGCTGCCGTGGTTCCATTATGGCAGCTTAAGCATTTGTCGTTGAGCGTAGCGGGAGTGTTGGGCGCATTGAATCCGAAGTGGCAGTCGGCGCAGAGATTAGATAATTTCGTTGAATCTCCATGTGGCGCATCAACACCTAAAATGGCCGATGGTTTTTGCGCTAAAAGAAGTGTTGTTGATGCAAGAATTAGCGCGCAAATGAAAATCGTTATTCGTGGTTGCATGGGTGGCGTCCTTATTTAATAAATACCATTTTATTCGTTTGCGAATACTTCTCTCCTGCCTGTAAATGGTAGAAATAGATGCCCGATGCTGTTGGCACGCCCGCGCTGTTTCTTCCGTCCCATTCGATAGTGTACTTCCCGCTTTTAAAGTCTTCATTAACCAATACCACAACTTCACGTCCTATTACATCATATATTTTCAATGTTACCCATTCTCGTTCAGGTAACGAGAAATTTATTTTTGTCGATGGGTTGAACGGGTTGGGATAATTTTGTTCAAGAACAAATTCCTTTGGTGTTTCGATAGACTGGGAGGAGACTTCGGTTGTGGATTGAATTGAGTATTCTTTAATTTCCGATCCTGCCATCGACGTGATGAATAATCGTTCTGACTGTAGAGCTTTAATGCCCATGGGTACACGAAGGCGGGAATTTCTAAGACCGTCTTTACCGATGAAGCCAAGATGATTTCCGACAGCATCAAATATTTGAACATGGTCTAAACCGCTGTCTGTAACATAAATACGATGCCGGGTATCAACAGCTACGCCCTGAATTCGCGCAAACGTTCCCACGGTTTGCCATGCAGTATCGATTTGCTTGATGTGTTGACCGAACATTCGGCGAAATTCTCCGCCGAGAGAAAAAACCTGAATGCGCGAGTTTCCTGCATCACCAATAATCAACTCACCCGCGGTCTCATCTATCGCAATACCTACAGGTGAACGAAGTTCGCCTTGTTGTGATCCTGCCGATCCGAAAGAATATTTTATCTCACCAATTTGATTGCACACAAAAACTTTGCATTGTTCCCGATCAACTACATATACCGAACCAGCGGCATCCACATCAATATCGGAGGGAAATTTGGGAATAAAACCATGAAGAGAAAATTTATCAATAACCTCGCCGTTTGCGTTCAGTTTAAAAACATCATTTTCAACACCTGCGTACAGGTTGTCGTCTACTGTAAAGGCGACACTCAGTGGAGCATGGGAAAGAGGCACGCTATATAACAACCGACGATTTTCATTAAAAATATTTATCTGTTTTCTGTGATATTCAACTACAGCTATTGAGCCTTTGCTGTTCACCGCTATACGGGTAGGACGGAAGAGGGTCGTGCCCCACGAGTTTTTTAAGGTTAACGATGGTCCGCTTGCGTACATCGGTGTGAAGATAACTGCAAATAAAACTGGAAATAAAATCCGTCTATATATTTGTCTCATAACGTACACTCACTATTTATTATGACATGCAATGCAGAGAGTTCCGTTTGAAGTTGAAAGACGCAGAAACGGAACGATGGTTGGGTTGTGCGGGTCATGGCATGATGGACATTCTACTTTATTTTCGAAGAGCATCTTCGCGGTAACGGTTCCACCAAGTCCGCTTGATTTCGATTCCGGGTCAAATAATTTACCTTTCATTACCCCAGGGTGTGAAGCATCGTAAACAATATTGACGGGATGATCGTTTGTCAGGTTTGTACCAGCCGATCCTCCGTATCCTTCACCAATATTTGCACCGGGGAATTGAGCAAATGGGCTCCCGGGATAATATACATCTCCAAGGCGGGTGTATCCGCCTGCCATATGCGGTTTACCAATTTCCGATGGATTAAGAAGCGCATCCATCGGGGTTGAACCATCATGACAACTCAAACACAAAAGTGAATAACTTCCGCTTAAATCGTTATTGGGCACTCCTTCCATTGTCGGAGATGAATACACCGAGAACACCGCGTTGTTCGGCTGAGATTTATTCCAAAGGGGCAGTATAGTTGTGCTCGGAGAATGAGGCGTATGACAAAATATACAAACTTGTTTTTCGTCTGTGCTTTGCCATAGAGTTGCGCCGTTATTATTACTGGATAAATCATGTTTCGATTTAATAACGCTTTGACTGAAACCTATCTGGAGCGTTAATATAAATCCGACTAGAATTGAAAGTGTTCGCATGGCAATTCTTAGAATTATTATTGCATTAAAATAAGGGGGTAAGTCCTATGTTGGGCAGGAGTTTCAATTACTATACCATGTTATTGCTTATAGATATTGGAAATTTATGGGGAATAGCCTTATTCGTGGGGGGCTTATACCACACTCTTGGGTTATATGACTCATGCCATTTTTCACAATTGGTAATTATATGGGTCGATTTACCCGTTTGTAAAATAAAAATGCCCCGATAAAATTTCTCGAGGCATTAATCTGGCTAATAAAATATTCTATTTGCCTAAGCAATTTGGATTGCGTTCCATGCGACCCCCTCCGCACCCACGTCTTCCCATCGGCTTTCTCATTTCATCCTGCATGCCGCCACGGCCTTGGCGCCCAACTCTTGAACCAATCATCATGCGGTGTTCTTTCCAGATTTTTTGTTGATCCGGTTTAAGAATTTTGTTCACTTCAAACCATAAATCGAGATGACTCAACTTCGCTTCTGTTTGAAGTTTGCTAATCTCATTTATTTTCGATGCAATGTTCGATTTATTCGGTGAATCTTCATTAAACAAATCCTTTAAATCCAACCGAAGCATTTGAATCTTTGACCTAAGATCAATTTGTTTTTTCTGCATATCAGTGCGAATCTTATCGAATTGTTTTTGCTGATCCGCGGTCAAATCCAGCTTTTCTATAAATCGACCGCCTCCAAACATCTGTCCAACTGGTGCATCATCTTCATCATCAAACTCGCGTGGCTGTGCCCAGGCAACTATCGTTGCCATGAACAGAAGTAAAAATAACTTTTTCATTTTATTCCCTTTTATGATTATTAGTATTAATTTTATTTGTTTGACATTTAATATTGCTAATGGTTTAGTGGCGGCGGGAAATTGTTTTGATTTCGTATTTTTTCTTTTCTCCTTAAATTTCCGTATCTTGTATCCATCATAGACGGAACTAAACGCCTCGAGCGTAAGCGCTTGGGGCGTTTTTGTTCTTAAATTTAGTCTACTTACGGGACATTATAGTTTATATAATACAAACACACCGTGGAACGTTCACGGCTATCATGGATAATCTTTATGAAACTAAGAGAAGATATACGAAATATTGCAATCATCGCGCATGTCGATCACGGGAAAACTACGCTTGTCGACCATATGCTTAGACAAACCGGCACCTTTAGAGCAAATCAGGAGATGGTGAAGCGGGTGATGGATTCCAATGAATTAGAACGCGAAAAGGGAATTACTATCCTTGCGAAAAATACTGCGGTTTTTTATAAACACGGTATTACAAATTCCATCGACAAAGTAATTACAAAGATAAATATAGTTGATACACCGGGACACTCGGATTTTGCCGGAGAGGTCGAGCGTACTCTTAAAATGGTTGAGGGCGTGCTTCTACTGGTCGATGCTGCCGAGGGACCACTTCCCGGAACGAAATTCGTGTTGAAAAAATCACTCGACCTGAATCTTCAGCCAATTGTTGTCATCAACAAAATAGATAGGAAGGATGCGCGACCGCATGAAGTACTTGATGAAGTGTTTGAATTGTTCCTCTCTCTCGGCGCGCACGATCATCAACTGGATTTTCCAATAATATATTGCGTTGCAAAACAGGGCTTGGCAAAAAACGAACTTGAAGATGAAGCCATTAATCTCGACCCGCTTTTCGAGACAATAGTGAATCAAATTCCACCGCCACCGGGCGACAATGAATCACCCTTCCAGATGCTGGTTACAACAATCGACTATAACGATTATCTTGGAAGGCTTGGTATCGGGAGAATCGATCGCGGTACAATACGACTTGGTTCACCGATGAAAATCATTCATCGCGATGGTTTAATTGAAGATGCGCGGGTAACGAAGATTTATACATTTGAAGGATTAAAGCGCGTTGAAATTGCCGATGCATCCGCTGGCGACATCATAGCAATAGCGGGAATGGAAGATGTGGACATCGGTGAAACAATCGCCGATGCGGCAGACCCAACCCCACTGTCATTTGTTTCCATCGAAGAACCAACACTCTCTATGAACTTTGTCGTAAATAATTCTCCTTTTGCTGGACAGGAGGGAAAGTATGTCACCACGCGTCACCTCAGTGAACGACTAACAAGAGAACTGCGATCAAATGTTAGTTTGCGTGTTGAGCTAACCGATAATCCCGATACATTTAAAGTAAGCGGACGTGGCGAATTGCACCTTGCAATTCTTATCGAGACGATGCGTCGTGAAGGTTGTGAGTTTCAGGTATCGGCACCTGAGGTTATCTACAAGCGCATCGCTGACGTTTTAAGTGAACCCATGGAACATGTGATTATCGATGTTCCCGATGAATTTGTGGGAACGGTTATAGAGAATCTCGGTTCCCGTCGTGGAATAATGAAAAATATGCTTCAATCTCTGGGGAACACACGATTGGAATTCGTTGTCCCCGCTCGCGGGCTTCTTGGTTTTCGTTCAGAATTTATGACTGAAACCAAGGGCACCGGAATTTTGCATCACAATTTCCATGGTTATGAGCCGTATAAAGGCGAGGTGGCAACAAGGCATAAGGGCGCAATTGTCCAGCTTGAAGACGGAAACTCAACTGCTTATGCCATGTGGAAACTTCAGGAGCGGATTACATTTTTCATCGAGCCGGGAATTCGGGTTTATAAAGGAATGATCGTGGGAGAAAGTGCGCGCGATGAAGATGTTATTGTGAATGTCTGTAAAACCAAACAGCTTTCAAACATGCGCGCCAGCGGCGCCGATGAAGCGATACGGCTTGAACCACCACGGCTTCATACATTGGAACAAGCTATTGAATGGATCACCAACGACGAATACCTTGAAGTTACCCCAAAATCTCTCCGTCTTCGGAAGAAATATCTCGACCACAATGAGCGGTTAAGAATGTCGAAGAAAAAAACTGTGGCTCTTGAAGTGGACTAAGATTGATGTATAAGTAAAAATATTAGATAACTCAGCGTTCCATGAACCCATCGCATATGACTTTTTCTAAGCGAACAAACTGGCATCGCCAACCGAATAAACTCTCCGAGCTGATTGATTCGCTTCGCAAGAATGGCAAACCAATTATTGATTTAACAATTTCCAACCCAACCGAGTGCGGTATCGTGTATCCTGAAGAAGAAATTCTATCTGCATTCTCGAATCTATCCGTATTTCATTATGAATCTAATCCTTGCGGTCTTCTTTCAGCGCGCGATGCTGTCTGTGAATATTACAAGAAGAAAAAAATCGTTGTCGATCCCTCCAGCGTATTCCTTACTGCAAGCACGAGCGAAGCTTATTCTATCATCTTCAAGCTTCTGTGCAACACCGGAGAAAATGTTCTTGTTCCAAAACCTTCATACCCGTTGTTTGACTACCTTGCACAACTGAATGATGTTCAACTCCGACATTACAATCTTCGCTATGATGGTGAGTGGAGCGTTGATATTGATTCATTGAAAAATTGTATCGTTGAATCATTGAATGATTTTAATATTAGAAAAATTAAAGCGATTGTAATTGTTAATCCTCATAATCCGACCGGGCTGTTTTTGAAGAAAGATGAATACAAAGCTATAAAAGAAATTGCTCGTCAGTATAAGTTGGCGATAATTGTTGATGAGGTTTTTATTGATTATGCTTTTGAGAATGATGAAAGGAGAATCGCATCTACAACAGGTGAATCAGATGTGCTGACTTTCACATTGAACGGTATCTCAAAAATGATGGGATTGCCGCAGATGAAGTTGGGTTGGATAATTGTCAATGGTCAACAACCAATTGTTAATGAGGCAATGGAAAGACTCGAGATAATCTGTGATACATTTCTTTCGGTGAATACGCCGGTACAAGTTGCTCTGCCGAAGTTGTTTGATGCCGGAAAGATTATTCAACAAAATATTCTTTCTCGCATTCGCTCGAACTACTCAACACTAATAACTCAAACATTAAACACTTCATGCTCAGCGCTGACCGCTCACGGCGGCTGGTACGGTATCATCCGCATACCTAGAATAAAACCTGAAGAAGAGTGGGCGCTGCAACTGCTTGAAACCAAAGGCGTTTACCTGTTCCCCGGCTACTTCTTCGATTTTGATGAGGATGGTTATCTTGTTGTAAGTTTGTTGACAGAAAGTTTCGCTTTTCAAAAAGCGGTAAGCGGGATAGTGGATTATGTCTCAACAGTCTGAACTATGATTAACTTGATTATCATGATTTCCACGATTGAACTAAAAATATCCGGGAATCATTGTTCAGATTTTCCCCAGCGCTTCACTCAAAAATCGGATCAATGGCAGCAATTCTTTATAGACAACGACAATCTTATCAATAAATTTCGAAGAATAACCGTCCTTTTCTTGCCATTCCACTCCTGTGTAAAAACTTTTAGACTTCAGCCACTCTATCATCGGGTGCTCGGGTGAATATCCGAGTGGTGCTCGTAGAAGTTTGTCGCCTTCCAGTGTCCGAAATCTTTTCTTGAAAATTTTACTTTCCACTATTATTCTAAATTCGTCTGTTCGTTCCGCAATTGCGCTTCGAATCAATTTAAGTTGGTTGCTGTCCGGCATATAGATTCCACCACCGACATAAATATTCCCCGGTTCAATGTGAACATAATAGCCGGCGCTTTGCTGCCAGCGTCCTTTCAGATGAAATACTGCGGCAACGTGGGTTTTGTACGGTGTTTTATTTTTGCTGAATCGCGTATCTCGATAGATGCGAAATATACTCCGCTTTGGGTTGATCTCAATCTCGGGCGCTAACTTTGCCATCGGCGCTTTGAGCGATGTAATCAATGATTGCATTGGCAACCGAACAAAATCCTCGTATTCCGACTTATGTTTAGCAAACCATTCACGGTTGTTGTTTTTTTTCAATCGTTTTAGAAAATCAATCCCCTCAACGGGAAATCCTTTAAAGGGTGGGAAAATTTCCTCGTCTAACAAAAATTCTGCTTTCATTTTCTCTTCCCATGAATAGCTATTCGAACGAATCCATTTGCTTTTCTGATACGTGCACGCGCTTGCATGGCTGATGCGTTTATCTTAATCATAACAATAGCTGTTTTAACATGTCCGCCGGCTTTCTTTAAAACATTTGAAGCAGTTTCATAATCAACGTCCGCACTAATCATCAGAACACGCTTGGCTCGTTCCTCAAGTTTCTTACTGTTCATCTTGAGGTCGACCATCATGTTTTCGTAAACTTTACCAAGCTGAATCATTGAGGTCGTGGTAATCATATTCAGAACAAGTTTTTGCGCTGTGCCGGATTTCATTCGCGTTGACCCCATAATAACTTCCGGACCTACTTCGGGACAAATTGCCACATCGAGACAATCCCTTAGAGCTTTAAACTCTTGCTTATTTAATATAGAACGCGGATTGGTGGTGATGTAAATTGTTTTCGCTCCCACCCTTTTCGCTTCAATAACCGCTTTCATAACATACGGCGTACGCAGGCTGGCGGCAATTCCACAAACAACATCTTTTTCTTGAATCTTTTTACTTCGAATATCCTTCACCGCTGCTACCGTATCGTCCTCGGCGCCTTCCTGAGAATTGAAGATTGCTTTTTTTCCTCCAGCAATAACTCCTTGGATCATTGACGGATTTGTGCCAAAGGTGGGCGGGCATTCCGATGCATCCAGAACTCCCAGTCTACCGCTCGTGCCAGCGCCGACATAAATCAACCTGCCCCCCGTTTTCAATGAATCAATAACTAATTCAATTGCTTTTGAAATATACGGGATTTCTCTTTTTACTGCGCGTGCTACGGAGCTATCTTCATCGTTAATAACAGTTAATATTTTTTTTATTTTCATTGAGTCAAATTTATAGCTTTTTTTGTTTCTTTGTTCCGATGACAGGGTTTTAATTTGATTGAATAGGGTTCTATTTTTTTTCATATATGAATTAGGGTTGAATGATTATAACTTTTTTTTCAAACAATTCCGTTGGATCGATTCCGTTTATTGCTATTGGAAAGATTTGAATAGACCGAGGGGCGTGCTTTATCCTTGCTTCCTCTATTTCGCTTTTAAGGTTTCCGCCTTTTAACAATATTATCGACCCTGCAGGTATTATTTTTCTTTGAGTTTTGTTAGATTCTTGGGTGAGGGGGCTTTCCTTCTGGCTGATCAAGAATGGTTTGCTCCACTCTAATAATTTTTTTGTTGGGGCTACGGATCGAGCGATAACATAATCAAATTTACCTTGGAATTTTTTATTCTTACTCAATTCCTCTGCGCGAGCACACACCGTGGATACATTTTCCAGTGTTAAATCTTTTATTATATCTTGAACTGCATTGATTTTTTTTTGAATTGAATCAATAAGTGTGAACCGCTGTTCCGGACAAAGAATAGACAGTGGAATTCCCGGCAACCCACCGCCTGTTCCAATATCTAATACTGAAGATTTTTGTCTAAACTCGAACATGAACAGAAATGAAATCGAGGATAGAATATGCTGGGTCCATATCTTATCCGTATCCTTACGTGAAATTAAGTTTATTGCTTGATTCCACTTTAACAGCTTTGTTACATATGATTCAAGTGCCACGAGTTGTGAATTGTCGATCTTATAATCATTCTTTTCACATATATATCGCATAAACATAGTGGGATTGTCTATGGTATTTAAGTTGCTGTTAATATTAAGTTTATAGCTCATTGTTCCACATGAAACTTAGTGAATTTATCGATGAAGGTGTACTAACAATACCGAGATATCTGCATTTGTTACTCCGCTGATACGAGCCGCTTGTCCTACAGAGGACGGTCTTACGCGTGATAACTTTTCTTTTCCTTCCGTGGATAGTGATTTAATTTTTTCAAAATTGAAATCCTCTGGAATTGTAATAGATTCTTGTTTTTCAAATTTATCTATCTGTTCCATCTGGCGTGTATGATATCCTTCATATTTAAGTTCAATCTCTATTTGTTGAAGTATTTCTTTCTGTTCCTTTGAGTCGACCATAGAAATTCGAGTTTTGATAAAATTATCTTCCTGTAGCGTCGGTATTTTTATCAGATCATTTAGGCTAATCTCGGGGCGCTGAATTATTCTCGATAGTTTAATACCCTGATTAATTACAGCAGAACCATTGGAGGCAAGAAAAAAATTGATTTGGCCTGCTGATACATTCTTAGATTTAAAAAAATTTATTCCCTCCTTAATAATTTCAGATTTCTTTTTCAGTCTGGTAAATATCTCATCTGAAATCAGTCCGTATTTATGCCCAAACTCCACTAATCTTAAGTCGGCATTATCCTGTCTTAGCGCTAATCTGTATTCGGCTCGCGATGTGAACATGCGGTATGGTTCTTCTGTGTTTTTATTTATTAAATCATCAATCATGACTCCAATATATGCTTGGGATCTTTTCAAAATAAATGGGGCTTGTCCTTTTATTTTTAATGCGGCATTAATTCCTGCCATCAAACCCTGCGCGGCAGCTTCTTCGTAGCCCGATGTACCGTTTATTTGGCCTGCGAGATATAAGCCTTCAATTATTTTAGATTCAAGGGTAAGTTTTAATTGTTGGGGTGGAAAATAATCATATTCAACAGCATAACCAGGTCGAAGCATTTTAACGTGTTGTAATCCTTGAATTGTCTTCAAACCCTCTATCTGGATATTTTTCGATAGGCTGGTCGAATATCCATTAACATAAACTATGTTTGTATTATAGCCTTCTGGTTCGAGAAAAATTTGATGCCGCTCTCGGTCAGAAAATCGATTTATTTTATCTTCTATAGATGGACAATACCTTGGACCCACTCCTTTAATTCTTCCGCTAAAAAGCGGTGACTCGTTGAATCCTGACTTGAGTACGTTGTGTGTTTTTGTATTAGTAAATGACAAAAAAACTGGCGTTTGTGTGTTCGTAATTGATTTTGTTTGATGCGAAAACGGGGTTGGCGATACATCACCGTTATGAATTATCAATTGTGAAAGATCCATGCTTCTAAAATCAATTCGTGGGGGTGTTCCAGTTTTTAAGCGTCCGCTTATCAGTCCAACTTTCTCTAAGTTTTTTGTGAACTCATTCGATGATTTTTCACCATATCTTCCACCGGACACTGAACCGAGTCCAGTGTGTAAGATGCCTCTCAAAAAAGTCCCCAGGCATAATATCAAGCATTTGCAATTTATTTTCTTTCCTGCTTCAGTATAAATGCCTTCCACTTGGTATTTCTGCGCGTATCTATTCTCGGTAACAACGATATCGATAATGGAATCTTCCAATATATCAAGTGCTTCTTGTTTAAACATACTAAATTGGGCTTCTTCAGAATACCAATTTCTATCAGATTGACACCGTGGTGACCATACAGCGGGACCTTTTGATAAGTTTAACATTTTGAAGTGTATTCCAGTTTTATCGGCAATTTTACCCATTTCACCGCCAAGCGCATCAATTTCCTTTACGATATGGCCTTTTGCTGTACCGCCAATTGCTGGGTTACATGACATTCGTCCAATAGATTTTATATCAGTTGTGACTAATAGAGTATTACACCCCATCCTTGCTGCCGACAACGCCGCTTCTATACCGGCGTGCCCGCCTCCGATTACTATTATGTCATATATGATTTTCAATGATTGGTTATCTGTTCCACGTGAAACAAAGTTATTTACCGATGCAGAATTTAGAAAAAATATTATTGAGTATTTCTTCAGTTATTACGATTCCAATTATTTCGCTTAAATCGTTTATAGCAGAATGAATATCAAATGCGATGAATTCATTGCCTACTTGTCTGGTTGTACCTTCCAGGGCTTTTGCTAAATTTATTTCTGCCTTTCTAAGGCATTCTTTATGCCTCTCGTTAGTAATAATTGAGTTGCCATGATTATCACTGCTCCGGCTTTTCACAACTATTGAAAACATTGCTTGCTTTAAGTTGTTCAGTCCGTAACCAGTCTTCGTTGAAAGTAATATTGGAGTCAATGAGAATTTCTTTAAATAATCATTCATATCAGATTTTGGCTCATTAATATCTATTTTATTAACAATTAGCAGTTTATTTCCCACAATATCACTATTGATGTTTCTTATTAATTCGAGGATATCATCGTCTTCGCTTGTAATATTTTGGGTTGGGTCCACGACGATAAGAATAATATCAGCTATGTTTATTTTTTTCCTCGCGAGCTCAATTCCCTTAGATTCAATTATATCATTACTTGTTCGTATACCAGCGGTATCTGCAATGTTGAACAGTACCCCATCAATAACAAATCTTTCTTCGATAATATCCCTTGTGGTTCCCGGTATTTCGGTTACAATTGCTCTGTTTTCGTTTAGTAAGATATTGAGAATGCTAGACTTACCTACGTTGGGTTTCCCTACAATAGCTACTTTTGCGCCGTCACGATGAAGTTTTCCATAACTATAGGAACGAGATAGTTGTTGTATGGTTGTAGTAATTGATTCAATTTCCAATTTAATTTGTGGTTTTTTCACAACTTCTAAATTCTCTTCCGAAAAATCGAGTTCAAGTTCTAATAGACTACAAAGATTTAGTAATTTATTCCTGATTTCATTTATTTCGTTAGAAAGCCTACCTTCAAGTTGGTAGATTGCGGATCGGTGGTATATTTCCGTGCTAGCGTTAATCATATCAGCCACTGCTTCAGCTTGGGCTAAATCTATTCGACCATTTAAAAACGCTCTTTTTGTAAATTCCCCGGGATCAGCAAGTCTTATCTCGTTATGGATGATCGTCTGCAATATTGCCTGAGTAACGTAATATCCACCGTGGCAACTAATTTCAACCATATTTTCTGATGTGTAAGAGCGTGGCGAACGAAAAATGGTTGCTACGATCTCGTCAATTGTTCTTCCATCCTCACAGACTATTTTGCCATAATGAGCAGTGTGTGATTTGGTCTGCGAGAGAGATTTTTTTCCTTTGAAAATGTTGGCTATCTTTTCAATGGCACTCTTGCCAGAAATGCGTATCACCGAAATTCCCCCAATACCGATTGGGGTAGCAATTGCTGCGATAGTGTCGTCTTGATTATTCATAGTAATTAAATGAGATATATTCTAAATTTAGAAAACTCCCGAGTGAAATTCAATTATATAAAAAACCCCATCCTTTTCCGGGGTGGGGTCATTTTATAAAAACTTCTAAATATATTTTAGTGCTTTTGCTTGGTTGGAAGATCTTTGGCAATTTTACTTATCCATCCACCGGAGGACTTTTTTACTTCAATTTTTCTTAGCGGCTCACCTTTGTGTTGTCGGTTAATCCATGCCTGCTGTACTATTGATAATAAGTTGAACACAAAATAATATAGATTCAAACCAGATGGAAAACTGTTAAACATGAGTGTTAGTAGAATGGGCATTAACCATACCATCATTTTTTGACGGGGGTCTTTAACTGACATTTTTTGTTGAATAAACATGGTTACGCCCATGAGAAGCGCCAGCCCGCTAATCTCTGTTATGTTAAAAATCGGAATGCGAAAAGGAAGCCGCGCAACTACATCGGGAATAGAGAGGTCGTGAATCCACCATATGAATGAGGCTTGTCTCAGTTCAATCGCTGAGCTAAACACAGCCCATAATGCATAAAGAATTGGAAGCTGAAGGAGCATGGGGAGACATCCGCCGGCCGGATTGACGCCATATTCTTTATACAATCTCATAACCTGCTGATTCATTTTCTGCGGATCATCTTTATATTTTTCACGAATCTCATTCATCATCGGTTGCAGCGCCTGCATTTTCTGCATCGACTTCATACTACTTTTTGTAAGCGGGTGAAGTACTATTTTAATTATAAATGAAAATATTATTAAAACAACGCCGTAGTTGGGAATAAATATTTTCAAAAATCTAAACACCGGAATAATAACGTATTCGGATATTGGGCGTATTATCCACGCCGCACCCAGGCTCATTATCTGATCTAATCCAACATTATACTTTTTTACGGCATCAAACCCGAGTGGTCCCAAGTATACCGTAAAACTATCTGACTCTATGGCGTGACCCATAAACGGCATCTCTATCGCGATATTATAATCTTCCCGCGCCCCCTCATCTGGAAGCCCATATCTTTGTCCTTCAATATATGCACGTTGGCTATCCTTGCCCCTGGGAATAATCGCTATTGCGAAATATTTATTTCTTTCCGCTACCCAGGCTACCTTTCCGGAGAGGCTGTCCATCGCGGGCTCATTCAAATTGCTGGCATCTACTTCTGTTAACTCACCGCCCGCATAAGCAAATGCCTTAGAAAAATTCGATTCGTCAACACTATTATGTTCGGCATAAGGCATACCAGACGACCAAGTTACCTGGTATGCAAAATTAGCAATAATTGACTCCATCTTATCAAAACGATAGCCGGCATTAAACGAGTATTGATTTCCGTAAAATTTTAAGGTCTTAACTATTCGGCTATCATCGTTCACCCTAAGACTCATTTCTATTATTAACGAATCGTTCTCGCCTATTTTGAAAATCTGCTTATTGCTAAACGATGATTGAAAATATAAACCTTTAGTGTTTACGAGTTTTCCGTCAGAGGTATAGAAAAGAAGATGAAAGTCTCCACCACTGGCTGAGTTTACCAGATTTACGGGATATTTATCCCAGGTTTTGTATTGCTTCAGTTCCCATTTTAGAATTGAGCCCCCAAGCGATGATATTTCAGCCCGATAATTATCAGTCTCAATAATAAATATCTTTTCTATTCCAACATTGAGGTGAGAAAAATACTTGCCAAGAGAATCTTCTTTTGATTTCTTTTTTGAACTAGCTATCTCGGTTGCCGTGGGACTTGTTTCTTGTTGTGTCTTTGCTTGTGTTGTTTTAGTGCTATCACCACTAACTTTAAGCGGTTGATGCGGTGGCGTGCTCATCCATAACCATATCATTAGAACTAAGCCAATTAATATAAAGCCAATGATTGTATTTTTTTCCATGTTATTTCACCGATTTAAATTGGTTATTACGGAACTGGATCGTACCCACCCGGATTAAATGGATGGCATCTAAGAATTCTTTTTACCGTCAACATGATACCGCCGCCTGTTCCATGTTTTCTAATCGCTTCAATTGCATATGATGAACAAGTTGGATAAAATCTACACGTGTCTGGCGGCAACAGTGGAGCTATTATTCTCTGATAGGTTTGGATAAAAAGTATGATGAGCTTACTTAGGAAATATCCCATGAAGAATTCTATCCAAAATGTATTTTATGTCGTTGTCAATTTCACTAAACGATGGAAAATGATTTTCAGCTATGGACGGTCGGTAAATGAACAGTAATGCAGACGGAATTATACAGTTTTCATTATTCACAGTCAATAAACTCTTGTTCCTTCGGTATGATTCTCGGATTAGACGTTTAATACGATTACGATCTACGGCAAGCCTGACTTTACGACTAATTGAAATGCCGAATAATATCTTTCTCTTTGTTAACAATTTATTTATGCCGGTTGTAACCACCAGACAGCGGAGAGTTTTCCCCTTTAATTCGACTCCCTTTTCATACACTATTTTAAATTTTTTTCTTCCCCTGATGATTTCAACTTTTTCGAGTTTCTGCAACACGCTGGCAAGTATATTTTTAATTTTTGCCTTCGTCGCTAACTGTAAGTTTCCAGCGACCCTTTGCGCGACGTCTCGCTAGAACCCTTCGCCCGTCTTTTGTTTTCATTCTCTCTCGAAAACCATGCTTGTTCTTTCTCTTTATATTGCTGGGCTGGAACGTCCTTTTCATCGCTTAACCTTTATGCTTTCATTAATAAATCAAAAAAAGAGGATTGTTCGCTCACAATCCTCTTCCGGTATATTAATTACCGAATTTGCATTTAATATAAAAAAAATGGACATGTAAAACAAATAAAAAATGTTTGTGTAATATTTTACTTGCCATGGTCATCTATTCTTATTACTTTAAGGTAGGGGAAACACAATAAGATTTTGTTAATAATTAGTTGATAATTTATTGTTTTGCGTTTTTTTCGTGAAATACCTGTCGCCTTTAGCTGTTTATGCTTAAAGTGCTTTGTTAATAATTGATGAATTATCGTTGAAGTAAAATAACATAGGTGCTCATTGTTTTTTTCCACTTATTAAATTTCATTTATTCTGCTTTTTATTGAATATTTATCTTTTTGTTCACAAGCTTGTGAGTCCTTTGTTAATAACGCGCAAACCATGTTAAATATATTTACTTATAGCTAATTGCAATGCACGACCAGATTAATGAAAATATTTTCGACTACGAATACACTAAGAAGCTTTGGACTAATTGCCTCTCTATCCTTCGTGATCGAGTAAACAACCAAAGCTATAAGACATGGTTTGAACCGATCATACCGCTTCAAATTGAGAATAACAAATTGTCCATTAAAGTACCCAGTCAATTTTTTTCAGACTGGCTTGAGGAACATTATTATTCATTGATTAATGAAGCGTTAACACAGGTAACCGGCCGAGAGATCGTTGTTGATCACATCATTATATCCGAGGAACGTGAATCTTCTTTTATTTCCGAAGACATCGATTCTACATCGACGAACCCTGGTAAATTACCCGGTGGACATTTAAACATAAAGCCTGCAATGCCAGAATTACTCACTAAAGTTTCAACGATAAAAATTTCTCAACCATCTATTAATCATTCTATTAACCCACGATATACGTTTGACAATTATATAAAAGGTGAGAGTAATCAATTTGCGCGTGCGGCTGCGCTTGCTGTTGCTAATAATCCCGGCGGTACATCTTTTAATCCACTTGTAATTTATGGCGGGGTAGGATTGGGAAAAACTCATCTGGTCCATGCGATTGGTAATCACTTGCTAAGCTCAGGTAAAACAAATCGAATACTTTACGTTTCGAGTGAAAAATTCACTATAGATTTTGTCGAGGCTATTCAAAAAGATCGAGTTGCTGATTTTTCAAATTATTATCGCAGTGTTGATCTACTTGTTGTTGATGATATACAGTTTTTCGCTGGTAAAGAAAAGACGCAAGATATGTTTTTCCATACGTTTAATGCTCTTTATCATCTTGGTAAACAAATTGTGCTTTCTTCCGATAAACCTCCGAAAGAATTAAAAAGTGTTAACGAAAGATTAATTTCACGTTTTCAATGGGGGTTAACAGCCGATATCCAGCCACCAGACCTTGAAACAAGAATTGCAATACTCCGGAAAAAAAGTAGTGATGATGGAATCGATTTATCCCATGATGTTGTAGAATTTATAGCGTCAAATATAACTTCTAATATACGTGAACTTGAAAGTTGTCTTATCGGTTTACTCGCACGTGCTTCTCTTGAAAACCGGGATATAGATTTAGAACTGGCAAAGAGCGTTGTTCGCTCTATTATCGGTGAAGTGCGTTCACACGTTACCATTGAGGAAATACAGCGTGTTGTTGCCGAGTATATGATGATCCCCGAAGATTTGCTACGCGCAAAAACAAGAAAGCAGGAAGTTGTAAACGCTCGACAGATTGCTATGTATCTTGCAAAAGAACTGACTAATTCTTCGCTAAAAACAATTGGTCTCCATTTCGGTGGAAGAGATCATAGTACTGTAATCCATGCTTATCAGTGTGTTGAGGATAGCATGGGACTTGATCAAAAACAGAAATTTCTTGTTCAACAGCTACGGTCGAAACTTGAGCGCAACATAAGTTGATAAATTTGTTTATATCTTATATATAGTTCTTAATAGAATGTTAAGAATTTTTCTTAATATTCGTTTTCATTACCTTTATTTTTGAATATTAATAAATGGATTGTTTTTCAATACAACTTGAACATATTTTCAACAGTACTATATTCAATTTATCTGTTCTTTTTAATTAATTTTTGACCTATTAACATATCAACATGTCTTATTATTATTAATCATTTTAAATAAATATAACTTATTATAATAATGATAGATCCAGCATTTTCCATGCTGGATTTTTATCCAGAAATTTAGTAAATTTAGTAACCAAAATAAAACAAAATTACCATCCTTAAAAGGAAGAAGCCAATGAAATTTTCATCTTCGAGTACAGAATTACAAAAAGCACTGGGTAATATTGGGGGAGTCATTCCTTCTAAATCAACATTACCTATACTGGAAAATTTTCACCTTCAGTTAACAGGCGATCAATTGAAAATAACGGCTACTGATCTTGATACATCAATGTCTATTGTAATTAAAGTAAAAGGATATGAGGATGGAACAATAGCAATACCAGCTAAAAGATTATTTGAGACAATTCGCGCTTTACCTAATATTGATATAGATTTCAATGCAAATCTAACGAGCAATAAAGTTGTAATGACAACAACAAGCGGCGAATATAAATTAACAGGTGAATCAAGTGAAAACTATCCGAGCATTCCATCTTTTAAGGGTGTTGAAGAAATAAAAATAGAGAATGAAATTTTAAGACGACTAATAAGTAAAACAGTATTTGCTGTTAGTGCGGACGAATTACGCCCAGCAATGATGGGAATTTTATTTCAGATCAAGAAGAACGAAATAAGAACTGCGGCTACCGATGGTCATCGTTTAGTAAGATTTATTAACACTAAATTTACGTCTAACCAATTCGAGAGGGATATAATAATACCAGGTAAAGCTCTTAATTTAGTTTTGAAAGCTGCTAACGATACAAACAGTAATATTTTATTCAATGAGAACCACACAATGTTTTCTTTTGGAGACACTACCTTAGTTTCCCGGATGATAGAAGAAAAATACCCAAATTATGAAAGCGTAATACCTTTAGACAACGAGAAAACATTAATAATTGACAAAAACCAACTACTTGCATCAGTTAGAAGAACATCGCTTTATGCAAGTTCAACAACTCACCAGGTTAGATTATCTGTGAAAAAAGGAACCCTTACAGTATCTGCCGAAGATATAGATTTTGGAAGTGAGGCAAGAGAAAATCTTCAATGTGACTACTCATCAGAAGCGATGGAGATAGGATTTAATTCCGCATATGTTATTGACGTTCTCTCACACATCGATACCGATGAAGTAGTTTTTAAATTTAGTTCTGCTACAAGGGCATGTATTGTTCAACCGGCAACGCAACGAGACGGTGAAAACTTATTAATGCTTATAATGCCAGTCAGACTTAATACTTGAAGTAAGTTGGTAAATGCATCTTAAAAATTTAAGACTGCAGCGCTTTCGAAATCACATAGACTCTACTTTCGAATTTAATTGCAGAACAAATGTCTTGTTAGGAGATAACGGGCACGGGAAGACAAACGTAATTGAAGCCATCTCTTACCTATGTCTCACAAAAAGTTTTTACGCTAACGGCGATAGTCTTGTTTTGAATTTCGGCGGTGACATTTTTGAAATTGAAGGTACGGTAGTATCGGACCAAGATCAAGAATATAATATTAGGGTTGCATACGCAGACCAGCAACAGGAAAAAATATTTACGATAAACAAACATCGCATAGAACCGTTTTCATCAGTCATAGGAAAATTTCCGCTTGTAATCTGCTCACCGGAACACTCACCGGTTACATCGGCGGGTCCGGTTGAAAGAAGAAAATTTGTAGATTTTGTAATATCTCAGTCGAACAACAATTATTTTCAGAATCTTCTTGAATATAGAAGAATATTAAAACAGCGCAATAAAATACTCTTTGATGGAAAGGCGTTTCGACGTGACGTTTCAACAACGATAGCCCCGTGGAATGAACAACTTATAGAGCGAGGAAGCTACATAACAGTAAAAAGGAAAGAATTTGTAGATGAGTTCAAATCGTTTGTACAATCTGCATATTTGCAGGTTGCAGTTGACGATGAGAAGCCGACCATAGAATACAGACCGGCAAATAATTATGGAGACATAGCAAAACAAGATTATGTCAGCGAGATATTCAGATCGATACTATTGGAAAAGAACGGCGAGGAGATGAGAACCGGAATAACCCTCGTGGGTCCACACCGAGACGAATTTGTTTTCAAAATAAACGATCTCGATCTTCGCAAATATGCATCGCAAGGTCAGCATAAAACATTTTTAATAGCATTAAAAATGGGGGAGTTTTATTATTTGAAGGAACGTTGCCACGAGACGCCCATAGTGCTTCTTGACGATATCTTCAGCGAGCTGGATGAAAAACGCTCCGGTAAATTATTGAAATTTGTAGAGACGCTAAATCAAACTTTTATTACTACAACTAACCCACATTTGTTTACCGAGACAAAATTAGATCGGGATGGTTGTAAAATATTTTATATTATAAACGGTTCAATTGAAGATAGAGTTGCACTACAAGCATGAAATCGTCAGGACCAAGACCATTGTCAGACATTCTTGCAGCCACGCTAAACCAGCTTGGCATCAGCGCGAAAATCAAACAACACGAAGTGTTAGATTTATGGGAACAGATAGTAGGAGAGCAAATAGCCAGGGTAGCAACGGCTGAAAATATAAGAGACGGAAAACTTTTCATCAGCGTAAAAAATTCAACATGGCGAAACGAACTTCTGTATCTAAAACAAGAAATCATCCAGAAAATCAACAGCAGGATGAATCAGGAAATTATTAACGATATAATCTTTAGGTAAAATATAAAATGGCAAAAGCCAACGATGAAGAAAAAGGGAAATTGAAAAACAATAGAACAAAATTACCCGAGAGTAAACAAAGCCCGAAAGGTAATGGAAGCTACACAGCGGACGACATCACGGTTCTAAAGGGCTTAGACCCGGTTCGCCAGCGGCCAGCAATGTATATTGGCGATGTTTCAGCGCGCGGATTGCATCACCTAGTTTATGAGGTAGTCGATAATTCCATTGATGAAGCACTTGCCGGATATGCTCACAAAATATCCGTGAGTGTCAATAAAAACGGATCGGTAACTGTAATTGATGATGGACGTGGAATTCCTACCGACATCCATCCCGGCGAAAAAATATCAGCGCTGGAAGTTGTGATGACAGTATTACATGCAGGCGGAAAATTCGACAAGAACACCTACAAAGTTTCCGGCGGATTACACGGAGTCGGCGTTTCAGTCGTTAACGCTCTGTCAGAATTTCTTGAGGTAGAAGTTTCCCGCGAAGGCAAATTGTGGTCCCAAAAATATGTTTGCGGTAAACCGCAAGCAGACGTGAAAATTACCGGCAAGTCCGATCCGAAAAAAACCGGGACAAAAGTTACATTCTTACCAGACGCTCAAATTTTTAAAAACAGAATTTTCAAATTCGAAACAATTGCAGAGCGATTACGCGAACTTGCATTCCTTAATCCGGATGTTGAATTAAATATCCTTGACCTTCGCACCGGACAGGAGCAAGAAGAAAAATTTCACTTCAAGGGCGGACTTGCTGAATTTGTAAAATACATCGATGCAACCCGACCATCCATAATGAAAAAGCCGGTCTACTCAAAAGGGCAGGCAAAAGACGAAGGCAACCGTTTGGTTGAGGTAGAAGTAGCGTTCCAGTACAACAATCAATTCAACGAGAATATATTCACATATGTCAATAATATTAACACGCTTGAGGGCGGAACACATCTCGTTGGTTTCAAAAGCGCTCTCACAAGAGCGATGAATAGTTATGCGTCGAAAAATAATCTGGTCAAAGAGAATAGTGTCCAACTGACCGGTGATGATTTTCGAGAGGGGCTTACTGCCGTTTTAAGCATCAAAGTTCAGGAGCCTCAATTCGAGGGACAGACGAAGACGAAATTAGGAAACAGCGAAATCAAAGGTATAGTCGAGACAATCGTAGGAGATCAATTAGCAACATGGCTTGACGAAAATCCGTCCGACGGAAAAAAAATTATTGAAAAATGTCTCCGGGCAGCAGAAGCCCGTGAAGCCGCGCGAAAAGCTCGCGATCTTACGCGCAGGAAAAGCTCGCTTGAATCTTCAAGTCTGCCGGGAAAACTGGCAGACTGCTCCATAAATGATCCAGAGCATTGCGAACTGTACATAGTTGAGGGAGATTCGGCGGGCGGGAGTGCCAAACAAGGAAGGGACCGACAATTTCAAGCGATACTTCCAATCAAAGGAAAAATTCTAAATGTTGAAAAAGCGCGCCTCCACAAAATATTAGAGAACGAAGAAATCAGGGCTATCTTTACCGCCATTGGAACCGGGGTCGGAGAGGATTTTGATCCATCCAAGATTCGTTACGGAAAAATTATTTTAATGTGCGATGCCGACGTCGATGGGTCCCACATACGCACATTACTTCTCACGCTCTTTTTCAGATACATGAAAGAAATCATTGAGCTTGGGCACGTTTACATTGCACAGCCGCCGCTGTATAAACTTAAAAAGGGAAGGCAGGAATTATATGCTTACGATGACGATGAGCGTGACGAAATAATAAATCGGTTGAAAAATGACAAGAAGATAATTAAAGAATCTCCCGGTGAACAGACAGAAGAAATCGCAGAGGGAACGGTTAGCCCGAGCGGCGTTCAAATTTCCCGATTCAAAGGTTTGGGCGAGATGAACCCGGAACTGCTTTGGTCAACAACTATGAATCCTAACACACGCACAGTACTACAAGTTACTATTGAGAATGCCGCAGACGCAGACAGAACATTTTCAATCTTAATGGGTGATGAAGTTGAGCCGAGAAGAGCATTCATAGAGAAGAACGCCAAATACGTCAGAAACCTTGACGTTTAACAGCCACAGTAAAAAAATTATGCAAATGTATATTGGAGAATAAATGGCAGTAGTAAATGAAAAAATAGTACCTGTTGACATTGAAGATGAAATGAAGGGTTCGTACATCGATTATGCGATGAGCGTTATTGTTTCGCGCGCCTTGCCCGATGTAAGAGACGGATTAAAACCTGTTCATCGACGGGTTCTTTTTGGAATGCATGATCTTGGAATGGCAAGCAATCGTCCACATAAAAAGAGCGCGCGAATTGTTGGAGAAGTTCTTGGAAAATACCACCCTCATGGCGATTCGGCGGTGTACGATACAATGGTTCGCATGGCGCAGGATTTTTCCTTACGCTATCCTCTGGTCGACGGTCAGGGAAATTTTGGATCTATTGACGGCGACTCACCCGCGGCAATGCGTTATACGGAAGCAAGGCTGTCGCGCATGGCTGAAGAATTGCTGCGCGATCTCGATAAGAACACGGTTAATTTTAATCCCAACTTCGACGACACACTCAAAGAACCATCCGTTCTGCCGGCGCTGATTCCAAACTTACTTGTTAATGGAACTACGGGTATTGCTGTAGGCATGACGACAAATATTCCGCCGCACAACTTAACTGAGATTATTGATGGATGCATGGCGGTGATTGAGTCCCCCACCTTGGCGGAGGATAAACTTTTTAAAATCATCAAAGCACCGGATTTTCCGACCGGTGGAATAATATATGGTTATGGGGGGGTTATAGATGCGTATAAAACAGGACGAGGGAGAATTCTCGTTAGAGCAAAAGCAACAATCGAAACCGGTCGCGCAGATCGGCAGGCAATAGTTGTTACAGAGATTCCGTATATGGTCAACAAGGCGACGTTAATAGAAAAAATCGCGGATCTTGTGAGAGATAAAAAAATTGAAGATATCTCCGATATCAGAGACGAATCAGACAGGGATGGATTACGCGTCGTAATAGAATTGAAACGCGATGCCAACGCGCCTGTTGTGCTGAACAATCTCTATAAGCAGACGCAGATGCAAACCACGTTCGGCGTAATCATGTTGTCTCTCGTCGAAGGCAGGCCCCACATCCTCACGCTACGTCAGATGATCGACCACTTCATAAAACATCGAAACGAAGTGGTAGTGCGACGCACAAAGCACGATCTTGATGAAGCAGAAAAACGAGCGCACATACTTGAAGGTTACATAATAGCGCTTGACAATATTGATGAGATCATTAAGCTCATCAAAAAATCGAAGGATGTGCAAAGTGCCCAGGAAGGACTGATAAAGAGATTCAAACTTTCCGAGATTCAGGCAAAAGCCATTCTTGATATGCGATTGCAGAAACTGACCGGGTTAGAGCGCAAGAAAGTCGAAGAAGAATATAAGGATACAATCAAGCTCATCGAGAAATTTCGGGCAATACTTGCCAATAAAAAGCTCCAGATGCAAATTATTAAAGAAGAATTACTCGAGGTAAAAAAGAAATATGGAGATGAAAGACGAACAGAAATAATATATAAAGCGGAAGAATTCAGCGTTGAAGATATGATAGCCGAAGAGGATGTGGTAATAACAATCAGCCACAGCGGTTTTATTAAAAGATTTCCAGTCTCAGGGTATCGAAGGCAGGCGCGAGGCGGCAAAGGCGTTACCGGCGCCACCACGAAAGAAGATGATTTCATCGAACACATGTTCATCGCCTCAACTCACGATTATATTTTATTCTATACCGATAAGGGCAGATGTTATTGGCTGAAGGTTCACGAGATACCGGAAGCAGGTAGGATTGCTCGCGGAAAATCTATTGTTAATTTAATATCAAAATTACCGGACGAAAATATTGCCGCTTTTGTTCCAGTAAAAGAGTTTGACGAAAAACTATATATCGCAATGGTAACTGAAAGAGGACTAATTAAGAAAAGCTCGCTTGCGGAATACAGTAATGTACGCCGGAACGGAATCGCAGCCATTACACTTCAAAAAGGCGATTGTGTTAAAGACGTAAAGCTAACAGACGGATCACAAGATATAGTGATCGGCACATATAATGGAATGGCGATTAGATTCTCCGAAGATGAAGCTAGACCAGTCGGAAGAATTTCGATGGGGGTCCGAGCGATTAAATTACATAAGAGCGATAGAGTCGTGGGGGCTGTAGCAATCAAGAGGCAAAAAACATCGATATTGGTAGCGGCAGAAAACGGATTTGGCAAACGAAGTGAATTAGACGAGTATCGTCTCAGCCATCGTGGCGGCAAGGGCGTAATAACCCTTAGGGTAACCGATAAAACGGGAAATATGGTTGCAATAAAAGAGGTCTTAGGCAATGATGATATTGTTGTTGTAACGACACAGGGAGTAGTGATTCGTCAGCCGGCAGAAACTATAAGAGTTGCCGGCAGAAATACCCAGGGTGTTCGGCTTATTCGGCTTGACGACGGTGATAAGATCGCCGATACTGCCGTTGTACCATCTGAAGATGAAGAAAAGATCATTGACACGCAAACCGATTTGTTTCCCAAGAATGAACAAAGCGGAAAATCAGAAAAGAAAATTGCGACATCAAAAGAAAAGCTACAGAATAATAAAAATCATAAAAAAAAGTAATACCTACAAGCGAATATTATTAGTTTAGATGCCCCCGACAAAGTAATAGCGCGGTATTATTATTAGTTCATCGAATCGGTAGGAAGCATGAATTTAAACATGCTTCCCTTGCCTAACGTAGACTCAACTGACATTTTCCCGCCATGAGCCTCAACGATACTTTGGCAAATCACAAGACCAAGCCCCGTTGTTTTTTGTTGTGACGTCTTTCTCGTTAGAAAGTTTTTATATTTATCGAAGATGAATAATAACTCATCGGGCGCAATTCCGGCGCCGGTATCGGAGACAACAACTTCAACGAACTCTCGTTTTTGGTCCCCGGCAACTTCCTCGATAGGATGCACCTGTATTTTAATGGTTCCGCCCTCGGGTGTGAATTTGATAGAATTATCGAGGAGGTTGTGCATTACCTGTTCAATTTTATCGGCGTCAAGTGGAGTGGTAGGAACATTCTCGTTCACCTGAATTAGCATTTCGATGTGCTTGGCATTTGTGCGTGGAAAGAACTGAGTACATATCGCAGGGATAAGCTCATCAAGGTTTGCAGGAAGTTTTTCTATATCGACCTTACCCGACTCAAAAAGACTTAAATCTATCATATCATTAAGCAAGGCGTCCATAGATTTAATTGACTTTTCGATGCCCCGGAAAACGTTTTTATGCTGTTCTGAAAGCTGTTCTGAAACTTCACTTTCGATGTAGTCGATCGCCGACTTAATTGTGTGCAGAGGCGTGAGTAGATCGTGTAATAGTTTTGATGTGAATTCTACTTGCAGATTTTTGATGTTAGCTTCAGCAGTATGCGCGCGTACGATGGTTTTTATACGATTAACAAGATCGTCGATATTGCTCGGTTTCGATATAAACTCTTTTGCCCCCATCCTGATTGCTTCAATTGCAAGATCAAGTTCTTGGTAGCCCGCTATTACAATGCAGTCGGTAGTTGGCGATTCACACCTCAAGACTTTCAGCAATTCAAGCCCGGTCAGCCCAACCATTTTCAAATTAAGGAGAGCTAAATCATAAGTTCGCTCACGAACCCTTTGTGCCGCCGCGTCTCCGTTGCTGGCGGTTGTTACATCAAAACCCTCGGTTTCTAATGTTTTAGCTAACAACGTTTGAAATTCAATCTCATCATCAACGATCATTATTTGTGGCTTGGTCAGCATATATTATCTCGGTAAATGTTATTATAATTTCGGAAATATAATATTCAAAAAGAACGTCAAAGTCAATAATCGGTGTGATTCATTGCATTTCATAACTGATCTTCGTAGATTTATACAACCCTTTCCGAAAAGAAGTATAAAGCTGCCGGAAAACACTAAAATGTCTATATAATAAATAATTACATAAAAAATGAAACTCACCGAAAAATATATTCGCACATTACCTAAAGTAGTTCTTCATGACCATCTCGACGGGGGCTTGAGACCTCAAACAATTATAGATCTTGCGAAGGATGTTCGTTACAAAAAACTACCGAGCACGAACGCAGAAGATCTTCAAACATGGTTCCATCGTGGGGCACAGCGTGGAAGTCTGTCTCTTTACCTCAAAGGATTTGCGCATACAACCGGAGTAATGCAAACAGAAGAGGCTTTGGAGCGGGTCGCCTATGAGATGATGGAAGATATGTATAAAGATGGTGTTGTTTATGTTGAAACCCGCTTTGCGCCGGTCTTTCACACAAACAAAGGATTGCACTGGGAAGAAATTGTAGCCGCGGTCCTTAAAGGTTTAGAGAGAGGAAGAAATGATTTTGGCGTGGAGTTCGGCTTAATCATATCGGCTATGCGCAACATGAAACTTTCACAGGAGATGGCAGAACTTGCGGTTGATTTTCGAGAGAGAGGCGTTGTAGGTTTTGATCTGGCGGGCGAAGAGGGTGGATTTCCGCCAAAGAAACATGTCGACGCATTCCATTATATACAGAGAGAGAATTTTAATATCACCATACATGCGGGCGAAGCGTTTGGCAAGGAATCAATTTGGCAGGCGATTCAATGGTGCGGAGCTCACCGCATTGGACACGCAACGCGTCTTATCGAAGATATTAAGGTATCCGATGATGATCCAACAGAAATCGTAAGCATGGGATATCTCGCGCAGTATGTCCTTGATAAAAGAATACCCTTAGAGATCTGCCTGACAAGTAATCTGGACACCGGAGCGGTGAAGAGCATCAAAGAGCATCCATTTGGGATATATTATAGATATAAGTTCCGCGTCTCGCTAAACACCGACGACCGCCTGATGAGCAATACGACCATGACGAAAGAGTATAAACTTGCTCACGATATATTTAAGCTGACGGTTGCCGACTTCGAAAAATTATCGATTAATGCAATGAAAAGCGCATTTATTCCATATAAAAAGAGAATTGAACTAATCTACAACGTAATTAAGCCAGGGTTTAACAAAGCAAAGGCAAAAAAAAAGTAATTTAAAGAATAAAACAAAACAATATCGCACCTTCCGACATTTATCATCTCTCAAGGAATTACTTTCTATACAAGAGAATATAACAGGGAGTCAAAGCACGAAGACTGCCTACCAGTCCCACATATCACCAATCAGATAAGAGCGAGCGTATTAAGAGAGCGCCGATCCAACACAGCGACCAGAAAAACTAAACTTTATAGTTATTTCCTATTAAATTGATTGAATTTTTTCAGAGGACGTTGCTTTCCGTCACGGGCGTTGTTGACTGTCACCCTATATATCTAAATATTTATATAGTTTTATTATGTAATTATTTTAGTCTAATAACTTAAGACCGAGGGTAATATGTCTACAAATAATGGAAACACGGGTGCCGTGAAAAGGAACCTTCTAAATTCGTTCGGGAGTATGATCGGGAAAAGAAACATTCATTTTGACGATCTCTCTCTATCCGAGAAACTACAAAACGGTGATGCGGTATCCGACCTGGATCAATCGAAAGAGATTCAACTCATAAACGAATCACCGATTGAAAACATACCAGCGCAGGGCCTGGAAAATATAATAGCAGAAGATGCTGTCATCAAAAAGATACCACCGCCTCGCCTTATACAGACTCTAATTGAAAAGGGAAGCGTCTCAAGAGAGAAAATCAATCGAGCGATAGAAATTCAAAAAAGCACAAACGATAAACGTAGATTAACCGATATCCTTGTCGATGACCTTGGAGAAGATCGTGAATTAATATTTCAGACGATTGCGCGTTATTACTCTTTTGAAACTATCGATCCAACTGCAGCTTTTGGTAACAAAGAACGGTTACAGTTTATTCGCCAAGTACTGGACTCGCTTCCACCCTATTATTATGAAATGGCGATCCGGCGAAAAGTGTTGCCCTACGAGATGTTCACGAACGGGTATGATAAAATAATTGTGGTTACTCCCGACACAACCCACCCGGAAGTTCATTCAGTTGCACGTGCGTTTCAGTTTCCAAAATACGAAATCAAACATGTTAGTTTAGCAAACTGGAACGAACTGTGGAGGCAGCTTGCCTTTGATCAGGGCGCGAAACAACTTGGGCTTGACATTGAAGACGAATTTGTTCAATTAACTAAAGATGAAAGCGAAAAAGAACTCGAACGTTCGCTTGAAGACGAAATTGGCAGGGGGAAACTTAACGAGATTGTTGAAAGCCTGTTGGCGGATAGCGTTCGTACAGGCGCCAGCGATATTCACGTTATACCTAAAGGCGCGAATAGAACCGAATTTCATTTTAGGATAGATGGAAAATTATCATTGTGGAGCGCAATAACCGATATGCGGGCGGAAGCGGTCATCACAGTAATTAAAGATCGGGCAAAAAACCTTGATAGGTTTGAGAAATTTCTTTCTCAGGATGGATTTGCACAGAGGATGATTGACAATAAAATCTTTCGTTTCCGGTTTTCCACAATGCCAATCTATGGCAGCGATCTTAGAAGCAAACTAGAATCTATTGTTATAAGAATTCTCCGTGGCGCAGACGATGCCATGGGGCTTGAATCTTTGGGCATGGATCAAAGGAGCCTTGAAATATTCCGAAAGTCGATTCGCAAAACCCAGGGCATGATCATCTTTACAGGACCAACGGGCAGCGGAAAAACAACATCCCAACACGCAGCAATTCAGGAAATAATGGATCCCGGAATTAATATCATCACTATTGAAGATCCTGTTGAATACTTGATCGAAGGATGCCGGCAGGTAAAACTCAACCACAAGCTCGATTTCGAAGGAGCGTTGCGAGGGTTGCTGCGACACGACCCTGACGTTGTAATGGTTGGCGAAATGAGAGACAGAACCACGGCTGAAATTGCCGTGAAACTTGCCAACACGGGACACCTTATTTTCTCGACGCTTCACACTAACGACTCTATAAGCGCGATAACACGACTTTATAACATGGGAATTGAGCCATTCTTACTTGCGTATACGGTTAATATTATAGTTGCCCAGCGCTTACTCCGCAAGTTATGTGATAGATGTAAAATGGTTGACGATGACATAGATATAGATATACTGATGGAAGCCGGGCTCAACGAGAAGGAAATTGAAACAACCCAATTTTACAAACCGGTCGGTTGCGCTCACTGTATAAAAGGTTACCGTGGACGGATTGGAATTTACGAAGCTTTTGCAATGAATAAAGAGATTAGAAAAATTATTTTGAAATCAAAAGACTCTGTAGACGAAGAAGCTCTCCGAGCTTTAGCAGTTCAGAATGGTATGCATACATTAAGGCAGTCCGCGCTGAATCTGGTAACGAGCGGAATTACATCTTTCGACACAGCAGAAGGAATGTTGATAGAAGATTAAGGCAATTTCTTGGATGGCAAACTGGCCGCCCGTAGACGGCGACCCTCCCAGTTGCCAAAGCCGAAAGCCCGAGATTAACGTCTCGGGCTTTTTATTTATGTGCGTCAGGCATGTTCAACAGCTATAGGGTGCATCCAAAGGAAAGCAAT